>JALCUE010000001.1 GCA_022655215.1 Atopobiaceae bacterium | reverse complement strand
CGACGCCGAGGCGTCCGACCCGGACTGGAGGGGGACGGTCGTGCGCGTGGACCGCGCCCGCGGCAACCACGCGAGCGCCTTCGACGGTCGCCCGCAGCTCGAGGGGTCCATCGCCTGAGGGCGTTCGGGCGAACGTTCGGCACACCCGTTCGAACGGCTGGCGAAGCGTCGTACTAGTGGCCACCAATTTGAGGGATAAGTGACATCGGATCGCGTTCGTTTCGCGTGTCGTCGCCACCAAGCCCCGGACGGGGCCGCAGAAGCCTCGAAAGGAGTGAACCCATGGACGGAGCCCTGCTCGATCGTGCGGGCATCGACTATGCCGATGGCGTGCGTCGCTGTGACGGGGACCACTCCCTCTATGAGCGTCTCATCGCGATGTTCCTCGACGACGACAACATGGAACAGGCACGTGTGGCCCTGGGGTCCGACGACTGGGGCCGCCTGTTCGAATGCGCTCATGAGATCAAGGGTATGAGCGGCAACCTCTCGATGGGCGAGCTCTATCGCACGTCGTCCGAGGTGGTGAGTCTTCTCAAGGCGAATGACACCAAGGGGGCCCGCAAGGCCTTCGCGGCGATGTCCACCGCGTACGATGATGTCATCCGAGCCATCGGGGACGCGACGGAGAGGCAGTGAGGGAGTCGTGCCGAGGCGAACCATCCTCATAGCCGATAACTCACCCATCAACAGGGCGTTCCTCACCGGCATACTCGGCGGGGAGTATGACGTCCTGGAGGCCTCCGACGGCGCCCGTGCACTCGACGTGCTCCGTGATGGCTCGCATGAGGTGGCCGCCGTCCTCCTCGACCTGCTCATGCCCGTCATGAACGGCTTCAAGGTGCTCGAGGAGATGTCGTCGGACCCGCGTCTCTCCCAGGTCCCCGTCATCGTCGTGACGGCCGAGAACGACACCTCGGTGGAGGTGCGCGCGCTCGACGCTGGCGCGACCGACTTCCTGACGAAGCCCATCGAGCCCGAGATCGCCCGCCGCCGCCTTCGCTACGTCATCGGCCAGCGTGATATCGAGGAGCTCCACATCAAGAGCCGCGTCGCCGACGAGCTCCAATTCCAGTCCGACCATGACGCACTCACGGGGGTCTACTCCCGCTCCGCATTTTACCGTGAGACCCATGACATGCTCATGTGCCATCCTGACGAGTCGTTCGACCTCGTGCGATGGGACATCGAGAAGTTCAAGCTCGTGAACGACCTGTTCGGGATGGAGGTAGGTGACGCCGTCCTCAAGTCCGCTGCCCGAAGCCTTGCGACGCACCTCGGCGGGTTCGGCACCTATGGACGCTATGGCTCTGACAACTTCGTCGCATGTATCCCGTCCACCCTGAGCATGGACAACCTCATGGATGAGGTCATCGAGGACATCAAGGGGTCGTTCGAGGGCGAGGGCATCGCCCAGGCGGTCGCGGTGGCCGTCGGGGTCTTCCACGTGACGGACCATGACCTCTCCGTCGACAAGATGTGCGACCGCGCGGGCATGGCCCTGACCACGGTCAAGGGCGACTACTCCTGCCATACGGCCTACTACGACGAGAAGCTTCGTCAGCGCATGCTCGACGAGCAGGACATCCTCGACAACATGGACGCGGGACTGGCCAACGAGGAGTTCGAGGTCTTCCTGCAGCCCATCTACAGCCTCTCCTCGAACAGCCCGGTGAGCGCGGAGGCCCTCGTGCGCTGGCGACGACCCGGCGTGGGAATCGTCACGCCGAGTGTCTTCATCCCGTTGTTCGAGCATAACGGCTTCATCTCGCGGCTCGACCACTACGTGTGGGAGCACGTCTGCCGCATCCAGACGAAGCGCTCTGCCTCCGGTCTCGCCCCGATCCCCATCTCGGTGAACCTGTCGCGCCGAAGCGTCTACGACACGGGCCTCTTCGATGACGTCGTGGGCCTCGTCGAGAGGTATGGGGTCGACCCACGCCTGTTCCACATCGAGGTGACGGAGTCGGCCTATATGGACAACGCCGCCCAGCTCATCAACACGGTGAGCAGGCTGCGTGATTACGGCTTCCCCGTGCTCATGGATGACTTCGGGAACGGATACTCCTCCTTCAACACCCTGAAGGACATCCCGGTGGACATGCTCAAGATCGACATGAGGTTCATGGAGGGCTTCGAGCGTGGAGGCCGCGTGGGTACGATCCTCGCCTCGATCCTGCGTATGACCAAGTGGCTCGACGTCCCCGTGGTCGCCGAGGGTGTCGAGACCTATGCCCAGGTCCGCTACCTCCATTCCATAGGATGTGACTTCGTTCAGGGCTTCTACTTCGCCCACCCGATGCCCTATGACGAGTTCGAGGAGTACATCCTTCGCGCGCCTGCGGTGACACCCGAGACCTCGGACAGCTATGACCCCTCTGACGTCAACGACGTCCTGGGCGGAGACCGGTTCTTCGATCGGGTCATGGACGACATGCTCGATGCCTATGCGGTCTACGAGTTCGATGGCGAGAGGCTCGAGGTGGTCCGTGCGAGCGACCATTACCTCCGTCTGTTCGCCTATACCGCCGAGACGTTCCGACGTGGTTCCGAGGACGTCCTGGAGCATATCCACCCGGATGACAGGGAGCTCGTCGAGGAGGTCTGTCACAGGGTCTCCGACACAGGGGAGCCCATGGACGTGGCCATCAGATGCATGACGAGGGACGGCGTCTGCGTCTGCCTTCATGCCACGTTCGGTCTGGTTGGACGTGCCGGCACGACGTCCTCCCTCATGGTGGTGACCTTCCATGTCATCGACGGCGGTGGGTCGAGTCGCATAGCCCCCTCCTGCCCCCTCGCGAGGTCGAACGAATGCCTCAAGCTCAGGTGATTCCGGGCGGCGGATGCACCTTCCTCGCGCCCGACCCCTCGCGGCGGCTTCACCTACAATAAGAAAGAAAACGAAGCGGTGTCACTCGGACGCGTTCTCGCAGGACGCCTCCGTCGTCACCGGAACCGGAAGGGATGCCATGACTGCGAAGTGCAACCTCATCGTCGACTCCTGTTGCGAGCTCGGACGTGAATACTGCGAGCGCGAGGGCCTCACCGTCCTCGACTTCTCGTACACCGAGGCAGGAAAGCCCGATGGAGGCTTCCACGGCGTCGACGACATGTACAAGGACATCTCCGCCCATGAGTTCTACGAGAGGATCCGCCATGGTGCCCAGCCCATGACGAGCCAGCCCTCGCAGATGGAGTTCGAGCAGGCCTTCGAGGCTGCCGCCGATTCCGGTATCCCCACCGTCTATCTCGCCTTCTCGAGCGGCATCTCCGGCTGCTACGAGGGCGCGCTCGCGGCGATGGCCCGTGTCAAGGAGAAGCGCGACGCCGACATCCCCCTCTACGTGGTCGACCTCAAGATCGGCTCGACCACGCAGGGCCTCTTCATCACGGAGGCCGTGCGCCAGCGCGACAAGGGCCTCACCGCCGAGGAGATGGTGAGATGGGCTGAGGAGGCCCGATACTTCGTCCATACCATGTTCATGGTCGACGACCTCGACGCCCTCCGCCGTGGCGGGCGCATCCCGGCCGGCGTGGCCGTGGTCGGCGCCAAGCTCGACGTGAAGCCTCTCCTCACCTTCGATCTCGACGGCAAGCTCACCATGGCCGGCATCGCACGTGGCCGCAAGAAGGGTCTGCGTCGCATGGCCGAGTACTACGAGAAGACGCATAACACCGACATGTGCTCCGCCATCGCCGCGATCGGGGACGCCGATTGCCCCCATGACGCCGACCGCCTGGTCGACCTCATCCGCAGGGACGATGACTCGACCATGTTCCTGCGCACGAGCATCGGCCCCACCATCGGCTGCCATGTGGGCGCGGACATGGTCTCCTGCTGCTTCTGGGGCCCGGACCGTCGCGAGGGCGCCTCGGTGTCGGACCGCATCGCCGACAAGGTCCGTTCGAGCTGACGCGGGGGAGAGGCGTTCCGATGGGTGGCATCGACTGATGGCCGCGTTCGTCACGGGGGACACCCATGGGTCGACGGACATCCACAAGCTCTCGGCGAGGTCGTTCCCGGAGGGTGCGTCCCTCACGAAGGACGACTACCTCATCATCGCGGGTGACTTTGGACTCGTCTGGGACTTCACGCCCGACGAGCTCTATTGGCGCGACTGGCTTGAGCGGAGGCCCTGGACGACGCTCTTCGTCGACGGGAACCACGAGAACCACGAGGCACTGGCGGAGCTTCCCGAGGAGAGATGGCACGGTGGCCGCGTCCATAGGCTCTCGCCATCGGTGCTGCACCTCATGCGAGGTCAGATCTTCGACATCGATGGTTCGACGGTGTTCACCATGGGAGGGGCCACCTCGGTCGACAGGGCATGGAGGACGAACGGTCAGAGCTGGTGGCCCACCGAGCTGCCCGATGCCGACGAGTTCGCCGAGGCACGTTCCACGCTCGACGCCCATGACTGGGAGGTCGACTACGTCGTGACCCATTGCTGTGCCACGTCGGTCATCGGTGACGTGTACGGGGACGATCCCGTGTGGCAGGGCCCCGATGCCCTCACGGATTGGTTCGACGTGGTCGAGCACGGGCTTCAGTACCGGATGTGGTACTTCGGACACCACCACATCGACAGGACCATCCCACCCGATCACAGGGCGCTCTACCAGGACATCGTCCCGCTCGGTGGTACCGAGGCCCTCTAGGACCTGGCCCTCTCGCGCCACGACTTGATCGTCTCGGCCATGAGGAGCTTCTTGAACGGCGTGAGGTCACCCTCGGCGTTGAACGACTCCAACGCCTCGAAATAGGGCTGCTTGTCGGTCTCGAAGATAATCACGGGCGGGTGGAAGCCGGACAGCAGGATGTAGTTCATGAGGGTCCTGCCGGTGAGGCCGCTGCCATCCGAGAAGGGATGGATGGTCTCGAAGGAGCAGTGGAAGTAGCTCGCCACCGTGAGCGCCTTCTTGCGGGTGAGCGAGGGCAGGACGCCGGAGATCTCGTCGGCGAGCTCGCGCACGAGCCTCGGGGCGTCCGCGGCCGGCGCGCCTACCTCGGCCACGCCGGGAACGAGGTAATCGCCCAGCTTGTAGGTGCCGGGCCTCTCGCCGTCGGCAAGCTGCGTGGGGCTGTACGTTCCCCAGGTGAGGGCGGCATGGGCCTCGAGCACCAGCCCCTCGTCGAACGGGCGGCCATGGTCGACGTCGGCGAGCACCCGTGCGAACGTGTCCCGCTGGTCCTGGATGAGGTTCAGGGTGGAGAGCTCGCCGGAGTATGACGAGACGCGGCCGGTCGAGAAGACCTGCTCGGTGTCCTCGCGCGTCACGGCCGAATCCTCGATGCTCGCGGAGTTGTAGGCGAACTCAGGCGCGAAGGCAGCGAGCTCCTTGGCCTTGCTCTCCTCGTCAAGCGTTCCCCACCAGTCGCAGATGCCCTCGTAGAGTCCCTCGAGGTCCATGTCTCTCCCTCCGTCGTCTTGTCTTCCATCTTACCCTTGGGCGACACGACCATGCGGACGCGATCGCATATGGGTCGCGTGCGGGGAGTCTCTGAAGATATCGTGTCGAGCGGGCGAGAGTCGGGGCGAGGGACGGCATGGACGGCCGTTCGGGCGGAGAATAGGGACTTGTGAATTCGCATCACTCGTCAGGAGGCACGATGAACTGCACCCGTAGGGACTTCCTCGCGATCGCGTCCGGCGCCGCCGCGCTGGCCTGCACGGCCTGCTCGTCCAACACGGGCGACGTGGCCTCGACCACCGAGGCCGCGACGACCCAGGCATCCACGGTCGACCTGACGGAGTTCAAGGACCTTGCCATCGACATGTCCGCTTGGCGTCATGACGACGAGAACGACGTCTGGTGGCAGACCGGCCTCGAGTACTGCAAGGAGCCGGCCGCGAAGTCGATCGAGACCCTCGGGATCTATGTCCCCGGTCCCTATATGGATGGCAAGCAGGCGAGTGGCGACAAGTACACCTGCACGATCAAGGAGGACGCCCAGGTAGGTGCCTATACCTCCTCGACGGCGCCCATCGTCATGCCGGTGAACGCCGCGGGCTTCTCCGTCCAGGCGGCACCCACGACCTTCTCCTACTCGGGCCTCGAGAAGTACCTCTCGGCAGGCCTCATCTACGTCTATGTCGGTCTTCGTGGGCGTGGCAACGGCTACGACTCGTCCGCCACGTCAGGGGACGGCTTCTTCAGCGGGGGATCGCCCTGGGCGGTCGTGGACCTCAAGGCGGCCGTTCGTTACCTGCGCTACAACGCGAAGTCCCTTCCGGGGGACGCCACGAGGGTGTTCCCGTTCGGGCACTCCGCCGGCGGCTCCCTCGTCTCCATCCTCGGATCCACGGGAGACGCCCCCTACTACGACGCCTACCTCAAGAAGGTCGGGGCGGCCACGCATGACGCGGACGGCACCGACATATCCGACACCGTCGCCGGGGTCGCCTGCTGGTGCCCGGACACGGGCCTGTCCCAGGGCGATGCGGCCTACGAGTGGGCACAGGGCCAGTACTTCGCCGGAGGGACTCGCGCCGAGGGCACCTGGACGGGTCTCCTCTCGGACGACCTCGCCTCGGCCTACGCCGCATACGTGAACTCCCTCGACCTTCGCGACGGCGACGGCAACCACCTCACGCTGGATGAGACGGACGGCGTGATCTATGCCGACGGCAGCTACTACGAGTACATGGTGACGCTTGCCGAGGACTCGCTCGCGCGGTTCCTCGCCGACACCACCTTCCCCTATACGTCGAACGCGCGCTCCGTGGCCGATGGCGGCTTCGCCGGTGACGGCACGACCGCTGACGAGGCCACGGCGACCGCCGCATCCCAGTCCGGGTCGACCACCGACCAACAGGTCCAGAACCCGGTCACCTACGGCAGTGCGTCGGACTATCTCGACGCGCTCAACTCCGACTCCCGCTGGGTGGTCTACAACGAGAGCAAGGGCACGGTCCGCATCACGAGCCTCGAGGCCTTCGTCCAGCACTGCCGCATCGTCACCAAGGACGTATGCGCGTACGACTCCATCTCGAGGTCCAACGTCTACAACCAGCTCTTCGGCAACGACGACTCCGACTCGCTCCACTTCAGCCAGGTGGTCTCTGACCTCCTCGCGAACCGCGTGGATGCCTATGCGACCGCTGCGGACTGGGACGCGAGCCTCCCCGAGGCCTGGTCATCGGACCTCAAGCAGACGGACTCGCTCAAGAATCCCCTCGACCAGCGCAGGGACATGTACGATCCCCTCTACTACCTCTCCGGGGCCTTCCAGGGGTTCGGCTCGGCCAAGGTCGCGAGTCACTGGCGCATCAACGCCGGCCTGTCCGACCCCGAGACGCCCATGACCGCCGAGGCGAACCTCGCGCTCGCCCTCATCCACTACGATGGGGTGTCCGACGTCACCCTCACGGAGGTCTGGGACAAGGGCCGCGAGCTCGCAGAGCGCTCCGGTGATGCGATCGACAACCTCGTCGCCTGGGTGGGGGCCTGCTGCTCCCAGTAGGGGAGGCCTACAGTCCGAACAACGAGGCGAACCAGCTCACCACCGAGTCCCACCAGGACGTGGTGGTCGTCGTGGTGCCGCCGTCGGACTCGGAGGTCGTGGTCGCCTCGGTCGTGGAGGCCGAGCCGGAGCCCATGGTGAACGACGTCTGGGTCGAGTAGTGCGAGTCGTATGCGGTGCGATCGATGAGGCTGGTCGAGAGGGACCCGGCACCGTCGCCGGACACGTCCGTCGAGTATGAGCTCGCGGTCACGGTGACGTCGCCGTCGCCTGCCACCACGGTCTCCCCGTCGACGATGACGCTGACCGTCTTGCCGTCCGCATCGACGACGTTGCCACCCTCCGCCACGTTGAGGCTCGACACCGTCGAGTCTGACGTGACCTCCCAAGTCGAGCCCGCGCCCACGTTCACGGTGAGGGGGGTCTCGCTCGTGTCGGCCCCGGCCTCGTTGTCCGAGACGGAGGCGGCACCCGTCCAGGTGCTGTCCTCGAGCAGGTACAGATCGACGCTCGAGATGGTGTCGACGTCCACGTCTCCCTGCATGGTCTCGCCGAGGCCGGTGAACGTGACCGTCGCGCCGTTCGAGCCCGCCGTGCCCCAGCTGTTGGAGTCGTTGCCCGCGGCCTCGATGAGGTTCGCGGCGCTCGAGTCGAAGTCGAGGGTCGTGTTGGAGAGGACGACGTTCGCGGAGGTGTTCGTGAAGTAGAACATGCTGCCGCTGGTGATGGCACTCGAGAGCGTCGAATTCGCGGCCTGGAACGAGGCGGCCTCGCCGGTGGTCGACTCGGCGTCACCTGAGGTGGACTGGTAGATGATGATCCCGTCGGCGATGGGGTCGCTCGCGGTCTTGTCGGTCTGCGTGCTCGTGAGGGTCGAGTCGTTCACGAGGATGGTGTTGAGCCCCTCCATCCCGCAGAGCTGGCTTCCCGAGGCGGTGCCGGTGACGTTCGAGACCTCTATGTCACCCGTCGAGTAGAGGAGGGGGGAGCCCGATCCGGCGGTCGAGAGCGTCGAGTTCGTGAGGGAGACCGACCCGCCGCCTCGGTCCGTGGCGACGCCTGCGCAGTGGTCGCCTCGGGTGTCGATGGTCATGCCGTCGGCCACGATGGTCCCGCCATAGGTGGCGTCGAGGCCTCGAGAGTTGCCGGCCGTGGTGGAGATGGATGTGTCCTTGGCGTAGACGGTCGCATCGTCCGTGGCGAAGATGCCGTTCGAGCCTTCGCTCGTCGCGGAGAGGGTCGAGGACGAGACGTAGGCCATGCTGCCCGACCCCACGGCGGTGAGGATCGAGTTCAGGCCATAGAAGTTGCAGTTGTCGCCGTTGGTGTCATCGCCCGACTTCGTGAGGGTGACGTTGGAGAGGTCGAGGGTCCCGTCGTTCTGGGCAAGCGCAGCGTTGAGGTCGGCCTCGCTCGCGTCATAGGACTTGCCGCTCGCCGCCGTCTCGGAGGAGTCGGCCGTTATCGCGCCGGAGTAGGTCCCCGTGTAGTCGAAGGTCATGACGTTCGCGCCGCCCGATCCCGTTCCGCCCGGCATGGAAGGGGGCGTGCCTCCCTGCGAGTCTCCGGCTCCCGAGGGGGCGGTGCCGCCCTGTGACCCCCCGGCATCCGAAGGAGGGGTGCCGCCCGAGTCGGGGGCCGTCTGCTGCGTGGCCGTCGAGCCGGTGTCGGCAAGGGCGACCATGGGGGTCGTGGAGAGGACGAGCGCCCCTGATATGAGGACGGTGGTCGCCCCACGCCAGAACCCGTGGCGAACGTCTCCCGTGTAGGGAGGCTGATGGTCGGCGCTCACATCGGTCGAGGTCTTCTCCATGGTCATGGTCCCTTCTTCGCGGCAGACACGGCACGTGTCCCCGTATGTCCGCTCATCCGCATGAAGCATAGGTTCCGCCACTTTAATGAAGCTGAACCTAGGTGGACGGTAGACTCCCGTGGGCGATTCCGTCGGCCATCCACGAGCTCCCCACGAGTCTCGGGGCCATCTGAAGGGATGGGGATGTCGCGGCCGAGGTCTATACTCCATCTTCGGCGTCGTCGTCCATCCCATCCCGTCCCCGAAAGGTCCCCATCCTTCCCATGGCTCCCTACCTGTCCGTCATCAAGTCGGGGTTCCTGACGTTTCCCCTCGTGGCCCTCGTGATGCTCATTCCCTACATGGTCTACGAGTATCGGAAGTACGGGACCATCCCGGGATGGAAGACCTTCCTCGTGTTCTCGCTCATCCTCTATCTCATATGCGCCTACTACCTTGTCATCCTCCCTCTTCCGGCGGATCATGATGCGGTGGTCTCGAGCTGTCTTACGCCACAGCTCCACCCGTTCCTCTTCCTGAGGGACATCGCGAGTGCGACGAAGGGGCTCTCGGGCCTCTCCGGACTCTTGGTCGCCATCCGCAAGCCAGCCGTGTACCAGGTGCTCTTCAACATCGCCCTCACCATGCCGGTCGGGGCCTATGCCCACTACCTCTTCCACAGGAGATGGTGGCAGGCGTTGCTCATGGGCTTCTGCCTCTCATTGTTCTTCGAGGTCACGCAGCTCACGGGAATCTTCGGCATCTACGCGCATCCATATCGGCTCTTCGACGTCGACGACCTCATCGTGAACACGACCGGCGCGCTCGTAGGGTTCTGGCTCTCCATCCCCCTCTGCCACCTGCTTCCCGACATCCGCGACGTGAATGCCCGCGCTCTCGAGCGGGGAAGGAGCTACCCCTCGTTCACGAGGCGACTGCTCGCGTTCGCGTTCGACTCCCTGCTCGCGGCCTTGGTCTGCATCCCCTTGGCCGTCGTCTCGCCCGTCTCGAACTCGGCGACGCAGGGCATCGAGGCCTGTCTGATCATCGTGGTCGCGACGGGTGTCGTGTTCATGGTGGTGCCCACCATCACCAAGGGGCGGACCGTGGGCCAGGCCCTCGTCCGTCTGCGCATCGTGCGGCCCGACGGGAGTCGGCCGGCATGGTATTGCTACGTCGCCCGGTATGGCCTTCTCATCTGGGTCCTGCTCATGGCACCCGGCTGGGTCGTCGCGCTGTTCCCGGCCCATCCCGTCGAGGGAATCTCGGTCGAGGCCGTTCTCGCGGTGGTGCTCGCGGGCGAGGCCGTCTGGATGGTGACGGTCGCGGTGCGTGCGGTCTCGTCGCGTCTCGGAAGGCACCCGTTCATCATGCTCAACGCGGTCATGTCGGGAACGAGGGTCATGGCCTGCTCCCAGGTCGAGGCCATGGCCGCCGAGCTTGCAGCCATCCGCGACATGCAGGCACGCTCCTCCGCGAGTGTGGATGTGGATGTCGTCTCGAGCCAGTCCGCACCTTCCGAAGACGGGACCTCGCGTTAGACTGGGAACGAAGGCCCCGGCAAGTCCCGGGGTGGTCGCGTCATCACTCGGAGGTCATCTTTCATGGCAGCAGGAGACACCGTAAAGTCAGGCAACTTCACCTTCACGGAGACGTCCATCGAGGGCGTCACGATCGTCGATCCCACTCCCTACGGTGACCCTCGAGGCTTCTTCATAGAGACCTACAAGCGCCCCGACTTCGAGGCGGCAGGCATCACATGCGAGTTCATCCAGGACAACCAGTCGGGGAGTACCAGGGGCGTGCTGCGTGGCCTCCACTTCCAGATCGATCACCCCCAGGCCAAGCTCGTCCGTGTGTTCGACGGCGAGGTGTTCGACGTGGCCGTCGACCTTCGTGCGGGCAGTCCCACGTTCGGCAGGTGGGAGGGCGTCACCCTCTCGGGAGACAACCACCGCCAGCTCTTCATCCCCCGCGGGTTCGCGCATGGCTTCTATGTCCTGTCCGAGACCGCGACGTTCGCATACAAGTGCGACGACGTCTACCATCCCGGCGATGAGGGCGGTCTCATGTGGGACGATCCCACGATCGGCATCACGTGGCCTGCCATGACCGAGCCGCCCGTCCTCTCCGACAAGGACAAGGTCCATCCCTCGTTCGACGAGTGGGCCGCCGACAGGCGCTAGGCCCTCTCGCCCCGAAGCGCTTCCTCGCAGGCCGCGAGGGCCATGCGCCAGGCCTCCTGGAAGGGGGTGCCCTGCGCGTCGGCGAGGGCGCTCACGTCCTCATACTCCGGATACGCGCGACGCTGCCCTCCCGGCAGCGTCACCACCTTGGCGCGGAACCTGCCCAGCGGACCATCCACGCTCGTCTCCTCGCGAGGCAGCACGGTGCGGTCGCATGGGGTGCGGCGTATGCCGATCGTGGTGGTCCCCTCGAACACCTCGCGCTCGAGGGCCTCCCTGTGGGCCTCGTCGCAGATGACCTGGAGCTGCCAGGCCGGACGGCCCTTCTTCGTGAAGACGGGGATGTAGTGGGCCTCGCGCGCGCCTGCCTCGAGCAGTCGCGTCATGCAACGCCCCAGGGCCTCACCGCTGCAGTCGTCCACGTCGCATTCGAGGCGCCAGACCTGGTCGTGGCCGAGCGCGACCGGGGCGTCGTCCGGAGCAGCGGTCTTCGGGTCCGAAGGGCGGGGGAGCTCCTCGATCGCGAGGACGCGTAGGAAGCCGGGGCATGCGTAGTCCCTCTTGCCCGCGCCGAGTCCCACGCCTTCGATCGTGTAGCGTGGCGGAAGCGACCCATCCGTCCTCATGGCGGCGGCGAGCGCGGCGCCGGTCGGGGTGACGAGCTCTCCCTCGACTCCGGTGGCATGGAGGGGGAGCCTCTCGGCTGATGCGATTGCGACCACGGCAGGCACGGGGACGGGCATGACGCCATGCGCGCAGCGGATGGTCCCGCGACCCTCGGAGAGCTCGTCGACGATGACCCTTCTCACGCCGAGGTCATCGAGGCACACGGCGGCCGATACGATGTCCACGATGGAGTCGACGGCTCCGACCTCGTGGAACAGCACCTTCTCTGGTGCCGTCCCATGCGCGGTGGCCTCCGCCCGTGCGAGGATCGCGAAGGTGCGCCTCGCCATGGCATCAGCTGCCGGGGAGAGGGGCGTCGCGTCGATGATGGCCTCCACGTCGGCGAGGGTCCGATGCATGTGGTGATGACCCTCGGCATGAGCATGCTCATGGTCGTGGACCGTCCCATGGAGCCAAGCCATGTCGTGGTCGTGGTTCTCGTGGGCCTCGTCGAGCACCACGTCGAAGTCGCAGCAGTCGATCCCCGAGCGATCCCTGCGCCCCATCCGCACGTCGAAGCCGTCCACGGGCATGTGGTCCAGCACGTCGCGCAGACGTCCCTCGTCCGCCCCCAGGTCGAGCAGGGCGGCCACGAGCATGTCCCCGGCTATGCCGCTCGCGCAGTCGAGGTAGATGGTATCGGTCATCTCATGTCCCCCTCGGCGTCATCTTCCTGACGCGTCGATCCCACATGGTTTATGAGGCTCGCCTGGAAGCCGGCCCCGAACCCGTTGTCCACGTTCACCACGCTCACCCCGCTCGCGCAGGAGTTCAACATGGCGAGCAGGGCGGCGAGACCGCCATAGCTCGCCCCGTATCCCACGCTGGTGGGGACCGCTATCACGGGGCAGCTGCTCATCCCCGCTATCACGCTCGCGAGGGCCCCTTCCATCCCGGCGACCGCGATGATCACGCTGGCCTGGGAGATCTCGTCCGCATGGGCGAGGAGCCTCTGTATGCCGGCGACGCCGACGTCCACGAGCCTGGTGACGTCGTTGCCCAGGAACTCGGCGGTCACGGCCGCCTCCTCTGAAACGGTGAGGTCGCTCGTGCCGGCCGCGGCCACCACGATGGTGCCTGCACCCGAGGGCTCGGGCATGTCACCCACCACCCCGAGGCGGCAGGTCTCGTGATAGTGATAGGGGACGTCCTTGGGGAGCGCGAGGGCGAGTGCGGATGACTTGGCCTCGTCGAGACGCGTCACGAGGACGCGTCCCTGGCCATGGCCGAGCATGGCGTCCACGATGCCTGAGACCTGCTCGGCCGTCTTGCCTTCGCCATAGACTACCTCGGAGACACCGGTGCGTAGACCACGTTGCGTGTCCACCTTCGCGTATCCGAGGTCCAGGAACGGCGCGATCTCGAGTGACCGTGCCGCTTGGGAGGGAGAGACCCTTCCGGACGCGACGTCTTCGAGCGTGGTCTCGAGCTCATTCCTGTCCATCGTCACCCCTCCGCTCGTCTCCCATGCTCTCCCTCTCAGGCGAGCGTACCCACACGTCCGTCTCGGCCTCGGCCGCAGGTGCTGCCGCCGCGAGGGAGGCCGCCGTGATGGGGAGGCCCTCGCCCACATGCGTGGCCAGGCAGGAGAAGCTCGGCTTGGATGCGGTCATGAGACCACGCTCGCGTGAGAGTCGCCGCACGTCGTCCTTGGTGAGTCCGAGGTCGCGGAGGGGGGACACCACGCCGAGCTCGGCGAGGGCCCTGAACCCGGGGCGACGAGCCGGGTCATCGGATGCGTTCGTGCCATCCACGAGGACGTCCCTTCCCTCCTCGGCCATGCGGTCGAGCAGGGTGGAGAAGATGAGCCGCTTGCAGTGGTAGCAGCGGTCAGGCGGGTTGGAGCAGACCTCGTCATGCGCGAGGACGTCGACGCCGATCACCTCGTGCGTCGCCCCCAGGGATCGTGCGACCGCGCGCGCGTCGGCTGCCTCGAAGGGTGCCTGGAACGCGGAGTCGACCGTGTATGCGACCACGTCCAGACCCTCGTCCAGCATGAGCGCGAGGAGCAGCGACGAGTCGGTCCCGCCCGAGAAGGCGAGGCCGTAGCGCGACCCAGTGGAAAGACCCAGACCCATGACCATCCCATCCTCATCGGGCGTCCCGCCGTGGGGCGGCGTGCGTGGCAATCGTACCCCTTGAAGGTGACTTCAAGTAAAGGGCCATCCGTCCAGCGTGGGATGGGTGCGAGCAAAACGTAAACTTGCCACTATGCAACTAATCGGCCCGTTTGTGAAGTCCTTTTTCGGTGAGGTGTCGCCTCAGGGGTCGCGAAGTGGTATCATAAGTGCATAAATGGGGAGGAGACTGCATGTATTCTGTCGGAGAGTATATCGTTCATCCAGGTCAGGGTGTCTGCAAGGTCGAGGCAGTGGAGAAGGAACCCGCGTCGGTGTATAAGCTCATGCCCGTCTGCGGCAGGAACCCCATGCTCATCAGCTTCCCCATCTCCAATGAGGACCGTCTGCGTCCCATCCTGAGCCATGACGAGGCGGTCTCGCTCATCGAGCATTACCCCTCCATGGGCGTGGACGAGTTCACCGACAAGAGCAACGCCCTCGAGGAGGAGCACTTCAAGTCGCAGATCAAGCGCGGCACCTGCCGCGACTCGGTCCGCATCGTGAAGACCTTCATCTCCCGCATCGACGAGGTCAAGGCCCGCAACAAGAAGCCGCCCGTCGTCTATGAGCGCATCCTCAAGCAGGCTCGCGAGCGCTCGCTGTCCGAGCTCGCCGTCGCGCTCCACACCTCCGAGGACGAGGTCGTCCGCCGCTTCGAGGGGAGCCTCGGCGAGGCACCTTCCGAGAACTAGGACCTGTCCTCGCCATCCGGCCTGAAGGCGGAGAGGTAGATCGCCTTGGCGTCATCGGCGTCGAGCCTTCTCAGACTCCCGAACGTCTCACCCTTGTTCGCGACGAGCGTCGGCAGCATCGCGTCGACGTCTCCGGGGACGAAGCCGAAGTCATCAAGGTAGCGGGGCATTCCCATCGAGCAGAAGAACCCCTGCAGACACTCGATGGCCGCCAGGGCGTCAGCGTCGTCGTCACCTGTCGTGACCAGACCGAAGACCTCGCGTCCCATCTGTATGAACCTGCGCTCGTTGCCCTCGTGGCAATAACGCATCCAAGCCGGGAACATGACCGCGAGACCGGCGCCATGGGTGACGCTTGGCTTGGCGGCGGACAGCTCGTGCTCGAGCCCGTGGCTCACCCAGTCCTGCGAGCGTCCGCAACTGCATAGGCCGTCGTGTGCGAGGGTGCCGGCCCACATGATGTCGGCCCTGGCCTCATAGTCGGACGGGTCGGCCATGACGCGCATCGCCGCCGACCTGATCGACCTCATGAGGGACAGCGAGATCCCGTCGGTGACGCAGGTGTCGCCCGTGGCGGAGAAGAACCTCTCCATGATGTGGGCGAACATGTCCGTGATGCCTGCCGCGGTCTGCCACGCGGGCAGGCTCAACGTGAGCTCGGGGTCCATGAAGGCGGCCTTCGGGCGGATGAAGTCGCCCTTGCAGGAGCTCTTGAGACCGAGCTCGTCGTTGGAGATGACGCTCGAGTCGGAGCTCTCGCTGCCGGAGGCGGGGATGGTCACGACGGCCGCGAGGGGGAGGGCGACCTTCGCCGGCACGGGGTTCGGCTTGTCGTAGAGGTCCCAGACGTCACCGTCATACAGGGAGCCCAGGGCGATCGCCTTGGAGCAGTCCATGACCGAGCCGCCGCCTATGGGGAGCACCAGGTCGACGCCGGCGTCCTTGGCGAGCGCGACACCCTTGCGGACGAGGCCGACCTCGGGGTTGGGCCTGACGCCTCCCAGCTCGACGTGTCCCACACCGGCCGCGTCCAGGGACGACAGGACCACGTCGACGAGGCCGCTCTGCTTGGCGTGCCTGCCACCATAGACCACGAGAGCCTTCGAGTAGCCACCCTCGGCGGCCCATTCGCCCACCTTGCCCTCGACTCCGCGACCGAACACGAACCTCGTCGGCACGATCCAGCTGAAGTCCTCCATGGGCGATCCCTCCTCGCGCGATCTGCTCGCGCTCGTCTTCGATAGGTCTTGACGATGTGTATCCTAGCTGCGGACTCTCGCATTCCTCGCGAACTGGGCTACTATTGTCCCATTGTTCACACTGGCAAATAGGGGAGATACCATGGCCACCACCGAGGAGACCTGCGACCGCGCCATACTGACCGTTCTGGGCTCCGACCGCTCCGGCATCGTCGCGGCGGTCACCACACTGCTCGCCAAGCACGAGGTGAACGTCCTCGACATCTCCCAGACGATCCTCCAGGGCATCTTCACGATGACCATGCTCGTCGACCTCTCCGGCTCCGACGTGGCCTTCGCCGACCTCCACGAGCAGGTCGAGGACCTCTCGCACGAGCTCGGCGTCCAGGTCACGTTGCAGAAGGAGGAGGTCTTCCGCTTCATGTACCGTCTGTAGCGATTCCGCCGCCCACACGACGCGGGCGGCTGCGGAGAGTGAGGTCCCATGGGTCTGGGTCAACGCCATAGAGGTTACGAGGCCGTGCTCAAGGAGGGGGAGACCTCCGCGCTGAAGCACGCCATGGACGTGAGCCCCATGCCGTCGGTCGCCCTCGGGCTGCCTCCGGTGAGCGACCGCCTCTACAGCGGTGAGATCGACCTGGTGGATCCTGACCTCTTCGAGCGCTATGACGTGAAGAGGGGACTCAGGAACGCCGACGGGACGGGCGTCCTCGTGGGACTCACCCGCATCGCCGACGTCCACGGCTACACCAAGGTCGATGGCCAGGTCGTACCCGATGAGGGTGACCTCTCGCTTCGCGGATACCACATAGCCGACCTCGTGAGTCGCGCCCACGAGGAGGGACGCTTCGGTTACGAGGAGGTCTCCTATCTCCTCATAACGGGAAGCCTGCCCACGGCGGCGCAGCTCGACGACTACAACGCGCGCATCGACTCGCGCAGGGCCCTTCCTGCCGGATACCTCGGCATCTTCCCGAGAACCACGGCGTCGAGCTCCATCATGAACGTGCTCGCGCGCTCCACCCTGCTCCTCTACGCCTTCGACGAGACGCCTGACGACACCTCTCCCGTCCACGAGATCGACGTCGCCCTCTCCCTTCTCGGCCGTCTCCCGCGCATCGCCGCCATCGCGCACGCGGCCTTTGCCGCCGACCGTGACCAGACGGAGCTGAGCGTGCCACCCGTCCGTGACGGCTACTCCATGGCCGAGACGGTCCTAGACGTGCTGCGTGGTGACGACGGGTTCACGCGCGACGAGGCCATGATGCTCGACGTCATGCTCATGCTCCACGCCGAGCACGGTGGCGGCAACAACTCGACCTTCACCTGTCGCGTCCTCTCCAGTTCGGGAACGGACCCCTATTCCGCCTACGCGGCCGCCATGGGCTCGCTCAAGGGTCCCAAGCACGGTGGGGCGAACTCGATGGTCGGCTCCATGCTCGATGACATCGCGGCCAACGTGTCCGACTGGTCGAGCGACGACGAGCTCTCCTGCTATCTGGAGAGGATCGCCCATGGCGATGCGTTCGACCACACGGGCCTCGTCTATGGGATGGGGCACGCCGTCTACACAAAGAGCGATCCCAGGGCGCAGCTCGTCAAGCTCTTCGCTCGCAAGCTCGCCCGGGAGAAGGGCTGCGAGGACAAGCTCGACCTGATCGAGGGGGTCGAGCGTCTCGCTCCCGACATCATCCGCGGCGTGCGGGGGACCGACAAGCCCATCTGCGCCAACATCGATCTCTACACCGGCTTCGTCTATTCGATGCTCGGCATTCCCGCGGACCTCTACACGCCCATCTTCGCCATCGCGCGCATGTCGGGTTGGACGGCCCATCGCATGGAGGAGCTCTACGGCTCGGCTCGCATCATCCGTCCCGCCTACCGTGCCGTCATGGACGTGCGGGACTACGTGCCTCTAGCGGACAGGAACTGACCTCGTGCTCATAGCCTTCGCCGACATGGATGACACCTTCCTCGCCCCAGACAAGACCATCCCGGCCGAGAACCTCATCGCCCTCGAGGCGATGCACGACCGCGGCATCCCGTTCGTGCCCTGCACGGGCCGCCCCTTCTCGGGAATCCCCGCCGAGCTCCTGGCCAACCCCGCCGTCCGATACGTCGTAGCGGGGGACGGCTCGAGCATTCACGACCTCGAGAGGGACTCGGGTGACACCTGCATCCGCTCCGTGCCCATAGGTCCCGAGAGGGTCCTCACCTTGTGCGAGGCCATCGACAGATCGGGAGCGGACGCGATCGTCGATGTCTTCGCCGATGGCCATGCCTATTCGGTCCGCAAGAACTACGAGGCGCTGCCCGGCTACATCTCCGACCCGCATTACCTCGCGTCGCTGCGTGCCATGAGGACCCCCGTCGACCTCACGGTCCCCCAGGTCCTCGAGAGGGCGCATGAGGTCGAGCGTGTGACGGTGTTCTGCCGTGCCGCCGCCGACCGCGCCGCCGTCATCGCCGCCGTCGCGGCCGACCCGACCCTCGCGTGGGTCAGCTCGTATCCGACCAACCTCGAGGTGACGGATGCCGCAGCCTCGAAGGGGACGGGTCTCGTGTGGCTCTGTGGACACCTCGGCATCGACGTCGCCGACTCGGTGGCGTTCGGCGACTCGCTGAACGACGTGAGCATGCTCACGTCGGCTGGCGACGGTGTCGCCATGGCCAATGCCGCACCCGAGGCCCTCGCTGCCGCCGATCACGTCACGGGTCCCTGCGGCGAGGCGGGAGTCGGCCGCTACATGGAAGGGCTCCTCGCCTGACGGCAAGGAGCCCCCTCGATCCCTATCGACCTCTTCGCTAGTCGGTGGCCCCGTCCTGGGGGTCGGCCAGGTCCGTGTCATCCTCGGACATGCCCTCCGCCGTCTTGGCATCCGCCTCGTCGACATGATGGCCGTGAGCCTCCTCGGCGGCCACGTAGAGCCCCGACTTGCCGCCGTAGATGTTGGCCTGGACCTCCTGGGCCGTCGCCTCGCGGGCGTCGGCCATGTGGGAGGAGAAGATGTCCTCATCGTCCGTCTCGGCCTGAGAGGTCACGACGTCCTCGAGGGGCAGACGCTCGAGCGTGGTGGCGGGCCTCACGCGACCGAACAAGGGCACGTACTCGAAGATGATGCTCGAGTTCTCGAGGCCATACCACTGGGCGGCCGAGCCACAGACGCGACGGATGGCGTACTTCATCGTCATGTTGAGCCTGTCGAGCGGCGTGACGTCCGTCTCGGGAGCCATGACCTTGCGGATCATGCAGAAGCGGAAGTCCCCGACGGCGCCGGGATGACGGTAGATCGAGTAGTCGTGGCCCTGGACGGGCAGCTCGCCCGACTGCACGAGGTCGCGCACGACCTGGCGCAGATAAGAGTTCACTCGCTGGTTCACCTTGAAGCCCAGCTGCAGCTGCACCTTGAAGATGTAGTCGGTCCCGAAGTTGTTCACCACGTAGGCGTGCGTGTAGGGCTCCTCGGTCACGTTCACGTTGAGGAACCAATAGGCCTTGGCGCGCTTGGGGTGCTTGTCGAGGATCGAGTAGAGGATGTCGCGGTCGAGCATGTTGAGCGACGAGTCGTTCGTGAGGAAGACGAGGTTGTCTGCGAGGGTCGAGTAGCGGTCATCCTCGCGGAGTTGGCCCAGCTGCCTGACGTAGTGCTTCACGGGCAGGTAGACGGACTGCGTGTGCTCGACGGCCGTGCCACGACGCCACACGAGCATGATCACGAACAGCACCAGGGCCATGAGGACGGTCACATAGCCGCCGTGCATGAACTTCGTCAGGCTCGACACGAAGAAGGCCGTCTCCAGGGCGCCGAAGAACAGCAGGAAGATGACGGAGCCGATCTTGTGATGGCGTATCTGATGCAGATAGACCGTCATGAGCAGCGTGGTCATGATCATGGTGAGCGTGATGGCCAGACCGTACGCGGCCTCCATGTGGCTCGAGCTCTGGAACAGCAGGACCACGCCCGTGCAGCCGATCCACATGATGGTGTTGACCAACGGGATGTAGAGCTGGCCCTTGGTCTCGGAGGGGTAGTGGATCTGCATGTGGGGGAGCAGGTCGAGGCGCGTGGCCTCGGAGACGAGCGTGTACGAGCCGGTGATGAGCGCCTGGCTGGCGATGATGGCGGCCACGGTGGAGAGGACCACGGAGAACGGTCGCAGCTCGACGGGCAGCATCTGGAAGAACGGGTTCATGTCGTTGATCGAGGCGAGCGCGGCGTTGTCCTTGTTGGCCAGCAGCCACGCACCCTGTCCCAGGTAGTTGAGGATGAGGCAGACCTTCACGAACGGCCAGGAGGCGTAGATGTTCGACTTTCCGACGTGGCCCATGTCCGAGTAGAGCGCCTCGGCACCCGTGGTGGCCAGGAAGACGTAGCCCAGCACCATGAGGCCCGCCTTGTTGACGGGCCCGAAGAGGAACATGATCCCGCGGACGGGGTTCAGCGCGCGCAGCACCGTGAGGTTGCCGGACATGGCGGCGATGCCGGTGATGCCCAGGAAGAGGAACCATAGGGTCATGATGGGGCCGAAGGCACGACCGATGTTCGAGGTGCCTGCCCTCTGCACGAGGAAGAGGATCGCGAGGATGACGATCGTGATGAGGACGACGCGGAACTGTCCCTCGCCGAGCAGCGTCACGCCGAAGTCGATGGTGCGAAGGCCCTCGATGGCCGTGGTCACCGTGACGGCAGGGGTCAGGATTCCGTCAGCGAGCAGCGCGGCGCCGCCGATCATGGCCGGGAAGATGAGCCACTTGCCGCAGCGCTTCACCAACGAGTAGAGCGCGAAGATGCCGCCCTCGTTGTGGTTGTCGGCCTTCATGGCGATGACCACGTATTTCACCGTCGTGATGAGCGTGAGCGTCCAGATGATGAGGGAGAGCGCTCCCAGGATCATGTCCTCCGACACGGTGGAAAGACCGCCGTTGCCGTTCACGATGGCCTTCATGACGTACATGGGGCTCGTGCCGATGTCGCCGTAGACCACGCCGAGGGTCACGAGGACCATTCCCACGGAGAACGGGATTCCTGCCGAGGGGACATGTGAGGTGCCTGCTTCGGCACCCTTACGCTTGAGGATTGACAAGGCCGCTCCAAACGCGACGGCCCGCGCTCCGGCGGGCCTCCATTGATAACTGCCTTATGTTGCCACAACCTCCCCCTCTTGATAAGGGGGGACGACCATGCGGCTCGTGCCATGTGATACGTTGTGGGCATATGGGCGGACGAGAAGGGGAGGATCGCATGAACGAGGATGGCAGCGTGGACATGACGATGGACGGGGCCGTGGGGAAGGTCGCGGCCCCCTCACCCAAGGGGACCTCGTTTGCGGCCGCGTCGAAGGTGCTGCACCAGGTGCCGGCATCTCATGTGGCCGACGTTCCCGCGCCTGCCTCGGCACACCTCACGTGGCGCTCTGGCTCCTCATCCATAGACTACGTGGCTACCGCCTCCCACCTCGACGTGACCGATGACGGGGGCAACCTGGAGGGGAGGATGTTCTCCATCTCCTACGTGGCCGAGAGGGGCGCCTCCGACGCCGGTGCGGCCTGCCGTCCCGTGACCTTCTGCTACAACGGTGGACCCGGCTGCGCGAGCATCCCCGTGAACTTCGGCGGGTTCGGCCCACGTCGCGTGGCCACGGACGGCACCGCGCATCTCGCCTCCGCCGTCGTGGAGGACAACCCCTACACCCTGCTCCCCCAGAGCGACCTCGTGTTCCTCGACGCCTTGGGGACCGGTTGGTCCGCCGTCGCCGAGGGCCAGGACGGCTCGGCCATATTCGGGGTCGATGGCGACGCGGATGCGTTCTCGCGTGCGATCCAGCGCTGGCTCGAGGAGAACGGCCGTTGGGGCAGCCCCGTGTATCTGCTCGGCGAGTCGTATGGCACGGTGCGCAACGCCGTCCTGATGCGCATCCTGGGCGAGCATGACGTCCATGTGGCAGGCGTCGTCATGGTCTCGGCCATCTTCGACTGGGTCCAGACGCTTCCCGGCGAGGACCTCTACTATCTCGGCATGGTCCCCACCATGGCCGCCGCGGCCCAGTACTTCGGCCGTGCGGGCAAGGGCGTCGACGTCGACGAGTGGTTCGACCGGGCGATGGCGTTCACGCAGGGCGAGTACGCGAGCGCGCTGCTCCAGGGCGACATGCTCCCGGACCGCGAGGAGGCGTCCGTCGCCCGCAGGCTCTCCAAGCTCATCGGCCTCCCCGTCGACCTCATCCGCCGCAAGCACCTGCGCATCGAACTCGACGAGTTCCGTCGTGACATCCTGGCCGACGAGGACAAGGTCTGCGGTCGTCTCGACATGCGCTTCACCAGCTACGCCCCCTCGTTCGCCCAGACCGACTCGGGCTTCTTCGCGGAGGAGGACGCGGCTGACGATGCGGTCGAGTGCGCGTGGACGTCGGCGTTCCGCTCGTTCCTCCATGACGACCTGGGCTATGCCCCCACGACCCGTTACCTCAACAACAACTACGACGGCGTGGGCAAGTCCTGGAACTGGGAGCACGCGCAGCCCGGTGTGGGCAAGGTCATCGCCCCCAACGTCGCCATGGACATCGCCACCGCGCTGCGACGCAACCCCACCTGCAGGATGCTGATCGTGGGCGGCCGCTATGACGCGGCCACCACCTACTGGAACGTGGTCCATGACATCGCGTGCCTCCACCTGGGTCCCGAGCTCCGCGGTCGCATCGAGTTCAAGCGCTATGGCTGCGGGCACATGGCCTATGTGGACCTGCCCACGCTCAAGACGATGTCCGCGGACCTCGAGGGGTTCTACTCGGCGGAGTAGGGGCGGCTCACTTGGCCTCGGGCGTGCGCCTCACCAGGTAGCAATGGTGGATCTTGGCGTTCCTCGAGAAGTCCTCGGGGATGGTGCCCTCGGTCACGTCCTCGATCTCGACCCCATAGCGTGAGAGCTTCTCGACATCGGGCTCGAAGCCACGAAGGTTGCACGAGAAGAGGCAGACGCCGTTCCTGGTGAGCAGGCGGCTCACTCCGATGAGCAGCTCCGCGTGATCGCGCTGGACGTCGAAGCTGCCCGAGCGCATGCGGCTGGAGTTGGAGAAGGTCGGAGGGTCGCAGAACACGAGGTCCCAGCGGTTCGCCGTGCGGCGCTGGTCGGAGACCCATCCGATGACGTCGGTCTGGACGTACTCGTGGTCGGGACCGTTGAAGCCGTTCCGGCGCATGTTCCTTCTCGCCCAGTCGAGGTAGGGTCGGCTCATGTCGACGGTGGTGGTGTGCTTCGCGCCGCCGTCGGCCGCGTAGCAGGTGGCGGTGCCGGTATAGGCGAAGAGGTTGAGGAAGCGCTTGGACCCCACGGTCTGCTTCGCCATCTCGCGCACCTGCGCGCGCACGTCACGATGGTCGAGGAACAATCCCGTGTCCAGACGATCGGACAGGTTCACCTCGAAGGTGAGCCCGCCCTCGTCCACGAGGTGCGTCGTGGCCTTGGCGTCGGCGTCCTTGCGGGGGGCGTCATCCACGAGCTTGCCACCGCCGGAGTACTGCGAGCCGCCTCGGGCGCGCTCGCGAACGCGCACGCTCACGTCCGCGGGGTCCACGTCCAGGACCTTCGGCGCGATGGTCAGCACGTCGAGGAGACGTCTGTGGGCGAGGTCCGCGTCGATCTCGGACGGGGCGGCGTATTCGGACACCACGAGCCAGGTGTGGGACCGGTCGTACCTCGATCCCTCCGAGCCGTGATACAGGTCGATGGAGACCGCGTAGTCCGGCAGGTCCGCGTCATAGACGCGATAGCAGGTGACGTCCTCGCGGCGGGCCCACTTGGCGCGCTGGCGCGCCACCTTGGCGAGTCTGGCGGCGAACTGGTCGGATGCCGACACCAGGACGGGGACGGGATAGGGTGCCCCGTCGCGGTCCTTGAGGGTGACCGACGTCCTCGGCGAATCGCCATGATCGCCGGATGCCGAGGCCCCATCCGCGAAGGAGCGGATCGCGGCCGTGTCCGAGCCGAGGTACACCTCGGTCGTCTGGGTGGGGGAGACCCCCAGCGCGGAGTCGATCGCATCCGACGTGGCGAGCGAGACGATCGGCGTGCCCTCGCCCATCGCGTCGGCCACGGCCGTCGCGGACGAGAGGGCGCCGGCCTCGCGGGCGAGCTCGGTGGGGGCGATCCAGGACAGGTCGAGTATCGCGAGCGATGCCGCCGACAGGTCCGCCACACCTGCGGGGGAGCTCGCGAAGGTGGGCGAGCAGGCAAGACCCATCGAGCGGAGGGTGTCGCGGCATGCGTTGGCGCTGCCACGGCGGTCATCGATGGCGATGAGGCTCACGTCCGCGCCGGCCCCAGCCTCCGCCCTGCGGTCGGCCTCGTCGACGAGCCTCTGCCAGTCCTGCTCGGAGTGGCCGGACCAACCCTCGAATCCCCAACGCGTCCTCACGAGGCCGGGGGCCCGGTCGAGGGCCTGGGCGGCAGCCTCGGCGAGGAGCACGCCGGACCCGGGATAGAGGGCCACGAGCTCGGGAGCGTCATGTCTGCAGGCGCGGAACCACGAGCCCGACGCGAGAAGGGCCGACGCGTAGTCGGCGCGCATGGGGGCGAAGGGCGGTCTGACCTCCCGCTCGTCCCGCTTGCCCCTGCCACGGCCCGTACCTCGGCCGGGACCGGACGTCCTCCTGGGCCCCGTCCATCCCGTGCGCTCGTACCCACGATGGAAGAGGGGTTCGCCCGAGAGGTCGAGCCCGACGGTGGCCGTGGAGTTGTGCAGACGGACCACGATGCGGAGGTCGGGGGAGGAGGTGTCCACGCCGGGGCGGCCGCCCACGCGCGCCACCAGGCGGTCGCAGACGGAGTCCTTCGTGCGAAGGGCGATGAACTGGGTGTTCCTGAGCTCGCGGTTGGTGCCGTGGGCATCGACCGCGAACGTGACGGACGGCAGAAGATGATCCTCCCACGGGAGGTCCCTCAGGCTCTCGTAGAGCTCGTCCGAGGTGGATGCGGGGACGTGCGCCAGCACGAGAACCACGCGCGAGGCGAGCCTGCTCCAGAGGCAGGCGCGATACGCCTCGTCAAGCGGGCCCGAGAAGGCCACCTGACCATGGAGGGCCCTCACCTGATGGAGGCCAAGACCTCCCAGCTCGGATGCCAATAGCCGTTCGAACCCCTTGGGACACGTCGCGAAAAACTCCATCGGGACACCTCTCGCCCGTAGCGTGGTCCGCCCGGCGGGCGACCATCCCCATAAGTATAGGGGCCCGTGCGCCTGGCCGCGATCAGCGGCTGACACACGGGCCCCATGTTCCGGCGACCTGGAGGTCGCACGTTGCCTAGGCCATGGACAGATAGCGCTCCCCGGTGTCGGGGAGGATGGCGACGATCGTCTTGCCTGCGTACTCGGGACGTGCCGCGAGCTGGGCCGCGGCCCACACGGCCGCACCGGAGGAGATGCCCACGAGAAGGCCGGTCTCGTCGGCGAGGCGACCCTTCATGGTCACGGCCTCGTCAGAGGGCACGGGCACGATCTCGTCGACGACGTCCCGGTCGAAGTTGCCAGGCACGAAGTTGGCGCCGATCCCCTGGATCTTGTGGGGCCCCGCCTGGCCACCTGCGAGCACCTGGCTTTCCGCGGGCTCCACCGCCACGGCGCGCACCGAGGCCTTCTGCTCCTTCAGGAAGCGACCCGTCCCGGACACGGTGCCGCCGGTGCCCACGCCGGCCACGATGGCGTCGACGGTGCCCTCGGTGTCACGCCAGATCTCGGGCCCCGTCGTCTCGTAGTGGGCGCGTGGGTTCGCGGGGTTGTCGAACTGCCCGGCCACGATGCTGCCAGGCGTCTTCGCCTGGATCTCCTTCGCCTTGGCCACGGCACCCGCCATCCCGTCCTTCCCGGGGGTGAGCACGATCTTCGCACCGTAGGCGGCGGCGAGCTTGCGCCGCTCGATGCTCATGGTCTCGGGCATCGTGAGGATCATGTGGTAGCCGCGCGCCGCCGTGAGCATCGCGAGGCCCACGCCGGTGTTGCCGCTCGTGGGTTCGATCACGGTGCCGCCGGGCTTGAGCTCACCGGAACGCTCGGCCGCGTCGAGCATGGCCTTGGCCACGCGGTCCTTGATGGAGCCGCCGGGGTTGGTGGCCTCGTACTTGCCCAGGACGCGCGTCCCCGAGTCTGGTGTCACGCCTTCGCACAGGGCGGTGAGGTCCACGAGTGGGGTTGAGCCGATGAGGGCCTCGACATGATTTGCTACGTGCATGATGACCTCCCGCGTTGTGGCTTCGGACGAGCATACCCCCAAGCCCGCGGGCGAGGGGTCGGCGTCCGTTGCGGGATAGTCTGCCACTTATAACCCTAGCAAACAAGTAGGAATTAAAGATCGAGTGACGGACGTGTGGGGGAGGGGATAATGCCATGTAGTAAGGGACATATGTCAACACCACATCAGTTGGCATGACAATGATATGGGAAACACAAGATGTTGTGGAATCTCTTCAAATCGAATCGACATTGACGGTGTTTTCCCGTTCCCGTTCTGATACGCTCATTCCGCGCGGAGCGCGTGCGCGGCAACGGCATCCAGATTCGCACGTCCGTCTCGACACAAGGAGCGTGAAGGCCACGATGCAGCAGGCTTGGCAGGGCTTCTCCGAAGGAAACTGGACGAGGGAGATCGACGTCCGGGACTTCATCCAGCGCAACTACACCCCCTATGAGGGCGACGAGTCGTTCCTCGCAGGACCGACCGATCGTACCGAGAAGCTCTGGGGAGAGGTGATGGACCTCTTCGCCGAGGAGGCTGCCAAGGGCGGCGTGCTCGACATGGACACCAAGGTCGTCTCCACCATCACGAGCCATGCGGCCGGCTACATCGACCGTGACCTCGAGACCATCGTCGGCCTCCAGACCGACAAGCCCCTCAAGCGTGCGCTCCACGTCAACGGCGGGATCCGCATGGCCCAGCAGGCCTGCTCCGACAACGGCTACGAGGTGGACCCCCAGGTCGTCGACATCTACACCCACTATCGCAAGACCCACAACGCGGGCGTGTTCGACGTCTACACCCCCGAGATGCGCGCCTGCCGCCACTCCCATATCATCACGGGCCTGCCCGATGCCTACGGCCGCGGCCGCATCATCGGCGACTACCGCCGCGTCGCCCTCTACGGGACCGACTTCCTCGTGGCCGAGAAGAAGGCCGAGAAGGCCGGTACCAGCTCGATCATGACCGAGGACGTCATCCGCCACCGCGAGGAGCTGTCCGAGCAGATTCGCTCCCTGGGCGAGCTCGCCGAGCTCGGCCGCATCTACGGATGCGACATCACGCGTCCCGCCGAGAACGTCGCCGAGGCGATCCAGTGGACCTACTTCGGCTATCTCGCGTCGGTCAAGGAGCAGAACGGCGCGGCCATGAGCCTCGGCCGCACCTCGACCTTCATCGACATCTACGCCGAGCGTGACCTCGAGGCGGGAACCTTCACCGAGGAGCAGATCCAGGAGTTCGTGGATCACTTCATCATGAAGCTGCGCATGGTCAAGTTCGCACGCACGCCCGAGTACAACGACCTCTTCTCGGGAGACCCCCAGTGGGTGACCGAGTCCATCGGCGGCATGGGCGTGGATGGTCGCACCATGGTCACCAAGATGAGCTTCCGCTACCTCCACACGCTCGAGAACATCGGCACGGCTCCCGAGCCCAACCTCACCGTTCTCTGGAGCACCCGTCTGCCGCAGGGGTTCAAGGACTACTGCGCGCGCATCTCCATCTCGACGAGCTCCATCCAGTACGAGAACGATGACCTCATGCGCCCCATCCATGGTGACGACTACGGCATCGCCTGCTGCGTGAGCTCCATGCGCATCGGCAAGGAGATGCAGTTCTTCGGGGCCCGTGCGAACCTGGCCAAGTGCCTGCTCTACGCCATCAACGGTGGCCGCGACGAGGTCTCGGGAGAGCAGGTCGGTCCCAAGTACCGTGCGGTCGAGGGCGACGTGCTCGACTACGACGACGTCGTGGACAAGTTCAACGACATGATGGGCTGGCTGTCGGCCGTCTACGTGAGCAGCCTCAACGCCATCCACTACATGCATGACAAGTACTGCTACGAGCGAGTCCAGATGGCGCTCCATGACGAGCACGTCAAGCGTTGGTTCGCCACCGGAATAGCCGGCCTCTCCGTCGTGGCCGACTCGCTTTCCGCCATCAAGTACGCCACCGTGCGCCCCGTGCGAGATGAGACCGGCCTCGTGGTGGACTTCGAGATCGAGGGTGACTTCCCCAAGTACGGCAACGACGATGACCGTGTGGACCGCATCGCCCATGACGTGGTCGAGGAGTTCATGCGCTGCGTTCGCAAGCGCAAGACGTATCGCGACTCCATCCCCACGACCTCGATCCTCACCATCACCAGCAACGTGGTCTACGGCAAGAAGACGGGCAACACCCCCGACGGCCGTCGTGCCGGCGCACCCTTCGCCCCTGGCGCGAACCCCATGCACAGGCGTGACACCCATGGGGCCATCGCCAGCCTCAGCTCGGTCGCCAAGCTCCCGTTCAAGGACGCGCAGGACGGCATCTCCAACACCTTCTCGATCATCCCCGACGCGCTCGGCAAGGACGCTCAGGTCATGTTCGACGATCTGGACCTCTCGGACATCTCGATCGAGAACCCCGTCGACTGCGCCTGCGCGGCGGATGCGAGCGCCCGCGAGGACGCCATCGACGTGGACCCCCAGTAGTCATACGGTCCCACGACCAGCCATCGGTAATCCAAGGAGGAGCACATGAAGACATCAGAGGTACCCGAGACCCAGGTCGACAACCTCGTGAGCATGCTCGACGCCTATGCCGAGAAGGGCGGCCATCACCTGAACGTCAACGTGTTCAACCGTGACACCCTCATCGACGCACAGGCCCATCCCGAGAAGTACCCGCAGCTCACCATCCGCGTCTCCGGCTATGCGGTGAACTTCAACAAGCTCACCAAGGAGCAGCAGGACGAGGTCATCTCCCGCACCTTCCACAAGGCGATGTAGGGGACGCACGACCATACGACTGGATGGTGGGAACGCGATGGGCGATGATGCGGTCGACGTCGTCGGGCGTCTGCACTCCATCGAGACGTTCGGGACGGTGGATGGCCCCGGGGTGCGCCTGGTGGTGTTCGTCCAGGGATGCCCCATGCGTTGCGCCTACTGCCACAATCCGGACACCTGGGACGAGGTCCCGGCCGACGCCCCCTTCGGCGATCAGTCCGGGGCACGTCCCGGCACGCCGTCCACGGTGGCGCACGTGCTGGACATGTTCGAGCGCAACCGCGCCTTCTATCGGCACGGTGGGATCACGGTGACCGGAGGGGAGCCGCTCGCGCAGCCCGGCTTCGTGGGAGCCCTCTTCGAGGCGGCGCACTCCGCTCCGGCCGGTCGCGTCCACACCTGCCTCGACACGTCGGGTGCCGCCTGGGACCCCGAGCGGCCCGATCGTTTCGAGCGACTCCTCGCCAACACGGACCTGGTGCTCCTCGACATCAAGCACTCCGATGCCGAGGGGCACCGCGACCTGTGCGGACGTGGTCCCGAGCGGCCTCTCGCGTTCGGGGACGAGCTCGCGAGGCGACGCATCCCGACGGTGATCCGTCACGTGGTGGTGCCGGGCATCACCGATGACCCCGACGAGCTCGCGGGCGTGGGCCGCATCATGGCGCGATGGGACAACGTGGTGGGCCTTGACGTCCTGCCGTATCACACCATGGGCGAGGCGAAGTACGAGGCGCTGGGCATACCGTATCGGCTCGCCGGCGTGGAGCCGATGGACCCAGGCCGCGTGCCGTCCATCCGCAAGCGGATCATGGAAGCACGCGCGGCGGCACTCGGACGGTAGGGGCCCATGTCCCCTGCCGTATCCCCCGGTACCGACGCCACTTGTCGCGACCTGCGTACGTCTCGCACCCATGGGGGTACGATGTGTCATGAGATTTGGTCGCATGACGTCATGGGGCCCGAGCGTCGTAGGCGCCTGGTCCCCGCTCAGAAGAAGGGGTTCGATCATGGACAAGACGATCGAGGAGCGCGCTCGGCTTTGGAAGGCAAGCGTCAAGGAGCCGGACCTCAAGGCCGAGATCGACCAGATGCTGGCCGCCGGTGACGAGGACAAGATCGTCGACGCCTTCTATCGTGACCTCGAGTTCGGTACGGCCGGTCTCCGCGGCGTGATCGGCGTGGGCACCAACCGCATGAACATCTACACGGTCGGCCAGGCCACGCAGGGTCTCGCCACCTATCTGAACGCCCACTACGACCACCCCACGGTCGCCATCGCGCGTGACTCGCGCAACAAGGGCGAGGATTTCGTCCGCTATGCCGCCGGCGTGCTCGCGGCCAATGGCATCAAGAGCTTCGTCTACCCCCGCATCGAGCCGGTCCCCGCCCTGTCGTTCGCCACGCGTCATCTCTCCTGCTCGGCGGGCATAGCCGTCACCGCCAGCCATAACCCCGCCATCTACAACGGCTACAAGGTCTACGACGACGGCGGCTGCCAGATCGCCGAGGAGGCCGCGGCCGAGATCCAGGACACCATCGACAAGACCGACGTCTTCGACGGCGTCAGGACCATGGACTTCGACGAGGCGATGGCGGCAGGTCTCATCGAGTGGACCAGCGACGAGGTCATCGACGCCTTCATCGACGCCGTGGCGACGCAGTCGGTTCCCGGCTTCAAGGCGAGCCCCGACTTCAAGGTGGTCTACACGCCGCTCAACGGCAGCGGCATGGAGTGCGTGGGCAAGATCCTCGACCGCATCGGCGTCAAGAACGTCACCGTGGTACCCGAGCAGGCCGAGCCCGATGGCGACTTCCCCACGTGCAGCTACCCCAACCCCGAGAACCGCGCCGCCCTCGAGCTGGGCCTCAAGCTCTGTGACGAGGTCAAGCCCGACCTACTCCTCGCCACCGATCCCGATGCCGACCGCATGGGCACCGCCATCCCGCACGATGGGGAGTACAAGCTCCTCTCGGGCAACGAGATGGGGATCCTGCTGCTGGACTGGCTCGCCACCACCAAGGAGGCGGCGGGGGAGGACGTCCATGCCAAGGTGGCCGTCTCCACGATCGTCTCGTCCGCCATGCCCGACGCCGTCGCCCTCGACCACGGCTTCGAGATGCGCCGCGTCCTCACCGGGTTCAAGTACATCGGAGGGCAGATCGACCTGCTCACCGATGCCGGGGAGGGAGAGCGCTTCCTCATGGGATTCGAGGAGAGCTACGGCTACCTCGCGGGCACCCACGTGCGTGACAAGGACGCCGTCGTCGCCTCCATGCTCTGCGTGGAGATGGCAGCCTACTACGCAGACAAGGGCATGGACCTCTATGAGGCCATGGAGGCGCTGTACGAGAGGTACGGCTTCTACCTGAACGGCGTCGTCAACGTGAGCTTCCCCGGCGCCTCGGGTGCCGAGAAGATGTCGTCGATCATGGCCGGCCTGCGCGAGAGCCAGCCCACGAGCATCGCCGGCCTTGCGGTGGAGGGCTTCACCGACTATGACGCCTGCGCACCCATGCCTCGCGTGAGCGGGCTCCAGAAGGAGGCCGCTCAGACGCTTCCCGCCGCCAACGTGCTCGAGTTCCGTCTGGCCGAGGGCTGCAAGGTGATAATCCGCCCGTCCGGCACCGAGCCCAAGATCAAGGCGTACCTGTTCACCAAGGAGGCCACGCGAGCCTCGTCAGAGGCCCTGCAGGCCAAGCTCGCCGCCGCGGCGCAGGAGCTGCTCTCCTAGGAGGCCTTCGCGATCCCATAGAGCGCCTCGGAGGCGCTCACGATGGTGTCACAGCTCCACTCATGGGACCCCACCTCGGTCGAGGAGGGGTCCCATACGTTTGCGGTCCCGTTCTCGTTGAGGCCGGTCACCAGGACGTAGTGGGTCTCGCTCGTGAGGGAGCCCGACTTGACCAGGCAGATGACGACCTTGCCATCCTTGAGCGCCCCCGTCAGGGAAGTGGTGTCGACGGAGAGCGACGAGGAGGAGAGGCCGAGGTCGCTCGCCTTGTCCACGAAGAAGGTCCCGGTGGTGCCGGAGTCTCCCGAGGCACATCCGGCGTCGGTCGCCACCTGGGCCACGTCGGCGGGCGTCTTGTCGCCCGACCCCGTGAGACCCATGTAGGCGATCGAGAGGCAGGTCGGTCCGGAGCCCGTGACTCCCAGCGGAAGTCCGCCGTAGTCGACGTTGCCCCAGCGTGAGTCGAACTGCGTGAGCTGGGGATAGGTCCCTTGCGTCACCGTGTCCGCATAGGACTGCGCGCTCTTCGAGGCATCCGGATAGGCCCTCACGAAGCCGACCGCGGCGGGCTCGTCGATGGCGAGCTCCAGCATGCGCTCCGAGGGATACCTGTCGGCGTTCGCGGCGATCCACGTCAGGTCATCGCCACTGTCGAGGGCCGCCTCGAGCCTGGAGGTCATGTCGGCGGAGACGCCGGAGGCCACGCGTGAGTCGGTCGTCGCCTGCGTGTCGGTCGAGGCAGAGCAGGACCGGACGCAGCTCGAGATGCCGAGGAACGCGACCACGAGGAGCACGATGACGACGCCGCCGACGATGAGCAGGCGAGGGTCCATCCTCGAACCGCCGCCGAAGCGGCGGTCGTTGAAGTTGATGCTGTGCTGGTGGAGGGTATAGCCGGTGTCGCGTCGACGGTTGGTCGCCACGTTGCCGCGGGACCTCGCACGGGAGTCGGAGCGAGCGCGGGGCTGCTGCGACCTCATCGAGCCCGAGCCCTGACGGGCGGCCGGACGTGATCCGCCCCTCCCGCCCACCAGGTTCTGGGAGAGGTTCCGGTTGTTTCCGCGTCCCGGCTGTTCGTATGCCATGTGCCCTCCAGAGGAGATGCGACGCCCGCTGGCGTCATATGTCCGCCGTTTTCTCGATGGTAGTTGATTTCATGTGATGCACCTGCGGGAATGGGCACGTACCGGTCGAAGGGCACCCGTTGGGGGTATCGTTGGATGCGAATAGGCCACGTCCGGAGGTGCCCGTCGTGCAGAAGCTCATAGCCCAGTTCCTCAAGTTCGGCGTCGTCGGCGTCATCGCATTCGCGATCGACTATGGCATCCTCATGCTGCTCACGCAGATCTTCGGGATGGATGCGGTCGTGGCGGCGGCCATCTCGTTCACGGTGTCGGTCATCTTCAACTACGTCGCGTCCATGCGCTTCGTGTTCACGCACAGGCAGGACCTCTCCAAGCGCAAGGAGTTCGTCATCTTCGTCATCCTGTCCGTCATCGGGCTCGGGATAAACGAGGTCTGCATGTGGGCCGGCGTGGCCACGCTCGGCGACTCCGCCCTCATGATCACCATCTCGAAGCTCTTCGCCACGTTCATCGTCATGATCTGGAACTTCTTCAACCGTAAGAAGTGGCTTGACGCAGGCGACGCCGCAGATGCGAAGGCGTGACATCCCCACTCTTCCCGTCTCCGACCTGATTCCCCGACCTTAGACATCTCTGCTGCTCTCGTGAGGTGTGGTATGCCGTGCCATGCCCGTGGTATCGTTGACGGGGTGTCTTCGGGGAGGACCCCGGGGCGAGATCAGGGGCGCATGCGCGCCCATGCGATTGAAGGGTGACCATGGCAGAGCGTGAGACAGGTTCCATCGCGGTCCTCATACCGTGCTACAACGAGTCCCTCACCGTGGGCAAGGTGGTCGATGACTTCCGTCGCGAGCTTCCCGAGGCGGACATCTACGTATATGACAACAACTCGAGTGATGACACCGCATCGATCGCTCGCGAGCACGGGGCGATCGTTCGTTTCGAGTCGCGTCAGGGCAAGGGCAACGTCGTCCGCCAGATGATGCGCGACATCGACGCCGACTACTACATCATGGTCGATGGCGACGACACCTATCCGGCAGACCAGGCCCGCGAGCTCCTCCAGCCTCTCGTGGACGATGAGGCCGACCATGTGGTGGGGGACCGTCTCTCCAACGGCACGTATGGCGAGGAGAACGAGCGTGCCGGTCACGGCTTCGGCAACAATCTCGTCCGCTGGCTCATCGGCCTGCTCTACGGTGTGGAGCTCAACGACGTCATGACGGGATACCGTGCCTACAACAGGGTCTTCGCCAAGACCCTCCCCGTGCTCTCGCCGGGCTTCGAGATCGAGACCGAGCTCTCCATCCATGCCATCGACAAGGGTTGGAGGATCGCCCAGGTGCCGATCGTCTATCGTGATCGACCTGAGGGGTCCGTCTCCAAGCTCAACACGGTGTCTGATGGCATCAAGGTCCTCAAGATGATCTTCTCCCTGTTCAAGGACTACAAGCCTCTCGGCTTCTTCTCCATCCTCGCGGCTATCTTCTTCGTGATCGGCCTCATCCTCGGCATACCTGTCATCGCCGAGTTCAACGCGATCGGTCTCGTGCCGAGGTTCCCCACGGCCATCCTCGCGGTCTCGTTCTGCGGCCTCGCGGCACTGTTCCTGGTGTGCGGCCTCATCCTCGACACCGTGGTGAAGGGGCATAGGCGCGACTGGGAGCTTCAGGTCATGGCCACCTATGACATGCAGGAAGAGCGTCGTCGGGAGGCGAGGTCCTCCCTCTGACGCTCGATCGAACGGAAACGGAGCAGACGAAGATGAGCCGAACCACACTCCGCATCAAGACCTCCCTGCTCGTGTTGGCGGTCGCCATCGTCTCGGCGGTCGGCCTCGCCATGTCTCCCGCCCCGGCCATGGCACGGACGCTGTCCGAGTACGTGACCGAGACCACGGGGACCTCGTTCGACCGGTCCGACGCCTATGATGCCGGCGATGCCGCGGCCTCCTCGGCCGATGACGGCCTTTCCGCCCAGTCCGTCTCCTCCGTCACCCCCATGTCCTTCTCCGACAGGATGCTCTACTTCTGCAAGTACGAGAGCTCCCAGAACTATGACCAGGGCCTCAGCTCGGGCGATGGCTATCACGCAATGGGCTATTTCCAGTTCGACAATCGCTACGGTCTCGGGAACTTCCTCGAGAGCGTCTATGCCGCATACCCGGACACGTTCACCTCCCTCAAGCAGATAGGCGACATCTACGGGTGGGACGTGGATGCGAACGGCGGTGACACGCGCACCTACAGGGTCGGAGGCAGGCAGTACACGCTCGCCGAGGACCTCAACTGGAGCTGGCACCAGGCCTATGCCGCGGACCCCACGCTCTTCTCGCAGCTCCAGAACGGGTGGGCCGCGCAGAGCTACTACGTGCCGGCGAAGAGCTACCTCTCGAGTTCCTATGGCATCGACCTCGATTCCTATGATGACTGTGCGAGGGGAATGTGCTGGGGGATGTGCAACCTGTTCGGCGACGGCGGGTGGCGCAAGTGGGCTCAAGGGGCTGGCCTCAGCTCCTCGATGAGCAGCAGGCAGTTCGCAAGCTCCCTCGCCAACAGCCTCATCGCCGGCATCTCGAACGGAAAGTACTCCTATACCTATGGCTCCTCCTATGTGAGCCGCTACCGCAAGGAACTCGACGACTGCCTGGGGTATCTCGGGTCGACGGTGGATGAGCTCGCAAGCGCGAACGAGGGCTCGGTCGCGGATGGCACCTACACGATCTGCCTCGCGTCGGACACGTCGAAGACGGTGGGGGTCATATCCGGGGGCACGAACGTGTGCGTGGGCTCCTCCTCCGGATCCACCCAGCAATGGAAGGTGAGCTCGGCGGGAGACGGCTACGTGACGATAGAGAACGTCTCGACCGGGAAGCTCCTTGACGTGAGCGCAGGCACCAAGGTCCAGGGCACGAACGTCCAGCAGTGGTCGTCCAACGGGACGACCTCCCAGCTCTGGGTCCCCGTCTCGAACGGGGATGGGACATACACGTTCTACTCCGCGCTGGGCCAGGGGCTCGTCCTCGACATCGCCGGGGGATCCACCTCGGACGGCGCCAACGTGGAGGTCTATGCGGACAACGGAACGCAGGCGCAGAGATTCGTCCTCGACCAGAGCCTGGACTCGCAGGCGATGGCCCATGCGGATGACCTCGCGGACGGGACCTACTCCGTCTCGGTCGACTCCTCGCTCTCCGCCGTCCTCGACGTCGCGGCCGGCTCCACTGCCGATGGTGCGAACGTCCAGGCGTATGCCTCGAACGACACTGATGCGCAGAGGTGGGTGGTCTCGCACGACGCGTCGGGTTATGTGACCCTCACCAACGTCGCCTCGGGGAAGGTCCTCGACGTCGCCGGGGCCTCCTCCGCCGCAGGCACGAACGTCAGGCAATGGACCTCCAACGGGAGCAAGGCGCAGAAGTGGGTCGCGGTCCGCTCCTCGAACGGGTCATACACGCTCGTGAGCGCTCTCGGAGGGGACGTCGTCATCGACCTGGCGGGCGGCTCGACCGCGAATGGCACGAACCTCCAGATCTGGGGGAGCAACGGGTCCTCGGCGCAGAGGTTCTGGTTCTCCGATGGCAACCTCCAGAAGGTCTCGCTCAACAAGGACGGATCCCAGCTCGCCTCGGGCTGCTATACGGTCTCCACCGGCCTTTCGGGCTCCAAGGTGCTCGACGTCGCCGGTGGCTCGACCTCGGACGGTGGAAACGTGCAGATCTACTCCTCGAACGGGACCACGGCCCAGACCATGTACGTGTCCGTCGACGAGTCCGGCTATGTCACGCTCACGGACGTGGGCAGCGGCAAGGTCCTCGACGTGGCGGGAGGCACATGTGCCAGCGGGACGAACGTCCAGCAGTACGCCTCCAACGGTTCGAGGGCCCAGAAGTGGGTCGCCGTCGCCGGCTCGGATGGCTCGGTCACGCTTTGGAGCGCGCTCGGAGGCGGGCAGGTCCTCGATGTGACGGCGGGGTCCACGGTGGACGGCACGAACGTCCGGACCTATGCATCGAACGGGACGGGCGCCCAGCAATGGAGGTTCTCCGCGCATGCGGCCTTGTCGGATGGCACCTACGTGCTCGAGTCGATGGCAGCGCCTGGCAGATGCCTCGACGTCGCCGGCGGCAGCTCCTCGGATGGCGCGAACGTGCGGATCTGGACGAAGAACGGCACCGCGGCCCAGTCCTGGAAGGTGACGTCCGTGGGCGATCACGTCACGATCACCAACGTGGGCAGCGGCAAGGTGCTCGACGTCGCCGGAGGGTCGTCCGCTGCGGGCGCGAACGTCCAGCAATACTCCTCCAACTCCACGTCGGCGCAGGGATGGCACCTGACCATGACCACGTCGGGGCTCACCATCGTGAGTTCGCTCGGCACCTCGCTCGACGTCGCGGGAGGCTTGGCTTCGGACGGCACGAACGTGCAGACATATGTCGCCAATGGGACGTCGTCGCAGTGTTGGATCCCGCGGTCGGCATAGGTCCCTTTGTTTCATGCATGTTGCTTTTTATCCGTATTCCACCCGATTCCTTGGATGAAGACGGTATTCCAGTTGACAACTAGCTGATTTGTGAGTAGTTTATCCACACATGCCATGGCAATCAGGGCATGGGTTCCGTTTGTATGCATAGAGAGGCTGGCCCGTTTTGGTGAAGAGGCGCAACAATCGTCAGGATGCGATCCGCGAGATAGTTCGTGGCAAGTCCATCCGCACGCAGCGCGTCCTCGTCTCCGAGCTGGAGGCCGCGGGCTTCACCTGCACCCAGGCCACCGTCTCCCGTGACATCGCGGACATGGGGCTTCGCAAGCTCCCCGAGGGAATCTACGTGCTCGCCGAGGACCTCCACCTCCAGCGTATGGTCTCCGAGCTCGTCGCCGACGTGAATCGCGCCGACAACCTCATCCTCGTGAAGGCACAGCCCGGCACCGCGCCGGGAATCGCCGCCGCCATCGACGCGGCAGACCTACCGGATGTCGTCGGCTCGCTTGCGGGCAACGACACCATCCTCGTGGTCGCCTCGTCCCCTGAGAGCGGCGCCTCATTCGAGAGTCTCATAAACAAGCTTCGCAACGTCCGATGAAAGCGGCCATCTGGTGACTTCGTCACCGGGTGTCCGCGCCTCAGACCCCACGCCTCGGTAGAGCTAGGCGTGGTTCCGCATACACATATGTGTATGAAGACGGAAGTCTATCAGCAACGACGAAGCTAGTTTCCGAATCAACCAAGGTAACAAGCCTGCCTCCCGCGGGATGGCGGAGCACAAATCGAAGAGGAGACCCTCATGAACGCCACCAACACTGCCACCACATCCACCGCCCCCAAGGGCAAGGTCGTCCTAGCCTATTCGGGTGGTCTCGACACCTCGGCCCTCATCCCGTATCTGGAGAACCAGGGCTATGAGGTCGTCACCGCCATCGCCAGCCTGGGCCAGCCCGGCTCGAGCGACATCGATGCCATCGCCGAGAAGGCCACCTCCCTTGGCGCCACCGCCTCCTATGCCATCGACATGCGTGAGGAGTTCTGCGACGTCGCCTGCGTGGACGCCATCGCCGCCAACGGCATGTATGAGAACAAGTACCCACTGCTCTCCGCCCTCTCGCGTCCCATCATCTGCAAGCACCTCGTCGAGGTCGCCCATAAGGAGGGCGCCGTCGCCATCGCCCACGGTTGCACCGGCAAGGGCAACGACCAGGTCCGTTTCGAGCTCGAGTGCAAGGCACTCGACCCCGAGCTCGACATCCTGGGGCCCGTCCGCACCTGGGAGCTCACCACTCGTAACTCCGAGATCGAGTACTGCGCCGCACATGGCATCGAGATCGAGGTGACCAAGAAGTCGCCGTACTCCATCGACGAGAACGTCTGGGGTCGTGCGATCGAGTGCGGCATCCTCGAGAACCCCTGGAACGAGCCGCCCGCGGATGCCTGGGTCATGACCGTCGATGCCACCGAGGCCCCTGACGAGCCCACCGACGTCGTCATCTCCTTCGAGGCCGGAAAGCCCGTCGCCGTCGACGGCACCAAGATGAGCATGCTCGCCCTCATCACGAAGCTCAACAAGCTCGCCGGCGGCAACGGCTACGGCCGCATCGACATGATCGAGGACCGTCTCGTGGGCCTCAAGAGCCGTGAGTGCTATGAGCAGCCCGCCGCCCTCACCCTCATCAAGGCACACAAGGCCCTCGAGAGCCTCTGCCTGCCCGGTGACGTCCTGGCCTCAAAGCTCAAGCTCGAGCACGACTGGGCCAAGCAGGTCTACTCGGGCCTGTGGTACTCGCCGCTCAAGGACGCCTGCGACGCGTTCTTCGCCTCGACCCAGGCGACCGTCACCGGTGACGTCCGCATCCGTCTCTACAAGGGCTCCGCGACCGTGACGGGCATCAAGAGCGAGCACTCCATGTACGACTTCGGCCTGGCGACCTATGATGAGGGAGACACCTTCGATCGCTCCGCCGCCAAGGGCTTCATGGACCTCTTCGGTCTTCCCAACAAGGTCTGGGCGCAGCGCAAGATCGAGGCAGCCGCTGACATGCCTGCCGCTCCCGAGGACAAGCCCGAGGTCGTCTATGCGACCGAGGAGACCGCCGTCGAGCAGGACGTCCTCGTCTAGGGCTCGCGTGATCGCCTGCCCGCCGGGGACCGGCGGGCAGGCATGCCCGGACCACGAGGACTCGAGAGGAACCCACACGTGACATCGATGGACCAGACCAAGGCAAACCACGACGACGCGGCAAAGCCGCTGTGGGGAGGGCGCTTCTCGGAGGCTCCCGAAGGCCGGCTCGAGCGCTTCGGGGCCTCGCTTCCCTTCGACAGGCGCCTGTGGCGCGAGGACATCGCGGGTTCGAAGGCCCACGCGGCGATGCTGGGTCGTCAGGGAGTGATCTCCGACGAGGACGTCTCCGCGATAGAGGATGGTCTCGACGTCATCGCAGGTGAGATCGAGCACGGCGAATTCGCGTTCGACGTCGACGTGGACGAGGACATCCACATGGCCATCGAGCGCGTCCTCACCGAGCGCATAGGCCCTGCGGGGGGAAGGCTCCATACCGGCCGCTCCCGCAACGACCAGAGCTCTCTGGACGCGCATCTCGCCGCCAAGGAGTACTCGACACGGCTCTGCCACGCACTCATCGACATGGAGTCATGCCTTCTCGCACGTGCCGAGTCCGAGTTCGGCGTCATCATGCCCGGCTATACCCACATGCAGCCGGCGCAGCCGGTCCTCATGTCCCATCACCTGCTCGCCTACTTCTGGATGTTCTCGCGTGACCTCGTGCGCATGAGGGCGGCTCTGACGGCGGCGGACACGTCCCCTCTGGGAAGTGCCGCGCTTGCCGGGACCACCTATCCTCTGGACCGCCGGTCCGTGGCCGATGCCCTCGGACTCACCCGGGTCTCGCCGAACTCCATGGACGCGGTCTCCGACCGCGACTACATCTGCGACCTCGTGTATGCGTGCTCGCTCGTGCAGGTCCATCTCTCGAGGCTCTGCGAGGAACTCGTCCTGTGGAGCAGCGCCGAGTTCGGCTTCGTCGAGATGGATGACGCCCATTCCACGGGTTCCTCCATCATGCCGCAGAAGAAGAACCCTGACTTCGCGGAGCTGGTCCGCGGCAAGACCGGGCGCGTCGTCGGAGACCTCATGGGGCTGCTCACCACGTTGAAGGGGCTTCCCCTTACCTATGACAAGGACCTCCAGGAGGACAAGGAGCCGATGTTCGACGCGGTCGACACGGTCTCCGACTCCCTGTTCGCGGTGAGCGGGATGGTCTCCACCATGCAGGTCAAGGAGGGGAGGCTCGCCGAGGCGAGCCATGAGGGGTACATGTGCGCGACCGACCTCGCCGATTACCTCGTGGGCAAGGGCATGCCCTTCCGTCAGGCCCATGCCGTCGTCGGGCGTGTGGTGGGTGACTGCGTCCGTGAGGGCATCACGCTTCAGGACCTCACCGTGGACGAGCTCAGGAGCTACAGCGACCTGTTCTCCGAGGACGTCTCCTCGGCGCTCGACGTCGAGACGGTCGTCTCGCGTAGGACGACCTATGGCGGGACGGGCCATGAGGCCGTCCATGAGCAGATCTCGGAGGCACATGCGAGGCTGTCCGCGGACGAGGTGTCCCTCGGGGGAGAGTGACGCCTGCAGCTGGTCTTGAGGTCGGCGTCGTCACATGAGAGAGGCCCCGGAACCAGGTTCCGGGGCCTCTTCTTTCAGCCGATGACGATCCGTGGTGCGCGTTGGTTCCTAGGGCGAGGTCGGGCTCGTCGGCGACTCGACGGGGGCTGTCGTCGTGGCCGCCGTCGGGGACTGCGCGGTGGTGGTGGGCTCGACCGTACCCGTGGTCGTCGCCGCAGTGCCGCCACCGGTCGACGTGGAGCTGCTGCTCGAGCCTCCCTCGGACGAGGAGCTGCTTGACGAGCTCGAGCTGCTCGTCGTCGACGAGTACTGCGACTTCGTGTTGCTGAAGGTCCACTCGCTGTTCGACTTGTAGGTCGGTGCGTCGGCGGTGGGGAACTCCTCGCGGGCGACGCCATCGAGCGCGGAGTTGATGAACCTCATGAAGATGGGCACCGCGCACTGGTAGGGGTGGCCGGCCGATCCATTGATGCGGATCTCGGCCTCCTCGCGGTACCCGCACCAGACGGCGACGGAGAGCTGCGGTGTGTATCCGCAGAACCAGAGGTCACGGGTGTTCTCGGTGGTGCCCGTCTTGCCCGCGATGGGCTGGTCGACGGTCGCCTTCACGGTCGAGGAGGCGGCCGTGCCACTCGTCACGACGCCCTCGAGGACGTCGGTCACGGCCGCTGCGACTGATCCGTCCACGGCCTGCGTCGGGGAGTCCTCATGCTCGTAGACGCTGTTGCCGTTGCGGTCCTCGATCTTCGTGATGGCGCATGCGTCGCGGTGCACTCCGCCCGAGGCGAGCGTGGCATAGGCGTCGGCCATCTGGATCGGAGGCACGCCGACGGTGCCGAGCGTGATGGACGCATACGACGGCAGGTCGACGGTGATGCCCATGTCCTTCGCCGTCGAGACGATGCTGTCGGCTCCGATGGCATTTGCCACCTGCGCATAGCCGGTGTTGGACGAGAGCTCGGTCGCGCGGGCCAGCGTGATGGTGCCATAGCTCGTGTTGGCGAAGTTCTGCACCTTCCAGGATGACGTGATCTGGAGCGGCGAGTTGCAGTTGAGGTAGATGTTCGGGTTCATGCCCTGGGATATGGCTGCCGTCAAGGTTATCGCCTTGAAGCTCGATCCCGGTTGTCGCCGTGCTTGTGTGGCCAGGTTGAATTGGCTCTCGTCGTAGTCCCTGCCACCTACCATCGCCACCACGTAGCCGTTCGAGGGATCGATGGCTACCATCCCGCAGTCCAGGCTGTCGTTGCCGATCTTGTCGAGCTGGGTGGCGACCGCATCCTCGGCCGCCGCCTGGTAGGTGGGGTTCAGCGTGGTATAGACCTTGAGACCGCCCTTGAAGAGCGTGTCGTCGGAGAAGTCCTCCTCGAGGAGGGTCTTCACGTAGTCGGTGAAGTAGGGGTAGGTCCCTTTGGTGCTCAGGTCGGTGCTGCCGAGGTTGATGTTCAGATCCTCGGCCTGCGCGGCGTCATGCTCCTCCTGCGTGATGTCTCCTGCCGTGAGCATACGGTCGAGGACGATGTTGCGCCTCTGGAGGCAGAGATCCGGGTTCACCGTGGGATCGTATGTCGAGGGCGAGTTCGGCAGGCCTACCAGGGTCGCCGCCTCGGCGAGCGTGAGCTCGGAGGCCGACTTGGAGAAGTAGGTCTGCGACGCCGCCTCGATGCCGTAGGCGCTGTGGCCGTAGTAGATGGTGTTGAGGTACATGTTGAGGATCTGCTCCTTGGAGTAGGTCTTCTCCATCTCTATGGCGATGTAGGCCTCACGGACCTTGCGCTTGAGCGTCTTGTCGTACTGCTCGTCCTTGAGGACCGTGTTCCTCACCAGCTGCTGCGTGATGGTGGAGGCACCTTCCGAGCCACCGGTGAGCGTGACCACCGCGGCTCGTGCGATGCCCTGGAGGTCGACGCCGTTGTGCTCGTAGAAGCGGACGTCCTCCGTGTCGACCGTGCCGTCCTTCACGTACTGGCAGATGTCATCCATCGTGACCGACTTGCGGTTCTCGAGATAGAACTCCGCGATGACGTTGTTGTCGGCGTCGTAGACCTCCGTGGGTTCCGCCACGAGGTAGGCGTCGGCCGACGTGTAGTCGGGGAGGTCCTGGAGCCAGGAGTCGACGAGTGAGCCGAGAGAGAAGGCCAGGGCGATGACGCCCAGGATGACGAAGCCAACGACGCCCACTGCGCCGAATCCGATGATGTGCGTCTTGGAGTGCTTATGTGCCCTACGGGTCCTGATGCCCATGCGACCTCCTTGTGAGTCTCACTCATTATTGACCAAACGCGGCGCACGACAAAGCCGGGCAGGATGATTGGCTGCGGCTTGGGGGAGTCTGTACGTCATTTTCACAACCCTTTGAACGATTCGCGCATCCGCGCCCTCGGTGCCATAGACTTATGCTCATGCGACGTGCCGAGTCGGTGCGTATGGCTTCTAGGCTCGAGGAGGGGAGAGGTGCGGATATGACGGAGGAAGACCGGGACCACGTCGAGGGAGCGGAGAGGACCATGACGGAGGCCGACGTCCCCGTGACGACACCCGATGCCGCTCCCGTCACCATGCCCGCCTCCCCGGCCGTGGTCGTGGAGGCGGCCCCGAAGCGTCATCGACCGAACCCGCTGTCCTTCGTGGCCGGAGGCAGCCTCGTGGCCCTCGTGGCCACGCTCGCGCCGCTCCTCGCGATATCCGCCTATGACCACTCCTATGCCGATGACTGGCACTACGGCGTGTGGGCGCATCTCGCCCTCGCCTCCGACGGCGTCTGGGCCGCCATCGCCACGGCGTTCGAGCAGGTGGGGAAGGCCTGGTTCGAGTGGCAGGGCACCTACTCCGCCATCCTCCTCATGGCCTTGGAGCCGAGCGTCTGGGGCGAGCAGTGGTACGTCCTCACCGCCCCCATCATCCTCGGCTCGCTCGTGGCGGCCACGTTCTTCTTCGTTCACGTCTGCGTCGTCGAGTACCTCCATGCGGGTCGTGCCACATGGCTGGCCGTCTCGAGCGTGGTCCTCGTCCTCCAGATCCTGCTCCAGCCGAGCCCCGTGGAGGGCATCTTCTGGTTCAACAGCGCCATCTACTACACCTTCTACCACTCGCTCATGCTCGTCCTCGCGGGCATGCTCATGAGGACGCTCGACCCGTCGCGGACGCGGCCCCGCACGGCGCTCGACGTGGGATGCGCCCTTCTGGGAGCGTTCGTCGCAGGCGGGAACTACGTCACGATCCTCGTATGCGTGGAGGTCGTGAGCGTCCTGCTCGTCGTCCTGCTCGTGAGGCATCATCCGCGAGCGACCGACGTGTTCCCCACGTTCGCGACCTTGATGATCGGTACGACGCTCAACATGGTCGCACCGGGTAACTCCGTCCGCCAGCAGACCCAGTTCTCCGGTGACGGTGCCGGGGTCCTGGGCACCATCTGGCAGTCATCTACCTCCGTGTTCAAGTACCTCGGCAACTGGTCGAGCTTCCTCGTCATCGCTGGCGTCCTGCTCCTGCTCCCCCTCGCTGCGAGGGCGGTCTCGAGGAGGGGGGCCGCCCGTTGGCGCTGGCCCGTCCCAGGCGTCGTGACCATCGCCTCCATAGCGCTCCTCGCCTCGAGCTTCACGCCCACGTTCTGGTCGATGGGGACGGTCGGACCCGGCCGCGTCCAGAACGCCCGCTTCGACCTCTATGTCGTGCTGGTCGTCGTGAACCTGTTCTGGTGGTGTGGCTGGACGTGTCGTCGGAGGCGCGAGCTTGCGGGCACGTCCCCCTCCATGGTCTCGTTCCCCGCGTCGCAGACCGCTCGCGTCTGCGGCCTCGTGGGTCTCGTCACCTGCCTCGTCTTCGCCTCGATGTGCGCCGATTCGACCACGTCCGAGACCCTCTCCTCGGTCTCGGCGACGAACTCGCTCGTCTCGGGCAAGGCGGCGGCCTATGACGAGCAGGTCAAGACGCGCCTCTTCGCCCTGGAGAACTCCGATGCGTCGTCGCTCGAGGTGCCGTTCTATACGGATGCTCCCAAGGTCCTGTTCATGGGTGACGTCCGTGACAACATGGACAACTACATCAACTATCGCCTGTGCCAGTGGTATGGGAAGACGTCGATCATCGGCTACCACGGCACGACCGTCCAAGCGCTTCCCGACGAGACCTCGTCGACCACGTCTGACGCGACCCAGGATGGTTCGTCGCAGTGAGCGCCGAGGTACAGGTGGGTGGCGATAACCGCAGGGGTCGGGTCGGGCGCGTCCTCTCCGAGGTCCTCGTCGTTCTCGTCGCAGCGGCCCTCGGCATCCTCGCTGCCATGTCGATCGTCCTCACCGTGTGGCTCAAGCTGGGGGACGAGGGCGACCTCACCCAGAACATGTGGATCTTCACGATGTCCTGCCCGAGCAGCTGGCCGATCTTGTTGGGAGGGGCTGCGGGCCTCGCCATGGTGGTCGCGCTCTGCCGTCTCGCCTGGTCGCGCGGAGGCATCCTCGACGGACGCCGCGCCCTCATCGTGCTGGTCGTCGTGACCACGGTCCTGCAGGTCGCATGGGTCATGCTCCAGCAGACGCGGAATTGCTACTGGGGAGATTCCTGGATGATCTCCGCGTTCGTCGACAAGGTCATGGACGGTGGTTACGGGGCGCTCATGACGGGTCCGCTGGTCGACATGGACCATGACGCGAGACTCTATTTCGCCTGCTACCCGTTCCAGAGCTTCTGGTTCTTCTGGTGCCTGCTCATGAGGACCGTATTCGGTGACCTCTCGCTCATGGCGATCCAGCTCGTGAACGTCCTCGCCAACGAGCTCACCGTGGTGTGTCTCGTCCTCATCGGTCACGACGTCCTCCACGGGGCCGGCTCGCGCAGGGTCCTGTTCGTCCTCGTGGCCCTGTGTCTCCCGCTCTACTGGCTCTGCTCGTACGTCTACGGCAATGCCTGTGGGATGGGGCTCGGCTTCCTCTTCCTCCTGCTTCAGGTGCGTGCCCTCACATGCGAGGACGGGAGGCGACGGCTCGTCCTCATTGCCGTCTCGGCCATCCCGCTCGCGCTGTGCCTCTGCTTCAAGGCGACGTTCGTCCTGTTCGCGATCGGCGCCCTCATCTGCTGGGTCGTCGTGGCGCTGTCGCGCAGGCAACCCCTGCCCCTCGTCGTCCTCGTGGGAGCCCTCCTCGCGGCCAACCTCGCCTCCGGGGTCCCAGCCCGCGTCCTCACTCAGCTCACGGGGATCGACACCAGCCATGGGATGACGACGCTCACGCATCTCGAGATGGGACTCCGTGACGACATGCAGGAGTTCACCACCGCCTATGACGAGGAGGCGGCGACGGTCTCCCCGGGCGGTTGGAGCCGACACGCCCAGAACGCCTGGGCGGCGGCCGGAGGGGACGCGGCCGAGCAGAACTCCACGGCGCTCTCGGAGATAGGCGAGGACCTCTCCGGCTTCGCTTCCGATCCCGCCTATACGTTCTGGTTCTTCGGGACGAAGCTCGCGAGTGAGTGGTGCGATCCCACCTTCCAGTCCCTGTACTACTCGAGCATGGTGGCCGATTCCTCCGGTGAGCGCTTCAACCCCGTGGACATGGACACGACGCTCGGCGTCACGTGCGAGGGACTCACCTACGTGCTCGACGGGTACGAGACGGTGGTGTTCATGGGGGCCTTCCTCGCCTGCGTCGGCATGATACGCAGGCGGGACCTCGCCGCTCCGGCGCTCCTGCTCGCCGCGACGTTCTTCGTCGGCTTCGGCTGCTACCTCCTGTGGGAGGAGAAGAGCGTCTACGCCTTCCCGTTCCTCGTGGTCATCCTGCCACTGGCCGCCTCCGGCGTGGCTTCGGTCTTCGAGGCCATCCGGGACGGTCGCGCCGGGTCTCGGCCGGGCTCTGAAGTAGAATCGTCCCCCGAAGGGGAGACCGCGGGGGACCTTCCCTCGCACGAGGCGACGGAGGTCGTGAGTTGAGGAAGAGGGCTGTCGTCATAGGTGCCGGTCCGGCTGGCATCACCGCGGCCCATGAGCTGCTCTCCCGGGCCGCCGCGGAGTTCGACGTCACGGTCCTCGAGGCGTCCCGGACCATCGGCGGCATCTCGCGTACCGTGGTCCACGACGGCAATCGCATGGACATCGGCGGACATCGCTTCTTCACCAAGGAGGAGCGCGTCAGCCGCTGGTGGGACGAGCGCATGCCTGGCCAGGGGGCTCCCTCCCATGACGACAGGATCCTCCATCGTGACGGTCCCCTCACGCCTGGTGGCCCGGATCCCGAGACCGAGGACCGCGTCATGCTCACGCGCAGACGCGTCTCCCGCATCTATTACGACCACAAGTTCTTCGACTATCCCGTGAGCCTGTCCGCCAAGACCCTGAAGGCCATGGGCTTCGGCACCACCATGGGGGTCGGTCTCTCCTATCTGGGTGCCTGCGCGCACAAGCTCCCCGAGGACTCCTTGGAGAACTTCTACGTCAATCGCTTCGGGCGCAAGCTCTACTCGATGTTCTTCGAGGGATACACCGAGAAGCTCTGGGGGCGCCATCCCTCCGTCATCAGCGCGGACTGGGGTAGCCAGCGAGTGAAGGGCCTCTCCGTCAAGGCCGTGCTCAAGGACATGGTCAACAAGGCCACGGGTCACAAGGACGCGGCCAACACGGAGACCTCCCTCATCGAGCAGTTCCACTATCCCAAGCTCGGTCCCGGACAGCTGTGGGAGCAGGCTGCCGGCGAGGTCGAGACCATGGGCGGGCACATCCGCCTCGACTGTCGCGTCACCGGCGTCACGGCCGATGCCGACGGGAACGTCACGTGCGTCAGCGTGACCCATGCTGACGGCAGCTGCGAGGACGTCCCCTGTGACGTCTGCCTCTCCACCATGCCCCTCAAGGACCTCGCGGCGGCGTTCGCCGCCAAGGGAGACGTCCCCGAGGCTCCGGCCAAGGTGGCCGCCGGTCTTCCTTATCGCGACTTCGTCACCGTTGGCCTTCTCGTCGACCGGCTCAATCTCAAGAACGAGACCGACATCCCCACGTTGGGCGACATCGTCCCTGACAACTGGATCTACGTGCAGGACTCCCATGTGAGGCTCGGCCGTATCCAGGTCTTCAACAACTGGTCACCCTATCTGGTGGCCGATCCCGAGAACACCGTGTGGATCGGCCTCGAGTACTTCTGCGCCGAGGGCGACGACTTCTGGAACATGCCCGCCGACGAGCGCGTCGAGTTCGCGCGCAGGGAGCTCGTGAGCATGGGCGTCCTCGATGGCGGCCAGCGGCCGATCGACTCCCACGTGGAGCGCGTGCAGAAGGCCTATCCCGCTTACTTCGACACCTATGATGACATCGACGTCCTCATCGCCTGGCTCGACGAGCATCCCAACCTCTTCTGCATGGGGCGCAACGGACAGCATCGCTACAACAACATGGACCACTCCATGATGACGGCCTTCCTCTCCGTCGATGGCCTCCTCGCCGGCACGACCGACCGCACCAACGTGTGGAACGTCAACACCGACGAGGACTATCAGGAGGAGAAGGGCGACGAATCCGGTGTCGCCGACGGGAATCACTCGTGACCTCGGAGGTCATGGTCGCATCGAATGGGGCCGGCCCGCGCCGTCGCCTCTCGGACGCGCTCGACGTCCTGGCCGCCCATCCGTGGCTGAGCCTTCTCGCCTCCCTTGCCGGCCTCCTCCTCGTCTTCCCGATGGCACAGGCCTCCTCGGGCACGCGACTCACCCCCGGCGTCGACTGCACCACCGGCGTCTGCGTGATCGCGGCTGTCGCATACGTCCTGCTCATGGCCATCGCCTCCTGGCTTCATGCGAACGGCGAGCTCGGCTGGCGGCGCGCCTGCGTGCTCCTTGCGGCTGCGGCGTTCGTCACCAGGGGGACCTACGTCCTCGTGACGGGTGACCTGCAACGCCAGCACGATGTGAACGACCTCTCCCTCATGAACGGGCACCAGGCCTATATCCTCTGGTTCGTCCAGAACGGTCTCAAGCTGCCCACGTTCGATCCCTACACGGTCAACCAGTTCTATCACCCGCCCCTGCACCACATGATCGCCGCCGCCTGGGTGTGTCTGCAGCGGCTCGTGGGTGTCTCCCTGGGCGCGGCGTTCGAGAACATCCAGGTGCTGGCCCTCGCCTACACCTGTGGTGCGACCATCATCTCGTATCGCCTCCTTCGCGCCCTCGGTCTCGAGGGACGTGCCCTCACGGTGCCGTTCGCCATCATCTGCCTGCACCCGGCCTTCACCTACATGTCCGGATACATCAACAACGACCCCCTCTGCCTCATGCTCTCGCTCGCGGCCGTGCTCGCGGCCGTGAGGTGGTACCGACGGCCCACGCTCGGCGCGATCCTCGTCGCGGCCGCCGCCCAGGGGCTCGCCATGATGACGAAGACGTCGGGTGGCCTCGTGGCCCCCGTCATCGCCGTCGTCTTCGTGGCCGGGTTCGTCCGGGCGAGAGGGGACAGGGCGTGCATGGCGTTCGGACAGTTCCTGCCCTTCCTGCTCGTGTGCGTTCCCCTCGCCCTGTGGTGGCCGTGCTGGTGCACGGTCGTGTGGGGCGAGCCCTTCATGAAGATCCTCGAGCAGCCCGTCACGAGCCTCCAGTACCTTGGGGACCTCCCCACATCCCAACGTCTCCTCGGCATCGACTGGGACCACCTCTCCGTCTTCGAGAACTGGGACTTCGACTCCGGGGCCATCGAATGGAACCCGGCGGTCGCCCTGCTCAAGACCTCGATGTTCGACGAGGCGACCCTTGCCACGTCAGGATGGCGCCTTCTGGCCTGCACCGTCCTCTTCTGGTCGAACGTCGGGCTGGTGGTCGTCTCCCTGGCATGTGCCGTCGTCTCGACGGTGCGCCTCGTCCTGCGCAGGTACGTTGCCCCCCATCCCCTTGGGGTCGCGTGCGCCGCCCTGCTCTTCTGGGAGCTTCTCGCCTTCTTCTACCGCATCAGCTTCACGGAACCCTTCTGCTGCACGATGAGCTTCCGCTACATCGTCCCGTCTGTCGTGGCCGGGGCGGGTCTCATCGGGGTCTCGATCGCGAGGGCGGCCGACGGCCGTTGGTGGGTGCGGCTCGTCCGCGTGCTGACGGCCGCGTTCTGTGCCGCCAGCGCCCTGTCGTACCTCGGCCTCGGACTCGCGGGCGTGCTCTGAGCCATCCATGCGCTTCCCGTGTCCGCCGTTTTCGCCGGCGTCGATGCGCTACCCTTGGGAACAGTCGTGCCGTACGCCTTCGTGCGTCGGCGTATCGCGTGACCCATGGAGGGAAAGACCGTGCTGTCAGTAGACGAACAGATGCGCATCATCACGTCCGGCGCCGCCAACATCATCCCGGAGGCCGAGCTGAGGAAGAAGCTCGCCAAGGGCGAGCCGCTGAACATCAAGCTCGGCGTCGATCCCACGAGCCCCGACCTCCATCTGGGACATGCCGTCCCTCTGCGCAAGATGAGGCAGTTCCAGGACCTGGGGCATCACGTCACCCTCATCATCGGTAACGGCACCGCCCTCATCGGCGACCCCTCCGGCAAGAACTCCACGCGCCCCCAGCTCACCAGCGACCAGGTCGAGGCCAACGCCCAGACCTACGTGAGCCAGGCGTCCAAGATCCTCGACCCTGACAAGACCAGCATCGTCCATAACGCCGACTGGATCCTCACGCTCGACCTCAAGGAGCTGCTCGGACTTCTCTCCAAGTTCACCGTCGCCCGCATCCTCGAGCGCGACGACTTCGAGAAGCGCTACAAGAGCCAGACTCCGATCGCCCTCCATGAGTTCCTCTACCCCGTGATGCAGGCCTACGACTCGGTCATGGTCAAGGCCGATGTCGAGATGGGCGGCAACGACCAGCTCTTCAACCTCCTCGCCGGGCGTGAGCTCATGGAGAAGATGGGCATGGAGCCTCAGGTCGCGCTCACCATGCCCCTGCTCGAGGGCACGGACGGCACGCGCAAGATGTCCAAGAGCTATGGCAACTACGTGGGCCTCACCGACGAGCCTGCGGACATGTTCGGCAAGGTCATGTCCATTCCGGACACGATGATCGGCAGGTACTATCGCCTCGCCTCGACCCTTCCCGTCGAGCAGGTCGATGCGATCGACTCCGCCCTCGCGGACGGCTCGGCCGACCCCTACAGGCTCAAGCGCGACCTCGCCTCGAACATCTGCGACCTCTACCATGGCGAGGGCGCCGGCGAGACCGCAGAGGCCGCCTTCGACGCGCTCTTCAAGGAGCATGAGGTCCCTGACGACATCCCGGAGGTCCATGTCGACCTCGACGTCTCCGACGACGGCACGGTGTACCTGGCCGGCGTGCTCGCGGCCGCGGGCCTTGCGAAGTCCGCGGGGGAGGCTCGTCGCCTCATCGACGGCGGTGGCATCAAGGTGAACGGCGAGAAGGTCGCGCCCAAGTCCTACAACGTCGACCCCGCATCGCTTGATGGCGCCACGCTGCAGGCGGGCAAGCGGAAGTTCGCAAAGCTGGTCTAGCGGAACCCATGGCGAAGCCGAGGACACGCGCGCGTTCGGCCTTGGGCTACGCCACGGCGTTCCTGCTGCCGATGGCGATGCTCGTGCTCACGTGCGCGTGGTCCGACGTCTATCCCCTTGGCAGCCAATCGTTCCTCACCGAGGACCTCTGCTACCAGTATGTCGATTTCTTCACGTGGTTCCGACGCGTGCTTCTGGGCGATGGCTCCGTCTTCTACACCTCGGCCCTCTCGTTGGGGACCAATGCCTGGGGTCTCGTGGGCTACTACCTGTCGAGCCCGCTGAACCTCCTCGTGGTCCTCTTCGACGAGAGTCACATCACGCTCTTCGTCTGGGTCGTCTGCATGCTCAAGCTGGGGCTCGCCGGCGCCTCGATGGCGTTCTTCGTGCGGCGCAGGAATGGGGTGGGCTGGGTCGCGGCCTTGGCGTGTGCGCTTGCCTGGTCCTGGAGTGGCTGGTCCGTCGCCATGATCCGCAACCCCATGTGGCTCGACGCCCTCTATGTCCTCCCCGTCATGTGCTGGGGTGTCCACGGGCTCGTGAGACGGGGCCGGTGGCGACTCCTGCTGGCCTGCTTCGTCTACGCGGTGGTCTCCTGCTGGTACACGGCCTACATGCTCATCATCTTCGGCGGGCTCTATGCCGTCCTCGAGGTCGTCGTCATGCGTGCGGAGGGGGAGCCTCTCCCTCGCCGTGTCCTCTGGCGTCGTGTGGCCATCTACGTGGGATTGGCGCTTCTCGGTCTGGGCCTGTCGGCGTGGACCTTCGTCCCCTCCGTCGTCTCGATGCTGGGCGGGGCGTCGTCCCGCAACGGTGACATCTTCTCCAACCTGTTCTGGGGGAGTGGCATCGGCACCTGCTATCCCACGCATGTCCTGGAGGGCTTGTTCACTACGGACGCGTCTACCGGCGCTCACGTCCCGGAATTGTTCTGCGGCACCGGCATGCTCGTGATGGGCCTGCTGTACCTCTTGGATCGTGACCGCCCGCGCCTCTCCCGCGTGGCGCCTCTCGTCCTCGCCGTGTTCCTGCTCGCCTGCATCTGCGTCAAGCCGCTCTACGCTGCCTGGTGCGGGTTCAAGACCCCATCAGGCTTCTTCTGCCGGATCTCCTTCCTGCTCGTATTCGTCATCCTCTGGTGCGCCTCGGCCGAGATGGGACGGCTTCGCCGTGGGGCGACCGTGCCGCCGCGTCGGGCGGCCGTCGTCTGTGGCGGCATGGCGCTGATCGTGGTGGCCCTCACGTGTGCGGGCATCATCCCGTATCCCAAGTCCTGCGTCCTTTCCGTCCTCTCGGCCATGCTCGTCCTCGCCTGTCTCGTCGCACTCCGACGTGGTGTCGCGCGGTCGCTCATGTGCTCTCTCGTGGCCCTCACGCTTGCGGCTCTCGTGGGCGAGGTCGCCTATGACGCCTATGCGGGCTGGTCGAACCTCTACATAGGACTCACCCAGGCCGACAACGACTCCTACGTCACCTCCTCCTCCGAGCTCCAGAGTGAGCTCGCCCAGACGGATGACGGCGTCTATCGCGAGGACAAGACCTACACCCGCCATGCCGCCGCGGCCCTGAACGAGTCGATCGCGCAGGGCTACATGTCCATCTCGTCGTATTCCTCGGCCTATGACGCATCCGCCCTCGACCTCATATACGACCTCGGTTACGCGAGGACCGCCGAGATGGTCTCCTATTCGGGGACGCATCTCGCCTCGGACTCCCTGCTGGGCGTCAAGTACGTCTCCTCGTCCCTGTGTCCCATAGGCTTCGTGGAGAGCGGCGTGTCCGGAGGCAAGGAAGGCACGTCCCTGTGGCGCAACCCCCATGCGCTCTCGTTGGGGTTCGGGGTGGGCGAGTCGGCCCTCTCCTGTCAGCTGAGCTCGCAGGACGGCGTCTTCGACAATCAGAACGCGTTCGTGCGCGGGCTCACGGGAGCCGACGAGGACGTCTACGTCGGCGTCGAGCCGACTCTCGTCTCCGAGGACGAGACGAGTAGGACCTGGAGCCTCGATGTGCCCGCGGGCTCGGTGGCCTACGTCTACTGTGATGCCCCTATGGTCGGGGAGGCGGCGAATGGGTGTTCCTGCTATGTCGACGGGACCTACGAGGGGACCATGGGCGGCAGGTTCACCGACTCGATGGCGCTCGCCGTCGACTCGTCCTCCGAGACGCAGACGACCACGCATACCATCACCTTCTCCTGGGACGCCGACTCGTGGTCCACGGACGGCACCCCCGGCATCGAGGTCGCGCTACTCGACCAGGATGCCCTCACGCGGTCGATCGAGAGGGTGTCGTCCCATCAGGCCGACTTCACGAGCTTCGAGGATGGTCACATTGAGGCGACCTACACCGCCGACTCGACCACGCCGTACCTGCTGCTCACCATCCCGAACGACGAGGGATGGACGGTGACGGTCAACGGCGAGCAGGTGAGCACCCTCGACGTGTGCGGGGGCGCCCTCATGGCGATCCCGGTGTCTGAGGGCGAGAACCAGGTGTCCATGAGCTACGTGTCGCCGGGGTTCCGTGAGGGATGTGTCGTCACGGGCATCTCCGGCCTGGTGCTGGTAGGGTTGCTCGTGGCAAGAGGGCGCAAGGCGCACAAGGGGCTCGCGACCTGACTTGGGACATGGTCGTCCCGTCTTTCGTCGGGGGCATGGCCGCGCGCGATCGATTGGAGTTTCCCGGTGGCTGTATCCGAAGGTTCAAATCAGGACATGGGTCCTCTCGACGTGGTCGTGGGCTCCCCTCATGTCCGTGATTCCCGCATGCCCGAGCTTCTCGCCCCGGCTGGCGGGCCGGAGCCGTTCCGAGCCGCCCTCGCCGCCGGTGCGGATGCCATCTACTGCGGCCTCGGCAGCGACTTCAACGCCCGCCGTGGTGCCCGCAACTTCGACGAGGGATCCTTCTCCGAGGCGTGCCGTGAGGCCCATCTGGCCGGCGCCCGCGTCTACGTGACCGAGAACGTGGTCATCCGCACGTCCGAGATGCCGCGTGCCCTCGCCCTCGTCCGCAGGGCCACCGAACTCGGTGCCGACGCCTTCATCATCCAGGACTGGGGGCTGCTCGCAGAGGTGCGCAGGCTCTGGCCGCAGGTCGAGGTCCATGTGTCCACGCAGGCGAACGTCCACGACGCGCGCGGGGTCGCCTGGTGCAGGGACGAGTTCGGTGCCCATCGAGTGACGCTGTCGCGCGAGTTGAGCCTGCCCGAGATCGAGCTGTGCTCCCGCGAGGGCGTCGAGCTCGAGGTGTTCGGACACGGTGCCCTGTGCTTCTGCTATTCGGGGGTGTGCCTCTACTCGAGCTTCTTCGGGGGCAGGTCGGCCAATCGTGGCCTGTGCGCCCAGCCCTGCCGCCTGCCTCATGAGTTGGTCGACGAGCATGGCGAGACGATCTGTGCGCCGGGCCGTGACCGTCCCCTCTGCCCCAAGGACGCATGCACGATCGACGACCTCGCCGAGCTGGTCGGTGCCGGGGCGGGCGCCCTCAAGGTGGAGGGTCGCATGAAGGCCCCCGAGTACGTCCTCTCCGTGGCCTCGTCCTACCGCCTCGCCCTCGACGCCCTCGCGCGTGGGAGACGCATGCCGAAGGGTGAGGACGCCGATCTCCATCGGGTGCTCAAGCGGGCTTTCAACCGCGACTTCACCGATGCCTACCTTCGTGGCACGTCCGGTGACGAGATGATGAGCTACGGCAGGTCGAACAACCGTGGGGAGACCGTGGGCCGCGTGGTCGCCTCCCACTCCGACGGGAGACGTGCGGTGGCGGACATCGCCCTCGAGGCGCCGGTGGGCAAGGGGGATCTGCTCGAGCTGCGCCATCCCACCGATCCCGATGACTTCATCACGTGCCTCGCCCCCGATGACGCGGAGGCGGGCGAGACGATCGGCGCACCGTGCCCCCGCCGCATGCCGGCGGGAAGCGTCGTGAGGGCGCTGCGCAGCCAACATGCACTCGACGTCGCAGGCCGGGCCTCCTCCTGCGAGATCCCGCGGAGGAGGGAGGTCGACGTCAGCGTCAAGGCCCTCCTCGGCGAGCCGCTTCAGGTGACGCTCTCCACCACCGACGGGCTCTTCTCGGCCAGCGCCACGGGTGCCGTCGTCGAGCGTGCCCGCACCAAGGCCGTGAGCCGCGAGGACCTGGTGGAGCACGTCGGCCGCATGGGACAGACCCCCTTCGCGCCGCGTGACTTCTCCGTGGAGATGGACGACGGGACCGGCATGGCCTTCTCGGCCGTCCACAAGGTACGCTCCGACGCCGCCGACTCCCTGGCCGAGGCCATCCTCGAGCCGAACACGCTGCTCGCCTCCACGTTGGCCGAGGTCCCGATGCCCGACGAGCTCCTCGGGACCGGCGAGGGGAAGGCAGCCGGGCGGGACGTGGAGGTCTGCGCCCTCGTGTCCTCGCCGGAGGCGGCAGCGGCGGCCTTCTCGGCCGGGGCGACCCGTCTCTATGCCACGGCCGATGACCTCGGGGAAGGGGAGTGGCCGGAAGGGGTCGTCCCCGTCCTCGACGAGGTATGCCGTGCTGCCGACCACGGACGACTCGACCGTCTGGTGGAGGAGGGCGCACCTGTGGCCGTGGGCAACGTGAGCGAGCTCGCCCTCGCCACGGCGGACGGTGCCCGTCCCGAGATACGTGGCTGCATCCCCATCCACAACACGAGCGCACTGGCTGCGCTGGAGGCCCGCGGCGCTGCGGGGGTATGGCTCTCGTGCGAGCTCACGCTCGAGGAGATCTCTGAGCTTGCCCCCCATGCCTCCGTGCCCGTGGGCCTGGTCGTCTCGGGTCGTCCCCGGCTCATGACGAGCGAACACTGCGTCCTCCAGGCCGCCGGCGCCTGCATCCACGACTGTTCCCACTGCCAGCTGCGCGCCCGTCGCCTCTCCTTGAGGAACATCGACGGGAAGATGCTTCCCGTGAGGACCGACGTCCACGGACGGTCGCGGATCTACGACGCGCATCCCCTCGACGCCACGTCGCAGGTCCCGCAGCTCGTCTCCGCCGGCGTGAGCCGTCTGGCCGTGGACGGCACGCTGCTCGGCCCCGAGGAGGTGGAGGCCGCGGTCGCGAGGGTGGTGCGTGCGGTGACCGCCGCCCGTGACGGCAGGAAGCCGGCCCCACGTGCCCAGGGAGCCACGTCCGGACACCTCTTCATGGGTATCGGATGATTATCGGCTACCATATGAGCGTTCGTGTCTCGCAGATGCGTTCGAGAGGGTAACCTTCGGACGCGGTGACCCGACGCGGACCGCAAGGCAGGTGAATCCGACATGCGCCTGCGCATGTCTCGAGAAGGGAACCACATGGCAGTCGACGAGGAACTCCTGAAGCAAGTCCTGGACGCGGTGCGTCCCAGCCTGCAGGCCGATGGCGGCGACTGCACCTACGTGGGCGTCGATGACGACGGCGTCGTCTCCCTCGAGCTCACCGGCGCCTGCGCCGGCTGCCCCATGAGCCAGATGACCCTCTCCATGGGGATCGAGCGGATCCTCAAGGAGCACGTGCCCGGCGTCACCCGCGTCGAAGCCGTGATGTAGGGAAACCCTCCCCTTCGATCCGCGTCCGCACTGGAGGTGCGACATGGTCCTCTCAGACCGTGACATAAAGGTCGAGATCTCTTCGGGCCGGCTCGTCATAGAGCCGCTCGTGGCCGAGAACATCCAGCCTGCCTCGGTGGACGTCCGTCTCGGCTCGAACTTCCGCGTGTTCCAGAACTCCGAGCACGCCTACATCGATCCCACGATGGCCCAGCCCGACCTCACGAGGAGCGTCGACGTCACCGATGGTGGCACGTTCGTTCTGCATCCCGGCCAGTTCGTGCTGGGAACCACCCTCGAGCGCATCGTCATCCCCGATGACGTCCTCGGCAAGCTCGAGGGCAAGTCGACCCTGGGTCGTCTCGGCCTCATGATCCACTCCACGGCCGGCTACGTCGATCCCGGTTGGGACGGCGAGCTCACGCTCGAGCTCTCGAACGTGGCGACGCTGCCCATCGTGCTGCATCCCGGCATGCGCATCGGCCAGATGTCATTCGAGCGCATGAGCAGCCCGGTCGAGCGCCCCTACGGATGCGCCGAGCTTGGCAGCCACTACCAGCGTCAGCACGGCGCCGCGCCGGCCCAGGTCCTCAAGGGATAGCCGCCGCATGTGGCTCAATGACCTCTACCAGTCCCTCAGTCCCATCGCCTTCACCATCGGACCTTTCGTGGTCAGGTGGTACGGCATAGGCTATCTCGCCGGTTTCATAGTGGGCGGGTTCGTCCTCTGGCGCGTGTCCAGGCGCTGGCGCCTGGACGTCACCGTCGACGACCTCATGACCATCCTCATCGGGATCGCCTTCGGCGTCATCATCGGTGCCCGCCTGGGATACGTGCTCTTCTACGGGGCCGGGTACTATCTCGCGCATCCCCTCGAGATCTTCGCCACCTATGAGGGAGGCATGAGCTTCCACGGCGGGCTCGTGGGCGCCATCGTGGGAGGCTCGATCGCGTGTCGGACCTGCCATGTCTCGATACCCACCATATGTGACCTCGGCGTCATCGCGGCGTGCCCCGGCATCTTCTTCGTACGCTGCGCGAACTTCGTGAACGGCGAGCTCTGGGGCAAGCCCTGCGACCTCCCGTGGGCCGTGTGCTTCGAGAGCGGCGGCGGCATACCCCGACATCCCTCCCAGCTCTACGAGGCCCTCCTCGAGGGGCTCCTGATGTTCATCGTCCTCTACGCCTTGTCGCGGAGAAGACCGGCGCGTCCCCAGGGGACCTTCTTCGGGACGTTCCTCATGCTCTACGGCATCTTCCGCATCCTCATCGAGTTCGTCCGCGTGCCCGACGCCCAGCTCGGCTACCTCTGGGGTCCCATCACCATGGGTCAGGTGCTGAGCCTGCCGCTCGTCATCGCGGGCATCGTCATCCTCGTGCTGGCCCATCGATTGGGCAGGCCTCAGGTGGGGCATCTGGACGCGCCGATCAAGGACGCCGTCGTCCGCGACCTCGATGACGAGGGCGACGACACCGACCGCTGAGCGGTCCGCCCCCTCACGCCGGATGGCGTCTCTCCCATAGCATGACAAGGCCGTATGTGATGGCGATGACCCCTGCCACCAGGAGCGCGTATCCGAGCCGCCACCACTGGCCCATGACGTCAGCGATCCACATGAGGGGCGAGTCGGCGAGGGGCCAGGCCACGAACAGGAAGTCACACCCGAATGCGGCGTCGAAGGCCGCGATGGGTGGGGTCACCACGGCGAGGAAGGCGACCGGCATCCAGAAGTGCCTCACGGACGGCCGACATCTCCCGCCCCAGAGCAGCAGCAGGGGATAGCACGTGAGTGCGGCGTGACTGAGGAAGCTGTGGATGGTGATGAAGTTCACGAGGGGCAGCGCGCACCAGTTGGGGAACAGGAGCGCGGAGACAGAGCCAGGCAGCAGGAGGACGATCGAGACCTCCTCGAGCGCTGACCTGAGCCTGCCCGCGGGTGCGAAGGCGTCGAACAGATAGACGAACATCGACAGACTGCAGAGGTGGAGCGGCAGGTAGCCGACGCCGAAGACGCCCTGACCGGCGAGCACGACGTCCCGGGCCGCCTCGCTTGCGACGACCGTCACGGCGATGGCACGCAGGATGATGTCCTGACGATGACGCCCGGACGAGAGGAACATGCGTCTCACGACGGCGATCCCGATCACTATGGCGAGGAGCCAGGCCACGTGCTCCGGTCCGAACATGCGGAACCCGGAGCCAGACGCGACGTTCGACTCGTTCGCCCAGAGCAGGTCGGCCATGTCCGCCTCCTCGTCATCGTGGCCGTCGGAGCATGCCTCGCATGTTAGACTCAAACGTAACTGAATACCCATCGTTACCAGAGGGCACGGTTTGAACAGCTGCGAAGCCTAGTAGATCAAAAGGGAATCCGGTTCAAATCCGGAACAGCCGCCACTACTGTGTTTGAGGAAACGCGGGAGCACACCCATTGGACGCGCATGTCGCGACCGCCCTCGAGACGGTCGTGCCGCAGCGTGTCCGAGAAGGGTCCCGCCGGAGTCTTTCTGATTCTGTCATAAGTCAGGAGACCTGCCTGCCCTCCACAAGGTCCTGCCGTCTCTGGCGATGGAGATGCCCTTCCGATGTAGCCGTCTCGCGCGAGCCCGCCGCCATATGCGACGAGCCCGCTCCCTGTCGGCCACGAAGGTCGCATCCCTCCCCGAAGACCAACGGACCGGTCACCGCCCGATCGGTCGGGCGGGGGAGGAGAGAGACATGCGGGAGTCCGAGAGGAACACGACCCAGGGACCTTCGACCTGGCAGCGCGCCATAGCGGCGTTCGCGACCTTCGCCATCGTGGCGTCGTCGGTGCCCACGGCGGCGCTGGCCGAGACGCGCGATGCCGCGACCGCCATGGCGACGTCCGCGGCGGCTCAGGTCGCCGAGGCGGCTTCCACGGAGGTCGAGCCCACGACGCCCGCCGTGGCCTCGACGGATGCCACCACGCAGGACGCGACCGAGAGGTCGACGTCGTCTCCCGCCACGTCCCAGGATGCGGATGCGTCCACCCGGACGAGCGCCTCGACCCCATCAGATGTCGAGGACGCGAAGAGTGTCTCGTCCGCCACCACGGCCGATGAACCCACCGCTGACGTCGCCAACGATGAGCCTGCCGCCACCGAACAGGCCCTCTCGGCCCAGTCCTCCTTGGATGAGCGAGACTACGTCCTCGTCCAGAGCTCGCAGGACGCCGATGACCCCTCCAGCCTCACGGGGGTCGTCTCGTCCGGCGACATGCTCTGGGCGAACCTCTATGACTACTACTCCGATGACGTCGAGTCCCATTCCCCCGATTGGGGCTATCAGTGGTACACCTGCCCGTCCTCGTCGTCGGACGAGTCAGACTGGACGGCCATAGCCGGAGCGACCTCCCAGAGCCTCGAGGTCACCGACGAGCTCGCCACCTCGATCGCGGGGTCGTACCTCAAGGTCAAGGTGACCTGCGGGGCGACGGACGGTCAGGTCTTCACAGGCCCCACCAACTCCAATGGCGCCATCACCGGCCTCGGACCGGTCGCGACCACTGGCAGCGTCGCCCTCTACAGCGTCACCCTCGACACGCCCGGCTCCACCCAGACGGGCGTCACCCTCAAGGCACATGCCTACAAGGGATCTGGCTACTACGACAAGACCGAGGTCACGAGCGGCGTGACGTACACCTGGCGCTGGTCGGACACCGATCCCGGCTCCTATGGGACGACTCCCACCTGGACCACCATCGAGGGCGAACAGGGCAGCACCCTGGTCGCGGGCGATGACCTCGCAGGCAAGTACGTCTCCGTGACGGCGACCGCCGGCGCGAACACGGTCGAGCTCTCGAGCTACTCAGCCGTGGGCCCCTTCAGGAGGGCCGGCACCTATGCCATCAAGACCGCCTCCCTGACCGTGAACGGATCGACCAACGCGAACGCGGCCGTGGGAGACACGCTGGGCATCCTTGCCAAGGATGATACGAACGCGCAGATCCCCACCGACAAGCTCACCTATCGGTGGCAGTCCTGCGAGACCCGCAGGGGCACGTACGTGGACATCACCGGTGCCACCGGCTCCACCCTCACGCTCGACGACAGCCTCCAAGGCAGGTACATCCAGTGCGTGGTGAACGCGGGCGTCTCCGACAAGACGAGCGGCAGGACCAACGCCATCGCCGCCGCCGGTTCGGTGAAGGTCGACAAGGTCACCCTCTCCGCTGACGGCGAGCAGACCTCCTCCTCCGACACGGTCGCTCCCGGGACCACGCTCACGGCCGCCGCCACCGACTACTCCGATGCCGACATCACCGCGTCCGCCAACGTCACCTGGTCGTGGTACGTGAGCGACAGCCCCTATTCATCCGGCGACAAGACCGCCATCGCGAGTGCCACGGGGACGTCATTCACCATTCCTGAGGATGACTCGTCCTACCTCGGCAAGTACGTCTTCGCGGCGGCGGACGGCGGCTATGGTGCCACCTTCTCGAGTGCATCCGGCAAGGTGGGGGAGGCGGGCGCCGTCTCGCTCTATCAGGTCACGGTCGCGAGCGACGACGCCGTCGGCGCCACCAACGTGGGCGACACGCTCACCGCGACCGCCTACAAGGGCAATTCCTACACGAAGGTCTCCTCCTCCGACAAGGTCCACTACCACTGGCAGTACTCATCGTCCAAGTCGTCCTCGTCGTGGACCGACATCCCCGGTTCGCCCGACTCGTCGTCCTATGTGGTGGGCGAGTCCATGCTCGGCTGCTACATCCGCGTCCAAGCCGTGAGCTCCAACGTCGTGGTCAGCACGAGCAAGCCGTACTACGGTTCCTCGCAGTCGGTCGACCCGCTCGGTCCCGTGGGGGCAGCGGGATCGCTCGAGCTCTCGAGCGTGGGTCTCGCCTCCAGCGGCCAGTCGACGCAGGCGGGCAACGTCCTCACGCCTACGGCGCGCCACTCCGTGGGCTCCTGGTCCGAGGAGGACGTCCCGACCGGAACCCACGTCACCTATGTCTGGTACGAGTCGGACTCCGCGTCCGGCCCATGGACCCAGGTCACCTCCGGCGTCGACGGGTCGGGGGCGCTCACGCTCGGTTCGTCCCTTGTGGGGAGGTACGTCAAGGTCAGCGCCTCGGCCATCTCGAACACGGTCGAGTCCGCGCCACGCAAGGTCATGTCCGCGGGCTCCTACGACCTGCTCCGCGTCACGCTGAGTCCCTCCTCCGGCGACGTCTTCACCGGTGACACGCTCTCCGCCATGGCGCAGGCCTCGAACCTCACCAGCACCACCTACGGCGATGACGTGACGAGTGCGGAGGGCGTGGCGTACGCGTGGGCGGTCTCAGACTCCGCCGACGGCCCGTTCTCCACGCTCGAGGGCGAGACGTCCTCCTCGCTCGTCCTGCCGGCCTCGGCCGCGGGCAAGTACGTCCAGGTCATCGCCACGAGCGGGGACTCCTCCGTGAGCCGCGTGACCTCCTCGGCCGTCGTCGACTCGAACTCGCTCGAGGGAATCGCCAAGAGGCTCGACGCGCGCGGGTTCCGCCTCACACCCGTCTATGGAACGGACACCAACGCGAACGCCTACGCCGAGGCGGCACTTGCCAAGGTCGGGGTCACCGACGTCAAGGTGACGACCACTGCGGCCTCCATGAGCGCCACCGACCCCGATGCCTCGGTGGGCGTGTCCTGCGCGGACGATGACACGAACGGCACCATCACCTACTTCTACGTCGACCCGAGCGAGTTCTCCGGTTGGTCCTACGTGCAATACCGTCAGGTCGGCTGCACCCTCAGGCTCTCGCGTGGGGACGAGACCTACGACTACACGCCCTCCCTCAGGGGCTCCATCCCCTGGGACCAGTCGAAGGTGAAGGCCCTTCTCACCACCAAGGCCGACTCGCTGTCGATAGGCTATGCGGCGGGGGACTCGGCCACGTCGGTGACCCAGGACCTCAAGCTGCCGTACCTCGCGAGCGGCACTGCCGTCACATGGGAGAGTTCGGCCGATTCCATCAAGGTGTCGGGCTACGGTTGGTCCGACTACGCGGGCACGCCCACGCGCACGTCCGAGGACGTCCCGGTCAAGCTCACCGCGACCCTCTCCGCCGCCAACATCGACAGCACGGACGAATCGCTCGAGACCTGCACGACGACCAAGGACTTCGACGTCACGGTGAAGGCCGATCCCGAGAAGGTGGCGGCTGACAAGGCGGCCCTCTCCGAGAAGGTCGATGCGGCTCTCGATCGCGACAAGCTCACCTACCTCGGCACAACCACGGAGGTCGACCCCGATGCGGTGACCGGCGACCTGCAGCTGCCCACCACCCGCGACATCGATGTGGACGGCAAGTACTACCAGGTGACCTATTCGGCCTCGAATGACTCCATCGTGCCGAACGGGTATGCCGGCCAGGTCTACCAGCCGCTCGCTGGCTCGGCTGCCACGCTGTGTGACGTCACGCTCACGGTGACGAGCAAGGCGAACCCGGAGATCACGGCCTCCAAGACCATCTCGCTGAGCGTCTCTCCCTTGGCCGATGACGCCATCTCCTCCGAGGTGTCGCTCATGGAGCAGACCAAGGCATCCTACTTCCAGGGCATCTCCAAGGGGAATCAGCAGGCAAGCTCCGTCTCGAGCGATCTGAGCGCCTTCAAGGAGGCCTACCTCGACGGGGACGGCAACCTCGCCTGGGCCTATGACTCCACCACCGCAGGCGCCCACTCGGGTATCGTGGCCTCCGACATCAACGACTACGACCCCATGTCGATGTCGGGATGGCGTACGTTCAGGTCGTCGCGGCCCGACGTCGTCTCCCACGAGACGCTTCAGGTCACGCAGCCAACCTATGACACGCAGGTCACGGTCTCGTCCCGCCTCGTGAGCGAGCGCTACGGCCGCTACTACGCGCGCTATATGGACGACCAGTCGATCGACCCCGCCCTCAAGGCCCAACTCGCCATGCTCGCGGGCCAGGACGTCTCTGCCGACCTCACGGTCAAGGGCACGACCGCCACCTCCGATCCCGACGCCGGCAAGGCCATCACCGTCAACGCCAAGGTCGAGGGCATAACTGAGATCGTCAATGACAGCTACTCCGCCGAGAGCTGGGTCCCGTTGACCGAGGTCAACGTCAGTCCTGGCACGAGCGCGTGGGACGTCCTCAGCGACCTTCTCGACAAGGCGGGCTGCACCTACTCCACCCAGGGCGGGTGGTGCCCCTTCTCCATCACGCGCGACGGGAGGACCCTCGCGTCCTCGTCCAGCGCCCCCTGGAGCTACTGGAGCCTCTACGTCAACGGCGAGTATGCCGACAAACCCGCGAACCTCACCTACCTCAAGGCCGGCGATACCGTCTCGCTCGTGTACGTATCAGGCGCGGGTACGAAGGCGGATGACTCCATCACCGTCGACCCGTCGGCCACGCGCCCCGACTACTCCTCGGTGTGGCCTGGCTACAAGGGCGATGGCCAGACTGGCGTGACCTCGACGGCCACGCCCACGTCCTCTACGGCCCCGGTGTGGATCTCGCAGCTGAAGAAGAAGAATGACTGGTCCACGAGCGTGAGCGATCCCATCATCGTGAACGGTGACGTCTACATCGCGGTGGGAGACGAGCTCTACGTGAAGGACGCGTCCACGGGCGAGACCAAGCGATCGGCCAAGCTCGCGAGCTCGATCGACTCCATCGCGCGCATGGTCTACGTCGACGGTGTGGTGATCGTGCCGCTGTCCGGAGGCCGTCTCCAGGCCCTCACGGCCGATGCGCTCACCACCACCTGGCTCACAGACCCCCTCAAGGCGGGGGCGGACGGGGCCCAGCAGTCGCTCTCGACCCTCACCGTGCGTGATGGCTATGTCTATCTGGGGACCGCCTCGGCTGGTTGGTCGAGCTCGTCAGGTGGCTATCTCGTGTGCGTGAACATATCCACGGGTGCCCTGCGCTGGTGCGCCGAGGACACCGCCTCTGGTTACTACTGGGGCGGTTGCGCCTTCGCGGGCTCCCATGCCGTCGTGGCCGACGACGCGGGCTCGCTCACCTCGGTCGATCCCACCACGGGTGAGGTCGTCTCCAGCCTCGCCCTCCCTGCGGCCGTCCGCTCCACCGTCCTGGCCTCGGCCGACGGCTCGTGCGTCTACGTCATGGACAAGGCCGGCACCATCCACAAGGTGACGGTCGCCGCGGACGGAACCCTGTCCGAGACGGCCTCGACCAAGCTCGGCTCCTCCTCCACCTGCACGCCCACGCTGGTGGGTGACAAGATCGTGGTGGGTGGCTCGTCTGCCACGGGGACGCCGACGTCATGGGGCGGCATGAAGTACGGCGGTGCGCTCTACGTGCTCGACGCCTCCACGCTCGCCGTCGAGAGGGTCATCGAGACCTGCTCGGATGGCACGAAGCTCCCCGGTGACGTCAAGAGCGCGCCGCTCGTCTCCGTTCGCTCGAGCGGGACATACGTCTACTTCACGTGCAACTCCACGCCCGGCGGCGTCTACGTCTACAAGATGGGCGACTCGACCGCCTCCGCGATCTACTCGCCCGAGGGGGACCTCGCCAACTTCTGCATGGCGAGCGTCATCTGTGACGGGGAGGGCAACCTCTACTACGTGAACGACTCCGGCCATCTCTTCAAGCTCAAGGCCGGCGCTCCCAACGTCGACCCCACGCCGACCCCTGACCCCACGCCGACCCCTGACCCCACGCCTGACCCCGACCCCGACCCCACACCGAAACCCGACCCCACACCGAAGCCCGATTCCTCTACCGACTCCGGCTCCACGTCCGGATCGAAGACCGATGACTCGACATCGGGTTCGACCTCGGCTTCGCTCAGCGGCGCGCTCTCGTCGTCCTCGCTTGCCTCGAGCGTGTCGATCGGTCTCACGTCCTCCGCTCAGGCGAGTCCATCGGACTCACCGCAGTCCCTCTTGGCCGGGTACTCCTCGGGCAGCACCCGCGGCGTCGAGATCGAGCCCGATGCGACTCCCGAGGCGGACCCTGCCGTGGACGAGGAGGAGACCTCGACCGCGGGGCTCCCACTCTGGCCTATCGTGGGCATGTGCCTGGGTGTCGCGGCCCTCGTGGCCGTGCTGCTCCACCATCGTCGTGATGACGAGGAGGTATAGATGACTGACGAGAAGGGGCCGACCATGGCCGACGAGAGGGACAGGATGGACGACACGGGCGAGGACGTGAGGGCGGGTGCCGCCACAGGTGCTCGTCGCGGCTCGTCCACCGTCGCGAGGGTCGCGATCGGCGTCATCGCCACATGCGTGATCGCCTTCTGCGTCTGGGCCATGTCGTGCTACGTCCGCGGGGAGGACCCGCTCTCGTTCCTCTCCGGCGATGCGTTCCAGACCACTGCCGCGACCACCGTGGCCGATGCCTCGACCGATGCGACGCCAGCCTCGACGGCCCGCGATGTCACCGCCGCGGACGTCACCGATGCCCTGACGTCCCTCTCCTTCGATGGTGCGGATGTCTCCGTGTCTGCCGACCAGGTCTGCGTCGTGGTGGGGGAGGACGGCATATGGGTGGAGCAGGTCTCGGCCGATGACGACGCCATCATGGTCGACTCCTCGGCGCGACGTGCCTGGGCCCTGGCCTCCTGGGTCCACGACTCCTGCCCGGACGTGAGCTCCGTCACCTGGGTCGTCGAGGACGCCTCCGCGACCGTGCGCATGGCGACGGTCACGCCGACCGGCTCCCCGCTGACCTCCGGCGCGCCCGAGGAGCTCCTGTCTGCCATGACCTCCTACCGCATCTCGGGCGACGCCTACGCGGGTCTGGGCACCTCGACCTCCGTGGCGCAGCGGTCTGGTGATGCCCCCACGCTGCCCGACGGGAGCGAGGTCCCGGTCGAGGACGGTGTCACGTCCTCGGGCGAGGTGCTCGATGCCACCGTCACGCTCTCCGGCTCGCGCGTCATCTCGTCGTCGGCCTCCTCGGGTTCTTCGGCGTCTGGCTCATTGTCATCCGACCAAGGCCCCTCCAGCCAGGGGTCATCCAACCAGGGCTCGTCCGACGAGGGCTCGTCCGGCTCACAGAGGCAGGTCACGGTCTCGGTGACGGTCGACGGCAGCGCGGCCGGGGCGGGGTCCTCGAGCGCACGCGTCTCGCTCTCCTCCGGATCCACGGTCTACGACGCCCTCCTCGCCGCGGGTGCCAACGTGAACGCGAGCTCGACACCCTATGGGATATACGTCTCGGCCATCGGTGGCCTTGCCGAGAAGGAGCATGGTGGGATGAGCGGATGGGTCTACGCGGTCAACGGAAGCGAGCCTGGCGTGTCCTGCTCGTCCTATGTCCTCTCCGAAGGCGACTCCGTCGTGTGGTCCTACGTGAACGTGGAAGACTAGGCCATGGCCATGCCCGAGCACACCGCCTTCGACACGTCGCATCCGGCGGTCGCCGTCTGCTACTTCGCGGGCGTGCTCGCCATCACGATGTGCTCGGCCCATCCCGTCGTGGCGGCCGTGTCTCTCGTGGGGGCTCTGGCGTTCTCAGCGCTGAGCAGGGGGGCGAGGGCGACGCTGTCGGGTCTCGTCTGGCAGGTTCCCATGCTCGTCCTCGTGTGCCTGGCCAACCCGCTCTTCTCGGCCTCGGGCTCCACGCTCCTCTGGCGCTGGGGACCGCTGGCGGTCTACGCCGAGAGCCTCGCCTACGGTGCTTGCATGGGGGCGGTGCTCGTGGCGACCATCGTGTGGTTCGAGGACATGGCCCGCGTGGTGACGCAGGAGAGGGCCATGTCCCTCCTCGGCGGCGTGGCTCCCACGGTGACGCTCATGATCTCGATGGTCTCCCGCCTCGTGCCGCAGCTGATGAGGAGGGCCGCCGTCGTGCGCACGGCGGCCGATGCCACCTGCGTGGCGGACGGCGATGGGCGGCCGTCTCGTTCGAGGACCCGACTCACGAGCGTGCTGCTCACCTGGTCCCTCGAAGACTCGCTCGTCCGAGCCGACTCCATGCGAGCGAGGGGCTGGGGCGCGTCCTCCCGACGTACGAGCTATCGCAGGCATGACTTCCGCACGTCGGACGGGATGGCCCTCGCGGGCATCGTCGTCCTCGCGGGTGTGTCGGCCTTCCTCGTGTGGGTCGCATGCTCGCAGTGGCGCTTCTATCCCACCATGCCCACGTTGGTGGCATGGTGGGGATACATCCCGTTCGCGGCGTTCGTGGCGCTGCCGTCCGTCCTCGCCCTCGTCGAGCGGGCGAGTTGGAGGTTCGCATGAGCGTGGATCGCATAAGGAGCGTCGAGACGGGCGACGGAGCCGGGGTCGAGAGCGTGCCCGCCCTGTCCTTCTCGGACGTCACGTTCGCGTATGCCGCCGTCGACGGCGCCACGTCCGCTGGCGCTGCGGCCACGCAGACGGTCCTCTCGCATGTCTCGCTTGACGTGCCGGAAGGGGCGTTCTGCCTTGTGGTGGGTGACACGGGCAGCGGCAAGACCACGGCCCTCACCCTCGCCGTTCCCGCCATCGCGCCGGTGGGCGAGCTCGAGGGGCATGTGGCCGTGTTCGGCCGTGACGTCGACACGCTCTCGGTGGCCGAGGCCGCCTCCACGGTTGGCTACGTCTTCCAGGACCCCGAGGAGAGCCTCGTGTGCGACACGGTGTGGCACGAGATGGCGTTCGGGCTGGAGAATCTGGGCGTCCCCGCCGACGTCATGCGCCGCCGCGTCGCGGAGACGAGCTACTTCTTTGGCATGGGACCTTGGTTCGACGGCGACGTCGCGAGCCTGTCCGGCGGGCAGCGGCAGGTGCTCGCGCTCGCCTCCGTCCTCGCCATGCGTCCGAGGCTGCTCCTGCTCGACGAGCCGACCTCGATGCTCGACCCCATCGCCGAGAAGTCGTTCCTCTCGGCCCTCTTCCGCGTGAACCGTGAGCTCGGCATCACCATCGTCGTGGCGACGCATCGTCCGGCACCCATGGTCGACTACGCCACCATGGCGGTCGGCATGCACGAGGGCGGGGTGCGTCCCGTGGACCTCGACTCGCTTCGCGGGCCTGGCGATCGCCTCAGCGTGCACGGCTCGCCTCGAGATGGAGACGCAGACGCCCTTATGGGGGTCATCGGCCGGAAGGCGGAATCACGGCCCGCCGGAGTGCGCGGTCGTTGCTCGTTGAGCCTCTCCGACGTGTGGTTCCGATACGGCCGAGAGGACCCTTGGGTGCTCAAGGGCCTCGACCTCGAGCTGCCGATGGGCGGCACGGGGGCCCTCGTGGGTGGCAACGGCTGCGGGAAGTCGACGATCCTCTCGCTCGTGGCCGGCTCGCTTCGTCCCCGTCGGGGTCGCGTGGACGTCGCGTCGGCCTCCTCCGTCGCCTATCTCCCGCAGGACCCGAAGGCCCTGCTCGTGGCCGCAGACGTCGTCTCCGAGCTCATGGAGTGGTCCGGACGCGGCGGCTATGGGCCCGGCGAGGTCGACGCCGTGCTCTCGTCGATGGGACTTGCGGGAATGGGGGAGAGGCATCCCTATGACCTGTCTGGCGGGCAGAGGCAGCTCCTCGCCCTGGCGAAGCTCCTCCTCATGCGGCCGAGGCTGCTCCTGCTCGACGAGCCCACCAAGGGGCTCGACCTCTCCGCTCGCGACCAGGTCGCGGACGTCGTGAGGTCGCTTTCCGACGAAGGCGTGTCCGTGCTCGTGGCGACGCACGACCTCGAGTTCGCCCGCGCGACCGCCGATCAGGTCTCGATGGTCTTCGACGGCGAGGTCGCCTGCACCGAGCCTCCGGCCGACTTCTTCGCCGATAACCTCTTCTATCAGGCCTGACCTGCGATGCCCTTCCCAGACCGTGCGGCAGGGCATCGTGTCGGCAAAAGAGAGCCCGCACCGGCCGGGGGAGGGCACGGTGCGGGTCCCAGACCAAGGCGTGCCAAGGGCCGCCTCGGAGTCTAGCGTCTACTCGTCGAACGTGAGGAACGGGGCCTCGTCGGCCTCGACGGGCTCCTCCTCGTCATCCGACGTGTCGTCCTCGTCCTCGTCATCGTCGTCATTCCAGCCATAGGCCGTCGCGCTCACCTGGTCGGTCTCCGGCAGCGCGCTCGTGATGCTGCAGAGCCCGTCGACGGCCGGCACGATCTTCTGCCACTGCGTGAGGACGGCCTCCTCGGGCGTGCTCTCGAGCTCCACCAGCGAGTCGAGGAACACCTCGTGCGCACCTTCCAGCAGGTCGGTGGTCGCATGAAGCCTCTCGAACAGGTCCGCGAAGCGGTCGAGTGCATCCTCTGGCGTGGGAGCTTCCACGATGGTGGGCATGAGGCAGTAGTTGTCCGCCGAGTCCGTGTCGTCGTTGTAGCTGAAGTTGCCTTGGTAAAGCACGGTGGCCTCCTCTGAGGGGCATGATCTTGTCGGTTCGTTCTCTTCGGGATATGTACCCCTATTCGTCCTGCTCCTTGCGTTCCTCGGCGGACCTCCGCATGCGATCGGCGACGCTCCTCTCGCGGGCGAGCCAGTCGGCCGAGGAGAGCCTGCGCCCGTCTTCCGCCCCTTCCTCGCGCTCATGGTGGAAGTCCCGGTTCGACTCGGTTGCGGCCAGGGCGTGCTCGTGGACGATCTCTCCGATGTGGTCGGGGTCGTGAGCGATCTCTCCCACCGCGGCCGCGATGTGCGCCGACCCCACGAGCCTGGTGAGCGACGTCACGATCGGGACCACCAGGACGGTGCACGCCCCCGCGGTGACCAGCACGCTCGCCATGTCCTCCGTCATCGCACCGTTCTCGACCGCGACGGCTGTGACGGCCACGATGATGGGCAGCGCCATGGAGCAGTAGATGGCCGTGGCGAACCTCTCGGACCATCGCATGGCACGCGTCTCGGGCGAGACCTTGAGCGAGACCCACACGGGCAGGGCCCTCACGACGAGGAGAAGTCCCATGAACGAGACGAGCAGGACGGGGTTGCCGAACGCCGCGGACAGGTCCACGCCCGCGCCCGACACGACGAAGAAGAGGGGGACCAGGAAGCCGAAGGCGATGCCCTCGAGCTTGCTCATGAGGGTGCGGTCCTCCTCGGGTACGGCGATGCGAAGGATGAAACCGGCCGCGAACGCGCCGAGCACGATGTCGAGGTCGAAGACGGCCGACAGGGTGACGAGGAACACGAGGAGGCACACGGTGAGCCTCACCGGTGCCTGCGACCCCGTCTCGACGTTGTCCTGCAGGAACCCGATCACCTTCGAGCCGACCGCCTTGGCCTTGACGGGCAGCTTCGCCACGCGTCGGCAGATGAGCAGGAACACCCCGAGGATGACGAACGTGAGGATGGGGGAGCGCGACGAGAGGAGGAACGCCATGGCGAGGACGGGGAGGAGCTCGCCATAGGCCCCGTATACGGTCACGGCCTCTCCCACCGGGGTGCCCATGAGGCCACGGTCGCGCAGGATCGGGGCGAGTGTGCCGAAGGCCGTCGTGGTCATGGCTATGGCGAACGCCATCGAGCCGATCCCGCCCAGTCCGTCGATGGGGAGGATCGAGGTGACGAGGAGCGCCAACACGAGGGAGACCGCCCAGGAGGCGGCCGCATGCTTGCCCATGGGCCCCGTGAGCTCCTTCGGGTCGAGCTCGTAGCCGGCCATGAGGAAGAGGAACGCCAGTCCGAGCTGGGAGAGGAGCTGTATCGAGGTCGCGTTCGACTTGATGAGGTCGAGGCAGTTGGGGCCGAGGATGGCTCCCGCGAACACGAGGAAGACCGTCTCGGGGATGGGGCGCCCTGGTATGAGACTCGCCACATAGGGGCTGGCGAAGGCGACGAACACGATGATCGCAAGCGAGACGAACTGACCTGTCATGACAACCTTCCCCTGGTTTCCTCGAGACATGATACCCATGTCCCCGACATGGTGCCGCTCCGACTACCATGAGGTGATCAGTGTCCACTGGGCGTTGGGGCTTGCGATGACAATGAGCCCACGTCGGCGATGAAGGGGAGATGCGCATGAAGCTCGGGAGGGAGGGGGACGTCCCCGCGTCGTCACGAGTGCTGAGCGCCCTCGAGCCCATCGGCCTCGTGGCCGTCCCCGTCGCTCTCGTCGTGGCCGCGGTGGCGGACGTCCCCGCGACGGCCGGTCTCACGATGCTGGTCGTCATCGTGGCGGTCCTCCTCATGCTCGCCGGCTACGAGAGGTCCCGTCCGGCGCTGCGCCAGGTGATGCCCACGGTCGTCCTCGCCTCGCTTGCGGCCGCAGGGCGCATCCTGTTCGCCCCCATCCCCGACTTCAAGCCCGTGTCGGCCATCGCCATCGTCGCCGGGGCGTGCCTCGGCCGTCGAGACGGGTTCATGGTGGGTGCGCTCGCCGCGCTCGTGTCGAACGCCTTCTTCGGGCAGGGCGCCTGGACCCCTTGGCAGATGTATGCATGGGGGCTCATCGGCTACCTGTCCGGCGTCATGGCGGACCAAGGGCTCATAGGGGGCGAGAGCCGTCTCTCCCGTGCGCTCGTCTACGTGTGGGGGTTCTGCTCGGCCCTGCTCTACGGTCTTCTCCTCAACGGATGGTACGTGGTGGCCTTCGTGCGACCGCTCACCTGGCCATCCGTCGTCGCCGCCTTCGCGGCGGGCCTCCCATGGGACTGCATCCACGGGGTCGCGACCGTCGTGTTCCTGCTCGCCGTCTGGGCCCCGTGGGCCCGCTCGATCAGGCGCGTCGTCGCCAAGTACGGGCTCGGCTGAGGGTGCGCGACCTGTTCCGGCCTGATGGACCCTGCCGGCGGCAGTCACCTCGTCTGCCTCATCTGGCCTGCCGGTTTCTTTCGATAGGAGCATTCTCCGATAGTTTCTTCTTTACTGTCTAACAAATCTAGCTGCATATATGCATCAGTTAACTATCTACGAAGAGGTGCTTCGGAGCCGAATCATGCTCCTATCGCAATAAATGGGCAGCGAACCGGTCGCGGTCTGCCGCCGTGCCGCCCATGGGGGAACTCCGCTCCTCCATCCAGCCGCATGGTGTTCGCACGTGACGGTTTCGCGTCGTGGCCGATAAGAGTATCCTATTGCAGGTTGGGCGCTCGCCCACGCATAGATCACCTGCAAGGCACGCCGGGTCATCTCCGTCGTGCGTAACGGTAAGGAGACACGCATGTCCGGACACTCCAAGTGGGCAACCACCAAGCACAAGAAGGCAGCGATCGACGCCAAGAGGTCCTCGCTGTTCTCGAAGCTCTCGCGCAACATCACCGTCGCCGCGAAGATGGGTGGGGACCCCAACCCGGACAACAACGCCACGCTGGCCTCCGCCGTCGAGCGCGCGCGCATGGTGTCCATGCCCAACGCCAAGATAAAGAGCGCCATCGACAAGGCCTTCGGGGCCGGTGCCGACAACGCCGTCTACGAGAACGTCACCTACGAGGGATACGGTCCCGCGGGCGTCGCCGTCTACGTCGCATGCCTGACCGACAACCGCAACCGCACCGCGGCTGACGTCCGCTCCGCCTTCACGCACGCCGGCGGTTCGCTGGGTACCTCCGGCTCCGTCGCGTTCCAGTTCGAGCGCAAGGGCTCCATCGCCATCGACAAGGTCATCCACAGCGACGACAAGAAGGTCGCCGACAAGGACAACGCCACCGACGAGGACGAGTTCATGATGACCGTCGCCGATGCCGGCGGGGACGACTACGAGGACACGGGCGACCAGTGGATCGTCTGGACCGCCTACGACAACATGCAGAACGTCCAGAAGGCACTCGAGGCCGCGGGCATCGAGGTCAAGGGCTCCGAGCTCACGATGGTCCCCACCACGCCCACGGAGGTCACCCCCTCCGACGCCAAGAAGGTCCAGCGTCTCGTCGACCGCCTCGAGGAGCTCGAGGACGTCCAGGACGTCTACAACACCATGGACATGACCGACGAGGTCGTGGCGGCGCTGGCGGAGGACGAGTAGCCAGAACCCCTGCCCGTCGTTTCCCATGGCGCGTTCGCCATCGGCGTCGAGGGGTATCCTAAGGCACAGAAGCATCCACGCGCCCGGGCTTCGGCCCGGGCGCCTCGTTTTGAGGATGGTGCCCATGGGTGGTTTCAAGAGGTTCTGCATGGTCGTCTTCGCCGTGGCGGGCATCGTCTGCCTCGCGGCGCTCGCGCTTCCCTGGTATGGCCCCGTGGGTCACGAGGCGACGGCCATGCTCACCATCGACTGGTACTACATCGCGGTCGAGGTCACCATCGCCATCACGCTCGTGGGACTGCTCGTCGTCCTCATCCGCGCGTTGGTCACGCCCAAGGTCGACTCCATCATCATCGACAACCTCGAGGGCGGCCAGATCACGGTCTCCCGTGACGCCATAGCGAGCCAGGCCTCCCACATCGTCGAGGCGGATGGCACCTGCCAGGCCGATGACGTCGAGGTCCGTGCGAAGAAGAAGGGCGACATCCGCGTCAAGGTCCGCGTCCTGCCTTATTCCACGGTCGACGTCACCGCGAAGGCCTCCGAGCTCCATGACGCGCTCACCACCGGCCTCGCGGCCCTGTGCGCTGACAAGCTCAAGAGCGTGAGCCTCGAGTTCCTCGAGCCGCAGACGCCCACGGACGTGCCTGACCCCTACGCCACCCCGACGGCGGATGCCGAGGTCGAGGCCTCGGAGACGCCCTCGTTCGCCGCCGATCCCACCGGAGACATCACCGTCCCGCTTCACGACGAGAGGACTGAGTAGAGCATGGCATCCACTCCCAAGTCTGACCAGACCGATCCCAAGAGGAAGGCCACCGCGCCCAAGGCCACGGTGGAGTCGGCCGACTCCACCACACAGGAGGCCCCCGAGGACGCCCCCGAGCAGACCGAGCACGCCGAGACGGATTCCCGCCAGCAGGGGAAGGCGGCCCGCGAGGCCGTGGAGGGAGCTGCCAAGAGCGCGACCTCATGGCTCGAGGGCGTGTTCCCCGGACACGGCAACGCCGCGCTGTTCGCCATCATCGGCTTCGTGGTGGCCCTGTTCCTATTCGGCATCGGTTTCTGGAACACGCTGCTCCTCGTCATCCTCGTGGTGGCCGGCCTCGCGTTCGGCCAGTACCTCGACGGCGACCCCAAGATCCTGAACGTGCTCAAGGGCTTCTTCTCCAAGAGGTAGCCACGGACGGGAAGACATTAGACGATCAGCCGCGACCTCGCGTCCGGCGAGAACCTGAGGAGTGACCATGAGCTCGAAGCAGGAAACCGACGGCGCTTCCGTGACCGATTCCGACATCATCGACATGGTCGAGGATGACGCCACGCCCGCTCCCGAGGGCGATTCCGACGCGTCCACGCCGGAGACCCAGGACGTTGACGAGCAGACCTCGGAGGACGAGCAGACCGCCGATGACGCGGACGAGACGGGCATACAGACCACCGACCTAGGTGACGAGGACCTCGACAGCGAGGACTCCCTCACCTTCTCGAACGGCGTCATCGAGAAGATCGTGGCGCTTGCGGTGCGCGACGTCCCCGGCGTGCTGGGCATGAAGGGCGGCTGGGTCAACCGCGTCCAGGAGACGTTCGGGGCCTCGAGCCCCACCAAGGGCGTCACCGTGGAGGTCACCCCCGACAACGCGGTCAAGGTCAACGTCTCCGTCCTCATCGAGTACGGCGCCTACGCGCCCCAGGTCTTCGAGGACGTGAAGAAGTCCGTCGTGAGCCACGTGACGGGAATGACCGGCCTCACCATCGCCGGCGTGAACCTCCGCATCGAGGATGTGCTCACCCCCGACGAGTACGATGCCGGCAAGCGCTCCGCCGAGGCGGCTGCCAAGGTCGCCGCCGACGAGGCGGACGAGAAGACCGAGGGCGAGGAGTAGGGCGGATGGGGCTTCGCTCATCGCTCGCCTGCGGGCTCGGGGGCCTCACGCGCTGGGGCCTCAGGAACGTGCTCCACAGGTCCGCCTCGCAGATGCCCGGGCGCATCGCCATGGCCGTGGACCCGGACGTCATCTCCGACCTCGCCTCGCGCCTCGGAGGCGACTCGGTGGTGGTCTGCGGCACGAACGGCAAGACCACCACCAACAACGTGCTCGCCGCAGCCGTCGAGGCGTCGGGGGCGACCGTGGCCTGCAACCATGCCGGTGCCAACATGGCGGCCGGCGTCGCGGCAGCGCTTCTCGAGGACGTGGGCGCGGACCATGCCGTGATGGAGGCCGACGAGCTCTCGACCATCCACATCCTCCCCGCGCTCAAGCCGCGCTATCTCATCCTGCTCAACCTCTTCCGCGACCAGCTCGACCGCGCCGGCGAGATCGACCACGTGGCCGACGTCATCGTCTCAGCGCTCGCAGCGAGTCCGGACACCACACTTGTCACCTGCGGCGACGATCCCCTCTGCATGGGAGTCGCCTGGAGGGCCAGGGAGGCGGGGACGCGCGTCCTCACCTTCGGCGTCGCCGAGGACCTCCGCCTCCCCGCGGACCGCGTCCCCGAGGCACGCTTCTGCCAGCGCTGTGGGGCCGAGCTTTCCTACGAGTACCGCACGTATGCGCAGCTGGGTGCCTTCTCCTGTCCCAAATGCGACTTCGCCAGGCCCGAGCTCGACTGGCGCGCCACGTCCGTGAGCGTGGGGCGCGAGGGGGTCTCCTTCGACGTGAGCGGCGCGGGCTTCGATTCCCCGGTGCGCGTGAGCGCCTCGTTCGGCGGTGTCTACATGGTCTACAACCTCATGGCCGCATTCGTGGGGGCGAGCCTTCTCGGCGTGGACGCGCCCACCTTCCAGAGGTCGCTCGACTCCTATCATCCCGAGAACGGTCGTCTCCAACACTTCCGTGTGGGGGGTCGTGACGTCGTGCTGAACCTCGCCAAGAACCCCACCGGCTTCAACCAGAACATCTCCCTCATGCAGGCCGATGACCGTCCCAAGGCGGCGTTCTTCGTGATCAACGACGACTACAACGACGGTCGTGACATCTCCTGGATATGGGACGTCGACTTCGAGCGCCTCGCGGACGAGGAGGGACTCGTGGTGCTCGCAGGCGGGCACCGCGCCAACGACGTCCAGGTGAGGATGAGGTACGCGGGCATCCCGGCCGAGATCGCGGGCTCGGTGTCCGCGGCCCTCGAGGCCTGCTCGACCATCCCGGTCGACCATCCCCTCTACGTCCTCACGAACTACTCCGCGCTCTGGCCCGCCAAGGCCGAGCTCGAGCGCATCGGCGAGGGGAGCGAGTCATGAGCGGACGCACACTCACCGTCGCCCATCTGTTCCCGGAGCTCCTGAACCTCTACGGCGATGGCGGCAACGTGCTCGTGCTCAGGAAGCGTCTCGAATGGCGCCACGACGCATGCGAGGTCGTGGAGTGCCACGTCGGGGACAGACCATCCTTCTCGGGCATCGACATCGCCTTCATCGGCGGTGGGTCCGACCGGGAGCAGAGAATCGTCTGCGAGAGGCTCCTGGACGAGAGGGACGAGCTCACGGCATTCGTGGAGGACGGCGGCGTCCTGCTCGCGGTCTGCGGGGGCTACCAGCTCCTCGGCCACTCCTATCTCATGGGCGACGAGGAGGTCACCGGCCTGGGGCTGGTCGACCTCTACACCGATCGCGGTGCGCCGCGCCTCATCGGCAACGTCGCCGTCGAGAGCCGCATCTCGCCTCAGCCCATCGTGGGCTACGAGAACCATGGCGGGCGCACGCACCTGGGCGAGGGCGTGGAGCCGATGGGCCGCGTGCTCTTCGGCCACGGCAACGACGGCGTGACGGGCGAGGAGGGCTGCCTCTACAAGAACGTCGTGGGCACCTACGTCCACGGTCCGCTCCTCCCGAAGAATCCCGGGGTCGCCGACCACCTGCTCTCCTGCGCCCTCGAGCGCCGCTACGGCGACGGGACCCTCGAACCCTTGGACGATGAGGCGGAGCTCGCCGCCAACAAGGTCATGGTCGACCGTCTCATGGCGGGCGAGGAGGCCGAGTAGACCGCGCGCACCTGTGCGGCCTACGTCACCCGGCCAGGAAGTCGACGGCGTACCTCGAGGCGAGAAGGCATCCCCTGAGCAGGATCGACTCGTCCGGGCTGTAGTGGCTCGAATGCTGGGGCCAGATGCGTCCCGTGGGGTCGGCGGTGCCGCTTCCCACGAAGGCCAGCAGGCCTCCCACGCGCTCGAGCACGTTGGAGAAGTCCTCCCCGGCCATCGTGCCTGCATAGCGTGAGATCGCCTCGTCCCCGAGCATCGCTCGTGCGGAGCGCTCCGCCATGGCGGATGCGACCTCGTCGTTCACGACCGGTCCGTGCCCGCCGGCGAGCCACTCGACCCTCGCGGTGCATCCCACCTCGGACGCGGCTCCCTCGACGGCACGACGCATGAGCGTGGGGAGCTCGTCTCGTGTGGTGGGGGAGAAGCAGCGGCAGGTGCCCTCCAGCCAGGCATGGTCGCAGATGAGGTTGCGCGCCGTCCCGCCCTCGATCCGACCGGTCGTCACCACCACGGGTTCGAAAGGCGACGTCTCGCGCGCGACCACGTCCTGGAGGGCCCCCACGGCGGCTGCGGCGGCCACTATGGCGTCGGCGCCCGCCTCCGGCATGGCGCCGTGGGCGCTCTCGCCGTAGACGTCGGCCCTCCACCAGTCGACGGCGGCCATGCGCGGCCCGGCCTCGACGGACACGGTGCCTGGCTCGACCTCGTTCCACACATGCTCGGCGTAGGCCCCGTCGACGCCCTCGAGCACGCCTGCGTCGACGAGCCCCGCCGCTCCGGTGCCGGTCTCCTCCGCGGGCTCGAACACGAGACGCGCCTCGCCATGGAGCTCGTCGGTCATCCCCAGGAGCACGCGGGCCACCCCCAGCAGTGTGGCGATGTGGCAGTCATGGCCGCAGGCGTGCATCACGCCGGGGTTCTCGGACGAGAAGGGAAGGCCCGTCTCCTCGGTCACGGGCAGGGCGTCGATGTCGGCGCGCATGAGAAGGCGCCTGCGGGGCTCGCCCGTCGTGTCGTAGGCATCCCCAGTCGTGCCGCGCACGGTCGCCACGATGGCGTGGGGCAGCGGTCGCGTGACATCGAGTCCCAGCGAGCGGAGGTCGGCCTCCACTGCATCCGCGGTCCGGAGCTCCTCGCCCGAGACCTCGGGGTGGGCGTGGTAGTGACGACGACGTCCTCTCATCCACGGCTCGGCCTCGGTCGCGAGGGAGCGTATCCGATCGGTGACCCGTCCGTCGTCGGCCATGAGCCTTCCCTTCCGTCTGTCCTGATGGGGGCAGCGTAGCACAGCGGTCGGGACGCGACTCCGCCTCTCCCTCGGGTATCATCGGGTGGATACATGACGACAGAGGGAGACCGGATGAGGCTGTTCACGAGGAGGGACATGCTCGGGCTCGTGGCGGGTGCCTGCGCGCTCACGACGCTTCCCGGCTGCACGCCGGCCTCGTCCGACGGATCGGTTGACGCGCCCGTGGTGTCCGATCCCACCGCCTCCACCACCCAGGCGGCCACCACCGAGGAGGCCGTCGACCCCGTCAAGGACCTTCTCGGCCGCATGACCCTAGAGGAGAAGGTCGCCCAGCTCTTCGTGGTCACACCCGAGCAACTCACGGGGGTGGACGTCGCCACCGTCGCCGGCTCGATCACCCGTGAGGCGCTGGGGCGCGTGCCCGTGGGAGGCCTGTGTTACTTCTCCCAGAACATAACCGGAAACCAGCAGCTCCGCGACCTCCTCTCCGGGACGTCCGAGCTCTCACGTGGAGTGGGCGCCGGTGTCCCGGCGTTCCTTGCGGTGGACGAGGAGGGCGGCACGCTGGTCGCCAGGGTCGCCAGGTCGGGCTACTTCGACGTGGAGACCTTCCCCAACATGTACTCCATAGGGGCCACGGGCGACACCTCCCAGGCCGCCCATGTCGGCGCCACCATCGGGACCTATCTCGCCGACATCGGCTTCAACGTGGACTTCGCGCCCGACGCCGACGTGTTCACCAATCCCGACAACACCGTCATCGGACATCGCTCGTTCGGGAGCGACCCCGACCTCGTCTCCTCGATGGTCTCGGCCGAGGTCGAGGCGTTCCTTCCCACGGGCGTGCTGTCCTGTGCCAAGCACTTCCCCGGGCACGGCAACACCGAGGGGGACTCCCACAAGGGGACCGTCCATACCGATTCCACCATGGCCGAGCTCGAGGCATGCGAGCTCAAGCCCTTCGAGGCGGCCATCGCCGCGGGCTGCCCCATGGTGATGGTGGGCCACATCGAGACTCCCAACGCCACTGACGACGGGCTCCCCGCGAGCCTCTCCTCCGAGATGATCTCCGGCGTGCTCCGCGGCAAGCTCGGCTTCGGCGGACTGGTGATCTCGGATTCCATGGGGATGGGCGCCATCACGGCAGACTACGAGCCGGCCGAGGCCGCCCTCATGTTCCTCAAGGCCGGTGGTGACATGGTGCTCATGACTCCCGACCTGGACTCGGCCTTCCAGGGCGTGCTCGCCGCCGTGAGCGCCGGGGACCTCGCCGAGGACCGCGTGGACGAGAGCGTCACCCGGATACTGACGGCCAAGTCGTCCCTAGGCCTTCTCGGCTAGGGCAGGTCGTCCTCGCGGCCGTCTCCTTGCGGAACTTGGGTGCCGGCTTCTGCTATCCTTGCCGTGACGAGGGGAGCTGGGGTGAGCCTGGCTGAGAGGGAGACACGTCTCCGACCCTTCACCTGATCTGGGTAATGCCAGCGTAGGGACGCGTCCTCGCACCAATGGCCGAGGTTCCGCGCCCAAGTGGCCCGGGACCTCGATTGCTCCCGGGCGGGAAGCGAGGATTTGATGAAGTGCTCCGTCGCGATACAGGTCCTGCCCTTGGACCAACCTGATGACGAGGGGGTCTGCCGCGTGGTGGATGCCGTCATCGCCTACATCGACGGGACCGGCGTGAGCTATTACGTCGGGCCGTTCGAGACCGCCATCGAGGGTGACTACGACACGTGCATGGACGTCCTCAGGAACTGCTGCCTCGTGGCCGAGAAGGCCGGCTGCGGTCACATGGCGTGCTACGCGAAGATCTCCTACAAGCCCGCGGGCGACGTCATGACGACCGAGCACAAGGTGGGCAAGTACCACCCGGACGACCCGCAGCTCCACGGCGAGGTCTCGGACGCGGCGTAGGTCGTGCGAACCCGTCGCGCATGGGTGGCGCCCACCGTCACCGCGCTCGCCCTCATAGGCATATGGCAGGCCGTCTGCTCGTTCGGCCTCGTCCCGAGCTTCATGCTGCCCAGTCCCGTCGACGTGGTCGCGGCGCTCGTGGGCGACGTCTCCCTGCTCGCCTCTCATACCGTCACCACGCTCGAGGAGGCCGCTCTCGGTCTCGCCATCGGCGTGGCCGTGGGATTCTCCGTGGCCGTCGCGATGGACCGCTTCGACGTGGTCTATCGTGCGCTCGACCCGCTCATCACCGTGAGCCAGACCATCCCCACCGTCGCCATCGCGCCGCTCCTGGTGCTGTGGTTCGGCTACGGGATCCTGCCCAAGGTGGTGCTCGTGGTGCTCACCACGTTCTTCCCCATAACGGTGGCGTTGGCGAGTGGGTTCCGCTCCGTGGACCCCGACGTGCTCGATCTCATGCGCACCATGGATGCCACGCGCTGGCAGGTGTTCCGCTATGCGAAGCTGCCCGCCGCGGCCGACCAGTTCTTCGGGGGCCTGCGAATCAGCGCGACCTATGCCATCGTGGGCGCCGTGGTGGCCGAGTGGCTGGGAGGCTCCTCCGGCCTCGGCGTCTACATGACGCGCGTCCGCAAGTCGTTCTCGTATGACCGCATGTTCGCGGCCATCATCCTCATATCCGCGCTGTCGCTCGCGCTCATGAAGGGCGTCGACGTCCTGCAGCGCATCTGCATGCCCTGGAAGAGGGCAGGAAGGAACCAATCATGAACTCCAGAACCAATCCCCTTATGAGGTCCGTCTCCCGCAGGCAGTTCCTGGCAGGCTCCGGTGTGGCGCTCGCCGGTCTGGGCCTGGCCGGCCTCGGTCTGACCGGATGCGGCTCCTCGTCATCCACGGCGTCGACGTCCGCCGCCAGCACGGCCGCGACCTCAGGTGACCTCACCAAGATCGACTTCGTTCTCGACTACACGCCCAACACCAACCACACCGGCATCTACGTCGCCATCGATAAGGGCTACTACGCCGACGAGGGCCTCGAGGTCAACGTGGAGCAGCCGCCCGAGGACGGCGCCGACGCCCTCCTCGGCGCGGGCAACGCCCAGATGGGCATCACCTGCCAGGACACCATGGCAAACTACCTGGGCTCCGACCAACCCCTGCCCGTCACCGCGGTCGCCGCGATCATCCAGCACAACACGAGCGGCATCATGAGTCGTGCGGCCGACGGCATCACGCATCCGGCGGCCATGATGGACCACACCTATGCCACCTGGGAGCTCGACATCGAGCAGGCCACCATCAAGGACGTGGTCGAGAAGGACGGCGGGGACTACTCGCGCGTCAACCTCGTCCCCTACAACACCTCCGATGACGTCGCCGGCCTGGTGGCGAATCAGTACGACTGCGTGTGGGTGTTCGAGGGCTGGGCATGCCAGAACGCGAAGGTGCAGGACGTCGCCTACAACTACTTCGCGTTCAAGGACATCGACCCTGCCCTGGACTTCTACACCCCCTGCATCGCCGCGAACTCGGACTTCCTCTCCGAGAACCCCGATGCGGTCAAGGCGTTCCTCCGTGCCACCAAGAAGGGCTACGAGTACGCGATCGACAACCCCGACGACGCGGCGGGCATCCTCGTCTCCGCGGTTCCCGAGCTCGACTCCGCCCTGGTCAAGGCAAGTCAGGAGTATCTGGCGGGGGAGTACGCCAAGGACGCCTCCTCCTGGGGCGTCATCGACTCGAGCCGCTGGGACGCCTACTTCGAGTGGCTGAACGACCAGTCCCTCGTCTCCACGCCCATCACGGCGGGCGCGGGCTTCTCGATGGACTATCTTGCCTAGTCCGGACGACATATCACGGGTCCCCGGCGGCGACACCGCCGGGGACGGAATGCCGGCTCTCGAGGCGCGTGACATCTCGCTCTCCTGGGACGGCCGTCCGGTCATAGCGCACGTGAGCCTCGATGTGGCTCCCGGGGAGCTCGTGTGCCTCGTGGGCCGCTCGGGCTGTGGCAAGACCACCCTCTTCCAGGCGCTTGCGGGACTCAGCGTGCCGGACGAGGGGGAGGTGCTCCTCCACGGTGGCGACGTGACCGGACGTCCCGGGCATGTGAGCTACATGTTGCAGAAGGACCTCCTCCTGCCCAGCCGCACGGTCATCGACAACGTGTGCCTCCCGCTGCTGATCAAGGGCGTCAAGCGCTCCGACGCCCATGCGACGGCCCTGCCGTACTTCGAGCGATTCGGCCTGGCGGGCTCCGCCGACCTCTGGCCGAGCCAGCTCTCGGGCGGGATGAGGCAGCGTGCGGCCCTGCTCAGGACCTATCTCATGGAGAACGACGTGGTGCTCCTCGACGAGCCCTTCAGTGCGCTCGACGCCCTCACCCGCATCGACATGCGTGGGTGGTTCTGCGACATGGCTCGCGAGCTGGGACTCTCGGCACTCATCATCACGCATGACGTGGACGAGGCGATCTCCATGGCGAGCCGCGTCTTCGTGATGGGCGGCGACCCCGCCGCGGGGGTGCCATCCACCATCGTGGGTGAAGTCGACGTCCCGTGTCCTCCTGACGAGCGCGTCGGTTTCGACCTCACCGAGGGCTACCTCGCCTGCAAGAGGGAGGTCCTCGGCCTTCTCGGCTAGGACCTCCCGGACGTGCGGACGCGCCTGTGCGTCATCCTCGGTCTATAGCTTGCCGTGCAGCTTGAGCATCTCGACGAGCATGTGGTCCCTGTAGGCGGCCAGGGTCTCGGGGGTGTCTCCCGTCTCGGGTGTGCGGTGGGACAGCTCCTCGTCCACGCCCCTCTGCGCGACCTCGCCCCACTCCTTGGGGAACTCGGTCCATGTGGCCATGTCCTTGAGCCAAAGCGTGATGGAATCGTCGAGATGGTCCATGAGCCCTGCGACGCCGCCGGCGCCACCGCCTAGGTCGAAGACGAGGGAGGGACCCATGATGCCCCAACGCAGGCCAGGACCGAAGGTCACGGCCTTGTCGGCGTCCTCCACCGAGCAGACCCCCGTGAGCACCAGGTTCGCCACCTCGCGGTAGAGGGCCATCTGGAGGCGGTTGCAGATGAAGCCGAGGCTCTCCTTCTGCAGGACCACCGGCTCCATGCCGATGGCCTGGTAGAAGGCCTTGGCCTCATCGACCGTCGTCTCGGCGGTCCTCTCGCCCTTGGTTATCTCGACCAGCGGGATGAGATGGGGCGGGTTGTAGGGGTGGCCTCCGCAGAAGCGCTCGGGGTGCTCCGCATACTTGGCGATCTCGGTGACGAGAAGACCCGAGGTCGAGCTCGCGATCACGACGTCAGGATCCGCATAGGTCTCGAGCTGTTTGACCAGCTCGTGCTTGACCTCGTAATGCTCGGCGGACGACTCCTGGATGAACTGGGCTCCGCAGACCGCCTCCTCCATCGACGTGGTGTAGGTGATGCGGCCTTCGATGGCACGGGCCTCGTCCTCGGCGTAGACGCCATTGTCGACCAGCGAGGCGAGCGACGTGGCCACGCGCTCGCGAGCCGTGTCCGAGGAGGCCTCCGAGCGGTTGTACGCGCGCGTCTCGATGCCTGCCATGGCGAACTTGAGCGCCCAGCTGTACCCGATGACCCCGCATCCTATCGAAGCCGCGACCTCGATCTTCCCATCAGTCTTTACCATGTGGACCATCTCCTTGACCAGAGCGTAGCACGTGAGTCCCGCCGCCGTCCTGAATGCGGGCGACGAGGGGGCGTGGGTCGGTCACGAGGCGGGCCTTCGCGAGCGTCGCTCGTACGACATTTCGCGTCATCCGTGCCGCCTCATCCCACGAGCTCGTTCGGTACTTTATATTCAGTTAAATTTGGCTGATTTCATTAAGGTTGTAATCAGGTAAGAAGTCCGTTTGACAGTTGATTGAACTGGGGGAATCAAGATGAAGCGAACCAAACTCGTCTCAGGACCCGTCTGGGCAAAGGTGCTCGGGGCGGTCGGCCTCGCTCTCTCACTGTGCCTCGCGGCGGCTCCGATCGCCTTAGCGGACGAGGCCGATGACGGGTCGGTCGCGCAGGAGGCGCCCGCGCAGGAGAGTACCGGAGTCATCGACCCATCTGATGTGGACGCCCTCAGCATCGACGAGGCCATGCCCACCGAGACGGACATGGCCAACGGCGTGGGTGAGCCTGCCACGAAAGAGGAGGGGGCAGACGATGGCCTCTCGGCAGCGTCGACCGGCGACTACATTCCCTATCCTTGTTCCGTTTCGGTGTATGAGTCCTATGCACGCAACATGCTTGCCAAAGTGAACGCCCTCCGTCGCAGCGTGGGCGCCTCGGACCTGACATGGGACGTGAACCTCGAGGACTGCGCCATCGGTCGTGCGGCCGAGACCACGCTGTACTTCAGCCATACGCGTCCCAATGGGACTATGTGCTGGACCGCATATGGGTCGAATTCCATTGCAGGCGAGAACATCGCGATGAATTGGATGCAAGGCGATCCCACCGACGTTCTCTTCCAAGGGTGGAAGAACTCGCCCGGGCACTATGCGAACATGGTCAACAAGCAGTACAAGACCATCGGAATCAGCATCGTGAGATTCGGGTCGAGCTACTATGCCGTCCAGGCGTTCGGCACTGGGTCAGGGACCGGCATGACGAGCGCCACGCGTGATGGCAACATCAACGCCTGGTTCCCCATCCGCAAGTTCAACAGCACCTTGACGGCCGATCCCGCGAACCTCACCGTGGCGGTCGGGGAGACGGCCTATCTTCCGAAGGTCAAGGTCGATTATGCGGGGACGAGTGCCCAGACCGGATACAACTACGACCTGAGCGGTACTGCCACCTGGTCGAACAAGTTCTTCAGCTTCGCTTTGGGGAGTGGGGCGAGCTCCCTGGTGAGCGTCTTGGGCTATACGTCATCGGGATATCAGATCCAAGGGAAGGCGCGCGGCACGACGACCGGGACGCTCTCCTACGGGAACAGCAGCTCGGTCAAGGTCCCGTTCACGCTCAGGGTCACCCCATGGACCCGTGTCTATGGCACCGATCAGCTCGACACCATGAAGGCCGTCTCCAAGAAGGGCTGGACGACCTCGTCCACCGTGGTCATAGCCACGCAGGCCTCCTATTGGGACGCCTTGGCCGCGAGCTCGCTGGCAGGCAAGTTCGACTGCCCGATCCTGCTCACCGACCATGACTCACTGTCGAGTCAGGCATCATCGGAGATAAGTCGGCTGCATGCCACCAAGGCATATGTCGTCGGTGGTTCGATGGCGGTGTCAGATGCCGTCACGACGCAGGTGGCGAGGCTCGGCTGCTCCGTCGAGCGCGTCTATGGCAACGACCAGCAGGCCACGGCCATCTCCATCGCCAACAAGGTGAACTCCGGAAGCCATGGGGACACCTGCATCATCGCCACGGCCAACGGCTTCGCTGACGCGCTGTCGGCCTCGCCCTATGCCTATGCGAAGAAGTCGCCCATCTACCTGACCGAGACGGATTCCAAGACCCTTTCGAGCGCTGCCCTCGATTCGATACGCTCCGCGGGCTATAGGCACGCCATCATAGTCGGCGGCACCATGGCGGTGGACTCGAACGTGGAGTCGCAGCTGAGGGACATCGCCGGGGTGAGCGACGTGCAGCGCAAGTACGGACAGACCGAGTACGAGACCAGCTCCGCCGTCGCGGAATGGGAGGTCTCGAAGGGCATGACGGTCGCCCACGCCGGCTTGGCCACGGGTGCCAAGTTCTACGACGCCCTCGCCGGAGGCGCCCTCTGCGGCCATCAGAACTCCGTGCTCGTGATCGCAAGCACGGAGAACCGCTCGGCCATCAGGGGATTCCTCGCACGCAACAAGTCACAGATCGTGTCGGGGAACGTCTTCGGAGGTTCCGCGGCGGTCTCCGAGGGGACATGGGAGATACTGTCGCGCGCGACGGCATAGCTCCCTGGGTCCTCTCCTCACCTACTCGGTCTTGGCGGCCTCGGCCGTGCTCGTGGAGGCGCTCGTCGTGGCCTCCTGGGTGGCGACCGACGTCGTCGTCGCTTCCTTGGTGGCAGGCGTCTCGGGTGAGCTGACGCTTGTCGTCGCTGCCTCTTGGGTGGTGGGACTCGTGACGGCGGAGGTGCTTGCCGCGGCCTCGGTCCTGCCTTGGGTCGAGGGCTCGCTCTTGGCGGGGGCCTCGGTCGTCTGGACGGTCTGCTCGCGCACGGTGGGCTCCGGCTTCGTGCCGATTCCCTCCCCGGCGGTGGTGAGGTTGATGACGAACGCCACGAGGGCGACGGCCAGAAGCGAGCACACCACGCCCACCACGGCCACGCTCACGGCGACCTTTCGACGGTGCCGCGCGGCGGCCTCGTCGCGCAGGTTCTGGGGGGCTAGGGGAGTGCCCGACGCAGCGGTCCCCGGGGCCGCATGGACCGCGGCGCGCGTGGCCGTGTCGGCCACGGTGTCCTCGGGCCTCACGACACGGGTCTCGTCCGCGGCGGGGGTGGCCAGGGTCGTCCGGTCGGGGGAGGGCGAGTCGCTCGCCGCCGCGGCCTTGATCTTCTCGGCGGAACGATCGAGCACGTGGCGGTAGAGCTGCGAGCTCATCGTGGCCACCACCGAGCCCACCACGACGCCTATGACGGAGCCGGCGATGCCTATCTGGGAAGCCAGCAGGAACGAGGTGAGGCTCGCAAGCGCGGGGGCTATCACCTGGGCGACGGAGAGCTCGCTCATGAAGCCCTTGTGGCTCCCGTCATCCCTCTCGTCCTTCGTGTCCTCGTCGCTCTTCGTCATGCGCATGCCCGTCCTCTCGCGGCCTCATTCGAGTCATCGAGTATAGGGAGGCCGTGTGGTGTCCGTGCGGAGGGTCCGCCACCGCTAGAAGGGCCACTCCTCACGTATCTCGGCCATCCTCGGGCTCATGGCCGACCCCTGCATCGCCGCCGCCATCTGACCCGTCCGGTTCTCCGGGAGGATCAGCAGGCAGACATAGAAGGGGATGGCGAGAAGAAGGCTGAGCCCGTAGCGAAGCGCCGTGGCAAGGGGCGCCGACAGGAGAAGCGACAGCCAGAGCAGGAGGAACGGCACGAACGCGAGGATCCCTCGTGCGGCCGACCCCTCCTTGTGGCAGGACAGCACCGCCATGACCAACACGAGGCAGAACAGCGTCCCCGTCCCCGGGCACTTCACGAGGGGCTCCCATATCGATTTGAACGAGGTGGCGACGTCGTCGGGCAGGAGCGAGCGACAGGTCAGCTTATAGTCCGACAACACCGACTCGTACCAATCCTCGCCGCCGGAAACGACGTTGTTCACCTGCTTGAAGAAGTAGGACTGGCCTGGCTCGGGCTCGGAGGTCGGGCTCCAACAGCCCCAGACGTTCGAGAGCCATGCCCTCACGTATATGTCCAGATTGGCGGGGCTCGACAGGCCTATCTCGACCCAACACCTGAGCAGCTCGCCCTTGTTGTCGTTGATCCACGAGTTGTTGATGCCGGAGTCGTAGTACTTGATGCCGTCGGTGAAGAGGGGGTAATAGGTGTCGTCGAGCTTGGAGAGGTCGAAGGCCGACCCGAGGACCGCCCGCTCCGAATCCGTGGTCGTCCCCTCGTCGCTCACGTAGACGGCCACCATCTGCTGCAGGGGTACGCCGAGCGACTCGCTCGCGCGATAGCTCACGTCGAGCACCTTCGTGATGCCCGTGGGCACGAGCATGATGACGAGGGCCAGCACGGAGGCTGCCACCACCTTGCCGGTGCCCTTGCGCTTGAGGCCCATGAGCACGATGGCGCACATGAGCATCGGAGCCACGATGAGGCCGTTGTTGCGCGTGATGCCGGTGAGCACGCAGAGGAGCACGTAGTTCCTCCGCTCCTGGTCGTACTCGAACAGCGTCCCACGCCTCCTCAGATACTGGTCGAAGAACGGGATCCAGAGCAGCATCACGAAGTTGAACAGCGTGTCCTTGATGGAGCAGATCGCGTTGTCGGAGATGATGGGGACGAGGGCGAAGATGAGCGCGACCACCCACACCATCGCGGGTTTGGCACCACGCCACTTGAGCCAGCAACACATCACGGAGACGATCGCGGCGCAGGCCGCCATCTGGGCGAGGACATAGGCGGCGAACCCGATCGAACCGTCCCCCAGAAGGGTCTTCGCCCCGTTCACGAGTCCGGAGAGAAGCAGGCAGTAGACGAGAGGGTGGCCCGAGGACGAGCCGAGCGGGTCGGTGATGATGCCTATCTGGTCGTTCATGGACGTGCCGGGGTAATAGAACAGCCAGACCACGAACCAGCCGGCGAACACCACCGCGGCGATGCCCCAGAACAGGCCGCGATGGCCCTTGAGGTACGTCGTGAGTCGCCTTCCCGAGAGCTGCCCCGTGAGCTCGGATGCCTGCATGGTCATGCCGGGGGAGACGGAGCCTACCTCCGCCTCGCGACCGTCCGCGAGCGACCTCGAGAACGCGCTCGCGCGTCTCTCGTGAGCCTTGCCGCGGCCGAAGGTCGAGAGCGCCTGACCGGCGAGCGAGAGGGCGCAGAAGATGACGATGCCCAGGCCCAGCCAGGCGAGCAGGTCGAGGGGGCCCAGCGCCGTGAGGAAGTTGTCCGGGTAGGTGGAGAAGAGGCTTCCCGTGAAGTCCAGATGGCCGTCGAGGACGAAGGCGGCGGACAGGTAGGCCGAGGCCAAGGCCGTGACCACGATGGTGGGAGTGGTGGGCCGTTTCGCGGAGAGTCCCATCCTGTGGAACAGGCCCTCGCAGCGGGCGTATACGTCGATCATGCGATCCTTCCGGAAGGGGTTCGTCTCATCCAGTGTAGCCGCCGCGCGTGGAGCCCGTGCGACCGGGAAGGGGGACCCGTCCTTTCCCATTTTGTGAATCGCAAGGAGGAAAAACTGCCAATCTGCATTTCGTGGCCACGTGTATGCAGGATTGCGTCTATACTGTCTCCCAACCTTTAAGCACGGTACGAGATACCTGCAAGGCTCATATTCGGCACGTGGCCACGACGGCCCATGCCCGGTCTTGTGGGAGACGTCCGCGATTCGTCGGCGTCTCCTTTTTCGTGCCGCAGCCATCGAGCCGGTCGCCTCGCGCGGCAGGAAGGGGAACGCACGTGAATTCGCTTCTGACAGAGGACGCGCCCCGCGCATGCATCGCGCTCGAGGACGGCACCGCGCTCATGGGAGTCTCCGTGGGGGCCGTCGGCGAGACGTTCGGCGAGCTGGTCTTCAACACGAGCCTCTCCGGCTATCAGGAGGTCATCACCGACCCGTCCTATGCGGGCCAGGTCGTCCTGTTCACCTATCCGCAGATCGGCAACTACGGCGTGTCGTCCGCGGCCATGCAGGCGCAGGCTCCCGCGCTCGCGGGCGTCGTGGTGCGTGACATGTGCGCCACGCCCAACAACTGGCAGAGCGAGGAGAGCCTGCCGGACTACCTCGCCCGCACGGGCGTCGTGGCCATCGAGGGTGTGGACACGCGTCAGCTCACCTTGGCCGTGCGCGATGCGGGCACCATGCGCTGCGCCATCTCCACCACCGACCTCGACGGCGCCCACCTCGCGGCGCGCGTGCGCGAGTCTCCCTCCATCTCGAGCCACAACTGGGTGGCCGACGTCTCCTGCACCGCCCCCTACGACGTGGCGGCCACGGTCGACATAGACCATCCCCGTCGTCGCCTCCACGTGGTCGCCCTCGACTGCGGCGAGAAGCGCGGCATCCTCCATGGCCTCGTGGACGCGGGCATGGATGTCACGGTGGTCCCCTGGGACACGCCTGCCGAGAAGGTCTTGGCCTACGAACCCGATGGCGTGTTCCTCTCCAATGGCCCTGGCGACCCGCGTGAGGTGGGCCAGCCCGCCGAGTGCGCCGCGAACCTCATCGGGCGCGTACCGCTGTTCGGCATCTGCCTGGGTCACCAGATGATCTGCCAGGCGGCGGGCGCCACCATCGACAAGCTCCCGTACGGTCACCACGGCGGCAACCAGCCCGTCATGAACCTGCTCTCGGGCATGGTGGAGGTGACCGCCCAGAACCACAACTACGGTCTGGACCTCATGAGCCTGGGCGATCTCGTGGCAGCCGAGTCGGGCGGCGATGACGTGGCGGCCGAGTGGGCCGAGGCGGACACGTCCGACCTGCGCTTCTGGAGCGAGCGTCGCATCGCGCCGGTCGTGACCACCAGGCGCTTCGGTCGCATCTGTCTCACCCACGTGAACCTCAACGACGGTACGCCTGAGGGCATCCAGTTCCTCGATCAGCCGTGCTTCTCGGTGCAATACCATCCCGAGGCCAGCCCCGGGCCGCACGACGCCGTCTACCTCTTCGAGGCGTTCCGTCGCCTCATGGAGGGCGACCCCGACTACCTGGCCATCGACGTCCGCGAGGGGAGGCGCTTCTAGATGCCGAAGCGCACTGACATCCACAAGATCCTGGTCATCGGCTCCGGCCCCATCGTCATCGGCCAGGCATGCGAGTTCGACTACTCGGGCACGCAGGCCTGCGAGAGCCTGAAGGCGCTGGGCTACGAGGTCGTCCTCGTGAACTCGAATCCCGCCACCATCATGACCGACCCCGACGTGGCCGACCGCACCTACGTCGAGCCCATCACCCCCGAGTTCGTGGGGAAGGTCATCGCCAAAGAGAGGCCTGACGCGCTCCTGCCCAACATGGGCGGTCAGACGGGCCTCAACTGCGCCATCGCGCTTGACGAGGCCAGCGTGCTCTCCAAATACGACGTCGAGGTCATCGGCTGCGACATCGACTCCATCCGCGTGGGCGAGGACCGCAAGCTCTTCGCGCAGGCCATGCACGAGATCGGCCTGGACATCTGCCGCAGTGGGTTCGCCTACTCCATGGCCGACGCCGAGAGGATCGTGGGCGAGCTCGGCTTCCCCGTCATCATCCGTCCGAGCTTCACGCTGGGCGGCGCCGGTGGTGGCATCGCCTACGACATGGACGACCTCCGCTCCATCGTGGCACAGGGCCTCGACCTCTCGGCCAACTCCGAGGTCCTGGTGGAGGAGTCCATCCAGGGCTGGAAGGAGATCGAGATGGAGGTAATGCGCGACGCCGCGGGCAACGGCATCGTGATCTGCTCCATCGAGAACCTCGACCCCATGGGCGTCCACACGGGCGACTCCATAACCGTGGCACCGGCCCAGACCCTCTCTGACGTCGAGCTCCAGCGCCTGCGTGACTACTCGCTGGCCATCCTCGAGAAGGTGGGCGTGGCCACGGGAGGCTCCAACGTCCAGTTCGCCGTGAACCCCGATGACGGCCGCGTCATCGTGGTCGAGATGAACCCCCGCGTGAGCCGCAGCTCGGCCCTTGCATCGAAGGCGACCGGCTTCCCCATCGCCAAGGTCGCGGCGCGCCTCGCCGTGGGCCTCACCCTGGACGAGATCACCAACGACATCACCGGCGCCACGCCGGCCTGCTTCGAGCCCTCCATCGACTACTGCGTGGTCAAGGTGCCTCGCTTCGCCTTCGAGAAGTTCAAGGGCACCAGCGAGGTCCTCTCCACCCGCATGAAGGCGGTGGGCGAGGTCATGGCCATAGGCCGCACGTTCGAGGAGAGCTTCAACAAGGCGATGCGCTCGCTCGAGATAGGCGAGAACATGCTGGGCGCCGACGACCCCGCCCTCTTCGACGAGGAGAACTTCCGCCAGCGCGTCTCCGTCCCCACGCCCGAGAGGATCTTCTACGTGGTGGAGGCCCTGCGCCGCGGATGGGACATCGCCGACATCCACGAGCTCACGGGCATAGACGACTGGTACCTCTCGCGCCTGTCCGACCTCGTGGCCGGGGAGTCCTGGCTCGCCTCCCACAGGCTCGACGACATCGATGCCGACCGGATGCGTGCCGTGAAGCAGATGGGCTTCTCCGACGAGCAGATCGCCCACTTCTGCGGCTCCACCGAGCTCGAGGTGCGCAGCCGTCGCAAGGCCCAGGACGTCGTCCCCTGCGTGAAGACGGTCGACACCTGCGGCGGGGAGTTCCCCGCCCGTACCGCCTACCACTACAAGTGCTACGACGAGGGCCCCTCCGAGCGTCGCGACACCCCGCGTCCCCGCGCGATGATCCTCTCGGCCGGACCCAACCGCATCGGCCAGGGCATCGAGTTCGACTACTGCTGCTGCCATGCCGCCTATGCCCTCCACGACGAGGGCTACGAGACGGTCATGGTGAACTGCAACCCCGAGACCGTCTCCACCGACTACGACACGTCGGACCGCCTCTACTTCGAGCCCCTCACGTTCGAGGACGTCATGGACATCGTCGACGTGGAGCAGCCCGAGGGCGTCATCTGCAGCCTCGGCGGCCAGACGCCCATCAACCTGGCCGCGCGTCTCAAGGCGGCCGGCGTCCCCATCATGGGAACGCAGCCCGATGCCATCGACCTGGCCGAGGACCGCGACCGGTTCTCGAGCCTGCTGGACGAGCTCCACATCGCCTACCCCACCAGCGGCGTGGCCGAGACCTACGAGCAGGCGCTCGACGTCTCCTCGCGAATCGGTTTCCCTCTGCTCGTCCGTCCCAGCTACGTGCTGGGAGGCCGCGGCATGGTGATCGCCTATGACGCCCGCCACCTCGAGAGCTACATGGCCGAGGCCACGCGCGTCTCGAAGGACCATCCCGTCTATCTGGACAGCTTCCTCGACTCCGCCGTGGAGCTCGACGTGGACGCGCTGGCCGACGGCACCGACTGCTACGTGGGCAGCGTCCTCGAGCAGATCGAGGAGGCCGGCATCCACTCGGGTGACTCGGCCTGCTGTATGCCGCCCTTCTCCCTCGCCGACGACATGGTGGCCAGGATCCGCGACACCACGCACCGACTGGCGCTCGCCTGCCACGTGGTGGGAGCGCTGAACGTGCAGTACGCCGTCCACAACGGCACGCTCTACGTCATCGAGCTCAACCCCCGTGCGAGCCGCACGGTTCCCTTCTCGTCCAAGTCGACGGGCCTGCCCCTCGCCGCCCTCGCGGCCCGCATCATGGCGGGCGAGAGGATCGCCGACATGGGGCTTCCTCCCGAGGACCGCTCGTTCGACTACTTCGCCTGCAAGGAGGCCGTCATGCCCTTCGACCGCTTCCCGGGCGCGGACATGACGCTGGGTCCCGAGATGAAGTCGACGGGAGAGGTCATGGGCATCGCGAGGACCTTCCCGGCGGCCTATGCCAAGACGCAGCTCGCGATCAGCTACGGACTGCCGGCCAGGGGCAAGGTGTTCGTGTCCGTGCGCGACCGTGACAAGCGCGCCGTGGCGCCGATCGCCCGCGACCTCGTGAGCATGGGCTTCGAGTTGGTGGCCACCTCCGGCACCGCCAAGTCGCTCGCGGCGGCCGGCATCGCCTGCACACCCGTGCGTCGTGCCTGCGAGATGCGACCGAACGTGGCCACGATGGTGTCGGCCGGCGACGTCTCGCTCATCATCAACATCCCCGGCGGCTACGACACGCGCGATGACTTCTACAAGCTGCGCAGTCTCGCGGTGCGCTATCGCGTCACGAACGTGACCACGCTCTCCACGGCCCAGGCCATGGTGGAGGCCATCCGCACCGCCCGCGAGAACGACCTCGGCGTGTGCGCCCTCCAGGACCTGTAGACCCTTCCGGTCGGGACTAGTGGGGGACCACGCGGGCGGAATCCGCCCGCGTGGTCTAGACTGCGGTCGACGACACGTGCGACGACCATGAGGAGACGACGATGGGGTTCGACGACGAAGAGGTGGTCTCGCTTCTCGGCAGGCTGAGCGACGCCAAGGCACCTTCGGGCTTCGAGGACGAGGTGGTGGACATCGTCCGCGGGTTCTGCGAGGGGTGGGCCGACGTCGAGGTGAACAGCCTCCTGGACGTCCTCGTCACGCCCCACAACTGCACGGGGGACCGTCCGCGCCTCATGCTCGACGCCCATGGCGACGAGGTGGGCGCCATGGTCAGGTCTATCCGTGAGAACGGTGCCATGTCCTTCGTCGAGCTCGGTCGCTTCTCCCAAGGCGTCCTCGCCGGGCAGGACGTCCTCGTCCGCACGACCGAGGGCGAATGGGTGCATGGCGTGGTGGGCTGCAGGCCACCTCACTTCCAGACCGATGCCGAGCGTGCCGCCAACGTCGCGCCCGAGCTCATCCTCGATGTCGGTGCGACGTCATACGACGAGGCCGTCGACCTGTTCGGCATGGGCATGGGCGAGCCCGTCGTCCCGGCGACGCGCTTCTCCGCCGATCCCGCGCATGGCGTGGCGTTCGGCAAGGCGTTCGACTGTCGTGCTGGCGTCTGTGCGCTGCTCCTGGCACTCCGCGAGCTGTCGTGTCGCGACGACCTCGCATTCGACGTCGTCGCGTCCATCTCCGGTCAGGAGGAGGTGGGGGAGAGGGGCGTGGCCGCCGCGGCACGTCACTTCGAGCCCAAGCTCGCCTACATGTTCGAGGGCTGTCCTGCCGACGACACGTTCATGCCTTCCTCTGACGTCCAAGCGGCGCTCCACAAGGGGCCGATGTTCCGTTATTTCGACTGCTGCATGATCACCAATCCGCGCTACCAGAGGCATGTCCTCTCCGTCGCGGCCGAGCAGGGCCTGCCGTGTCAGACGTCGGTCCGCACGGGAGGCGGCACCGATGGCGGCGTCGTCCACCTCATGGACGTCCCCTGCGTGGTGTCAGGCGTTCCCTGCCGCTACATCCATGCCGGTACCAGCGTCTGCGCGATCGATGACGTCAAGACCTCCGCGGAGCTCGCCGTCGCGGTGTGCGGCGGCATGACGCTCGACCAGGCGGCCTCGTTCTAATCGTCCTCGCCCGTGGCGGAGCCCGAGTAGTTGAGGCCCGCGCATGCCTCGCCGAGACCGTCCCCGCGGACGAACGCCTCGGAGAGCGTCGGCCAGCCCGCGAGGGCCTCGTCGAACAGGTCCGTGAAGCTCGCGCACGAGAGCTCGGGGGCGAAGGGGTTCCTCCACTCATGGTGTCCCTCGTTCGCGAAGGTGCACGAGTCCGAGGTCACGACCTTGTGGGCCATCGCCTCGATCTGGGAGTGGGTGCGGAAGTTCCGCTCGATCGCGCCCACCGCCTCGGCGCGGCGGCTGCCTGCGGGCTCGATGGCGCGATAGACGAACTCCATGTTCCGGACGCAGGCGCCGTACTCGTCGGCGCCTAGGTCCAGGTCGAACACGGCGAGCGCCACCTGGGCCATGAGGGCCCCCGCGACGCGGTCGATGCGCTGGGTGCGGCAGAGCTCACGGGCGGGAGGACACTCGAGCACCGTGGCATGGCGCTCGCGCCACAGCATCCACGAGTCGATCTCGCCCTCGATGACGGCGTGGACCTCCCCGCCTGCAGTGTCCAGGTCGAGGTCAGGGGAGGCATCCAGCGTCGCGTACTCCTCGGCGAAGATGAGAGGGTGCGTCGTGCGGTCGAGCTGGTAGTGTGAGAGGACGCCGAGCGCGAAGGAACGCCCGATCCTCTCGTCATCAGCCGGAAGATGGCTCACCCCGTCACGAAGGGCCTCGAAGGCCGCGGTCACATGACCCTCGTGCATGACGTGGGCGAACCTATGGCACGCCGCCACGTTGTCGGGCACGCTGCTGAAGCGGAAGAAGAACGGGTCGGGGCCCTGGTTGCCGAGGAGGAAGGCGAGGAGCTCCTCCTGACCCTGGATGATCCCGTCGGGAAGCTCGACGGCGGAATGCTCGCCGAACAGATGGTGTGTGATCAGTGCTGGCATCGACTTCTCCGAAGTGTCAGATGTGCGCGACGAGCCGTCGTCGCGACGTGTGGTTGTCGTGACTAGACTATCGCATCCGAACGCCGATTGCTTACCTTTCCGTTACCGCTGGCTTGCGGCCCTTGCCCTACCATCATGAGACGAGACGCTCGACCGAGACCTCCGGAGGCATGCCATGGCCACAGCGAAGATGAGCAGGCTCGAGCGCAACTGGGTGATGTATGACGTGGGCAACTCGGCTCTCGTCCTGCTCAACACCTCGGTCGTCCCCATCTACTTCAACTCCCTGCTCACTGCCGAGGCGGGAAGCGGCACGCTCGTGGTGCTCTGGGGTTCGGCCCAGACCGTCGCGAGCCTGATCGTCGCCCTGCTCATGCCGATCCTCGGTTCGCTCGCGGACTACGCGGGCAACAAGATCAGGTTCTTCATCGGTTTCTTCCTCACGGGTCTCGTGTGCTGCCTCACCGAGGCGCTCCCGCTCTCCGCGGCGGCGTTCCTCGGCGTCTACGTGTTGGCCACGGTGGGGCTCAACTCCTCCATGACCTTCTACGACGCCATGCTCACCGACGTCACCACCGACGAGCGCATGGACACGGTGAGCTCGTCCGGCTACGCCTGGGGCTACATCGGCTCCACCGTGCCCTTCGTGGCGTGCCTCGCCCTCATCTTCGGCGGGCCCGCGCTGGGCATTCCTACGGTGGTCGCCACGAGGGCGTCGTTCGTGATCACCGGCATCTGGTGGCTGGTCTTCACCATCCCTCTCATCCGCACGTACAAGCAGCGCTACTACAAGGAGCGCGAGCCCGGTGCCGTCATGCGCACGCTCCGCGGACTCAAGGGGACCATGGCCTCCATCGCTCGCGACCACAGGCTCCTGATGTTCATGGTCGCGTTCTTCTTCTACATCGACGGCGTCCATACGGTCATCTCGATGGCGACGAGCTATGGCACCGACCTGGGGATCGACTCCGCGCAGCTCGTGCTCGCCCTTCTCGTCACGCAGTTCGTGGCCTTCCCGTCCGCCATCATCTACGGGCGACTCGCCGGGCGCGTGGGGACGCTCAGGATGATCATCGTCGCCGTCGTGGCCTACGTGGGCTGCGTCCTGTTCGCCGCGTTCTTCCTGAGGAGCGCCGTCGAGTTCTGGATCCTCGCCATCGTGGTGGGGCTGTTCCAGGGCGGGATACAGGCGCTCTCGAGGAGCTATTTCGGCAAGATCATCCCGAAGGAGCATTCGAACGAGTACTATGGCTTCTTTGACATCTTCGGTCGCTACGCTTCCGTCATGGGGACGCTCCTCGTCTCCGCCGTCACGGCGCTCACCGGTCGTTCGGACCTCGGGGTCCTCTCGATCGGCGTGCTCCTCGTGGTGGGCCTCGTCATCCTTCTGAGGCTCCCCGCAGACGAAGCGGTCGCGGGCGAGTAGGCCCGGTCGTCTCGCCCGGGCCGTCACGTCTCGGGGGGAGCGTCAGCCATGGGGTTCGCAGAGATCGTCATATTGGGGCTCGCTCTGTCCTGCGACGCGTTCGCGGTGACCATATCGAACACGTTCGTCTACTGCCATGAGACACGTGCCCGCCTCGCCCTCATGCCCGTGCTCTTCGGCCTGTTCCAGGGCCTCATGCCCCTCGTGGGCTATTTCCTGGGTGGGCTCGCGGCGGACCTCATCGAGACGTATTCGGGCATCGTCACCCTGGTCATACTCGGCGTCATAGGCGGGAACATGATTCGCGAGGGGGTGGGCGCGCTGCGCCATCCCGAGGAGAAGGCCGCTGGGGAGGCATGCGTCACGGGCCGACTCACCATCGCGGCCCTCCTCTTCCAGGCCGTGGCCACCGCCATCGACGCGTTCGCGGTCGGCGTGAGCCTTCGCGCGCAGTCGGTCGACATCCTGGTGGCGTCCGGCGTGATCGCGCTCACCACGGCGCTCTGCTGCGTCGTGGCGCTCGTCATCGGCAGGAAGCTCGGCCATCTCCTGGGCGACAGGGCCGAGGTCGCCGGTGGCGTGGTCCTGGTCATCATCGGGCTGAAGGCGTTCCTGTCCTAGGACGCGACCTCGTGTCCGACCGTTTCCCGGGATGTTAGAGACCCAGGACCGAACCTATGAACACGAGTGCCGCCATCGCGATGACGAAGCCCACGAAGTAGCGGAAGATGCGGCCCAGGACCTCGCCGTCGCGGCCGTTGGCCCCGCACGCCGCTGTGCCGATGGCTATGCTCTGCGGGGCGAGCATCTTGCCCGCACTCGTCCCGAGCGAGTTCGCCGCGGCGAGCCAGTACTCGTTGGCCCCGATGGAGCGCGCCGCCTGGATCTGCACGTTTCCGAAGAGGACCTCGCTCGAGGTGCCGCTTCCCGTCACGAACGTCCCGAGGGCACCAAGCAGGGGCGCCACCAAGGGATAGAGGCCTCCCAGCGTCCCCACGAAGAAGGCCGCGATGCTGCCGATCATGCCCGAGTACCCCATCACCTTCGCACAGGCCAGGACGCCGAGCATCGTGAGGATGGTCTTGGACATCTGACGCAGGGTCGCGACCATGACACCCGCCGTCTCGCGCGGGCTCACGTGCTGTATGAGCGCGCCCGCGACTCCGCACAGCAAGATGAGCACGCCGGGCGTGTCGACCCAGGTGAAGGTGAGCGTGGCCGAGGGGTCGCCCTGGTAGACGTTGACCTTGCTCGAGATCGAGGACAGTGGGTCGTGGATGGCGGGCACGAGCTTGCTCGTGAGCAGGAGCACCACGAAGATGAGGATGAACGGGGCCCAGGCGCGCAACGCGCTCGCCGGCGTGATGGCGTCCCCCTCCTCGATCCCGAGACGGTACTCGTCAGGCACCGGGGCGTCCTTCCGCGCGAGCGAGAAGGCGAAGGTCGCCACGAGCGAGCAGACCGAGGCGACGATCACGGGGAGCTCGGCCCCGATGAACGCGGCCGTGGCGATCTCGGGGATGGCGAAGGCCAAGGCCGACACCAGGATGGTGGGGACCATGCCCTTGAGGGCCTTCCTGCCGCCACCCACGAGCATGACCATGAGGAACGGGCAGACGATGACGAAGGGGAGCACCTGGAGCGACTGCGTGAGTGCGAGCTGCGTGGGGTCGAGACCCGTGATGCTCGCCAGGGTGGTCGTCGGGATGCCGATGGAGCCGAACATCGTGGGCGTGCCGTTCGCGATGAGGCAGGCGAGGATGGCGCAGACGGGCTCGAAGCCCAGCGCGACGAGCATGCTCGCGGGGATGGCGACCGCGGTGCCGAAGCCGGCCATGCCTTCGAGGAAGGCCCCGAAGCACCAACCCACGAGGAGCACCAGCACGCGCCTGTCGGAGCTCACGGAGCAGATCATCCGCTTGATGACGTCCATGGCGCCCGAATGGACGGTGACGTTGTAGGTGAAGACGGCCGCCACGATGACGATGCCGATGGGCCAGAGCGCCATCTCGACGCCCTCGAGGGCCGCGGTCGCCACGTTCAGGGGAGACATGCCCCAGATGATCAGCGCCTCCACGGCAGCGACGGCGAATGCGCCGATGGCGGCCTTGTATGCCTCGAGGTGAAGTCCGCACAGGGCGATGACGAGCCAGACGATGGGGAGGAGGGCGAGAACGAACAGGCCGAGGAGCTCAAGCACGGGAGGGTCCTAACGTCGATGCGGTTCCGGTCGCGGGCGGGGCTCCGAGGTCCCAAGTCCAATGACAAATCTACCACCGATTTATCCACACCGTCGGCGGGATGTCAGTTGACTTTCAACTACTGCGATGAACCAATCCGTACGTCGTCGGCCGTTAGACGTCGAGCACGCGCTCCTCGGCCTCGCGCGCATGGACCAGCCAGTGACCATGGCGGTAGTAGACGAGGAAGAGGATGCCGGTGAGGATCCAGGTCACCGGGTAGCTCACGAGGACCATCTCGAGCGTGTGGTGGGACGGCACGAACGCGAGGAGCCAGATCACGCGGAACACGCAGGTGCCGAGGATCGTGAGGAGCATGGGTCGGAGGCTCTCGCCGGAACCCCTGATGGCACCCGATATGTTGGCCGACAGCGAGTAGCACACGTAGAACGGCGCGATGTAGCGGAGCATGAGCACGGTGTTGCCGGTCACGCCCGCGTCATCGATGAAGAAGCGGCTGATGGGCTCCACGAAGACGAAGAGGATGGCGGAGATCCCACCCACGAGAACGGCCGTCATCCCCAGCGAGACATGCAGGCTCCTTCTCATCCGGTCATATCTCCTGGCTCCGAAGTTCTGCGCCGAGAAGGTCGTGACGGCGACTCCCAGTGCCTCCGAGATCATCCACACGATGCCGTCGATGCGTCCCGAGAGCCCCCATCCGGCCACGGCGTCGCTGCCGAACGAGTTCACGGCCGACTGGGCGATGATGTTGGAGACCGAGTAGACCGAGGACTGTATGCCAAGAGGCAGTCCCGTCTTGAGCATGAGCCGCGCGATCCTGCCGTCGATGCGGATCCGTCTCAGGTCGATCCGCCAGGCACCGTCCACGTGGCAGAGCCTATAGAGCGTCATGGCCGCCCCCGCCGCGATGGAGGAGGCGGTGGCGATGCCGCATCCGAGCGCCTCGAGATGCAGGCCGGCCACGAGGACGAGGTCGAGGATGACGTTGATCACGCACGTGATGCCCACGATCACCGAGGGGGTCCTCGAGTCACCCACGGCCCTGAGGAGCGCCGAGCCCATGTTGAGGACGAGGGAGAATAGGAGGGCGCCGAAGTAGCAGCGGCCATAGGCGAGCGCCTCTCCCATGAGGTCCTCGGGGGTCCCCATGAGGGTGAGGATGGGGCCGATGAGGACGAGCCCCGCCAGCGAGAAGCCCACGCCGCCCACGATGGCCAGCGCCATCGCCGTATGAACCGACTCCGACAGGCGCTTCGAGTCACCTGCTCCGAAGTACTGCCCGGATATCACCGCGCAGCCCGAGCCCACGCCCACGCAGAACCCCACCGCGAAGTCCGTGAGGGTCATCGTCGCCTGGATTCCGCCCAACGCGGCCTTTCCCGCGAACTGACCCACCACGAACGTGTTGATGAGGGCGTAGGCCTGCTGGAAGAACGAGCTGAAGAAGATGGGCACGCAGAGGGCGAGGAGCTGCCTCCAGATGACGCCCTTGGTGACGTCGATCGCCCCGGAGTCCTGCCTTGCCATACGTACCTCCTCTCCTGCACGTCAGGGCCCCCGGGCTTGCGCCTGGAGGCCCCTGCGGTCTCGCTTTTGGTGGGTCCGCTGATTTCGATGAGACGAGCTTATCAGGAATGGGCGGTTAGCATGGCCTGCGTTGGGTATCAGTCTTTCGATTTGTAAAAGACATGCGGGCAGCCAGTCACGCCCGTGAAGGGGAGGTCCCCATGGATTGGAACAGGTTCCTCAGGCGCACCAAGGTCTCGGTGATCCTCATGGGGGCGGCCCTTCTCGCATTGGGCATCATCCTATTCATGAACCCGGCTGAGGTCACCATGTTCATCACGCTCGCCCTCGGGTGGGTCCTCGTGATCGTGGGCGTGGTCACCCTCGTGAGCTGCTGCATGAGCCCTCTCCCCACGATTCAGCAGGTCGACTTCGTCTTCAGCATGATCGAGCTCCTACTCGGCCTCTGCATCCTCATGTGGCCTGGGTTCTTCGTCAGCTTCATCTACGTGCTTCTCGGCATCCTCATCATCGTCACCGGCGTGAACGACGTCTCCGGCGCGATGGATGAGAAGGCGAGCGGCATGGACTCCTGGAAGCTTGCGATGGCGGTTGCCGTCATCACGCTCATCCTCGGCTTCCTCGTGGTCATCGCTCCGTTCACCATGGCGACCACCGTCATGATGATCGCCGGCATCGCCCTCGTCTTCGATGGCATCACGGAGATCGTCACCGGCGTGCGCATGCCCGCCCATGTCGACTGAGCGGTAGCACCCATACGCATCCCATGCGAAGCGGGGGTCGTCCCAGGACGACCCCCGCTTCATGTTCCAGGTATGTGGACGTTCGGTCCTACACGTAGAAGAGCATCTTGTTGTAGCTCGGCACGGGCCAGTAGTCGTGACCGCAGATCTTCTCCATGGCATCGACGGCCTCGCGCAGGTGGTCCATGGCGGGGATGACGGAGTCACGATAGGTGTCGTCCTGCTCCTTGCAGTCGGCGATGGCCTTGGCCTCGTCGTTCCTCGACTCGAGGTCGGCCACGGCGTCGGAGATGGTGTCGATGCCGGCGGTGAGCTCGGCCACGAGGGCCTTCTCGGCCTTGGCCTCGACGCCGATCTCGGCCTTGGTGGCCACGGTGGTGGCGATGTCGCCGGAGTAGTCGAACAGCGCGGGCAGGTACATGTGTCGCGTCATGTAGACCATGGTGCCGGCCTCGATGTTCAGGAGCTTGGCGTACTGCTCCGCCTTCGAGACGTAGCGGGCGTTGACCTCGGCCTCGTTAAGGACGCCGTACTTGGCGAACAGGTCGACGTTCTCCTTCTTGATGAGGCAGGGGAGGGCGTCGGGGGTTGTGCGCATGTTGAGCAGGCCGCGCTTGGCCGCCTCGGCGGGCCACTCGTCCGAGTAGCCGTTGCCGTTGAAGATGATGCGCTGGTGGGCGGTGAGGGTCTTCTTGATCCAGGCGAGCGACTCGCTCACGCGGTCGCACTCCTTGACCTTCTCGAGCTTGGTCGCGAACTCGTCGAGCATCTCCGAGACCGCGGTGTTGAGCACCATGTTGGGGTCGGAGAGGTTCTGCTGGCTGCCGCACATGCGGAACTCGAACTTGTTGCCGGTGAAGGCGAACGGGCTCGTGCGGTTGCGGTCGGTGGTGTCCTGGGTGACGTCGGCGAGCTGGGGGACGCCCAGGTCCATCTTGTTGCGGCTGTGGCTCGCGTAGGCCTTGCCGTTGATGAGGGCATCCACCACGGCGGCGAGGTCGTCGCCCAGGAAGATGGAGATGATCGCGGGAGGGGCCTCGTTGGCGCCCAGACGGTGGTCGTTGCCGGCCGAGGCGACGCTCACGCGCATGAGGTCCTGATGGTTGTCGACGGCGGCGATGACGCAGGTGAGGAAGACGAGGAACTGGAGGTTCTCCTCGGGCGTCGCGGACGGGTCGAGGAGGTTCTTGCCGTCGGCGGAGACGGACCAGTTGTCATGCTTGCCCGAGCCGTTCACGTAGTCGAAGGGCTTCTCGTGCTCGAGGCAGGTGAGGCCGTGGTGGCTGGCGATGAGCTTCATCTTCTCCATGGTGAGGAGGTTGTTGTCGATGGCGACGGAGCCCTCCTCGAAGATGGGGGCGAGCTCGTGCTGGCAGGGGGCGACCTCGTTGTGCTTGGTCTTGGCCGGCACGCCGAGCTTCCAGAGCTCGTCATCGAGCTCCTTCATGAACTCGTTGACCGTGGGGCGGATGGCGCCGAAGTAGTGCTCCTCGAGCTCCTGGCCCTTCGCGGGCTCGCAGCCGAAGAGGGTGCGGCCGCAGAGGATGAGGTCGGGGCGTGCGGAGAAGTCCTCCTCCTTGATGAGGAAGTACTCCTGCTCCGGCCCGATGGTGGTGGTGACCTTGGTGGGCGTCTTGCCGAAGAGGGCGAGGACGCGCTTGGACTGCTTGTCGAGGGCGACCATGGAGCGAAGGAGCGGCGTCTTCTTGTCGAGCGCCTCACCCGTGTATGAGATGAAGGCCGTGGGGATGCAGAGGACCTCGTCCTTGATGAAGGCGGGGCTCGTGGGATCCCAGGCGGTGTAGCCGCGGGCCTCGAAGGTGGCACGCAGGCCGCCCGACGGGAAGCTGGAGGCATCGGGCTCGCCCTGGATGAGCTCCTTGCCCGAGAAGGTCATGAGCGTGGAGCCGTCGGCCTTGGGGGTGATGAAGCTGTCGTGCTTCTCGGAGGTGATCCCGGTGAGCGGCTGGAACCAGTGGGTGAAGTGCGTCGCGCCCTTCTCCAGTGCCCACTCCTTCATGGCGTGGGCGACCTCGTTGGCGATGTCGAGGTCGAGGGTCTTGCCCTCCTTGATGACGTGGGAGAGCTCCTTGTACGTGGGCTTGGGCAGGCGCTCCTGCATGACGGAGTCGTTGAACACCAGGCTGCCGTACTCCTCAGAGACCTTGTTGGCCATGTCGGCTCGCTTCCTCTTCGTTGGACGTACCGCCGGGGCGCTCCCGGTCGTTTGACGCATGTCACTCTAGCGGGATTATGTTTCGCCCCAATTAAGGGTAGGTGTCACGAGCATGCCACTGATTGGTGCGGCCGATGTCCGAGGGGACCGTGATCTCGTGCCCCGCATGTCGTGGCGGAGGAGTGTGCGGGGGTCATATGTTGTGGCCGACATATCATTCCGTTTCCTTTCAGAGTAGACTGTCCTCGACAGGAGATGTGGGTGCGCGAGGAGTGCTCCCTGGTGCATGGCGCCGAAGCGGGACTGATGGGAAGACGAATGTCATACGGACAGGGAACGGGCTCACGTGGCTCTCGCGGCGTTCAGGGTGGGCACTTCGCCTCGTCTGGACAGGTCAACCCCTATCTGTCGTACACCTCGCCTGCGGCAAGGCCAGGTTCCGGTCGCTCGGGTCATGGGGGCAGCCGCAAGCCGCGCAGGCGTCATACCGGTCGCAACGTCGCCATCGCATGCGTGCTCGTCCTCGTCGCCTGCGTCGGCGTGTATCTGTTTCTCAACCCGCCCTTCTATGACGTCACGGTGAACGGCGCACGCGTCACGGTGGACTCCGGCTCCACCATCCAGACCGTCATCGACAAGGGCTATGCCTCTCCCAAGGCCGGCAACCTCATGGCCATAGACGGCAGCGTCGCCACTCAGGGTGGCGGAGATCCCTTCTCGGCCGTCGTCGACGGCACCACCACCGCTGACCCCACGACCAAGCTCGCCAAGGACTCGACCGTCGACATCTCCGACGGTGCCGATGCCACGGAGACCTATACCGAGACCACCCAGACCGTGGCCCACGGCACGTCCGACTCCGACGAGTCGGCGGCGAGCTATTACAAAGGGTCCATCCACGTCCTGTCGGCGGGCGAGGACGGCGAGGAGACCGTGCGTACTGGCGACGTCTCCGGCAAGACCGTGACCGAGGTCACGAAGCAGCCGGTCGACTCCGGCTACAGCTCATACAACGCGAACGTCGGTGACAGGAAGGTCGTCGCGCTCACGTTCGACGACGGTCCCTGGCCCACGACCACCTCGGAGATCCTCGACGTCCTGAAGGACAACGGCGTCCACGCGACGTTCTTCGAGATCGGCAACCAGATTTCCGAGAACGCCGACGTCGTCAAGCGCATCCACGACGAGGGCAACCAGATCGGCTCCCACACCTGGGACCACGCCTCCGGCTCCGGCCAGGGCGTGAACCTCACCTACATGACGGCGGACGAGCAGGTCCAGGAGGTCGAGAAGGGCTTCGACGCGATCGACTCCACCTTGGGCACCCAGGTGACCCGCACGTTCCGCGCGCCTGGCGGCAACTATTACGGCTCGCTCATCTCGAACCTCCAACCCTACGTCACGGTCGAGGTCGGCTGGAACATCGACACCGAGGACTGGAGGCGCCCGGGCGTCGACTCGATCGTGAAGGCTATCGAGTCGGCTCAGCCCGGCGACGTGATCCTGTGTCACGATGGCGGCGGCGACCGCTCCCAGACGGTCGAGGCACTCAAGACCGCCATCCCGTACCTCAAGGGTCAGGGGTATGAGTTCGTCACGATAGACGAGCTGCTCTCCTCGTCCACCCAGGCGTAGACGTCCCATGGGCCGCATGCCGCGAAGGCGTCCACGTGCGCTGCTGACCCTCCTGATCGCCATCCTCGTCGCCTTGGCGGCGCTGCCGCTTGCCGGCTGCTCGTCCGGCGCGTCCGTCTCCTCATCGTCAGACGAGGTCACCACCGCCTCCGTGAGCGAGGACGGAACCTATACCGGCAAGGACGAGGTGGCCCTCTACATCCACACCTACGGCCACCTGCCCTCGAACTTCATCTCCAAGACGAAGGCCAGGGCCGCGGGATGGGTCTCGTCCGAGGGCAACCTCGACGAGGTCTGCCCGGGCAAGTCCATAGGCGGCAGCCAGTACCACAACGACGATGGCAGCCTGCCCGATGCCGACGGTCGCACCTGGACCGAGTGCGACATCGACTACACCGGCGGATATCGCGGCGGTGAGCGCATCATCTTCTCCAACGACGGGCTCGTCTACTACACGGGCGACCACTACCAGACGTTCGAGCGGCTCTACTGAGGGGGCATGGTGTCCATGGCAACGCATGAGGGATCTCGCGGGGACGCGTGCGTGGCGGCCGAGAAGACCGCGCCGCGCCCGAGGCGCATCCTGCTCGTGGCCGATCGCTTCGCCAGCGAGAGGTCCGTCCACGACTACCTCTCCTGCGCCCTCGGCTTCCCCGCGTACTACGGGCATAACCTCTCGGCCCTCTCGGACTGCCTGGGTGACGTCTGCGACGCGACGGTCTTGTCCGTGGACCTGTCGCATGTGGGAGGTCATGCCACGGGCGGGTTCTGGGAGAGGGCGCTCGGGGTCATGCGCCGGTGCGCGGACGAGAACCCCTCGCTCTCCGTCGAGGTGGCGGGGCTCTAGCGGCTCCCCGAGAAAAGACTTACATGGGCGGTCCCTCTTGTCGTAGGATGGGCAGGCCGATCTTGGACGTGGCGCATGGGCAGACACCGTGCGCCGTCGGGACATGAGACCCATTGGGGCAGTCGTCCGGCGGTCGTCCGAGGCTCGTCAAGACAAGAAGGGCAACACGACATATGAGCAAGAAGAACGCCATGTCCATGCTGGTGGTCCTGTTCGCGGCCTCGTTCACGGCGGCGTTCAACGAGAACATCATCAACGTGGGCCTATCAGACGTGTCAGCCGACCTCGGCGTGAGCACGGTGACGGCGAACTGGCTCGTCACCGGATACATGATCGTCACTGCCATCGTCGTCACCGTGGTGGGGTTCCTCCTCAAGCGGCTTCCCCTGCGTCGCATCTTCCTCCTCGGCGCCGGCGTCCTCGTCGTGGGTTCCGCGGGTGCCCTCGTGGCGCCGACGTTCGAGGTCCTGCTGGCCTTCCGCCTGCTCCAGGCGGTGGGAACGGGAATCTTCACACCCACGATGATGAACACGGTGCTCCTCGTGGCGCCGCGCGATCGCATCGGGACCTACATGTCCATCGGAAGCTGCTGCATCACGTTCGGCCCCGCGTTCGGGCCCGTCATCTCCGGACTCATGGTGACCCTCATGGGCTGGCGCGGCATGTTCGTGGTGCCGCTCGCGGCCATGGTCGCGATCGCCATCGCCGGTCTCGTGCTCGTGCGGAACGTGGGTGAGCAGACCGAGGCCTCCCTCGACGTGGTCAGCCTCGTGCTCTCCGCGGTGGGCCTCACGGCGTTCGTCTACGGGATCTCCGAGGTCACGACCAATCTCATGGTCGCCGCCGTCTGCATGGGCTTGGGCGTCGCCGTCATCGTGGCGTTCGTCGTCCGCCAGCTCAGGATCGAGAGCCCCCTGATGAACCTCGCGCCCATGCGCAGCCGTCGATTCTCGTGCGCGTGCCTCATGCTCGCGGTCGCGATGATGATGACCTTCTCCATGAGCGTCCTGCTTCCCCTCTACTTCGAGGGTGCCCTCGGTGCCAACGCGCTGGTGGTGGGCCTTCTCGTGCTCGTGCCCGTACTCGCCCAGGCCGCCGGCGCGCTCATCGGCGGCCGGGTCATCGACTCCGTCGGCGACTGGCCTCTCCTCCCCGTGGGGTTCATCACCATCCTCGTGGGCCTCATCGCATGTGTCATGGTCTCCTCGACGCTTTCCGTGATCCTCGTCGAGGTGGGGGCGGTCATCTGCTTCCTCGGGGTCGGCCTTTGCATGAGCCCCTCGCAGACGAGTGGCCTGTCCGCGCTCACACGTGAGATGAACCCGTTCGGCGTGGGCATCATGTCGACCTTCATCCAGGTGGCGGCTGCCATCGGACCGTCGCTGTTCGTGGGAGTGCTGTCGAGCTCCGCCGCTGCCGCTGCCTCGGCAGGTGCCTCCGCGCAGCTCGCCGAGGCATCGGGCTTCTCGTCCGCGCTCATGGTGGCGGCGGTCATCGACGTCGCGGGCGTCGTGCTGTCCCTCGTCTACTCCCTCGTGTCCCGAAAGCGACACGCACAGCGCCGTGCCTGTATCGCGAGAGGTGCAAAGTAAGACGTTGTCAACGTGAACATGGCGCCCGTTCATCTTCATATGCACCTCTCGGCGAGGCGCGCCTCTCGGAGAAGTGTCCGCCGTGCGGCTACAATCGAGGTGACAATCGATAGGGCGGACGCACACCGAGGAGCCAAGCCAATGGCAGACACCACGAGCACGAACGACGAGGGCACGGACATCTCGAGCCTGTCCGGGGCCGTCCAGGAACGCAAGGTCATCGCGGTCATAGATGGCAACTCGCTCATGCATCGCGCTTTCCACGCGATCCCCCCGTCGATGACGGCTCCCGACGGCACGCCCACCAACGCGATCTTCGGGTTCATGTCCATGTTCGTGAAGATGGTCGAGACGCTCACCCCGGATGGCGTGATCTGTGCGTTCGACAAGGGCAAGCCGCGTGTCCGCATGGAGATGCTGCCCCAGTACAAGGCCCAGCGCCCTCCCATGGATCCGTCGCTACATCAGCAGTTCCCGCTGGTCAAGGACCTTCTTCGCACCATGGACGTGCCCGTCGTGGAACTCGAGGGCTGGGAGGGCGACGACATCCTGGGCACCCTCGCGCGTAGGGGCGAGGCAGCCGGCTACGAGATGCTCCTCGTCACGGGCGACCGTGACATGTACCAGCTCTCCACCGACAACGTGAAGATCATAGGCACGAGGAAGGGTCTGTCCGACGTCGCGGTCATGACGCCGGACAGCGTGTCCGACCTCTATCACGGCATCACACCCGAGCTCGTCCCCGACTTCTACGGTCTCAAGGGTGACTCCTCGGACAACATCCCCGGCGTCCCCGGCATCGGCCCCAAGAAGGCGTCCGACCTCATCAACACCTACGGCAGCCTCGACGAGGTCATAGCTCACGCGGATGAGGTGAAGGGCAAGATGGGCGAGAACCTCCGCGCGCACGTCGATGACGCCCTCCTCTCGCGCAAGGTGGCCACGATCAGGTGTGACGCGCCCGTCGAGGTCGACCTCGCCAGCTCGAGGTTCCCCACGTGGGATGCGGGCGAGGTCCGGGACGCCTTCGCGCACCTGGGCTTCACCGGCATGACGGGTCGCGTGCTCGCGCTCGACTCCGCCGCACCCTCGGCCGAGGTCTCGGCTCAGTCGCAGGTCGTGGTGGGGGAGGTCCTCTCGGGGGACGAGGCCATCGCCGCCGTCGAGAAGGCTGCCGGCTCCGGCGAGTGGATGGGCATCGCCCGCGAGGAGGGCGGCGACTCCGGCACGCTCTTCAGCCTCGCGAACGCCATCTGGGTGAGCGTGGACGGTGCGGTCTGCCGCATCGAGGGTGACGCGGCGGACTCCCTTCTCGTCCGTGCCCTCACGGGCTGGGATGTGGTCGCCGATGATGTGAAGTCCCTCATCCACCTCGTCTATCCGACGGACTCCTCCATGGAGGCCGCGCTCGACATCGCCCACGTCGATGCGGCCCGCCTCTTCGACGTGGGCCTTGCGGGATACCTGCTCGACTCCGCCGCAGGCGAGTACTCGGCGATCTCGCTCGCCGAGCGCTATCTCGAGGAGTCGCTTCCCGAGCCATCCGACGAGGTCCCGGCCGCGGCCGTGTCCTCGGTCGCCATGAGGCTCCTGCGCCCCGTCCTCTCCGACCGTCTCGACCGGGACGGGTCGACCTTCCTCATGGAGGACATGGAGATGCCCCTCACGCTCGTCCTCGCGCGCATGGAGCGCACGGGCATGCATGCCGATACCTCCGTGCTCGCCGCCCAGGCCGCGGAGCTGGGCGCCGACATCGACGCGAGCGCGGCCAAGATCCACGCCGCGGCGGGGGAGGACTTCAACATCGACTCGCCCATGCAACTCTCGCATGTCCTCTTCGACGTGTTGGGCCTGCCCACGGCCGGGCTCAAGAAGACGCAGCGTGGCTTCTACTCCACGAACGCGAAGGTCCTCGCCGACCTGGCGGAGCGCTCCGACGTCGTGGCCGAGGTCCTCTCCTATCGCGAGAAGGCCAAGATCAAGTCGACCTACCTCGATGCCCTGCCGTCTCTGGTCGCCGGAGACGGTCGCATCCACACCACGCTCAACCAGACGGTGGCCGCCACGGGTCGTCTGTCTAGCTCCAATCCCAACCTGCAGAACATCCCCGTGCGAAGCGAGCTCGGACGCCGCGTCCGCAAGGCCTTCACCGTGCCCGAGGGCTGCTCCTTCCTCGCCTGTGACTACTCGCAGATCGAGCTCAGGCTCCTCGCGCACCTCTCGGGCGACGAGCACCTCATAGCAGCATTCGCGTCAGGTGCCGACTTCCATGCCGCCACGGCCTCTCGCGTCTTCGGCGTCCCGGTCGAGGAGGTCACCTCCGCGCTCCGCAGTCGGGCGAAGGCCGTGAACTTCGGCATCGTCTATGGGCAGCAGGCCTACGGGCTCTCGCGGTCCCTCAAGATCCCCATGGGCGAGGCCCAGGAGATGATCGACCGCTACTTCGAGGCCTATCCGGGGGTCCGTGCCTATCTCGACCGCACCGTGGCCGAGGCCAAGGCGGCCACGCCCATCCCCTATGCCATCACCATGTACGGCCGCAAGCGCCATGTCCCCGACATCCTCGCCAGGAACCCGGCCGTCCGCTCGTTCGGCGAGCGCACGGCCATGAACCACCCCATGCAGGGGAGTGCCGCCGATATCATCAAGCTCGCCATGATCAAGGTGGACTCGGCCCTGCGCGAGGAGGGCCTCTCGTCGAAGCTCATCCTCCAGATCCACGACGAGCTGGACTTCGAGGTGCCCGAGGCCGAGATGGACGCGCTGTCGGAGCTCGTCAAGACCACCATGGAGAACGTCGTCGAGCTCAAGGTCCCCCTCGTCGCCGAGGTCTCGCATGGCGAGACGTGGGCCGACGCGAAGTAGCTCGACCATGTCGGGCGGCGGGGTCGCATGCCACGACGGAGGGTCCCTCGAGCTCGTCCCTATCAGGAGCCCGAGACGAGGAGCCACACGTTGAGCGCGGTGACGATCACGCCGATGACGACGAGCACGGCCTTGAGGGCGGGCCCGTTCGCGTAGGTCCCCATCACCCTCTTGGAGCTCGTGAGCCATATCTGCAGGAAGATCGTGATGGGCAGCTGGATCGAGAGCAGGGCCTGGCTCCATACCAGCCCGGCGAACGAGTCCTGGACGAACAGGACCACGCCGACGGCCACCACGAACGTCGCGACCACGCCCACCGAGCTGTGACGGTCGTGGATGTCGTACTCCTCGCCGAACATGCCGGCCGTGATGGTGCCTGCGGCCATGCCCGCGGTGACGCTCGAGGAGAGGCCTGCGAGCAGGAGCGCGAGGGCGAAGATGACGCTCGCGGCCGGGCCCACGAGGGGCGTGAGCACCTCGGCGGCCTGCGCGAGGTCGTCGATGACGATGCCGTTCTGGAAGAAGGTCGCCGCGGCGAGGAGCACCATGGCGGAGTTTATCGCCCAGCCCACCACCATCGAGAACATGGTGTCGAACAGCTCGTCCTTGAGCCTCCGCTCGATGATCTCGGTGCCCTGCTCCTCGTAGTGCGAGCTCTGGATGATCTCGGAGTGGAGGAACAGGTTGTGGGGCATGACCACCGCGCCGAGGACCGACAGGATTATGGGGAGCGATCCCGTGGGGACGTTGGGCGTCACCCATCCCACGGCCGCGGCCGGCCAGTCGACCTGGACCATCGTGACCTCCAGGAGGAATGACAGGCCGATGAGCGAGACGAACCCGATGATCCAGCGCTCTATCCTCTGATAGGAGCCGGTGAGCAGCATCGCGAGCGAGGCCACCGCCGTGAGCACGCAGCCAGGGATGATGGGAAGTCCCGTGAGCATCTGGAGGGCGATCGCCCCTCCGAGGACCTCGGCCATCACGGTGGCTACGCTCGCCGCCACGGCCGTGGCGAGCACGACGCGGGAGAGCCAGCGGGGGAGGTTCGCCGTGGCGGACTCGGCCAGGCAGTGGCCGGTCACGATGCCGAGGTGCGCTGCGTTGTGCTGGAGGACGATGAGCATGACGGTGGACAGCGTCACCACCCAGAGGAGGGCGTACCCGTACTGGGATCCCGCCGCCATGTTCGAGGCCCAGTTGCCCGGATCGATGAACCCCACGGTCACGAGCAGCCCCGGTCCGATCGCGCGGAGGATCTCGAGACCTCCGTGGCCTCCCGTGCGTTCCCCTCCGAAGCGATCGATGACCTTCTCGTGCATGCCCTTCAACCGGGTGCCGTCCTCTCGCCATCGCTCGTTTGCAGATTCCGTTCCGGTCACCCATCATAGGGAAGCCGGCCCGTCCATGGGGCCACGGGCGGGAATGAGATCCTCCGCCCTCACTCAAGGTCCGAGGACGGGGGGAGTCGCATGCGCGTGGTGGTCCATACGGATGGTTCGAGCAGGGGCAATCCCGGTCCTGGCGGCTATGGCGCGGTCCTGTCGTGCACGGATGCGTCGGGCGTTACCCACGAGCGAGAGCTCTCGGCGGGGTATCGCCGCACCACGAACAACCGTATGGAGCTCATGGGCGTCATCGCGGCCCTCGAGGCGCTCACGCGACCGTGCGAGGTGGAGGTCCACTCCGACTCCCAGTACGTGGTGAACGCGTTCAACAAGCGCTGGGTCGACGGCTGGCAGGCGCGTGGCTGGAAGACGGCCGCCAAGAAGCCGGTGGCCAATCCCGACCTCTGGAAGAGGCTCCTCGCCGCCAAGGCCTCCCATGACGTGAGCTTCGTCTGGGTGAAGGGGCACGCCGGCGAGGAGGGAAACGAGCGCTGCGACGACCTCGCGACGTCAGCCGCCGACGATCCCGAGCGCTGGCTCGAGGATGAGGGGTTCGAGGGCTAGCTGCTGCGTGCCAAGGGGTCGCAAGTGGAACGGGAGGTGGCGGACGGGAGGGATCCCCCGATGTCACCGCGGCGGCCGCGGGAATCGCGCCCAATGTACGAATCCGGTGCAGAAAACGCGCCCGATGCACGATTCGGTGGTTCGAACGATTATGTCCGTCCGAGGAGCCGCAGGTAGACGCGTCGACTCCGAGAGGGGGCCTTGGCACGGTCGTACACTCGACGCGATTTCAACGGCCGAGGACCAGAATCGAACGGTTAGTGACGCCGCGGGGCACGTCCCCGCTAGGCCACGTGGTGTCTGCGGGACCTTCCGCCGATGCCACATGCAAACGAGGTCCTGGCATTTTCCAGTCAGAGGGACTTGCCCGAGGGCTATCCCTCCACGTCGGTCTTGCCGATCATGATGTTCAGGATCTCGACGTCGGTGGGGTGCATCCCCACGCGGCCCACGTAGCCCATGGAGCGAATCGTCTCCTCGACGTCGCGTCCCACCAGTCCGTCGCCGGCATGGAAGTCGTGATCGGAGAGAGCCATGTCGCAGGCGAGGATGGCCGCGTCCACGGCCGAGGAGATCTTGGCGGCGCAGCTGGGCTTGGCCCCATCGCACACGATGCCACCCACGTTCACGAGGGTGTTCACGATGGCGGCCTCCGCTTGGGCGAGGCTGCCCCCACGCAGGAAGCAGATGGCCGCGCTCACCCCACTCGCCGCCGAGACGGCGCCGCAGAAGGCGCTGAGGCTGCCGATGAAGTGCTTCACGTGGACGGACACGAGATTGGAGATGGCGAGTGCGCGCAGGAGGTCGTCTCGACCGCTGCCGAGCTCGTCAGCGTAGACCGCCACGGGCATGGAGCAGGTGAGACCCTGGTTGCCACTGCCGGAGTTGATGACCACGGGCATCGAGCAGCCGCTCATGCGGGCGTCAGAGCCTGCGGCGGCCACGGCGCGTGCCATCACGGTGACGTCGGCCGGCCTCGTGGCGAGGAGCGTCGCGCCGATGCGGGCGCCCCAGTCGTGGTCGAGGCCCTCCTGGGAGATGGCGCGGTTGAGGTCGACCTGACGCCCCAACACGCCCTCGACGTCGGCCGGGTCAAGCTCATGGGCGAACTCCCAGATGGAGCTCACGGAGATGGCATCGCGGTCGGCGCGCGTGATGGGGGAGGCGACGTCGCCTGCGGTGGGCTCGACGGGACAGGGCAGGACCCGGCCGTCGAGCTCCACGAGCGTCACGTGCGTGTGACGGTCCTCAATGCGGACGCGGGCGACGTGTCCTGCCGCCTCGGCCCTGCAGGCGACATAGAGGTTGGGCACGCCCTCGGCGAGCTCCACCGAGCAGACCTGCTCGGAGAGGAGGGCCTTGGTGTGCTCGATGTCATCGGGACCGATGTCCTCGAGCACCTCGAGCGCCTGGGAGGCGTCGCCTCCCACGGCTCCGAGGATGGCCGCGGCCTCGATCCCGCGCAGGCCGCCCGAGTTGGGGACCGTGACGCTCTTCACGTTCTTGATGATGTTGCCGCTGCAGCTCATGAGGATGGTCTGCGGTTCGATCCCGAGCGTCTCGCGGGCCAGGGCGGCGGCGTATGCGACGGCTATGGGCTCGGTGCAGCCGAGTGCGCAGACGAGCTCCTCCTCGAGGATGGCGATGTGGTTCTCGTAGTCCTTTGCGTCCATGGCGTGTCCCCTCTCGTCCGGTGGCCCGGACGATATGTCTAGTCGCTGCTCCCGGGCTCGGCCCAGTCGTCGGGCATGCCACGACTGCGGTCGCCGTCGAGCCGGTCGATGAGGAAGGGGAGGTCTCTGGAGAGCCTCTCCATGTCCCCGCGCCATATCGCGCGCTTCGGGCGGGCGTGGCCCACATATGCGGTCACGAGGCCGCAGTCAGGTCTCGGGAAGTCACGGGTGGCGTCGTTGCCCACCATGAGGCACTCCTCGCACGAGAGCCCCAGGGCGCTCACGAACTCCTCGTAGTAGCGTGCGTCCGGCTTCATGCGCGTGGAGTTCGCCATGTGGGAGATGCGCGCGAACGGGACGTCCTCGACGTCGGCCCATCCCATGCGGGCCCTCACGCAGGCCTCGGAGAAGCTCGGGTTCGTCGCGAGCGCGACGGTGAGACCCAGCTTCCTGGCGGCCTCCACGGCCTTGCGACCACCGCGCCTGGGCACGGCGTGGACGGTGCGCCCGTTGAGCGTCGGGGTGACTTCGGCGTCGAAGCAGTCCACCGCGTCGGCGATGACGGGGTCATCCAGGGGAATGCCCGTCTCGGTAAGAAATGTCTCGTTGAAGAGCTGCTCGTTGGTGAGCGAGTCCTGACGGGAGTCGGACGAGATGGCGAGGTACGACCTCGCGAAGGGCATTCCCATCGAGACGACCGACGAGCTCGAGACCTCGGCGAGGAGACGAGCCTTGCGTGAGACGTATGATGCGATGAACGCGGTGAGGTTGATGCTCAGGAGCGTGTCGTCCATGTCGAACAGGACGGCCTTGATCATGTTCTGACCTCCTCGGGAGATGGTGAGGCGAGACATGATTCTACCCATGCGGGGCCGCCCTGCGCCCGTTCCTCATGTAACGAACTCGCAAATTCGTCTCCGTGCTTGAAATCGCACCACAGGACACGGTATTCTATCGTGTGCATGGGTCGGACGCCCGTGCACACGTATCTGTCGGCCCCCGAGCATGTATTTTCCAGGTCGGTGTTAAGGGACAAACGTCTCTGTCACTGCAGGCGATGATCATGACGATCGGGGCCCCGCTTCGAAAGGGGTCCACCTTTGAGTGAGATTCAGAACTCGTCCGTCTTTTCCTTGGACACAGTGTCCGACGAGGAGATGAACAGCCTCATCGACGGTACCATCACCGACTTCGATGAGGGCGACCTGGTAACGGGTACCGTCGTCAAGATCGAGCATGACGAGGTCCTGCTCGACATCGGCTTCAAGTCAGAGGGCGTCATCCCCCTGCGCGAGCTGTCCATCCGCAAGGATGCCAACCCTGCCGACATCGTCTCCATGGGTGACACCATCGAGGCCCTCGTCCTCCAGAAGGAGGACAAGGACGGTCGCCTGATCCTCTCCAAGAAGCGTGCCGAGTACGAGCGTGCCTGGAACCGCATCGAGGAGAAGTTCAACGCCGGCGAGAACGTCGAGGGCGAGGTCATCGAGGTCGTCAAGGGCGGTCTCATCCTCGACATCGGCCTGCGCGGCTTCCTGCCCGCATCCCTCGTCGACCTCCGTCGCGTCAAGGACCTCAACGCCTACCTCGGCACCCGCATCGAGGCCCGCGTCATCGAGATGGACCGCAACCGCAACAACGTCGTCCTCTCCCGTCGAGTCGTCCTCGAGGAGGCTCGCAAGGCCGAGCGCTCCGAGATCCTCTCCAAGCTGCAGAAGGGCATGCGCCTCAAGGGCACCGTGTCCTCGATCGTCGACTTCGGCGCCTTCGTCGACCTCGGCGGCATCGACGGCCTGGTCCACATCTCCGAGCTCTCCTGGAACCACGTCAACCACCCCTCCGAGGTCGTCAAGGTCGGCCAGGAGATCGAGGTCGAGGTCCTGGACGTCGACCTCAACCGCGAGCGCATCTCGCTGGGTCTCAAGCAGACCACCGAGGATCCTTGGCGCTCGCTCGTCAAGAAGTACCCCGTCGGCGCCATCGTCGAGGGCACCGTCACCAAGCTCGTCCCGTTCGGCGCCTTCGTCGACCTGGGTGACGGCATCGAGGGTCTGGTCCACATCTCCGAGATGGCCAAGAGCCACGTCGACGCTCCCGCGCAGGTCTGCGCCGTGGGCGACAAGGTCCAGGTGAAGGTCATGGAGATCGACCTCGACCGTCGTCGCATCTCCCTGTCCATGAAGTCCGCCGCCGAGACCCTCGGCTTCGACGTCGACGTCAAGCCGCTTGACGAGCCCGAGGACTCCGAGGACGAGAAGGACGCCGAGCCCGAGGCCGCTGAGACCACCGAGCCCGAGGCCACCGAGGCCGCCGAGCCCGAGGCTGAGGCTGCCGAGCCCAAGGGCGAGGATGAGAAGGCCGAGTAGCCTCCCATTCCTTGCGCACCAGGTCTGACTCAGGGGGCCGCCTTCGGGCGGCCCCCTTTCCATTCGAGGTACGTGGACGAAGGAGGTCCGTGCATGCGTAGGGTTCTCGTCACGGGATTCGAGCCGTTCGGAGGGGAGACGACCAACCCATCTTGGGAGGCCGTCAAGTCCTTGCCCGACACCATCGATGGTGCCGGGCTCGATCTGCTCCAGGTCCCCGTCACGTTCGGGGTCTCCGGCGACATGGTCGTCGCACGTATGCGCGAGACCTCTCCTGACATCGTGATCTGTGTCGGCCAGGCCGCCGGCAGGTGTGGCATCACCGTCGAGCGCGTCGCGATCGACATCGCCGATTCAGAGAGCGAGGACAATGCCGGCCTGTCTCCTGCGGATGAGCCGGTGGTCGATGGCGGTCCCGCCGCGTATCTCGCGACCCTTCCCATCAAGGATTGCGTCGAGGCATCCAGGGCGGCGGGCGTGCCCTGCTCCGTTTCGAACTCGGCTGGGACCTACGTGTGCAACCAGCTGATGTACCGGGTCCTCCACGAGCAGGCCGTGTCGGGACTGGGTGTGATGGGTGGCTTCGTCCACGTCCCGCTCTCGTCGTCCCAGGCCCTCACGAGACCTCAGACCCCGTCGATGTCGCTCGGCGCGATGCGCGCAGGCCTCGAGGCGATCGTCTCCACATGCGTCAGGTCCTGCTAGGACGCCTGTCTTACCCTCATGGCTCGCACCTTGTCAGGAGGGCCATGACTGAGAGCGAGAACTTGTACATGTATTCCTGTAGGACATCTGTTAACTATCCGTTTCCTCGCGACTGGTCCTACATCTGCCGGTCCAGATTTATTGCATAGTGGATGCACTGCGTATACAAGGGACTCCCAGCGAGGTTCTCGCGGACGGTCGCGCGGCAGGAAATCGATTCGACAACGAACGAGAGGGAGATGCACATGGAGAAGCACACCGAGGAAGTCCAGAAGCCGACCCAGGTCGACGAGCGTGGCATGCTCTTCACGCCGGTCAGTCGTCGTGGGTTCGTCAAGGGCACGGCAGGCGTTGCGGCCATCGCGGGTCTCGGCAGCCTCGTGGGCTGCGGCGGGAGCGATGCCGGCACCTCCTCCTCTGACAAGAAGAAGGTCCTACGCTTCGGCCAGGCCAATGCCAAGCAGGGTCTGGACATGCAGAAGTCCACCAACTCCGGCTCCAGCTCCGTGGCCGACAACGTCGTCGAGGCCCCGCTTCACTGGACCGAGGACAACGAGCTCGTGCCCTGCCTGCTCACCGAGATCCCCACGCCCGAGGCCGATGGCGTCACCTACAAGTGCACGCTCAAAGACGGCATCAAGTTCCACGACGGCTCCACTCTCACCTCCACGGACGTGAAGTACTCCTTCGAGCGCATGTTCAAGCCTGCCACCGCGGCCAAGTCGACCTACATGTACGACATGATCGTGGGCGCCAAAGACATGCTCGCGGGTACCGCCACCGAGCTCACCGGCCTCACCATCGAGGACGACACGCACTTCACCTTCACCCTCGAGTATCCCATGGCCACCTTCGCCAAGAACCTCGGCATCAGCTATGCCGACATCTTCCCCCACGAGGCCTGCGAGGCCGCCGGCGACTCCTGGGGCTCCGGCACCGACCTCATCGGCACCGGCCCTTACAAGCTCGTCTCCAACGATGACTCCACGCTGGTCGAGTTCGAGCGCTTCGAGGACTACCACGGCAACGCCGAGGGCTATGCCACCAACCTCGACAAGCTCGAGATCCACTACATCGATGACCTCAACACCAAGATGCTGAACTTCAAGAACGGCGACATCGACTACTGCGACCTCGACTCCAGCCTGCTCCAGCAGTACCAGCAGGACTCCGACGTCAAGGACCTCATCACCCAGTACATGCCCCTGGGCACCCAGTTCATCAACCTCAACCTCAACGACGACGCCCTGAAGGACGTCCGCGTCCGTCAGGCGCTCTCCCTGGCCATCAACCGCCAGGAGCTCATCGACACCGTGCTCGCGGGTGCCGGCCAGGCCGCGAGCGGCTTCCTGAACCCTGCCGAGCCCGGCTTCGACAGCTCCGCGTCGGCCTTCGAGTACGATCCCGAGAAGGCCAAGTCCCTCCTCGCCGAGGCGGGTGTCTCCGACCTGTCTCTGACCTGCCCCGTCCGCGCGTCCGGCCAGAAGATCATGGTCGCCGTCCAGGCCTACTGGAGCGCTGTCGGCGTGAACTGCGACGTCCAGCTCGCTGACAACGGCGTCTGGGCATCCGACTGGGCCGCCGGCAACCTCCAGATCACGCAGCTCGGCTGGTTCCCCCTCTTCGCCGATGCGGACAACCACATGTACACGTACTTCTACAGCGAGAACGCCGCCAAGAAGTCCTCGTTCTACAACAACCCCGAGTTCGACGCCCTCATGGTGAAGGGTCGCCAGTCCACCGACGAGAGCGAGCGCGCCGACATCTACAAGCAGGCCGATGACATCCTCACCCGTCAGGACTACGCCACGCTGCCGCTGTTCTACCCCAAGTTCCAGTTCACGACCAAGGACTACGTCAAGAACGCCAAGGTCGGCAACCTCATCTATCACATGATGGACATCGACATCGATGCCACCAAGGATGACTACACCACCGAGGCCTAAGGCATCGCATCGTATGCTCGGCGGCGTCCTGGCCTGCAAGGTGGCCGGGACGCCGCGCTTGACCCCCCGAGGATCCTTCCCGGGGGCCTCCCATACAGGCGAGGTCTGCCTGCTCTCGAAGGGAATCGTGTATGAAGAGCTTCCTCGTAAAAAGGGTCCTGCAGGCGCTCGGCGTGATCCTGTGCATCTCGGCGATCACGTTCTTCGTCCTGAACATCGTGCCGGGCGATCCCGTCCGCATCATGGTCGGTGACATGGCCGACGAGAACACCGTCGAGACGGTCCGCCACAACATGGGCCTCGACAAACCCGTGGTCGAGCAGTACGGCAACTGGCTCAACAACATGCTCCACGGTGACTTCGGCACGTCCTACACCCAGAACAAGTCCGTCACGAGCCTCATGGCCAAGGCGTTCACGGTGACGGCGCAGCTAGCCGGCTACGCCTACCTGTTCGCGCTCGTGTTCGGCGTCGTCATCGGCGTCGTCGCCGCCATGAACCATGGCAGATGGGTGGACAGGACCCTCATGGCCATCTCCATCTTCGGGATCTCGGCCCCCGTCTTCTGGGTCGCCATCATCCTGCAGATCGTCTTCGCGTTGGGTCTCCACTGGTTCCCGTTGTCGGGCGTGAAGAGCCCCGTCTACTACGTGCTGCCCACCATCGCGCTCGGCACGCGCTACGCCGCGAGCATCTCGCGCGTCACGCGCACGTCGATGATGGAGGTCCTCAACCAGGACTTCATGCGCACGGCCGAGGCCAAGGGTCTGAAGCGCTGGGTCATCGTGATCAGGCACGCCCTGAGGAACGCGCTCATCCCGATCATCACCATCGCGGGCACGGAGCTGGGCAACATCTTCACCGGTTCCATCCTCATCGAGTCGATCTTCGCCATGCCCGGCATGGGCAAGCTCATGCTCGACGCGATCAATGCCCGCGACCTGCCGCTCATCGAGGGCGGCGTCATGTACATCGCCGCCATCTGCGTGTTCGTGTACCTGGTCGTCGACATCCTCTATGCGGTGGTCGACCCACGCATCCGACTCGGAGGGGAGGTCGAGGAATGATGCTGAAGCCATCCAAGTCAGATCCCAAGGTCGAGCGCGCCGAGCGCATCGCGGCCGATGCCGTCGCCGCACAGGAGTCCGAGAGGGCCAAGGCGGCCAGCGGCAAGCGTAAGGCCTCGAGCTACTGGGCCGTCAGCTGGAACATCTTCAAGAGGAACAAGCTCGGCGTCTTCTGCCTCGGCGTCGTCATCGCCCTCGTGCTCGTCGCGATCTTCGCGCCTCTCCTCGCGCCGTATGATCCCGACGCCCAGACGCTCACCAACATGCTCCAGCCGCCCAGCGTCGCGCATCCCTTCGGCACCGACGAGTACGGCCGGGACATCCTGTCCCGCATCATCTACGGTTGTCGGGTGTCGCTGTCCGTGGGTATCGTCTCCCAGGTCATCGCCTTGGCAATCGGCTTCTTCGCCGGTGTGGCCGCGGGTTACTTCGGCGGCAAGATCGACGCGGTCATCTCGTTCGTCATCCAGGTCTTCTCGAGCTTCCCGTTCCTGCTCTTCGCGATCGTCGTCATGTTCGTGCTCGGGCCGGGTCTCGTGAACCTCTACGTCGCGCTCGGTCTTCTCGGATGGACCAGCACGGCGCGACTCATCCGTGGTGACGTCATGAGGCTCAAGGGATCCGAGTACATCCAGTCGTGCAAGATCAGCGGTGGCAAGAGCTTCCGCATCATCATCAAGCACCTGCTTCCCAACTGCGTCTCCACCCTCATCGTGGTCACCACGCTGGGAATCCCCAACGCGATCCTGTCGGAGGCGTCGCTGTCGTTCCTGGGTCTCGGCGTGCAGCCACCCACGGCCAGCTGGGGCTCGATGATCTCGGCCAGCCAGGCCTACATCCAGACGAGCACCTACTACAGCGTCATCCCCGGTCTCGCGATCATCATCACGGTCATGGCATTCAACCTTCTGGGCGACGCGCTCCGTGACGCGCTCGACCCGAAGATGCGTTCCTAAGGAGGGATGAGATGGGCGAGAACGACGACATGCGGCAGACCGAGGCCGGCGGCAAGTCAGACGTGATCCTCAAGGTGGACGGGCTCTGCGTGAACCTGTACGTCGATGGCGAGGTGCTTCCTGCCATCGACCATCTCTCCTTCGAGATGCGCTCCGGCGAGACGCTCGCGGTGGTGGGGGAGTCCGGATGCGGCAAGTCCATGACGGCGCTGTCCATCATGGGCCTCATCCCGCAGCCGCCCGCCAGGATAGATGGCGGCGAGATCGACTTCCAAGGGACCGACCTCACCAAGCTCGGGATGGACCAGCTGCGTGACTATCGCGGCAACAAGATCTCGATGATCTTCCAGGAGCCCATGACGAGCCTCAACCCCGTCATGAGCTGTGGACATCAGATCCGTGAGGGCATCCTCGTCCACAATCCCAAGATGGACAAGAAGGATGCCGACGCACGAGCCCTCGAGATGATCAAGCTCGTGGGTATCCCCGCCCCCGAGAAGATATTCTCGTCATACCCCTTCGAGCTCTCGGGCGGCATGCGCCAGCGCATCATGATCGCCATGGCGCTCGCCTGCCAGCCGGCGCTCCTCATCTGCGACGAGCCCACCACGGCGCTCGACGTCACCATCCAGGCGCAGATCCTGAAGCTCATCGACCAGATGCGCGAGGAGATGAACACGGCCGTCATGCTCATCACGCATGACATGGGCGTCGTCTCCGAGATGGCCGACTGGGTCATCGTCATGTACGCGGGACATCTCGTGGAGTACACGTCGTCGGCCGAGCTCTTCACCAATCCGGCGCATCCCTACACCAAGGGGCTCATCAGCTCCATCCCGTCCCTCGACACATCCGTGGACGAGCTCTACGCCATTCCCGGCAACGTCCCCATGCTGAACGAGCTTCCCGAAGGCTGCCCGTTCAACCCGAGGTGCGCGAACGCGTGCGACCTGTGCCGCTCGGAGTGCCCGAGCATGGCGCCGGTCAAGGGTGACGAGGGGCACAAGGTCGCCTGCTGGATGTTCACCGACAGGTGGGGGGAGTAGACAATGGGAAAGAACATGGACGCCAACGACGTCGTGCTCGAGGTCGAGCACCTCACCAAGCACTATCCCATCAAGAAGGGCCTCTTCGGCAAGTCGGACACCTGCGTCCACGCGGTCGAGGACGTGAGCTTCGAGGTCCACAGGGGCGAGACGTTCGCCATCGTGGGCGAGTCCGGCTGTGGCAAGTCCACCACCGGCAAGTGCATCCTCAGGCTCACGGAGCCCACGTCGGGAACGGTCATGCTCGACGGGAAGGACTTCACGTCGCTCAAGGGTGACGACCTGGTCGAGGCACGCAAGAAGCTCAAGCTCATCTTCCAGGACCCGTACTCCTCGCTCAACCCCCGCATGACGGTGGCCGACATCATCGCCGAGCCCATCGACATCGCCAAGACCTATGCGACCCGTGCCGAGCGTGACGCGCGCGTCGATCAGATCATGCAGGCCGTGGGCCTCGACCTTTCGTACCGCGCCCGTTACCCGCACGAGTTCTCCGGCGGGCAGCGCCAGCGCATTGGCATCGCGCGCGCCATCGTGCTCGAGCCCGAGGTCGTCATCTGCGACGAGCCCGTGTCCGCGCTTGACGTGTCCGTGCAGGCCAAGGTCATCAACCTGCTCGAGAAGCTCCAGGACGACATGGGGATCTCGTTCATCTTCATCAGCCACGACCTCTCGGTGGTCAAGCACATCGCCGACAACGTCATGGTCATGTACCTCGGTCACATGATGGAGCGCGCATCGGACGAGGAGCTCTTCTCCAACCCGGCCCATCCCTACACGCAGGCCCTGCTCGACGTCATCCCGCGCATCCGCCGCGAACGCATACGTGACAAGACGATCCTCCAAGGCGACGTGCCCAGCCCCACGAACCCGCCCTCGGGCTGCTGCTTCCACACGCGTTGCACCAAGTGCATGCGCGTCTGCGGCGAGCGCGTCCCGGAGGCGCACGAGATCGCCCCCGGGCACCTCTGTGCCTGCCATCTCTACGACGAGTCGCTCACGGACGAGGAACGCACCCCCGCCGTCGAGGTGCCCTTGGACGCCGAGATACCCCAGGCGTGATCATGGAGCCCGGCGTGCCTCAAGGCCGCCGGGTTCCTTCCTGTCGAGAGACCTCTGCTGACATGCGGGGGACATGCCCGCATGCGGGCGGAGAGGAACGAACAAGATGAGTGACGTAGTCGATAGGTTCGTCAGGTACTGCGAGGTCGCGTCCCAATCCGACCCCCTGAATGCCGCGGAGGTCCCCTCCACCAAGAGCCAGTTCGACATCGCGCGCGTCATCGCGGACGACCTTACCGAACTCGGGGCGGCCGACGTCGAGCTCGATGACCACGCCTACGTCACCGCCCACTGGCCCGCGAGCGCCGGGTGCGAGGACCTTCCCTGCCTCGGTTTCTGCTGCCACATAGACACCGCCTGGCAGGCCAAGGGCGACGAGGTCCATCCCCGGATCGTCCATTACGAGGGTGGCCCCCTCGTCATGGGGACGGTGGACGGCCATGAGGTCTCCTGCGATCCCACGACAAACCCCGAGCTCGACGGCCTCGCGGGCGGTGACATCGTCACGACCGACGGCACGAGCCTGCTGGGTGGTGACGACAAGGCCGGGGATGCCGAGGTCATGAGCCTTCTCGCCCGCCTCAAGGCCGACCCCTCCATCCCGCATCCACCCCTCGCGCTCTCGTTCGTGCCTGACGAGGAGATCGGCCACGGCGCGGCCCTGCTCGACCTCGACCGCTGGGGCGCCACCTGGGGCTACACGCTCGACAACCCTGGCATGGCCGAGTTCAGCTACGAGTGCTTCAACGCCGCCGAGGCGAAGGTCCGCGCGACGGGCCTCTCCGTGCACACGGGCAACGCCAAGGGCATCATGATCAACGCCTCCGAGGCGGTCATGCGCTTCCATCAGCTCATCCCCGCGCAGGAGAAGCCCGAGTACACCGAGGGCTACGACGGGTTCTACTACGTCGAGCGCATCGAGGGCAACTGCGAGGAGGCGCTGGCCGACTACATCATCCGCGACCACGACAGCGACAGGTTCGCGGCCAGGAAGCGCCTCATGGAGAACGCCTGCGCCTACGTGAACGAGCTCTTCGGCACCGAGGTCCTCACCATCGAGATCTCCGACCAGTACAGGAACATGGCCGACGTCATCTCCGACCACATGCATCTCGTGGACAACGCACGCACCGCCTTCGGGGACCATGGCTATGACATGCGCATCGTCCCCATGCGCGGCGGCACCGACGGAGCGCAGCTCTGCTTCCGCGGTCTGCCGTGCCCGAACCTCCCGGCGGGCTATCACAACGCCCATGGTCCCAAGGAGTTCGTGCCCGTGCGCGAGCTCGAGGACATGGTGGACGTGCTCCAGACCCTCGTGGGCCTGTATGCCAAGCCTCAGGACGACACCCAGACCGACCATCAGGAGTAGAGACATGGACAAGCTCTCCATCGCATCGACCGCCCCCTCCGCCGACTTCCTCACCGACACGCTCAGAAGGCTCGTCGAGTGCGACAGCCCGGTCGGCTACAACGTCGACATCAAGCCCCTCATGGAGGGGATCTTCCGGGGCTACGGGCTCGACATGACCTGGGACCGCAAGGGGACGGGTTATGTCAGGCTCGAGGGTCGCGACTCGTCGAGGTGCGTCTGCATGGGCGCGCACCTCGACACGATCGGCCTCATCGTCCGTGGCTTCAACACCGGCGGGCATGCCCGCGACTATCCGGAGCCCGATGGGTCCCTTCGCGTGCGGCAGCTCGGTGGGATGAACTACTCCAGTGCCGAGGGCTGCACCTGCCGTATCCACTGCCGCAACGGCAACGTGGTGCCGGCTCAGCTCATCTGCGACAAGCACTCCGTCCACTCGTTCGTCGACGCCCGTGCCGTCCCCCGCGACGAGGACCACATGAGCCTGTCGGTCATCGGCGACGTCCACTGCATGGAGGACGCCAAGGACCTGGGGATCACCCAGGGTGCCATCGTGGCCGTCGATCCCGAGTTCGAGCTGTTCGACAACGGCTACATCGTCTCGCGTCACATCGACGACAAGGCCGCCGTCGCGGCCCTCGTGGGCCTCGTGGACCAGCTGTCCCGCACGGGGGAGAGGCCCGCGGTGGACACGCTGCTGGCGTTTCCCATCTACGAGGAGATCGGTCATGGCGGCTCGTACGTCCCCGACGGCGTCGACGAGTACGTGGCTCTGGACATCACCCTCCTCGGCCCCGACTATGACGCGGACGAGCACCATGTGGGCGTCATCGCGGCCGACGCGCATGGTCCCTATGACTGGGCGCTCACCAACACCCTCATCTCCTGCGCCGAGCAGGTGTGCGAACCGGACCGTTGGGACATCCAGTCATGTTTCCACTATTCGACCGATGCCATGGCGGCCTACAAGAGCGGTGCGGACGTCTATGCCGCCGCTTTCGGCCCCGCATGCATGAACACGCACGGACGCGAGCGCTGCCATATCGATGCTCTCGTGGAGACGGAGCGCCTTGCATGCGCCTACGCCCTCGGAATGGGTAGAGACTAGTCCACCTACACGACGGACGAGAGGGATCACGATGGCAAAGGGAGACTTCACAAGGAGCTTCGCGGAGTGGATGAGGGGTCGCAACGGGGCCGATGACGTCGCGAGGTTGTCGACGTGGGTCGCTCTCGTCTTCTTCCTCATCGGCCTGCTTGCGGCCAACACCGTCTGCGAGGTCATCGCCCTCGCCCTCCTCGTCTATAGTCAATGGCGCATGATGAGCAAGAACATCGCGAAGCGCGCGAGGGAGAACGAGGCCTTCATGAGCGCCCTCGGCCCCGTCCGCCCGTGGGTCGTCTCTCCCAGGGCCGCCTGGACCGAGTCGAGGTCCTTCAAGCACCTCGCGTGCCCGAGCTGTGGGCAGAAGGTGCGCGTGCCGAGGGGGAAGGGCACGGTCCGCATCACCTGCCCCAAGTGTCACCAGAAGTTCGACGCGAAGGCATAGCCCTCCCGTCACGTCCCGAGGGGGTGCCCGATTGTACGTGGTCTTCCTGGCCGGGGGCATCGCCTCAGGCAAGTCCACCGTCTCGGCCGAGCTCGTGAGGCTTGGCGCCTGGCGGCTCGACCTCGATGAGGTGTCGAGGTCGGTCTGTTCGACCGGTTCCCCGACGACCCTCGCCCTCGCCGATAGGTTTGGCGATGACGTCGTCGATCCCCTCACCGGCGAGCTCGACCGCCATCTCCTTGCCGAGAGGGCCTTCTCATCTCCTGAGGGGGTCTCCTCGCTGGAGGCCATCGAGATGCCCGCGATTCGCTCGGAGCTCGTCCACGCCCTCACCAACTCATGCTGCGCCGCGACCGAGCCCGAGGTCTGCGTCGTGGAGGTGCCGTTGCTCGATCGTGTGGCCGACCTCGTCGACCTGGCCGACGAGGTCCTCGTCATCTCCTCCCCGTTGGAGACGAGAAGGCAGAGGGCTTGCGGCCGGGGCATGGACGTCGCCGACTTCGACCGACGTGTCTCCGCCCAACCCTCCGATGCCTATCTCGTGGGCCATGCTGATACCGTGATCGACAACTCCGATGGGCGCGAGCACCTCATAGGGCGGGTGCGCTCGTGGTGGCGATCGCATGTCGCCGACGGCTGGACCTCCCCTCGCAAGGTCGGCACGGAAGGAAGGCGCTCATGAGCGACCCTTCCGGAGACACCGTCATCCGTCGCCCCGCACGGGTCCCCTCGGATCCGCATGGTTCGCGTGACCCCTACGATTCCCGGGACCCTTATGACGACGCGGAGGGGGAGCAGGCCGAGGACGCGCGTCACGAGACCTCCTACGACGTGTACTCACGTTCCACCGAGTCGCCTCGTCGTAGGCGGGGACGATCGGGTCGACGTCCCCCTCGGCGCAAGCTGCGCTTCTGGCGCTGGTTCCGTGCCATCCCCATCACGCTGATGCTCGTGCTCGGCCTCGTCTCCGCCGCCATCTCGCTGGCGCCGGCCTCCGTGCTGAGGACGTTCCTCTATCCCGTGAGCCATGCCGATGCCATCCAGACCTCCGCCGAGAGGCATGGGGTCGATCCCTATCTCGTGTGCGCGGTCATAAAGTGTGAGTCCAACTGGAACGATTCCGCCTCGTCCACGGCGGGCGCCAAGGGACTCATGCAGCTCATGCCCGAGACGGCCGCCGAGGTGGCCGACCTCGGACTCGTGGACTCGACCGTCTACGACCCGGCCGACCTCGGTGACGCCGACACGAACATCGAGTACGGCTGCGCCTATCTCGCCTATCTCCAGAGGAACTGCGACACGACCGACGAGGTCATCGCCGCCTACAACGCGGGCATAGGGAAGGTCTCCTCATGGAAGGCCGAGGGCGGGGACTTCTCGAGTGCCATCGACTATGCCGAGACGAGCGCCTATCTCACGCGGGTCAATGACGCGCGTAGCCAATACCAGCGTCTCTATCCCGACGGAATCGACAAGTGACGGACCCTGTCAGTTGCCTGAAGAGGGCTCTTGGGTCAGACTCGAGCATGTTCACAGAGAGGATTTGGCATGATCGATTCTTCCGCGACCCCCATGGGCCGCGCGCTCGAGGATGAGTACTGCGACATAGCCGTGGGTCTTGGCGGCGACATAGCGGGACGTACCAGGGGAGACGACTACCTCCGTCACACGCATGCGCTCAAGGACGGCGAGGCCGTGCCGTGGGCCATGAACCCCAAGATCGTGGACGAGAGGGGCCTTTCCATCCTCGCATCGGCTGCCGAGACCATGGGTGCCATCCTCGACAAGATGTGTCGTCGCTTCCTCGACGACCCGGCGTTCCGCTCCCGCTTCGACCTTCCCGCCACGCTCGAGCGCTATGCCCTCATCCCAACAGGTTACGAGCGTCTGATCCCCATCGCCCGTTTTGACGTCTTCCTCGACGAGGACACGGGCGACTTCCGCTTCTGCGAGGTGACCACGGACGGCACCGGCGGCATGGTGAACGCCATGGAGGTCGCGCACGTCATCCAGCAGACCGACACATACCGGGAGTTCTCCCGTCGTCACCCCAGCGTCCACACGATGGACGTCGCGGCGGCGTGCGGGCGTGCGGTCCTCGACACGTACGCGAGCTGGGAGGGTTCCGACGAACGCCATCGCAAGCCGGACCTCCCCAGCCTCGCCATCGTCGACTATGCCGACTCCGTCTCCGCGGACGAGGTGGCAGGGTTCGTGGACTGCATGCGTGACGAGGGCGTCTTCGTGCGCTTCGCCGACGTCCGCGACCTCAGGATGGTCGACGTCGCGGGTGAGCGGATCCTCATGGACGTCGAGGGCCCCATCGACTGCGTGTGGCGCAGGATCGTCCCGTCCGAGGCCGCGGAGAGGCCCTGTCCGGGTCTCGATGCCCTCATGGAGGCGGTGGAGGAGGGCGTTGTCTGCATGGTGGGCGGGTTCCGCACATGGCCCGTCGCCACGAAGACCGCTTTCGCGCTGCTGTGGGATGACGATGCTGCCGAGTGGCTCGATGCCGACGAGCTCGCCTTCGTGCACGCACACGTCCCGCACACAGTGAGGCTGGAGGAAGGCATGGACCTCTCGGCCTTCTCGGACCGCGAGCATTGGATCGCGAAGCCGGCCGACGGGTTCGCCGGAGCGGGGGTCGTCGCCGGCCTCGACGTGGACGCCGAGGCGTGGGACGAGGCCCTCGGCCGGTTGGCCCAGCACCACGGCGTGGTGCAGGAGTACGTCCCCCAGTACCGCACCCCCACCATCTACGGTGGGCCCGTCCCGGGATGGGCGGACCCGACGAACTATCCCATGACCAGCAGCATCGAGGGCCTCTGCCTGTTCGATGGGAGGTTCGCCGGTGCCTTCTGTCGCTGTGGGTCCGCGAACGTCATCACCACGGACACCGATTGGCTGGACATGGGGTTCCTGGTGGTGGACGAGTAGGACCGACGCCCCGACCTTTCCCGTCGGGTCCATCGGCTAGAGTGTCCTCAGGGATCGCGAGGGCGATCCGTGTCCGTATTCTGACGAGCGAGGGGAGGGGCATGGGAGCACGTTGGGAGAACGTCATGGCGCCGGGCCTCCCGTTGGAGCTCGCTCCTGCCACTGCCCGTGAGGTGGCCCGCATGAGGGGCGACCATCTGCGTTCGCCGTACGCGACGCCCGATTCCTCGGCCATCCGTCGTGTCGACAACGCGTTCGACGCAGACACGCCCCTTCGCCCCTCCTTCGTCCGCGATGCCGAGAAGGTCATCCATCTGCCGGCCTACAATCGCCTGGCCGGCAAGACCCAGGTCTTCTCGTTCGCCGCGAACGACGACATCTCGAGGCGTGGCCTCCACGTCCAGCTCGTGAGCCGCGTGGCGCGTGACATCGGCCGCTCGCTCGGGCTCAACCTCGATCTCATCGAGGCCATCGCGCTCGGTCATGACATCGGCCACACTCCCTTCGGGCATGCCGGCGAACGCTTCCTGAACGACGTCTACCATGCCCGCACGGGTCGATGGTTCTTCCATAACGTCCAGAGCGTCCGCGTGCTCGACGTGCTGTACGGTCGCAACCTCTCGCTCCAGACGCTCGATGGCGTCATCTGCCACAACGGCGAGTACGAGCAACGCGTCTTCGGGACGAGTGGGCTTGCCGGCTTCGATGGCGACGACGGGTTCGATGCGGTGGTCGAGGGCTGCTGGGCGACGGGCCAGCGTGCGATCGGCCATCTCAGACCCATGACCCTCGAGGGTTGCGTGGTGCGTCTCTCGGACATAATCGCCTACGTGGGCAAGGACCGTCAGGACGCGATACATGCCGGCCTCGTCGACGAGGCCGCGTTCGATGACGGTCTCGGTGGCGCCTACAACGCATGGGGGTTGTCCGCGTTCGTCACCGACGTCGTGGAGCATAGCCTCGGCCGTCCTCGCATCGAGATGAGCGAGGAGGCCTTCCGCGAGCTGGGACGTGCGAAGCGTGAGAACTACGAGAAGATCTACCTCGTGAGCGAGGTCAACGGGATCTGCTCGGCCGCCATGTCGGAGCTCTTCTCCCGCATCTACGAGCGTCTCCTCGCCGACCTGTCCGCCGGCGACGAGTCGAGTCCCGTCTTCGCCCACCACATCGTGCCCCTGAACCGCTATCTCGCGCACTACGGCCGTTCCTACGACTGGCAGGCCAGCCTCGACCTAACCGTCGTCGACTACGTGTCCTCCATGACGGACGACTACTTCATGGCGCTCGCCTCGCGCCTGTTCCCCGATGCCATGGCGTCGTTCCCCAGCCGCGGCTACTTCGACTCGCTGGCGTAGCCGATGGACGATCGGACGGATGGCGGCAGGCCCGCCCGGCCTCGCATGGACGAGGCGACCCGCGTGCTCAAGGGCACCTTCGGCTTCGACTCGTTCCGTCCCAGCCAGGCCGAGCTCATAGGTGCGGTCCTCGCGGGCAGGGACGTCCTGGGCGTCATGCCCACGGGAGCGGGGAAGTCGCTGGTGTACCAGGTGCCGGCCCTCATGTCCGAGGGTCTCGCGATCGTCGTGAGCCCACTCGTCTCCCTCATGAAGGACCAGGTGACGGCCCTCTCCGAGCTTGGCGTCGACGCTGCGTGCATCAACGGGTCGATGACCATGGACGAGCAGACCGCCGCGTTCCGTCTCGCCTCGTCAGGCGGGTGCCGTCTGCTCTACGTCGCGCCGGAGCGACTCGACACCCCTCGTCTCGCCAGGCTCGCCGCGACCGCGGACATCAGCCTCGTCGCCGTGGACGAGGCCCACTGCGTCTCCCAATGGGGGCAGGACTTCCGTCCCAGCTACCTCGGCATAGCGACCTTCATCTCGAGCCTTCCCAAGCGGCCTCCCGTCGTGGCGCTCACGGCCACGGCGACCTCCGAGGTACGTGAGGACGTGGCGCGCTCGCTCGAGCTCGTGGACCCCTTCGTGCTCGTGAGCGGGTTCGATCGGCCGAACCTCTATCTCGGCGTGGAGAGGCCGGCTCCGCGGGACAAGGACGCATGCCTGCTGCGGCTCGTGGGCGAGCGCGCCGCCAAGGTGGCCTCGCCGGGAGGGGCGGCCTCGGGACGCTCGGGCATCGTGTACTGCTCCACGCGTCGCGCCGTGGACGACGTCTGCGACCTCCTGTGCCGCGAGGGCTTCGCCGCGACGAGCTACCATGCGGGTCTCACGGCCGAGCGACGTCGGCGTGACCAGGACGACTTCCTCTACGATCGCGCCACCGTCATGGTGGCCACCAACGCCTTCGGCATGGGCATCGACAAGTCAGACGTGGGCTTCGTCATCCATTACAACATGCCGGGTGACCTCGAGAGCTACTACCAGGAGGCGGGACGTGCCGGCAGGGACGGCAGCCCTGCCGACTGCATCCTCATCTACAACGCCAAGGACGTGCAGACCCAGCAGTACTTCATCGACCACTCCTTCGATGAGGCCATCGCGGACGGAAGGGACGAGTCCGAAGCGATGGCGTTGCGCTCCCGTGACTCGGAGCGCCTGAGGAGGATGACCTTCTATGCGACCGGCACCGACTGCCTGCGCAGCCAGGTGCTGCGCTACTTCGGCGAGAGCGACGCGCCGTTCCGCTGCGAGCACTGCTCGAACTGCTCCACGGACGTGGAGGTTGTGGACGCCACGGTGGAGACCCAGAAGATCTGCTCGTGCGTCGTGAGGATCGGCCATATGGGACGGCAGGTGGGGCGTGCCTGCGTGGTCGACGTGCTCAGAGGCTCGACGTCCGAGCGTGTCATGCGCTCGCGCTTCGACGAGCTGTCCACCTACGGCATCATGCGCGACGTGCCCACGAGACGTGTGCGCTACATCGTGGACGCCCTCGTGGACGCGGGCCTTCTCGGCGTGACGGACGGGCAGTACCCGACGGTGTTCCTCACGCAGGACGGTGCTGACTGGCTGCGCGACCGTGACTCCACCTTCGAGGTGAAGGTCGCACGACGCATGCCCAAGCAGGAGACGTCTGACGCCCGCGGGTCGAGGGGTCGCTCGGGCTCCGCCACCCCCGACCTCTCCGCGTCCGCGGCCGAGCTCTACGAGAGGCTGCGCTCGCTTCGCAGCGAGATCGCGCGCGAGCAGGGGGTGGCGCCCTACATGGTCTTCTCGAACGCCACCCTCATGGATCTTGTCTCCAAGCGCCCCACGACGTCGGACGGCCTCCTCGATGTCTATGGCCTGGGGGAGAAGAAGGTCCAGAGGTTCGGCGACCAGGTCCTCGAGACCCTGCGCGAGGGGTAGCGCCTCCGTCCTCCATGCCCGTGAGGACAGATGGCAAGTAAGCAGATACGTTGGGTGATGGGCGCCCGCCTCGTGGGAGCGTCCATTGGACGCTAGACTGTTGGGGGTCCTCCGCCGCTTCATGCGACGGACGCGGCCGACTCGCACTGACATCGCCGGAGGCCTCTCGGCCTCCCATTCCGATTGGGGACATGCATGAAGTACTTCGGGACCGACGGCTTCAGGGGTAGGGCGAACGAGGACCTCACGGTCGACCATGCCTTCGAGATCGGCCGCTACATCGGTTGGTACTACGGCGCCCGTCTCGATCGGAAGGCCCGCATCGTGGTGGGCAAGGACACGCGTCGTTCGAGCTACATGTTCGAGTACGCCATCGTCGCCGGCCTCGTGGCGAGCGGCGCCGACGCGTACCTGCTCCATGTCACCACCACCCCCTCCGTGAGCTACGTGGTGATCGACGGCGGCTTCGACTGTGGCGTCATGATCACCGCGAGTCACAACCCCTTCACCGACAACGGGATCAAGCTGGTGAATCGCGAGGGCTACAAGATGGAGCCCGAGGTCCTCGAGAAGGTCGAGTCCTACCTCGACGGCGAGGTCGACGTGCCCCTGGCCACGGGCGACGCCATCGGCCGAACCGTGGACCACGTGGCCGGCCGCGAGCGCTACATCAACCATCTCATCTCGTGCGCGGACTTCTCCCTCGACGGGATGAGGGTCGGCGTGGACTGTGCCAACGGCGCGTCCTGGACTGTCGCCGAACGAGTGCTCACCTCGCTCGGTGCCGAGGTCCACGTGATAAACGACACGCCCAACGGCTTCAACATCAACGTCAACTGCGGCAGCACCCATATCGAGGCGCTGCAGGACCACGTCCGCGGCAACCTCCTCGACGTGGGCTTCGCCTTCGACGGGGATGCCGACCGCTGCATCGCGGTGGACGAGGCCGGCAACGTCATCGACGGCGACTTCGTGCTCTACATCTGCGGCCGTTACCTCGATGACGAGGGGAGGCTCCCGCACGACACGGTCGTCTCGACCGTCATGACCAACCTGGGCATCGTACGCGCGCTCGAGGATGCCGGCCTCCACACGGTCCAGACCGACGTGGGTGACAAGAACGTCTACGCCTGCATGCGCGAGAACGGCTACGTGCTGGGCGGCGAGCAGAGCGGGCACGTGATCTTCTCCGACTACGAGGTCACGGGCGACGGCGTCATGACGGCGCTCCGCCTGCTCGAGGTCATGGTGAAGACGGGCAAGACCCTGGGACAGCTCTCCGAACCCATCACGCTGTATCCTCAGGTGCTCGAGAACGTGACCGTGGCCGACAAGGCCGCGGCCATGGCCGCGCCCGAGGTCCTCGCGGCCGTCGCGGCGGCCGAGGAGGCCCTTGCCGAGGAGGGACGCGTGCTCGTGCGCGCGAGCGGGACGGAGCCTCTGGTGCGCGTGCTGGTCGAGGCAAAGACCATGGAGCAGTGCCAGACGAACTCCGCCGCCATCGCCGAGGTCGTTCGCTCGCTCTCGTAGACGCCTGCGCGGCTGCGGTTGGGAGCGTCCCTAGCCCGCGAGCATCGCGGCCATGGCCACGAACGCGCTCACCACTCCCACGAGGCTCTCGCCACCGAGCATGCCCGCCGCCAGGGCTTGGCCGCGGGCCTCGTCCTCGGCGACCTCCTCCGTGGGCTTGCCCTTGTGCATGCGGTCGAACACGACGCGCACGGCCGCTCCGGCAGCGGCGCCCGCCGAGAGGTAGAACGGCAGGTACACGCCGAGTCCGAGGGTCATCACGGGGAGACCCGCCGCCGCCATGACGCAGCCGGCCACGATGCCGACCACGAAGGCGCCCATATCCGGTATGCCGCCCGCCATGGTGGCCACGACACTCGCCTGGGCGGCCACGAAGGTGCCGTTCGCGCCGAAGGCGTCAGGTCCGTAGGCGGTGCCCATGGCGAAGAGCAGCAGGGCCGCGACCACGGCCCCCACCAGGCCTCCCACGACCATTCCAGCGAACTGGTCGTTGGGGTCGGTCCCCAGCTCGTCTCCGGCCTTGAGGTCGTTCATCACGTCCCCGCAGATGCCGCATGCCACGGCCACCACGGCGCTGGCCAGGAACAGGCTCTCCAGCGACACGTCGTGGAACAGGACCTGCACGAGGAGGAGCACCATCACGCCGAAGATCTCCATGGGGTTCACGCCCGTGGTGCCCGTGAGCCAGCCGGAGAGGTACACGCAGAACCAGGCGCCCGCCACCACGACGATGCTGGCGAGCAGACCGAGGTGGAGCGAGAAGGCGATGACGCAGGCCACGACGGCCACGGCGAGCGCCACGACGCTGCGGGGCGCCATGAGGCGCCGAGACCTCTCGGCGGCGTCGAGCATGTCATCGGATGGCGTCACCTCGCCGGTGTCCGAGGAGACGCGGGCCTTGTGGCCGCTCAGGGCCCTCCTGAGTGCGGGGATGAGGTTCCTGAGCATGACGCCTGCGCCCACGCCCAACATGAGGCCGAGTCCGAGGCTCGTGCGGATGGATGTCGCCACGTCGGCCCCGATGATGCCGAGTGCGGGAGCCGCGATGCCTATGCCGAGGTTCCCGATCACGGCGCCGAGGAACCAGACGCCCGCCGGCACGGCACCCACGATGAAGCCCATGGCGAGCATCATGGGGGAGTTGGTGATGCCCAAGGCCACCCCGGAGGCGGTGGTGGCACCGAACAGCTTCGCGGGCAGCACCGCCAGGTTGTCCCGGAGGAGCGCATAGACGGCCGAGAAGCCCATGCCGCCGAAGAGGAACCGACCGTTGGAGGCACCCGTGTCCGACGTGGCCTTGAGCGTCTCGGCCGCGGATATGCCGACGGGATAGGCGAGGCGACGCTCGCGGATGAAGTAGGGCTGCAACACGGCGCAGGCGACAAGGCCCAGCACGGTGCCGGACAGGCTCGCCACGAGGAGCTCGGGAAGGGTCACCTGGGCACCCGTGCCCAGGATCCAGAGGCCCGGGATGGTGAAGGCGAGGCCTCCCGCAACCATGGAGCCGGCGCTCATCGCGGCATGGGCCACGTTGGCCTCATGCAGGTCATGACTCCCCATGGCGCGCAGGGCCGCCACGCTCGCGAGGGCGGCGAACACGATGGGCCATGGCAGGGCGCCCATCTTGAGGGCGATGTAGAGGGAGCTCGCGGTGAGGACGGCCGAGCCGATCGCGCCGAGCACGAGGGCCCTTCTCGTGAGGGCATGGCCCTCGCTCCGCTTCGGCGTGGGCTTGTCATGCGTTGGCATAAGGTTCTTCTCCCCGGTCATTGGTCGGAAGGTCGGTCGTTGCGGGTCGGATCGAACGTGGGGCTAGCAGGCCTCGAGGGTCTCGAACGCCCGACCACGTGCCTGCATCTTGTCCTCGGCCGCTCCCACGAAGGCGCGGAAGAGCAGCGGCATGGAGCCGGTGATCTCGGGGTGCCACTGCACGCCCATGAAGAAGGTCCGCTGGTCGAACTCGATGGCCTCGATGGTGCCGTCGTTCGCCCAGGCCACGACCTTCGCGTCGGGGGCGGCCGAGCAGATCGCCTGATGGTGGATCGAGTTCACCTCGGCCTCGGAGACCCTCAGGATCTCGCCGAGTCGGCTGGTCCCATCGATGCGCACGTGATGATAGGGACGGTCGAACGGGGGCTTCATGACGTGGTCGATCTCGTTGGCGTGCCCCAGCTCGGAGACGTCTCGTGCCAGGGTGCCGCCATGGACCACGTTCAGGACCTGCACCCCACGGCAGACGCCGAGGCACGGAAGGTCGATGGCCCAGGCGGCCTTGGCGGCCGCCCATTCGAACGAGTCGCGGTCAGGCAGCAGCCCGTCGATGGGGGCGTGGCTCTCGTCGGCGTAGGGATGTCCGCCGAAGCCATCCGGGCAGACGTCGCCGCCTCCCGTGAGAAGAAGCCCGTCGATGCGGCCCATGAGCTCGGCGGCCATGTCCGCAGCCTCGTCGCAGTAGGGGAGTCCCACGGGGATGCCGCCCGCGGCCGTGACCCTGCTGGCGTAGTTCTGCGCGATATAGGTGTGTTCGCCCGTTTCGTCCGGTCGTGAGCAGATTCCGATGACGGGTCGTTCGCCCTCGCGCGTGGCTGGCATTGTCCCTCGCTCCTCGATCTTCGTCGGGCCGTGGCCCGTCCCTGTGTACGTGTCGACAAGCATAGGATGATAAGGCATCCGACGCGCCTTCGGGTGCCCTACAATTAACAGCATGGACAACCTCTTCTCAGACATAGAGAGATACAAGCGAAACGAGAACGCCCCGCTGGCGGTCCGGATGCGCCCACAGACCCTCGACGGGTTCGTGGGGCAGGAGGCCGCCGTCGGGGAGGGAAGCTGGTTGCGCGAGGCCATCGAGCATGACGTCCTCTCGTCCGTGATCCTCTACGGCCCGGCCGGGACCGGCAAGACCACGCTCGCGCGCATCATCGCCAACACCACGCATGCCGAGTTCGTCGAGGTCTCGGCCATCACCGGCACCGTGAAGGACCTTCGCCGCGAGATCGACGCGGCCGAGCAGCGCCTCCTCGTGGGGGGACAGCGGACCATCCTGTTCGTGGACGAGATCCATCGCTTCAACCGTGGGCAGCAGGACGCCCTGCTCCATGCGGTGGAGGACCGCGTCGTGGTGCTCGTGGGTGCCACCACCGAGAACCCCTACTTCGAGGTGAACTCCGCCCTTCTCTCCCGCTCCCGCGTGGTGGAGCTCACGGCTCTGTCCGACGAGGACATCGCCGAGCTCGTGACGCGAGCGGTGGCGAGCCCCCATGGGCTGGCCGGTTCCTGCACGCTTGCCGACGAGGCCTTGGCCGAGATAGTGCGCCTCGCCGGGGGAGACGGGAGGAGCGCCCTCACCACGCTCGAGCTCGCGAGCCAGCTCGCCCTTCCGGGGGGCCATGCCACACCGGGGGCCGATCCCGTCGAGATCACGTCGGCCCAGGTGGAGGAGGCGAATCCCAGGCGTGGCCTTCCCTATGACAAGTCCGGGGACATGCACTACGACATAATCTCCGCCTTCATCAAGTCCATGCGTGGCAGCGACCCCGACGCGGCGCTCTACTGGCTCGCTCGCATGATCGACGCCGGGGAGGACCCCAAGTTCATCGCGCGACGCATCCTCATCCTCTCCTCGGAGGACATCGGCAACGCCGACCCCCAGGCCCTTCTCGTGGCCGAGGCCGCCTTCAAGGCATGCGAGGTCATCGGCTATCCGGAGTGCCGCATCAACCTCGCGCAGGCCGTCATCTACATGGCGCTCGCCCCCAAGTCGAACGCCGCCGAGGCGGGCATCGACGCCGCCCTGTCCGAGGTGAGGAGCGGTCCCAGACGCGAGGTCCCGTCCTACCTGCGCGACCGCCATCGTCCCGGCTCGGAGGAGTACGGACCCTACAAGTACCCGCACAACTACCCCTGCGGTTGGGTGGATCAGCGCTACCTGCCCGATGGCCTCGACCAGGGCGCGTTCTACCACCCCGGAGAGAGGGGCTGGGAGGCCTGGCGGATTGAGGCGACCTCGCGTGACCGAGCGGACGCCTCGTCCGATGGCCGCGGCGAGCCGCCGGCGAATGGGTAGAATGGGTCGAGATGACACAGGGCGGGACCTCCCGGGACCCGCCGCCTTCCCAAGGAGACCATCATGCAGATGTCACCGCTCGACATAGCGCTCGTCGTTCTCGTCATCGCAGCCATCTGGGCCGTCGTGGAGGTGGCTCTCACCATCCGCAAGACGCGCAAGAGCGTCGACGAGCTCACCGCCAACGTGAACCAGACCATCGAGCAGATCAATCCCGTGGTCGACAAGCTCGACGGCATGGCCGACGAGCTCGGTCCCGCCTGCAAGCGCATCGACCCCCTCATCGAGAAGGCCGAGACGGCCGTCGACGCGGTCTCGATCGACCTCGTCCATCTCGACGACATCCTCGTCGACGTCTCCTCCGTGAGCGGGACCGCGGCCGGCGTGTCGAACGCGGTGTCCGGCGCGGCCGAGCACATGGCAGCCGCGGTCTCCAACGTGGCCGGCAAGATCTCGGGCCACGGCGCCGCGGAGGACACGGCGAAGCTCGAGGAGGGACGGCCGGCACCGTCCGTCGCCCCCGTCAAGGGGGATGCGGGCTACTTCACCTATCCGGGTGCGGACGAGGATGCCGAGGCCGCCTCGGATGCCACCACCGCCGATGGGGCCGCCAAGGGCGAGCCCGCCGGCGAGGACCAAAACGACTAGAGAAGACTGACAGGGGAGCGACATGCAGGAGAGCAAGGTCGATCTGAGCGTCCCGGCGGAGCCGGCATACGCGAGGTCCGTCCGCATGATGGCGGCGAACCTCGCCGTCGTGTGCGGCATGAGCGTGGATGACGTCGAGGACGTGAGGATGGCTGCAGAGGAGGGCTTCGTCTACGCATGCGGAACGAGGCCCGTGGCCTGCGACGTGACGTTCTCCCTCGCCGATGGGTCCATGGACGTGAGCTTCTCGCTCGGCACCTCGGGGGTCGACGCCGACGACGTGGAGGGCCGGGAGGCCGTCCACTACGCGGAGCTGCTCCTCTCGGCCGTGTGCGACGATTACGAGATCGACGATGCCGCCCATGTGCTCACGCTCTCCAAGTGCACGGGAGTCGCGAATGACTAGCACCGAATCCGATCCCACGAGCGAGAAGGCCAAGGAGGAGAGGCGCGCGGCCCGTCAGGAGTCCGTGCGGCTCTCTGCCGCCGTGCCGGCCTCGCCTCCCAAGGGCAAGCTCGCCTGGGACAAGGAGAGGACGCGCGAGCAGTTCCGTCTCTACAAGGAGGAGGGTGACGAGGAGGCCCGCGAGCAGCTCATCGTGAGCCATCTCAACCTCGTCCGCTTCCTCGCGAGCCGCTTCAAGAACCGCGGCGAGTCCCTGGATGACCTCATCCAGGTAGGCACGATAGGCCTCATCAAGGCCATCGACCGCTTCGATCCCTCTCGAGGGCTCGAGTTCACCACCTATGCCACGCCCACCATCCTGGGCGAGATCAAGCGTCACTTCCGCGACAAGGGCTGGTCGGTGCGCGTGCCGAGGAGGCTCCAGGAGCTCTCCGCCAAGGTCAACCAGACCACCGACTCCCTCACCAAGGAGCTGCAGCGCAGTCCATCCGTCGAGGAGGTCGCGTCCGCGCTGGACGTCTCCGTCGACGAGGTGCTCGAGGCCATGGAGTCGTCGAGCGCCTACAGCTCCGTCCCCCTCGAGGGCGGCGGCTCGGGCGATGACGAGGCCCCCTCGGTCCTCGACCACTACGCCTCGGAGGACGAGGCCTTGGCCACCTCCGACGACCGCATGGTCATCGAGGATGCCATCAAGGGATTCTCGCCCCGTGAGCAGGAGGTCATCCGCATGCGCTTCATGGAGGGCCTCACCCAGGTGGAGATAGCCGACCGTCTGGGGATATCCCAGGTCCAGGTCTCCCGCCTGCTACGTCGCACGCTCAAGAAGGTCCAGGAGAGGATCGACCCCGAGGGCCTCATGGCGTGAGGTCCTCGTGAGGGTCCCCTGCTGCTACAATCGGTAGCCTGGCAGGCGTGCCCGCGAGGGCCCAGGCGCGAGAAGGGTACCAATGGCAGACGGTGACGTGACCACGTCGGAGGACGAGGCGTCCTACAGGAAGACCAGACGGACGGCGGTCCTCATATGGGCCGTCATCGGCGCGGCGATCGTGTTCGTCCTCGTCATGCAGGCGCTCGGCATGGTCAATGCCGCCCTCGAATGCCTGCTCGTCGGCATCGTCGTGGGCTTCATCTGCAGCCCCATCACGAACTTCCTCGAGGACCATCACGTCGGCCGTGCTGGCGGTGCGCTGATCGCCCTCGTCATCGTGCTGGGCATCTTCGTGCTCGTCCTCGTCTATCTCGTCCCTCCCTTCTTCGAGCAGCTGCTCAACCTCCTCGAGCACATCCCCGGCTACATAAGCCAGATCCAGGACATGATCCGCGACCTCTGGGACACCTACGGCGATGCCTCCAACACGGACATGCAGAACAACCTGCAGAACGTCGTGAGCGCGCTCTCCTCGGTGGGCACCAAGATGGCCTCCGACCTCGCGAGTCAGATCTCGAGCGGTCTCATCCCCAACATCATGAACATGGTGAACACTCTGTTCATGGCCTTCCTGGGCTTGGTCGTGGCCTACTGGCTCGCGCGTGACTATCCCAAGATCGTGAGGGAGTTCGCGGTCATCGCCGGTCCCCGTCGCAAGAGCGACCTCACGCTCCTGTTCGCCGTCATGAGCCGCTCGATGGGTGGGTACATGCGCGGCATACTCATCACGTCCACCGTCGGGGGCTTCCTGTCCTTCTTCGGGTTCGTCCTCATAGGTCATCCGTATGCCGGACTCATGGGCATCGCCACGGGGATCATGCACTTCGTCCCCGTCATCGGCCCATGGTGCGCGGCGGCCGTCTCGTGCGTGGTCGCCTTCTTCACGAGTCCCATGCTCGCGCTCGAGTCGATCCTCGTCTCGATCATCGCCCAGAACGTCACCGACAACCTGGTGAGCCCGCTCGTCATGCAGTCGGCGGTCAAGGTCCACCCGGTCCTCTCCCTCATGGCGATCACCATCGGAGCGAGCCTCGCCGGGGCGCTCGGCATGGCTCTCGCCATACCGCTCTCCGCCGCGATCAAGGGCGTCTTCGTCTACTACTTCGAGGCCAGGAGCGGACGCCAGATCGTGAGCTACGACGGCGCCCTGTTCAAGGGGACCCCCTACCACCATCCGGACGGCACCCCCTCGCCGACCTACGACGCCTTGGACGACGAGCACTTCTTCGAGACCTCCCGCCTCACGGCAGGGGAGACGAAGCCCGACGTCGAGCGCACCGAGCGTCCCAAGAGCGTGAAGCTCTCCGTGGCCGACATCGTCCGGAAGCACGCCGAGGACATCACCGAGGCGGCCGAGAAGACCGTCGACGAGTCAGAGGGCCACGACCGGGATGGTGGCGGTTCGGGCACGGGCGAGTAGCCCCCGACCGAGTCGGTAGGCTATCATCCTTTACTGCTGAGGAAACACAGTCGAGCACATGGCCGGACCGCGATATGACGCGGCAGGCCAGCTGAGGAGACACATGAGCACGCCAGACTTTCCCACCATGACCACGGCGCAGATCCGCGACGAGTTCCTGCGCTTCTTCGAGGACAAGGGCTGCAAGTTGTTCCCCAGCTCCAGCCTCGTGCCCGACGATCCATCGCTGCTCCTCGCGAACGCCGGCATGAACCAGTTCAAGCAGTACTACCTCGGCACCAAGACCCTGGGCGAGATCGGTGCGTGCTCCTGCCAGAAGTGCCTGCGCACCAACGACATCGACAACATCGGCCTCGATGGCCGTCATCTCTCGTTCTTCGAGATGCTCGGCAACTTCTCCTTCGGTGGCTACACCAAGCGCCAGGCATGCGAGTGGGCCTTCGACTTCATCACGACGCACCTCGGCCTCCCGCTGGACAGGCTCTATTTCACCATCTTCACCGACGATGACGACTGCCATGACATCTGGCGTTCGCTCGGCGTGCCCGAGGACCACATCTCCCGCCTCGGCGAGGACGACAACTTCTGGGCGGCCGGTCCCACCGGTCCCTGCGGTCCCTGCTCCGAGATCTACTACGACCAGGGCGAGGAGGTCGGCTGCGGACGCGCCGACTGCGCCCCGGGCTGCGACTGCGATCGCTTCCTCGAGTTCTGGAACCTCGTGTTCACCCAGTACGACCGCCAGGAGGACGGCACGCTCGCCGATCTGCCCCACCAGAACGTGGACACGGGCATGGGCCTCGAGCGCATAAGCGCGATCATGCAGCACAAGTCGACCAACTACGACGGCGACATCCTCCAGAGCCTGCTCGGCGTGGGCGAGAGGCTCACCGGCGCACGCTACGGTGCCGACAGGAAGTCCGACATGAGCCTGCGCATCATGGCCGACCACTCCCGTGCCGTCACGTTCATGATCGCCGACGGCATCCTGCCCTCCAACGAGGGCCGCGGCTACGTGCTCCGTCGCCTCCTCCGCCGTGCGGTCTTCCATGGCCGCATCATGGGGGTCACGAAGCCGTTCCTCGCCGCCTACGTGCATGAGGTGCAGCGGCTCCTCGGAGACGTCTATCCCGAGCTGGTGAAGAGCTCCGCCCTCATCGACGGCATCGTCGCCGCAGAGGAGGAGCGCTTCGGCGCCACCCTCGAGACGGGCAGGAGCTACCTCGAGGACGCCATGGCCGACCTCGCCGATGGGGAGACGCTTCCCGGTGAGACCGCCTTCGCCCTCCACGACACCTACGGCTTCCCCGTCGACCTCACGCGCGAGATCTGCGAGGGTGCCGGGCATGCCGTGGACATGGAGGCCTTCGATCGCGAGATGGCCGCACAGCGTGACCGTGCCCGCGCGCAGGTCAAGGACGAGGTCTGGACGAACTTCGACAACGCATGGGTCTCCCTCTCGGAGAACGTCCCCGCGACCGAGTTCGTGGGCTATGACGCGGACGAGGCCGCGGGCTGCAAGGTCCTTGCCCTCGTCCATGACGGCGAGTCGGTCGACTCCGCCGAGGAGGGCGATGACGTCGAGGTCGTCCTCGACGTGACGCCCTTCTACGCCGAGATGGGTGGAGAGGTCGGCGACACCGGCCGTATCTCCTCCGAGGGCCTCGTCCTCGACGTCACCGACACCAAGGGCAGGGACGGCGGTCTCGTGGCGCACGTCGCCCATGTGGGCGAGGGCATGGTCCACGTCGGTGACGTCGTCACCGCCACGGTCGACCGCACCCGTCGCGAGCTCATCAGGCGCAACCACACCGCCACGCATCTCCTCGACGCCGCCCTCAAGGAGGTCCTCGGCGCACACGTCAACCAGGCGGGTTCGCTCGTCACTCCCGAGCATCTCCGCTTCGACTTCACCCACTTCGAGGCCGTGACCCGAGACGAGCTCTCCCGTGTCGAGGCTCTCGTGAACCGCGAGATCATGGCTGCCAAGCCGGTCGTCACCCGCGTGATGTCCATCGAGGACGCCAAGGCCTCCGGTGCCGTCGCGCTCTTCGGCGAGAAGTACGGCGACGTCGTCCGCGTCGTCTCCGCCGGTGAGGAGGACAAGCCGTTCTCCCGCGAGCTCTGCGGTGGTTGCCATGCTCACAACACCTCCGAGCTCGGCCTCTTCAAGATAGTCTCCGAGTCATCCGTGGGCTCCAACGCCCGACGCATCGAGGCCCTGACGTCCAAGGGCGCACTTGCCTATGTGGACGAGAACCTCGCGGCGCTCTACGATGCCTCCTCCGAGCTCAAGTGCCGCCCCGTGGAGGTCCCGCAGCGCATCGACGCGCTCAAGTCCTCCCTGCGCGAGGGGGAGCAGCGCCTCAAGGCCGCCCTCACGGGGGGTTCGTCCGACCAGCTCTCCCACGCCATCGACTCCGCCATCGACGCCGGCGCGTTCCGCTGCGTGCTCGCCCGTTTCGATGGCATGGAGGCCTCTGACCTCCGCTCCGCCTGGGACACGATAAGGGAGCGCGTCGACGGTCCCGTCGCCTGCGTGCTCGCCGCCAAGACGCCCGAGGGCAAGGTCGCCCTCATGGCCGCCGGCACCGACGAGGCCGTCGCGGCCGGCTTCGGCGCAGGTGCCGTGGTGAAGGCCATCGCCGAGAGGGTCGGCGGCCGTGGCGGCGGACGTCCGAACATGGCGCAGGCGGGCGGCAAGGATGCCTCCGGCATCGATGACGCGCTCACCGCCGCCCGTGACCAGCTGGGTCTCTAGCATCCCATGAGGGCACTGGCGCTTGACATAGGCGAGGTCCGCATCGGCATCGCCGTGAGCGACGCCAGCGGCCGCGTCGCCTCCCCCGTGAAGGTGCTCCCCGCGCAGGAGGTCATCTCGGGCGCTCGGAGCTTCAGGAACGTGATCGCCGACTACGAGCCCGACGTCCTCGTGTGCGGCCGTCCCCAGACGCTCTCGGGCGAGGACGGGCCCCAGGCCGAGAGAATCATGGCCCAGGCGGAGAGGATCGCCTCGTCATGCGGGCTTCCGCTGGAATTCGCTGACGAGAGGCTCTCCTCGGCCGAGGCCAAGCGTATCCTTCATCAGGAAGGCCTCAGCGAGAGGGACATGCGCGGCAAGGTCGACATGGTCGCCGCATCGATCTTCCTGCAGGCCTGGCTCGACTCACGTGACTAGACGAGGAGACTCGATGGCTTCGACCCCAGGAAAGCGCACCGGATCGCACTTCGCGAAGCCGAGCCCGTCAGGTGACGCGACGCCGCCGGCTGCCCATACCGCCAGCCACTCGGCCTCGCGACCCGCGGGTGCCGCCCGGCAGCCGCTCGGTGACGCTCGCACGCCCCCCTCCGCAGGTCGCACGCAGGGGGTCTCGGCGCGTACCGCACGTGCCACCGCCATCGCATCGCCCCGCACCAGGGCCCAGAGGGAGGCCGCGGCCTCCGGCAAGGGGCCCAACAAGGCCCCCGTCGTCATAGGTGTCATCGCCGCCGTCGCGATCATCGCCATCGCCGCCGTCATCCTCATACCTCGGCTCATGAAGGGCACGACGGACGCGGCCACGACCGTCGAGGCGGGCCAGATGGTCGACGTGGTGATTCCCGAGGGCTCGGGTGCCTCCGACATCGCCAAGATCCTCAAGGACGATGGCATCATCACGGACACGGAGGCCTTCTACAAGGAGGTCACCAACCAGAAGGCCGACTCGAGCCTCAAGAGCGGCACCTACTCCCTCATGACGGGAGCCACCCCCTCGGAGGTGGTGAGGCAGCTCGTGAGCGGACCCAACTCCACGGCCTCGCGCCTCACCATCGCCGAGGGCCTCACCGTCGAGAAGACCGCCGCCGTGGTCGAGAGCTCCCTCGGAATCTCGAGCTCGGACTTCCTGGCCCAGGCCAAGGCCTCGAACTACTCGGCCGACTACCCGTTCCTCGCCTCCGCCGCGAACGACTCGCTCGAGGGCTACCTCTGCCCCAAGACCTATGACTTCTCCGGCAAGCAGGTCACCGCCGACACCGTGATCCGCGCGATGCTCGACCAGTACGAGGTCGAGACGGCGAGCCTCGACTTCGCCTCAGCCGAGGCCACCATCAAGGACAAGTACGGCGTCACCATGAGCGACTACGACATCGTCATCCTCGCCTCCGTCATCGAGAAGGAGGCCGTCACCGACGACGACCGTCCGCTCGTCTCGTCCGTCTTCTACAACCGCATGAAGCAGGGCATGGCGCTGCAGTCCGACGCCACCATGGGCTACGTGACGGGCGGCGACGTGACCGCCGACGACCTCAAGACCCAGAGTCCGTACAACACCTACCTCAACACGGGCCTTCCTCCCACGCCCATCTGCACGCCCTCGAACGAGTCCCTCGCGGCCGCACTCTCTCCTGCCGACAGCGACTACCTCTACTTCCTCATCATCGAGAACGGCTCGTACTCGAACCACACCTTCAGCAGGACCTACGAGGAGCACCAGGCCGCCATCGCCGCGGCCCAGGCGGCGCAGGCGTAGCGGGGATGGGGCTCCTCCGTGCGACACGCTACGTGGCCGACCTCCCGTCGGTCGACCTGGACGCACTCGTCGGGGAGGGCGTCCGATGCGTCCTGCTCGATCGCGACAACACCTGCGTCCCACGTGACGCGAAGCAGGCGCCGGCCGACGTCCTCGCGTGGCTCGAACATGCACGTGACCTCGGTCTTAGGCTCTGCCTCGTCTCGAACAACTTTCATTCCGGGGCCGTCTCCAGAAGCGCCGACGAGCTCGGATGCGACGCGGTCGACCACGCCATGAAGCCTGCCCCCTTCGCGGTGACGAGGGCGCTCGAGCTCGAGGGCGTTCCTGCCGAGCAGGCGGTCCTCGTGGGCGACCAGGTGTTCACCGATGTCGTCGCCGGCAACCTCGCCCACGTCCGCACCATCCTCGTCCGTCCCCAGTCCCGTCAGGACCTCTGGTACACGCAGGTGTTTCGCGTGTTCGAGCGGATGGTCCTCTCGGACGTGGAGTTCGAGGGGGAGCATGTCGTGTCGGGGGACGAAGGATGAGGGCGACGGAGGGCCCATGCGCTGACGCTATACTCGGGAGTCGGCATGATGCCGCCGCCGAGGGGTTCGACTCTCGCGCATGGGCCGACACGGGCGAGACGAGACGAGGGGGGTCGAGGGAGACGAGCGAGGATGGATACGTGGTCCACGAGGGCTGCGACCACATCTTCTTCGTGGGCTTCCTCGGTGCGGGAAAGTCGACCTTGGCCCGTAACCTCGGCCATATGTTCAACAGACGATACGTCGACACCGACCGTCTCGTCGAGAGGGCATGCCACCGCAGCGTGACGCAGATCTTCCGCAGCTCGGGGGAGGATGCCTTCCGCGATTACGAGACGCATGAGCTCTCGCGCCTCTCGTCCAGGAGGTCGCTTCTGGTGAGCTGTGGCGGCGGCATCGTCGAGAGACCTGACAACGAGCGGATCATGCACGAGATGGGCGTCATCGTCTATCTCGAGGGGTCGCTCGAGGACTCCCTCCGCCAGATCAGGCATCCCGAGAAGAGGCCCGACCTGGGCGACAGGGAGCATGCCGCCGCGTTGTTCGCCCATAGGAGGCCTCTCTACGAGGGCTTCTGCGACTATCGGGTGAGCATCGCCGGAAAGACGTTCGACGAGGTGCTGGCCTCTGCCGGCGAGCTCCTCTGGGAGAAGGGCCTTCTATGAGCTCAAGCACCGACCCCATAGCCCGTCAGTCCGTGTCGCTTCCCGGCGGCTCGTGTGACATGCGCGTCTCGGCTGGCGCCCTCGAGCGTCTCGGCCGCGACCTGAGGATCATCGTGGGGCGTCCTCGCAAGGCCGTCCTGGTCGTGGGCGATGACGTGGATGCCGACCTCGTCCGGGACGTCGAGAGGAACCTCACGGATGGGCGTTTCTTCGTCCATGTGCTCGAGGTGCCCCACGGTCGGACGTGTCGTCGCGTCGACGCGATGCCGGATCTCTATGCCTCCCTCGATGGCTTCGGGGTGACGTCCGAGGACGCCCTCGTGGCCATGGGTGACGTCGACGTCTGCTCGTGCGCCGCCTATCTCGCCACGACCTGGTGCGGAGGAATGCCCTTCGCGCTCGTGCCCCTGACCTTGGATGCCGTGGTCGAGTGCGTGGCCACGCCGCATCCCCTCGACGTGGGGGAGTCGACCGAGATGGTCTCGGTCGTCTGCCGCGCCCAGATGCTCGTCTGCGACCTCGATCTCGTTCCTCTCGAAGTCTCTCCCGAGACCCTCCGGGCGCGGGCCATCATGGTGGCGAGCGCCGTCGCGGGCTCGCCGGACGCGTTCTCGTCCCTCGCCGGCGATGCCGACGCGATCCTCTCGGGTGATGTCGCCGCGATTCAGCGTCAGCTCCTTACCTGCGGGAAGACGCGCGGCAGGCTCATCTCGGCCACGTCGCTCGCCGTGAGGCAGGGCGTCGGGTACGGTGTCACCTTCGAGCGAGCGCTCGCGTCCTGTCTGCCCGCGGACGCCGTCGCGGCGGCAGGCCCTGGGCGTCTGCTCGCCGAGGGGATCAGGTTCGCCTCGCGTCTCGCGGTCGGCGTGGGGGAGGGTGACGTGGACATGGTGTTCGCCCAGGATGCCCTGCTCGACAAGCTCGGGCTCGCGGAGGTCCCCTGCTCGATCGAACCGGGGATCGTGCTCGCGGCCATCAAGGAGGCCGGACTCAAGCGCACCAACCGCTATCTGTTCGCGCTTCCGCTCGCGGTCGGCCGCGTGAGGCTCACGGCCGTCCCTGACGAGGTCATGGACGAGCATCTGGGCGCCTGGTGCGCCTCCCGCTCGCGGCTCGCGACCGCGGCGGACAAGGACGAGCATTCGACGGATGACGAGGGAGAGGATCTGTGATGGCAGACGCGAGCGCATGCGCGGCACGTGTCGGACGACTCAGGAAGATCATGGGGGAGCGTGGCTATGACGCCGTGGTCCTCAGGAACAACCCCGACCTGAGGTGGCTCACCGGTGCCGAGCGCACGTTCGACGACGAGTCGGCGCACACCGCCTTCATCACGGCGGACGAGCTCCTGCTCCATACCGACTCCCGCTACTACGGGACCTTCCTCGATCGACTCGGGGCCGATGGCCCCTGGCACGTCGACATGGGCCAGGAGGGCCATCCCGAGTGGGTGGCAGCCCGCATCCGTGATGCCAAGGCTCGCGTCGTGGCCATCGAGGACACCCTCGACCTGGCGTTCTTCGACGAGCTTGGCCAGCGCCTGTCCGACTCCTCCATGGCGTGTCTGCTCCCCAGGCTCCATGGTGACATCCTCGACCTCCGTGCCGTGAAGGATGACGAGGAGATCTCCCTCATGGCGGCCGCCCAGGACATCACCGACGAGGCCTTCGAGCACATATGCGGCTTCATCGAGCCCGGCATGAGCGAGAAGCGGATCAGGGCCGAGCTCGAGGGCTACATGCTCGGCCATGGTGCCGACTCGCTCTCGTTCGACTCCATCATCGCCTCCGGTCCCAATGGCGCCAACCCGCATGCCCAGCCAGGTGACCGTACCGTGCGAGCCGGCGACCTCATCGTCATGGACTATGGCGCGGGCTATCACGACTACCACTCCGACATGACCAGGACGGTGTCGGTGGGGGAGCCCTCCGACGAGCAGCGACATGTCTACGACGTCGTCCGCCTCGCCCACGAGACCTGCGCGGCCGCCGTGCACCCCGGCGTCATCGGCCGTGAGATCCATGAGCTCGCGGTGAGCGTCATCACGGATGCCGGCTACGGAGACTACTTCAAGCATGGCCTCGGCCATGGCGTCGGTCTCGAGATCCACGAGCGTCCGAACTTCGGCAGGCTGTTCGACCGCCCCGTCCCCGAGGGCTCCGTCGTCACCATCGAGCCGGGCATCTATCTGCCGGGGCGCTTCGGGATCCGCCTCGAGGACTTCGGCGTCGTGACGGCGGACGGCTATCGTCCGTTCACCGCATCCTCCCATGACCTGAGGGCCATCTGCGTCTGAGCCGCCGCGACACAATCGGCGAACGGTAGGGACCGATTCCGTCCATGCGGGCGAAACGGTCCCTTAACTTATGTGAACAGATGAACGTTTAGCGCGGAGAACAACACATCTGCCAAGAGATGCCTTTTGTGAAACCGCAAGGGAGGGCATGTGCGTTGTTTTTCACTCGGAATGATGCGATTTGATATCTGATTGAACAGGTTGGTCACGACGCAGCGAGACGAACGTTCACGGATTTCCAGGTGCGATCTCCAACGTGCTGACCTGAAAAGGCATATTCTATTTTGTGTACGGTTCGTGAAGTTACGAGGAGAAATCAAGGAGGTTATGTGATGGTAGGCATTGTCCTGGCAAGCCACGGCGATTTCGCGGACGGCATCAAGATGAGCGGCTCGATGGTCTTCGGTGATCAGAAGAACGTCGCGTCGGTCACGCTTCAGCCCAGCGAGGGACCCGATGACTTCAAGAAGAAGCTGCAAGACGCGATTGCTTCGTTCGAGGACCAGGACGAGGTGCTGTTCCTAGTCGACCTATGGGGCGGCACTCCGTTCAACCAGGTGAGTGGCCTTCTCGGCGACCATGACAAGTGGGCCGTCGTGACGGGCATGAACCTGCCCATGCTCATCGAGGCGTATTCCTCGCGTCTCAGCATGGACAGCGCGGCTGAGATAGCCACGCACATCTTCATCGAGGGCAGGAAGGGCGTCCGCATCCAGCCGGAGTCCCTCTCCCCGAAGAAGACGGCCGGCGGCCACGCCGCCAAGGCCTCGGCCATCCCTGAGGGGACGGTCGTCGGCGACGGCAAGGTCAAGATCGCCCACGTCCGCATCGACACCCGACTGCTCCATGGTCAGGTCGCGACGGCATGGGCCAAGCAGATCAACCCCACGCGCATCATCGTCGTCTCCGACGGCGTCGCCCATGACGAGCTGCGCAAGACGCTGATCACCCAGGCCGCTCCTCCAGGAGTCAAGGCCAACGTCATTCCCATCGACAAGATGATCCAGATCTACAAGGATCCTCGCTTCGGTGGGGAGAAGCTCTTCCTCCTCTTCGAGAACCCACAGGATGCCCTGCGCTGCGAGGAGGGCGGTGTCGACCTGCCCGAGGTCAACATCGGGTCGATGGCACACTCCGAGGGCAAGACCATGCTGAACGGCGCGCTCGCGGCCGACAAGGACGATGTGGCCTGCCTCGAGAAGATGCGTGACCTCGGCACCAAGTTCCACGTCCAGAAGGTACCGTCCGACAAGGACGAGGACCTGTGGGCGCTCATCAAGAAGGCCGACGTCAAGTAGCCCGTCTTCTCACGCATCTACTCTTCTGAAGGAGGAGGGAAGTCCTCATGAACGTTTTGCAAATCATCCTCGTGCTGCTCATCTCGTTCCTAGCCGGCATGGAGTCGGTCCTCGATGAGTGGCAGTTCCACCAGCCCATCCTCGCGTGCACGCTCATCGGTCTGGCCTGCGGCCAGCCTGCCATGGGCATCGCGCTTGGTGGCTCGCTCCAGCTCATCGCACTCGGCTGGATGAACATCGGTGCCGCCATGGCCCCCGACGCGGCCCTGTGCTCCACGGCCTCCGCGGTCCTCGTCTGCATGAAGGGCGTGCCGGTCTCCGAGGGCATCGCCACGGCCCTGCTCTTCGCCGTCGCAGGCCTCACGCTCACGATCTTCGCCCGTTCGCTCACCATCGGCCTCGCTCATGCAGCCGATGCCGCGGCGGACAAGAACAACATCCGTGGCGTCGAGATGGCTCACATCGGAGCCCTCATGATCCAGGGTCTGCGCTGCGCCATCCCCGTCGCGCTCGTCATCGCCATCCCGGCTGACGCCGTGACGGCTGGCCTCAACGCCATCCCGACCTGGGTCTCCGGCGGCCTCTCCGCGGCCGGCGGCTTCATCGTCGTCGTGGGCTACGCCATGGTCATCAACATGATGGCCACCCCCAAGCTCTGGCCGTTCTTCATCCTGGGCTTCGCCCTCGCACCGCTGACGGGCATCACGCTCATCGGCATGGGCATGATCGGCATCTTCCTTGCCCTCGTCTACCTGCAGCTCTCGCCTGAGTTCAACGGCGGTGGCTCTGGTCCTGCCCTCGAGGGCGGGACGGGCGGAGACGCCCTGGACGACATCCTGAACGACTACGAGTAGGAAAGGGGAGTGAACACCATGGCAGAAAAGAAGGTTGAACTAACCAGCGCGGACCGCAAGAAGGTCTGGTGGAGGTCCCAGTTCCTGCAGGCCTCGTGGAACTACGAGCGTATGCAGAACCTCGGCTGGTGCTACGCGATGATCCCGGCCATCAAGAAGCTCTACGGGGACAACCCCGAGGAGCAGAAGGCCGCCCTCAAGCGTCACCTCGAGTTCTTCAACACGCATCCCTACGTCGCGGCCCCTGTCCTCGGCGTCGAGCTCTCCCTCGAGGAGGACCGCGCCAACGGCATCGAGGTCTCCGACCAGGCCATCCAGGGTGTCAAGATCGGCATGATGGGCCCGCTGGCCGGCGTCGGCGACCCCGTCTTCTGGGGCACGCTCCGTCCCGTCCTCGGCGCCTTCGCGGCGTCGCTGGCCCTCGGCGGCTCCATCCTGGGCGCGATCCTGTTCTTCGTGATCTGGAACGTCATCCGTCTCGCCTTCCTGTACTACACGCAGGAGTTCGGCTACAAGCAGGGCTCCGCGATCTCGCAGGACCTGTCCGGCGGCATCATGCGCAAGATCACCACGGGCGCATCCGTCCTCGGCATGTTCATCATGGGCGTCCTGATCGAGCGTTGGTCCAGCATGCCCATGGACAAGGTCGTCCTCTCCACCGCCTACTACGGCGATGCGAACGCGACCTATCCCGCCCTCCAGTCCCTCACGGATGCCCTCAACGGGCTCTCCCAGGCTGGTGCGACGATCGGTGCTGACGTGATCAACAACGCCTACTCGGCGCTCACGTCCATCGCCTCGAACGGTCTGACCGTCGGAACCATGACCAACCCCGCCACCAACGAGCCGGTCATGGCCCTGATCAAGACCACCACGCTCCAGACGGTGCTCGACAGCCTGCTCCCCGGCCTCCTGCCGCTGCTGCTCACGCTGTTCTGCATCTACCTGCTCCGCAAGAAGGTCAGCCCCATCGCCATCATCTTCGGGCTGTTCGCCGTCGGCATCCTCGGTGCCCTCGTCGGGATCTTCTAGGATCCATCTGACGGCGGGAGGGAAGACCCTCCCGCCGCCGTTCGTCATCCGAACCTCGTCTACCATGGGGTCCGGATGACGAACGGCGTCACGTCATCTTCTGACCGCCCTCACATGGGCCCTTGTGGGCCCGTGTCTCGTCAACAGGGAGTTCGCATGGGCAAGGGTTCAGGAAAGGGATCGAAGCCGACCGCACGGTCGACCCGGCAGATGGCGGGCGAGAGGGCCAAGGAGGCCGGCAAGGCCGCCGAGAAGGCGTCCAAGGACGTCTCCGACAAGATCCGCCAGCAGTCCCAGGCCCCTGACCAACTCAACTCCGAGGTCGAGGTCATGTGCAAGGCCAACGCCTTCACCAACCCCATCTTCCCCAAGCCCGGCTATCTCATGCTCGGTGACAAGGGCATCGAGTTCGTCGCCTCCGGCGGCGTGGGATTCGCGCAGATTCCCTGGCCCAACGTCTCGCTCGTCCGAGCCGACATCTACGGCAAGTACGTCCGCAGCATAGAGGTCGTCACCGACGAGGCGCAGACCCTGCCCTTCGTCATCTCCAACGGCGCCGAGGTGCTCCGTTGCGTCCGTGACCACATTGGACGCGACAAGATGAGCGCCGGCGGTCAGCAGTGGTCTCGTGCGGCCAAGAACGACAAGAGCAAGCTGGGATCGCTGTTCCATCATGGGAAGGCCGATGCCCCCTCCACGGAAGGGGAGACGGACGGTCCTTCCACCGACGAAGACTGAGTCGTCCCTGCATTTCAGGGCTTTCCCCATTGTTTCCACGGTGTGAACACTTCGGTTCGACTCTCTTTCAGATGACGGTAAGGCTTCCACTACGGGATAGCATGACTCCCAACCCGACCGACGGGGTCGGCACACGTGCGTATGCAACGTGCGACAGGGAGGAATCTGTATGGAATCGAATAAGAACGTGATGTCCAGGCGCAAGTTCGTCGAGCTGTTCGGCGCGGCGGCCTCCGCCACTGCCCTCAGTTCCCTCATGACCGGCTGCGGGAGCACGCGCGCCTCGGGCTCCGGCACCGGCAGCTCCGCCTCCGGCACCGCCGACACGATCACGTTCGCCCAGGGCTCCGACCCTCGCGGTCTCGACCCCGCCTATGTGGACGACGGCGAGTCCGCCAAGATCATGGCGAACATCTACGAGACCCTCCTCAAGTACGACAAGAGCTCCTGCGACGTCAAGCCTGGCCTTGCGAAGTCCTACGAGGTCTCCGATGACGGCCTCACCTACACCCTGCACCTGCAGGAGGGCGTCAAGTTCCATGACGGCACCGACTTCGACGCCGACGCCGTGAAGAAGTCCATCGAGCGTCAGCTCGAGGGCAACCGCAACGACGACATGCCCTACGCCTCCTTCGTGTTCGGCACCGCCTCCGAGGGCAACGGCGTCTCGACCGTCGAGGCCATCGACTCCACTACGGTGAAGATCACGCTCGTCGCGGCCTCCACGCCCTTCCTCAAGAACCTTGCCATGTCCCTGGCAAGCCCCATCGTGAGCCCGACCGCGGTCGAGAAGGCCGGCGGCAACGTCAACGAGTCTCCCTGCGGCACCGGCCCCTACACGTTCGTGAGCTGGACCAAGAGCCAGAACATCGTCCTCAAGGCCAACGACTCCTACTGGGATTCGGACAACGCCCCCAAGACGCCCAACATCATCTTCAAGTTCATCTCCGAGAACGCCAGCCGCGTGACCGCCCTCAACAACGGCGAGGCCGACATCATCGACGGCATCGACGACTCCGTGGTCGACACCATCACCAGCGCCGGCAACTCGCTGTATGACGAGGACGGCATGAACATCAACTACATGGCGTTCAACACCCAGTCCGACACCTTCAAGACCCCCGAGGCCAGGAAGGCCTTCGCCAAGGCCGTCGACGTCGACGAGATGGTGAAGAGCCTCTACGGTGACTATGCGGGCGTGGCCTCCTCGATCATGCCTCTCTGGATGGCCCCCTACGACAAGGACGTCACGCAGACGTCCTTCGACAAGGACGCTGCCAAGTCGGAGCTCGCCGCCCTCGGCATCACCTCCGTCAAGTGCATCACCTACTCCAACGCCCGTCCCTACAACACCAAGGGTGGCCAGGCCCTTGCCGAGGCCGTCCAGGGCTACCTCAAGGACGTGGGCGTGGACGTCTCGATCGACACCTATGACTGGACCACCTACAAGACGAAGGTCCAGACCGAGGCCTACGACATCTGCTTCTACGGCTGGGTGGGCGACAACGGTGACCCCGACAACTTCATGAACCTCCTGTCGGACTCCAACGTCTCCATGAACGTCGCCCGCTTCGACGACGCGGACTACAAGGCCCTCATCGCCCAGGGCGTCGCCACGCCCGATGGCGATGCGCGTGATGACATCTACCTGCAGTGCGAGAAGATGGCGGCCGACAAGCAGCCCTGGCTGCTCATCTCCCACTCCAAGAACCTGGCGGGCTACAGCCCCAAGGTGAAGGACTTCGTCATCCACCCCACGGGCGTCGTGTGGCTCTGGGGCGCCACCAAGGAGGCCTAGAGGCCTCGACACCCGCGGTCTTGATGCGGGATCGATATGTGAGCAGGCAGGCCGGACCCGAGCGTCCGGCCTGCCGTGTCGGTGGGCCGCAAGTGGCCCCGATGAGTCGGAAGGAGGTCTGGGCAAGTGGCGAAATACGTTGTTAAGCGCATCCTGCAGTCGATCCTCGTGCTCCTCGGGGTCTCGATCATCGTCTTCCTCATCATGCGCGTCTTCTCGTCCGACCCCGCACCTGTCGTCCTCGGCGAGCATGCCACCACCGAGGCCATGGAAGCGTGGCGTGAGTCGAACGGCCTCAATGACCCCATCATCGTCCAGTACTTCAACTTCCTGGGCGGTGCCCTCACGGGTGACCTCGGGACCTCGTACTACACGCACACGGCGGTGACCCAGGAGATCATGAGCCGCTTCCCGGCCACCATCGAGCTCGCGCTCGTCGCCATCATCATCGCGGCGGTCCTGGGCGTCGTGCTGGGTGTCGTCTCCGCGGTCCACAAGGGCTCGTTCGTGGACGGCTTCTCCATGATCCTCGCTCTGGTGGGTGTCTCGATGCCCATCTTCTGGCTGGGCATCCTGCTCATCATCCTGTTCGCGGGCGTGCTCCACGTGCTGCCGTCCGGCGGCCGCATCGACCCGCTGCTCCAGCCTGTGGGCGGTACCGGCTTCTACCTCCTGGACACGCTCCTCTCAGGTGACTTCGAGGCGTTCGGCAACGCGCTCCAGCACATCATCCTGCCTGCGGTGGCCCTCTCCATGTACTCGATGGCCATCATCACGCGCATGACCCGCTCGAGCATGCTCGACACCCTGAACGAGGACTACGTCCGCACGGCCCGGGCCAAGGGCCTTCCGGAGGGCCGCGTCACCAAGCACCATGCCCTCAGGAACGCGATGCTTCCCGTGACCACCGTCATCGGCCTCCAGCTGGGCAGCCTCCTCGGCGGCGCCATGCTCACCGAGACGGTCTTCGCCTGGCCCGGCATCGGCAAGTACACCGTCGAGTGCATCCTCAAGAGCGACTTCCCCGTGGTCCAAGGTGTCGTCCTGCTCATCGGCGTCATCTTCGTGATCATCAACCTCGTGGTGGACATCATCTACGCCTACCTCGATCCGCGCATCAAGTACTCGAAGGAAGAGGGGTGAGCCGGATGGCAGCGGATTCGATCGCTATGCAATCGCCCCAGGACCTCGGCGAGGACCCACAGACCGACCCCAGCCAGACCCCGCCGGAGGTTGCTCCTGCCGACGAGAAGGCCGACTCCCTGTGGCGCGACTTCTGGTACGCCTTCAGGGGCAACAAGATGGCCGTCGTGAGCCTCGTGCTCATCGGCGTGCTCGTGGTCGTGGCCATCGTGACCGCGCTCTTCCCGTCCGTCCTGCCGTACGACCCGTACCAGCAGGACCTGTCGGCCTCCTTCCAGGAGCCCTCCCTCGCCCATCTGTGCGGGACGGACCAGCAGGGTCGTGACATCTTCAGCCGCATCCTCGTGGGCACCCAGGTCTCGCTCACGGTGGGTCTGCTCGCGGTGAGCATCTCCTTGGTCGTGGGCGTCACGCTCGGCGCCATCGCGGGCTACAAGGGCGGTGTCGTCGACACCATCATCATGCGATGCATGGACATGATGCTCGCCATCCCCTCGATCCTCCTCGCGATCGCCTTCATGGCGGCGCTGGGCAAGGGCATCGACAAGGCGGTCGTGGCCATCGGCCTCGTCTCCATCCCGGAGTACGCGAGGATCGTGCGAAGCCAGATCCTCTCCGTCAAGGAGAACGACTACGTGGCGGCCGCCCGCGTCATCGGCGATTCCGACGCGGCGATCATCTTCCGTCACGTCCTGCCCAACGTCCTGCCCTCCATCATCGTCCGCGCGACCTTGGGCATCTCGGGTGCCATCCTCGACTGCGCGGCCCTGGGCTTCCTGGGACTGGGCGTCCAGCCCCCGCAGGCCGAGTGGGGCGACATGCTCGGCCGTGGTCGCAACTTCATCTTCTCCGCCCCGTACACGATGATCTTCCCGGGCCTTGCCATCACGATCACGGTGCTGGCGTTCAACCTGCTCGGGGACGGCCTGCGCGACGCCGTCGATCCCAAGTCGCGGAGGAGGTGACGCGAATGCTGCTCGAAGTGAACGACCTCGTTACCGAGTTCCCCACGCGCAAGGGCATCGTCCGCGCCGTCGACGGGGTCACCTTCTCGGTCGACTCCGGCGAGACGGTCGCCATCGTCGGCGAGTCGGGCTCCGGCAAGTCCGTGACGAGCCTGTCGATCATGCGCCTTCTCCAGAAGCCCGGCCACGTCGCCTCCGGCTCGATAACCTTCGACGGCAAGGACCTGCTGGCCCTCTCCGAGAAGGAGATGGAGTCGGTGCGTGGCGGTCAGATCGCCATGATCTTCCAGGAGCCCATGACGAGCCTCAACCCCGTCTACCGTGTGGGCGACCAGATCGTCGAGGCCATCCAACTCCACACCGACCTCGACAAGAAGGATGCCTGGGCGCGAGCCGTCGAGTCGCTGCGACTCGTGGGCATCCCCAGCCCCGAGGACCGCGCCAGCGACTATCCTCACCAGATGAGCGGCGGCATGCGCCAGCGCGTCATGATTGCCATGGCGCTCTCCTGCAACCCCAAGCTCCTCATCGCCGACGAGCCCACCACGGCCCTCGACGTGACCATCCAGGCCCAGATCCTCGACCTCATCTACAAGCTCCGCCAGGAGTTCGACATGGGCGTCCTGCTCATCACGCATGACCTGGGCGTGGTCTCGGAGGTGGCCGACCGCGTGGTCGTCATGTACTGCGGCCAGGTGGTGGAGGAGAGTCCCGTGGCGGAGCTGTTCGAGAAACCCCTCCATCCCTACACGCTGGGCCTCCTGAACTCGATCCCCAAGCTCGAGGACGATGACTCCAAGCGTCTCTACATGATTCGCGGACAGGTCCCCAACCCGCTTCACATGCCTGCCGGATGTCCCTTCTCGGATCGCTGCGACAGCTGCATGGACCGCTGCCGTGTCGAACGCCCCGAGCTCAAGGGCGTCCCGGGCCACCCAGACCGTGCCGTGCGCTGCTTCCTCATGGAGGAGGGACGAGAGAATGGATGACGAGGTCCTGATTGACGTCCAGCACCTGACCAAGAGCTTCGTGGCCGACTCGAACTTCTTCGGCAAGCCCACGTCGTTCGTCCAGGCCGTCGACGACGTCTCGTTCAAGATCCACCGTGGCGAGGCGTTCGGCCTGGTGGGGGAGTCGGGCTGCGGCAAGACGACCATCGGCAAGATGCTCGTGGGGCTCCTCACGCCCACGAGCGGCAGGATCGTCTACGACGGCCGTGACCTCACGGCCATGCGCCCCAAGGAACGTCGCGCCCTGTGCAGCGACATACAGCTCATCTTCCAGGACCCATACGCGAGCCTCAACCCGCGCATGACCATCGGCGACATCATCGCCGAGCCCATCAAGACCAACAAGCTGCTTCCCGCCGAGAAGGTCGACCCTCGTGTCGACGAACTGCTCGAGTGCGTCGGCCTCGCCCCCTACATGCGCAACCGCTATCCGCACGAGTTCTCGGGCGGGCAGCGCCAGCGCGTCGGCATCGCCCGTGCCCTCGCCGTCAACCCCAAGCTCATCGTCTGCGACGAACCCGTCTCCGCGCTCGACGTGTCGGTGCAGGCGCAGGTGCTGAACCTCCTCGACGACCTCAAGGACCAGTTCGGACTCACGTACCTGTTCATCGCTCACGGCCTCAACGTGGTCAAGCACATCTCCGACCGTGTCGGCGTGATGTACCTCGGCAAGCTCATGGAGGTGGCCGACAAGTCCGACCTCTACCATGACCCGCTGTGCCCTTACACGCAGGCGCTCCTCTCGGCGATCCCGAGCGTCGACCCCAAGCTCAGGCGCAAGCGCATCATCCTCGAGGGCGACGTCCCGAGCCCCATCGATCCGCCGGCAGGCTGCCGCTTCGCGAGCCGCTGCTTCGCCAACGTGGGCGCCTGCGACGTGACCGCCCCCGACCTCTACGAGGAGCTGCCGGGTCATTGGTGCGCGTGCCATCGCTACGACGGCGTGAACCCCGAGGACGTCATCGACACGTCCCACGAGATCTCGCGCATCGCCGCGTCGCCGGCCTACGGACGCAGCGCCTCCGAGGGCGCCGAGGCCAGGGGGATGGCCGAGTAGGGCACGTCTCCGTCTCAGACCGAACACAAATCACGGGGGGACTCTCGTCTATACTGTCCCACGCATGACTCCAAGGCCCGCCGACGAGATCGAGCCGGGCACAGCGCAGAAAGAGAGCTTCACGTGGCAACCATCAGCACCGCAGACTTCAAGAACGGCATGGGACTCAAGATCAAGGACAAGGTCTACACCATCGTCGAGTTCCAGCATGTCAAGCCCGGCAAGGGCGGGGCGTTCGTTCGCTACAAGATCAAGGACCTCAAGAGCGGCCGCGTCATCGACCAGACCTGCAACGCCGGCACCAAGTTCGAGAACGTGCAGCTCATCACCAAGGAGATGCAGTACCTCTACAACGACGGCGCGGACTACTACTTCATGGACAACTCCACGTTCGAGCAGATCCCCGTCACGGCCGACTTCATCGGCGACAACTCGCAGTGGCTCAAGGAGAACGACACCTGCCAGCTGCTCTACGCCGACGATGACCTCCTCGGCGTCGACCCCCCGATGTTCATCGAGGTCGCGATCACCGAGACCGACCCCGGCTTCAAGGGCGACACCGTCCAGGGTGGCACCAAGCCTGCCGTCATCGAGACCGGTGCGAGCGTGCAGATCCCGATGTACCTCAGCGAGGGCGACCGCATCAAGGTCGACACGCGCGACGGCAAGTTCGTGGGCCGCGCGTAAGGGCTGTTCCCTTCGGACGGGCCGCGTCCGTTCCCTTGCGGGGGAGCGTGCGCGGCCCGTCCCATGTGAGGTCACGGCCGTGGTAATGTATACGAGGACCTCATCGGCAGGAGTCCGGCGTCGCCGGTCTCGTGCCTCACGGCATCTGAAAGGATCGTTCATGGACAACGAGCTGCGTATCTCCGGGATCACCGTGTCGAAGAGCGTCATCTCGACCATCGTCACCCTTGCGGTGGAGAAGGTCGAGGGGGTCGTCTCCATCGACGGTCATGACCTTGCAAGCGGTCTCATCTCGATGTTCACCGCCAAGCCGCAGGTCTCGGAGCACTCGGTCGAGTCCGAGGTGGAGGGCGACCGTCTCAAGGTCACCGTCCGCGTCTCCGTGTTCTTCGGGTATCCCTTCACCAAGCTCGCGGCCGACGTCCGTGCTGCGGTCGCGCAGGCGGTGTCCGAGCAGGTCGGCGTCGAGGTCTCCTCGGTCGACGTCTGCATCGACTCCATCGTCTTCCCCAAGGAGTAGCACACGTGTCTGATTCTCGACTGACCGGTCGTACCCTCGCCCGCAGCCAGGCCCTGCAGATCCTCTTCCAGGCCGAGGCATGCGGGCGTTCCGTCGACGACGTGCTCGCCGGCGACTTCGTCATCTCCCAGGGTCCCCTCGACCCGTTCGCGGAGATGCTCGCCCGTGGCACCGGTGCCATGATCCCGACGCTCGACGCGGTCATCGCCTCCGTCTCCGAGAACTGGGGCGTGGAGAGGATGGCATCCGTCGACCGCAACCTGCTCCGCCTCTCCGTCTTCGAGATGCTCCATGTGAGTGAGGTGGCCACCGCCGTCACCATCTCCGAGTCGGTCATCCTCGCCAAGGCCTACGGCACCGACGAGTCCTCCAGGTTCGTGAACGGCATCCTCGGGCGCGTCGCGCGTGACCTCGATGCCGGCGTCGACGTGGAGGCGGTCGCCCTCGAGCGCCAGCTCCAGGAGAGGATCGCCGCCGAGGAGGCGGCGAAGGAGGCCGAGGCGGCCGAGAAGGCCGAGCGCGAGGCCGCTGACAAGGCGTCTGCCGAGGTCGAGGCCCGTTACAAGGCCGGCCTCGCCGGCGAGGGAGGGTCCGAAGATGGCCAAGAATGACACCTCCGCATACAAGAGCTTCGATGACGTCACGTCCCGTCTCGACGAGATAGTCGAGGCCGTCCGCGGCAAGGACACGTCCCTCGAGCGGTCGCTCGACCTCTTCGACGAGGCCATCAGCCTGGGTTCGTGTGCGGTCGATCTCGTCGACAAGGTCGACTTCACCCCCGAGGAGAAGGCTCGTCTCGCAGGTGGGGAGGCCCCGTCCGCGGAGGCTTCCTCCGCCGCGACCGAGGCCATGGCGGAGGAGTCTCCCGTCGCCGACGACGCTCCCGAGGCGCCCGCGGAGTCCTGACCATGGCCCGCGTGAGGCTCGATGCCGAGCTCGTCCGTCAGGGATTCTTCCGCACCGCGGACGATGCCGCGCGTTCCGTCATGGCAGGCGACGTCTCCACCTCCTCCAGAAGGCTCGATTCACCAGGTGAGCAGGTGAGACCTGGCATCGAACTCCACGTTCGCGGCTCCATCCCCTACGTGAGCCGTGGTGGGCTCAAGCTCGCCGCCGCGCTCGACGCCTTCCCGGTCGATCCCCGGGGCCTCGCCTGCCTTGATGTCGGCTGCTCCACGGGAGGCTTCACCGATTGCCTCCTCGGCCGTGGTGCCGCCTCGGTCCTTTCCGTGGATGTGGGATACGCCCAGTTCGACTGGTCGCTCAGACGTGATCGTCGCGTCGAGCTCCTGGAGCGCACGAACATCCGCGACGTCCCCTCTCCCGAACGCGATGGTTCCATCGATCTCGCCGTCTGTGACGTCTCCTTCACCTCCGTGCTCACCGTGCTTCCCGCCGTCATGTCCCTCCTCTCGGATGACGGGGCCTTCATCACCCTCGTGAAGCCCCAATTCGAGGCGGCACACTCCGAGGTGGGGAGGGGTGGGGTCGTCGAGGACGCCTCCGTCCGCCTCGCATGCCTGCGTCGTGTCGCCTCCGGCCTTGCTGACGCAGGCCTCGGCCTCGTCGGCGCATGTGCGAGCCCCATCACCGGGCATCGCGGCAATCACGAGTACCTCCTCATGGGGGCCCGTGGCCGAGAGGGCGTGGCCGTGTCCGACCTCGGCTTGGAGGGCCTGGTCGCCGCCGACGGTTGAGGCCCCTTGCCGAAGACCGCGGTGCCGTCACCGCGGGGTGTCCCGGTGCGGCCGACACGGGTGATACACTCTCCTCGATGGCTATGTGCGCGGCCTGTCGCCGCCGGAGGGGAGCTCTCTTGAAGGTCCTGCTCGTACCGAACTACTCCCGTCCCGAGGCCGTCGAGGGAGCCGCCACGCTCGATGCCTGGCTCTCACATGAGGGCGTCGAGGTCGTCTGGGCCCATGACAAGAAGCGTGAGCCCGACCGCGTCTGTGACCCCTCCGGTTCCACGCTCGTCATCTCCCTGGGAGGCGACGGCACGCTCCTACGCGCGGCGAAGATAGTCGGTTACTCCGAGATTCCCATCCTCGGGCTCTCCTATGGGCACCTCGGCTTCCTCACGGGGGCGGGCTCCGACAACATCGTGGCCACGGTGGCCGCCGCGCTTGCCGGCGAGATGCATGCCTCCCGTCGCGCCACGCTCGACATCGAGGTCGACTTCGACCGGCCGGACGGCACCTCCTTCACACACTCCCAGTTCGCCCTGAACGAGCTCGCCCTCACCCGAGGTTCCTTCGGTGACATGGTCGACCTCGATGTCTCGGTTTCCGGAAACCACATCGACCGTCTCCGTGGGGACGGCTTCGTCGTATCCACCGCCACGGGCTCGACCGGCTATGCCCTGTCAAGTGGCGGTCCCATCGTGACGCCCGAGTTCGACGGTATGGTCTGCGTTCCCATCGCCCCCCACACGATCCTCGCCCGTGCCTTCCTCACCGGGCCGTCCGACGTCGTCGAGCTCGGCGTCGCTCCCGACCGTCCGGTCGAGAGGAGCGTCTTCGCCGACGGCCAGCTCTTCGGAGGCGACGGGGTGGCGACGCATGCCACGGTCCGTCGCGGCCAAGGAGACGTCATCCTCCTCGACTCGGGTCCTGCGAGCTTCTATGCCTCCGTCTCCCGCGTGTTCTACGGGAGGGCGGGTAGATGATCGACGAGCTCCACGTCGAGGACGTCGCACTCATACGCGATGCGACCATCCGTCCGGCCGCCGGTCTCACCGTCCTCACGGGTGAGACGGGCGCCGGCAAGACGGCCCTGCTCACGGCTCTCAAGCTCCTGGTGGGGGAGAGGGCCGACGCCACGTCCGTGCGTGAGGGAGCCGACTCGCTCTGCGTCGAGGGCCGCGTCTTCTGCGGCCCCGATGACGTGGACGGTCACGTGGTGCGTCGTCGCGTGGAGGCGTCCGGCCGCGGCCGTGTCGAGCTCGACGGCTCGATGGCATCGGTCCACGAGCTGTCCGAGCTCGTGGGGTCCACGGTAGACCTCTGCGGCCAACACGAGCATCAGCGGCTCCTCTCCTCGTCCACGCACGTCGCGCTCCTCGACTCCTGGGTGGGGCCCGCGGCCATGGAGGCGCTCTCCACGTATCGCGACGCCCTCTCCGAGGTCCGCGTCGCCGCAGACGAGCTCGATCGCGTGCGCCAGATGGCCGCCTCCTCGACGGAGCGTCTCGACGAGGCGTCCTTCGTCCTCTCCCGCATCGACGAGGTGTCGCCCAAGGCCGGAGAGCTCGAACAGCTCGAGGAGTCCCTTCCCAAGGCCGAGAACGCTGATGCGCTCATCCGCGCCACCGAGGGCGGGCGAGAGGCCATCGCGGGCGATGGTGGCGCGAGCGACCTCCTCTCCGAGGCCGTCGCGTCCCTGAGGTCGGCGCAGTCCTTCGACCCATCCCTCTCCGAGGTCGCCGACAGGATCGAGTCCTCCCTGATCGACGTCGAGGACGTCGCCGAGGGATTGCGTCGCTACCGTGACTCCGTGGAGCTCGACCCCGAGGAGCTCGAGGTCATGCAGGCCCGTCAGGCCTGCCTGCAGGGCCTCATGCGCACCTATGGGCCATCCATGACCGACGTCCTCGAACGACGCGAGAAGGCTGCCGAGCTCATCGCCGCCGCCGGTGATGACGGTGCCCATGAGCGTGCCTGCCGGGAGAGGGTCGATGTCGCCGAGCGGGCGCTTTGCGATGCGGCCGACGTCCTCGACTCGGTCCGAGCCGAGGCGGCCCCACGCTTCGCGCATGACGTCTCCGCTCAGATGACCCGTCTCGAGATGGGCGGCGCCGAGGTCTCCTTCGAGACGAGTCGTCTCCCGCGCTCCGAGTGGGGCGAGCAGGGACCCAGTCGCACCGAGCTGATGTATCGGCCCGGTGCGAGCATGACGGCACGGCCCTTCCGCAAGATCGCGTCGGGCGGCGAGGTGAGCCGTGTCATGCTGGCGTGCAAGGTGGTGGCAGGCGAGAGCGATTCCGTTGACACCCTCGTGTTCGACGAGGTCGATGCAGGTGTCGGCGGGGCGACGGCCGTCGCGCTCGCCTCGGTGCTCAAGGACCTCTCCCACACCCATCAGGTCATCGTGGTGACGCACCTTGCCCAGGTGGCGGTCCCGGCCGACAGGCACTACCTCGTCTCGAAGTCCTCAGGAGGCCGTCCCGAGACCACCATATGCGAGGTCGAGGGAGAGGACCGCGTGGCCGAGATCGCGAGGATGCTCTCCGGCGACACGGGGGAGACGTCGCTTGCGCATGCGCGGGAGATGCTCGACGCCGCGCTCTGAGACCGGCTCACATCCCCAGGATCCGACCGCACCTCTCGGCCAACCCATCCATGAGCCCCGCCTCGTCACACCCTCGGATGGCGGCAAGCGAGCTTGCGGCGCTCTCGAGCGAGTGCGTGATGTCATGTGGGTCGAAGGCGGGGGAGGGCGAGGAGGGCAGGTCCGTCTCCAGGAGGAGACGCTCCTCGGGAGCCTGCCTCGCGTATTCTCGTCCGCGCGAGCTCGCGAGCATCCGCGTCCCGCACGACAGGAGGCATCCCATCTCGATGGCTCGGCGGAGCTCGTCAGCCGATCCGCTGAACCAGTGGAGGATGACGGTGGCGGACTCGCAGGTCCCGTTGCGCGCGATGGCGTCGAGCACGAGGCCCGAGGCGCGCACCGCGTGGACCGAGACGACGCGCCTGGCCACGGGCTGGGTCCCCTCGAGAGGCTGGGCGCATGCGGCCATGATGCGGTCGAACGCCTCCTCCTGGACGGCGCGTGCGGCGTCCCTTCCCCTTGCGAGATCAATGCCCACCTCGCCCACGAAGGCCAGCCTCGGGACGAGAGCCACGAGGGTGTCGACGTCCTTCCTCCCGCACCTCCCGTCCGCGAGCCACCAGGGATGGAGTCCCGTGGCCACCCGCACGTTCGTCGACCGCGAGAGGAGTGGGTGGTCCTCGGGGCCCGATGGCGTCACCGTGGTCGAGAGCGCGTGCACCCCGTCGGCCTCGAGCGCCCCCGCGGCGTCCCTGCCCGCGAAGTCGAGGTGGCAGTGCATGTCGTAGAGGGGCGTCCCGATGTCTAGCATCTGCCGTCGCCCGGCCAGCGAGCCCTTCCCAGGCCGGCTATGGCACGTATCACGTGCCCGGCGAGCATCTGGCCCATGATAGGCGGCATATAGGAGGCCGTGCCCAGCTTGGTCGCGCCGCCATGCGAGGAACCGGCCTCGGTACGTGGGCGGAAAGGCTCCTCATCCGAGAAGAGCACCTCGAGGTGAGAGATCCCCCTCTTGCGGCATTCCTTGCGCATGGTGCGGCTCATCCGACAGACGCGCGTCTGGGAGACGTCCGCGAACCTCAGCCGCTCCGGCTCCACCTTGTTCGCGCCACCCATGCTGCTCACGAGCGGGATGCCGCGCCGTTCGCATTCCTCGGCGAGCGCGAGCTTCTGGGCCACGGTGTCGATGGCGTCGACCACGTAGTCGACGCGTCCCGTGGAACCGACCCTCTCGAGAAGGCCGGTCACGTCCGCAGGGGCCACGAAGGCATGGATGCGCTCGACCTCGCAGGTCGGGTTGATGTCAGCCACCATCGACGCCATCACGTCCACCTTCGCCTGACCGATCGTGGAGTGGAAGGCAAGCGCCTGGCGGTTGATGTTGCTGGCCTCGACCACATCCCGGTCCACCAGCACGAGATGTCCCACCCGACCGCGGGCGAGGGCCTCGGCACAGCTCGAGCCCACGCCTCCGAGGCCTACGACCATCACGCGCGCGCCCTCGAGGGCGGCCAGGCCCTCCTCTCCCATGAGGGGGAGGAGCCTCGCGCGCGCCTCGTCGTCCTTCTCGGCCATGTCCCTTGCCCGGTCCTAGTTGCTGCTCGAGGAGGCGGCGGCCGCCGAGGCGCCGCGCTGGCTGACGATGTGATGCAGGATGACGAAGAGGCAGACGATCTCATCGGCATGGGCCTCGTCGATGACGTCGATGTAGTAGATCTGGTGGATGGAGGCGACCTTCACGTGGGCCCTTGCGATGAGGCTCCCGTCGGCACCGAACAACTCGTAGTTGAACCCGGGGAAGTGGCCGACGAGCTTCCATCCCAGGGCGTCGATGTCGATGTGGTCGCTCATATGGAGGAGCTCCTCGCGGAGCTCGAACTCGGCACCGTCGGCCATCTCGACGTAGTAGACGTCGTGGATGGAGACGGGCTTCCTGTGGATGTGGGCCACGAACGTGCCGTCGGCCTTGACCACGTCGGTCTTGTCGGTGATGGAGATCATCTTGGAGCCCACGTGGTACACGGGATTCTCGTCCACGTCAAGCACGTCCATCTTCTGATGGACCGTCATGATCTTCGCCTTGATGTGGAGTTCCATGTCGTCTCCTCGTGGGGCCGCGTCGATGCTCCCGCCAGGAGAGCGCCTCCGTGCGAGTCTAGCACCGCCGACATCCTCCCACCCCGCGTTCGAGGACCGCCTCGGCGGACGTGAACTTCCTCCCCATTTCCTCGTGGCCTCCCTCCACGGGCCGGCGGTGCGGTAGAATACAGTCCCGTAGGAACAGCCATCCATGTGGACCCACGGAAGAGCAGGTATAAGCACATGACCAAGCACATCTTCGTAACCGGCGGCGTCGTATCCTCTCTTGGGAAGGGCATCACGGCAGCCAGCCTGGGCCGTCTGCTCAAGAGCCGTGGCTACAAGGTCATGATGCAGAAGGCCGATCCCTATCTCAACGTGGACCCCGGCACCATGAGCCCGTTCCAGCACGGTGAGGTCTTCGTCACCGAGGACGGCAAGGAGACCGACCTCGACCTCGGTCACTACGAGCGCTTCATCGACGAGAACCTCACGCGCAACTCGAACTTCACCACCGGCTCCATCTACCAGTCCCTCATCGCGCGCGAGCGTCAGGGGGACTTCCTGGGTGGCACCGTGCAGGTCATCCCCCACGTCACCAACGCCATCAAGGACCGCTTCCGTCGCATCGAGGAGCAGACCGGCGCCGACGTCGTCATCACCGAGCTCGGCGGCACCATCGGTGACATCGAGGGCCAGCCGTTCGTCGAGGCCATGCGCCAGTTCCGCAAGGAGAAGGGCTTCGAGAACTGCTGCGTCATCCACGTGAGTCTCGTGCCCTACATCGCCGCCGCCCATGAGGTCAAGACGAAGCCCACACAGCACTCCGTCAAGGAGCTGCGTTCCATGGGCATCCAGCCCGACTTCATCGTCTGCCGCTCCGACCACGAGATCGAGGAGCCCATCCGCGCCAAGATCGCGAGCTTCTGCGACGTCGAGCCGGACTGCGTGTTCGAGAACTCCGACTGCCCCTCCATCTACGACGTGCCCATGCACCTCGAGCGCCAGGGCTTCTGCGACAAGGTCATCGAGCGTCTTCACATGGAGGAGCGTCCCAGCGACATGACCAGCTGGAACGCGTTCACCGATGCCATGCACGCCGCCAACAAGCGTGACGACGAGGTGACCATCGCCGTGGTGGGCAAGTACACCCAGCTCCCCGACGCGTATCTCTCCGTCATCGAGGCCCTCCATCACTCGGGCGTCTTCTACGGCAGGAACGTCAAGATCAACCTCATCGACGGCGAGAACCTCGACGAGGCCGCGGTCGAGGAGGTGCTGGGTGGTGCCGATGGCATCCTCGTGCCCGGCGGCTTCGGCGTGCGCGGCCTCGAGGGCAAGATCCTCGCCGCTCACAGGGCCCGTACCCAGAAGGTCCCCTTCCTGGGCATCTGCCTGGGGCTTCAGGTGGCCGTCTGCGAGTACGCCAGGAACGTCGCCGGCATGCCCGATGCCAGCTCCACCGAGTTCGTCCCGGACTGCGCCTACCCCGTCATCGACCTCATGCCCGATCAGGAGGACGTCACCGACAAGGGCGGCACCATGCGCCTGGGCGCCTATCCCTGCAAGGTCAAGGAGGGCACGCTCGCCCATGAGGCCTATGGCGAGGAACTCGTCTACGAGCGTCACCGTCACCGCTTCGAGGTGAACAACGCCTATCGTGACCAACTGTCCGATGCCGGCATGGTGTTCTCCGGCGTCTCCCCGGACGATCGCCTGGTCGAGATGGTCGAGCTTCCCGAGTCCGTCCATCCCTGGTTCGTCGCGAGCCAGTTCCATCCCGAGTTCAAGAGCCGTCCCACCAAGCCGCAGCCCCTCTTCCGCGAGTTCGTGCGCGCCGCCATCGCGAACCACGAGGGCTCCGACCGCCTCGACGTCAAGCCCCTCTAGGACGCGCGGACACCGGTGGACCTCGCCCGCGCACGCGAGGAGTATCTCGCCTACCTTTCGGTCGAGCGCGGATGCTCGCCGAACACGGTCGAGTCATACGGACGTGACCTCACCCGCTACGTGGATGGTCTCGCCGAGGCCGGCGTGACCGATCCCTCGGCCGTCACACGCGAGCTCATAGAGGCCCACATCGCGGGTCTCCGCGACGCGGGCCTCGCCCCCTCATCCGTCGAGAGGGCCGTCTCGGCCATCAAGGGGTTCCATCGATTCATGGTGAGCGAGCAGATATGCCTCGAGCATCCCACGGCCGACCTACCCCTCCCGAAGAAGCCGGAACGTCTCCCGGACGTGATCTCCCAGGAGCAGGCCATCGCGCTGCTTGACCAGCCTTGGCCCGCGACGCCCGCCGGCCAGCGTGACCGCTGCGTCCTCGAGGTCCTCTACGGCTGCGGACTGCGCGTCTCCGAGCTCGTCGACCTCGACCTGTCCGACGTGAGCCTCGACGACGGCGTGCTGCGCGTCGTCGGCAAGGGGTCGAAGGAGCGCGTCGTCCCCATCATGGGCACCGCCGCCGCGTCCGTGGCCGACTATGTGGGGACGTGGCGTCCTCGTCTCGTTCGTCCGCGTACCCCCACGGGTGCGATCTTCCTCAACCAACGTGGGGGTCGCATCACGCGTCAGGCGATTCACGCGATCGTCGAGAGGGCCGGTCGTCTCGTCGGGATAGAGGGGCTCCATCCCCACACTCTCCGCCACAGCTTCGCCACCCATATGCTCGAGGGGGGAGCGGACCTGCGCATCGTCCAGGAGCTGCTCGGTCATTCGGACATCTCGACCACCCAGCTCTACACGCATGTCGACCGCACTCATGTCCGCATGGCCTACATGGGCGCGCATCCTCGTGCACGGCATGGCGCCGAACCCCCTTCGGAGGGTTCCGACCGCTGACGCACGCCTCGGGTGTCGCTCGTGCGCCGTGGGACGTCGGTCATGCGGGCGCCGCGGAGGGCATGGGAGCGCCTCCCACCTTTCCCCACAACCCATAACCACCGATTGGTGGTGAGGGAACGAGTGTTCCACACAATATGTTGTGCCTATACGAGACCGCCTCTGGATAGGCGGTCCTTTTTTGCCTTCTAGCGGGGAGATGGTGGGGCAAAGTGTTGCAAAGTGTGGCGGATGAACTATAGTTGTCTCACGCAATCGGGAGAGGTGTCCCGATGGACCGTATCGAAAGGGGGGACGGGATGTACCTGACCGGTGCCAAGCAACTCAATCTTGACGCCAAGGGTCGTCTCACCCTCCCCGCAGAGTACCGCCGTTCCTTGGGCGAGTCGGTCTGCCTGGTCCCCGTCGCTGATTGCGTGTACGGCTTCACCGCCGAGGACTACCCGACATGGGTGGAGTCCCTCTTCCCGGAGGGGTTCAATCCTCGCAACGCCAAGGACGTGGCCCTCAAGCGCGCCCTCGACTCCAGCACCGTCACGGTCGATCTCGACTCGGCCGGCCGCGTGGCGCTGGGCAAGGTCCCCACGGAGGCTCGTTGCTCCCGTGGTCTCGACAAGGCCGTCACCGTCATCGGCAGCGGCGACCACTTCGAGGTCTGGGACACCGAGCGTTGGGAGAGGGAGCAGGCCAGCCTCTCGGCTGATCTGTCGGCCCTCATGTTCGACGCCTCCTAGGCGGTGGGTCTGTTGACAGACGAATATCGGCACACACCCGTGATGCTGGAGGAGGTCCTGCGAGAGCTGGACCCCAAGCCAGGAGAGGTGGTCTGCGATTGCACGCTCGGAGGGGCCGGCCATACGGTCGAGCTCGCGAAGAGGGTCGCCCCCACCGGTCTCTCCATAGGCATCGACCAAGACGACATGGCCCTCGCGGCCGCGTCCGAGCGCTTCGAGCGCGAGGTCCCGGACGGCCGTCACCTGTTCCTCAAGGGGAACTTCGGTGACCTCGACGACCTCCTGGTCAAGGCGCAGGTTCCTGGGGTCGACTGCTTCCTGTTCGACCTCGGCGTCTCCAGCCCACAACTCGATATCCCGATGAGGGGGTTCTCCTACAACGAGGACGCTCCCCTCGACATGCGAATGGATCCGGGCAAACACACCCAAACCGCAGCTGAGGTCATACAGAACTATGACGAAGCCGACCTCGCCCGGATTCTCCGCGTCTATGGTGACGAGAAGTTCGCGAACCGCATAGCGGCCGAGATCTGTCGTCGCAGGGACAAGGAGCCCATCGAGACCACCTTCCAGCTCGTGGACGTCATCAAGACGGCGATCCCGGCGGCTGCCAGGAGGCACGGAGGGCATCCCGCCCGCAAGACCTTCCAGGCCCTGCGCATCGAGGTGAATCACGAGCTCGACGTCCTCGAGAGGGGACTGGAGTCCGCGGTCCGCTGGGCGAACACCGGGGGGAGGATCTGCGTGATCAGCTACCACTCCCTCGAGGACCGCATCACGAAGCACGTCTTCTCGGAGATGAGCCAAGGCTGCATCTGCCCGCCGGACCTTCCGGTGTGCGTGTGCGGACATGTGCCGATAGTCGAAGTCAGGACCCGCAAGCCCTTGCAGGCGAGCGAGGCCGAGGTCGCCCGGAACCCTCGGGCGAGGAGCGCGAAGACGCGTGTGGCGGTGAAGCTCGACGTCACGGGCGCATGAGAATGGCATCCACGGTCCCCAAAGGACCGTATGCAAGGCAAGACGGTGTCGCAAACGCAGCAGAACCACAGCATGAACGCAGCTCAAACGCACCACCAATGCAGCACACACGAATCCTAAGCGAGGTCGACACCCATGAGGTACCAGAGTTCAGAGGCGGTACGCCTCGACGCTTCAGAGAAGAGGCGCCCGCTTCCAAGCGACAGCCCCTCCTTCGAGGTCGTCGAGGGAGCCGGCCTCGATGCTCGGGTTCGTGCGGGCGTCTCGGCCCAGTTCGTCGCCAGGGCCAAGATGGTCATCGTCATCGCGGTGGCCCTCGTCGCCCTCGGCATGTGCCGCGTGGCCATCACGTCGGCGACGGTGAGCGTCCTGCAGTCCAACTCCACGGCCCGTTCCGACATCAAGACGGCCCAGGCCCTGAACGATGACCTCAAGGTCGAGCGTTCGGTCCTCTCCAGCAACTCCCGCATCTCGCGTATCGCCACCCAGAACTATGGGATGGTCTTCTCGACCAGCACCGAGTCCATGAGCATCACGTCCGACCAGGCCGCCGCGACCGATGACGACGCGAGCTCGGCCACCTCGAGCGATGGCACTCAGACTGATGGCGATGTGGCGCAGACCGACGCAGAGGCGAGCGCGACCGACTCAGCGGCGTAGACTGTTCCCCGTGGAAAGCCGAGACAGACATCAATCACGTCCGAGCGACCGTCGCCGCTCGTCGTCCTATGACTCGTCCCCGAGGGTCTCCCCTCGAGGAGGTCTCAGGGAGGCTGGCGGCGCCGGCTCCATCTCCGCTCCCAAGGTCATGTTCCTCATCTTCTGCGCAGTGTTCGCGATCGTGGCGGTTAAGCTCGTGTATCTGCAGATCATAGAGGGACCGGACCTCTCGACCCAGGCCGAGCAGCGCCGTACGAACTCGATCACCCTGACGGCCAAGCGTGGGACCATCTACGACCGCAACGGCAACGTCCTCGCCATGAGCGTCGACTGCAAGACGGTCTACTGCAACCCCAAGGAGATCACCGACGTCACGGCCACCGCCAAGGTGCTCGCGGCTGACCTCGGCGGGGATGCCTCCGACTACGAGACGCTCCTCTCCAAGGACACGTCCTTCGTCTATGTGAAGCGCAAGGTGGACACCTCCGTCGCGGAGAAGCTCAAGAGCGACCTCTCCGACGGTGACCTCGCCGGTGTCTACCAGCTCTCCGACACCAAGAGGATCTATCCCTACGGACAGGTCGCCGGTCAGATACTGGGACTCGTCGGTACGGACAACCAGGGGCTCAGCGGAATCGAGCTCGAGTACGACGACATCCTCTCCGGTACGGACGGTTCCATGCTCATGGAGGTCGGCTCGGATGGCACGCCCATCGCCGGCGGCGTGTCCGAGACCACGGACGCCCAGGACGGCACGGACATCGTCCTGTCCATCGACGTCGACATCCAACAGGCGGCGGAGGAGAAGATCGCGCAGGCGGTGACCGACTACTCGGCCGACTCGGGCACGGTCATGGTCACCGATCCCTCCTCGGGGGAGATCCTCGCATGTTGTTCGACGCCCCTGCTCGATCCCTCGGACTCCTCGACCGTGACGGACGAGTCGATGAAGGTGCGTCCCATCTCCGACTCCTATGAGCCGGGGTCCATCTTCAAGATCCTCACGCTCGCCATCGGAATCGAGAACGGCGTGCTCAACGCGGACACGAACTACACCGTCCCCTCCGAGGTGCAGGTGGGTTCCGACTACGTCAAGGACGATGACGGACGAAGCTACACCATGGACATGACGTGCCGTGAGATCCTGAGGCGATCCTCGAACACCGGCGCCGTGATGATGAGCAAGAGCATCGGTGCCGATGCCTTCGCAGACGGGGTGTCGAAGTTCGGGATCGGTTCGACCACCGGCATCGACTTCCCCGGAGAGGTGAGCGGCCTCGTCACCCAGAGGTCGGACTACACGAGCGCCACCCTCGGCGTCATGTCGTTCGGTCAGGGCGTGGCCGTACCGATGGTCCAGATGGTGCGAGCCGTCGGCGCCATCGCCAACAAGGGCACGCTCACGACCCCGCATCTGCTCATCGCGAAGGGTGACACCACGGTCGACTGGCCGAGTGGGGGACAGGCCTGCTCCGAGTCCACCGCCTCGCAGGTGACCGACGTCCTGCGGACCGTCGTCCAGGAGGGTACCGCGACGGCTGCCCAGGTGGAGGGCTATGATGTCGCGGGCAAGACGGGCACGGGCGAGCAGGCCGACGACACGGGCACCTACATCGCCAACAGCTATCTCAGCTCGCTCATCGGATATGCCCCTGCCTCCGACCCGCAGGTCCTCGTATATGTGGGTCTCAACGGGACGCCGTATCTCGCATACGCATCCGCGGCTCCGGTCTTCTCGAGTATCATGAGTGAGGCTCTTGGAGACATGGGCGTGCAACCCGGCTGACGAATCCTTGGGCACGTCCTAGGAGAGGAACGCATGATCGATCTCGATGTAGGCTCCCTGGTCGAGGCAACTGCGGCGACGCTCGTGTGTGGCAGCGTCGACGCGAGGTGTCACGGCTGTGTCATAGACTCCCGCGCCGTGCGCGAGGGCGACGTGTTCGTCGCCTTCCCGGGCGAGAACGTGGACGGTAACGACTACGCGATCAAGGCCATGGAGGCAGGGGCCTCCTGCGTCGTCATGACCTGCGAGCCATGGCTCGTGCTCACGAACGCCGCCGCCGAGCATGGATGCGCGGTCGTACGCGCCGATGGCGACGACGCGACCGAGTTCATGCTCCGGCTCGCCGCCGCCTGGCGTGCGCGCCATGACTGGCTCGTCGTGGCCGTGACGGGCTCGGTGGGCAAGACCACCACGAAGGACATGCTCTCCTGCGTCCTGTCGTCCCGCTACAGGACGCATGCCACGGAGGGCAACCTCAACAATCTCATCGGCGTCCCCCTCACCCTCATGGCAGCTCCGGAGGACTCGGAGGTCGTGGTGGTCGAGATGGGCATGAACCATGCCGGCGAGATCTCCCGGCTCGTGTCCTGCGCCCGTCCCCAGATCGCCCTCATCACCAACGTCGGCACGGCCCATATCGGCCTTCTGGGCTCGAGGACCGCGATCGCGCACGCCAAGGCCGAGATAGTGGCCGGTCCCGCCGATCCCCTGCCTTCGGGCGTGGAGGCGACCCCTGGGCTCGTCCTCTGCTCCACCGATGACTACACGCCGCTCATAGACAGGACCTATGCGAAGCCGGCCGGCGTCGCCGTCTCCCTGGTGGCCTGCGGCTCCGACGCGGACGTGTCCGCGCATGACATCACGCTCGACGAGGATGGCCATCCCTCCTTCGAGGTCCGCCTCGCCGATGGCACGTCTCGCCGGGCGAGCCTCGCCCTCACGGGCAGGAGCGTCGTGGCCGACGCCCTCTTCGCGATTTCGGTCGGCCTGCGTCTCGGCATGACGCTCGACGAGACGTGCGACGCGCTCGCGTCCATGCGTCCCTCGTCGATGAGGCAGGAGGTCGTGGACTGCGCCGGCGGCTGGAGGGTCATCGATGACTCCTACAACGCCAATCCCAGCTCCATGGCCGCTGCCCTGGACGTCCTCTCCGAGATGCGTTGCGACGGTCGCCGCATAGCCGTCCTGGGGGCGATGGGGGAGCTCGGTGACGAGGCTGAGCGCCTGCACGACCTCGTGGGAGCCTATGCCGCCGCGAAGGACCTCGACATGCTCGTCGTCGTGGGCGAGGGTCTTGCCGGCCGCATCGCCCATGCGGCGCATCTCATGGGTCTGTCGGAGGACCGCATCGTCGGCTGCGCCGATGCCGATGCCGCTCTCGCGACCGTCGGGCCCGTCCTCGCGACGGGAGACCTCGTCCTCGTGAAGGCGAGTCGCGCCGCGCATCTGGAGACGTTCGCAGAGGGGGTCGAGTGAGCATGTTGGGAGACGCGAGATATCCCACGTACACGGTGTTCCTCGCGGTCGGCATCGCCGCGTTGATCGTCATCATCCTCATGCCCGCCTTCATCAGGCTCATGCGCAAGGACGGCGTGGGCCAGCAGGTGAGGGCTGACGGGCCCCAGAGTCACCTCGTGAAGCAGGGCACACCCACCATGGGCGGGGTCATCATCCTGATCTCCCTGCTCCTCACCTGCGTCCTTCTCGCCAGATGGACGCCCGACCTCATCTGCTGCATCGTGGTGACCTTCGCGACCGCCCTCCTGGGCCTCCTCGACGACATCGAGAGCGTCAGCCATGGACGGTCATTGGGCCTCACCCCCCTGCAGAAGATGGCTGGGCTCACGGTCCTGTCCGTGGGTTTCTGCCTCGTCGCGGTGAACGTCTGTGGCGTGGCGCCTACCATCACGTTCCCCGGCGGCTTCGTCATCGACCTCGGCGTCCTCACGACGACGCTCGACGTGGGCGGCGTCACGGTCTCCATCCCCTGGATCTACGCCTTCTTCGTCTTCCTGCTCATGACCGGCCTCTCCAACGCGGTGAACCTCACCGACGGGCTCGATGGCCTCGCCGGTGGCACGGTTCTGGTCGTCATGCTCTTCATGGCCATGGTCGCCTACAGGTATGACGAGATAAACCTCGCGGTCTTCGCCGCGGCCACTGCCGGCGCCTGTGTGGGCTTCCTCTGGTTCAACAGCTATCCCGCCTCCATCTTCATGGGCGACACCGGCTCCCTCGCGCTCGGCTCCGCGTTCGCCGCGCTCGCGGTCCTCACCAAGACCGAGGTGACCTCGCTGGTCATGGGTGGCCTCTTCGTCGTCGAGGCGCTCTCGGTGCTCATCCAGGTCGCCAGCTTCAAGCTCACGGGGAAGCGCGTCTTCCTCATGGCCCCACTCCACCACCACTTCGAGAAGAAGGGCTGGAGCGAGACGAAGGTCGTCATCCGCTTCTGGATAGTCTCGGCGGCCTTCGCCGCGATCGGCTTCGCATTGTTCTTCCAGCTCACCTAGGAGGCTCCTCACATGGTCGTGGAATCATCGGGTGCAGACAGGCTCGGCCGCGTCTGCGTCCTCGGCATAGGGCGCACCGGCGTGGCCGTGGCTCGTCACTGCCTGTCGCTCGTCGCCTCCGGTCGGGTCGACTCCGTCACGGTCGTCGGCGGTGCCTCCTCCCATGAGTCCGAGGAGTCTCGCTCCCTCGTGGCCGATGGCGCCGACGTCATCCTGGGGAGCGAGGAGGTGCGAGGGGAGTACGACCTCGGCGTCGCGAGCCCCGGCATCCCCGTCACCTCGAGCTTCTTCCTCTCCGCGACCAAGGCCTGCACCGAGGTCATCGGTGAGCCCGAGCTCGCATGGCGCGAGAGCCCCGAGCGCTGGATAGGCATCACCGGCACCAACGGCAAGACCACCACCACGACGCTCGTCCGTGACCTCATCCGCGCGGGAGGTTCTCCCGCACAGGAGGTCGGTAACATCGGCACCATCGCCATCGGCGAGGTCGATGGGCGTGTCGAGGGCGGCTGGTTCGTGGCGGAGCTCTCGAGCTTCCAGCTCGCCACGACTCGACTGCTCCATCCTCGCGTCGCGGTCCTCCTGAACGTGACGCCCGACCATCTCGCGTGGCATGGCACCATGGAGGCCTATGCGGCTGCCAAGGAGCGCATCTTCGCGAACCTCGTCCCGACCGACCTGGCCGTCCTCTCTGATGATGACGAGACGTGCCGCGCGATCGAGGGTCGTCTCGAGGCACGGGGCCTGCGCGTCTGCCACCTCAGCGTCTCGCGCGAGCCGGATGGCGCGGATGCCGCGTTCGTGCGCGCGGGAAGGCTCGTCTGCCGTCTTGGGGGCGAGGAGCACGAGCTCGTGGGTGTGGACGAGCTCTCGATCAAGGGCGAGCACAACCTCGAGAACGCGCTCGCCGCCTCCGCCTGCGCCCTCGAGGTGGGCGTTCCCGTGGAGGACGTCTCCCGCGGCCTCATCGCGTTCCGTCCCCTCGAGCATCGCATCGAGCCTGCCGGCACCCTCGGCGGCGTGAGCCTCGTGGACGATTCCAAGGCGACCAACACCGACGCGGTCGAGAAGGCCCTCACGGCATTCCCCAAGGGACACGTCATCCTCCTGCTCGGGGGACACGACAAGGGCTGTGAGCTCGACTCGTTCGCCTCAGCGGTGGTCGCCTCCGTCAAGTCCGTCGTCTGCTTCGGCGAGGCCGGACCTCGCTTCGGGGAGGCCATGCGCTCCGCCGCCGGCGGCACCGACGTGGCGGTCCTCTCCGCTGACCACATGGCCGATGCCCTCGATCGCGCGCTCGACGTCGCGACCGCCGGTGACGTCGTGCTCCTCTCCCCGGCATGCTCGTCGTTCGACGAGTTCTCGGGCTTCGAGGAGCGTGGGGACGTGTTCAAGCGCCTGTGCGCGGAACGTGTCGCACGTGCCGGAAGCGAGGCCTAGATGAGGGATGCCGCCTCGCGCGGACGGGAACGTCGCCCCCGTGGGGACGATCTCGAGCGCAAGATCATGGGGGTGCCGGCCCGCTTCATGAGGCCGAGGATCGTCCTCGTCGTCGTCACCTTCGTCCTCGTCGCCTTCGGCTTGCTCATGATCTACTCGGCCTCTTCGATCAAGGCCCAGTCGAGCCAAGGTGACGCGGCCTACTACCTCAAGCGACAGCTCCTGTTCGTCCTCGTGGGGCTTGCCGGCGCGGTGCTCCTGGCCCGGACCGACTATCACGTCTGGTACAAGAAGGCGCTCAGGATCATCTGGGTGGTGACGCTCGCCCTGCTAGCGCTCACGGCGCTCATGGGCATCGGGAGTCATGGAGCCACACGTTGGATCTCCATCGGTCCCATCAACCTCCAGCCCTCCGAGTTCGCCAAGATCACCATCGTCCTCACGGGTGCGAACCTCTGCGAGAGCTACTTCGACGATGGTGCCATAGACTTCCGCCAGTTCCTCATCAACGGCGCGATAGGCGTGGGGATACCGCTGGTGCTCGTCTTGGCCCAGCCCGACAAGGGATCGACCCTCATCGCCGCCGCCACGCTCCTGGTGATGCTCTATCTGTCGGGGGTCTCGGGCAAGACCATCCTGCTCATCCTCGGAATCTGCCTCGCGGCCTTCTTCGTCTACTCGATGAAGGACGAGTACTCCCGCAAACGCTTCCTCACGTCCCTCGACCCCTGGTCAGACCCCTATGGCGATGGTTATCAGCTCATCCAGGGCTTCTATGCCTTCGGGACGGGAGGGCTGTTCGGGGTGGGCATCGGCATGTCGAAGCAGAAGTACTCATACCTGCCCGAGGCGCACAACGACTTCATCTTCGCGATCATCGGCGAGGAGTGCGGTCTGGTGGGCTGTCTCGCGGTGATAGCCGCGTTCGTCATCTTCGTCTACGCTGGCATCCAGATCTGCAAGTATGCCCCTGACCTCGCGGGGCGTCTCATCGCCTGTGGATGCACGTCGCTCATCGCGATCCAGTTCTTCGTGAACGTGCTGGGGGTCATCGGCATAACGCCCCTCACGGGAAAGCCGCTGCCGTTCCTGTCCTACGGCGGCTCCTCGATCATCTCGTGCCTGATGCTCGTCGGGCTCATCGTCTCCGTCTCGAGGTCGAGCGTCCTGCCCGAGACGGTGAACGAGCGTCGTCGTCGGCAGATGAGCGTCGCCGCGGAGTCCGCGACCGACGTCGGGAGGGTGATGACGAGGTCGGAGGCCATGGCCACTCCTCTTCCTCAGGTACGTGACACGGTCGGACGGCAGGGCTCGTCACGTGACGGTCTCCGCCTGGTCGATGACGCGGGGCCCACTGCCTCCAGGGGCACCGGCCGGGGGCGTATCGACCTCGGTGACAGGCCGGCGGACAGGTTGAGACCACAGGGCGGACCGCGGGTCCGTGGCGGACGTGATGACAGGCGTGGTTCGGGAAGCGGGAGACGATGATGACATCCATGGACACGAAGAGGTCCCTTGAGGTCGCGATAGCCGCGGGAGGCACCGCGGGCCACATCAACCCGGCATTGGCCCTTGCCGAGGAGATGCGTGACAGGGGACACCACGTGACGTTCTTCGGACAACCCACGCGACTGGAGGCCACACTCGTTCCCCAGGCAGGCTTCGACTTCGTCCCCATCGAGGTGACCGGCTTCGACCGGTCGCGACCCTGGACGCTCGTCTCGGCCCTGAGGAACACGAGGAAGGCCGAGCACACGATCGCGGACCACTTCTCCTCCACGACCAGACCGGACGTGGCGGTCGGTTTCGGAGCCTACGTCGAGCTCCCCCTGCTCAAGTGGTGCGCCTCCGAGGGCGTGCCGTTCGTCCTCCACGAGCAGAACTCCGTGCCGGGCCTTGCCAACAAGTCCCTCGCCCATGACGCCGCGACGGTCTGCGTGTCCCTCCCCGTCGCCCGCAAGGCCTTCGAGGGCGTGGTGGGGCAGGGGACCGCGATCGTGGTGACGGGCAATCCGGTGAGGCGTAGCGTCCGCGAGGCCGACCGCGACCAGGGCAGGGCCAAGCTGGGCGCCACGCCCGACTCGACGGTCCTTCTCGTCTTCGGTGGAAGTCTCGGCGCGCGTCACATCAACCAAGGGATATGCGCCATGCGAGACCAGCTTCTCGCAAGAGGCGACCTCATCGTCGTCCATTCGACCGGCAAGGACGAGTACGAACCCACCGTCGAGGCGCTCGGGCTCACCGACGAGCAGTCCGCCAGGTGGCACGTCATGCCCTACATCGATGACATGGGTGACATGCTCGCCGCGGCCGACCTCGTCGTCTCCCGCGCCGGCGCGAGCTCCATCGCCGAGATCGCGGCCTTGGCCGTCCCGAGCGTCCTCGTGCCGTATCCCTTCGCGACCGCCGACCACCAGACCACGAACGCGCGCTTCCTCGTGGATGCGGGCGCCGCGGTCCTCGTGGTCGATGATGCCATCGACTCCGGAGAGCTCTCCGGCGCCATCGACGGTCTCCTCGACGACTCCGACCGTCGCGACGCCATGCGCTCCGCCGCCCAGGGACTTGCGCAGGACCAGGCGGCCTCGGTGCTTGCAGACCAGACGGAGAAGGCCGCCGCGCCCATCGTCTGACGGTGCGTTCGGCTAAAGTATTGTGAGGTCGTGCCGCCTGGGCATGGCCCTGTTCCCATGTCCCAAAGAGGAGACCACACATGCCCGAGAACCACTCAGAGCTTCCCTTCGACCGCGCCCACTTCATCGGCATCGGCGGAGCGGGGATGAGCGGCATCGCCCTCGTCCTCCACGAGCGCGGCTGCACCGTCACGGGTAGCGATCTCAAGCACTCCCGCTATGTCCGTGAGCTCGAGAGTGCCGGCATAGACGTCCACATCGGCCATGAGGCCTCCACCATCGACGAGGTCGCTCCCGACGTCGTCGTCACCTCGACCGCCATCCCGGAGACGAACCCTGAGGTCATCCGTGCACGTGAGCTCGGGATCGACGTCTGGCCCCGCGCGAAGATGCTCTCGGCCCTTTCCATCGGCAGGACCACCGTGGCCGTCGCGGGAACCCATGGCAAGACCACGACGTCCTCCATGGTGGCCACCATGATCGACCGCATGGGGCTCGACCCCTCCTTCCTCATCGGCGGCATCGTCGAGGGGTATGGCACGAACGGTCGTGACGGCTCGGGTGACGTCTTCGTTGCCGAGGCCGACGAGAGCGATGGGTCGTTCCTCTTCCTCGACCCAGATGTCGTCGTCGTCACGAACGTCGAGGCGGACCATCTCGACCACTACGGCACCCTCGAGAACATCGAGAAGACCTTCTGCAAGTTCATGAGCTCCGTCGGCGAGGACGGCTCCGTCATCGTGTGCGGCGACAACCCTCATCTTCCCGAACTCGCTCGCTCCACGGGCCGTCGCGTCCTCACCTATGGCTTCTCCGATGGGTGCGACTACGTCTGCGCGCCTGATGACACCCATCACAAGCTCGAGAGCCATCTGACGGTGCATGCCCCCGGGGACCGTGTCGAGAAGGTCACGATCCATTCGAACCCGGGTCGTCACAACATGCTCAACGCCACGGCCGCCCTCGCGGTGGCCGACGTCCTCGGGCTCGACGTCCATGCGGCCGCGGAGGCCCTCTCGAGCTTCGAGGGGGTCAGGAGGCGCTTCACCCACGTGGGTGACATCGACGGCGTCACCGTCGTCGACGACTACGGTCACCATCCCACCGAGGTCGCGGCCACGCTGTCCGCGGCTAAGGACCTCGGGTTCGATCGCGTCGTCGTGTGCTTCCAGCCACACCGCTACAGCCGTACCCAGACGCTCGCGCCGCTGTTCGCCCATGCCTTCGACGATGCGGACGTCCTGCTCGTCATGGATGTGTTCTCCGCGGGAGAGATGCCCATCCCCGGCATCTCCGGCAAGACCGTCGCCGGGGAGGTCTCCTCTGCGGGCGTCGTCCCCTCGGTGAGCTACGTCCCGAACCGTCATGACCTCATCGACGGGCTCGTGTCGCTCTGCAAGCCCGGCGACCTCCTCATCACCATGGGCGCCGGCGACGTCACGTCCGTCGGCCCCGACTTCATCCGTGCCCGCCAGGAGGCAATGGAGGACGGCTCCTCGGCCGAGGGCGACGACGCACTTGCCCAGGACTAGCGGCGTGAGCCTGTTCAACGCATACGTGACCCTCTCGGGGGCCGTGGACGCCGACATATCGCGCGACGAGCGCATGGCCCATAGGACCACCTATCGCATCGGCGGACCGGCCTCCATGGTCGCCGTCTGCCATACCTACGCCGCCCTCGTGAAGGTACTCGACGTCCTCCATGAGGAGGGCGTCGAGTGGGTCGTCATGGGCAAGGGCTCTAACGTGCTCGTCTCGGATGCCGGCTTCGAGGGATGCGTGATCGTCCTCGGCCGCGAGTTCAGTCGGATCACGCTCGGTGATGACGGCCTCGTGACGGCTGGGGCCGGCGTCATCCTCTCCAAGCTCGTGACCTTCGCCCTCAGCAACTCCCTGGCCGGCCTCGAGTTCGCCTGCGGTATCCCCGGGACCCTCGGAGGGGCGATCTCCATGGATGCCGGCACCAGGCACGAGTGGATTGGCCAGCGCCTCTCGGACGTCGTCGTGCTGAGGCCGGGCGAGGGTCTTCACAGGTATCCTGCCTCGGAGGTCGAGTGGGGATATCGTCGCACGTCCATTCCCACGAGCGAGATCGTCCTCGAGGCGACGCTTCGCCTCGAGCCGCAGGACAAGGCGAGGATCGCCTCGGAAATGGACCAACGTCTCGCTCGCAGGAGGAGGACCCAGCCTATGGGCAAGCCTTCCTGTGGCTCGGTCTTCCGCAACCCCGGCACGGAGTCGGTCGCCAAGATGCTCGACGAATGTGGACTTAAGGGTTATTCCGTGGGAGGGGCGAGCGTCTCGGACACCCATGCGAACTTCATCGTCAACAATGGTGATGCGACCGCGCGGGACGTCATCGCCGTCATGGGGCACATGCATGACGAGGTCCTGGAGAAGCGCGGCGTCGACCTCCAACCGGAGGTCAAGTTCCTCGGGTTCTCGTCGTAGGGTCACGGTATGCCATCGAATCAAAAGGGCTCAAGGCCCACAGCCAGGCAGGACTCGAGCCGCGGGGGCAAGGCTCGCGTGAGCTCTCGCACGTCGACGACACGGCCCTCCATGAAGCGTCCGACCCCATCCCGCCAGCCGGCGGCGAAGAGGGTCTCCCGTGCGGCCCAGAAGGGCGTCCCCTCCCGTAAGTCCGTCCTGCGTGCCGCACCGGCGACGCCACAGATCCCCACGCCTGCCGAGCGAAGGGCTGCGGCCCAGTCCGCGGCCTCGGGCAATGGCGGTCGCTCGACGGTCGTGAAGGTCATCATAGGCGTCGCGGCGGCCATCCTCGCATGTCTCGTCACCTTCCTCATCCTCTCCGTCACCCCCGCCTTCACCATCACGTCCATCGACGCCGATTCCACGGACCATCTGAGCTCGGAGGCCATAGCGAAGCTCGCGAGCGTGGACGAGGGGACGACGCTCCTGAACGTCGACACCTCCTCCATCGAGCAGAAGCTCAAGAAGAATCCCTGGGTCGGCTCCGTCACGGTGGTGCGGGAGTTCCCGGACAGGATCAAGGTCGTTGTGAACGAGCGCAAGGTCGGGGCCGTCGTGCTGATGAGCTCGGGCAACATCGCCTGGTACATGGGGGATGACGGTGTCTGGATCGAGCCCTTCAGTGTGAACACGTCCTCGTCCGTCTCCGCGACCGACGTCGCCCAGTCCAAGGCGACGGAGCTCGGGTGTCTCCTCATCTCGGGCGTGCCGTCCACGGTGTCTCCCGTCGCGGGGTGCACCGCCACGGATTCCTGCATCGAGGCCGTGCTCCAGTACCAGAGCCAGTTCTCGGACAGCATGAGGTCACAGATCATCGCCTATACAGCCGCGAGCTCGGAGAGCATCTCGTGTTCGCTGAGTTCCGGCATAGAGGTGTCTCTCGGCGCGGCCTCGAACATCTCGGCCAAGGAGTCCGTGATCGACGAGATAACGAGCACCTATCCAGGCCAGATCACCTACATCAACGTCCGCATCCCATCGAAGCCGACATATAGGAAGGTCGGCACCGATCAGGTCCAAGGCGCGACGTCTGCGTCCTCGACCACCTCCGATGCCGCCGACACGTCGTCGACGACGTCCCCCGACACCTCATCCGATACGTCTTCTGATACGTCGTCGGATGCATCCACGACCGACTCTGCGACCACCGAGGGATAGGGGACGTCGTCTAGATGCCGTCCCGTAGCGACTCGATTCGGAAGCCTTAAGCCTCCCCAGAGGTTCGTGGAGGGTTGTCTTCTTGGGTACGAAAAGCCTTAGTCTAAAGTCGTGCTTTAGGGTTGAGAACGGTTACTGGTAAAACTTCTACCAGCTGTTTCCATTATCCAAACATATTTGTTGACGGGTGTCATTCGTTTGTGCAAATATAACCCGCTTTGCATGAATCATAGAGTTTAACTTGAGCTTTAGAGTTTAGAGGGAATAGGAAGAACGACTTCCGATCGCCCCTCGCAGGACGAAGGAAGTCGGCTGACCCGCCAGCACGGTGAGGCCCACACCCAAGGAGGAACCATGAACGATCTCGACATCCCCAGTAACTACCTCGCCGTCATCAAGGTCGTCGGAGTGGGCGGCGGCGGCACGAACGCCGTCAACCGCATGATCGAGGAGGGCATCCGCGGAGTCGAGTTCGTCGCCATCAACACCGACGCGCAGGCGCTCGCCATCTCCGACGCCGATATCAAGGTCCATATCGGCACGGACATCACCAAGGGTCTGGGCGCTGGAGCCAACCCTGAGGTCGGCGCCGAGGCCGCCGACGAGAGCCGTGACGACATCAAGGCCGCCCTTGCGGGCGCCGACATGGTCTTCATCACCGCGGGCGAGGGCGGCGGTACCGGCACCGGTGCCGCTCCAATCGTGGCCGACATCGCCAAGAACGACATCAAGGCCCTGACGGTCGCCGTCGTCACCAAGCCCTTCACCTTCGAGGGCCGCAAGCGCTCTGGTGCGGCCGCCGACGGCGTCGACAACCTCTCCGAGAACGTCGACACGCTCATCGTCATCCCCAACGACCGTCTCCTCGACCTGTCCGAGAAGAAGACCACGATGCTCGAGGCCTTCCGCATGGCCGATGACGTGCTGTGCCAGGGCACGCAGGGCATCACGGACCTCATCACGGTCCCCGGCCTCATCAACCTCGACTTCGCCGACGTCTGCACCATCATGCGCGGTGCCGGCACGGCCATGATGGGCATCGGCACCGCCAGCGGTGACAACCGCGCCACGGACGCCGCCCAGGAGGCCATCTCCAGCCGTCTGCTCGAGAACTCCATCGACGGTGCCACGCGCGTCCTGCTCTCCATCGCCGGCAACAAGGACCTCGGCATCCAGGAGATCAACGACGCTGCCGACCTCGTCGCCACCAACGTCGACCCCGAGGCGAACATCATCTTCGGCACCGTCGTCGACGAGTCGCTTGGCGACCAGGTGCGCGTCACCGTCATCGCGACCGGCTTCGCGGATGGCTCCGTCCAGCCCAAGATCCCCACGCTCGATGGCAACCTGCACATGTCCACGCCCAAGAGCTCCCCTGCTCCCAAGCCTGCGCCCAAGCCCTCGACCTCTACCGGTTCTGCCGCCAAGGGATTCGAGAGCAAGGAGTTCGACATCCCCGACTTCCTTAAGAACAGCCGCCTCTAGTGAAGACCAGTCCCTCGATCTCGAGGTACGTCTCCGAGGGCGTGACCCTGCTGGGCGACACCGGTCGTCCTGGCGGGGTCACGTTCGCTTTCACCGAGAGGGGAGGGGGCGTGTCCGAGGCCCCCTATGCCTCCCTGAACCTCGGCGGGGCGTGCGGCGATGTCGCCGAACGCGTTCACGAGAATCGCAGGCGGGCGCTTGCCGCGCTGGGCGCGGCCTCGTGCGCCGACCGTCTCGTCATGCCCAATCAGGTTCATGGGGATGAGGTGGTCGTCATCCACGACGCCACGGATGCCGAGCTCTCGCGTGTGAGGGATCGGGCGGACGCCGGCGCCGACGCCATCGTCTGCCTAGCTCGCGAGGTTCCCGTGATGCTGTGCTTCGCCGACTGCGTCCCGGTGGTGCTCGCCGCCCCCGGCGCGTTCGCCGTCGTCCACTCGGGATGGAGGGGGACCCTGGCGCGCATCTCGGGAAAGGCCATGGGTGTCCTCTGCGAGGAGGCGGGATGCGAACCGTCCGTCGTCAAGGCCTACATCGGCCCCCATATCACGGGGGAGGACTACGTGGTGTCCCCCGAGCTTCTGGACTCTTTCGTGAATGAGTTTGGTAGTATGGTGAATCGCGGAAGGGACAGGCTCGACCTGGCCTCTGCCATCCAACGTACGCTCACGTCGGTCGGAGCAAGGCCGTGCAACCTTCTGGACAGCAACCTCTCGACCGCCCGCGGAACGGATCGCTTCTACTCGTATCGCGCGGAAGGAGGAACATGCGGTCGCCACGCAGCCATGGCCTTCATGCCGTATGCCTCCTCCTGACGGCCTCCCTCGTGGGCGTGCTCTCCCTCTGCGGGTGCACGTCATCGTCCTCGAGCACCGAGATCACCGTCGCCGGATCCACCACGGTTCTCCCCATAGCCGAGATCGCCGCCGAGAAGTTCGAGGCGCAGTCCGGCGTCCACGTCCTCGTGAGCGGCCTGGGTTCCAGCGCGGGCATCGAGGCCGCGATGAACGGCACCGCCGACATCGCCAGCTCGAGCCGTGACCTCACGGCCTCCGAGCGCGACTCCGATCTCGTCTCCACCGTCATCGCGCACGATGGGATCGCCATCATCGTCAACGAGTCCAATCCCGTGGACGACCTGTCCATGGACCAGCTGCGTGGCATCTACTCGGGTGCGATCACCAACTGGAGCGAGGTGGGAGGTCCCGACCTCGCCATCCAGGTCGTGAACCGCGACGAGGCCTCCGGTACCCGCGAGGCGTTCCGCACCATCGTCATGGGCGACACGTCGTTCGACCGCTCCGCGGCGGTCCTGCCGGGAACCGGCCAGGTCCGTGACGTCGTGAGCCGCACCCCCGGTGCCATCGGCTACATCTCCATCGGCTTCGTCGAGTCGTCCAACGCGACCACATCGGTCAAGTCCCTCTCCGTGGGTGGTGTCGAGGCGACCGAGGCAAACGTCGAGAACGGTACCTATCCGATCTCGCGCGAGCTCTACTTCTTCACCAACGGAGAGCCCACGGGTGCGGCCTACGACTACATCCAATTCGTCCTCTCCGACGAGATGGCCCAGACCATCCGTGACGCCGGGTATATCCCAGTCTCGGCCTCGGCGGGTGATGCATCATGAGCGACCAGCCGGTACACGACCTCAAGAAGCCACCGCATCTCGAAGACATCGAGCCCAACAAGGGCGCGGCCCTCGATACCACGACCCACGAGCTCAAGCTCGTCTCGCACAGCACCTACGTCAAGGAGAAGACGCTCCAGTATCTCTTCCTGGCGTGCGCGTTCGTGGCCGTGCTGGCGGTCTGCCTCATCTTCGTCTTCACCATCTGGAAGGCGTTCCCCGTCTTCACCGACATCGGCTTGGAGAACTTCTTCGGGAGTGTCTGGAGCCCGAGTGATGGTCAGTACGGCATCGCCTGCCTTGCCGCGGGTTCCGGCCTCGTCACCGTGGGCGCGCTTGCCATCGGCGTCCCTCTCGCCATCGGCTGCGCCGTGTTCCTCACGGAGATCGCCTCGAAGCGTCTCTCGGGCATCGTGAGCACGGCCGTCGACCTCCTTGCGGGCATCCCCTCCGTCATCTACGGCTTCTTCGGCCTCGTGGTCCTGCGCCCGCTCATCGCGTCTGCCAGTGGCGGCTTGGGCTTCGGGGCCCTCACCGCCTGGCTCGTGCTCGCCATCATGATCGTGCCCACGATCACGACGCTCACCATGGACGCCCTGCGCTCGATCCCCATGGGCATCCGTGAGGCGGCCTACTCCATGGGTGCCACCAAGTGGCAGGCCATCTACAAGATCGTGCTGCCGGCCGCCAAGACCGGCATCGTGAACGCCGTGGTCCTCGGCATGGGCCGAGCCATCGGCGAGACGATGGCCGTCCTCATGGTGGTGGGCAACGCACCCGTCCTACCTGACTCCATCACGAGCCCGCTTTCCACGCTCACGAGCCAGATCGCGCTCGACATGGGCTATTCGTCGGGTCTCCACCGCAGCGCCCTCTTCGGCATGGGCGTCGTGCTCTTCATCATCTCGGCCTCGCTCGTCGGAATCGTCCGATTCGTCTCTCGCGACCGCGAGGCGGCCAAGGCCCGCAAGAAGGCCAAGCAGGAGGAGAAGGCCGAGAAGGCCGAGAAGGCCGAGAAGGCCGAGAAGGCCGAGAAGGCTGGGGAGACCTCCTCCGTCGCTCCCTCCGCCGCCCGCATGGAGGCCGTCCCGACCACCCCCGATCCCGTCCCGCCCGTCGAGGCCCTTCCTCCGGAGGCAGAGGGCGGCGAGACCTCGGCTGCGAGGATAAAGAGGCTCTTGTCCCATGGTGGCTCGGCCAAGGTCTCGAAGGACACGTCGAACAAGGTCGCCGTCACGGTGTTCACGGTCATGGCGCTCGCGACCACCGCGATCCTCGTCCTCATCATCGGCTTCGTCACGGTGAACGGTCTGCCCAACCTCTCCCTTGACTTCATCTTCGGCTGGCCTCAGGGGGTGAACGCCGAGGGCGGCATCTGGCCCACCATCGTGTCGACCCTCTACGTCACCGCGCTCGCCATGCTCATCTGCACGCCTATCGCGGTGCTGGCCGCCGTCTACCTGGCCGAGTATGCCAAACAGGGCAGGCTCGTCACGTTCATCCGCTACGCGGCAGACACGCTCTCCTCCGTGCCCTCCATCGTCATGGGCCTCTTCGGCTATGCGCTGTTCGTCGAGTACATGGGCTTCGGCCTCTCGATGCTCTCGGCGGCTCTCGCGCTCGCCATCATGATGCTGCCCATCGTCATGCGTACCACCGAGGAGGCCATTCGTGCCGTGCCTCGCTACATCCGTTGGGGTGCTTACGGTCTGGGTGCCACTAAGTGGCAGGTCGTGAGCAAGATCGTTCTCCCCTCGGCCTTCCCGCGCATCGCCACGGGCATCGTGCTCGCCATCGGACGTGCCGTGGGCGAGACGGCAGTGGTGCTCTACACCATGGGTCAGGCAGTGAACCTGCCTGTCTCGCCGTTCGACTCCGGCCGTCCCATGACGATCCACCTGTATCTCCTCGCGAACGATGGCATCAACATGAACGCCGCCTATGGCACGGCGCTCCTGCTGGTGATCATGATCCTCGCGTTCAACCTGTTCGCTCGTTACATCTCGCGCCGCAGCGCGTCGAAGTCGGGAGGCAAGTAGTCCATGACCGAATACCGTCATGCGCCGCACGTCGAGGGACGCGGGATCCATGTCCAGGACTTCGAGTTCTGGTACGGGAGCTTCCACGCCCTCACGGGGGTGAGCCTGGACATCGCCCAGAACAAGGTGACCTCGTTCATCGGCCCCTCCGGCTGCGGCAAGTCGACGTTCCTACGCTGCATGAACCGCATGAACGACCTCATCGAGGGCACCCGCTGCGAAGGCACCATGGAACTCGACGGCTCCGACATCTATGCCGAGGGCGTCGACCCGGTCGACCTCAGGCGTCGCGTCGGCATGATCTTCCAGCAGCCCAACCCGTTCCCCAAGACCATCTACGAGAACGTCGCCTTCGGGCCACGTCTCCAGGGGGTGAGCTCGAAGTCCGATCTTGACGGTATCGTCGAGGAGTCGCTCAAGCGGGCCAACCTCTGGAAAGAGGTCTCGAACCAGCTGGACAAGAACGGTCTGGCCCTCTCTGGTGGCCAGCAGCAGCGTCTCTGCATCGCCCGCGTCCTCGCGGTGCAACCGGACGTCCTGCTCATGGACGAGCCCTGCAGCGCCATCGACCCCACGAGCGTCCAGAAGGTCGAGGACCTGATGGTCGAGCTCGCGCCCGAGATGACCATCATCATCGTGACCCACAACATGCAGCAGGCCGCCCGGGTGAGCGATTACATGGCATTCTTCCTTCAAGAACATGCCGGCGAGCCGGCTGGCCTCGTGGAGTATGGGGCCACGCAGGAGATATTCAACTCGCCGAAGGACGGCCGCACGGAGGACTACATCACGGGCCGCTTCGGCTGACGCAACCATTCGGGGGAACGAACTACAGAAGGAGGCACGGGATGCGGGAACTATTCGATCATCAACTCGCGGAGCTCAGGCAGGAGCTCATCTCCATCTATGCCGACGTCGACATCGAGCTCCATGATGCCGTGGACGCACTCGTCGAGGACGACAAGGCCAAGGCGAAGAAGGCCAAGATCGCCACGCGCGACATCGACCAGCGTTGCGCCGACCTCGAGGACAAGGCCTACAACCTGATCGTCCTGCAGCAACCGGTCGCCAGCGACCTGCGCCTGCTCCAGTTCATCATCTACGTGGACTTCAACCTCGCGCGCATGTCGAACCACGCGCGCAACATCGCCAAGACGGCCAAGCGCTGCCATGGCCATGTGGTTCCCGGCCAGCTCCTCGACCTCCTGGCCAGTCAGGCTCACCTCGTCTATCGCGTCCTGGGCGCCACGGCCGAGGCGATCGTGGAGAGCGATCTCGGCACGGCGAGCTCCCTTCCCGAGCTCGACCAGCCTGTCGATGTCATCTACAAGCAGTTCTTCAAGGCATTCGCCTCGCTCGGACCCTCGGACGACATGGACGCCGCGACGCGCGTGATCATGGCGGCCCGCATGCTCGAGCGCATCTCGGACAACTCTGTGGAGGTGGGTGGCCGCCTCGTGTTCCTCCTCACCGGTCGCAGGAGGTCTCTGTCCGACCTCGCCTCTCTCGACGAGGACGAGCTCGAGGATCTCTACGCCGCGCGTGGTGTGGGCCTGTCCCTCGACATCGACAAGGACGAGCGCTTGGCCGACCAGATTCCCGAGGTCGCGCTCGGCCAGGCCGTCGTCGGCCCCGTCGCGCACCTCGACGCCCCCACGCTCGAAGACGACGATGACGATTTTGACGACGACGACGACTTCGACGAGCCCGTCGAGCCCGTCGAACCCGTCAGGCAGGACGCGGCGGAGGGCGGCGACGCCGATGGCGGAGCCGAGTAGGGACTGGTTTGGGGACGAAGGCTATGAGGCGTTCCTCACGGCCCGACGTTCCGAGATATTGGACAGGGTCTCGCGGGCGTGCTCGCGTGCTGGGCGGACCCCCGACGACGTCGTGGTCGAGGCCGTCTCCAAGACGGTCGACATCGACGCGGTCGAGGCCGCCATGGACGTGGGCTGGGACGTGTTCGGCGAGAACCGCCCCCAGGAGCTCGCACGCAAGCGTGACGCCATCGACGCGACGGCGGACGAGAGGGGATTGGCCGCCCCCCGATTCGACATGATCGGGAACCTGCAGAAGAACAAGATCAATCAGGTGCTCGGCCGCGCCTCCCTCATCCATTCCGTGTCCTCGTCGCATCTCGCCGGGGGCATCTCCACGAGGGCCCAGGCCAGGGGCATGGTGGCCCAGGTCCTCCTCGAGGTGAACGTGAGTGGGGAGGACTCCAAGTCGGGCTTCTCGCCGGTTGACGTCATGACGTCGTTCGATGACCTCATGGGACTCGAGGGGATCTCGATACAGGGGCTCATGACCATGGCCCCCGCGCACGACCCCGATGCGGCCAGGGCGACCTTCTCTGGTCTGCGCTCCCTCGCCGAGAGGCTGAGATCCACGAGCGGCCTTGCGCTGCCCGTCCTATCCTGCGGAATGAGTGATGATTTCGAGATTGCGGTCGAGGAGGGTTCCACCCTCGTTAGGCTTGGAAGGGTAGTCTTCTCAAAGGACTATGAACTGGCGGAGAATCGCTGCTGAGCCTGTCCTGCCACGGACCGGAAGAAGGCGGCGTCACGGATGAGAAAGCAGGACCATACCATGGGCTTCCTCGATAAGGTCAAGGACAAGCTGCGTCAGGACCCCGATGAGGGTGCGTACTATGACGACGGCCGTGGCTATGATGACGACTACTACGACGATGGCCAGACCGGCCAGCCAAGCTCGGACGGTCTTCTCGGCAACACGCCCCGTCCCGAGGCCGAGAGCGTCTCGGTCTACACGAGGTCCGGTCGTCCGCTGAGGGGCCAGGGCTCCGGCCTCTCCCAGCAACGTGGGATGGACCAGGGCTCCCGTGCCGTGTCGGGACGCTCCGACTGGAACGACGATCCCCGCGATGACTACTCCTCCGACTATGGCCAGGATCGCTCCTGGGATCGCGAGCAGCCCTCGCGTCCCTCGTATGACGTCGGCCAGACGGGCGTCATCCCTGACGTCACCGACCACGTGACCACTCCGGGCGACATCGGTCTCACCGCCGTCCCCCGCATGTCGAGTGGCCAACTGCCTCCGTATGTCCTCAAGCCCACCGCCTATGACGACGTGCAGATGGTGGTCAGGCGAGTTCGCACCAACCAGCCGGTGGTCCTGTCCTTCAAGGCCGTCAAGATCGAGACCGCCAAGCGCATCCTCGACTTCTGCTTCGGTCTCTCCTGTGGCATCGGCGGCTCCGTGCGTGAGCTCGGCGACCGTGTGTTCGTCGTGCTTCCCGCCGGCATCGAGCTGTCCGACTCCGACGTGGCCAAGCTCACGTCCGACGGCGTCCTCGGGAGGTAGTCGATGGCCACGGTGAGCGAGGTCGTCGGCATCATCGGCTGCGGCTCGATGGGTGGTTCCATCGCACGCGGCCTCATCGCCTCTGGCACGTGTGACGCCTCGCGCGTCATCGTGTGCGATCACCACGCGGAGCGCCTCGAGGCGCTTTCGGCGGACAGCGGCGCCCAAGTCGTCCCGGATGTCGACGCACTGCTCGCCGAAGGACCCGACGCGATCATCCTGGCGGTCAAGCCTCAGGTCATCTCCTCGGTCGTGAAGTCCGTCGCCGACTCCTGCGCAGGGACGCTCGTGGTCTCCATCGCCGCGGGCAAGCCTCTCGGCTGGTTCGTGGGCCAGGGACTCACCCGCGTCGTCCGCGTCATGCCCAATCTGCCGGTCTCGGTGCGTTCGGGTGCGTCTGCCATCGCCGCCGTCGACATGGCGACGGGCAAGGACACGGCCGCGAAGGCCGACGTCGAGCTCGTCCGCACCCTCTTCTCGTCTCTGGGCTCCGCGTTCGTCATGCGTGAGGACCAGCTTGATGCCGAAGGTGCCGTCATCGGCTGTGCGCCCGCCTACTTCGCCCTCTTCGTCGACGCGCTCACACGTGCCGGCATCCGCGCCGGCATCCCTGCGGAGGCGACGCGGGAGATGGTCGAGTCGACCATGCTCGGCACCGCTCGCTCGCTTCTCGAGAGCGGGGAGCATCCTCGTAGCTATCTCGAGGGCGTCACCAGTCCCGGCGGCACGACCGCCGCGGCACTCCGCGAGCTTGAGCCTCTCATGTGCGAGGGCGCATACGATGCCGTCGACGCGGCGCTCGAGCGCACCCATGAGCTTGCGTGACGTCGGCCCCTTCCCGTTGACCCGTACCGTCCTCTGAAGACATGGAGTGCACATGGTGACCCTCGCCAACATAGTGAAGGCGCTGTTCAGCTTCTACGAGGGCATCATCGTCGTATGGTGCATCCTCTCGTGGTTCCCGATCGGGTCGGGCACGGGCATCATCGCCGACATCCGAGAGGTCCTCGACAGACTCGTACGTCCCTTCATGGGCATTTTCCAGAGGGTCATACCGCCGTTTGGCGGGATAGACTTCTCGCCAGTTGTGGCGATATTTGTGCTTGGCGTGCTAGAACAGCTTATTGTGTCTATAATTTTGTAGAGCTACACGTACCAGGACATCGGTTACTCCCTTGGATTACACGTCCGGGGCAGCGACGAAAGGGATACAGATGGCAATCACACCAGCAGACATCGAACAGCTCACCTTCTCCGAGTCGAAGCATGGCTATGACACCGAGGAGGTCGACGGATTCCTCGAGCAGCTCGCTGGCGAGGTTGACGCGATGCTTCAGAAGATCGCGGACCTGAAGGGCCGTCTCAACACCTCCGAGTCTCAGCTCGCCGCCGCACAGGCCGAGGTCGCCCAGCTCAAGGCTGCCGGCTCCTCCTCCGCTCCCGCTCCCGTCGCCGCTCCCGTCTCCGCGGGTGTCTCGAGCGCTTCCGAGCACCAGATCTCGCAGGCGCTGATCGTCGCCCAGCAGAGTGCTGACACCATCGTCGCCGAGGCCAAGGACAACGCCGACCACATCCGCGAGGAGGCCGACCAGAAGGCTCGCGAGGTCATCCGTCAGGCCCTCGCAGAGAAGCAGAACGAGCTCGACGAGATCGACCGCCTCAAGCAGTCCCGCGAGGAGTTCCGCTCCGAGTACAAGGGTCTTCTCCAGCACTTCATGGACGACGCCGAGGCCGCCTTCCCCAACCAGGTCCTCACCTCCACTCCCAACGGCTCCACTGGCACGCGTTATGACGCGCCCACGCCCGCGCCGACGCCTTCCGCTGATGTCAACGCCACGGTCTATGCGCCGATGCCTCAGCAGAACGCCGCGGGCGTGAACGTCGACGACCTCGACTAACTCTCGATTCTTCGTAGCTCGTCAGATAGGTCGCATGTCTTGGAGGACGTCTCCCCGGAGGCGTCCTCCTTCTTGTGCAAGGTGATCCCCGCCGTAGGCGGGAGGGACGTAGCCTCCGGTCTCGCCGGAGCGCGGATCTAGTTCTGGGAGCCCTCCCCAGAGCCGTTCGGGCATGAACTGCTTCCTGAGGTCATAGCCCCTGTGCGAGGCGTCCCTGCCAGGAAGCGCCATGGCATCGTAGAATCCCTTCCACATGGCACGGACGTAGCGCTCGTCATGGGCGGCGAGGTCGCCGTCGGCGCCCGCGAGGTCCATGCTCGCGAGGCGATCCACGTCCGCTGCGGGAAGACCCACGATCGCGCTCCTGCCCTGCGCCTCGTGGACGAGCGCCTGTGCATGCCTGACGTCGACGAGGCAGAAGCGCTCGCAAGCCAGACGAGCCGTGAAGTAGCCCGCCGCGAAGGGGAGCACGGCGGCCTTCGGTCTGGCGATGGCGAGGAACGAGCCGTCGGCCATGTGTGAGAACCTCGCGAACTGCCGGAGTCTCTCGGCCTCGTTGGCGGAGGACTTGGCGAGCTGGTCGACGGGCGCGACCACGGGATCGGCCCCGAGGGTGGAGAGGCGGGGGCCCACCTCGAACCCGAGGCGTACGTATCTCATCACCTCGTCCGGCATGCGGGCATCCTCGGACGTGCAAGCGAGGAGCACCTTGCGGGCGCAGGCCCCCGTGCAGCCACCAGGACATCCGACTCCGTTCGACCTACGACACCCACGCGCCACGGTCCGCTCGAGCCCCGTGTAGACCCTCTTGGCGAGCGCGACGTCCGTCTCGACGGCCAGGGACGCCTCTCCCAGACGGGGCTGGCAACATCCCATACCCTCGACCCTCACGTGAGCGGGGTCGACATGGGCGAGGTACATGACGCCCGTGGCGGCGAGCACCCCCTCGGCGCTCGCCTCGCATTCCATGACGGCCTGACCGCACTTCTCGATCCCCCTTCTCAGCTCCGCCGTGGTCCTCGACGTGGCCGGCGAGTATCCCTCGCCGCGGTCAGAAGAGGGAGAGCTGACGGTCAGCGGCGCGCTGGGTGCGGTTGTACCTGCTCGAGGAAGCATCACTCACCACCCTCTGCCGTATGAGCTCGGCATCCAGGGGACAGGCTGGGTCGATGGAATCCGAGCAGGTCACGAAGTGGCGGGCTCGCCTCATCACGATGCGAAGCCTGCCCAGGTCGTCGAACGTGAGGGCGTGCCCCCTTCTCGCACGTACGATCTTCCTCGCACCTGTCACGCCGATGCCCGGGACGCGGAGGAGTTGCTCGAGGGGCGCCTCGTTCACCTCGATGGGGAAGCGGTCGATGTTGCGCAGGGCCCAGGCGAGCTTCGGGTCGACGTCGAGGTCGAGCCAAGGCTCCTCCGCGCTCACCAGCTCGTCGGGGGAGAAGGAGTAGTAACGCATGAGCCAGTCCGCCTGATAGAGCCTGTGCTCGCGACGGAGCGGGACGGGCGTGCCGGGGCAGGGGAGGACGGGGTCGTCCACCACGGGCATGTAGGCCGAGAAGAACACGCGCTTGAGGCCGAAGCGCTCGTACATGGAGCGCGAGAGCTGGAGGATGTGGTTGTCGTCCTCCGGCGAGGCACCGATGATGAGCTGGGTCGCCTGTCCCGCGGGCGCGAAGGAGCCCGCACGTGCGCCACGGCGACCCAACCCTGCTCGCCGACGGTTCGCATCGGACCTCGGTACCTGGGCGAGTCCATCGGCCTGCGTCGAGTCTCGTCGTCCGTCGCCTGCTCCCAGTCGCCTCTCTCCCACTATGGTGCTCGCGATCTGAGCCATGGGGGCGGTGATGGCACTCGAGGTCTTGTCAGGACAGAGAGCCGAGAGCGACCCGGCGCTCGGGAGCTCCACGTTCACGCTGAGGCGGTCGGCGAGGCGTCCCAGACGGTCGATGAGGTCGGGCGACGTGCCGGGGATGGCCTTGGCATGGACGTAGCCGTTGAAGCGCATCTCGCCACGGAGGAGCTCGAGGCAGGAGATCATCCGCTCGGTCGTGGCGTCGGGCGTGCCCATCACACCCGAGGAGAGGAACAGCCCCTCGATGTAGTTCCTCTTGTAGAAGTCGACCGTGAGCTGTGCGAGCTCACGAGGGGTGAAGGTGGCGCGGGGGACCGTGTTCGAACGGCGGTTCACGCAGTAGGCGCAGTCATAGCTGCAGGCATTGCTCATGAGGACCTTGAGCAGCGTCACGCATCTGCCGTCCGCCGTGAACGCGTGGCAGCAGCCCGCGTCGCTCGCGATGCCGAGCTTCCCCTTGGAAGGTCCTCTGCTCACGCCGGAGCTCGTGCACGCGGCATCGTACTTCGCCGCATCGGCGAGGATGCCGAGCTTCGTGAGGGTGTCCATCCTCGCCTCCCTGGTAGTAGAACGTCTGTTCTATTCCAGTATAGCAGGAGGAGGGGAGCGGGTCGTCGAGACCGTACGGATGTTCTGTTCCGAGGACCCCCTGGGGTGGGGCTCGACGTCAGGACCCGTCAGCGGCCTTCGTCGCCTCGTAGGGCAGGACCTTGGCGAGGAAGCCGAGCTCGTCCAACGCGGCCTCTATCTCGTCGAGCTCGTCTTCCGTGTTCGCCTCGATGAGGTGGAAGTGATAGCCGGAGGTGAGCGTCATGAGGGGGGAGGAGACGCCCGAGGAGATGTCGTCGACGAATCTCCGGACGTCCCTCCTGTTCGCTATGTCGAGCGGGGCGGAGACGAACCCGTAGGCGCGATGGTTCACCGTGACGTCGAGCACACGGCCACCCCTGTCGACGATGGCACAGAGCTCATCGCCTATCTGGTCGATCGAATGGCGGACCTTGACGGTCCTCCTCGGCCTGTCGCTCTCGCGCCGTCTCTCGAGGACGTAGCCTCTGCTCGTGGCCACGATCGGCGTACCCGCCTCGCGCATGAGGGCGATGTCCTGCACGACGACCTGCCGGCTCACGCCGAACCTGCCCGCCAGCTCCCGGCCGGAGAGCGCCGAGCCGGTGCCCGCCTCCGAGAGGCTGTCGAGGATGGCCTGCCTACGCTCGGCGCCGCCCATCATGCCTCCTCCTCGACGCGGAGATGCTTCATCGAGAGGTCGAGGATGGGCGAGGAGTGCGTGAGGGCGCCGCAGGAGATGAAGTCGACCCCGCATTCGGCCACGGCATGCACGCTCTCGAGGTCGACGTTGCCGGAGGCCTCGGTCTGGGCCCGTCCCGCGATCATGTCCACGGCCTGCCTCATCCGGTCGAGGTCCATGTTGTCCAGCATGATGATGTCCGCGCCGGCATCCAGGGCCTCGCGTACCTGGTCGAGCGACTCGACCTCCACCTCGACCTTGCGGACGAACGGGGCCCGGACGCGGGCCGCGGCCACCGCCGGTGCGATGCCACCCGCCGCGTCGATGTGGTTGTCCTTGAGCATGACGCCGTCGGAGAGGTTGTAGCGGTGGTTGGTGCCACCGCCCGTCCTCACCGCCTCCTTCTCGAACACGCGCATGCAGGGGGTGGTCTTCCTGGTGTCCACGAGCGTGGCGTGCGTGCCCTCGAGCGCACGCACCATCCTGCGCGTGTGGGTCGCGATGCCGCTCATGCGCTGGAGGTAGTTGAGGGCGGTGCGCTCGCCGGAGAGGAGCGCGCGGACGTCACCCGAGACGTGCGCCACGAGCTCGCCCGACTCCACCTCGTCGCCTTCGCCCACCAGCCTCTCGACCTGGCTTTGCCGGTCGAGAAGGGAGAACACGCGTCCGAACACGTCGAGGCCGCAGATCACGCCCGGACCCTTCGCGATGAGGTCGACCACGCCGCGCCTCGCGTCGGGCATGACGCAGGCGCAGCTCACGTCCTCGCTCGTGATGTCCTCCTCCAGCGCGAGGCGCAGGTACCTGTCGGCCACCACGTTGAGCGTCACGGGATCCATCTATGCCTCGACCTCCTCGGGGACGCGCCGCGCCCCGTCCTCCTCGGCATCCGTGACGTCCCGCGAGATGGCCCACGCCGCGCGACGCGCGAACACGAGCGACTCGAGGAGGCTGTTGGATGCGAGCCTGTTTCTGCCATGCACGCCGTTGCAGCTCGTCTCGCCGGCGGCGTAGAGATGCCCCATCGACGTCGCCGAGTCCAGGTCGACCCACACCCCTCCCATGAGGTAGTGCTGGGCCGGGACGACGGGGATCGGCTCGGTGAGGATATCGTAGCCCTCCTCCAGACAACGCTCGCGGATGTTGGCGAAGTGCTCCCTCACCACATCCGGCTCGACATGCTCGAAGGAGAGGCGCACGTGGTCCGTGCCCTCCTTGGCCATCTGCTCACGTATGGCGGCCGTCACCACGTCGCGGGGCTGCAGCTCGTCGCAGAAGCGCCTGCCGTCGGCGCCGATGAGGACGGCTCCCTCGCCGCGGCAGCTCTCGGATATGAGGAAGGCGCGTCCGGGCTTGCCTGTGTAGAGGGAGGTGGGGTGTATCTGCACGTAGTCCATGTGCTCCAACCTGATGCCGTGCCTCTCGGCGATCCTGCACGCGTCTCCCGTGAGGATCGGGTAGTTGGTCGAACGGTCCCACAGTCCACCCACGCCCCCGCAGGCCCAGACCGTGTCCTGGGCGAGGAGACGGACGTTCGAGCCGTCGGGCCTCGTTGCGACCACGCCCTCGCAGGCCTCGCGTCCGCCATCGTCCGGTCCCACCACTATGTCTCGCATGCAGGTGTTCTCGAGGATGGTCACGCCGTCGAGCTCGCGGACGCGGGCGAGGAGCTTCGTGGTTATCTCCTTGCCGGTGATGTCGGCGTGATAGCAGATCCTCGGACGCGAATGGGCGCCCTCGCGCGTGTAGCTGAGGCTCCCGTCATCCTCGCGCTCGAAGTCGACGCCGAGTCGCACCAGGTCGTCGATGACCGACCTGCTCGACCTGATCATCATGTCCACGCTCTCGCGTCGGTTCTCGTAGTGACCGGCGCGCATCGTGTCCTCGAACCATGGGCCGTAGTCCTCGTCGTCGCGCTCGACGCAGATGCCGCCTTGCGCGAGCATCGAGTCACACTCGTCGACGGGTCCCTTGGAGAGCATCGTCACCTTCGTGCCGGCAGGCAGGTTGAGGGCGCAGTAGAGCCCGGCAACCCCGCAACCCACGATGATGACGTCCGCATCCGCCTCTCTCTTCTCGTTCATGCGATCATCTCCCCGCCAGCTCGAGCATGCGCTCGAGGGCTCGTCTCGCGGCAGGTGCGCATGCTGCGTCGACCTCGACCGCGCCGGACATATCGCGAAGGCAGTCACGGACCTTCTCGGGCGTCACGGAGGCCATGTTGGGGCAGATCGGGGGATGGCCGGGGAAGAGGAAGCGCTTGCCCTGTCCCGCGCATGCGCGCTCGAGCTCATGCGCCACGCCCACCACGGTGAGGATGATGAGCTCGCGTGCGTCGCTCTCGCGGGCCTGCTCGATGATCTGCGAGGTCGAACCCACGAAGTCGGCCTCGTCCAGCACCTCGGGCGTGCATTCGGGATGGGCGAGGACGGGCGCTCCGGGATGTTCTCGGGCCAGGCTGCGCACCTCCTCGGGCGATATCCCCACGTGTCGGGGGCACCAGCCCTGGTTGAGGATGACGTGCTTCTCCGGGACCTTCTCGGCCACATAGCGGCCGAGGTTCATGTCGGGGATGAAGTAGACCTCGTCGGCGGCGAGTCCGGACACGATCCTCGCTGCGTTGGACGACGTCACGCACACGTCGCTGGCAGCCTTGAGCTCGGCGGTGGAGTTCACATAGCAGGCGACGGCCACGCCGGGGTGCTCGCGCCTGACCTTCGCCACCTCGGCCACGCTGGCCATGTGGGCCATGGGGCAGTCGGCCGCCGGCTCGGGCAGAAGGACCGTCCGTTCGGGGTTGAGGAGCTTCGCGCTTTCACCCATGAAGGCCACGCCGGCGAGCACGATGACGTCGGCGTCCAGCGTGCAGGCGAGCTTCGCGAGGTAGAAGGAGTCCCCCACGTGGTCGGCCAGGTCCTGCACCTCGCCGGGGACGTAGTAGTGGGCGAGGACGACGGCGTTCCGTCTCCGCTTGAGCTCCTCCACCTCGTCCGCGATGGAGACCTGCCCCGACAGTCCCGTGCCATTCCCGTCCGTCACGTGCCCTCCTCGTCCGGCCCTGTGTCGGAAGAACAGTATGTCACCTGACAAGACAGGTGACAAGACATGCTCGTGTGGAATGGGGACATGGGGGAGCGTCGGGCATGTGACGGACGGGAGGGGGGGAGAGAAAAGGTGCGAAGTGGGCCTATGAGCCGGGTTCTGTCGTGGACGACCATTTATCTCGAGACGACGTTGCCGTCGCCCTCTAGCGAGCAACCCGAGCGCGAGCCGGGCCAGCCCATTGCGCTCCTATTTGCTCTTGCTCCGGATGGGGTTTGCCAAGCCGCCGTGTTACCACGACGCTGGTGGTCTCTTACACCACCGTTTCAGCTTTTCCCTTGACCCTCGCGGGCCGGTGGGAGTCTTCTTTTCTGCGGCACTGATCCGTCGGGTCACCCCGCCCGGCCGTTAGCCGGCATCCTGCCCTATGGAGCCCGGACTTTCCTCACCACAGCCAAGCTGCGGCGCGGCCGTCTGGCCCACTTCGCGCATGTGATTCTAGCACGAGGACGTTCCCGAGCCATCCGTCTTTGTGATGCTTGCGAGGTGGTTGTAGGATGGTGCGTGTAGTGTTGAAACCGAGCTGACAGGGAGAGCCGCGCATGTCGGACGAGACCGAGGACACCAAACCAGGGAAGGCCGCCCCCGTGTCCGCCGATTCCAAGGCCGACAAGCCCAAGGCCGACGGCGAGAAGCCCAAGGCCGACAAGCCCAAGGCCGACAAGCCCAAAGCCGAGAAGGCCACGGCCGATGGCGACCGGCCCCACAAGCTTCGCGTGGGCGACACCGATCCCGAGACGGGACTCGTCGTCGAGAAGGAGCTCGTGGACGAGGTCGACTCCCAAGGCCACAAGACCGGCCGCAAGGTCCACTCCCTCTCTGGCGTCAAGCGTCTCACCTGGCGCGACTTCAAGACCCTTGACCCCTGGAAGCGTCGCATCACCCGCAGGTGGATCGCCGCCTTCATGGCCATCGGCATCATCTTCCTCGCCGTCGCCTGCGTGAACATCTATTCCGCGGTGGACGAGGAACAGTCCTCGTGGTGGCATCCCGGCTCACGTCAGGAGGAGGTCGATGTCGCGCGCGACATAGCCGATAGCAACGACGCGACGCACGTCATGGTCGGTACGTATCTGGAGACCATCCACTCCATCGACCTCAAGGATTCGAAGTTCAACGTCACGCTCGTGGCCTGGTTCAAGTGGACAGGTGACGAGGACCTCGACATGGTCCACAACATCAACGTCTACAAGGGCAGCATCGACTCGACGGACGTCCTCGAGGACTACGTCGACGGGAACCTCCATTACCAGCTCGCGAGGATCAACGTCACCGTCTCCAAGACGTTCAACACCATGAGGTTCCCGCTCGCGTCGAACCAGATGAACGTCTATATCGAGAGCGAGTACCCCGCCGAGCAGGTCATCTTCGACGGTGACGTGGACAACTCGGCCATGAACTCGTCCATGAGCATCGCCGGCTTCAAGGTCACCTCCGTGGAATGGGGGGAGGCTGCCCACCAGTACGTGAGCAACTTCTCCCAGCCTGGCCTGAGCGAGAACCCAGTGGAGAGCGAGTACGTCACTTCGATCATCGTCAAGCGCGATGGCATCGGTCTCTACCTGAAGTGCTTCCTCGCGATGTACGGCACGAGCCTCTGGGTGCTCATCATGATCTACATCTGCGCGAACCACCATGTGGACACGGTGGGCATGATTCCGGGAGCCCTCTTCGGCACGGTCTCCAACATCATGGTCGGCGCCGCTCTCGTGCCTGACGCGTTGTCGATGGGTCTGCTCGAATACGCGAACATATGGGGCATCATGACCATCCTCATGGGCGCGATGGCGATCATCCAGACCAACCAGATCAGATCCGAGCACGGGCGGGCTGACGAGCGCTTCGCGAGGTTCTTCGGCCATGCGATGTTCTGGACGGTGACGATCCTCGCGGTGGGTGGCAACATCCTGCTGCCGCTCTTCTCCTGGTTCTGCTAGAGTCCCTCCGCCGGCGTCGCGCGCTCATGCCGCCGCCGACCGCTTGCCACGCACGCCCCCCCCATATCGGCCTCGGACGACGAAGGACTACCAGATGGCACTCATCGACGACATCAAGGGCAAGGCCATATCCGCGGCGGTCATGAAGTCATATGACATGCTCATGGACGACTTCGACGGCAACCTGCCGCGGGTCAAGGCCACCATCGACAAGTTCGCGGGCATGGGCGACAACATCAACGACGCCCAGCTCCGCCTCTTCAACATGGTCATGGGCTACATGGCCGACCCCACCAACAACTGGCGCCGTCTGGTAGACAAGGTCAGGCTCGAGGTCGACCCCGGAGTCTCCCGCGCCTTCGTCCAGGACTTCCTCGTGAACTCCGTCACCATCGGTGGGTCGCGCCAGCGTGAGGTCAACGAGACCGAGGACTGCAACTGCCCATGGGCCATCCTCATGGACCCCACCACCGCCTGCAACCTCCACTGCACGGGATGCTGGGCGTCCAACTACGAGGACGCCAAGCACAAGAGCCTCACCTACGACGAGCTCGACTCGATCATCCGCCAGGGCAAGGAGCTCGGCACCTACGTCTACCTCTACACGGGCGGCGAGCCCATGGTGCGCAAGGGCGACCTCACCCGTCTGTGCGAGGCGCATCCCGACTGCTTCTTCTCGGCCTTCACGAACGGCACCCTGGTGGACGAGAAGTTCGCCGACGACATGCTGCGCGTCAAGAACTTCATGCCGGCCTTCTCCATCGAGGGCTTCCGCGAGGCCACTGACGCCCGACGCGGACAGGGCACGTTCGACAAGGTGGTCCACGCCATGGACCTGCTGCGCGAGCGTCACCTGCCCTTCGGGGCCTCCATCTGCTACACCTCGCAGAACTACGACTCGGTGACGTCCGACGAGTTCGTGGACTTCCTGGCCGAGAAGGGCGTGCTGTTCGCCTGGATCTTCACCTACATGCCCGTGGGTCAGGGCGCCCCCGTCGAGCTCCTTGCCACCGACGAGCAGCGCGCCGGGATGTACCACAAGGTCCGTGATGACTGGCGCCAGACCAAGCCCATCTTCTTCGCCGACTTCTGGAACGACGGGGAGTACACAGGCGGTTGCATCGCCGGCGGCAGGCGCTACCTGCACATCAACGCAGGCGGCGACGTGGAGCCGTGCGCGTTCATCCACTACTCCGATTGCAACGTCCGCGAGAAGAGCCTGCTCGAGTGCTACAAGTCGCCCCTGTTCAAGGCCTATCGGGCCCATCAGCCCTTCAACACGAACATGCTCAGGCCCTGCCCCCTGCTGGACAATCCCGGCGCCCTCGCGGAGGTGGTCCACGAGACGGATGCCAAGTCGACCGACTACACGCATCCCGAGGACGTCGACGAGCTCTGCTCGAAGACGACCGCCGTGGCCGAGGCCTGGGCGACCAAGTCGCAGCCGTTGTGGGATGCGAGCCCCAAGGGCCGTCTCTCGCAGCGTCTGGCCGAGGAGGGCAAGGACCCGAACGGCTGGATAGGGTAGGGTAGAGGTCAAAGGCACGCGCCGACGGTCGTGGGCGCCAAGTACGGTCACGACTCGGTCTGCGTGGCAAGGTCGGATCATCCACGAAGGAGCGCATCATGGGTCTGTTCGACAGGTTCAAGAAGACGACGGCCGAGCAGGCCGCACCGGAGTCCATCGAGGTCGCGGCCGCCCCCGACACCCTCGCCGCATGCGTCGAGGGAAGGGCCGTGCCCCTGGCCGACGTTCCCGACCCCGTCTTCAACGGTGGCATCCTCGGCAAGGGCTGCGGCGTCTGGCCTTCCGGCGGCGTCGTCTATGCCCCCGTGACCGGTTCCGTCATGGCGACGACCGACACCAATCACGCCATCGGCCTCACCACGTCCGATGGCATCGAGGTCCTCATCCACATCGGCATCGACACCGTCGAGATGAAGGGCGAGGGGTTCGTCCGTCTCGTCGAGCAGGGCGATGCGGTCGAGACCGGCCAGCCTCTCCTCACGTTCGACCGCGACAAGATCAAGGCGGCCGGCCATGACGACGTCGTGATCATGGTCGTCTCCAACACGGCCGAGTTCGCCGACGTGAAGGTCCTCGAGTCCGATGACGTCGACGCCGGAAGCCCCCTGCTCCAGGTCGTTCGCAAGTAGGGTGTCCGACGTGGACCAGGTCGAGTACCGCACCATCCGTGCTGGAGCCCACCCGACGGGCGAGGTGACGGACCGCAAGAGCCGCTTCATAGCGCAGCTCGCCGGTGTCTCCACCATGGCGGAGGCTGATGCGTTCATCGAGCAGGTGCGCTCCCTCCACCATGACGCCCGCCACAACGTCCCCGCTTGGGTGCTGGCGGATGGCCGAGAGCGTGTCTCTGACGACGGGGAACCCCAGCGTACCGCGGGCATGCCCGTGCTCGAGGCCCTCCATGGGGCGGGGCTTGCCGACGTGTGCTGCGTGGTCACCCGCTACTTCGGAGGAACCCTTCTCGGCCCGGGAGGCCTCGTCCGTGCCTATGCCTCGGCCACCCAAGAGGCCATCTCGGCGGCTGAGCGGGAGGGCTCGATCGCGACCATGACGCTCGTGACCTCCGTGGTCGCGTCCGTGCCCTATGCGGCGTTCGATCGCGTGAGGAGGCTCGCCACGGACTCGGGAGGCCACGTGACGGACACCATCTTCGCCGAGGATGTCCAACTGCAGGTCGCCTTCCGCTGCGGGGACGAGGTCTCGTTCACGGACGCCCTTCGCGAGCTCGCCGCTGGCGAGGACCTCTGCGTCGTGCACGAGCCCACGTTCTCCGAGTTCTGAGGACCCTCTCTTCCTCTCTGTGCGTGCGTACGTGCGTGCGCTGCCGTGCGTGCACATTTCTTTCGATAGGAGCATGTTTTCATTCCCGCGGAGCCGTTCGCTGAAGATTCGAAAACACATATACGCTGGCAGAATACGAGACATAACGTATCGTACTAGCAGGACTATGCTCCTATCGAAGGAAATGGGCGAGAGGCCAAGGTTCGAGCGGATCATTCCCCGCCGGCTTCTCGAGCTTGCCCGTCCGTTGGCCGCCACCGACTTCGTCTCGTCCGCCGAATCGCGTGACTCCTAGTCAGGTTCGTGCGTCCCGTCTGGGAGAATCGGTACATGGCTACCTTTCTGTGCGGACAAACGGCATTCGAATACTGGGGACGCGTCGGGAACCCACTGGGGTCACGGGACGCTGCCGAGAGGAGCGGCGACGTCTCTCCGGCGCCGTGCCGTCTTGACGAACGCTCATATCTCGCGGACTACCTTGGCTCCACTCCGAGCATGCGAGACGTCCTGGAAGCCCTTCCTGACTTCGCCACGTCTCCTCACCTGCCGGTCAACGTGCTTGTCTGGCACGGTCTGCATGGCTCTGACGATGGGAGGTTAAGGAGGCATCAGGTCAGTCGCGCATTGCCGAATGGGTCCTTCGCGCGTATCGGGAATCGGCTCTTCGTCTCCTCACCTGAGCTCTGCTTCGTACAGCTAGCGAAGGTCCTTCCCCTCGAGCAGCTCATCGAGGCGGGCTTCGAACTTTGCGGAGGGTTCGTGTCAAGGACGACTGGGCCCGAGCTTCCGCGACGCAAACCCCTCACCAGTGTCGGTGACATAGAGTCCGCGCTTGCCGAGTGGGCCGGATCGCCCGGGGCCAAGAACGGACGCCGTGCGATCGCGCACGTAATCGAGGGGTCCGCCTCACCCAAGGAGACCCAGCTCACGATGCTCCTGAGCATGCCCAGGCGGCTTGGAGGGTTCGGACTTCCCCGACCCGTGTTGAATGCCCCGATCGAGTTGAGCGGCGCCGCTGCCAAGATCATGGGGAGAGGCTCGGTCAGAGGAGATCTGCTATGGGAGGAGAAGCGTCTCGTCGTCGAGTATGACAGCGCCAGCTGGCACGCCTCCGCCCCCGCCATAGCGATGGATGCCAACAGGAGGAATGCGCTCAAGGATATGGGCTATGACGTCATTACGGTGACGGGCGCCCAGATCATGAGCCACGGCATGATGGAACAGGTCGCCGCGGTGCTCGAGAGACGTCTGGGCGTGAGGCGCCGCGCCCAGTCGGCTGGTCTTGACGAGCGTCGTCTGCGTCTCAGGAGGCTGCTGTTCGATCCGGGATGCAGGGGATTCCTGGTCTAGACCTGGTCAGGCCTGCGTGCAAATCCACGGACCACCCCGGACCACCCCGCGGGCGTCCTACGGCCAACCCGCGAGTTGGTCAGTTTCTTTCGATAGGAGCATACTCTTCTGGTTAAGAGTTTCATGCACAATCAATCTAGCTCGCCATATATAAGTTAGAACCTCCCAGCGCGCCTTCGCGAGGGAGGTTCTCATGCTCCTATCGAAAGAAACCGGCAACAGCGGTCAGGGGAGCGTCTCGGGCTCGCGAACGCATTCTCCGCGGCGAGGGCTTCCGCGGGCCGGGGGCCCTCACGCTCGGATGGCGGCCTCCAACGCGTCCACGTCGCCGTCGAACACGAAGCCGCGCATCCCGGCCCTCATCGCCCCGTCCACGTTCCTCGGGCCATCATCCACGAACAGGCAACTCTCCGGCGTGATGCCGTAGCGCTCGCATAGCAGGAGGTAGATCGCGGGGTCTGGCTTCATGAGCCGCTCGCAGGCCGAGACCACGATGCCGTCCATCACGTCTGCGCAGGGAATGTTGCCACGCTGCCGGCTGAATCGCATCCCCGCGTTGGTGAGCAGGTAGCATCCCGTGCCCTCGGCATGGAGCCGTTCCACCAGCGCGTTGGTCTCCGGGATCCTCTGCTGGTGGAGGTCCCACTCGGCGAAGGTGCGACGGAGCGTGGGGGAGAGACGGTCCCTCTCCGATTCGGGAAGCCTGAGCTCACCGATCCGCTCCATCGTGTCCTCGGAGATGGCGCCAGCGTCGAGCAACGGCCACTCGGGCGCGTCGAACAGCGCTAGGCGGATGAGCTCGGCGTCGGCCTCATCGTCCGTGAACAGGCGCGAGAAGAACGGCGGGTCCCACCTGAGCAGGACGTTGCCCATGTCGAAGACCACGTTCTCGACCATGGAGTCCTCCCGTCAGCCGTCGCAGCGCACGGCCATGGCGAGGGGCGTCCAGGGCTCGAGCATCTCGAGCTTTGCGGTGTCCCAGGCATGGAGCACGTCATCGGGAACGAACTCGCGACGTACCACGACGTTGCCGCCGTAGAGGCGGAACCAGTCGCCGCTCATCACGATGTAGCCGTCCTTGCACGATTCCTTGCCCCAGCTGTTCTCCACGCGCCACGCGGCGGGACGACCGTCATCGCCGACCTCGACGCCTTGGAACGTCATGGCATGGGTCATGCTGCTCTCGCGCATGTCGTACATGTCGGCCTTGTCCATGTCGAGCTGGACGTCGAACAGACCCTCCACGTCCATGCCGTCGAGCGCGATCACGCCGGGGAAGTCCTCGGTGTGGCGAGGGAAGCACTGACCCACGTCGCAGCCCATGTAGAGGGGATGCCCCGCCTCGAGCGACGCCACCGCGGCGTCCTCCAGCACCTCGATCGGCTCGTTCAGGAAGCGGCAGGGTCGACCTCCCTCGACCGTGTCGAACCAGCGCACGCCGAAGGCGTGTCCGAAGGGGCGCGTGTCGCCGGGCACGGAGATGAGCTCGACGTAGTCAGCCGCGTCGAAGCCCACATAGCGCTCCACCATCTGACGCGGCGTGATCTTGGCGTCGCGAAGCACGCGACGGGGCTTGTCGTCGGCGTCGTCATCCTTGGGAAGCTGCGCGGAGACCTTCTCGGCCGGCACGTCCGCATGCGGGCCCACCTCGACCTCGAGGTCGATGGTCGCCGGCGGCTCGCCGAGGCAGCAGCAGAGCACGCGATGCACGTCGGCCATCATCGCGACCTTGCGCCCGCGAAGCCCCTCCACGCCCTCGCCGTCGGCTGCCGCGCGACGCAGCGTGAGCGCATCCCGGCGCAGCAGGCGCGAGAGATGCCCGTTCATCTGGGTCGAGTCCTTCGAGCACGCGGTCTCGGGCATGTCGGCCTTGGGGACGAGTCCCCACTTGGTGATGAGGTTCGCGCAGAACCGCCACTCGCCGCCGTCCGGGACGGGGGAGTCCAGCAACAGCGACACCACACGGTCGTCCACGGGACGCTCGGCGGTCGCGATGATGTTCTCGAGGAAGACGTTGGCCTTCTCGAGCTTGTCGTAGAACATGCCGAAGACCTGCGAGAACTCGAAGTCGTCCACGTCGAGCCTGCGCATGGCCTCGGACCTCGCCACGTTCATCGTGGAGAACATCCAGCAGCGGCCGGAATGGCGCTGGTTGGTCACGGTCTTGGCGGTCTTGAGCGAGACGCCGTAGGTGTCGTGATAGGTGCGCAGGGTCGACTGGTCGCGCGCGGCCTTCATGACGTCCATCGACGTGACCGCGTTCCTGGCGACGCGGTTCCCGCGGTCGGCCGAGAAGCCCTCCGCGAGCTCGTCGCCCCAAGTCGTGGCGAGGCACGCGTCGGAGTCGGTGGTTATGCAGCCCATGCCGTTCTCGTCTTCCATCCTGTGGTCTCCTATCGGGTCGTCGCGAGCGTGCCCATGGGGTCCCACGGCTCCAGGACGGTGGGCTCCTCGGTGTCATATATGCGGCGCTGCTCGTCGCTCAGGTACTTCCTGTCGACCACCACTTGGTAGACGTACTCGTCGAACCAGGCGTCGGTGAGGGTGTCGAAACCCTTCCTGCCGTGGTCGTCGCCCCAGCTGTTCTCCACCTTCCAGAGGGTGGGCTTGCCGTCGGCGTCCAGGTCCACGCCCTCGAGCACCATGGCGTGGGTCATGACCGACTCGCCGTAGTCGAGGCGCTGGGCGCGGTCGAGGCAGGTCTCGACGGGGAAGCCGAGAAGACCGTCGATGTCGAGGGCGGCGGGGTCCATGATCCCCTCGTCCTTGAGGTAGCTCTGGCTCACGTCGCAGCCGAACCAGACCGGCAGGCCGTCCTTGAGCTGGGCGATGGCGAGACGCTTGAGCTCGTCGACCGCGAGGTTGAGGTAGCGCACGCCACCCTCCTCGACGACGTTGCCCAGACGGGCCACGGTGTAGGTGTGGTCGAACGGCTTGTCGGCGGTGTTCGCGCTGATGAGACTCACGTAGTCGTCGACGTCCATCCCCACTGCCTCGGAGAAGAACTCCTGCGGCGTGAAGGTGCCCGACAGGACCAGCTTGTCGTCCTTGTCCCTCAGGCGGACGTCGAACGTCGCCGGCGGCTCGCCCAAGCAGGTGGCGCAGATGTGGTAGACGTCGTCGAGCATCTCCTTCTTCATGGCGCGCAGGTCCTCGGTGCCGGACCCCGCCTCGGCCGTCTCGCGTAGACGACGCGCGCAGCCGCGCAGGTAGCGGGTGAGGTAGCGGTCAAGGTCGGCGGTGTTCCTGGAGCAGGCGGTCTCGGGCATGGCCTCCTTGGGCACCACGCCGTACTTGCGCACGAGGCCGCGGAACATGTCCCACTGGCCGCCGTCGCCCTCGGGGTCGGAGAGGAGGAACGCCAGGACGCGGCCGGAGAGCGGCTCGTCCAGGGTGTCGAGGATCTGCTCGAGGAACCAGTTGGCCTTCTCGAGCTTGTCCCAGAACAGCGGATAGGCCTGCGAGAGCTCGAACGTCTTCAGGCCGTAGCGCTCGATGGTGCGGAAGCGCATGGTGTTGAGCGAGGCGAACATCCAGCAGCGGCCCGAGTGCTCCTGGTTGGTGCGCTCGCCCTGCTTGACCTCGACGTCGAAGGTCATGGCGTTGGCGGCCACGGCCTCGGGGACGCGGGCCACGGCGCGCAGCCCCTGGGCACACGCGGCGTTCTTGGCGACCTGCGCGCAGCGGTCGGCCGAGAAGCCCTCCCTCGAACTCGCGATGTCTTCACTGGTGATCGAGGTCATCTCGTCCATGCCGCACTCCTTCCGACGGGCCTGGGACGGGGTGCCCCTGGAGCCGTCTGCAACCGTGTCGTCTCTTTCGTGGCAAGGCACGTCCCGGATTCTCCGTCGGACGTGCCAACGCATACGAATTGCAGGATAGCACGCGGAGTGCGACTCCCTCCCGTGCGCGCCCGCGAGCACCTTGGCGCTATACTTCGAGACAATCGGCCGTGCGAGGTCGCGCGGCATCCGACATGTCCTGGACGGGGGAGTCGTGGCACATCTCGTGGAGGGCCCCCTTGAGCTTCCTGCGTATGGCGCCCGCGTGCTCGACGTCCTCGAGTCGGCGGGTCATGAGGCATGGGCCGTGGGCGGTTGGGTCCGCGACTCGCTCCTCGGCCGTCCCTCCCATGACGTCGACGTGACCACGAGCGCCCGTTGGCCCGACGCGAAGGCCGCGCTCGAGGCCGCCGGCATCGACGTCCACGAGACGGGGACGGCCCATGGGACCATCACCGCCGTCGTCGACGGCGAGCCCGTCGAGGTCACCACCTATCGCGTCGAGGGCACCTACACCGACATGCGCCATCCCGACTCCGTCACGTTCGTCAGCTCGGTGACGGACGACCTCGCCCGCAGGGACTTCACGATAAACGCCATGGCCTGGCACCCCACGCGCGGTCTTCTCGACCCGTTCGGCGGGAGGGACGATCTCGTATCCGGCGTGATCAGGGCCGTGGGAGACCCCGCGACGCGCTTCTCGGAGGACGCCCTGCGCGTGCTCCGTGCCGTCCGCTTCGCCTGTCGCATGGGCTTCGTCGTGGAGGAGGCCACGCAGTCCGCCCTCACGGCGGCCGCGCCCGAGCTCGCTCACGTGGCACGCGAGCGGGTGGGCTCGGAGATGGGCGGCATCCTGGGTTCGGGGAGGGCCGGCTGGGCCCTCATGAACGAGCTCGAGGTCATGTCGGCGGCCATCCCCTCGCTGGGGCATCTCGCGGGGTTCGAGCAGAACAGTCCCTACCATTGCTATGACGTGCTCGTGCACACGGTCCACGTGATGGACTCCATGGAGGCGATCACGCAGGGGGAGGCGCCCGCGCGTCTCAGGTGGGCCTCCATGCTGCATGACATCGCCAAGCCACGCTGCTACACGGTGGGCCCCAACGGACAGGGCCATTTCTTCGGACACCCCGCCGAGGGCGCCCGCATGACCGACTCCATCATGAGGGACCTCGCCATCCCCCTGGCCATCACGAGGCCGGCGGTGGTTGAGGTGCGGCTCCACGACCGCCCCGTCAAGGCGAGCAGACAGTCCGTCTGCAAGTTCCTCGCCGACCTCGACAGGCGCCTCCAGGATGCCGACGAGGACCTCACAGGGAAGGTGGCCCACGAGATCCTCGTGCTCAAGCGAGCCGACGCCCTCGCGAAGGCCCAGCCATATCGCGGTTATGCCTTCGAGGTCGAGGAGGTCGAGCGCGTCCTCGACCAGGTCCTCTCCGAGGGGGCGTGCTTCCGCGTCCGCGACCTGGCGGTGAGCGGCGCCGACGTCATGGCCGCATGCGACATGAGGCCGGGTCGCGAGGTGGGCGAGACCCTCTCGCGCGTTCTCGACGCCGTCATGGAGGGGCGCGTCCCCAACGACCGCGATGCCATCACGGTCGCGTTGGCCGACGGCACGATCGCGTCGAGCTGAGGTCGCGGAGGAGAGGCTGTAGATGGAAGACACGCAGGCGAAGGTGGTTCGGAGGCGGTGGATGGGAATCGCCTCCCTGGCGTGCGGATGGGGTCCCTACGTCGTCTTCTCCGCGTGCTCGGTGGGCCAAGACCTGCTCCCCACGCTGTACTTCGCGTTCGACGACCTCGCAAACGGTCTCGGCTTCGTCGCCCTGACGGCGCTGCCGTTCGCATGGCTCGCCCTGGTGATTCTGGCGATCGTCCTCGGCGTCTGGTCGCTGCTGGCCGTGGAGGGCGCTTCTCCCGTGGCGCTTCGCGGCGGTCGCGTCATGGGGGCCATGGGTATCGTCGGGGCCTGCGTCTCCCTGGTGCCGGTCATCCTCATCCTCATGATATTCGCCACGATGGGCTGACGAGGGAGAAGGCCCCCACAAGAAAAAGCGGGCCGGGAATCGCTTCCCGGTCCGCATGTCATTTGGTAGCCCGTACCAGATTCGAACTGGTGATCTCCGCCTTGAGAGGGCGGCGTCCTAAACCGCTAGACGAACGGGCCATATGTACGCAGGACTTGGCTGGGATGGAGGGAGTCGAACCCCCATTGACGGAACCAGAATCCGCTGTCCTGCCATTAGACGACATCCCAAAGGGTGAAGTCCTGTACGCCTTGCAGCGCGAGAAAACACTCTACGGGATTTGTCCCGTCGGTGCAAGCCTCAAGACGAGAAAACCGAGACGTTTCGCGAAGGGCCGACGCTTCCTCCTCGTTTCCCCCTAGCTTCGTGCCGCGAGCTTGTCCCATGCGGCCGCGTCGCCATAGAACCTGTTGAGGTCGAGGCCCGCGTCCCACCCGGAAAGGCGTCCGTTGCTGGTGTACTGGAAGATCGTGGCCTCGTCCCAGCTTCCGAGGCTGCCGCTCGTGGTGGCGTCGCGGTATCCCGTGGCCTCGTCCTTGCCGTAGTTCGCGACCCAGAGCTTGTAGGTGTCGGAGACGCCCGACCACCCATCCTGTTTTGCCACCGACTGGCTCATGTAGATGACCGCGCGGACGCCACAGCGGGCGTAGACCTGGTCGAGGAAGGCCTTGGCATAGCTGGCACCGTAGTCGTCCACGTTCGTGTCGGCCGAGGTCTCCCAGTCGAGGACGAGGACGGCACTCCCTATGTAGTCGCTCACGGTGTCCACGAACTTGTTCGCCTCGCCCACGGCATCGCCTCCGGTGGTGCCGAGGTCGATGAAGTGATAGAGGCCGAGCTTCTTGCCCATGGCGAGCGTCTGATCGGCCCAGGTCCTGAAGGAGGGGTTGGTGTAGGAGGTGCCCTGCGTGGCCTTCACGATGACGAAGTCGCTCGGTACCGCCGCCAGGTCGATTCCCTCCTGCCAGCTCGCGATGTCGATGCCGTTGAGCGTCGAGCCGCTGATGATGGTCGTGGGCTTCAGACGGAACAGGTCATCGTCGCCGGTGGTCTTCGTGTCCAGGGCGAGCTGCCCTGACACGGAGCCCAGGTAGCGGCCGGTCGAGCCGGACTTCAGCGTGAAGGCCACGTTCGCCAGGTCGAAGGTGACCGTCCAACGCATGCTGTCGCCGCTGGGTCCCGCCCACTGCTGGATCTTCTCGTTGGTGGTCGTGTCCACGTCCAGGTACTTCCCCGAGCGTGCGCTCACGAGGTAGTACACGCCCGACCCTTGGCTCACGAGGCGGAACTTCTGGGCGGTGGTGTTGTTGGAGGCATAGAGCTGCACGGTCGCGCCGTTGTCGGTGGAGCCTCCGGCCACGTCGAGCACCTTGCCGGTGGAGACGTTCTCCACCACGAACCCGGTGCCGGAGACGATGAGGTCGGTCCCGATCGCGAGGAATCGCTGGGCGACCGTGCCGTTGCTCGTCCATATCTGTAAGCTCGCGCCCGTGGACGTCGAACCCCCTGATATGTCGAGCACGAGCGAGCTCGCGAGCTTGGAGACGAACGTGATGCCCTCGGGTCCCAACACGGGCTTCCAGAGCTGGGAGTCGGTCCCGTTCACGTCGTACTGTTGGACGTTGGTTCCTGCCTTCGCGGTGCCGCATGCCACGTCGAGGGCGAGGCGGGACGAGACGTTCCTTATCGTGTAGTAGCCGTTCCCGGCCTCCACGATCGCCCACTTCTCCGACCAGTTGTCGTCCTCCCTGCCGGCGGTCACCACGTCGGTGCCCTTCGAGTCCGACTTGCCCGTTACCATGACCGCATTCGAGTGGTTGTTGCCGGAGACCAGCTGGTAGACGCCATCGGGGAGCCACTTGGTCACGTTCGTGAGGACCCAGGCCTGGGCGGCCGTCCCATTCGCGTCGTAGACCTGGACGTTCGCGCCGGCGGTCCTGGAGCCGCCGAGCACGTCCAGGACCTTGCCGTTGACGGCGCTCATGAGGACGAACGCCCCGTTCGCGAGACGATTGATGCTCCACATCTGAGCGGCGGATCCGTTGTAGGCGTACTGCTGCACGTTCGCTCCGCTGTCGGTGGAACCCCCCGCGACGTCGAGCGCCTTGCCCGAGTTCGCGTTCAGCACACGGTAGTACCCGGTGGACTCGTTATAGGTGAGCTGGAAGGTCTGCGCCATCGTGGAGTTCGAACTCCACTGCTGGACGTTGCCGCCGTTCTCGATCGAGCCGGCGCTCACGTCGAGGGTGGAGCCGGAGCCCTCGTTGCCGATCCTGTAGAAGCCGTCCTCGACCTCCTGGGTGATGGCACCCAGCGCCCAGGCCTGCGCCGCCGTCCCGTTGTCGACGTAGAGCTGCAGGCGGCCTCCGTCCCCTGGGTTCCCGCCGGAGATGTCGAGCACGAGCCTCCCATCGAGGGCCGAGACGATCTTGTACAGCCCCGATCCTGCATCCGAGAAGAGCCATCTCTGGGCCTTGGTGCCGTTGTCGGTCCACAGGCGCACTGTCCTGCCGCTCGCGGCGACGCCGGAGTCCACGTCCAGCACCAGACCGCTCTTCACGTTCACGATCTTGTAGGTGCCGTCTGCGGTGGAGACGATGTTCCAGCGCTGGGCGATGGTGTTGTTGGACGACCACGTCTGCGCGGCCGTACCGCTCGAGGTGCCGCCGCCGGCGGCCTCGACCACCTTGCCTGTCGGGAGGGAGCTGGTGATGGTATGGAGGCCGGTGTCGACCGTGGCGGAGCTCTGCGCGGTCGCACTCGTCTCGCCGGTCGTGGCCGACGCCGTGGACGACTCCGTGGTGGTGTCCGTGGTCGAGTCCGTTGTCGAGTCCTTGCCGGCATCCGTGGTGTCGGCGGGGACCGAGTCCTTGCCGGCATCCACAGCTCCGGCACCCGTGGTCCCTGCGTCCGTGGTGGGGGAGTCGGCCCCGTCCGTCGTCTTGGCATCGGCGGTCTTCTCGGTGGCGTCGTCCGTGTTCGCGGAGGGACTCTCGGTCGAGCCATCGTCGGCGTTCGCACTGCCGTCTGTCGTCTTTGCCACAGCGGTCGTGGGGGAGGGGGCGATCGTCGAGACCGATGCGTCGCCGGCCGCCTGCGTCTCCGCGGCGAGGGCCTGCAGGGGCGTGCCGCCCGTCGTGAGGGCCAGCGCGAGCGCGGCCCCGAGTGTCGCCGAGATGATCGTGTGCCTATGCAAGATGTCGTCCTCCGTCTCCCTTATGTCATTCATCGATTCTACTCCAGGGCCTGTTCCCTCCTCCTGGCTCGCCTTTGCCCATTCACGTGCGGAAATGATGGGACTGCTCACTCTCGGGTATAGTGTTTAGGCCGTTGTCAGAAAACCATGCCGCTCACGAGCGTGCGGCGGATGTGCGAGGAGGGATATGGGTCTGCCTTCCGACAAGGACAAAGCCCCCTCCAGGAAGCCCACCGCCAAGGTGTCGCCCACCCCTGGCCATGCGCGCGTCCGCGTGGGTGACGATGATGACGAGAGCAAGGACAAGGCCCGAAGCGGCGCCAAGTTCCTCGCGCTGGTGGTAGTGGCCTATATCGTCTACCTCGTCCTCTCCGGTCAGATGGGCACCTTCATCGATGCCCTCAACCAGGTCGATCGTGGCTGGGTCATTGCGGCCTGCTTCTGCTTCCTCGGTTACTTCCTCTTCGGCGTGGGTGCCTATGTCGTGGCCGTCTGGCTCGACCCTGACTCCCCGGTGGGCATCCGCGACCTCATGAGCGTGGAGTCCTCCGGCGTCTTCTTCGGCAACCTCACGCCCATGATGATGGGCTCCGTTCCCGCGCAGATCGTCCGCCTCACCCGTGCGGGCCTTGACGTGGGCGAGGCCATGGCCACCCAGTTCACCCGCTTCATCATGTTCCAGTGCGGCGAGGTCCTCTTCGCGGCGCTCATGCTCGCGTTCAAGTTCGAGTTCTTCCTCAGCACGTACGGCAACATCGTGTTCCTCAACCTCGCGGTGTTCGGATTGCATGTCCTCCAGCTGGCCGCCCTCTTCGTGATATGCCTGTGCCCCAACCTGGTCATGAAGGTGGGCAACTGGGGCATCAAGTGGATCTCCAAGCGTGGCTGGTTCAAGCATGCCGACTACGCCAAGTGGTACGACGTGGTGAACAACCAGGTGGCCGAGTTCTCGGACGCCTTCCGTCGTGCGGCGCGGCACGTCCCCAGCATGCTGGTGACGCTCGTGGTCACCATGTGCCAGCTCGCGTGCCTCTACATGATCCCGTGGTTCGTGCTCAACGCCTTCGGCCATACCGAGGACTTCCTCGAGTGCCTGGCAGCTGGCTCCATGGTGCAGATGATCGCCACGGCGGTGCCCCTCCCGGGCGGCACCGGTGGCGCGGAGGGCGGCTTCGCCCTCTTCTATGGCGGGATGTTCGGTGCCGAGGCGACTGCCGGTTTCCTGGTCTGGCGAATCATCACGTTCTTCGCGCCGACGATCATCGCGGCGCCGCTGCTGGGGCTTCGCTCCACCCATTCCGAGAGCATCTACCAGCGCTGGAACAACCTCATGCACGGCAGCAGGCGTCGTGCGGCGTCCCTCGACATGAAGCGTATGGGCAGGTCCGCGTCGCGCACCGCCTCAAAGGCCGCCACCACGGCGGGTCGTATGGGCAGAAGTGCCGGCAAGGCCGCGAGCAAGGCCGCGTCCGTGGCGCAGAGGGCCGCGGGAGCCGGCAAGGATGCGTACGACAAGAGCCGCAGGAAGTAGCCATCGCGGCTCTCGGGCCGTCCGACGCCTACTCGCAGCCGGTGCAGCCCCTGCAGGCGCTCGGCTCCGCGGCGAGCCCTCCCAGCGCGGTCTCTCGAAGCGAGGGCGGCAGGGCGTGTCCCACCGAGGTCATCGCATCGACCACCTCGTCGAACGGGATGACGCTTCCAACCCCCGAGAGGGCCAGCTGTGCCGCCGTGAACGCGTTCGACACACCGAGGGCGTTGCGGTCCTGGCAGGGATACTCCACCAGGCCGCGAACCGGGTCGCACACCATGCCGAGCACGTTCGCCATCGCGAGCGCCGCCGCGGTGAGGCAGGCCCTGGGGCTTCCGAACATCATCTGGGTGAGACCGGCCGCCGCCATGGCACTCGCCGTGCCCACCTCTGCCTGACAACCGCCCTCGGCGCCGGAGACGCTCCCGTTCGTCGCGATGAGCGCGCCCACGGCCGCGGCGCACCACAGACCCTGCTCGACCTTCTCGTCGGGGGCTCCCATGGCCTCGCCCAGGGCGAGCAGCGCGCCTGGCACGACACCCGCCGAGCCTGCCGTGGGGGCGGCCACGATGACGCCCATGGTGGCCGAGCGCTCGAGCGTGGCCATCGCGTAGGCGACCGCCTTGGTGAGCGTGGGGCCAAGCAGGGAGGGACCGATGGAACCCCCGCGGGAGTCCACCGCCGCGGCCTGTCCGAAGAGGTATCCGCCCAGCGATCGCTCGGGCCTCTCGATCGTGGCGACCGTCTCCGAGCGCATGACCTCGAGCACGCGGTGCATCTCCGCGCCGACGGCCTCCTCGGATCCCGTGATCTGCGCCTCGCGCCTGCGCATGGCCGTGCCTATGGAGCAGGGCGCCGACTCGCAGAGTCCGAGCAGGGCGGAGCCGGTGTCGAAGTCGTAGGTGACCTCCTCGGCCGTGGCGGCGGGAGGAGCCCCGGGAACCAGCACCACGCTCGCGAACCTCACGCCGGGAAGCGAGCTCACGCGCTCGACGAAGGCGTCCTCGAGCGGCTCGTCCACCTCGAAGACGGAGTAGGCGTCGCCGCCCCGCTCCTTCCTGTACGTGTGGACCGTCGCGATGTTGATGTCGGCGGCCGATATCATCCCCGTGAGGGCCGCAAGCACGCCAGGCACGTCCTGATGGCTCACGAAGAGCGTGTTGAGCTCGCCCGTGACCTCGACGGCCACGCCGTTGATCTCGCAGACGCGCACGCGCCCGCCGCCCAGGGACTCGCCCATGACGGAGAGGCGCTCCCCGTCGTCCAGGGTCATGTCGATGTCGACGGTGTTGGGGTGCTTACCGGTCCCGTCGGGGGCCTCCACGAAGGAGAAGGCCAGCCCCGCCTGCTCGGAGAGGTCGAACGAGTCCTTGATCCTCACGTCATCCGCGGCGAGGCCCAGGATGCCGGCCACGAGGGCCCGTCCGGTGCCATGTCCCTCGTACGTGCGGGCGAACGAGTTGTAGAGCGTGAACGTGACGAGCTTGATGGGACGTGGCGCAACCTGACGGGCCACCTGGGCGATGCGGAGGGCGCCCGCCGTGTGCGAGCTCGACGGACCCACCATGATGGGTCCCAGTATCTCGAACGCGGACGTCCTCATGTGTGCTCCCTTATCCGCAGAGCGTGCGGGCGCGGTCGAGACGGGCGAGCGACGTGTCGCGGCCCAGCAGCTCCATGGAGGCCCCGAGCGGAGGAGAGACCATGTTGCCGCACTCGGCGACGCGCACGGTCTGGAAGAACTTCCTCTTGGAGGTGTCGAGCCTCTCGGGCAGACCCTCCAGACAGGCGTCGATGTCGTCAGCCGTCCAATGGTCCGTGTCCAGGGAGGCGAGCGCCTCGCGGGCGGCGTTGACGTAGGAGCCGCAGCCCTCCTTGGCGAGCCCCTTGGCGACGGACTTCTCGTCCATGGTCACCTCGTCGCCCTCGAACAGGAAGCGGCAGAGGTCGGCGCACTGGCCCAGGAGCTTGGCGCGCGGCTTGATGATGGCGGCCAGCTTGAGCAGCCAGGGTTTGCGGCCCTTGCACTCGCCCTCCTCCATGAGGCCGGCCTCCACGAGCTCGGGCACCATGACGGTGTGGGCGAAGGTCTCGTCATCCATGGCGCTCATGTACTCGGCGTTGATCCAGTCGAGCTTCTTGGGGTCGAAGGTGGCCGGGTTCTTGGACACGTGGTCCAGGCTGAAGCTCTTCGCGAGCACGTCGCGCGGCACGATGGTGGTGTCGCCGTCGAGCGACCAGCCGAGAAGTGCCAGGTAGTTCACGAAGGCGTCCGGCAGGTACCCGGCGTCGCGGTACTCCTCCACGGAGGTCGCGCCATGGCGCTTGGAGAGCTTCTTGCCATCGGCGCCCAGGATCATGGAGATGTGGGCGAAGGTGGGGACGGGTGCCCCCAGGGCCTCGTAGACCATGACCTGGCGTGGCGTGTTGGAGAGGTGGTCGTCCCCGCGGATCACGTGGGTGATGCCCATCGCGGCGTCGTCCACCACGGTGGCGAAGTTGTAGGTGGGGGTGCCGTCGGTGCGGATGATCACGAAGTCGTCCAGCTCCTTGGCGTCGAACGTCACGTCGCCATGGACCGCGTCGTGGATGACCACGTCACCGCGGTCGAGGGGCACCTTGATGCGCCAGACGTGGGGCTCGCCGGCGTCGATTCGCCTCTGGGCCTCGGCCGGGTCGATGTCGCGGCAGGTGCGCTGGTATCCCTGGAAGGGGTCGTTCCTGTCCTGGGCGGCCTTCTTGGCGGCGGCGAGCTGGTCGGTGGTGCAGAAGCAGGGGTAGGCGTCGCCCGACTCCGCGAGCCTCTTTGCGGCGTCCAGGTAGATGTCCATGCGGTCGGTCTGCTTGTAGGGGGCGCACGGGCCGCCCACGTCGGGACCCTCGTCCCAGTCGAGTCCCAGCCAGCGCATGGCGCGTAGGATCACCTGGGTGTTCTCCTCGGTGGAGCGCGTGGGGTCGGTGTCATCGATCCGGAGGATGAACGTGCCTCCGTTGGCTCGGGCGAACGCCCAGTTGTAGATTGCGGTGCGGGCCCCTCCCACATGGAGCTTGCCGGTGGGGGACGGGGCGAAACGGACGCGTACGGGCTTCTCCTGGGACACGGACTTGTCTCCTTCTTGCTCGGCCATGAGGGCCTGGTGATCGGGTCAGGACGGTCGTGCCGCCTGACCCCTCTTCGACCCGTCCAGTATAGCCGTCGGCATCAGACGTACCTGTTTAGGACACGCTCCGTTAGCGCGTTGTTGACATGGCGTTCGCGGACGGTCGGCGGCACCTCCCGTGGATGCCGTCATCTTGTTCCGTCGACCCGTCCATGGCCTTCTGCGAGACGTCGTTGGGACGGCGTGACGTGACGTTCGCGGATTACTTAGAGGACAGGATGATTGCAGATACCTATCATTTACCTACTTGTTCAGAGTATTCTGGATATGTATCACAGGCCGTTTCGACATGATGCTCGGATGAGAACGGCATGGCAGAGGTCACGATCAAGGAGTTGGTTCCATGGCATCCAAGAAGGTCCATCGCTATCCAGGCGTGCTGATGGCACTCGTGCTGTCGCTCGCGCTCGTGCCCGCCTTCGCCTTCGGTGAGGCCTCGCTCCAGTCCGGTGACGCCTCCCAGGAGGCAACCACCGAGGAGCAGACGACCACGGATTCCGCGCCCGAGCCCGAGACGGAGGCCGCCACCACGGCCGAGCAGACCGCCGACGTGAGCGCCCAGTCCGACGAACAGGCCTCCACGGACCAGGCGACCTCGGTCGCCGCATCCGCAAGCGATGACGAGTCGGGCCTCGATGCCCAGGCGCTGACGAACTCGTTCAAGATCGAGACCACGGGCGGTACCGCCTGGGGTGACGTGGGCGCCGGTGCCTCTGACACCAGGGACTTCTCCGATACCGTCGAGTACAAGATCTCGGCGAGCTTCTCGCAGCAGAACACCAGCAAGACCCGCTCCATCACCATCACCGTGCCCGAGGGCATGAACATCGTCTCCGTGAGCGCACCCTCCTCGGCCACCATGCCGGCCGACATCACGCGCACCTCGGTGACCGATCAGGTCGCGGGACAGATCTCTTCGGTCGACGTCTCCCTCGACACGATCGACCTCTCTGCCTATGCGAACGCCCCTGTGAACAATGTGCCTGCGGGTACCTGGTACTACAAGAGCGGCACCATCACCTACAACTTCAACGAGACCGCGGACAGCGTGGTCCTCTACGTGAAGGTGAAGCCCTCCGAAGAGCTCTACAACGGCGAGGCCGGCGAGGCGATGCGCTCCGAGGCCTCCGCGGGCTCGACCGCGAGCGTTGGCTCAAACGAGGACCTCAAGCTCTCTGCCAAGCTCGTCTCGGGTACGGAGAACCTCTCCCTCGAGAAGACCGAGTCGCTCACCCAGACCATTGCTACCAGCAAGATGCGCTTTATCAGCACCCTGTCAGACTCTTTGTCCGATAGCGGTGGCGATCTATATGGGAAGGTCGGGAATGTCACTGGTTATGCCAGCGGTCTAGGCTTCATTTCCCAACTCACCAACTCAACGAGTAATGCCCAAGGCCATCTCGCGGATGAGTATGTCATCACCTGCCCCTATCCTGTGGGAACCACGTATGACAGTGACAAGGGCACCTATCCTGATGGAGTGACGCCGCAGATCACGGTCACGGGCGACGTGACCACGGGCGGAGTCGTCACCTACACGTTCAAGAACGTCTACTTTGATCAGACTGATAATGAAATAGTGGTGTCCCCGCAGTTCAAGGTGTCCGCTGACTACTACGTGACCGGTGGGCAGACGTCATCCGTCGCGAGCACCACTAACAAGCGAGACAAGGCCACCTTCGGCGGGGTTTCCGGCTATGTCAAGATGAGGGGCTCTGATTCCTATATCTACAGTGCAGCAGCAGGCGATCCAGCGTGGAGCTGCGTGATAATCGATGAGGATTCGATTGTGGCCACTGGCTCCAACTCGGGTGTGGGCAACTACAACGCAGCGGGGGACTTCACAGGGACCGATTGGCTTGGCTATCTTGGGTACATCCAGAAGGGCGCCTCTGAGATGAAGGACGTTCCCTACTCCGTCTCGTTCGGTTCGGGTCTCGGCGTGAAGGCGATGCAGGTCCCCGTACCTGCAGGAGAGTCGCTCAAGGACATCACCATCACCACGAACAAGCGCACCCTCACGGTGGCATCGATTGCGTCGACGAACGGCACCTATGGTGCAGGGGTCAACCAAGGCAACTCGCTCGGGCTTGCCTCGGATGAGTACATCTCCAAGATCGAGGGCACCATCAGCAGCGTGAGCGCCGGGTACGGAACCTCTAGCGGCTCAACGAATGGAGCTGGATACTTCTCCGGCGTCATCGTTGACGCAGGCGGTGACCTTACGGCTACGGAGAACGTCGCGGGGTCCGAGAAGAAGGTAACCACGACGGCCAAAGACTCGTCGCTCAACATGAGCACAGCTTCAGGCGAGATCAAGAACTCGAGTGGTGACGATGCGAACGTCTTCTATCCTGGTGGGACCATCAAGGTGAGTTCCAAATTTGCGACGTTTGGATGGAGTAAATTTAACTCATCCACGGTCGTCGATCCCGACTTCTATATCCTGGTTCCTGCGGACATGACGCTCGACACCGGCTCCGTCAAACTCACCGCCACCCAGGACGACCTCGCCATCGACGAGACCGATGTCACTTCCGCAGGAACGCTCTCCGCTCCCTATTCCGTCACCATCGGTGGCTCTGACTACCAGGTCTACAAGTTCACCTGCTCGGACCTCGTGGTCCAGGCAGGTACCATGAACTCGAGCAAGTCCTTCAAGGGCGCATCCATGCATCTCTCCTATGACCTGCATGTGAGCTATGCGCATGCGGGAGGCGTCCAGTACAACCTCTCCGACCTGGTCTTCATGGACACGCACTGCGCGGTCTCCAGCGCCTATAGCCCCAACTACATCGTGAACGATCCCGGCGTGGGCAGCGGTGCCACCAACAAGCTGGTCACGTGCTCCGGCAGCTTCACGGTCCAGCCCCTGCCCGAGCTCCGTGTCACCACGGGCATCCGTGCACTGGGCGACACCGGCCCCTTCTATACCTACGATGACTCGCTGCCCACCGAGACCACGGCCTCCGTCAACGCCGGACACCCGGCGGAGATAAAGGTCAACTGGTCCAACTCCGCACCTTCCGACTTCGCCCAGTTCGAGATGTACATGGCCGTGCCCGAGGAGGGGACGGCTCAGAACTACTTCAACAACAAGGTGACGACCGACGTCTACAACCAGCCTGCCCAGATAGCCTCCCCCCAGTGGACGGGAGCCCTCACCGGTGCCATCACGGCCCCCGGCTTCACCGTCTACTACTCGACCACCGGCTCGCAGCAGACCGTGGATAACCATGGTGACGACAACACCTGGCAGCCCGTGAGCGGCGCCACCTGGAAGGAAGCCTCCCAGGTGACCGATTGGTCTGCCGTGAAGTACGTCAAGTTCGTCTACACCGACAACGGCGGCGTCGTGAAGCAGAACACCAGTGGCGACTTCACGTTCCCCATGGACATCGACACCGCGACATGCGAGAACGGTGACACCGACTACTTCCGCATCTACTTCGGTCAGGGCGTCCTGTCGACCGACGTCAAGGACTTCCGTTACAGCTCCGTGCTTGCGGCTGACGTCACGCTCGGCCATGTCACTGCCACCGACACCGTCTCCAAGACCGGCGGCGACGCATTCACGACCGACCAGATCAAGACCCTGTGCCACACGGTCGCCAAGGACCACACCGATGCCACCGTGGACGTCTCGCAGGTCACTGTCGACACCGACACCCTCAACGCGCTGAACGAGGCCAAGCAGTCCGGCAAGATCGGCGTGTGGCCCCTCACCTTCACCTACACGGATCCCTACATCGGCAAGGCGGTCACCACCACGGTGAACGTCCAGCTCACCGACAACGGCACCGACGGGGCCACCTCCGACTCGACCGTCCCGCAGGAGAACTACGGCAGCAACAACAAGGTGTTCACCACGGGCGGCAATACCTACGACTCCGACTCCATCAGGAGCGCGGTCGACCTCAAGGCCTATGACAAGGACGGCAAGGACATCTCGAGCTCCTTCACGCCCGATCCCGACCAGCTGGACGAGCTCAACCATGCCATCGAGAACCACCTCACGGGAGACTTCCCCATCACCTTCACCGACGAGGATGGCAACACCGTCACGAGCACCATCACGCTCACGGGCGACGTCGACCTTGCGGTGACCCTCACGGCCGACAAGACCCAGGTCTCGGCCGGTGACACCGTCACGTACACCGTGAACGTCATCAACACCGGCAGCATCGCCAGCGAGGCCGGCCAGGTCACGTTCGAGATCCCCGAGGGCATGGAGGTCTCCGACCTCGACGGAGGTACTCTCTCCGCGGACGGGAAGACCATCGTCTACTCCTTCGATCCCCTCACCTGGAACGGCGCCACTCAGTTCCATCCCGTCCTCAAGGTTAAGGATGGCGTGGCCGAAGGCACCATCATCACCACGCGCTGCTACATCAGCTCGCTCGGTGGCAACGAGCTCGACGCTGCCGACCGCATCTACTCCGAGGACGTCTCGGTGACCGTCGTCGCCCCTGGCACCACTGACGGCGGCACGCCTACGGACACCACAGGCACCACGGGCACCACGGATGCCACGGGCTCCGTCACGCCCAAGACCGGCGACGCGACCTCGCCCATCACCCTCCTCGCCATCGCGGGCCTCGGCGTCGCGGCGATCTTCGCCGCCCGTCGCCTGCAGAGGAGGTAGGGCCTCGCCCGCCTGTCGGTAGGGGAGGGCAACCTCCCCTGCATGAGAAGGGCGAGTGACGGGACGGATCACATGTGGGCCCCGGGTGCGAACCGCATCCGGGGCCCTTCGTCACAAGGAAGGACCCCCGGGCCGTGGAGGCTCGGGGGTCCTGGCGAGGTCTCGCGTGTGCCGGCGAACTATGCCTGGGAGGTCGAGTCGTCCTCGTCCGAGCTCTTGGTGAACAGGGCAGCCAGACGCGTGAAGAAGTTCTCGTCGTCGGTGGTGTCGCTCGTCTGCTCGGTCTGGTCGTCTGCGGAGTCGTCGTCGGTGGTCACGCCGTCGACCACGTAGACGAACTCGACCTCGTTGACGTCGGTGTTCGAGGAGTCCACGAAGGAGTGGAGCTCGTAGCCCTTGCCGAGGGCGTCGTCGATGAAGTCCTGGGCCTTGTCGAGGACCTTCGTGTCGATCCCGGAGCAGGAGTCGGCGAGGGTCTTGCAGCCGTCGGAGAGCTCGACTGAGCCGTCATAGGCGGTGGTGGTGCCGCTGGACAGGGTGTCCAGGCCGTCGTTCAGCGTGGAGGCACCGCTCGAGAGCGTGGAGGCACCGGAAGCGACCTGCGAGGCACCACTCGAGAGCGAGCTGACGCCCTCGTAGACGCTGCCGTTGGCCTCGAGCTCCGACTTGAGCTCGTCGGCGCCGCCGGCGACCTGTGCCGAGCCCGCCTTGAGCTGTGCGAGGCTGGAGGCCGTCTGGACGCTCGTCAGGGTGTCGATGGAGGAGGAGACGCTCGAGAGCATCTGGTTGGCCTCGGCGAAGACGCCATTTGAGCCGTCGGAGTTGTCCCTGATGTTCTCGAGGTCGGTCTTGACGCGCTGAAGGTCGCCCGCGAGGTTCGTGGCCGTGCCGGAGATGGAGGAGAGGGAGCTGAGCGTGCTGCTCACGCTCTCGAGGTCGTCACCAGCGGACGAGACGTTCGTGCCAGCCGCCGTCGCATCGGTGCCCGCGCTGGTCACGTTGGTGCCTGCCGATTGTACGTTCCCCGAGGCCGACTTGAGGGTGGTAAGGAGCGCCTGGCCCGTGGTGGTATCGATCGCTCCGCTTGTCATGCCCGACTGGATTTCCGTCGACAGGCTGGAAAGGTTGTCCCCGGCGTCCGTGAGGTTGTCCCCGGCGTCCTTGAGGTCTTTCGAGACCTTGCCTAGGTTGGTTCCGGCATCCTTGAGCTGCCCGCTTTCATGGGTCAGCTTGTTCTTGAGCGCCGTCACGTCGAGGTTGCCCAGCGCCGTCTGAAGCGTGCTAGCCTCGGTCTCCGCGTCCTTCGCATCATCGTAAAGGTTCGAGCCATCGGTTGTGAGGTCACCCATCCTCTTCGTGATGCGCGTCATCGTGGACGACACGCCGCCGATCTGCTTCGAGGCGTTCGTGAGGGTGTCCACCATCTGGTCGACTCCGTCGCTCACCTGGTTGGCGCCGGTCGCGACATCGGAGACTCCCGAGTAGAACGTGGTCGGGTTGCCCTGGGAGTCGTGGCCCGTGTCAGTGAGGGCGGACCTCAGCGCGTCCGCACCTCCTGAGACCTGGCTCGCCCCGGTCGCGAGCGTGGAGGCGCCCGAGGTGAGGGTCGACGAGCCGGACGCCGCGCTCGCGGCACCGTCGTTCAGCGTGGACATGCCGTCCTCGAGGGAGGACGCGCCGTCGGCCAGCGTGGAGGTGCCGCTCTCGAGCTCGCTCGTGAGGTCGGTCACGGCACTCGTGTCGTAGTCGGACACGTTGATGGCCATGGAGAGGGGCATGGCGCTGATCTGCCAACCCGAGTAGGTGAAGTCGGTCGCGGTGCCCTTGATGTGGTAGTCACCGTCGGTGCCGGGGAGCTGCAGGAACGTCGTGAGGGTGTTGTCGCCCACGGTCGCCACGGTGGCGTTGCCCGCGTCATCCAGCTTGAAGTTGGCGTTCGCGAACGTGCCCTGCGCCTGGAGCAGGAAGCTCTTGGCGAAGTCGGAGGTGGCGGTGTCATCGTCGAGGCCGGTTATCTTGAGCTCGATGTCGAGGTCGCCGCTCTTGCCGGCGAGGTCGGCGGGGGAGACCTCCTGGCCGTCGAGGGTGTAGGTGATCTGGATGTCCCACGGCGTCTGCGTGGACGAGTCGAGGTCGCCCTGGTAGTAGAAGGGCTGGCTCGCCAGCGTGGTCAGGTCGACCTTGCCGTCGTTCTCGGAGAGCTGCTGCGTGCTGGAGAGGTTCGTCAGCTTGGTGTAGCTGCCGGGGTCCGACACGTCGGTGGCGTCGGTCGTGTTGAAGTAGTTCACCACGTAGAGACCCTGGTTCTCGCCGCTGGCGTTGGCCTTCGCGTAGACGATCTCGCTCTTGTCGGCCGTGGTGGCGCTCGTCTGCGTCGTGGTGGAGGAGGCGTCCTCATCGGTCGAGGCGTTGTTGTCCTCGGCCCAGGCCACGGCCCCCTCGAGCGGCGCGGTCATGACGAGCAGCGAGCTCATCGCGCACGCGAGCAGCTTCCTGCCCAGCATGGGAGGCTGGGTGGTGGTCATGTCGTTCGACTTCGTGTTCTTCTGGCTCTTGGACATCTCTGTTACTCCTGTTCGGTAGCGCTCTGAAGCCTGTGGCTGTCGCCCTTGTCGTCCGCGGTCGCCGCGCATGCCGGGGCGCCCGCCGCGGAAGCGGCTCCCTGGTCCTTGTGCTCGTCGTAGAAGCCGAGCTTGAGACTCGTGTGCCGTATGAAGCCGTCGAACAGCTTGAACATGAGCGGCAGCACGAAGAAGATGAGGATCACGCTGATGAGGGCGCCTCGTGCGATGAGCAGGCCCACCTGCTGGATCATGGGGCTCGAGGCCACGAGGTAGATGCCCAGGCACGCCACGATCAGGATCGAGCTCGAGGTGATGATGGGCTGCGCGGTGACCTCGATCGCCGACAGCGACGCCTCGGCCTTGCCCATGCGCTTTCGTCTCGCCAGGTACTCCTCGGTGTAGATGATCGAGTAGTCCACGGCGGCGCCAAGTTGCACGGCGTCGATCACGAGGAACGCCACGAAGTTCACTGAGTCACCCATGAAGTAGGGGACGGCCTCGTTGATCCAGATCGAGACCTCGATGGCCAGCAGCAGCGTGATGGGGATCGAGAGCGACTTGAACATGATGAGCAGCACGATGCCGATGGCGATGACTGACGCGAGCTTCACGGTGGTCTGGTCGCTCGTGGTGACGGAGCGGATGTCGTAGTAGCTCACGGTGTTGCCGGCCAGGTGGTAGTCGTCGCCGTAGTGGCTCGAGATGAGGCTGCGCACCTTCTCGACCAGGGCGAATGACTCCTCGCCCTCGTCGGAGGCGTTGGACGTGAGCACGATCCGGCTGTATCCGCCGTTGATGAGCTGCTTGACCACGGACTCGCTCGCGAGCTCGTGCGGCAGGGCGTCGCCGGCCACGGTGGTGTAGGAGAGGACCGACTTGGTGGTGGGCAGGGCCTTGAGCTCGTCCACCAGGGCCTCCTCCTCGCTCCACTGACCCTCGGGCACCATGATGGCCCAGGTCTGCGACTCGCCGAAGGCGCCGTTGATGATGTCGCCGTCGGTCTTGACCTGTGAGGTGGGGGAGAGGTTCGAGGACTCGCTGTAGGTGAAGCCCACGGACTGCGAGGCGAGCAGCGCCGGCACCGCGATGACGATGGCGATGGCGAGCGCGGGCACCGCGCCCTTGTGGCAGAAGTTCGCCATGCGCCTGAACGACTTGATGAACGGCTTGTGCGTGGTCTTCTCCACCACGTTCCTCATCCCGTACAGGATGCAGGGCATGAGCAGCGTGATCGAGAGGAACGAGCACACGATGCCCTTCGCCAGCGCGATGCCCATGTCCTGGCCGATGAGGAACTGCATGGTGGCCAGCGACAGGAAGCCGAAGAACGTCACGGCCGCGGAGGACAGGATGACCGAGAAGGACTTGTTCATCGCCATGACCATGGCCTCGAACTGGTCGTCGGTCTTCTCGCGGGCGCGTCCGAAGTTGGTGAGCAGGACGATGGAGTAGTCCATCGACACGGCCAGCTGCAACACGCTCGCCACCAGCTCGGTGATCGAGGAGATGGTGCCGCGGAATATGTTCGTGCCCATGTTGAGCGCGATGGCCACGCCTATGGTGAGAAGCATGACCACGGGGTGCAGATAGCTCGTGGTGGAGAGCATCACGATGAGGAACACGGTGATGACGGCGATGGTCATGATCTTGGCCATGTCGACGTTGAGTGATGCCATGTTCGAGGCGTTGGAGACGGCCGAGCCGTCCATGGCCACCGTCCCGGCGCCTGGCAGGGCCTGGGCCTCGCTCCTGATGTGGTCTATCTCGGTCTGGTCGACGGTGTCGGAGAGCACCATCTGGAAGAGGTAGCCGTCGCCGTCATACCACTCGTCGATGGTGTCGGAGTCCTGCACCTCGAGGGGCTTGGCGAGGTCGACCTCGTCGCCCAGCCAGGTGACGGACACGACGTCGCCCTCGGACTTGAGGGTGTCCGCGAACGAGGAGGCATCGACCTGCGAGATGCCGGTCACGTAGACGCGCGCGTTGGTGATGTCGTTGCCGTAGACCTCCTTCATGGCCGTGAGGTCCTGGGAGGACTTGGCCGAGGGCGGGAGGTAGTCGCTCATGTCGGCGTCGATCCCGACCTGCGGGATGAGCGCGACGCAGATCGCCGTCAGCACGCAGAACACCGCCACCACTATCTTGCGGTGCTTGAGCACGCCTCTGAATATTCTCTCCATCGTGTGCGTTCGCCCTTCTCGTCGATCCTGGCCATTCGTAGCGGATGCCTCTTCCGATCTGTCCCGGAAGCCATCCCGACGCACGTCTGAACTCCGACGCCTGTCGTTTTCTACCCCGAGTCAATTATTGTGACCACCTGAAGACAGTCAATCCTCAAAGAAACCGATGATTGTCCATGAACGAACAGATATGATGTGATGTGTCCGAGAAATCGGAAACAAATGGACGAACGCTGACACGGGAGGGGACATATGGCGCTCACGTTGAACAGGAACGCGCTGCGGTCGATACGCCTGCTCAAGGAGGCCTTCCTGCGGCTCATCGTCGAGAAGCCCTACGAGCAGATCTCCGTCTCCGACGTCACGCGCGAGGCCGACCTCAACCGAGGCACCTTCTATGCTCACTTCGACAACATGGATGACCTGCTGAGGTCGACCATGGACGACCTCTCGGAGGGCATCAGCAGACTCATGGACCAGGCCCTCGACGAGGGATTCCTCACCGATCCCATGCCCGTGCTCGAGAGGATCAGCGGATACCTGGGCAACGACCAGGTGCTCTACCAGAAGATCATCTCCTCGACCAGCGTGGAGCCCTTCATCAACTCCCTGCGCGAGATGTTCCGCGACAAGATGCGGGAGTACCTCGCACGCGAGGGAGGCGGTACCGACGAGCGCTATGACCTGGTGTCGACCGAGTATCTCACCAGCGGCGTGCTGGGGGTCTATCGCTCCTGGCTCACCGGCGACTTCGGTGATGCCACCGCGGACGATGTGAACCGTTATCTCTGCGGGCTCGTGAAGGTCACCTGCCGCGCCGTTCGCCCGTAGGCATGGAGTTGCGTGACCGCCCCTCGTCGCGGTATCCATGGACAAACGACATAGTTGTCACAAATATTTGACGCTGGGTAGAAAAACTGTCGTGGATTGGCTAGGATAGGGACGAAATGTCGCGTTGTTCCATCGTGTCGCCGTCATATATATGGATGACAGCATGGGCGAGGCGCAAGGGAAGACGTCGAGGCGGGGATTCCAAGCATGAGTGCATCCATCAACGGGGGAAGCTCGGCGGGGGCGACGGGCGAGCAGTCCGGCGTCGCCAAGGACCTCGTCTCCCAGGCGGCCGACCTCGCCAGCCATGTCGAGAACGTCAAGGAGGCCGCGAAGGGCGCCGTCCGCGCGCGTGCGGCCAGGGTCCGCGAGGTGGACAAGACGGCCAAGAGCGCACGTACCCGCGAGCGCATCCTCACCGCCGCAGGCGAGCTCATCGCCGAGAATGGCAACACCGACTTCCAGATGGCCGAGGTGGCCCGCCGCTGCGGCATGTCCAAGGGCTCCCTCTACTACTATTACCGTGACCGCGACGAGATCGTCCAGGAGATCTTCTCGTCAGGCATGGACGACTTCGTGAGCGGGCTCGAGGGAGCCGTCGCCACGGCACGCTCCTCGAGCGAGGCACTCTACAACCTCTGCGTCGAGTTCTCGAACCGCGTGAGCCAGGGCGGCACGGTCGTGCTTGCGGTGGCGGCCGAGCTCGTCCAGGGCAGGGGCAACATACTCGACACCCTCGAGAAGCGGCTGTACCGCATCGGCCGCATCGTGGAGGTGCAGCTCGAGCGCGCGCAGGCCGAGGGGGTGGTCCGCTCCGACGTGGATTGCAACACGGCTGCGTCGTGCGTGTGCGGGGCGTTCTTCTTCGCGGCCGTGCATCGCATGAACGCGGGTGGCATCTCGGACGTCGATGAGTTCACCACGCACCTCGTGGACGTCCTCATGCGCGGCGTGGGCTGCTCGGACATCAGGGAGGCGTGAGCCGCCCCAAATGGTTTACACGCGGTGGCAGATTGGCTACCGTATGTGATGCTCGTCAAGAGGCGCTCGCAAGGGCGCAAAGAGCTGAGGGACCGAGCCCTGTGAAGCTCCGGCAACCCACCACGGATACGTGGCAGGGTGCCAAATCTCGGCAGGCATGAGACGTGCCTGGAAGACGGGGGAATCAAGTGCTTGCACACGGAGTCCCTCACGGCATATGGGGGACTCCGTCCTTTTGCCTCCCCCAACATAGGTTCGCGAGCCACGCGCCCGCGAGAAGGAGGAAGGTTCCAAATGGCGAACGAGAGCTACTACTTCACCTCTGAGAGCGTCACCGAGGGACATCCCGACAAGATCTGCGACCAGATCTCCGACGCCGTCCTCGACGCGATCCTCACCAAGGAGTCCGCGCTCCAGAAGTCCGGCTACATCGCCCCCAACGGGCGTCCCGCCGACGTCGACGAGGTCCGCTGCGCATGCGAGACCTTCGTCACCACCGGCACCGTCATCGTGGCCGGCGAGATCCGCACGCAGGCCTACGTCGACGTCGCCCAGATCGCCCGCGAGACCCTGCGTCGCATCGGCTATGACCGCGCGAAGTACGGTTTCGACTGCGACACCTGCGGCGTCCTCAACCTCATCCACGAGCAGAGCCCTGACATCGCGCTCGGCGTGGACGAGAGCTTCGACGCCCAGGCCGGTGCGACCGACCCGCTCGACCTCATCGGCGCGGGCGACCAGGGCATGATGTTCGGCTACGCCTCGGACGAGACGGACGTCCTCATGCCCATGCCCATCTACCTCGCCCAGCGCCTCGCCGCGAAGCTCGCCGAGGTCCGCAAGGACGGCACCGTGCCGTACCTGCGCCCCGACGGCAAGACCCAGGTCACCGTCCGCTACGAGGACGGCCGCCCGGTCGAGGTCACGGCCATCGTCATCTCCACCCAGCACGACCCCAAGGTCCTCACCATGGACACCATCAAGAAGGACATGGTCCGCTACGTCATCTCGCCCGTCCTCGACGAGGTGGGCATCACCTGGAAGAACGCCGACGTCTACGTGAACCCCACCGGCCGCTTCGTGGTGGGCGGGCCCATGGGCGACACCGGCCTCACCGGCCGCAAGATCATCGTCGACACCTACGGCGGCATGGGCCGTCACGGTGGCGGCTGCTTCTCCGGCAAGGACTGCACGAAGGTCGACCGCTCCGCCGCCTACGCCGCCCGTTGGGTGGCCAAGAACGTCGTGGCCGCCGGCCTGGCCCATCGCTGCGAGGTCGAGCTCGCCTACGCCATCGGCGTGGCGCACCCGCTCTCCGTCATGGTTGACACGCACGGCACCGGCACCGTCGACGACTCCGCCATCGAGGCCGCCGTCGAGAAGGTCTTCGACCTCCGTCCCGGCGCCATCATCCGTGACCTCGACCTGCGCAGGCCCATCTACGAGAAGACCGCGGCCTACGGTCACTTCGGTCGCAACGACCCGGACTTCACCTGGGAGGCCACGAACCGCACGGACGAGCTCAAGGCCGCCATCGAGGCCTAGGAGGCCCCATTGACCTACGCGGGTGTCGTCGTCGACATACCCACGAGGGCGCTTGACGGCGCCTTCGACTACTCGATCCCCGAGGCGCTCGCTTCCGAGTGCCTCGTGGGATCGACCGTTCTGGTGAGCTTCTCCCACCGGATGGCCGTCGGCTACGTGATCCGCGTCTCGGACGAGGCCCCCGAGGGTGTGGATCCCTCTCGCGTGCTGTCCGTCGAACGCGTGCTCGCACCTCCTGCCTTCGACGAGACCTCCTGCGAGCTCGCCCGCTGGATGTCCACGGAGTACGCGGCACCGCTTCCCAGCTGCCTGAGGCTCATGCTCGCCCCGGGCCAGTCCGTCCGCGTGAGGCGGGAGGGCGAGGACGGCCCATGGCAGCTGGTGTGCGAGAAGGCCGGCCCCGTGGACGACAGGTGGGTCTCGCTCTCGCCTGCGGCCGCAGACTTCCATCCCCGCGCGAACGCCCGTCGCCAGGCCGAGCTCATCGAGACCCTCTCCGCGGGCCCCGTCCGCATGGCCGAGCTCTCCGCCATAGCCCCCGGCATGTCCTCCGTGGTCAGCGCGCTCTCCAAGCGAGGCGTGGTCCTGGTCGAGCATCGTCGCCGCGTGCGCGGTGCCCAGACCACCTCGCTGTCCTCGGCGTCCGCTCCGAGGCCTGCCTCGCTCACCGAGGGTCAGAGGGCCGCGCTTGCCGAGGTGGACCGTGCCATGGAGGCCGCCGCCGGGGACGTCGTGCTCGTCGACGGCGTGACGGGCAGCGGCAAGACCGAGGTCTACCTCGATGCCATCGAGCATGCGCGTGCCGCCGGCAGAGGTGCCATCGTCCTCGTCCCGGAGATCTCGCTCACGGCCCAGACGGTGGGTCGCTTCCGCAGTCGCTTCGGGGATGACGTCGCCGTGCTCCACTCGCGGCTCTCCGCGGGCGAGAGGTTCGACCAGTGGGACATGGTGAGGCAGGGACAGGCCCACGTCGTGGTGGGCGCACGCTCGGCCCTCTTCGCGCCTCTCTCCGATGTCGGCCTCATCGTCGTGGACGAGGAGCACGAGGGCTCGTACAAGCAGGACAAGGCGCCTCGCTACCATGCCCGCGACGTGGCAGCCAGGCTCGCGCGCCTCCACGGGTGCGCGCTCGTGCTGGGAAGCGCCACCCCCTCGCTGGAGAGCCTCGCGCGCTGCGACGCCGGTACGTGGTCGGGAGCCACCTGGACGCGCTGCGAGATGCGCGAGCGTCCTGGCGGCGCGACGCTTCCCACCGTCCGGGTCGTGGACATGACGGCCCAGTTCAAGGGTGGGAACGGCTCGGTCTTCTCGGCACCCCTGAGGGCCTCCCTCGAACGGGTGGTGCGCGACCGCGAGAAGGCCGTCCTCATGCTCAACAGACGCGGCTTCGCGAACTTCCTCATGTGCCGTGACTGCGGGTGCGTGCCCGAGTGCCCGCACTGCTCGACCGCCCTCACGTACCACGAGCGCACGCACTCGCTGGTCTGCCACAGCTGCGGGCTGAGCTGGCCGATAAAGGCCTATCCCGATCCGTCCACGCGCTGCCCCAGCTGTGGGAGCAGGTACCTCGCTCAGTACGGTGTGGGTACGCAGCGCGTGGAGGACGAGCTCGCGATGATGCTTTCCGATGACGTCGAGGTCATCCGCATGGACGCCGACACCACGAAGGGGAAGGGCTCCCACCAGGCCCTGCTCGAGCGTTTCGACGCCGCCGACTGCGCCGTCCTCGTGGGGACCCAGATGATTGCCAAGGGCCTGGACTTCCCCGAGGTCACGCTGGTGGGCGTGATCAACGCCGACACCACCCTCAAGCTCCCCGACTTCCGTGCCGCCGAGCGCACGTACGACCTGCTCGAACAGGTGGCGGGCCGTGCGGGCAGGGGGGAGCGTCCCGGCGAGGTCATCGTCCAGACCTACTGGGCGACGCATCCGGCCATCGCCGCGGTGGCGGACGGGGACCGTGGGGAGTTCCTCGCCTCCGAGCTCGCCGACCGCGAGGAGGCCTGCTACCCGCCCTTCTCCCGTCTCGCCAACGTCGTCTTCCAGGGAAGGTCCCTCTCGGCGGTCAAGTCTTGCGCCGAGGAGATGGCCTCCCTCGTGAGGGACGCCACAGACGGGACGGACGGCTGGAAGGTCGTCGGCCCGGCCGAGTGCGTGAAGGCGCGGGTCTCCGACAGGTTCCGCCATCACCTCCTCGTGAAGGCGCCGCTCACCGCCGAGCTTGGTCCCCTGCTTTCCTCGTGTGCTTCCCGGTTGGGTGCCCGTGCCGGTGTTACGGTATCTTTGGACGTGGACGCCTATGACCTCATGTGAGGCGACCTGCGCGGGAGGACCTGCGCGGGACGGCTCGCCCGAGGCGACGGAGCTGCGGCGTCATCAGACATATGACCGGCGGCGATGCCGCCTGATCCGACCCATAGGAGAACCATGAGCGCGATAGACGAGATAGTCCTGTCGCCTGACCCCAGGCTCAAGGAGCAGTGCGCACGCATAGAGGAGATCGACGGCTCCGTGAGGAGGCTCGCCAAGCGCATGCTCCGCGACATGTACGCCGCAGAGGGCTGTGGGCTGGCCGCCCCCCAGGTGGGCGAACTCGTGCAGATGGTCGTCATCGACGTCGACTATGCCGGCGAGGACGGGCACAAGAACCCCTACGTGCTCATCAATCCCGAGATAGTAGAGGCCTCCGAGGAGACCCGCCCGTTCAACGAGGGATGCCTGTCGTTCCCCGGCATCCTCGTGGAGATCGAGCGTCCCCGCCGCGTCGTGGTGCAGGCCGAGAACCTCGACGGCGACCTCATGCAGTACGAGGCCGCCGACAACCTCTTGGCCGTCTGCCTCCAGCACGAGATCGACCATCTCAGTGGGACCACCATGGTCGATCACCTGAGCCCCATGAAGCGCGTCGAGGCGCTCGCCTCCTATCAGGATGCCCTCGAGTCCGGCGCCCGTCCCGGCGAGACCGACCACGACTAGCCCGAACAGGAGGACCACATGCGCGTAGCATTCATGGGAACCCCTTCGTTCGCGGTGCCATCGCTCGAGGCCCTCGCGCGGGAGCACGAGGTCGTGCTCGTCGTGACGAGGCCCGACGCCGTGCGCTCACGCGGGCATGAGCTCGAGCCGTCGCCTGTGAAGGCGAAGGCCCTCGAGCTGGGACTCGACGTCCTCGAGTGCACCAAGATGGGGGAGGGCGCCATCGCCCAGCTCTCGGACGCGTCCCCCGACGTCATCTGTGTCGCCGCGTTCGGTTGCATCCTCCCCGACCCGGTCCTCGACCTCGCTCGATACGGCTGCGTGAACGTACACGCCTCGCTGCTGCCTCGCTGGCGCGGTGCCGCTCCCATCCAGAGGGCGATCCTCGCGGGCGATGAGCGCGCGGGCGTCTCCATCATGCGCATCGCCCACGAGCTCGACGCGGGCCCGTACTGCGGGCAGGCGTCGGTCGCCGTGGACGACCTCGGCTCCGAGGCCCTCACGGCCGAGCTCGCCTCGCTCGGTGCCGACGAGCTCGTGGACGCGCTCGGGCGCATCGAGGACGGGAGCGCCATCTGGGTGCGGCAGGACGAGGCCGAGGTGACGTTCGCTGCCAAGGTCACGAAGCGGGAGATGCTGCTCGATCCTGCGGACACCGCCCTCGCTAACCTCCGTCGCGTGCGTGCGAGCTCGAGCACCGCTCCGGCGCGTACGATCGTGGGTGGCCGTGGGCTGCGCGTCATGGAGGCGACCCTCTCGGACGCCGACTGTGAGCCCGGACGTGCCCTCGTCGTCGGTGGGCACGTCGTCCTGGGCTGCTCGGACGGGCCGATCGAGGTCCTCAGGGTGAAGCCGGACGGCAAGCGCGAGATGGACGCCAAGGCATGGGGCGCCGGCCTTCACGCCGACACGCTCGAGTGGGAGCGTGTCTGATGGCGGAGGCAGCCCCACCCAGGAGGGTCGCCCTCGCCATTCTCGGCAGACGTCGCAGGCGGTCGGCCTACGCGCGCGACCTCCTGAGGACTGCCCCCGAGATGGACGCCCTCGGCCCTCGCGGTCGCGCCCTCGCCTCGAGGCTCGTCCTCGGCGCCACCTCCGCGTCGGGTGAGATCGACCGTCGCGTGGCCTCCCACATCAAGCGCCCCTCGCACGTGGAGCCCCGCGTCGCCGACGCCTTCCGCGTGTCCGCCTTCGAGGTCCTCTATCTCGACACCCCCCGCAGCGTCGCCGTGAGCCAGGGCGTCGAGCTGGTCCGTCGCGTCCAGCCGCGCGCCGCAGGCATGGCAAACGCCGTGCTCCGCCGCCTTGCCGAGCAGGACCGTCCCGAGATGGACGCCGCGCGCGACCGCGTCCGCGCCCATGACGCGAGTGTCCGCGACCTCGCCGCGACGTCCGGTCTGCCCGACTGGATCGTCGAGCGCGCGATCGCCTCGGTTGGCATCGACGCGACCTGCGACATGTGCCTCTGCCAGCTCGATCCCGCCCCTGTCTACGTGGCACCCAACCTCGCGATATGCGACCCCGAGCGCACCCATGACCTTCTCGGCGAGGCGGGCCTGGACCCGCTGCCCACGCCGCTGCCCACCTCCTTCTCCCTGGGAAGTCCTGCGGGACTTGCCGGAAGCGGTCTGGTCGAGGGGGTCGACGTCGTCGTGTGCGACCTCGGTTCCCAGGTCTCGGCCCTGATCGCCACGCCAGCTCCCGGCAGCACCATGCTCGAGGTGGGCGCGGGTCGAGCGACGAAGACCATCCTGCTCGAGAGTGGCGCCTACTCATTGGGTGGTCCCGCCGAACTCGTGTGTCTCGACTCCGCCGCCTACAAGGTCCGCATCGCTCGCGAGCGTGTGAGCCACGGCTGGGCCGATCACGTCCACGAGGTCGTCCTCGATGCGACGACCCTCTCCGATGTCACCGCTGGCGAGAAGGCCCTCCCCGAGGGCCTCCGCGGACCGTTCGACACCGTGCTGGTGGATGCGCCCTGCTCCGGAACGGGCACCATGCGCCGCCATCCGGAGATCCCCTGGTCCCTCACCGAGGCATCGCTCGATCCGTCCGACCCTGCGTCCCTCCCGGCCCTGCAGCTGAGGATCCTCGAGGCCTCGTCGGCCAAGGTCGCCTCCGGCGGCGAGCTCGTCTACGCCACCTGCTCGGTCCTCACCTGCGAGGACGAGGACGTCGTCGCCAGCTTCCTGGCTTCCGACGCGGGGCGGGACTTCTCACGAGGCGATGTGCTGGCGGTTCCCGGCCTCGCAGGTGCCTCCGAGTCGACGCGTGCCTTCGTGCGCGAACGCCTCTCGTCCGATGGCGACTTCCGCAGCTGTCCCGAGCCAGGTGGGTGCGACGGGCACTTCTGCTGTCGCTTGGTCCGCTCCTGAGCGATGCCTCGGCTCCGCATCTTCTCGCGAATTCGCGTCCAATGTACGATTTCGTGTTCGAATTCGTGCCCAGTGTATGATTCGAAAACATATAACCCCTGTTGAGATGTATCTAGAGGGGTTGCCCATCGTACATTGGGCGTGAATTTGAGATGGCCCTTCGCACGGTGGGGGAGCCGCCGAACCCCTTCTGGTCGCTCATGGAGGTTCTGCGGAGGTGACGCCCGCGCATGGTCTCCCGGATTCGTCCGCATCGTCCGTACCTGCGGGGAATGACATTCCTGTCAGATGAGTGATGGTCGCGCCATGCTCGCGGGACGTCCGCTCGCCGCCCTTGGCGAGGCCCGCGGACGAAGGTGCGGTGGCCATCAGATACGCTGATCGGATGGCTACCATACTGACATCCGGATCGGCACTGCGCGTCTGGCGTCAGCTCGGGGCGAGGGGAGCGTGTCAGGAGGGAGACCTCTCATGGCTCTCGGCAACGGCGGAATGTCCGCTGCCACGTTTGCCCGAAGGGCTGATGGCTGACGTGATGGGGGAACCTTGCGTGTCCCCACCATGGGCCGGGAACGTCGCGGACGCCATCGCGAGGACCTCCGTGAGGACGGAGCTCCTGGTCGGTGACACCTCCCTCCGTCGTCCCTCGGAATCGTGTCGCTTCCATGTCTGGTCGGACTCGCTGCCGGCAGGGGCCCTGTGTCGTCTGGATGAGGACGTCCTCGTGACTTCTCCCGAGTTCACGCTGGTCCAGCTCGCACCCCTCGTGGACGAGATGACCCTTCTCGGCTATGCCTACGAGCTGTGCGGTTGCTTCGTCCCCCTCACGGAGGGCCTGGCCAACCGCCGGCCGCTCATGTGCGCCGAAGGCCTTCGCCGCATGGTCGGCTCGCTTCCCGCCTGCAGGGGCGTCAGGTCGATGAGGCTCTGCGCGGAGTACGCCCGCGATCGCGCGGCCTCTCCCAAGGAAGCCCTCCTCGGTCAGCTCCTCGCGCTCCCACGACGTCTCGGCGGGGCCGGGCTGGGTGGCCTTGAGCTTAACGCATCCGTCGATGTCGGTCCCGGCCTCTATGTCGACGTGAGCTGGCCTGGCAGCGACCTCGTCCTCGAGTACGAGAGCTACGAGGTCCATCTCGACAAGAGGGTCTTCGCACACGACTCGATGAGGAGGGCCCTCCTGCGCGAGGCGGGCCATGAGGTCATCACGGTCACATGGGAGCAGCTCAGGAATCCTGCCGAGATGGAACGCATCATCAACATCGCGCGTGACCGGATCGTCCCGGACGAGAGGGCCCTGGGCGAGGGTTGGAGGTCTCGTCAGCGAGCGCTCATGGCCCGTCTCGTCTAGGTGCGCGTGCCTTCGCCTCGCGAATTCATGCCCAGTGTACGATTCCGCGCTCGAATTCACGCCCAATGTACGATTAAAAAACGTATATCCGCTGTTGAGCAAAACCAAGGGGACCTCCTAATCGTACATTGGGCGCGGTTTCGTCGAACGAGGCGCGACGTGTCTCCCATCGCCTCAGGAGGCGATCCGGGGACAAACCTGAAATACCCGTTGACAAAACATACCAACTTGCTAGGATTAAGCGCATGAAGACGACGGCAGACATATCCACGAGCTACCAGGGCGCGATCAAAGCGTCCTCCATGGTGCCCGTCGCTGTCTCGTCGTGCCCTTCCATGGCCATGTGCTGTGCGATGCCCGGGCTCACTTAAGGCTGCGCGTCCCCGAGGGGGGATGAGTGCCAGGGCTCGGGCGTAAAGCCGCTCACACTTACGAACGTAGGATCGAGAAGACCATGAAGGGGGAGGGACCCGCATGGACTGGGGTTTCATAGCCAAGTACGCACCGCTCTATGCCGTCGCCGCCCAGGTGACGCTGTTCGTCTCCCTCTGGGGGATCGTGGCAGCCATGCTCGTGGGCCTCGTCGTGGCGCTCGTCATCCACGCCAAGGTCCCGGTCATGAGGCAGGTCGCATCGGCCTACGTCGAGCTTTCGAGGAACACGCCCCTTCTGGTCCAATTGTTCTTCCTCTACTTCGGGCTTCCAAAGGTCGGGGTGACGCTTCCGGCCGAGGCATGCGCCATCATCGGCATCGCCTTCCTGGGTGGCAGCTATATGAGCGAGGCCCTGCGCGGTGGTCTGGAATCGGTCGCAGCCGTGCAGGAGGAGTCGGCCCTCGTCCTGGGCATGGCTCCGGGCCAGTCGTTCGTCCATGTTGTCCTCCCACAGGCACTCGTCGCTGCCGTCCCCGCCCTCGTCGCCAATGTGATCTTCCTCATCAAGGAGTCCAGCGTCGTCTCCGGCATAGCCCTCGCCGACCTGATGTACCTCACCAAGGACCTCATCGGCCTGTACTACGACACGAGTGAGGCGCTCCTCATGCTGGTCATCGCCTATGCGATCATTCTCATCCCCGTCTCCGTGGCTGGGACCGTCCTCGAGAGGAGGCTCGACCATGGGAGGGGCTGAGATCCTGTTCCAGGGCGAGACGATCTCGCGGCTGCTCTCGGGCCTCATGGTCACGATACGCATCAGCCTCGTTTCCGTCGCCATCTCCATCCCGGTGGGTGTCGTGGTGGGCATCGCGATGTCGTCGCGACATCTCCTGGTCCGAGCCGTCCTGCGGGCCATCCTCGAGTTCGTCCGCGTCATGCCGCAGCTCGTGTTGCTCTATGTGGTGTTCTTTGGCTCCGCCACCGCGTTCGGCCTCGACCTGTCGGGGGAGGCGGCCTCCGTCATCGTCTTCTCGCTGTGGGGTGCTGCCGAGCTGGGCGACCTCGTGAGGGGCGCGCTCGCGTCGATTCCCCCCATCCAGTACGACAGCGCCTACGTCCTGGGACTCTCCCGTATGCAGACCTTCGTGCACATCATCCTGCCTCAGGCGCTCGCTCGCCTCATGCCGCCGACCATGAACCTGGTCAGCCGCATGGTGAAGACGACGAGCCTCTGCATGCTCATCGGCGTGGTGGAACTCATCCGCGTGGGGCAGCAGATCATCGACTTCAACCGCTTCCAGTATCCGACCGGTGCCCTCTGGGTGTACCTCGCGATATTCGTCATGTATTTCCTCGTCTGCTGGCCCTTGTCCATCGCCTCGCGGCGACTCGAGAGGAGGTGGGCCGCATGAGTGGGGCGACCCCCATGTTGGAGCTCCGTGGCCTCAGGAAGTCGTTCGGTGACGAGGTCGTGCTCGACGGCATCGACCTGTCGGTCGCCTCGGGTGAGGTGCTGGTCGTGCTCGGCCCCTCTGGCTGCGGCAAGTCGACGCTGCTGAGGTGTGCCGTCGGGCTCGAGCCCCTGGATTCGGGCGAGGTGCTGGTGGATGGCAATCTCATCTCGGCAACGGCCCGAGATGCCTCCCTGCGCCAGCGGGTCGGCATGGTGTTCCAGAGCTATGACCTGTTCCCCAACAGGACCGTCCTGGGAAACGTCACGCTGTCACCGATGGTCGTGCAACATCGCAGCAGGTCGGACGCAGAGGAGCAGGCCCATTCCCTGCTCGATCGCGTGGGCCTGTGGGACAAGCGTGACAGCTATCCGTCGACCTTGTCCGGCGGCCAGCGCCAGCGCGTGGCGATCTGTCGCGCCCTCGCCATGAGACCCGAGGTCCTTCTCCTCGATGAGGTGACCGCGGCGCTTGACCCCGAGATGGTGCGCGAGGTCCTCGATGTCGTCATCGACCTGGCCGACGGCGGCCTCACGATGATGATCGTCACCCACGAGATGCGCTTCGCCGAGGCAGTTGCCGATCGCGTCGTCATGCTCGACCAGGGGCACATCGCCGAGACCTCCGACGATCCCCCTGCGTTCTTCCGCGACCCCGCCACCCCACGGGCCCGCGCGTTCCTTTCCACATTCGACTACAGGAGGAGGTCCGGACGTGCGTCCGGATCCCTCACCAAGGAGTAGACACATGTCGACAGCACACAGAAGACCCGTCCGCACGACCCTCGTCCTCGCCCTTGCGGCGTTCGCCGCCCTCGCCCTCGCCGTGGCGGTCTCCGGATGCTCCTCCTCGTCCGATGCCGTGAAGTCGGCCGTCGACGATTCGTCGGCCACGACCGAGGAGGCCCAGACCTCGTCGGCGAGGACCCTCGACCAGATAAAGGAGTCAGGGACCATCAACATCGGCGTGTTCACCGACAAGGCCCCCTTCGGCTACGTCGACGACTCGGGCACCTACCAGGGCTATGACGTCGAGTTCGCCAACAGGCTCGCCTCCGACCTCGGAGTCTCGGTCAACTTCGTCGCGACGGACGCCGCCAACCGCGTTCCCTACCTTGAGTCCAACAAGGTCGACATCATCCTGGCCAACTTCACCGTCACCGATGAGCGCGCCGAGAAGGTCGACTTCGCGAAGCCCTACATGAAGGTCTCGCTCGGCATCGTGAGCCCTGACTCCTCGCCCATAACCGACGTGAGCCAGCTCTCCGGCAAGACGCTCATCGTCACCAAGGGGACCACGGCCGAGACCTACTTCGAGGCGAACTACCCTGACATCAACCTCCAGAAGTACGACCAGTACGCCGATTCCTACAACGCCCTCATGGACGGGCGCGGGGATGCCTTCTCGACCGACAACACCGAGGTGCTCGCATGGGCCAAGTCGAACCCCGGCTACACCGTCGGCGTCGACTCGTTGGGTGACACCGACACGATCGCCCCTGCCGTGCACAAGGGCAACACGACCGTGCTCGACTACGTCAACGACGAGATCGTGAAGCTGGGTGACGAGGACTTCTTCCACCAGGACTACGCCAAGACGCTCGAGCCGGTATATGGCGACGAGGTCGATCCCGACCAGATCGTGGTCGAGGGAGGCCAGCTGTAGCACCCGTGTGTTCCCGTCACGGGATGTCCGCGCAAGGAAGGGGACGGCCCCGCCAATTTGGCGGGGCCGTCCCTCGTCTATCTCTCCATGCCGTGTGCGTTCGGCCTAGCTGCAGCTCGCACAGTCGTGCGTGCAGGATCCCGAGCAGGAGTGCGCACCCTTGTCGCGCTGGTCCGTGTTGTAGAACCCGGACCCCTTGAACGCGATGGCGGATGCCGCGAAGACGCGCTCGGCCGAGGCGCCGCATGAGGGGCAGGTCACCCTGGGATGCTCGGACATGGGGTGATCGACCTCGAACGTGTTGCCGCAGACGGTGCATCGATAGTCATAACGTGCCATAGGGGAAACGTACCTCCAACGCCTTCCAAGCCCACATGAATCGCGGCCTCATCGAAGGCCACGTCCCTACTGTACCCGAAACGGGCGGGAGCGGATACGCCACATTGATCGAGCAAGTCACCTACCATGTCCCACATACACCTGCGAGAGGGGAGACCCATGTCCATAGACGGCGCCATCTTCGACTGCGACGGCACTCTCGTCGACTCCATGCCCATGTGGTTCGGGGTGGTGGCTGAGCTCATGGAGGCCCACGGACTGGCTCCCGACCACGAGTTCATCCGAGAGACGGAGTCGTTGAACCTCGAGGACGAGTGCGCGTTGCTCGCCGAGCACTACGACCTCGGTGCGGATGCGGATGAGCTCCTCGACGAGCTCCTCTCCCTCGTCGAGGGCCATTACGCCCATGACGTGCATGCCTTCCCCGGCGTGCGCGAGTTCCTCGACTCGCTCGAGGGGGCGTCGATTCCCCGCGTCGTGGCCACCTCCACCCCGGAGCGCAGTGTCTGGGTCGCTCTCCGCGCCCAAGGCCTCGACCACTACTTCGACCGCGTCATCTGCACCAGCGACGTGGGCCGGGGCAAGGACTACCCCGACGTCTACGAGGAGGCTCAGAGGTACCTGGGGACTCCGCGCCATACCACGTGGGTCTTCGAGGACGCGCCCTTCGGTGTCGGCACGAGTCATGCGGCGGGCTATCCCGTCGTCTGCATATTGAACGACCATGACGGGCGCGATGCCGCCTGGCTCGGCGAACGCTGCGAGATCCTGAGCCATGACTGGGATGCCGTCTCGCTCGCTGCTATATCGGACCTTCCCGAGGAGGCGGGGGAATGACCGACGAACAGGTACGCGTCCTCGTCGTGGCCGGCTCCCCGGAGCCGTGCTCCCCTGACCTGCTGGCGGGGCTCGCACGCGTCAGCGACATCGTCGTCGCCTGTGATCACGGGGCTGACGCCTGTCGCGCCGCCGCAGTTGTCCCCGACGTGTTCTGCGGGGATGCCGATTCCATCAGCGAGGGGGGACTCGAATGGGTCCGGACGCACGTCGACGACGAGCGCTTCCATCCCAGCGCCAAGGACGACACCGACCTCACGCTCGCCCTCGACCTCGCTCATGAGCTCGCCCTGGCGCGTGGCTCCTACGTGGAGACGGTCGTCACCTGCGCGAGTGGGGGACGCCCCGACCACGCCCTCGGCGTCGTGTGCTCCCTCGCGCACCATACCGTCGACTCACCGCGCCTGATCGAGGACGGTTTCGAGGCACGCATCCTGTCACCCATGGGCAACCATGTCTGGTCGCTTCCCGCCGATGCGAAGGGAAAGACCTTCTCGATGGTGCCGCTCGCCCAGGACAGCGTCGTGAGCGAGGTGGGCATGGCCTGGGAGCTCGATCATCGGACGATGGGTTGTCTGGACCCGCTGGGCGTCTCCAACGTCGTCACCTCGACCTCGGCCAGGCTCGTGGTCCACGAGGGCATGGCGATCGGCTACCTGCTGGCATAGTCGGCCTTCGCTTCGCCCTCACCATCACCTGACACAAGAGGAGGGGCCGCCCGAAGACGACCCCTCCTTGATCTCGCTATGAGCCGCTCGAACTAGGAGCGGGCGACCTTGCCGGACTTGAGGCACGTGGTGCAGACGTTCATCTTCTGCTTATGGCCGTTCTTCACGACGCTCACGCGCTGGATGTTGGGCAGGAACTTACGGCCCACGGTGCGGTGCGAGTGGCTGATCGAACGACCGGCAACGGCGTGCTTCCCGCAGATCTCACAAACCTTCGACATGGTTCAAACCTCCAAGACGGCGGCGCCAGCGGCGCTCGCACATGACGCATAGTCACAAAGCTGGTCAAATATAGCACACTCCGCAAGGCCTGCAAGCGTGGGACCACACCATGTTGTGCATGTGGGATGGAATTCTCCCACGGACCCTTCCCGTCGGGGAGAGGCCTTGCGATCTCGCTTCCTCATGATAGTATTTCACGACGATAATCATTAACGGCGTTAGATTAATGCGTCGAGAGGCGAGGCGGAGGGGCCGTGGGAGACACGCGAGACGAACGAGACGTGCGAGAGGACCAGGACGCAGGTACCAGTTCATGCGTCGACGCGCACACCAGCGAGGATGCCGGGGATGCGGAGGCGTTCGAGGACTATGCGGCAGCGTTGCTCGAGGCAGGACGAGGCATACAGAGCCTCATGACGCCACGGATGAGAGGCATGGGTCGTGGAGAGGGACCGATGCTCCATTTCCTCGCGAGCCAGGACCATCCGGTGACCCCGAGCGAGCTCGCCGAGCGTTCCAACGTCACCAGCGCCCGCGTGACCAACGTCCTCAACTCCCTGGAGTCTCGCGGGGCCATCTCGCGCAAGCACTCCGAGACCGACCGCCGCGTCGTCGAGGTGAGCATCACCGACGAGGGCCGTGACCTCGTGGAGAAGGGCTATCGCGAGACGATGGCGCTCACCACGAGCTTCCTGACCGAGCTGGGCGAGCAGGACTCGCGTGATCTTGTCCGCGTCGTCCGCGATGCCCGCGCCATCCTCGTCCGCAGGAAGGCCGAGGGCCGCGGTCTCGTCGGCCGTGACGTCGATTCCGGCCCCTGCCACGGCGCCGGTCCCGGCGACCGCCGCGCGGACCGTCCTGCGGAAGACGGGGGCGACGTCCGATGAAGATCATCAAGTTCCTCAAGGGCCACGTGCTGGCCATCATCGTCTGCCTCGTCCTCCTCGTCATCCAGGCGAACTGCGACCTGTCACTGCCCGGCTACATGAGCGACATCGTGGACGTGGGCATCCAGCAGGGCGGCATCGCCTCGGCCGTGCCCACCACCATTCGTGCCCAGCAGCTCTCCGACCTCGAGATGTTCATGGACGAGGGCACCGTCTCCACCATCGAGGGCGTCTACGGCGAGCCTGACGAGAGGGGCGTCCGCTCGTTCACGGGGACCAAGTACCAGGCCGAGAAGGGCTCCGACGTCTCCGACGCCATGAGCCTGTCCGAGACGATCGCGCTCTCGCTCGAGCAGGGCGTCGACACCTCCATGCTCACCGGCACGTCCTCCGCCGACTCCGCCTCCGCCAGCTCCGACTCTGGTACGACCTCCGACGGGAACGCCTCCGCAGACGCCTCCTCCTCCACGACCGCCTCGTCCTCCTTCGGCGACCCTGCGGCCGTCACGCGTCTCGCGAGCACGCCCGAGGGACAGCAGACGCTCGCGACCCTCCAGCAGGACCTCGCCGACAACGACGGCAAGATGGGCATGGACTTCGTCCGCGACGCCTTCGACGCAGGTCTCATCACGCGCGACCAGCTGGTCGATGCTGCGAGCTCGATGAGCGACTCCATGGGCTCCATGGGCGGCTCGATCGTGCAGCAGAGGGCCATCTCATATGTGAAGGAGGAGTACTCCGCCCAGGGGATCGACCTCGACAAGGTGCAGAACGACTACCTCACCAGCACGGCGGGCATCATGTTCGCCTACTGCATCATCACGCTGGTCGCGGCCGTGGGCGTGGGCCTTGTCGCCTCCCGCACGGGTGCCTCCGTGGGCCGTGAGGTACGCCATGCGGTGGTCGAGAAGGTCATGGCCTTCTCGCCTGCCGAGGTGGGCAGGTTCAGCCAGGCGAGCCTCATCACCCGCTCCACCAACGACGTCCAGCAGATCCAGACCGTCATCGTCATGATCATGCGCATGGTGCTGCTCGCCCCGGTCATGGGCATCGTGGCCGTCGGCAAGGTCATGGCCACCAAGACCGGCCTGGAGTGGACCATCGGGCTCGCCCTCATAGTGGTGTGCGCGGCCATGGGCCTCCTGCTCGGCTTCACCATGCCCAAGTTCAAGGCCATGCAGCGCCTGGTGGACCGCGTGAACCTCGTCGCCCGCGAGATGCTCGACGGCCTCATGCCCATCCGATCGTTCGGCAGGCAGGGCTACGAGCTCGACCGCTTCGACGATGCCAGCTCCGACCTCATGGGCACGCAGCTGTTCACCAACCGTGCCATGGCGCTCGCCATGCCCATCATGATGATGATCATGAACGTGGTCACCGTGCTCATCGTGTGGTTCGGCGCCCACGGCGTGGACGACGGCATCATGCAGGTGGGCGACATGATGGCGTTCATCACCTACACCATGCAGATCGTGATGAGCTTCATGATCCTCGCCATGGTGGCCGTCATGCTGCCGCGCGCGAGCGTCGCCGCGGGCCGCGTGGACGAGGTCCTCACCCAGCCCCTCTCCATCACCGACCCCGACGAGCCCGTCTCGCCTGCGCCCGACGCACCCAGGGGCGAGGTCAGGTTCGACCACGTGGGCTTCCGCTATCCGGATGCCGACGCCGACGTGGTCACCGACGTCTCCTTCACCGTGGGCACCGGCCAGACGCTCGCGATCATCGGCTCCACCGGCTCGGGCAAGTCGACGCTGGTGCAGCTCATCCCCCGGCTCTACGACGCCACCCAGGGCAGCGTCTCGATCGACGGCGTGGACGTGCGCGACATGACCCTCTCCGACCTGCGCGGCCGCATAGGCTACGTGCCGCAGCAGGGCATGCTCTTCTCGGGGACGATAGGCTCCAACATCCGCTTCGGCGCCGACGACATAGACGAGAAGACCATGCGTGAGGCGGCTGACATCGCCCAGGCCACCGAATTCGTCAACGATCGCGAGGAGGGCTTCGACAGCCCCATCGCCCAGCGCGGCGCGAACGTCTCGGGTGGCCAGCGCCAGCGTCTCTCCATAGCCCGGGCGCTCGCCTGCAAGCCGGAGGTCCTCGTGTTCGACGACTCGTTCTCGGCGCTCGACTACGCGACCGACGCCCATCTGCGCGAGGCCCTGTCCAAGCGCGCAGGTGACTCCTCCGTGATCATGGTGGGCCAGCGCATCGCCACCATCATGCATGCCGACGAGATCATCGTGCTGGACGAGGGGCGTGTGGTGGGCCGCGGCACGCATCACGACCTCCTGCGCGAGTGCCCCACCTACCTCGAGATAGCGGAGTCGCAGCTCTCGGCACGCGAGTTGGGCCTGGAAGGGGGTGAGGCGTGATGGCGACCAAGACCACGACGCGCCGCCCCATGTCCGGCGGCGGACTGCGCATGTACACCGAGCGGCCCAAGGACTTCAAGGGGACCATGCGCAAGCTCGTCTCCTATGCGGCCAGATTCAAGCTCCCCATCATCCTCGCCATCGCGTTCGCCATCGTGAGCGTGGTGTTCAACGTTGTGGGCCCGAAGGTGCTGGGTCAGGCCACCACCAAGCTCTACGAGGGGCTCGTCGCCAAGGTGAGCGGCACCGGCTCGGTCGACTTCGACGCCATGGGCCGCATCCTGGCGTTCCTTCTCGGCCTCTATCTCACCAGCTCCGCCTGCAGCTTCATCCAGGGTTGGCTCATGACCGGCGTCACGCAACGCATCTGCTACCAGATGCGCAAGCAGATCGCCGAGAAGATCAGCGTCATCCCCATGAGCTACTTCGAGGACCACTCCAAGGGTGACGTCCTCAGCCGCATCACCAACGACGTGGACACGCTGGGCATGGCCCTGAACCAGAGCGTCACCCAGCTCATAACGTCCGTCACGCAGGTCATAGGCGTGCTGGTCATGATGCTCTCCATCTCGCTGCCGCTGGCGGGCGTGACGGTGCTCACGCTGCCCGTCTCCATCGTGATCGTGAGCTGCGTCGTCCACTTCTCCCAGGGGTTCTTCCGCGAACAGCAGGCGGTCCTGGGCGAGGTCAACGGCATCATCGAGGAGGACTTCGCGGGTCAGAACGTCATCCAGGTGTTCGATCGCGGTGGCGCGGCGGTGGAGGAGTTCGACGACTCCAACGACCGCCTGTTCGACTCCGCCTGGAAGAGCCAGTTCCTCTCCGGCCTCATGCAGCCCCTCATGATCCTGGTGGGCAACATGGGTTACGTGGCCGTCGTGGTGATCGGCGCGCAGCTGGCCATCGCCGGCTCCATCCAGCCCGGTGACATCCAGTCGTTCATCCAGTACGTCCGCTATTTCACGCAGCCCATCCAGCAGCTGGCCAACGTCTCCAACATGATGCAGATGATGGCCGCGGCGGCCGAGCGCGTGTTCGCGTTCCTCGACGCGCCGGAGGAGACGGACGCGGACGAGACCCGCTCTCCCGCACCCGACGCCTGCGTGGGCAGGGTGGCCTTCGACCACGTCCGCTTCGGCTACCTTCCCGACGAGACGATCATCCACGACTTCACGTGCGACGTGGAGCCGGGCCAGACCGTGGCCATCGTGGGCCCCACGGGCGCGGGCAAGACCACGCTCATGAAGCTCATGCTGCGCTTCTACGATGTGGACGACGGCTCGCTCGAGATCGAGGGCGTCGATGCCCGCGAGTGGGCCCGCGCCGACCTCAGGAACGACTTCGCCATGGTGTTGCAGGACACCTGGCTGTTCAACGGCTCCATCCGGGAGAACATCCGCTACGGTCGTCTCGACGCCACGGACGAGGAGGTCGAGGCCGCGGCCAAGGCTGCCCACTGCGACCACTTCATCCACACGCTGGCCGGTGGCTATGACTTCCAGATAAACGAGGAGGGGACCAACCTGTCGCAGGGGCAGCGCCAGCTCGTCACCATCGCCCGCGCGGTCCTGGCGGACAGGCCCATCCTCATCCTGGACGAGGCCACCTCCAACGTGGACACCCGTACCGAGGAGCTCATCCAGCGCGCCATGGACCAGCTCATGGAGGGGCGCACCAGCTTCGTGATCGCGCACCGGCTCTCGACCATCCGTGACGCGGACCGCATCCTGGTGCTGCGCGACGGCGACATCGTGGAGAGCGGCACGCACGACGAGCTGCTGGCCGCGAACGGCTTCTACGCCGATCTCTACAACTCGCAATTCGAGGACTGCGACTAGGGGAGAGGCCGAGCTGTTCTCGGAGGAGGCTTGAGTCGCCCGACCGTCGCAGACATCGAATCGACGGTCGGGCGACGTTGGTCTACGGTCCTATTTCAGACCGACGCTGACGAACTCGGCACCGTGCGCATGCCTCTGGCGGGTGTATTGGAACGGGCGACCGTCATCGAAGTACACGATCTGCTCGATCTCAAGGAGGGGCTCGTCATCCGCCACATCGAGCAGCCTGCACTCCTCAGGGGTGGGCTTGACCGCCCGGATGGTCCTGTGAGAGCTGGCTATCGTGTAGTCGGTTCGCTCGTTGATATAGGAGAACAACGAGACTTCGGCATCGTGGCGCCTCAGGTCGGGGAAGAGTTTGATGGGCATGTAGGTGTACTCGATGGTCCACGGGGTTCCATCGGCGATCCTGACGCGGCAGATGTAGTAGGCGAACTCGTCATTCTCCATCGTGAGACTTTGCGCCACGGACTTCGGCGGGCTGGCGACGTCGAAGTCCACCACGTCGGTCCTGACCGTCTTCCCGAGCTCGGTCTGCTGCGCATAGAAACCGAGCATGTCGGCGGAGACCTCTTTGTCGAGTCCCTTCTGGGCCGGCACGGGCGTCTTCACATATGCCCCTGAACCCTTGCGACGGGTTATCAGACCTTCGAGTTCCATCTGGTCCAGGGCACGCTTGATCGTGATCTTGCTCACGTCATACCGTTCACAGAGTTTCTGGGCCGGGGGGAGAAGGTCTCCCGCTGGGTACTCCCCGCTGTCGATTCCCTGTTTGATTCCCCTCACTACCTGCTCATATTTGTGCATCTCTATGTGGCCTGCCAAATCCGAGTGTCCGCTTCTTGACGCATATGGTAACCGTTCGCGGATAAACACTCTGTCGGCCCAAACTAACATGTTAGATTTCAGACATAACATGTTATGTCGTAAATAGAGAACATGTTAGAGATGAAGTCAAGACAGGCTGTGTAGGCGCAAAGGCACGGGCAAACGATCGTCAAGGGAAGGGGACAAGATGGGAACCAAGACAACACGGGTGGCGCTCTTCTGCAGCGGGGGCTTCTCCACGAGCCTTCTCGGCACGAAGCTGCAGAAGGTCTACGGAGATTCAGGTAAGGAGATCGAGGTCGAGGCGCATGACCTTGGGTCTCTCGATGAGGTGAGCGACTCCGTCGACGTCATCCTCCTGGCACCGCAGGTCGGGTTCATGTACGAGGACGTCACGAACAACTATCCCGAGAAGAAGGTCATCAAGCTCTCCATGTCGGAGTTCGGTGACATGACTGGTGAATCCGTTGCCAAGAGGCTCATGCAAGAGGGGATTGAATAACATGGCCGAAGAGAAAAAGATGAGTTTCCAGGACTCGTTCATTCGCTTTGCCGGCAAGATCGCCGCGAACAAGATGCTCCTGACCCTTCGCGACTCGTTCGTCATCGTCTCGGCAACGACGATGATCGCCGGGTTCGCCCTCATGATCTCCTCCGTATTCGTCAATCCCAAGACGGGACTGATCTTCTCGGATAGCGGACTCAATCTCGGCGCGCTCATCTGTGGCTCGGCGGATGCGTTCACGGCAAGTGGGCTGTTCGCGGGACTCTCCACGGCAAGTACGCTCATAAGCATGGTGTCCTATGGTTCGCTCAGCGTTATCGCGGTCTTGCTCGTCGTCGTCTTCGCGCATACCTTCTCCAGAAGGTACTTCCCGAAGTCGAAGGAGCACATCACCTCGGTGCTCTATGCGCTCGGAGCGTTCTTCATCTGCATGCCCTGGAACTTCGCCTACACTCCCACCGATTCCACGACCCCGGTCAACGTCCTCAACTACATGGACACGACGTTCTTCGGCACGAAGGGGATCTTCTCGGCCCTCCTGATCACCGGCGTTGCGGTCTGGATGTATAACAAGCTCCTCTCGAAGGGCTTCAAGATATCCATGCCCGACTCCGTCCCTCCTGCGGTTGCGCAGAGCTTCGAGTCCCTCATCCCCGGAACCATGACCTTCGGGCTCTTCGTCATCCTCACCGGCATCAGCACCGCGCTTACCGGAGAGACCATGCCCGAGCTGCTCTTGAGTGCTCTGCAGGCTCCTGCCCTTGCGATCTCCAACACCAGCGCCTTCGCGTTCTTCTCGCAGTTCACCTGGAGCCTCCTCCAGTGGTTCGGTATCCACCCGACATCCATCTGGGGCCCGATCTTCGGTCTGACCTGGAACATCAATGACACGCAGAACATGCTTGGCCAGGCGCAGAACATCTATTCGACGATGTTCATGAACTTCTCCACCGTCGCCGCCGGATCGTTCGCCCTCGCTCCTGTCCTTGCGCTCCTGCTCTTCTCCAAGCGTTTCTCCGCCAAGAAGGTCACCAAGATCGCGTTGATGCCCGCCATCTTCAACATCTCGGAGCCCATCACCTTCGGTCTGCCTATCGTGCTCAACCCGCTCTACTTCATCCCCTTCGTGCTTGCCCAGCCCCTGGCCTTCTACATCGGGTTGTTCTTCACCCAGATCGGCTTCATCGGGCCCATCATGAACAACGTCCCCTGGACGGTTCCCACGCTCATATCCGGCCTGCTCTACACGGGATCGATTAACGGTCTCATCGTGCAGGCGGTCATCCTCACGGTGACGACGGCGATCTATATTCCGTTCGTGAAGATCGACAACAGGCTCAACCCAGATGTGGAGGAATCGTCCGAAGGAGAGCTCGAGGACGGTGCGGAAAAGGGGAGCGACTCACAGAAGGCCGCGATCCCAGAGCGTTCCTGAGGCCAATTCCCCCAGCGAAACCCCACAGCGTGGACGCAACCTCCTCCCGTGTCCACGCTGTGGGGTGTTTTACCAAGCGGCATATAAGCATGTTCGCAGGATGAGAAACGAGACAGCAGATGAGCCCAACCATCGACAGACCCTTCCTCGATGACATGGTCATCCCCCTTGGGAAGACCTCACACATAAGCGGGACCGGCGTTCCGGGCCATACGATGCGAGTCGATGTCGCCTCCCAGAGTGTCCAGGCCCAGGTCGCCGATGACGGGAGCTGGACGGTTCGACTTGCTCCCGTGTTCGATGATCCCGGACCATGCTCCCTGATCGTCACAGACGACGTCGCTGGCGAGGAATGCTCCATACACGACGTCAGGTTCGGACAGGTCTATCTCCTCGGTGGGCAGTCCAACATCGAGTACCGCATGCGTGACGACGATGGATACGAGGATGCGCTCGCCTGTATGCCTCAGCCTTGGGCCGTCACTTATACCGTGCCCCAGATCGATTACGTCGATTCGGACGGTGCCGCCCATCCCGCCGATCAGGCGGAAGGCACCTGGGAGCCTCTTACCGCGGAGACGCTCGGAGACGTATCCGCCGTGGGCTACCATGCGCTTCAACGTCTTCATCAGGAGCACCCGGATACGGTGTTTGCCATCGTCGACTGCTTCAAGGGCGGGACGTCGGCGACGTGCTGGGTGCCTCGGGAGAAGCTCGACGACCAACGTCTCCGCGAGGCATACGTCGAACCCTTCGATGTCGCCATCGCCGGGAAGTCCGAGGAGGACTTCAACCGCGAGGAGCGGATCTATGACGAGTCGGTCGAACGGCACAACACCGAGCTCTCCTCGTTCCAGGAGGCTCACCCCGAATGCTCCGTGAGCGAAGCGAAGGACGTCGTCGGGCACACTCCATGGCCACCTCCCGCCCGTCCCACGAGCCCGTTTCGTCCGTGCGGTCTCTATGAGACGATGTTCGGTACCGTAAGCGCGCTCGCGTTCACTGCCGTCGTCTGGTACCAGGGGGAGGATGACACCGGTCACTCGAACCTCTATCGCATTCTGCTCGAGAGGCTCATCTCATCGTGGCGTGAGGCGCTTGGTGACGCGGCTCTCACGTTCTATGTGATCCAGCTGCCAGGCTATGCCGACGGCATCGATGACTCGTGGGCCGAAGTCCGCGAGGCCCAGCTTCGTGTCTGTGAGGGAGACCCGCATGCGTTCCTCGTCTCCATCGCTGATACGGGCGAGGAGCACAACATACATCCGACCTCGAAGAAGGTCGCAGGGACGCGTCTGGGCACGATTCTGGGCGACGAGCTCGAGCATGGTACCCCCGTCGTGTCGGATGTTCACGATCGAGGACGGGACGTCATCATTGACATCCGGGACTCCGAGGGGATCCTCGCTGGGGAGACGTCCACGAACGCGAAGGGTCGAGGGGCGGACGGCGTCTGGAAGCCGATCTCGATTCTCACCGAGACGTCTTCTCCTCAGCTGGTCATCGAGAGAGGAGTTGACTGCTCAGCCATTCGCTACGGTTACGAGAACTACCCTCGCCTTTCAATCTATGACGAATCCGGCATGCCGCTGGCTCCGTTCTCCCTCGTGAGGACGCAGGGGGAGTGGAAGCTGGAATAGGGACCAAAGCGGGAGCCCGAACCTGACCGCTCGTCATCCGACTGGCCTCCATTTGCCGCTCACGGTTTTAGGTAGTCATCAGAATCTATTCAGATATACTGCGAAGCGAGCCAAAAGAACGTTTCTGCAGGCTCGGGTATTGGGCTGCGGCATGGTGTCGGGACCCATAGGATGATTGGAGTACATCATGGTTAAGAGCGATGCTGGCAGGAAGCTCCCCCCCCCCCCAGATAATCGGGGGTAGGATCGCCGCTGTCGCGGTGGGTGCCGCACTTGTCGTTGGGACCATCGGCTGCCTGGGAGGCTGCTCGGGCTCGAGCAGCGATGCCTCCACTGCCGCCGCCTCCACCACCGAGGCTGCCACGAGCGCCCCTGCGACCACCGAGGCGGCGTCGACCGAGGCTCAGTCCCCGGTGACCAGCTCCACCAAGATCCCGGGTGCGACGGTGAGCCAGCAGAACGCCCTCGACAGGGCCCAGTCCACCCTCCTGCTCGTGCCGATCTCGCATGACGAGCTCGTCGATCAGCTCGTACTCCTGAAGTTCTCCGAGGAGGACGCGACGTGGGCCGCTGACAATTGCGGCGCGGACTGGAACGACATGGCCGCCCAGAAGGCCCAGACCTATCTGAACACCACGTCCTTCTCTCATGATGGTCTCGTCACCCAGCTCGAGTACGAGAAGTTCACTCCTGAGCAGGCGGAGTACGGCGTGTCGGCCGTCGGCCTGTAGGACCATCTGCCCTCGGACCGTTTCGGTTCTCAATCGGATCTAGCCAGAGTGCTCGGCCTGAATGGGTCGGGCATTCTGCTTTATGGGCGTGACCCAGCGGGAGTAGATTCCCGTCGCCAACAAGAGCACCCCGATCGTTACGGCCACGATGCCCACCAGACCATCTGCCTCGCCGGTCTGGGGAGTGGGCGAGCCTGCGGAGGCGGTCCTCTCGTCTGAGACGGGCTCTACGTCAGGCGTACTCGGCGCATCTGGCGCCGTCGGGTCAGGCACGTCGAAGAGATGGGCCCTGCGGAAGAACGTCCCCGACTCCGTCTGGACTCCCCGAGCCCATACGTAGAGGGAGCCGTTCACCGTGACGCCGGCAAGGTCATGGCCGTACGTCGTCGACATGCGCTTTCCCAGGGCCGACCAGGTCCCCGTGTCGAGGTCGAGGGTCCAGGTGTCCGTATATCCGCCGTCGCCCGTGTAGACCAGGCCGGCAAGCACCACCCCGTCCTCGCTTCTGGCCAATGCGAAGTCGTATGACTGGGGGCTGTCGTGCGCGGGCAGCGCCACATAGCTGGTGCTCGTGAGGTCGGTGATGACGATGGCCTTCGACGGGTCGCCGTTGAGGATGGCGATCGCGTCCCCACAGGCGACGGCCTTGTGCGGGGTCGTGACGGCCACGTCCAGATGCGCGATGGGCTCTGACCTCTCGCCGGTTGTCGTGTCGATGACGCATATCTCGTCGCTGGTGGTCTCCGAATACGAGCCGCCTATCTCCAGGAGCTCGCCCTTGAAGGCGCAGAGCGTCCCCTTGCCGGGAAGGTCGCCCATCTCATCCAGCCTCGTCCACTCGTCCTTGGCGGGGTCGTACGACACGAGCTGGCCCGCATGCACCGTGTTGCCCTTGTCGTCCGTGCCGTCCTGCTCGCTCAGGAGGTAGAGCCTGCCGTCGAGGCTCTCCATGGATGTGAGGGTGGACGTCTCGGTCATCTCGGCGGGAGGGGAGGAGAGCCACTCCCAGCCGCCTGACTCGATGTCGTAGCGCCAGAGCGAGACGATGCCCGTCAGGTTCGCGGGGTCCTCGCTGACGCCCGAGGTGAGCAGGTAGATCGAGCCGTCGATCTCGCTCATGAGGGCTTTCTCGGAGCCGAGATAGTCATGGCCCGTGGGAACGGAGAGGTCGTCGAAGTCCGTGAGCGTCTCGCCCACATCCGCCTTCCTGCGGCCGTAGGCCCCGTCGGACGCGCGGGTGATGACGATCGTCTGGCTTCCCTCGACTCCATCCGGCACGCGTACCGTGACCTTGCCGCGGTCATTGCCCACGTCCGCCTGCCACGACAGGACCGTCGCGTCCTGGCCATCCACGGTCACGCCGCCCTGGTCCTCGCCCAGGAACCATCCTTCGAGTGTGAGCATGCGTCCCGAGAACGATGACTCCTGGATGACGGGATCGGGGTCGCTTGCCGACTTGTCGACATTGACGCGACCACCGGTGCTGCAGAGGTCCGCATAGGAGTCCTTGTCCACGGCCCCTCCCACGACGCGAGCCGAGACCTTCGCCGAGCACTCGTCAGGATACCTCGCGCTCATCAGCCCGACGACTCCGGTCACCATGGGCGTCGCCATCGACGTCCCGCTCATGAGTTCATATGTGCGAAGACCGTGTCCCACGCCGACGGAGTCGATCGCCACCGTGCTCGCACTGCTCGCCTTGATGGCCATCTTGATCTGGAAGCGGTCGGTGTCGAGGGTCTTGCCCAGCTTCGAGGCGATGTTGGAGAGGGGATGGTCCATGGTGCCGTCGATGCTGGTCCATGAGTCGTTAGCGTCCTCTATGGAGAGGAAGTCGCTTGTGAACCCATCCGTGGTGCGGAGATCGATGGTCACGCTGCTCTCATAGGAGGGGCTGGTCCAGGCGACGAGGTTCACATAGGTATCGGAGAGGTCCCCGATGTCCGTCAGCGAGATCGGCTCGGATATGAGCGTGACGCTCCCATCCGCGGGAACCGAGACCTCGAGGCTGCGGCTTCCGAGGAAGGGGTGGTCGCTTGATGTGGCGACGCGATCGCCGAGGTCGTCTGCCTTGGTGGCGTCCAGATAGTGGAACGTGAGCCTAGCGTCCGTGCTCGGCTCGGCCGCGTCCGCCGTCCCCGCGTCCTCGAACCCCTCATATGCCACGGCGGCCCCGTCCGCCATGGCCTCGAAGGCGTCGAACCTCGCCTTCGACGAGCATGTGGTCGAGAGGATCGTGTCACCAGGCGCGAATATGTCGGTGGTCCAACCATAGTTGGTGAACGAGGTGCTCGCACCCTTGGCGTCCATGGCATCGACGACGATCTGGGTCCCGGTGCGGCTCACGGAGGCGCTGTTCTCGAAGGCGTCTATGTTCATGCCGTTGTTCCCCGACGACGCCACCATCGTGATCCCCGCGTCCTGAACGGCCTCGAATGCCAGCGTCATCGACTTCGTCCCGATGTCGCTGTTTATCGAATAGTTCGCCGCACGGATGCCGACGCCATAGTCCTCGTTCGCGACAGCCATCCAGGCCAAGGCCCGGATGCAGTCGGAGTCGTAGCCGGAACCGGTGGATCCCACCGCCCGGACGGGGAGGATCGTCACGTCGTCCATGACGCCTGCCGTGGCTCCAGTGGTGCCGTCGGCGCCGATGATCCCTGCCATATGCGTGCCATGGCCGAACGTGTCCATGACGTCCGTCGGGTCATAGACGGTCTCGTCCATGCGGTTCGAGTTGAATCCGTGCCTGCCGCAGCCGGTGTCGGCCATGAGCGTTCCATAGCGGGAGTCCGACAGGTCGATCATGCGGGAGGAGAGCGAGGGAAGGGTGTAGTCGACGCCCGAATCGACCACGGCGATGACGACGTCGGATGAGCCGGAGAGGCCTTGCGTGTCACCGATGTCGTAACCTGCCGTGCCCCCGGCCACGCTGCCATCGTTCTCGAGGCCCCACTGGAACCGCTCATAGCTCGCCGGCGAGGGCGAGGCTGCCGAACGCAGGGCATCGGCGCCTGACGTCGCATCGTCCGACGTGACGGAGACGACCTCGTCCGGCTCGGCGAACAGGACATCGTCGCGGGCCTGGAGCGAGGCCACGAGCTCGTCAGTGGAGAGGGTGTCCGAGGTCACCAGGACGAGCTCCTTGCCGACCCCTCCCGTGGCCTGTGCCGAGAGGTCTTCCTCGTCCGAGCCGTCCTGCTCGGTGGCGTCCGCCATGGAGACGTCCATGAGGTGCTCCCACGTGGATCCGTCGTCGGACTGGACCGACAGGCCGGAGTCCGTGGCGTCGCTCGCGGAGATGCACACGATGGCGCGTCCCTGAGAGGAGCTCGGACTCGTCTCCGCCTGGATGCTGGCCGGACGGGCGAACGGGCATGCGATTGCCACGAGCAACGCAAGGGCGAAGGCCGACAGACGTTGGAGAGGTCGGGCGCACCGGAGTCCCTGGGTGCTTCGGGTGAAGAGCGCCTTCGGCGGTCTGCGATGCATGCTCGTCATCCCCTCATTGCCCGTCGCGGAGTCCTGACTTCCCCAGACGCCATCCCAGTTGTCCCAGATGCTATCAACATGATGGCTGTTGTATCGCGGCACTCAGCTGATTTGACGCCAGACGGGCGAGATGACCCGCGTGTGTACGAGCGATCCCCGGACGACCAAGATCGTGTTCCGGAACGCTCCCGAGACCCCAAGGCTCGTGGGATTCTTGTCCGCCTTCGGCGATAGTATCCTTGGCGTGAAGGCGCGCGAAGACACGCTGCGGACGACATGACCGGATTGGACTGGGCCGCATGACTGACAACGAGCGTCTCGAGGAGGCACGGAAGATCCTCAAGGCCGCGAAGAAGAAGCACACTGCCGACGTCAACCAGGCGAAGGCCGGCTACCAGAACGCCTGCAGGGACTACGAGCACGGCATCGACGCCGCCACCGCCCCGAAGAACAATGCCGAGAACGAGATGACGAGGCAGGTCAACAGCATCGGTCCGTCCGCCACTCTCTTCGGCGATCACGTCGAGTGCGGGGGAGTGTCCATCCCGCTCTCGGCGGACATCACGGCTCACCTCGAGTCGAGTGGCGGCGTCTATTCGAGAGAGGTGACCACGGGAGGCATCCGCGTGAGCCCGGTCGGCGCGATCGTCGGTCACATGGTCGCGGGGGACCTCGGTATGTTCGTCGGAGGACTGAGGAACGACAAGAGCACACACACGGAGAGTATCGACACGCGTCAGATGCGACTCGTCATCAACTCATCGAAGGGGGGCGCGTCCGTCGACATCGCTCCCGACTCGGCGATGAAGGCCTTCGCGTTTGCCAAGGACGTGATGTCATACGGCCAGAGTTACGAGGAACGCAAGGTCAGCTGCCAGAAGCGCTCGGAGGCGTGCGACCCCAAGATAAAGGCCGCGATCGAGGACAAGGGCGCCATGCTGGAGGCGAAGGCGAACCTTGATGCCGTCACGCAGGACGTGGCCGACGTCGACGTGGCCGACAAGAACCTTCACATGCTCATGGACTCGCTGCCCGCCGACGTGGTCGAGGCCGACCGCCGCAAGCGCAGACTCCCCTACAGGATCGCCCGCGGCGTGCTCATCGCCCTCATGGTCTTCTTCGCGTCCTCGGTCCTGGGATTCCTCCAGATGGGCCGAAACGGTGACGCCATGTTCCCCGTGTGCCTGATGGTGATGGACGGTCTCGGCATCCGCGCGCTCTCCACGTCGATCAAGCATCTGCAGTGACGTCAGGCCGGATGCTTGAACCGTGCGACAATGGCGTCACCCGATGGACATCACCTCAGACGAGAGGATCCGCATGAGAGTCGCCATTCCCAGCGAGACAGATGCGGGGCTCGACAGCCCGCGCTCGGGCCATTTCGGCCATACGCCCTTCTTCACCATCGTCACCGTCGAGGACGGCGCCGTAACCTCCGTGGAGACGGTGGCGAACGTCGACCATGACGCCGTGGGCTGTGGCGGGGTGATCGACTTCGCGCTCGGGCTCGACCTCGACGCGATCGTCGTCGTCGGCATGGGACGTCCTCCCTTCATGCGCTTCACCCAGGGAGGTATCGCCGTCCTCGCCGATGCGACGGCTTCCACCGTGGGCGACGTCGTGGCCAAGCTCATCGCCGGCAAGGTCCCTCGTATGGACTCGGATGCCGTCTGCGCCCACTGACGCTGACGTAGGGGATCGACCGCTCGCTTGACCTGAAGGCCCGCTTGCCCCCTGCGTCCCTATACTCGAAGACCGATGGCCGGAGCCTCCCGCTCCCGCCGCGTCGACGACGAAAGGGGCTCTCATGAAGGGGTTCGCGATGCTCTCGAAGGGCAAGGCCGGCTGGATCGAGAAGGAGGCCCCCGTCTGCGGACCCATGGATGCCATCATCCGCCCCACCGCGGTGGCGCCTTGCTCCAGCGACACCTCCATCATCAACGACCTCGACCTGCCTGGCGTCATCCTCGGGCACGAGTCTCTCGGCGTGGTCGAGGAAGTGGGAGAGCTCGTGACCCGCTTCAAGCCTGGCGACCGCGTGGTGGTCCCCTGCTCGACCCCTGATTGGGAGGAGCCGGCCCTTCAGGAGCGCGGCATCAACAACGCCCATGACTCCGGTTGGATCAAGAGCTTCAAGTTCATGATCTCCCATGACGGCGTCTTCGCCGAGCATTACAAGGTCAACAACGCCAACGCCAACCTCGTCCATATGCCCGAGGACATGTCGGTCGAGGACGCGCTCATGACCGTCGACATGATGTCGACCGGCTTCTATGCGGCTGACAATGCCAACGTCCAGTTCGGGGACACCGTCGTCGTGTTCGGCATCGGCCCCGTGGGACTCATGGCCATCGCGGGGGCGACGCTCCGCGGTGCCGGCCGCATCTTCGCGATCGGCACGCGACCCAACTGCGTGGCACTCGCGAAGGAGTACGGCGCCACCGACATCATCTCGTACAAGGATGGTGACACCGTCCAGCAGATCCTCGACGCGAACTCCGGCCAGGTCGACCGCGCCGTCATCGCCATCCATGACACCGCCTGCATGAACCAGGCCCTCCAGCTGGTGCGTTGCAACGGCAACGTCTCCACCATCGCGTGCATCGCGCCCACGGAGCACTATGACATCCCCATGCCTCTGTGGGGGCTGGGCGAGTCCGACGTCACCGTCAAGAACGGCTTCTGCCCTGGTGGCGCCTATCGCATCGGCCAGATGCTCAAGCTCATCCAGAACGATCGCGTGCACCCAGGCAAGCTGCTGAACTACAAGTACGACGGGTTCGACAAGATCGAGGACGCGTTCTGGGCCATGAACGACAAGCCCCGCGACCTCGTGAAGCCGATCGTCTACATCGAGCACTAGGCCTTAGCCTAAGGGTCTGACGGCCGAATGGCCGATAGGTTCGAATGATCGGATGGCGGGCTCCGCGCGTGAGTGTGGGGCCCGCTTCTATCCCAGCTCGATCCTCAGGATGTCGTCGAGGGGGATGTGGGTCCGCACGATGGTGAGGACGCGACCCGCCTCGTCGATGTCGCTCACCATGCCGCGCACGGTGACGTAGCCATCGCCCTCGTAATATGTGACGCTCGCCATCTCCCGGCGGCGCAGGTGGGAGAGGCTCGCCGAGAGGGCCTCCGCCTCCTCCTCCGTGAGCTCGTGCTTGGGCTCGACCACGCGCTCCCTTTCCCGACAGAGGTCGTAGTAGCCGCGCAGCGCCGCGAACGGCATGAACTGCGCCGCCCGGTCGACCCGTGAGGCACGTCTGGAGCCCGCCATTGCCCGGAAGGGGTCCCTCTCAGCCATGGTGGCCTCCGACCTGGTCGTTCCTCTCGCGGGCGGTCGCATGCTCGGTGAGGCTCATCCCACGGAGGAGGGCGTTCTTGCCGAAGCGGCCCTTCACGGCGATGACCGCCTCCTGGAGCCTGTGCTCGCGCTCGTCGGCCTCCACGTCGTCGAAGAGGTCCGTCGTCGCGAACTCCTCGGGCATGAGCTCACCGACGCCGATGTTGATGCGACGTATGGCCGTGTCGTGTCTGGTGGTCTCGTCCCAGAGGGTGAGGAACCTCTCCAGCAGCTTCGCGTGGCTGTTGGTGCGACCGCTCTGCCGCCGCGTGGCACCGGTGTGCGGCACCTCGGTCGAGCCCCTCTCCTTCGCATATCCCACGTACAGGGAGATGGAGCTCGTGACGAGACCCTTCTCCACCAGGTCGAGACAGAGCTGGTCGACCATCTCCTTGAGGACCACGATGGCGTCGTCATACGTGTAGTCGCAGGCGAGCACCTGGCCGTTCATGAGGGAGCGCGCTCCAGGTCGGTACGCATGGATGTCGGCGATGGTGCAAGGCTCGATCCCGCGGGCATGGTCGATGAGGTACTCCGCGTTCGTGCCGAACTCACGGTAGAGGAGCTCCGGGTCCATGCGACAGACGCCCGCGAGGTCACGCACGCCGTAGCGCTCGAGCCTCCGCGCCATGCCGGGCCCCACGTTCCAGATGTCGGTGATGGGACGGTGGTGCTGGATGGTCGCCTCGAAGGTCCCGCGGTCGAGGTAGCCGATGTGGTCGGGCACATGCTTGGCGGTGACGTCCAGCGCGACCTTCGTCAGGAACAGGTTCGTGCCTATGCCCGCGGTGGCGCAGATGCCCGTCTCGGCGAGGACCGCGTCCATGAGCGTCTGGGCGAGCTCGCGCGGGGTCGTTTCGTAGAGGGTGAGATAGGGCGTCGCGTCGATGAAGCACTCGTCGATCGAGTAGACGTGTATGTCGTCAGGTGAGATGTAGCGCAGGTAGATCGAGTATATGTCCGCGGAGACCTCCATGTAGCGGCGCATGCGCGGCTGGGCCATGATGTAGTCGACGCCGTCGGGGATCTCGAACACGCGGCAGCGGTTGCGGATGCCCAGGGCCTTCATGGCCGGCGTTATGGCGAGGCAGATCGTCTTCTCGGTGCGTGTAGGGTCCGCCACCACGAGGTTCGTGGTGAAGGGATCGAGCCCGCGGGCCACGCACTCGACGGATGCGTAGAAGCTCTTGAGGTCGATGCAGAGGTAGGTGTGTCCCTCGTCGTCCAACCTACGCCGCCACGACCGCGGCACCGATGGGCATGAGCGCGAGCTTCGCCTGCTTGAAGCACTGCAGGCCGAAGGGGATGCCCACCACGGTGATGCAGAGCAGGGCACCGTTCACGCAGAACGCGAGGGCGAGCTCGGCGCCACCGAACACGATCCAGAGCACGTTCACCACGGTGGAGCCCAAGCCGCCGCCATAGACCACCTGGCGGCCGAAGGGCATGCAGGACAGCCCCGCCATCTTGAAGCACTGGAGACCCACGGGAATCCCCACCACGGTGATGCACCACAGCGCCCCCACGAACGCCCAGGCGAGCGCCTGCCAAAGCCCGGCGAACAAGAACCAGATGACGTTCCCTATGAATGACATGACCCCTCCTCGCACGTGCCTCCGTCGCATCCGCGGACCAAGGTCGGCGCGGATCAGAATCGATTGGGACAATCATAGGCGAACGGGCTGACGGAAATTACCCTTCCCTCCCGTTCAGCCATCCGAAGAGGGCCGAGAGCACAGGGTCCGTCTCCACTCGACGCTTGTGCATGGTCACGGTGGTCGTCATGTGCTGCCAGCTGTCGTCGTCGATGGTGCAGAGCGTGGCGGCCCCCGTCCCGGCCACACGTGCGAGCCTCCTCGCGAACGCGAACTCGCTCGCATAGGGACTCGCCGTGTCGGCCATGCCGTGTATGCCGAAGTAGGGCACGCGTCTGCGGCCGTCGAGCAGGGCGATGGGGGAGTAGGGCAGGAGCGCCTCATGCATGGCCTCGCGACTCTCGGGCTCCATGCCGTCGATGTCGAGAAGGGCGCGCGTGCAGGCGGCCCCCGCCATACCCTCGGGCATGGGTCTCACGAAGAAGTCGTCGGCGTCGAGCACCGCGGCGCACGAGACGTAGCCCGCGATGGCGTCGCCCTCCAGGTCGTATCGATCCTGGAGGTCGGCGCCGTAGGCGACGATGGCGGCGCTGAACCCGCCGGCCGAGCTGCCGCCCACCACCACCCCGTCGCAGGGCCTCCCATGGGAACGCATCCACGACATGGCCGCCCTCACGCCCCTGAAGGCATCGTCCACCTGGGCGGGGAAGCGGTGCCAGGGCATGAGGCGGAAGCCGACCGAGACGAAGCGATAGCCCTGCGAGTTGTAGACGTTCGCCGCGTCAGACATGCTCTCGGGCGTGCCCACGAAGTATCCGCCTCCGTGGAACCACATGACCACCGTGTCGTGGGTCACGTGCGCGGGCTCCCACAGGAGGCATCGCTGGAGCCGGTCGGTCCCGAACGGGATGGACACGGGGCCGTGGTCGCGTTCGGGCCGATGACGGTCATAGTAGGCTGGCATCGCGTAGACCAGCGGCGTCGACGCCACCTCATAGGCAAGTCCCATGCCAAGCCTCCCCGTCGTATAATCGACCGCAGCATATCACCCAGGCAAAGAGGAGCGCCCGTGGAGACGTACAAGGAAGAGTTCATCGAGTTCATGGTGGAGAGCCATGTCCTCAAGTTCGGCGAGTTCACCCTCAAGAGCGGCAGGAAGTCGCCCTTCTTCATGAACGCCGGCGCCTATGTCACGGGCGACCAGCTCCACCGGCTGGGCATCTACTATGCCCACGCCATCCACGACAACTTCGGCCTCGACTTCGACGTCGTGTTCGGGCCGGCCTACAAGGGCATCCCCCTCTCGGTCGTGACCTGCATCGCCCTCGACGAGCTCTATGGCAAACAGGCCCGCTACTGCTCCAACCGCAAGGAGGCCAAGGACCACGGGGACGCCGGCATACTCCTGGGCAGTCCCATGGCCGACGGTGACCGTGTGGTCATGGTGGAGGACGTCACCACCTCGGGCAAGTCGATCGAGGAGACCTATCCCATCATCAAGGCGCAGGGCGACGTCGACGTGGTCGGGCTCATGGTCTCCCTCAACCGCCAGGAGGTCGGCCGTGGCGGCGCGGAATGCGCGCTCGACGAGGTCTCTCACACCTATGGCTTCCCCACGGCGGCGATCGTGAGCATGGACGAGGTCCGCGAGCGTCTCACCAACCGTCCCTGCCACGGCGAGGTCGTGATAGACGAGACGACCGACGCCGCCCTCGACGCCTACTACGAGGAGTACGGCGCCCGCTAGCGCGATCGTCATAAGAACCGCCCGACGTATTCATGTCAGGCATCTCGGATAGCGTAAGGGTCGCATCAGCGATCGTCGGCACCTACGGGGGAAGGCTTCCATATGGGCATGTTCGTCATCCTGCTCGTCATCATCGTCGTGATGGTCCTGAAGACCGCGTACGTAGTGCGCCAGCAGCATGTCATGGTGATAGAGCGTTTCGGCAAGTATCAGTCGATCTCCAGCCCGGGCTTCCATGTGAGGGCACCGTTCATCGACGTCATCGTCCGTGATATCAGCCTCATGACCGAGGACAAGCACATGACGTTCGACGCCAAGACGGCCGACAACGTGACCATCGAGCTCGACGTCTCCATCCAGTACCGCGTGGACGCCTCGAGCGAGGACAGCATCTGGAAGTCCAACTACACCTTGGCCGACCCCGTCGCCCAGATGGAGGACTACCTGGCGGACGCACTGCGCTCCCAGATTCCCAACCGCACCCTCGACCAGGTCTTCTCCGAGAAGGACGCCATCGCCCAGTCGATCGACGAGGTCGTGGCCGAGAAGATGCGCGCGTATGGTTGGATCCTCGTGACCACGCTCATCACCTCGATCAAACTCCCGCCTGAGGTGCAGGAGTCGATGAACCACATCATCGCCTCCAAGAACAACCTCGCCTCGGCCCAGAACGACGCGGATGCCAAGAAGGTCCAGGTGGTCACCGCCGCCAAGGCGAAGGCCGAGGCCATGGCCGCCGAGGGCCGTGGCATCGCCGACCAGCGCACGGCCATCGCCGAGGGCATCTCCAAGTCGCTCGACATCATCTCCGAGTCCGGCGTGGGTACCGACGAGGCGAACGCCCTGTTCCAGTTCACGCAGTGGTGCGACATGATGAGCCACTACGCCGACACGGGCGCGAGCACCGTCGTGCTCCCCGCCGACTTCCGTGAGACCGCGAGCATGTTCGAGCAGATGACCGTGGCGGGCATCGCGCCGTCCAAGCCCGAGCCTCCCGTGCGCCCCGGTCACAAGGCGTAAGCCAGACCCAGAGGACATGGATGAGGGCCGCACGTCCCTGGACGTGCGGCCCTCTCTCGTCACTCGGTCGTCTGGCATTCGTGCGAGGCCTCGTGGGTCCATGGAGCCTCGCATGGACGTCCCTAGTCCGTGAAGTAACCCACGCCGCCCTCGAACAGGGGCTGGTAGGTGTTTCCGGGGACGTTTCCGTAGAGGCCCGCGCCGGAGCGCTCACTGTGGCCCATCTTGCCCAGGATGCGTCCGTCGGGGCTGGTGATGCCCTCGATGGCCATGACGGAACCGTTGGGGTTCACCGAGAGGTCCTGGGACGGAGTGCCTGACTCGTCCACGTACTGGGTGGCTATCTGGCCTGTGGCCTCGAGTCTGGAGACGAGCTCGGGGGAGGCCACGAAGCGACCCTCGCCATGGCTGATTGCCACCGTGTGGACGTCTCCCACGCCGCACCTGGAGAGCCACGGCGACAGGTCGCTCGCGACGCGCGTGCGCACGAGCCTGCTCTGGTGGCGTCCGATGGTGTTGTAGGTGAGCGTGGGGCAGGCGTCGTCCATGGGTCGGATGTCGCCATACGGTACGAGGCCGAGCTTGACCAGCGCCTGGAACCCGTTGCAGATGCCGAGCATGAGGCCGTCCCGCTCGTTCAGCAGACGACGCACGGCGTCCGTGACGGCAGGGGCGCGGAAGAAGGCCGTGATGAACTTGGCCGAGCCGTCGGGCTCGTCTCCGCCGGAGAAGCCGCCGGGAAGCATGACGATCTGACTGTCGTCGATCGCCTTCACCAACGCCTCGCAGGACTGCGCGACGTGCGCGGGCGTGAGGTTCTTGATCACGAGCACGGTCGGGTCGGCCCCGGCGCGCCTGAAGGCACGTGCGGTGTCGTACTCGCAGTTGGTTCCGGGGAACACGGGGATGATGACGTGGGGACGTGCCACCTTGTGGGAGCAGACGTGAACCTGGGGGGCGTGGTAGGTCTCGGCCTTGACGGCCTCACCCTTGGCACGATAGGGGAACACGGGCTCCATCCGCGCCTCCCAGGCCTCCTGGACCTTCCCGAGGTCCACGTTCTCGCCACAGCGGGAGAACGCATAGGCCTCGGTGGTGGAGCCGAGCTCGACGACCTCGACGCCTCTCGTGCTCTCGGGCATCCGGGCGTCGTCGGCCATCTCGAGCAGGAAGCAGCCGTAGGCATGATCGAAGAGGTCCACATGGCAGTCGCGGCCGAGATAGGCCGTGGGGTCCGTGACGTCGACGCCGATCCCGTTGCCCACGCACATCTTGAACAGGGCCTCGGCCAAGCCGCCGTATCCCGGGGTGGATGCCGAGCAGACGGCGCCCTCGCCTATGAGGCCCTCCACCGTCGACAGGCCCTCGAGCAGCGCCTTGGGCTCGGGTGTCATGTCGTCTTCCTGGCAGCTCGGGACGAGCAGGACGACGCGATGTCCAGCGGCCTTGAACTCTGGCGAGGTCACGCGTCCGACCTTGCCAACGGCCGTGGCGAACGAGACGAGCGTGGGCGGCACGTCGAGGTCCTCGAAGCTGCCGGACATGGAGTCCTTGCCTCCGATGGAGCCGATCCCCAGGTCGACCTGGGCCATGAGGGCGCCGAGGACGGCGGCCACCGGCTTGCCCCAGCGCTCGGGCTCGTCGCGAAGACGCTCGAAGTACTCCTGGAACGTGAGGTAGGCGTCCTCGTGGAGGAAGCCGGCGGAGACGAGCTTGCAGACGCTCTCGACCACGGACAGATAGGCCCCGTGGAACTGGTCCGCCTCCATGACATAGGGGTTGAAGCCCCAGGCCATGCCCGAGCACGTGGTGGTCTCGCCGTCGACGGGGAGCTTGGCGACCATGGCCATGGAGGGGGTGAGCTGGTTCTTCCCGCCGAAGGGCATGAGCACGGTGGCCGCGCCGATGGTGGAGTCGAACCTCTCCGAGAGCCCCTTGTTCGAGGCGACGTTGATGTCACCCACGAGTTTGAGGAGGCCGTCCTCGAGCGTCTCGGCGTCATGACCCGGCACGGCAGGCATGGTGCTCACGCGTTCGGGGAGATGTGCGGCGACGGGCCTCGTCCCCTGTGCCTCGACGTGCACGTCCTGGTGCTTGGGGGCTCCGTTGGAGTTCAGGAACTCGCGGCTCACGTCCACGATCGCCTTGCCGCGCCAGGTGAGGCGCATGCGAGGCTCGGTCGTGACCTTGGCGACCACCGTGGCCTCGAGGTTCTCCTCGTGGGAGTAGCCGATGAACGTGTCCACGTCCTCGGGGGCGAGGGCCACGGCCATGCGCTCCTGGCTCTCGGAGATCGCGAGCTCGGTGCCGTCCAGGCCCTCGTACTTCTTGGGCACGCGATCCAGGTCGATGTCGAGGCCGTCCGCGAGCTCGCCTATGGCCACCGAGACGCCGCCGGCGCCGAAGTCGTTGCAACGCTTGATGAGGCGGCATGCGTCCTCGCGGCGGAACAGCCTCTGGAGCTTGCGCTCCACGGTGGGATTGCCCTTCTGGACCTCGGCTCCGCACTCCTCGAGGCTGTCGAGGTTGTGCGCCTTCGAGCTACCCGTGGCGCCACCGATCCCGTCACGGCCGGTACGGCCACCGAGAAGGACGATGACGTCGCCGGGGGCCGGGCACTCGCGACGCACGTGGTCGGCGGGCGTCGCTCCCACGACGGCGCCGATCTCCATGCGCTTGGCGACGTAGCCGGGGTGGTAGAGCTCGTTCACCTGGCCGGTCGCGAGGCCGATCTGGTTTCCGTAGGAGGAATAGCCGGCCGCGGCGGTGACGCAGAGCTTGCGTTGCGGGAGCTTGCCCTCGAGCGTCTGGGAGACGGGTGCGAGTGGGTCGGCCGCACCCGTCACGCGCATGGCCTGGTAGACATAGGAGCGGCCTGAGAGCGGGTCGCGGATCGCACCGCCCAGGCAGGTCGCGGCACCGCCGAACGGTTCGATCTCGGTGGGGTGGTTGTGGGTCTCGTTCTTGAAGAGGTAGAGCCAGTCCTCGTCATGGCCGTCCACGTCGCACTTGATCTTGACGGTGCAGGCGTTGATCTCCTCGGACTCGTCGAGGCCGGTGAGGATGCCCTTGGCCTTGAGCCACTTGGAGCCGATGGTGCCCATGTCCATGAGGCAGACGGGCTTGGCGTCGCGGCCCAGCTCGTGCCTCATCTCGAGGTAGCGCTCGAAGGCGGCGCGAACGGTGGCGTCGTCGATCTCCACATCGTCGAGCTGCGTGCCGAACGTGGTGTGACGGCAGTGGTCCGACCAATAGGTGTCGATCATCTTGATCTCGGTGATGGTGGGGTCGCGACGCTCGCCCGAGAAGTAGCTCTGGCAGAAGGCGATGTCCGCCTCGTCCATGGCGAGGCCGCGCTCCTCGATGAGGGAGGCGAGGCCCTGCTCGTCGAGGTCGCGGAAGCCATCCAGGACCTCGACGTCGGCGGGGTCGGCCGTGGCCATCCGCAGGGTGTCCCTCTCGGCAAGGGAGGCCTCGCGAGCCTCGACGGGGTTGATCACGTAGTGCTTGATCGCGTCGACGTCGGCAGGGGAGAGCGATCCCTCGAGATAGTAGAGGGTGGCGGTGCGAACGACGGGCCTCTCGCCTTGGCTGATGAGCTGCACGCACTCGCTTGCCGAGTCGGCCCTCTGGTCGAACTGCCCGGGCAGGTACTCTACGGCGAAGACCGTGGCGCCGGCGGCGTCAGGCATGCCAGGGGTCGCCACGTCGGTCTGCGGCTCGCTGAACACGGTGGGGACGCAGGCTGAGAACAGAGCCTCGTCTATGCCCTCCACGTCATAGCGGTTGACCATGCGAAGACCCTCGAGGCCGCTTATGCCGAGGATGGTCGAGAGCTCATGTGCGAGCTTCGTGGCCTCCCCGTCGAAACCGGGCTTCTTCTCAACGTAGATGCGAGAGACCATGGGACCTACCCTCAGATTGTCGGCTGCCGTTGCGCATGCCCCACCATGATACGACGAGGAGGGGCCGATCGGGATGAGGCCACGCATCCGTAACACCTTGGTAGACATTGGCTTGTGGTGCGACCCCCATCGCCCTCAGTGTGGCATCGCCGTGCTGTTGTATACTGCACAAGGACTTATGAGCAGTCGCGGGCGGGGAAGAGCGCGCCCGTCGCGGGAGGAGAGCACACGATGACCAAGGCCATACCCGGAACCCTCAAGGTGTCGAACGACTGCATCGCCGACCTCGCCGGCTACGCCGCGCTCGAGTGCTACGGCGTCGTGGGCATGGCCGTCACGGACGCGCAGGACGGAATCACACGCCTGCTCTCGCTGCCCAGCCTGCGCAAGGGCATCGGCGTCGGCATGGATGGCGAGACGATCGTCGTCGACCTGCACGTCGTCGTGGAGCAGGGCGTCAACATGTCGTCCGTCTCCGAGAACCTCAAGAGCGCCGTCAAGTTCACCCTCAAGGAGATCGCCGAGATCGAGAACGCGGACGTCCACGTCCACATCGAGGACATGAGGGTCCGCTAACCCACGACCGCGCCGAAAAGCCATCCGGAATCGGAGATTCTTCAACATGATTGCCAACGTGATCCGCACCTGCTTCCCCGTCGCCGCGAAGGTCGTGGCGGACAAGGCCGAGGACATCAACAAGCTCAACGTCTTCCCCGTCCCCGACGGTGACACGGGAACGAACATGAGCCTCACCCTTGGGACGGTCGTCAAGGAGGTCGAGGCGCTGCCCGCAGGCGCCACGATGGACGACGTCGCCAAGGCCATCACCCACGGCTCCCTCATGGGCGCCCGCGGCAACTCCGGTGTCATCACCAGCCAGATCCTGCGTGGCGTCGCCGAGGGCCTCGTCGATGCCCCCGACCAGGAGACCGCGACCACCGCGGACCTCGCCCACGCGTTCCGCATCTCCGTGAAGGTCGCCTTCAAGGCGGTGCGCAAGCCCGTCGAGGGGACCATCCTCACGGTGCTCCGCGACGTCTCCACCTGCTGCGACGAGTGCGAGGCCGCACACATGCCCCTGGACGAGGCACTCGAGGCGATCGTCGTCGAGGCCTACGAGTCCGTCGCCCGCACGCCCGACCTGCTCCCAGTCCTCAAGGAGAACGGCGTCGTCGACTCGGGCGCCTACGGATTCGCCACGTTCCTCGAGGGCTTCGTGAACTCCTACCTGGGTCACGAGGGCGACTCCTTCGACTTCCAGACCACGGTCGCGCCTGCCTCCGCCGACGCCAAGGGCGCCGTCTCCGACAAGGTGTCCATCGAGCTCAACGACGACTGGGAGGGCTCCGAGTACCGCTATTGCACCGAGTTCCTCTTCCACGCCGACTCCGCTGACTTCGACGAGGACGGGACGCTCAAGTTCCTGTCCACCATGGGCGACTGCGAGCTGCTCGTCGGCTCCAACCCCGACTACAAGATCCACGTGCACTCGAACCATCCTGACGAGGTCCTGCACCACATGCTCGAGCTCGGCCAGATCTTCGAGGTCTTCATCCACAACATGGACCTCGAGGTGGCCGATCGCACCGCCAAGATCGCCGCGGACAAGGAGGCCGACGCAGAGCCCGCTCCCGAGAAGGCCCCTGCCAAGGAACTCGGCTTCGTCGCCGTCGCCGCGGGCACGGGGGAGGCGGACATCCTCCGCTCGCTCGGCGTGGACGTCATCGTGAGCGGTGGCCAGACCATGAACCCGTCCACGGCCGACATCCTCGCCGCCATCGGCAAGGTCAACGCCAAGAACGTCATCGTGCTGCCTGACAACGGCAACATCCGCATGGCCGCCGAGGCCGCCGCGAGCGCATGCGACGACTGCAAGGTCGCGGTCATCCCCACCAAGACCGTTCCCCAAGCCTTCGCGGCCATGTTCGTCGTGGACGCCGACGCGTCCCTGGACGACAACGTGGCCGAGATGTGTGACGCCATAGGCGAGATCCGCGATGGCGAGGTCACTCGTGCGGTCCGCGACTCCGCGGCCGCCGATGGCACCCCCATCCATGACGGTGACGTCATGGGCATCGAGGGCGGCGAGATCGTCGTCGTGGGCGATGACGTGCTCAAGGTCACGGTCGACCTCATCCACCGCATGCAGACCGAGGAGGAGGGCGACACCCTCACCATCCTCGCCGGCTCCGACCTGACGGATGACGACTTCGCCAGGATCTGCGACGCCATCACCGAGTCCGAGCCCGACCTCGAGCTCGACCAGCACCGTGGCGAGCAGCCCCTCTACCCGATCGTCTTCTCGATCGAATAGGCGGCACGACCACTCGCATGGGACAGGCCCCCGTCATAGGCGAGGCGTCAGACCGTCTCGCGAGAACCGCATCGCTCACGTCGGGCATCAGGCGGCTCCGCTACGTCTCGGGGGCTCGCGAGGAGGCGCTCGAGCGTCTCGGGATGACCCGTGTCCGTGACCTGCTCCTCCATGTGCCTCATAGGTACCTCGACTTCTCGAGCGTGCTCCCCATCGCCATGGCCGACGTCGGCCAGGACGCCACGGTGGTGGCACGGGTCGACAGGGTCACCCTCAAGCGCCCGCGGCCTCGCATGCAGATAGTCGAGGTCTCCGTGATCGACGACACGGGCGTCCTCATGGCCACCTTCTTCAAGCAGCCCTGGATCGCCGACCAGATCCAACCGGGTGACATGGTCGCCCTCTCCGGCAAGGTCACCTTCGGATTCGGGTTCAAGCAGATGAAGGCGCCGTTCCATGAGGTCCTGGGTGGCGCGGAGGGATCGGGTTCCTACACCCGCGTGCTTCCCGTTCACCCCGTGGGCGAGGGCGTCACGGCGGCGTGGATGAGGAGGATCGAGTCAGCGGCCATCGCAGACGCCGCGGACGTCTGCGACTGGGTTCCCGCGACCATCGTCGCCGACCATCGCCTCATGACCCTCGCGAGGGCCATCCGCTGCGTTCACTTCCCGACGAGCGTCGCCGCTGCGGAGTCGGCGCGCAGGCGCCTCGCCTACGACGAGCTCCTCTCCCTCCAGCTCGCACTCCTCGGTAGACAGCGTCTCGAGCTCGAGGGCATCCAGGCGACGTCCCACACGGTGGACGGCACGCATGAGAGGGCGCTCGTCTCCGCCCTCCCGTTCGAGCTCACGGACGAGCAACGCGTCGCGGCCGATGAGGTCCTTGCTGACATGGCATCGCCTCGCGTCATGAACAGACTGCTCCTGGGCGACGTCGGCACGGGCAAGACGGCCGTGTGCGCCCTCGCGGTCGCGGCCGTCGCCGACAGCGGCACGCAGGCCGCGGTCATGGCTCCCACCTCGGTCCTCGCCAGACAGTACGCGGACAAGCTCGGTCCCCTGCTCGACGAGGCGGGCGTGAGATGGGCGCTCGTCACCGGATCGACGCCTCCGGACGAGAGGTCCCGCACGGCGGCGGCGCTGGCGGCGGGGGAGTTGGACGTCGCCTTCGGCACGACCGCGCTCCTCTCCGATGACATCGCCTTCCATGCCCTCACGCTCGTCGTCGTGGACGAGCAGCATCGCTTCGGCGTCGACCAGAGGCTCGCCCTGCGCGAGAAGGGCGCCGGTGCTGACATGCTCACGATGACGGCGACCCCCATCCCACGCACGCTGGCCCTCTCCGTCTATGGCGACCTCTCCTGCTCCCGCATATCGCACAGGCCGGTGGCGGGCGCAGGCGTCTCGACCCAGGTGGTCACCCCCGAGAACGTGGACATCGCCTATGGTGCCATCCGCGACGCGGTGGCGGCCGGACGTCAGGCCTACGTCGTCTGCCCCCTCGTGGACGACGCAGACCCCGGCGAGGAGCTCGACGAGGGTCTCGACTCCTCCGCACCGCGTCCGCACTCCGCCTCGAGCACGGCCGCCGAGCTCTCGGAGCGTGTGTTTTACGACATGAGGGTGGGACTCATCACGGGCAGGCTCTCGAGTGTGGAGAAGGACGAGGTCATGGCCTCGTTCAAGGCCGGCGACCTCGATGTCCTCGTCTCGACCACGGTCATCGAGGTCGGCGTCGACGTGCCGGCCGCCACGGTCATGCTCATCCTCGACGCGGACAGGTTCGGCCTCGCGACGCTGCATCAGCTGCGTGGTCGTGTGGGCCGCGGTCACGTCTCGGGTCTCGTCTTCCTCATGAGCTCCGCCAGGAAGGGCACCCCCGCCCGGAAGCGCCTGTCGGCCCTCGAGTCGACCTCCGATGGCATGGAGCTCGCCGACCTCGACCTCAAGCTGCGTCATGAGGGGGAGGTGCTGGGGTATCGTCAGCACGGTGGCGTCACGCTCGAGCTCGTCGACCTCGCGGCCGACGGTGACCTCGTCGGAGCCGCCCATGACGACGCGGTCGCGATCCTGGAGGCCGACCCCGCGCTCTCGGCGCCGACGCATCGTCCGGCGGCGTACGAGGTGAGGGACAGGTTCGGCGTGTACTTCGAGGAGGTAGGCGAGGCATGAGGATAGTCTCCGGACAATGGCGTGGTCGACCCATCGAGGCCCCTGACGGACGCGACGTCACGCGTCCCACGACGGACCGCGTGAGGGAGGCCATCGTCTCCATGGTCGTCTCCGCACGCGACCTCGACTTGTCGTGCACCCGTGCCCTCGACGCGTTCGCCGGATCAGGTGCCCTCGGGCTCGAGATGCTGAGCCGCGACGCCGCGCACGTCACGTTCGTCGACCGGGACCGCGAGGCGGTCGCCCGCGTGAGGAGGAACGCCGCGTCCCTCGGGGCCGACACGTCCCGCCTCGATGTCCGCCAAGGCGACATCGATCGCCTGGTCCGTTCGAGTCGGATCCCCGGGGCCCCCTTCGACCTCATCCTCCTCGATCCTCCCTACGCCCGCCCCGCCTCCGAGGTGTCCGAGCTCGTGGTCGGGCTCGTCGAGTCCAGGCTCGCCGCCGGAGACTCCCTCGTCTGCTATGAGCGTTCGGCCACGTCGCCCTCCCTCGAGCTCGAGGGCGCTATCCTCTTGAGGCAGAGGAGATACGGCCAGACCGCCGTCGACCTCGTCCGTCTTGGAGGATGACCATGTCACACGACTGCGACATCGACCATGTCGTCGTGCCCGGCACGTTCGACCCGATAACCTACGGCCACATCGACGTGGTCCGTCGCGCCCGCAGGTTCTGCCCGAGCGTCACGGTGGGCGTCGCCGCGTCCATGGACAAGAACGGCAGCGGCCCCGTCTTCTCGCTCGAGGCTCGCGTGGACATGGCACGCGAGGCGCTCGATGCAGCAGGCGTGCGTGACGGCGTGGACGTGCGGCCGTTCGAGGGCCTGCTCGTGGACTTCTGCCGCGAGGTGGGCGCCTCGGCCGTGGTGAAGGGCCTGCGCGCCACGACGGACTTCGAGTACGAGCTCCAGCAGGCCGACCTCAACTGTCGCATGGCCCCCGACATCGAGAGCATCTTCGTCATGTCGAGCCCTGAATACGGCTACGTGTCCTCGTCAATCGTGCGCGAGCTCGCCAGTCTCGGAGGCGACGTCAGCCTCCTCGTGCCGCCTTGCGTCAAGCGTCGTCTCCACGACCTCTACAGCTGATCCGCGCACGTCCTGGTGCCGTACGGACACTCGCGGGGCCCCATATAGCGGCATATCTGATAGGATGTCCAAAGAAAGATTGACCCGAACGCACTTGAGATGCACATGGGGCGCTGGTCAACGAACTGGAAACGCCGTGAAAGGAGCCCTTGGATGCTGCCAGGCGAGGAGATCGAGACCCTGGTCGACGAGCTCGAGTCGATCATCACAGAGGCAAAGTCGCCGCTCACGGGCGGCGGTCAGAAGAAGATCGTGGACTCGCAGGATGCCTATGAGCTCCTCGACGAGATTCGTCGCGTCTTCCCCCAGGAGTTCGCGGATGCCCGTCGCATCCTCAAGGAGCAGGACGAGCTTCTCGCCCATGCCCAGCAGCAGGCCGACTCCATCATCGCCGACGCCCAGCAGCAGGCCATGATCCTCGCCAGTGACCAGGAGGTCGTCCGTCTCGCCCAGCAGCAGGCCGACAACACCCGTGACCAGGCCCAACAGTACGAGCGTGACACCCGCTACAACGCCGAGGAGTACGCCGAGAGCGTGCTCGCCCAGCTCGAGGAGAACCTCAAGTCGATCACCGGCTCCGTGTCGCGTTGTCGTCAGACGCTCTCCGACAACTCCTCGAACTCCTCGAGGGGCAACGGCGGTTCGAACGCCCCTGCGAACGGCTCCTGGTAGCAACGACCGATGGAACCGCAGATAGTCTCCATAGACGATCGTCTCACGAACCCCGGGGACACCATCCCCCTCGTCGGTCATATCGACCAGGGCTCCTACTCGCTCGGCGAGCATGACTTCGAGCTGCCCCAAGGCATCGACTACGACCTCATGCTCACCAACGCCGGCGAGGGCATCCTCGCGACCGGCATCCTCACCGCCCATGTGGTGGGGACTTGTGACCGCTGCCTCGAAGAGGCGTGCTTCGACGTGTCCGGCGAGGTGGATGAGTACTACCTCTTCGAGATGCCCGAGGCCGACGAGCAGGGCGAGGACGAGGACGACGTCGACTTCTCCCTCGTGGGCGACGACGACACGATCGACCTCGCGCCGGCGCTCATGAGCGCGCTCATCATGGAGACGCCCTATGTCGTGCTCTGCCGTGAGGACTGCGCCGGGCTCTGCCCCACGTGCGGTGCGAACCTTAACGAGGGTGATTGCGGCTGCGCCGCCAAGGCGGCATCCGAGCCTGACCCCATGAGCCCGTTCGCGGCCCTCAAGGACCTCGACGTGGACGGCTCTGACCCGCACGCCGAGTGAAGACTCCCTGTCGAGTGCGATATGATGTCCCCGTCACGCTCGCACGGCACCACATGACGTGTTATCATGCTTTCTCGTGTGAATCGGTAAGCCCGCCTCGCGATCGGGGCGTTCTGGAATACGGAAGTTGAGGTCATCATGGCAGTACCCAAGCAGAAGAAGGGCCGCGGCGCCACGCACACCCGTCGCTCGGCCAACAGCAAGCTCGACATGCCCGCACGTTCCACGTGCCCCCAGTGCGGTGCCGTGAAGCTTCCGCATCACGTGTGCCCCAACTGTGGCTACTACAAGGACCGCGAGGTCATCGTCACCGAGTAGCCACTCGTCACCTCAGCCAGGCCCGGGAGGCCGGCCCCTCTGGGTCGGCCTCCCGTCTTGTATGTCGGGCCTGTGCCGAGGCCGTCTTGGACCATCGATGGTGTGAGGAGAGTCTTATGACGTGCGTCTGCGTTGATGCCATGGGAGGGGACGAGAGCCCCGAGCTCGTATGCGAGGGAATCGCCCGCGCCTTGGACGCGGATGGCGAGCTCTCCGTCCTCGTGGCGGGCGACGACAAGGTCGTCTCCCCGTTCTGCGAGGCCACTGACCGTGCGACCGCCCTCGTGACCACCGAGGTCATCGGGATGGGGGAGCATCCCGCGGAGGCCGTCCGCGCGAAGCGCGACTCCAGCATCGTGAGGGGATGCAAGGCCGTGGCCGCCGGCGAGGCCGAGGCGTTCTTCTCGGCAGGCTCGACCGGCGCCATCCTCACGGCGGCGACCCTCAACGTGGGCCGCGTCAAGGGCATCAAGCGTCCGGCGCTGGCCATCGCCCTTCCCGGCATCGACGGTCATGAGACGGCGTTCGTCGACCTCGGCGCCAACGCCGACTGCCGTCCCGAGATGATCGTGCAGTTCGCCCAGATGGGCATCGCGTTCGCGCATGTCGTGCTGGGCTGTCCCGATCCCAAGGTGGCCCTCCTCTCGAATGGCGCCGAGGCCACCAAGGGCAACGAGGCCACGCTTGCCTATCATGCCGCCCTCGATGCCGCCGACATCGGCTTCGTGGGCAACTGCGAGGGATGTGACCTGCTCATGGGCGACTTCGACGTCATCGTGTGCGACGGGTTCTGCGGCAACGTCGCCCTGAAGACGATCGAGGGCACGGCCAAGTTCATGGCGGCCCGCCTCAAGGCCGCGGCCAGGCAGAGCCCCCGCAGCGCCATGGGAGGTCTTCTCGTCAAGCCGGCCATGGCCGAGGTCGCCTCGTCGCTCTCGGGTGACTACTACGGCGGTGCCACCCTCCTGGGCCTCAAGGCGCCCGTGCTCGTCGGGCATGGGGCCACGAACGAGGAGGCCATCAAGAACGGCACGCTGGCTGCCGCCCGAGTGGTGCGAGGCGGCCTCGTGGGGAAGCTCACCGAGGCCTGCGCCATCGCATCCTAGCTGGTACAATCAACTGATGAACATGAGCCGCGGCCATCGCCGCGGGAACGTCAAGACACGGAGGTCCACATGGATCGCGCGAGCATCCTCAGCAAGGTCATCGAGATAATCGGCGACACGGTCGACATCGACGGGAAGGAAGTCACCGAGCAGACCTCCTTCGACGACCTCGGTGCCGACTCCCTCGACCGCCTCGAGCTCGTCACCTCCTTCGAGAACGAGTTCGACACCTCGATCGACGATGCGGTCCTCGAGCAGATCAAGACCGTCGGCGACGCCGTCGACGCCGTCGAGAAGGCCCTGTAGGGGGCCATCGTGACAGAGAGCACCTTGGACAGGAAGGTACGTGCGGCCGAGGCCATCCTCGACCACACGTTCCACGACCGACGTCTCGTCGTCTCGGCCATCACGCACCCGTCGGCCGTGGAAGGCCATCCCATCTCCGATTGCTACGAGCGCCTCGAGTTCCTGGGCGACTCCATCCTGGGTGCCATCGTCGCCACCGACCTGTTCGCCCGATTCGGCGACCTCGACGAGGGCGAGCTCACGCGCATGAAGATATCGCTCGTCTCCGGCGAGACGCTCTCGGGCGTCGCCGAGACCTTGGGCGTGGGCGGCTGCATCGTCTTCGGCGAGTCCGAGAAGGGCACGGGCGCCCGTGGCCTCCACTCGGCGCTCGAGAACGTCTACGAGTCCCTCGTGGGTGCCCTCTACCTCGACGGGGGCTACGACGTCACGCGCGCGTTCGTCACCCGCACGCTCGGGCCGCATGTCTCCCGCGACGTCGCGTTGAGGCCCGTGAGCCCCAAGTCGCGCCTCCAGGAGATCACCCAGCGCGACCTGCATTGCGCCCCCGTCTACAAGCTCGAGGGCGAGGAGGGGCCGGCCCATGACCCCACCTTCACCTCCGTCGTGATCCTCGACGGCAAGCGCATGGGGCGCGGCAAGGGCTCGTCCAAGAAGGAGGCCGAGTCTGCGGCGGCGTCAGACGCCATCGAGAGACTCGGCGCCACCACCGAGGGAAGGGTCACGGTCTCGTCCAGCGTTCTCGCCTGACGGGGCCGTCCCATGAGGGAAGGTCATAGGGGACCGTGTATCTGAAGTCGCTCACACTCAAGGGTTTCAAGTCCTTCGCGGACCGTACCCACATGGTCTTCGACCCCGGCCTCACCGTGGTCGTGGGTCCCAATGGCTCCGGCAAGTCGAACATCTCCGATGCCATCCTCTGGGTGCTCGGCGAGCAGAGCGCCAAGATGCTGCGCGGTCAGGCCATGGAGGACGTCATCTTCGCGGGCTCGTCCGCCAGGAAGCCCGTGAGCGTCGCCGAGGTCACGCTCGTCCTCGACAACACCGACCACACCCTACCCGTCGACTTCGCCGAGGTGGGCGTCACGAGGCGGATGTATCGCTCAGGCGAGTCCGAGTACCTCATCAACGGCGCCCCGGCCCGCCTCATGGACATCCAGGACATCCTGCATGACTCGGGCCTCGGCAAGGACACCCACTCGATCATCTCCCAGGGCAAGCTCGACTCGATCCTCGCCTCCAGGCCCGAGGAGAGGCGCGCCCTCATCGAGGAGGCCGCGGGTATCTCGAAGCACCGTCGCCGCAAGGAGCGCTCCGCCAGGAAGCTCGCCGACATGGACGCCAACCTCGTCCGTGCCAAGGACGTCTCCCGCGAGATCTCCCGCCAGCTCAGGCCCCTCGAGCGCCAGGTCGACAAGGCCAAGCGCTACAACGACCTCTCCGGTCGTCTCTCCGAGCTCACCTGCATCCTCGCGGTGGATGACCTCCGCCAGCTCCAGGCCCGGTGGAAGGGCCTCGAGGGTCAGGGCAAGGAGGCCGACGCCGCGGTCGAGCTCGCTCGCTACCGCCAGTCGGAGAAGTCCGACGAGCTCGAGAAGCTCCAGTCCATGCTCGAGCAGAAGGGCCTGTTCGTGGGCGACCTCGGCGAGCAGCGTCGCAGGTGCCAGGACGCGCTCGGACGGGTCGACTCCGACATGCGCCTGTTGGAGGAGAAGGGCCGCAACATGGTGGACCGTCTCTCCGAGGCCCGCATGACCCTCTCCACCGTCGAGAAGCAGAGGAAGGATGCCGCAGAGGAGAGCGAGCGGATCACGGGCGAGCTCTCCGACGCCCGCGTGAGCGTGGGATCCCTCACGGCGGACGTGGACCGTCTTGGCCCCGCAGCACAGGAGGCGAGGACCGCGCGCGCCGCTTCCGACGCCAAGGTCGCCCAGCTCACCTCCGACATGAGGGCGCGTCAGCGAACCTCCGACGAGGCTCGCCTCGCCTACGCCAAGCTCAAGGACGAGATCTCGAACGCCGAGGTCGCCGACTCGATGTTCGCGAGCCGCATCAAGCAGATCGAGGAGTCCCTGGACATGTCCGCGGAGGCCCTCGAGGAGCGTCGCGCACATGCCAAGGAGCTCGCCGGCACGCTCGCCTCCGCCCGCGCCGCCGTCGAGGCCGCGCAGGCCGACATTGACGCACGCACCTCCGAGCTCGACTCCGCGCACTCCGCTGCCGACTCGGCCCGGGAGTCCCTCTCGAAGGCGAAGGCGACGCTCGCGGCCCTCACCTCCGTGGACGAGGCCGCCGAGAGCTCGAGCCCGCTCGTGGCCGCGCTCACCGGCCGTGAGGACGTCTCCGATCTGGTCGAGTGCAGACTCGCTGACCTCATCGAGGTCCCCTCCGAGCTCGAGGCGCTCGTCGAGCGTCTGCTCGGCGACGACCTCTCCGCACTGGTCGTCGCCGATCCGAAGGCCGTCGGCCATGTCGTCGATGCCGCCCTCGAGGGCGGTGACGTCTCCGGCAGGGCCACGATCGTGTCGCGCTCGGCCGCCGTACCGGCGCTTCCCAAGCCCGTCTCCGGCAGGAGGCTCGTGGACGACATCACTGTGTCCGACGGTGCCGAAGGCCTCGTGGGCTCCCTCCTCGGTGACGTCGTCCTCGTCGGCACACCCGAGGAGGCCCTCTCCGCCCATGCGAAGGACCCCTCCTCCACCTATGTGACCGTCTCGGGGACCACGGTCCTCCCTGATGGCAGGACCGTCGTGGGCAGCGGTGCCGACTCGTCCAAGGGCGCCCTCGAGCGCAAGCGCCGCATGCGCTCGCTTGACGACTCCATCCCCGGACTCGAGTCCGCCTTCTCGTCCGCGCAGGAGGCCGTGGCCACGGCCTCCGAGGGCCTGTCCTCCGCACGTGACGCCCTCTCCGCGTCGCGCGGTGACGTCTCGAGCTCCACCGCCGAGCTCGACTCGACCAACTCCGAGGTGGGCCGCCTCGAGTCACAGGTCGAGCGCGCCACGGCCGAGAAGGCCCAGATCGAGAAGAAGAGGGAGCTCGCCTCCGAGAAGGCCGCCGAGGCGCGTCCCGGCCTCGCCGAGCAGGAGCGCATCGCCACCGAGGCCACGGATGCCGCCCGTGAGCTCTCCCATCTCATCGAGGAGGCGACCGACGAGCGTGAGCGCGCCGTCGATGCCAACACCCAGGCCGCGGGAGCCCTCGCCGACGCGCGCCTCTCCCTCGCCACCGTCACTGAGCGCATGCGCCACCTCGACGAGAGGTGCTCCGAGCTCACGACCCGCCTAGGCGAGCTCGATTCGCGCCGCGCCGCGGTGGAATCCTCCGCGAGGGCCCTGGACGTCCTCAGGCTGCGCGTCGACCCTCTGCACGAGCGCTACGCGGCGCTTCATGAGTGCGTCGTCGCATGGGCCGAGAGGCTCCGCGACCGCGCGAGCCTCGCCGAGGCCGACTCCGACTCCCTCAAGAAGACGATTGGGGACGCCAAGGAGCAGGTCAGGCTCGCCTCTGAGGAGCTGGAGCGGGCGCAGACCGCGGCGAGCGACGTGAAGGTCTCCTCTGGACGTCTCGAGGTGCAGGTGCAGAACGCCATCGAGGCGATCACGGCCGACGGCACCCACGTGCTCGAGGACGCGCTCACGCTTCCCGCACCGGATGACAGAGAGGCCATGGAGCGCGAGGTGGCCGAGCTCAAGCGTAAGGTCGAGGGCATCGGCCCGGTGAATCAGGTCGCCATGGACGAGTACTCTCGCCTCAAGGAGCGCTCCGACTACATCGACGAGCAGCTCGGCGACCTCGAGAGCGCGCGACAGTCCCTCTCCAAGATCATGTCGGCCATCGACCGCAAGATGCGCCGCCAGTTCGTGGTCACCTTCGACTCCGTGAACTCGAACTTCCAGGAGATCTTCTCCCTGCTGTTCCCCGGCGGCCAGGCTCACCTCGAGATGTGCGATCCGGACCATCCCGACGAGACGGGCATCGAGGTCGTGGCCCAGCCGAGAGGCAAGCACATCACCAAGATGACGCTCATGAGCGGCGGCGAGAAGTCCCTCACGGCACTCGCCTTGCTCTTCGCCGTCTATCGCACGCGTACCGTGCCGTTCTACGTCTTCGACGAGGTGGAAGCCGCACTCGATGACTCGAACCTCGACAAGCTCCTTGGTGCCATCGAGCAGCTCAAGGAGACCACGCAGCTCATCGTCATCTCGCACCAGAGGCGCACGATGGAGCAGGCCGACGTCCTCTACGGCATATCGATGCAGGCGGACGGCGTCAGCCACGTCGTGTCGCAGCGGCTCGACCGCACGACCGGGAAGGTGGTGGACCTCTGATGGGTCTCAAGGACAGGCTCAGGAGCGGCCTCCAACGCTCCAGGGAGGCCTTGAACGAGGTCTTCTACATGGGCGGCGAGGTCGACGAGGACTTCTGGGAGGACCTCGAGGACACGCTCGTCATGGGGGACATGGGCGCCGACGTCGCCATGCAGGTCACCGACGACCTGCGCGACCAGGCCGCGCGGGAGAACCTCAAGTCGTCGAAGCAGCTCGAGGAGGCGCTCGCGAGACGTCTGGCCGAGGTGTTCCCCTCCTGCGACCGTGACCCGTTCGACACCACCCCGAGCTGCGTCCTCTTCGTGGGCATCAACGGTGCCGGCAAGACCACCACGGTGGGCAAGCTCGCGGGCCGTGCGAAGGCGGCGGGCGACTCCGTCCTCATAGGTGGTGCCGACACGTTCCGCGCCGCCGCCATCGAGCAGCTCGAGGTCTGGGGCGACCGCGCGGGGGTGGAGGTCGTCACGCGCGAGCGCGGGGCCGATCCCGCGAGCGTCTGCTATGACGTGCTCCAGAGGGCCGATGCCTCCGGGACCGACCTCGTCCTCATCGACACGGCTGGTCGTCTCCACACCAGCCCCGAGCTCATGCGCGAGCTCGCCAAGGTCGTGTCCGTGACGAGGAAGAGGGCCACCATGCCCGTCTCCGTCGTACTCGTCATCGACGCCACGACCGGACAGAACGGGCTGGCCCAGGCCGAGGAGTTCAACCATGCCCTCGACATCGACGGGCTCATCGTGACCAAGCTCGACGGCACCGCCAAGGGCGGCATCGCCGTGCGCATATCAAGCCAGCTCGAGCTCCCCATCTATCGCATAGGCGTGGGCGAGGGCATTGACGACCTGCAGGCCTTCGACGCGCTCGAGTTCTGCCGCGCGCTCGTGGGCGAGGAGGGGGAGTAGATGTTCAACAGCCTTTCCGACCGTCTCCAGGACACCTTCGACAAGCTCAAGGGCAAGGGACGGCTCACCGAGGACGACATCAACGTCGCGATGCGCGAGATCCGCATGGCGCTGCTCGAGGCCGACGTCAACTTCAAGGTGGTCAAGCAGTTCGTGGCCACCTGCAAGGAGAAGTGCCTCACGGCGGACGTCCTCGACTCGCTCACGCCCGCCCAGAACGTGGTCAAGGTCGTCCTCGACCAGCTCACGGAGCTCCTCGGTTCCACCGAGAGCGGTCTGGTGCTCATGCCCAACCGCACGCCAAACGTGATCATGCTCGTGGGCCTCCAGGGCTCCGGCAAGACCACCGCGGCCGCCAAGCTCGCCTACCTGCTCAAGAGTCAGGGGAGAAGCCCCCTGCTCGCCGCCTGCGACACCCATAGGCCCGCAGCCGCCGACCAGCTCGAGACGCTCGGCGCGGAGATCGGCGTGCCGGTCTATCGCGGGGACGGCCATGACGCCGTCAAGGTTGCCTCCGAGTCCATCCACGAGGCCGTCGATCACCTGAACGACGTCGTCATCGTCGACACGGCCGGCCGTCTCCAGATCGACGAGGAGATGATGCAGGAGGCCGTCGACATCAAGCGCGCGGTCAAGCCCGACCAGGTCCTCATGGTGGTCGACGCCATGACCGGTCAGGACATCGTGAACGTCGTCTCCGAGTTCTCTGAGAGGACCGACTTCGACGGCGTGATCATGTCCAAGCTCGATGGCGACGCGAGGGGCGGCGGCGCGCTCTCCGTGCGAGAGGTGACCGGCAAGCCCATCAAGTTCGTCTCGATGGGGGAGAAGCCCGACTCGCTCGAGGTGTTCCACCCCGACCGCATGGCCAAGCGCATCCTGGGCATGGGCGACGTGGTCGGCATCATCGAGCAGGCCCAGCAGAACGTGGACGAGGAGCAGGCGGCCGCTGCCGAGCGCATGCTCCGCGAGGGCTTCACCATGGACGACATGCTCGACCAGATGCAGTCCATCAGGAAGATGGGTGGCCTGTCCAAGATCATCTCCATGCTGCCGAACGGCGAGCGCGCCCTCCAACAGTCGGGTGCGAACGTGGACGACGCCCAGATCACCCGCATCGAGGCGATGATCCGTTCCATGACCGCCGAGGAGAGGGCTAAGCCCAAGAACATCAACGGCCAGCGTCGTCGTCGTATCGCCGCAGGCTCGGGTCGCTCCGTCCAAGAGGTCAACCAGCTGCTCAAGCAGTGGGGCGAGATGAACAAGATGATGGGCAAGATGCGCGGCATGACGCAGGGCGGCAAGAAGGGGCGCCGCCAGATGAAGCAGATGATGGACCAGATGGGCATGGGCGGCGGCAACTCGCCGTTCTAGGCCCTCTCAGTCGTGGACGACCACGACGGTCCCCACGCTCACCAGGCCGTAGAGCGTCTTTGCGGCATCGCTCGGCAGGTTCACGCAACCATGGCTGCCGTTGTACTGGTAGATGGTCCCGCCGAAGGAGTACCTCCAGCTCGCGTCATGGAGTGCGTATGCGTTGCCGATGAAGGGCATCCAGTAGCTGACGTAGCTCGTGTACTCGGGCTGGCCGGTCGAGGGATCGGTGTCGCCGACGAGCTTGACGTTCCCGCTGTCCATGTTCGAGGTGATCGAGTAGACGCCGGTGGGCGTGCCATGACCATCCGAGGTCTTGCCGCTCACGCAGCTCGAGGACCAGGTGACGGTACCGGAGGCATCGTAGAAGCGGACGTATTGGTTCGTGAGGTCGATGTCCACGTAGCTGGCACCCCAGTCCTGGGCCCCCGCCGTGGACGGCAGCGTCGCCGCCTCCTGCGAGGTCGGGATCTCGATGGTCTCGGACTTGCCTGCCTCGACGTCGGCGACGATGGTCTCCGCAAGGGAGGCCCCGTCGATCGTCCAGCCGTAGGTCCCGCCGCTCACCGTGGTGGTGGTCCCGTCATCAGGATGCGTGTATGTGCGTGTCGTCCCCACGGTGTCGAGCTGGTCGGAGAGGTCTCCCTTGGCCCAGTCGGTCACCTTGCTCGCGTCGAGCGTGGCCTGGAGGTTCTCGTCGAGGGTGACCCAGTCCTTGATCTTGCTCGCGTCGACCGTGACCGCGTTGCTCCCCGCAAGCGTGAGCTGAAGCGTCACGTCGAGGTACTTGTTCGCGTTGTCGGCAGCGGTCGCGAGGGAGGCGTCATCCTTCGTGACGTCGGGGGAGGCGAGGCACTCGTCGCCGAGCGTGACGTTCGTCTCGAGCGATTCCAGGGCCGAACCCATCGTGTCAAGGAGCTTGGTCTGGTCGATCTGGGAGCCATAGACCTCGGCGACGACGGCGAACCTCTGAGTGGCCTCGTCATAGCCTACGGTCGCGTTGGCAGGCTGGGTGGCGGTTGCATTGATCTGCTCGACCGATGAGCTCACGAGCGAGGCGAGCTTATCCGCATCATATGTGGCTCCGAGCGGGACTTCGATGTCATGTGAGCGGGTGAGCTCATAGGGCCATGCCCAGCTGTTGATCTGGCCGATTGCCTGGGAGACATACGACTGGGTGTCGAGCTTGAGATCGACGTCGGAGGCTTTGACGGTGAGGTCGAGGCCATCTCCGGTGAAGGAGCCCTTGTACGAGCTCGTGGTGTCGTCGAGGTCCGATGCGACGGAGGAGGCGAGTCTCATCGAGACGTCGCTTCCGTCGACCTTGGTGTTGGGCATGAAGAAGAACATGAAGAACACGGCGACCGCGACGTACGCGCCAGCGAGGACGGCGGCGACGATGCCCATGACCTTGAGTGCGCGATGAGGTCTCTTCGAGGGGCCTTCGCCCGTCCCGGGCGTCCCATCGACGGTGGGAATGGAAGCGATGCGGCCTACCGACGAGTCGAATCCGACGGCCCCCTGGTCCTCCAGGCCTCGCTCCGAAGCGCGCCTCTCGACGGCCTCCTTGGTATGCTGGCCCTTGATCTTCTTCGGCATTCTCGCGGAACCGTCCTTCAGGGGACCAAGTCCCCATAGTCACAAGCTACTGTGTGTTAGTCATGAGCCATGGTACCTCATGGGTGACACGGCCACGATGAGGGCCACCATCATTCTCAAGACTTAGCCCCACCTGGAGGAAACGATGCCTACCTTTATGCTTGATGACATCAACGACGAGCGACTCGCGCCCTACGTCTCGCTCACCGAGCGTCAGCTGAGGAACAAGCTCGAACCCGCTATGGGCATCCTCATCGCGGAGTCGGAGAAGGTCATACGCGTCGCGCTCTCCGCCGGCATCGAACCGCACTCCCTGCTCATGGAGGAGAAGTGGCTCGGTCCCATGGGCGACCTGGTCGCAAGCCTTCCCGATGACGTTCCCGTCTACGTTCTGCCACATGACGAGATCGCGACCCTCACGGGTTACAACGTCACTCGCGGCGCCCTCTGCTGCATGAGGCGACCTCGTCCGCGTGACCTCGACGAGGTCCTCGACGGCGCCCGTCGCGTCGCGGTCATCGAGGACGTCGTCGACACCACCAACGTCGGGGCGATCTTCCGGTCGGCCGCGGCGCTCGGCGTGGATGCCGTCCTGCTCAGCCCTCGTTGTGCCGATCCCCTCTGCAGGAGGTCCCTCCGCGTCTCCATGGGCACGGTGATGCTGGTGCCTTGGACGAGGATCGGCCCTTGGCCCGAAGGGGGCTTGGAGAAGCTGCGCGAGAGGGGATTCACGACGCTTGCGCTTGCCCTCTCGGATGACTCCGTCCCCCTCGGCTCACCTGAGCTCGCCGGCCTCGATCGCATCGCGATGGTCTTCGGTACGGAAGGAGACGGCCTCACGAGTGAGGCCGTCTCCGGCTGCGATCTTACCGTCCGCATCCCGATGGCGCATGGCGTCGACTCGCTCAACGTCGCCGCGGCGAGTGCGGTCACGTTCTGGGAGCTCTGCCGAGATCAGTCCTGCTGAGGAGCGTCCTCGTCCGTCTTGGGGAGCTGCGGCGCGAACCCGTCGTCGCGCGTGAAGATGCGCATGAACTCCTCGCCCGTGATCGTCTCCTTCTTCTGGAGGTAGCGGGCTAGCTCGTGGAGCTTGAACTGATGGGCCTGCAGGGTCGCGAGCGCATCCTTGTGGGCGCTCTCGACGAGCTCCTGAACCGCCTGGTCGACCTTCTGCGCCGTGCCTTCGGAGCAGGTGAGCGTGGCCCCGCTGTTGAGGTAGCGGTTCTGGACCTGGCCGAGCGCGACCATGCCGAACTCGTCGGACATGCCGTACTGCGTGACCATGTTGCGTGCCAGCTCCGTGGCCTTCTCGATGTCGTTGGCGGCACCGGTCGTCATCTCATGGAAGATGAGCTCCTCGGCCGCACGCCCCCCGCAGAGGACGGCGAGCTTGTCCTCGGCCTCCTTGCGGGTGGTGAGGAAGTGCTCGTCCTGCTCGACCTGCATGGTGTAGCCGAGGGCGCCCGAGGTGCGCGGGACGATGGTGATCTTGGAGACGGGTGCGGCACCGCGCTGAGAGGCGGCGACGATCGCATGGCCGATCTCGTGATAGGCGACGACCTTCTTCTCCCTCTCGGAGAGGACCGTGGACTTGCGCTTCTCGCCTGCGATGACGACCTCCACCGACTCCTGGATGTCCTCCTGGCAGACGCGCTGTCGACCCAGGCGTACGGCACGCAGGGCCGCCTCGTTGATGATGTTGGCGAGGTCCGCGCCGGAGGCTCCCGGGGTGGAGCGGGCGATGACGTCGAGGTCGATGTCGCCCTCCATCTTCACGTCGTGGGCATGGAGCGCGAGGATGGCGTTCCTACCGGCGAGGTCGGGGAGCTCGACGGGCACACGACGGTCGAAGCGGCCGGGGCGCAGGAGCGCCGGGTCGAGCGTGTCGGGGCGGTTCGTCGCGCCGAGCACCACGATGCCCTTGTGGTTGTCGAAGCCGTCCATCTCGGTGAGGAGCTGGTTCAGGGTCTGCTCGCGCTCGTCGTTGGTGGAGAGGCCGGCATCACGACGCTTGCCGATGGTGTCGATCTCGTCGATGAATACGATGCAGGGGGCCTTCTCGTTGGCCTGCTTGAACAGGTCACGCACCTTGGCGGCGCCGCGGCCGACGAACATCTCGACGAACTCGGAGCCGGATATCGAGAAGAAGGGGACCTTGGCCTCGCCTGCGACGGCCTTGGCGAGAAGCGTCTTGCCCGTGCCGGGAGGGCCCACGAGGAGGGCGCCACGGGGCAGGCGTGCGCCGATCTCCTCATAGCGGCCGGGGTTCTCGAGGAAGCTGACGATCTCGGCGAGGGACTCCTTCGCCTCGTCCTGACCCGCGACGTCCTTGAAGGTGATGCCCGTCTCCGTCTGCGCGACGACCTTGGCGCCCGACTTGCCCAGACCGCCCATGCCGCCACCACCGCCGAACGTCATGGAGGGGCCGTCATCGCCCATGGACTTCTTGAGCTGGCGGTTGAGGAGCCAGCCGCCGAGGAGGAGCAGACCTATCGGCAGACCGTATGCGAGCAGCATGTAGGTCCACATGCTGTTCGACTTGTCGGCGATCTCGGCCGAGAACGTCACGCCCTTGGACTCGAGGCGGCTCACGAGCTCGGTGTCGTTGGGGAACTGGTTGCACTCGTAGGTCTTGGTGGAGTCGCCGTCACCGGTGGTGAAGGTGATCTTGGACGTGTCGGTGTCGAGCGAGACCTGGGTGACCTGGCCTGCGTCGACCATCTCGAGGAAGGTGCTGTACCCGACGTCCGTAACCGTCTGCGACTGGATGCTCGGGTACAGGATGGAGTTCAGGGCGAATATCGCCGCCAGGGCGATGATCGCGTACAGGATCATCGATTGGCGCTTCTTCTTGTCGTTCATCTCCATGGAGGTGTCTCCTTTGCGCAGGCTCGCGCATGGGTGTCGTGGTGTGCGTGCTTCGCACAAGGATACCCATGCGGTGACGTTTCTTGCGGGAGGAGGGCCGAGACCTCAGGCATCTCCATGCTCGGGCAGTTCGCCCATGCGATAGGCGTCGAGGAGGCGGCCGAGGTCGGATATCTGCTCGCGGATCCTCGAGCCCGTGTCCGTGTTGGCTATGGTGAGCGGCTTGTCGTATGTGACCACCTGGTCGTCGTCGCTCACGATGTCCGCGTTGGCGTCCAATGCGGCCTCGAGGCCGCTGAAGGGCCTGTGGGCCTTGATCCTCATTCCATGGGAGTCGGCCACGAGCGTGTAGCCCGCGATCCCCGAGACCCGGTGATAGGCCTCGCAGAAGCCGCCGTCTATCACCATGAGCATGCCATCGGCCTTGACCGGGCTCTCTCCCTGTCCCGCCTTGACCGGATTGTGGCCGTTGATGATGTGGCCGTCGCGGGGGAGTCCGAACTCCTCGAGCACGTGTCGGCAGGTCGCCGGGTCCATCGCGAGCGTGTAGTAGGGATCCTGAGGCTCGACCCATGTGGTCTTGTCGATCAGGTACGTGCGCTCGAACGTCTTCACCTTCCTGCCGGAGAGGGGGGAGTCCTGGCCACACCAGAGGTACCACATCCAGTCGAGGGAGTCCTGGTCCCCTTCGTGCCACGCCCTCCTGGCCGTCCTGTCACACCAGTCCATGTAGGCCCGACCCGAGAGATGCGCCCCTGCGCAGTCGACGCGCCTGAACGTCCCTGACTCGCTCATGGGAACGCACCCATGGAACAGGAGGTTCCCGTTGTGGGCCAGATACATCGAGCCCTTCTCGTAGAGGAAGTCGACATGGCTCCTGAGGCGGTCGCTCTCGCGGAAGGCGGTGACGAGACCCTCCATCACGGCGGTCTCGTCAGCGGTGAGCCGATAGGGGTCATCGGCGTCGAAGGTGGGGAAGTCAACCGTCCTGAGCTCGTAGGCCTTCCCATCGAGCATGAGGGAGTCCTGGGCGAGGTCGACCTTGTCGAGCAGGAGCCTGTCCGCCATGTCGAACTCGGGATGACGGGATATGAGCTGGCCCTCGAGCTTGAACAGGATCATCGAGATGGCCTTCTCGGCCGTTGGGATGACGTCACCTGAGTGGTAGGTCTTCTCGGCGAAGAGGGCGAGCTCGCGGAGGCTGATGCCGTAGGAGCTCTCGAGGATCTCGAGCGTGCCGTAGCGGACGTTGTTGCGCACGACGGTCGCCACGCAGGCGGCGCTTCCAGCGGCCGCGCCCATCCAGCAGATGTCATGGTTGCCCCACTGAAGATCGAGGGAGTGGTAGGCCATGAGGCGATCGATGATCCGGTCCGCGTGGGGGCCGCGGTCATAGAGGTCGCCGACGATGTGGAGATGGTCGACGGCGAGGCGCTTGACGAGCGCGGAGAGGCTCTCGATGAAGTCCTCGGCGCTGCCGGTGTCCACGATTGAGCGGATGATGCTCACGTGGTAGGCATGGCGGTCCGTGTCGGCTCCCGCGCTCGCATGGAGGAGCTCGTCGATTATGTAGGAGTAGGCCACGGGCATGGCCTTCCTCACCTTCGAGCGGGTGTAGGAGTCCGACAGGTACCTCGCGAGGCGTATGAGCTGCAGAAGGGTGGTCGAATACCACTCGGGGGTGTCCTGGCCGAGTTCGTGGAGACGACGGATCCTCTCGGTGGGGTAGTAGATGAGCGTGCAGAGGTCAGCCTGCTCCGTGGCCGTGAGCTCATGGCGGAAGGTCGCCTTGACCCTTTCGCGGATGACGCCGGAGCAGTTGTTGAGGATATGGTCGAAGGCACCGTACTCCCCATGGACGTCGCTCATGAAGTGCTCGGTGCCCTTGGGGAGGTTGAGGATGGCCTCGAGGTTGATTATCTCGGTGTACACGGTCTGACAGGTAGGGAACTTCTCGGATAGGAGCGCGAGGTATCTACGCTCGTCCGCACGCGACGCGGACCTCTCCCGCATGGCGGGACCTCCTCTCGGCCCACGGCGAGCGGGCTCGAAGTTGACCATGATTCGATGGACATTATCGGTTCCGACGGGGCCCCTGGGGTCGGGGACGGGAATCTGTTCGGCGAGCGAGGGGAGACGGTCGGCTCCTCGTCCATGAGCGCGGAGCGTTCGGTTTGGCTATCATTCAGACTAGACTTTCGTTTTGCATCAAATAAACAGGGGGTAGGCAATGTCTAGGAAGCGGACGGTCCTCGGGACCCTTCTTACCGTCATCATGGCGGTGACGCTCGGCATCGGCTCATGGTCCCTGCCGAGCATGGCGCTCGGCGCGCCTTCGACGAGTGATACGAACATGCCGGTGGTCATGGACCCGTCAGATACGTCGGAGGCCCCTGCCACGTCTGACGATGCGGCTACGTCCGACGTCGTCGACACATCCGCCGGGACCGACACCGCCGCGACCGCGGAGGCTGCGGCGACCGATGCCGCGACCACCGCCACGACTGCTGCCACGACCGCCGAGGCGGCGCTCTCCGCCCAGGCCGTCGCTCCCTCGAGCTCGGCCATCACCTCGGGGGTCTTCACGCTCACGAGCGCTCTACCCGGCAACTACGCCCTCGATGTCCCGGGTGGCAGCAGGGACGCGGGAACGGCGGTGCAGCTCTGGTCGACAAACGGAGGTCGCGCCCAACTCTTCCGAGTCATCGACAACGGTGATGGCACGGTGAGGATCGTGGGGGCCTGCTCGGGCCTGTGCCTCGGGACATCCTCCGCCAAGAGCGGTGCGAGCGTCGCCCAGGCTGCCTGGACTGGGGCTGACTCCCAGCGCTGGGTGATCGGCCAGGATGCCTCCGGTGGCACCTATACCGTGTTCTCCAAGCTCAAGGCCGATGACGGCACGACCCTCGTCTTGGACGTCTCCGGTGGCCAGGCGGGCTCCGGGGCCCGCGTCCAGGCCTATTCCTCCAACGACACGGCCGCCCAGTCGTGGACGTTCGGTCAGGTCAAGTCCCAGACCGACCTGGCCGGCACCTTCTCGTTCCGCTCCGGCGTCGGCATGATCAAGGACCTCGACGTCGCGGGAGGCTCGACCAGGTCCGGTGCGAACATGCAGATCTATCAGGCGAACGGGACCGCGGCCCAGAAGTACACCCTCGAGCTCGACGCCTCGACGGGCTTCTATCTCATCCGCACCTCGACAAACCTCGTGCTGGATGTCTCCGGCGGCTCCACCACGGCCGGCGCCAACGTCCAGACCTATGCCGCGAACGACACGGTGGCCCAGCTCTGGGACATCCGCAAGAACGATGACGGCAGCTACACCTTCCTCAACCTCGGGAGCGGATGCGCGCTCGACGTCGCGGGCGGGTCAATCTCGAGCGGTACGAACGTCCAGCAGTGGACGGACAACGGGACGGCTGCCCAGCGCTGGAGCCTCCTCGCAGAGGAGGATACGAGGCCCATAGAGGATGGCTACTACTCGATCACGAGTGCGCTCTCGTCCACGCTCTCCCTCGATGTCTCCGGTGGCTCCTCTGCCAACGGGGCGAACATCCAGGTGTATTCGGCGAACAAGACGGGAGCTCAGCTCTATCGCCTCACCTACGATGACGCGACGAGCTCCTACTCGATTGTCGGGGCGGCATCGGGCAAGTCCGTGGACGTCGCAGGCGGCTCCTCTTCGGTGGGCGCCAACGTCCAGCTCTATGAGAGCAACGGCTCGGCCGCGCAGCGCTTCTACGTCGTCAGCAACGGCGATGGCACCTATACCCTGAGCCCGGTCTGCTCTTCGATGGCACTCCAGGTGGAGGGCGGCAAGGCGACCTCGGGTGCCAACGTCATTCAGACTTCTCCTACGGGCGCCAAGTCACAGCGCTGGTCGTTCTCTTCCGTGACGTCCGCGTCCGCCTCCATCAAGGCTGGCAACTACGTCATCTACCCCTCATGCGCCACGGGTATGAAGGTCGAGGTCACGAGCAGGTCGACGTCCAGCCGTGCCGACGGGTCCAAGTATTATGAGGACTCGTATGAGCCGGCGGCTCTCGTCGGCTCGGAGGGCCAGAACATTCAGCTTCATTCCTCCACGTCGACTGCCTACCAGACGTTCGACATCGAGCCCTACAGTGACGATGACCATGCCGCATCCGATGGCTACTACACCATCAAGTGCGTGGGGACCGGCAAGTACCTCACGGTCGTCGGCACGAACGTGGCCCAGTACTCCTGGGGCTCCGTCTCCGACCATTCGTCCCAGATATGGAAGGTCACGTCACGCAATGGCCTTCTCACATTCGCCATGGGCGACAAAGTGCTTGACGTGAGCGCCGGTCTCATGACGGACTACTCCAACATCGGCGTCTACTCTTCGAACGGCACCGTCTCGCAGCTGTTCTCCATCTCGGCATCGTCGGTCAAGGCTGACACGCAGACCGTGTCCGACTATTACGCGAAGCCCGCCGGCCAGAGCATCGTGCGGAGCACGATCGTCGACGGCGTCCCCACCATCTGCCTGCCCTCCGGAACGTCTCTCAATGACGTCTCCTTCGGCTTCGACTCAACCTCCGGTCTCGATTCCATCCAGATCGCAAGCTCTCAGAACGGTAGTTATTCGGAGCACGCCTCCGGTAATAACATCGACCTCGCCAGCTACGGCAAGGACAATTCCTACTCCATCTGGACGAAGACCTCCGACAGCGCGACGCCCCAGCGCGTAGACATCAAGGTCTCGAGTGGCGTGAGGTCCATGTTCATCACGAGCACTGATCCCGTGAACCAGGGACGTGCCTATGTCGACCAGTACAAGACGTTCGACACCGATCCCACCTGCTCGGTCGCGGTCTATGACGAGAGCGGTGAGCTCGTGAACGCGAGCACGAAGAAGAAGGACTACCAGTCCGCGTCCATCCATGGCCGAGGCAACTCCACGTGGAACAGCGCGAAGAAGCCGTATCAGGTGAAGTTCTCCAACAGGGTCAACCTCCTCGGCAGTGCCGATGACCTCACCGACAAGAACTCCGCCGCCAAGAAGTGGGTGCTGCTCGCCAACAGCGCCGACTCCACGGGGCTCAGGAACCTGCTCTCATACAAGCTTGCGCTCCAGATGGGCCTTCCCAACAGCGTGAACTGCGAGACCGTGGACCTCTACTACGACGGTGAGTACCGTGGCTCATATCTCCTCACCGAGAAGGTCGAGGTCGACAAGGCCCGCATCAACCTCAACGACCTCGATTCCGCGAACGAGGATGCGAACGAAGGAAAGAACCTTGACTCGCTCCCGACCGCCCAGGGGACGAGTGCGAGGGGTTACAAGTACCAGTACGTGAAGGGTGTCTCCAACCCCGATGACATCACCGGCGGATACCTGCTCGAGCTGGACAGCGCATATTACCGCTCCGAGCGCAGCTGGTTCGAGACCTCCGCAGGCGTGTTCGTCCTCAAGTCGCCCGAGAACGCCTCCAAGGAGGAGGTCGAGTACATCATGAACCAGGTCCAGGACGCGATGGACCATCTCGACTCGGGCAGCGGCCTCTCCCAGTACTTCGACATGGACTCGCTTGCCAAGACCTACGTGGTGAACGAATACACCATGAACGTCGACTACCTCTGCTCCTCGACCTACTACTACAAGTACCAGGACGGCACGGACAATGGCAGCAAGCTCTACGCCGGTCCCGTCTGGGACTTCGACACCTCATGTGGCACGCGTTTCGACGTCGGGGCGCATACGTATTCGGGCCTCGTCTTCGCACGGTATCGTGGCAACTACCCGCGAGGGGCCGAGCTCCAGAGCGCAATAAAGAGCTACTACCTCGGGGACTTCCAGACGCTGCTCAACAAGACGCTACTGAGCGGCAAGGACACGGCCGACACCTCGAACTACATTCAGTCGATTGCCTATTACCGCAAGCAGATGGGGCCGACGGCCTCGCTCAACGCCTCGGTCTGGGGTTCCTCTACGATCGGAGCCAACTGGCTGTTCGGATCCACATGGGAGTCCAACACCAACTACCTCTCCTCTTACCTCAACAACCGCAACACGTGGCTCAAGAATGAGATCTCGGGCTGGGACGGCTCCAAGCTCACCGGATCTGCCTGCGAGTACAACGGGGTCGACTACGAGCTGGTCTTCGACGCCCAGTTCTACCTCACCCAATACCCTGACCTCAAGGCAGCTTTCGGAAACGACGAGCAAGCCGCGCTCAAGCACTTCGTGACCTGCGGCATGGCCGAGGGAAGGCAGGGCAACCGGACGTTCAATCCCTACTCCTATAGGGGGAGGTACGCCGACCTCGACAAGGCATTCGGTGATGACATGGGGATGTACTATCTCCACTACATCAACTGCGGTGCTCACGAGGGTCGTACGGGCATCTGACCACAATCGTCCACATCGCCCGGGCACGCCGCGCGTCGGGTCCTCCGACGTGCGGCGTGCTACAATGTGCGCCCAGAAGCATTGATGGGGACGAGTAGTCTGGCCCCACGTGGTCACCAGCGAGCGGGGATGGTGTGAGCCCGCGATCGCGCCCAGACGAACATCACCCCGGAGCCACGGCCCGAACGCGAGTCCATCTCGCCACTAGGCGTCGTCGGAGTGGCCGCCGTCACAGGCCAGCCGAGTAAAGCGGTAATCCGCTCGCTGGGTGGGCATATGCGAGGCATCCTATGACGCTTCGTCCCAGCTGCGACGGGACGGGCGTCTTTTTCTGGCGTCCGCTAGACGAGAGGACGCACGAGGTGGCTAACAAGTTCAAGGGTTCGATGAACCTCCCCAAGACCGATTTCCCCATGAGGGCAGGTCTCTCCCAGAGCGAGCCCAAGCGGCTCAAGGACTGGTACGACAACGACGTCTTCGGTCGGATGCTCAGGAAGAACGAAGGGCATGACAAGTTCGTGCTGCATGACGGACCTCCCTATGCGAACGGCCCCATCCATATCGGTCATGCCATGAACAAGATCTCGAAGGACATCATCAACCGCTACTGGTCCATGCGCGGCTATGAGACCCCTTACGTCCCCGGCTGGGACTGCCATGGCCAGCCCATCGAGCACAAGGTCGAGGAGGCCCTCGGCACCAAGAAGTTCAACGCCACGCCTACCGACAAGATCCGTGAGATGTGCCGTGAGTACGCCGTCGAGAACATCGACCTCCAGCGTCAGGGCTTCAAGCGCCTGGGCGTGCTCGGCGACTGGGACCATCCCTACCTCACCCTCGTGAACGACTATGACGCGGCTGACATCGAGATCTTCAAGAAGATCTTCGACAAGGGCGCCATCTACCGCGGCCGCAAGCCCGTGCACTGGTGCAAGCACTGCCACACGGCGCTGGCCGAGGCCGAGATCGAGTACTCGGACGAGACGAGCCCCTCCATCTACGTCCGGTTCGTGCTCACGAGCTGCCCTGCCGGCCTCGAGGCCATGGAGGGCAAGGTGGACGTCGTCGTCTGGACCACCACGCCCTGGACGATGCCCGCCGACACGGGTGTCATCCTCGGCCCCGACTTCGACTACGTGGCCGTCTCCCATGACGGTCGCGCCGAGATCATGGCGGCGGCCCTGGCCGAGAAGGTCTGCGGGATCGCCGGCTGGGACTACGAGCTGGTCGAGGTCGACGGCGAGCCGTGGCATGCCACGGGAACGGACCTCGTGGGCAACACCTACGTGCAGCCCATCTTCGAGGAGGAGCAGGGCCGCTTCATCACCGCCGACTACGTGAGCCTGGACGACGGCACGGGCGTCGTGCACACCGCCCCCGGACACGGCGTGGACGACTACAACGCCGGCATCCGCTTCGGCCTGCCCATCGTCATGCCCGTCGACGACGACGGCAGGTTCTACGAGGGCGACGAGATGGGCACCGGCGGTCCCTTCTCCGGGATGGATACCGACGAGGCGAACCCCCACGTCATCGAGTTCCTCAAGGAGCGAGGCACGCTCGTGGCCAAGCTCGACATCACCCACTCGTATCCCCACTGCTGGCGCTGCAAGCGTCCCGTGATCTTCCGCGCCACGAGCCAGTGGTTCGTCTCCATGGACAAGACCGGCCTGCGCGAGCAGGCGCTCGATGCCATCGAGCACGACGTCACCTGGTATCCGGCCCATGCCGCCAAGCGCATCGGCTCGATGGTCGAGGGCCGTCCCGACTGGTGCATCTCGCGCCAGCGCTCGTGGGGCGTGCCCATCCCGGCGTTCACCTGCGCGGACTGCGGCGAGACCGTCATGGACGACGCGACCCTCGACGCGGTCATCAGACTCTTCCACGAGAAGGGCTCCGATGCCTGGTTCACCGACGACCCCGCGAGCTACCTGGGAGACGCCTGCGTCTGCCCCAAGTGCGGCGGCCATCACCTCACGGCCAATCGCGACATCCTCGACGTGTGGTGGGACTCCGGGGTGAGCCATACCGCCGTCCTCGGCAACAGGCCCGAGCTCCGCTTCCCGGCCGACATGTACCTCGAGGGCTCCGACCAGCACAGAGGCTGGTTCCAGAGCTCGCTGCTCACGAGCATCGGCGCCTATGGACGGCCTCCCTACAAGTCGGTCGTGAGCCAAGGCTTCACGCTCGATGGCAAGGGCCGCAAGATGAGCAAGTCGCTCGGCAACGTCATCGACCCGAACAAGGTCTGCGACGAGCGCGGTGCCGACATCATCAGGCTCTGGGTCGCCTCCACGGACACCTCCAACGACGTCGCGATCGACCACGACATCCTCGACCACGTGGGCGATGCCTACCGTCGCTTCCGCAACACCTTCCGCTTCCTCCTCGGCGAGCTCGAGGGCCAGTTCGACCCTGCGACCCAGTCGGTGGGCGTAGACGAGCTCATGCCCTATGACCGTCTCGTCCTCGCACGCATGTGCGAGGTCCATGACCAGGTGTCGGAGGCCTATGAGACGTACCGGTTCAACGTGGCCTACCGAGCCCTGTACGACTTCGTCATCACCGAGCTCTCGAACGGCTATCTGAACGCCACCAAGGACCGCATGTACTGCGACCAGGCGGCAAGCCCCGCACGTCGCTCGGCACAGACGGTCTGGAGCCAGATCCTCTCCATGCTGCTTCACGACCTCCAGCCGATCCTCTCGTTCACCTGTGACGAGGTCATGTCCTACGTGCCCGAGTCCCTGCGTGACGGCCAGACCTACGCGGCCCTTCTCGACTGGTACCGTGCGCCCATGGTCGCCGCCGACTACGAGCCTCTGCTCCCCGCCTACCGCGCCCTCCTCGACGTCCGCGCGACCTTCACGAAGTCCTACGAGGAGGCGCTCTCGGAGGGTGTCATCACGGAGAAGACCACCCAGGCCGCTGCCGCCAGCGTCGTGGCTCCCGCGGACATGGCCGCACTCCTCTCCGGCCCTGAGGCCCCCGACCTCGCCGAGGTCCTCGTCTGCTCGACCGTCGAGCTCTCCGAGGGGGATGAGCTCTCCTGCACGGTCTCGCCAGCCAAGGGCGAGCGTTGCGAGCGCTGCTGGAACTGGCGTGAGGTCGGTCCGGACGGGCTTTGCGAGCGCTGCCATGACGCCGTCGAGGCGTCCGGTGGCATCGAGGCCGAGTAGTGGCCAGCCGCACCTCCCGACTTCGCGACTTCGCCCTCGTCTCCGTCATCGCGGTCGTCCTCGACCAGGTGACGAAGGCGTGGGCGTCCTCGGTCCTCGTGGCCGGACGCGCCGTGGCCCTCATCCCGGGCATCATGGACCTCGACCTCGTCTATAACACGGGTGCCGCGTTCAGCATGGGGGAGGGAGCCCGATGGGTCTTCGTCGTGATCGCCCTCGTCGTCATCGGCATCTGCCTCTGGCTGGTCGCGACCGTGGATGACCTTCCCCGCGTGCTGGTCGTCTCGCTGGCCTGCGTCGCGGGTGGGGGAGCTGGCAATCTCATCGACCGCGTCGTCTCCGGCAAGGTCTGCGACTTCCTCGCCACGAGCTTCATCGACTTTCCCATCTTCAACGTCGCCGACATGTTCGTCACGTGCGGCGTCGCCGTCGCCTTCGTCTCCTTCCTCGTCATCGACGGACGTCGTCACGAGGGGGAGGGGCAATAGTGGGCGAGCGCGTCGTTAACCGCATGGTCGGACTCGACGGTGAGGGGATGCGTCTCGATGCGTTCCTCGCGACCCTCGAGGGCCTTCCTTCGAGAAGCGCGTGTGCGAGGCTCGTGGAAGACGGTGCGGTCACCCTGAACGGTGTGGCCGTCTCGTCGAAGTCGGAGCGTCTCCGTGCCGGCGACCAGGTGCAGGCGAGCGTCGACGTGCCCGACGAGGAACCCGACGCACCCGGTCTTCTCGCCCCAAACCCACTCATTCCGCTCGACATCCGCTTCGAGGACGAGTACCTCATGGTCCTCTCCAAGCAGGCCGGCCTCGTCTGCCATCCCAGCCCTGGTCATATAGACGACACGCTCGCGAACGCCCTCGTCGCCCACTGCGGCGACGCACATCTTGGCCATGTCCAGGGAGAGGACCGGCCCGGCATCGTCCATCGCCTCGACATGGACACGAGCGGCCTCATGGTGGCGGCGAAGACCGATGAGTGCCAGCGCGCCCTCCAGGACCTCATCCGCCTGCGCGTCCTCGACAGGAGATACGTCGTCCTCGTCCAGGGCTTCGTCGCGCCGGAGACGGGTATGGTGAACGCCAACATCGCGCGCTCCTCACGTGACCGGCTCCGAATGGCGGTGAGCGACTCGCCTTCCTCGCGCGAGGCCATAACGACCTTCACCACGCTCGAGAGGTTCGAGGCGGGCCTGCGCGACGACGGATACTCCCTTCTCGAGTGCCACCTCTTCACGGGCAGGACCCATCAGATCCGCGTCCACATGCGCCATATCGGCCACGACGTGGTGGGGGACGCCCTCTACGGGCATGGCAGCGAGTCGCAGAACCTCGGCCTCGGCCGGCAGTTCCTCCATTCGTGGCACATCCGCTTCGACCACCCCGTCACTGGAGAGACCATAGAGCTTGCGGACCACCTGCCAGAGGACCTGCTTGATGTATTAGAATCACTGAAAGACAGGTCGATGGGTCGTACCGAGGCGGGCGAGAGGATCGTCCCCGCGCTCGGATGTGACTAGGTCAGGACCAGGACAGCAAACCGAGAGGGCGTCTTCGTGGAACTCAACCGACTGGGCCTCACGCCCATCGTGATCTTCAACATCATCGTGTGGGCCTTCTTCACCCTCGCCTTCTTCTACCAGTTCGTCTACATCCTCGTGGTCTGGCGTCGCGGAACGGTGAAGCTGCCTCCCGCCAAGAAGCAGCATCGATACGCCTTCTTCATCGCGGCCCACAACGAGGAGCCTGTCATCGGCAACCTCGTCCGGTCGATCAAGGCCCAGGACTATCCTTCGGAGCTCATCGACACCTTCGTCGTGGCCGATGCCTGCACGGACCGCACGGCCGATGAGGCCCGTGCCGCCGGCGCCATAGTCTTCGAGCGCAACGACCTCGCCCGCAAGGGGAAGAGCTGGGTCCTCGACTACGGCTTCGACAGGATCCTCAACGAGTATCCCGGCAAGTACGAGGCCTTCTTCGTCTTCGATGCCGACAACCTCCTGTCGAGCGATTACGTGACCATCATGAACCAGGCCTTCGACCAGGGATATCTCGTCTGCACGAGCTATCGCAACTCGAAGAACTTCGACTCCAGCTGGGTCAGCGCCGCCTATGCGCTCTGGTTCATGCGCGAGGCGAAGTTCCTGAACAACGCGCGCATGCTGCTCCATACCAGCTGCGCGATCTCGGGCTCCGGTTGGCTCGTCTCGGAGAAGATCGTCGAGGGCATGCACGGCTGGGACTTCCACACGCTGACCGAGGACATCCAGTTCTCCACGTTCTGCGCCGCCAACGGAATCCAGATCGGTTATGCGCCCGCGGTCTTCTATGACGAGCAGCCGCTCACGTTCAAGGCCTCGTGGACCCAGCGCATGCGATGGACGAAGGGCTTCTACCAGGTGTTCTTCTCGTACGTGGGCGACCTCTTCCGCGGCATCGGCAAGGGGTTCTTCTGCAGCTACGACATGCTCATGACCATCGCCCCGGGCATGATCCTCACGCTGCTCTCGGCCTTCGTGAACTGCACCTACCTCATCATCGGCTCGCTGTCGCATGGCTTCCTCGCCACGTCCGCCGAGCTCTCCATGTGCATGGGGTCCCTCTTCATGACGTTCGCGTCGATCTACGTCACGTTCTTCCTGCTCGCGATCATCACGACGATCTCCGAGCGGAAGCAGATCCACTCCGACAGCAAGTGGAAGGTGTTCCGTAACATCTTCACGTTCCCGCTGTTCATGTTCACCTACGTGCCCATCACCGTCGCGGCCCTGTTCATGAAGGTCGAGTGGGTGCCCACGAAGCACACGGTCGCCATGACCCTCGACGATGTCATGAGCGAGGGCGACGAGGGCAAGCAGGCCTCGGTCTCCGCTGAGTAGTCTCGGTACGGACCCGTCCCCACGACGAGCGGGTCCCTTCCTATGCGTTACAATTCGTCGGGACACGGAGGGAGTCGCGCGTCCGCGCGGCGACAGGTTGGTTTCTACGGCAAGGAGAGAAAATGGCATCGTTCTTCGAGGGTGAGTCCCACACGTTTTCCGAGTACCTACTGGTACCTGGTTATTCCTCCTCGGAGTGCGTGCCGGCCAACGTCAGCCTGAAGACCCCGCTCGTTCGCTTCAAGCGCGGCGAGGAGTCTCCCATCACCCTCAACATCCCGATGGTCTCGGCCATCATGCAGGCCGTCTCCGGCCCCAAGCTCGCCGTCGCCCTCGCGCAGGAGGGTGGCCTCTCCTTCATCTTCGGCTCGCAGTCCGCCGAGTCCGAGGCGGCCATGGTCGCCGAGGTCAAGAGCTACAAGGCCGGCTTCGTCGTGAGCGATTCGACCCTCACCCCTGACATGACGCTCGCGGAGGTCATCGACCTCAAGGAGGAGACGGGCCACTCCGCCATGCCCGTCACCGAGGACGGCTCCTCCCACGGCAAGCTCGTGGGCATCGTGACCAGCCGCGACTACCGTCCCTCCCGCGATGACCGCTCCACGCCCGTCTCCGACTTCATGACGCCGCTCGACAAGCTCGTCGTGGCCCACAAGGACGTGACGCTCAAGAGCGCGAATGACATCATCTGGGACAACAAACTCAATCAGCTCCCCGTCGTGGACGATGACGGCAACCTCATGTACCTCGTGTTCCGCAAGGACTATGACTCGCACAAGTCGAATCCCGACGAGCTCCTCGACGCCGACAAGCGCTACATGGTGGGCGCGGGCATCAACACCCGCGACTACGCCGAGCGTGTGCCCATGCTCATCGACGCTGGTGCCGACGTCCTCTGCATCGACTCCTCCGAGGGCTTCTCGGAGTGGCAGAAGCTCACCCTCGACTGGGTCCGCGAGCACTACGGCGACAGCGTCAAGGTGGGTGCCGGCAACGTCGTCGACGCCGAGGGCTTCCGCTTCCTGGCCGAGGCCGGCGCCGACTTCGTCAAGGTCGGAATCGGCGGTGGCTCGATCTGCATCACGCGCGAGCAGAAGGGCATCGGCCGTGGTCAGGCCTCCTCGCTCATCGACGTGTGCCGCGCTCGCGACGAGTACTTCGAGGAGACGGGCGTCTACGTCCCCGTATGCTCCGACGGCGGCATCGTCTACGACTACCACATGACCCTCGCGCTCGCCATGGGTGCCGACTTCCTCATGCTCGGTCGCTACTTCGCTCGCTTCGACGAGAGCCCCACGCGCCGCGTCAACGTGAACGGCTCCTACATGAAGGAGTATTGGGGCGAGGGCTCGAGCCGCGCCCGCAACTGGCAGCGCTATGACATGGGCGGTGCCAAGAAGCTCTCGTTCGAGGAGGGCGTCGACTCCTACGTGCCCTACGCCGGGCCGCTCAAGGAGAACGTCAACAACTCGCTGCTCAAGGTCCGTTCGACCATGTGCAACTGTGGGTCCCTCGACCTATCCGAGCTACGCGAGAAGGCCAAGCTCACCGTCGTGAGCTCGACCTCCCTCGTCGAGGGCGGCGCCCACGACGTCGTCCTCAAGGACGCGAACCAGCAGGTGAGCGTCAACTTCCGGTCCTAGCGACCTGGAGGACCATCCGGTGATTCCTGCTGCCACCTCGGCGTGCCCTCGGGCCGTCGCAGGTGGCAGCTCATATGGGAAGGACTCTGCAGTGTCTGACACCAGCAACGCCCCCGTCGAGGAGGGCTCGACGCCCGACTACGACGCCCAGGCCATCGAGGAGAAGTGGCAACGCGTCTGGGACGAGGAAGACCTCTACAAGACCGACGAGGACCCCTCCAAGCCCAAGAAGTACGTCCTCGAGATGTTCCCGTATCCCTCCGGCGACCTCCACATGGGGCACGCCAGGAACTACACGATCGGTGACGCCGTCGCGCGGCAGGCCCGCATGCGTGGCTATGACGTGCTGCATCCCATGGGCTTCGACGCCTTCGGGCTCCCTGCGGAGAACGCCGCCATCAAGCACCACACACAGGCCAAGAAGTGGACGTACGAGAACATGGACAACGCCATCGCCACGATGAGGCGCATGGGGTTCTCGTATGACTACGACCGCATGGTGAAGACATGCGACCCCGACTACTATCGCTGGGGTCAGTGGATCTTCCTCAAGATGTGGGAACGTGGCCTGGTCTATCGCAAGAAGTCACCGGTCAACTGGTGCCCCACCTGCAACACCGTCCTCGCCAACGAACAGGTCGTCGACGGTCGCTGCTGGAGGTGCGGCTCGATCCCCGAGAAGCGCGACCTCGAGCAGTGGTACCTCAAGATCACCGACTACGCCCAGGAGCTCCTGGACGATCTCGACAAGCTCGAAGGCTGGCCGAGCCGCGTCAAGCAGATGCAGAGGAACTGGATCGGACGCTCCGAGGGCGCCGAGGTCACCTTCAAGCTGGCCGACAAGGACGGCGTGACGCCGACCGACACCGACATCACCGTCTTCACCACCCGTCCTGACACCCTGTTCGGCTGCTCGTTCTTCCTCCTCGCGCCCGAGTACCCCATGGTGCACGAACTCGTCGATGGCACCGAGTACCAGGCCGACGTCGAGGCCGTCATGGCCGAGGCGGCCAAGTCGAGCTCCGTGGAGCGCCAGAGCTCGGATCATGAGTGGCACGGTGCCTTCACCGGTCGCTACGTCATCAACCCCGTGAACGGGCGTCCCGTCCCCGTCTGGGTGTCCGACTACGTCCTCGTCGACTACGGCACCGGCGCCGTCATGGCCGTCCCCTCGGGCGATCATCGCGACTTCGACTTCGCCCGCAAGTACGGCCTTCCCATTCCGCCCGTGGTCCTGCGCAAGGACGATCCCCTCTATGAGAGCCTCAAGGACATGCATGACCTCGAGGTGACCGACGTCGATTGGGACCATGCCATGGACGCCGAGGGTTACCTCGTGCAGTCCGAGCAGTTCACCGGTCTCAAGGGTGGCCACGGCTCCGAGGCCGTGCACGCCATGTGCCAGTGGCTCGAGGAGCGTGGCATAGGACATACCTGCGTCAACTTCCGTCTGCGTGACTGGCTCATCAGCCGTCAGCGCTACTGGGGCAATCCCATCCCAGCCATCCATTGCGATCACTGCGGCATCGTCCCCGTCCCCGAGGACCAGCTCCCCGTCGAGCTTCCCGAGGACCTCGACCTCTCGGCGGGCGAGACCCTCGCCGAGTGCCCGGAGTTCTACGAGACGACCTGTCCCGTCTGCGGTCGCCCCGCTCGTCGCGAGACCGACACCATGGACACGTTCACCTGCTCGAGCTGGTACTACCTTCGCTATTGCGACCCGCACAACGACCAGGCCCCCTTCTCCAAGGAGGCCGTCGACCGCTGGATGCCCGTCGACAACTACATCGGTGGCATCGAGCATGCGATCCTGCACCTTCTCTACTCGAGGTTCTGGACGAAGGTCTGCCGTGACCTTGGCCTCGCCGATGTCGAGGAGCCCTTCACCAACCTCCTCTGCCAAGGCATGGTCAAGGACGCGAACGGCGTCACCATGTCGAAGTCCCTCGGCAACGTCGTCGCGCCCTCTTCGGTCATCGGTCCCTACGGCGCCGACACCATGCGCATGACCATCCTGTTCGTCGCCCCTCCCGAGAAGGACTTCGCATGGGACGAGGAGGCCGTCGCCGGCTGCAACCGATTCATCAAACGTGCCTGGAGGATCGTGTGGGAGCTCAGCTCCACCGCCAACGACGTGCCCGTCGACCCGGCCTCCCTTGACGAGGAGTCCGCGCGCCTCAATCGCGAGCTCCATCGTCTCGGCGCCCGCTGCACCTCCGACTTCGACCGTATGCAGTTCAACACCGCCATCTCCGCGGTCATGGAGATCGTGAACGCTGCGAGCCTTTACGTGAACGCCGTCCCCGCTGCCGACCGTGACGCCGCGGTGTGCTTCAGGGTCGCCCACGATGTGGTGGCCATGCTCGCCCCGATCTGCCCGCACTGGGCGGAGGAGCTGTTCCACGAGGCTCTCGGCCGCACCACGTCCGTCTACGACGAGCCGTGGCCCACGTTCGACGCGGAGCAGGCCAAGGCCGACACGGTCGAGATCGCCGTGCAGGTGATGGGCAAGGTGCGTGCCCATGTCGTGATCGCAACCGATGCCGACCGCGACGCCTACGAGGCCGCCGCGCTTGCCGCCGTTGCCGAGCAGATCGAGGGCAAGCAGGTAAAGAAGGTCGTCGTCGTTCCGGGCAAGCTCGTGAACGTCGTGGCCATCTAGGACGGGGAGGTAGCCGTGGAGTGCCCACACTGCGGGAGGGAGCTTGGCGAGGGGATGCTCCCCGCCAGATGCCCTCGCTGTGGTGCCAACCTCGGCGACATCGCCGGAGATGAGGGCGAACGAGGGGCCAAGGCCGCTTCTACCTCCCGCTCCGCGGTCGAGGGCCTCGTCGGCAATGCGGGAGTCCAGCCGAGACGCCACTTCCGCTTCCTCGTCGCCATCCTCATCGTCGCCCTTTCCGTCGCCGGGTTCGTCTTCATCGGCTACAAGAGCGGCCTTTGGGGAGACCTCTCCGTCCCCGATGTCGTCGGATGGAGGGCCGAGCGCGCCCAGTCCGAGGTCGAGTCCAAGGGCCTCTCCGTCAAGACCACCGAGCAGAAGGACGATGGCCAGGCGGGCTTCGTCCTTTCCGAGAGTCCCTCGGCCGGCTCCATGGTGGCGCGTGACGCCACCGTCACGCTCACCGTCTCCGTTTCCCGCGTCATGCCTGACGTCGTCGGGAAGTCGGAGGCCGACGCCCGTTCGCTCGTCGAGGCCGAGGGCGTCACCGTGAACGTCACCGAACAGGCCTCCGACCAGCAGGCCGGTACCGTGATCTCCGCGGACCACGATGCGTCGGCGACGCTCGTCTCGACCGACGTCGTGGACCTCGTGGTGGCCCGTGCCCCCACCGTCCCCGACTGCGTCGGCAAGACCGAGGCGGACGCCACCAAGGCCATCACCGACGAGGGCCTCGTCGCCAACATCACCTATGCGACCGCCACGTCGGGCCAGGCCGAGGGGACCGTCATGTCCATGGACGTCAGCGCCGGCACCACGCTTGCGCTCGGCCAGACCGTTAACCTCACCGTGGCGAACGACCGGATCAAGCGCCTCGAGGACACCTCGACCCAGATCCTCATAGTCGTCTACTCCTGCGACCCCATCGCCAACGGGGGCTATCCCGTGGGTGCGGGCCTCAGGCAGTACCTCTCCGACTCGCTCGGGCTCTCCTCCGCCTCCGACCAGGAGATCTGGGAGAAGGTCGTGAAGGGTTCCCACACCGCCCCTACGGGAGCCGAGAACCTCGGCAATCTCGTGAGGAGCATCGTGGGGACACCCGAGGTGAAGGCTTCGAGCGACGGGACGGTGACGGCGACGCTCACCGTGAGCTGGGATTGGTCACGTCTGGGCGAGAAGTACGCCAATGTCACGTCGCAGGACACGCGTACCGTCACCATGACGTTCGACGACTCCGACAAGCTGCTCACGTTCACGGACGACAACGGGGACATGCCCACCTATACGTACGCCCAGTGATCGGATGGCATCGTCCCGCCAAGGCATGTGGCCTATCTGATCGTCCGTTGTGCTCAACTTGACGTGAGCAGGGATTACCAGGTATAGTGCCTATGAACAGATGGTTGGCTATGGAGAGGAAGTGGGGCGGCGTCTTCGCCCCGCTTCCTCTCTGTCTGAATCGTGACGGAGGTGGCAGCCCATGGCGGGAAGCGAGATCGAGACCAGGCTCATCGAGGCCTTGGCCAAGGTCGGTGCGGATCACGGCATCGACATAGTCGACGTCGAGGTCGTGGGCTCCTCGAAGTCCCCCACGGTGAGGGTCCGCATCGACAACGTCGATGAGGACGCCGAGCCCATCTCCCTCGACGAGGTGACCGCGCAGAGCGGCTGGGTCGCCGAGGTGCTTGACCTGATCGACCCGTTCCCCGGCTCCTATACGCTCGAGGTCTCCTCTCCGGGACTGTCGCGCCCCTTGAGGCGTCCGCATGACTTCGAGAGGTTCGCGGGCGAGGAGGTCTCCCTCACCACCACGGCGACGGAAGGCCGCAAGCGCTTCACCGGCGCCCTCGAGGGCTTCGAGGACGGAGCCGTCGCGCTCGACGTCGACGGCGAGAGGGTCACGATCCCGCTTGACGAGATCAAGCGTTGCACGATCAAGCCGAAGATCGACTTCTCGGACAAGTCCGGGAAGACCGCAGACAAGTAGGGAAGGAACACCCACCAATGGCATCCGAGATGATGGAAGCGCTGATGGCGCTCTGCCAGGAGAAGCACATCGACCAGCTCTATCTGCTGGACAGGCTCGAGCAGTCGCTCGCGAAGAGCTATGCCGACGTCCTGCACCTCGACTACGGCGCCAAGGTCACCATCGACCGCGCGACCGGCAGGATCTATGTCTACAAGCTCATCCCGAAGGGTGAGCCCGACGAGGAGACCGGCGAGTACACGGAGTTCGACGAGGAGGACGTGACCCCCAAGGACACGAGCCGCATCGCCGCGCAGCACGCGAAGATGGAGATCAATGCCATCGTCCGCAATTCCGCCAGGGAGCAGATCTACGAGGAGTTCTCGCAGCGCATCGGCGACATCATCACCGGTACCGTCCTCCAGTCCACGCCTGACTTCACCATCGTGAAGATCCGCGAGGGCGTCGAGGCCGAGCTTCCCCACTTCGACCTGCATCGCTTCCCCGATGAGAGGAACGAGCGCCCGGCGGGTGAGCGTTACAGCCACAACCAGCGCCTGAAGGCGATCATCGTAGACGTCCGTGACCCGAACGGCACGGTCGCTCCCGTCCGCGGCGAGCACTCCCGTCCCTCCATCGTCATCTCGCGCACGCACCCCGACCTCATCAGGAGGCTCTTCGAGCTCGAGGTCCCCGAGATCTATGACGGAGTCGTCGAGATCCGTTCCGTCGCACGCGAGGCCGGCGCCCGCTCCAAGGTCGCCGTCTCGTCCCTCGACGACAGGCTCGATCCCGTCGGCGCCTGCGTCGGTCCCAAGGGCAGCCGCGTGCGCACGGTCGTGGGCGAGCTCCGCGGCGAGCGCGTCGACGTCGTCCTGTGGAGTGACGATCCCGCTCGTTGCGTCGCCAACGCCCTGTCACCCGCACGCGTATCTCGCGTGATCATCGATGACGAGAACAACTATGCGACGGTCATCGTGCCCGATGACCAGCTCTCCCTCGCCATCGGCAAGGAGGGCCAGAACGCCCGTCTCGCGGCACGTCTCACCGGTTGGCACATCGACATCAAGAACGAGTCGCTGGCGGCCAAGGTGCTCCAGAGCATGCCCGCCGTCGACACCACCCCCGACCTCGTCGGTGAGGAGGAGGGCGAGCACCGTTGCGAGTACGTGAGCCCCACGGGCATCCAGTGCCGCAACATGGCTCGCCCCGGTTCCAGGTTCTGCGGCGTCCACGAGAAGATGGCCGCACTCGACGAGACCGAGGTCTCATCCGATCCCGATTCCCTGATCTAGGGACAGCATCCCCAGACCCCGCATCGCACGCACTCTCCGGAAGGTAGATTCAATGGCCAAGACCCGTGTAAGCGAACTCGCCAAGGAGTTCGGCATGACAAGCAAGGAGATGCTTGGGCATCTCCAGGACATGAAGATCCCGGCGAAGTCACCCTCGAGCGCCCTCGAGGACGCCTACGTCTCGATGGTCCGCAAGAAGCTCGCGCCGGTTCTCGAGGCCCGCGCCGCCGAGATCGCCGCCGCCAAGAAGGCGGAGGAGGATGCGAAGGCAGCCGAGGAGGCCAAGGCCAAGGAGGTCGCCGAGGCCGAGCGCGTCGAGGCCGAGAAGCGCCGCGAGGAGGAGCGTGCCGAGGAGGCGCGCGAGCGTGCCGCAGCCGAGGAGGCCAAGGCCAAGGCCGACGCCGAGCGCGCCGCCGAGGAGGAGCGCCGTCGTGCCGAAGAGGAGAAGAACCGCGTGAAGGACACCGCCCCCAAGGCGGCGCCCTCCTTCACGAGTCTCCTTGACCAGATCGCCAAGCAGGAGAAGATCCTCGAGGAGACCAAGAAGGCGGCCCCTGCGGCATCGAAGAAGCACGGCGAGTCCCGTCGTGGCGCCACCGCCGCCGGCGAGGCCGTGGCGGAGGAGCAGGCGGGTGCCGCGAAGGCCGGTGCCGGCAAGCGTGCTAAGACCCACAAGGGCCATCACGAGGAGGGCGCGAGCGAGGACCGCTACAGTCGCATGGCCCGTGCCGCCGAGGAGTACAACCGCGAGCGCGTGCTCGAGGATGCCCGTACCGCCGTCGAGGAGGCGAGCCGCGAGTCGACCGGTCGCCGCAAGAAGCGCAAGGAGCGCAGGCAGGCCCAGGCCGAGGAGGCCGCCAAGGAGCAGGCCGTCGCGGAGGCGATCGCGAATGACCAGGACGTCTCCCAGCTCGACGTCGTCAAGGTCCCCCAGGGATCGACCGTGGCCGAGCTCGCCGGTCTGCTGGACGTTCCCGCGAACGACATCGTGAAGCGCCTGTTCCTTCTCGGCACGCCCCTCACGATGACCCAGTCGATGTCCGACGACCTCATCGAGGTCGTCGCGGATGACCTCGGCCGCGAGATCAAGATCATGACCAAGGAGGAGGAGAACACATTCACCTTCTTCGATGATCCCTCTGACCTCGTATCGCGTCCCCCCGTCGTCACCGTCATGGGCCATGTCGATCACGGCAAGACCTCTACGCTCGACGCCATCCGCCATACCGGCGTGGCAGAGGGCGAGGCTGGTGGCATCACGCAGCATATCGGTGCTTCGCAGGTCAAGATCAAGGGACGTACCATCACCTTCGTCGACACGCCTGGCCACGAGACCTTCACGGCCATGCGTGCTCGTGGCGCCAAGGTCACCGACATCGTCGTGCTCGTCGTCGCAGCCGATGACGGCGTGATGCCACAGACCATCGAGTCGATCAACCATGCGAAGGCGGCCGACGTCCCCATCGTCGTCGCCGTCAACAAGTGCGACAAGCCCGACGCGAACCCCGACAGGGTGCGTCAGGAGCTCACGGAATACGGCGTCGTCCCCGAGGAGTGGGGCGGCCAGAACATGTTCGTGAACATCTCCGCCAAGAAGCACCAGGGCATCGACGAGCTGCTTGAGACGATCCTGCTCCAGGCTGATGTCCTCGAGCTCAAGGCCAACCCTGACACCTTCGCCTCCGGCTACGTCCTCGAGGCCAAGCTCGACCGCGGCCGTGGTTCCGTCGCGACCGTCCTGGTCAACCGTGGAACGCTTCGCATCGGCGACTCCCTCGTGGCCGGTACCGCCTACGGGCGCGTCCGCGCCATGCTCGGCCAGCACGGCCAGGCCGTCGAGAGCGCGGGTCCGTCCGACCCCGTCGAGATCCTCGGCCTCCAGAGCGTCCCGGCCGCAGGCGACGAGTTCCGCGTCTTCCAGGACGAGCGCGACGCCCGCGACCTCGCGGAGCAGCGTTCGCTCAAGGCCCGCATCGAGGAGCAGAACAAGGTCAAGCACGTGACCCTCGAGACCCTCTTCGACACCATGGAGGACAAGGAGATCAAGGAGCTCAACCTCGTCGTCAAGGCCGACGTCCAGGGCTCCATCGAGGCGCTCTCCGACGCTCTCGGGAAGATGGACCAGGACGAGGTCAGGATCAACATCATCCACTCCGCCGTCGGTGCCATCACCGAGACCGACGTCACCCTCGCTGACGCCTCGAACGCCATCATCATCGGCTTCGGCGTCCGCCCCGAGGCGAAGGCTCGTACCGCCGCCGAGCGCCAGGGCGTCCAGATCAAGTGCTACAGCGTCATCTACAAGGCGATCGAGGACATCGACGCCGCTCGAATCGGCATGCTCAAGCCTACCGAGGAGGAGCAGCGCACGGGTTCCGCCGAGGTGCGCGACACCTTCAAGGTGCCCAAGGTCGGCATCGCCGCCGGCTGTATGGTCACCGAGGGCGAGATCAGCCGCGACGACCAGGTCAGGCTCGTCCGCGACGGCATCGTCGTCTATGACGGCACCCTCGCATCCGTCCGTCGCTTCAAGGATGACGTCAAGAGCGTCAAGTCCGGCTTCGAGTGCGGCCTTGGCCTCACCGACTACCAGGACATCCACGTCGGTGACATCATCGAGGGCTACAAGGTCGTTGAAGTAGCCAGGACCGAGTAGGTAGGACATGAAGCAAAGGGCAGGCTCAAGACGCGTCAACGAGGTCGCTCGCGAGAAGCTCGCGAACATCCTCCTGTTCGAGGTCGCCGACCCCGACCTCTCGCTCGTCACCGTGACGGGCGTGGAGGTCTCGGTCGACAAGTCCGTCATCAGGGCATACATGAGCTGCGAGCCGGAACGCTACGACAGGATGCTCGCCGCCCTCGGCAGGGCGAAGGGGCGCATCAGGACCCTTCTCGGTCACGCCCTCGGCTGGCGAGTCACTCCTGAGCTCATCTTCCAGGTCGACACGACCACCGACGAGGCGGAGCGTATCGCTCTCGCCTTGGAGGACGTCCCTCCCACGCTCTCGGTGGAGAAGGACGAGAACGGCTACCCCCTCGCTGATGCCGCCGATGACGGCAAAGCAGGGGCATAGGGGGTCTTCAGGCACGATGAACACGAACGACGAGCTGCTGTTCTCACGGCAGTCAGATGCCTTCGGGCGTATGGCACAGCTGATCGAGTCGAGCGGGACCATCGCCATCTGCGCCCATACCGACCCGGACGGCGATGCGCTGGGCTCCGCCCTCGCCCTCGAGCAGATCATCGAGTCGCGCTGGCCGGACAAGGAGGTCGTGAACCTTCTCGCCGACGACGCCGATGTGCCGAGGCTCTATCGTTTCCTTCCGGGCGCCGATGGCCTCATGCGCGCGAGCGAATACGACGGGTCCCCTGACCTCATGTGCTGTCTGGACCTTCCCACGGCCTGCAGGATGAACCACGGGGCGGACGTATTGGCTCGCTCCGGCCATTCCCTGGTCATCGACCATCATCCGGCGGACGCGCCCTTCGGTGACGTCTCCGTCTCGAGGCCGGACGCAGCGGCGACTGGTGTCATCGTCGCCGAACTCGCCCTCGCGCTCGAGATCGACATCACTCCCGAGCTCGCTCTCAACCTGCTCTGCGCCATAGTCACCGATACCGGCCGTTTCCAGTACCAGAACGCCGATTCGGAGGCCTTCGAGATCGCGAGCATGCTCGTCGACGCAGGTGCCTCGCCCTCGCTCATCTCACTCAACGTGTACCAGAGCTTCAGGCTTGCCTATCTCCATCTCGAGTCCGTCGTCATGGGCAGGATCCTCACGTTCGCCGAGGGGCGGATCTCGTACAGCTATGCGACGCTCGCCGACCTAGAGCGTACGGGCGCTCTCCCTGATGAGTGCGACGGCCTCATCGACGTCGTTCGCAGCGTCGAGGGTTCCGAGGTCGCGCTCTTCCTCAAGGAGACGGTGGACGGCAAGGTCCGCGGCAACCTCCGCGCGAAGGGTGACCTCGACGTGAGCTCTGTCGCGAAGTCGCTGGGCGGTGGGGGACATCGTGCCGCCGCCGGCTTCACCGCCGAGGGTGACATCGACGACGTCCTCTCCGCCGCACTGCCCAAGCTCCAACAGCTCGTGGCGGCCCCCGCCGCGGATGGACGAGTGGCGGAGTGAAGCGCGGGACGAGCGGCGTCAACGCCCTCATCGCGATCGACAAGCCCTGTGGCATGACCTCCCATGACGTCGTCTCCCGGGTGAGACGCTACATCGGGGAGGGACGTGTGGGGCATGCGGGCACGCTTGACCCGGACGCTTCTGGAGTCCTCGTGGTCGGCATAGGCCAGGGCACCCGGCTCATGGGCCTTCTCACCCTCGACAGGAAGGGCTACGAGGCCGTCATCGAGTTCGGCTCGGAGACCGATACCTGCGACGCATCGGGCGAGGTCGTCTCCACGTCCCCTGTCCCTCGCGAGCTCTCCGACACCACCCAGGCCGCGGCCTATCTCTCGACGCTCGTGGGTCCGTGCGAGCAGGTCCCTCCCAACTACTCAGCCATCTCGGTGGGGGGCAGGAGGTCCTATGAGCGCGCGCGAGCGGGAGAGGACTTCGAACTGCCGGCCAGACGTGTCGAGATACTCTCGTCCTCGCTCATCTCCGTCGATGCCCACGTCGGTGAGGGCGGTGCCGCCTCCGTCTCATGGAGGTGCTCCTTCGTCGTCTCCAAAGGCTGCTACATCAGGAGCATCGCACGAGACATGGGCCGCGACCTCGGCTGCGGCGCCCATCTCTCCGCGCTTGGGCGGACCTCGTCGGGAGACATCGATCTCGACTCCTGCCATACGCTCGATGAGATCGCCGAGGCGGGCGTGGACGGCATCGTCGCCCTCGCACTCGATCCCGTCGCGGCGCTCGGCCTTCCCGTGAGGAGGCTCTCTGCCGACGAGGTCGGTCCGGCCTCATGTGGCAGGAGACTGTGCCTCGGCTCCATCGAGGGCGATCGCATGCCAGCCGATGGCGATTCGGTGTGCCTGCTGACCCCCGATCGCCTGCTTGCGGGCGTATGGCATGTCGAGGGTCGGCATCTCGTCTCCTCGGTGAACTTCGCCTGCGGCATCTCGGGAGTGAGGGCATGAACGCCTCCGAACTGGTCCGCGAGTCGACTCTCTGCGACGTCCGTCCGCTTCCTGAGGTGGGCGTGGGACATGGTGCCCACGTCGTCGACGTGAGCAGCCGTTGGCATGCGGGCGACCCGTGCGTCTGCGCCATCGGTGCATTCGACGGGGTCCACGTAGGCCACCGCGCGCTCCTTGCGGACGCCGCCTCCGATGCGCATGGCCGCGGCCTTCCGCTCGTCGCGGTGACCTTCGACCCGGATCCTTCCGACGTGCTCTCGGGCGAGTGCGTCTCGCAGCGCCTCCTGACCTGTCGTGACCGCAGGCGCTTCCTTTCGACGACTCCCGTGGATGCCATCCTCGTCTTGACGTTCGACTCGATCATCGCTGGCACCGAGTACGGGGCCTTTCTCGATGACGTCCTGCTTCCGCTCGCTTCTCCTGCCGCCATCCACGTGGGACAGGGCTTCGTCCTCGGTGCCGGCGCGCGGGGCGATGCGGTCGCGATGGGGGAGTACGGGCATGGCCATGGGTTCGGTCTGGTGGCACACCCGCTTGTCGAGAGGGGCGGGCGTGCCGTGAGCGCGACGCGCACCAGGTCCCTTCTTTCCGAGGGCGACGTGCGATCCGCGGCATCGCTGCTCGGGCGTCCCCATTACGTCTCGGGCGTGGTGGTGCACGGGAGGGGGCAGGGGACCGGCTTCGGGTTCCCGACGGCCAACGTCTCGTGCGACCCCTCCCTCCGTCTCCCCGGCGAAGGCGTCTATGCCGGTTATGTCCGTGTGGGCTCCCTCGCATGGCCGGCCGCCGTGAACGTCGGCTCGAGCAGGACCTTCGAGGACCGTCGCGAGGGATTTCTCGAGGCGACGCTGCTTGGATTCGACGGGGACCTCTACGGGGAGATGGTCGATGTGGTGTTCACCGACCGACTACGTCCGCCCATGGTGTTCGGATCGGTAGAAGAGCTGGAACGTGTGGTGCTCGGCAACGTCTCGTGGGTAAGAGACAATCTAGGAGACGAGGGCGTGGAGGTCCCCACTTGATCAGCGATGAGGACAGGGAGAAGGTCCGTGCCGCCACCGACATCGTCGCGTTGGTGGGCGAGACCGTCGTGCTCAGGCAGCGCGGCAACGAGTTCTGGGGGTGCTGCCCCTTCCACCATGAGAAGAGCCCCTCGTTCCACGTCAACCCGCAGACGGGTCTGTGGAACTGCTTCGGCTGCCATCAGGGTGGCGACGTCTTCGACTACGTCATGAAGAGGGAGAGCCTCGAGTTCCCCGACGCCATCCGCTATCTCGCCGACAAGGCCGGCATCGAGCTGGTGGAGGAGAGGGGCGCGCAGAGTCGCGGCCCCAAGAGGAACCGTCTCGTCCAGGCGCTCGACGAGGCGCAGTCCTTCTACGAGACGATGCTCATGCGCGGCAGGGGAGATGGGCCCGCATCGGCGAGGTCGTACCTCTCGGGCAGAGGCTTCGGCTCGACGGTGTGCTCCAAATGGCACCTTGGCTATGCGCCTGGCCGCGGGGCCCTCGTCTCGCACCTGAGGGAGAAGGGCTTCTCGCAGGAGGAGATCATGGCCGCCGACCTCGCGGTCGACAGGAACGGCCGTGCCCAGGATCGCTTCTATGAGCGGGCGATGTTCCCCATCCATGATGAGCAGGGACGCTGCATCGGGTTCGGCGGCAGGGTCATGGGGGACGGCAAGCCGAAGTACCTCAACACGCGCGAGACGCCGGTCTTCCACAAGTCGAAGCACATGTTCGCGTTCGACTATGCCAAGGAGTCCATAGCCGCCAAGGGCTTTGCCCTGGTCGTGGAGGGCTACACCGACGTGATCTCCCTGCACGAGCATGGGTTCACCAACGCGGTGGCGACGCTGGGCACCGCGCTCACGGAAGATCACGTGAAGACCCTCTCCCGCTTCGCCAAGACGATCATCTGCATGTTCGACGGGGACTCCGCCGGACAAGGTGCCGCGGAGCATGCCATCCAGTATCTTGACAAGACCGAGGCGAGCCTTCGCTGCGTCGTCCTGCCCGATGACCTCGACCCGGCGGAGTTCCTCGACGCCCGGGGGCCCGAGGCCCTCGAGCCCTTCCTCGCCGACGCGGCCCCTCTCGTCGACTTCGTGTTCGACAAACGCCTCGCCGGCGTGGACCTCTCGACGCCGGGCCGGCGTGTCGCCGCTCTTGACGAGATGACGACGCTCCTGGCCCCACTCAAGAGGTCCGTGCTGCTCGATGGGTATGCGACGCGCCTCGCCGACCTTCTCGGCGTGAGCGTGGAGGAGACCAAGAGGATGATCCGGGAGAAGCCCTCGGCGCCGTCGACGCGTCAGGTTCCTCCCGCCGCCCCACCTTCCGCGCCCGCACCGGTCGACGCGGGTCCCGCACCCCTCTCGAGCGTCCTCTCGCTCGACGACCGCATGCAGCTCGGCGTCGAGCGCGAGCTCCTCACCATGATGGGCGCCTCGCCGGATGCATGGCGCGCCCATGCCGAGAGGATCTCCTCGTTCAGCTGGACGGATGCCCGTCATCAGGCCATCGCCTGGGCCATCCTCGCGACGCCCGACGGCACGAGTCCACAGGACGCCGTCAAGGCGGCCACGGAGGTCTGTCCGGACGCGCCGAGGATCCTCTCCTCCGGCGAGCTCGCGGTGACCGAGGGGCTGCCGACGAGAGGGAAGGTCGCCTTCCTCCTCGACGACATGGACCTCTTCTCCTCCAAGAGGAGGGTGCGTGCCATCAAGTCCGAGCTCGAGGGGCATGTGGAAGCGGACAAGGTCGATTCCCTCTTCCAGGAGGCCACTGACCTCCAGAAGCACGTGAACCAGCTCAAGTCGAGGATCTCCGACATGGATTCATATCGTAAAAACGGGTAGCATAAGCAAGTTGGCGATGAAAGGACACACGTGTCAGCCAAGAAGACTAACAAGGACATAAAGCTATCCGATGAGTTGATCGTCGTGGTCGACGAGCTGGTCGTCACCGCGAAGAAGTCGGGCAACTCCATCTCCGAGGATGACATCCAGGGAGGTCTCAAGGACGTCGACGTCGACGGCGATGAGCTCTCTGACCTCTACGATGCACTTCGTGGCAAGGGCGTCGAGATCGTGGCGTCCGGCGAGGGCGAGGACGACATCGACGATGACATCAGCGATGACATCGACGAGCATATCGATGACGCGGTCGACGACGACTCCGATGACGAGGGATCCGACGACGACATAGCGTCCGTCGCGGCGGGGGCCGACGACTCGGACGGTTCCGAGCAAGAGGTCGTTCCAGTCAAGAAGCCCAAGCCCAAGAAGACCCGTGCCAAGGCACGCAAGCGCGCGGACGGCACGACGGTCATGCTCACGGGTGACCCCGTGCGTATGTACCTCAAGGAAATCGGCAAGGTCGACCTCCTCACGGCCTCCGAAGAGGTCCATCTCGCGATGAAGATCCAGGCGGGGACCGAGGCCACCGAGAAGCTCGAGGCCGCCGAGGCCGGCGAGATCGAGCTCACGCGCCCCGAGCTCAGGCGTCTCACGCGCATCGAGCAGGTGGGCCTCGAGGCCAAGCAGAGCCTCATCAGCGCCAACCTCCGTCTGGTCGTCTCCATCGCCAAGCGCTACGTCGGCCGCGGCATGCTCTTCCTCGATCTCATCCAAGAGGGTAACCTCGGCCTCATCCGTGCCGTCGAGAAGTTCGACTACACCAAGGGCTTCAAGTTCTCCACGTATGCCACGTGGTGGATCCGTCAGGCCATCACGCGTGCGATCGCCGACCAGGCACGTACGATCCGCATTCCCGTGCACATGGTCGAGACGATCAACAAGCTCGTCCGCGTCCAGCGCCAGCTCCTCCAGGACCTCGGTCGTGACCCCACTCCCGAGGAGATCGGCGAGGAGATGGGCATGAGCGCGGATCGCGTTCGCGAGATACAGAAGATAAGCCAGGAGCCCGTGAGTCTCGAGACGCCCATCGGCGAGGAGGAGGACTCCCAGCTCGGCGACTTCATCGAGGACTCCGGTGCCGTCGCCCCGCCAGAGGCGGCCAGTGACTCCATGCTGCGTGAGCAGCTCGACTCCGTCCTCGATGGGCTCGCGGACCGCGAGCGCAAGGTCATCAAGCTCAGGTTCGGTCTCGAAGACGGCCATCCCCGCACGCTCGAGGAGGTCGGACGCGAGTTCGGCGTCACGCGCGAGCGCATCCGCCAGATCGAGAGCAAGACCCTGGCCAAGCTCCGCCATCCCAGCCGTTCCGGCAAGCTCAAGGACTACATGGAGGAATAGGCATTTCCCGCTTGCGCGCTGGCACGCGAACGCTATACTTCTAACTCGTGCCCACCGCACCGCATTCCTCGGTAGCTCAATGGTAGAGCACGCGGCTGTTAACCGCGTTGTTGTAGGTTCGAGCCCTACCCGAGGAGCCAGCTTATCCGAGACCCCGCCGCATCCGTGCGACGGGGTCTCTTGCCATCCCCGCCTTCGCATCGCCTCCCTCGTCGGGGGGCTCTGGCTTTTGTATGAGGTCAAGCACCGTGTGATAGCATTGCAAAGGCTATTCAATGGGGCCCCGAGCGCGGGGTCGATCGCCTGGAGGCATCTTGGAATCTGATCAGCTAGCCGTGCCCAAGGATATGGCTGAGGACCCTCATTTTGTCTTCCCTAATGGGAAGCCCGCTTGTTCCGAGGAACCCTTTACCTTTGGTCTCAGACCCGATCCAAGATTCGATGGCTGCAGCTTTAACATAGGCTGGAGCGATGGCGTCAAATTCGACTCGTCCGTGAAGGACGGAGGCTCTCCTGTCAAGGATCCGACCATGACCTTCGTCCCCCCTCACTCTGGAACATTCTCGATATTCGTGGACGTGATTCCCGAGGGTGGTCAATATGACCCTGACCACATGGAGACGTATGTGCGAGATATCCCAGTCGCGGACGGCGCGGCCAAGCACGCCTGGAACCCTCCGGCGAAGCGTGACATCGAGATCCTGAAGCAGCTCGTCGGCAAGGACTTCAAGCTCAAGTACAGGCGCAGCGTGCTCGGCGTCCTCTGGAGCGTCCTCAACCCCCTGCTCATGATGATCGTCATGGCCGCCGTCTTCTCGAGCTTCATCAAGGCCGGCGCGGAGGACATCAAGTGCTTCCCCCTCTACCTCATCATCGGCAACACCGTCTTCCAGCTCATGAGTGACTCCACCAGCCAGGGCATGGGCTCGATCATTTCGGCGGCGCCCCTTCTCAAGAAGGTGAAGATCAACCGCTACGTCTTCCCGATACAGAAGGTCCTGTTCGCGGCCGTGAACTTCTTCTTCTCCATGATCGCCGTGGTCATCGTCATGGTGTGGTTCCAGATCGCGCCGACCCCCACCGTCCTGCTCTTCCCGTTGGCCCTTCTCTACCTCATGGTGTTCAGCGCCGGCCTCGCGCTCGCGCTCTCCGCCATGTCGGTGTTCTTCCGTGACGTCATGCACCTCTGGGGCGTCGTCATCACGGCATGGACCTACCTCACGCCCTTGTTCTACTCCGTGTCGATCCTGCCTGACTGGATGCACCCCATCATGAAGTTCAACCCCATGTACCATTACGTGACGTACTTCCGTGACATCATCCTCAACGGCGTGTGGCCATCGCTCAACTCCAACCTCATATGCCTTGGCTGCGCGCTCGTCTCCCTCGGTCTCGGTTGGCTCATCTTCCACAAGAACGAGCACAAGTTCATTCTCTATATCTAGGAGGCGCACGAGCATGGCAATCGTCGTCAAGCAGGACGACAGGGTCGGCGAGATGATGCGCCCGGACATCCCTTCCGATGACGTTCCCGTCGTCGTGGATGCCAAGGATGTCTCGATGATCTTCAACATCGCCTCTGAGCAGCTCGGCTCGCTCAAGGAGTACTTCATCCACATCATGAGGCATGACCTGCTCTTCAAGGAGTTCAAGGCACTCGACGGCATTTCCTTCCAGGTGAGGAAGGGGGAGGCCTTCGGTCTCGTTGGAACGAACGGCTCGGGCAAGTCGACGATGCTCAAGATCATCGCCGGTGTCCTGGAGCCTTCGGCCGGGACGTGTGACGTCCGTGGCACCATCGCCCCGCTCATCGAACTCGGGGCCGGCTTCGACATGGAGCTCACCGCCCAGGAGAACATCTATCTGAACGGTGCCCTTCTCGGCTACTCCGAGGACTTCATCGACTCTCACTTCGACGCCATCGTGGAGTTCGCGGAGCTCGAGGACTTCATGGAGATGCCTCTCAAGAACTACTCGAGCGGCATGGTCGCCCGCATCGCGTTCGCGATCGCCACCATCACCGAGCCCGACATCCTCATCGTCGACGAGACCCTCTCGGTGGGCGACTTCCTGTTCCAGCAGAAGTGCGAGCGCCGCATCAAGGATCTCGTCGACTCGAACAACGTGACCGTGCTCCTCGTGAGCCACAGCATCGAGCTGGTCGAGCGCATGTGCGACCGCGTCTGCTGGATCGAGAAGGGCAAGGAGAGGATGCTTGGCCCCACCGACGAGGTCTGCGCCGCCTACAAGCAGCTCGGGAAGGAGCAGGATGGGAAGCACTGACGTCACCGTGGTCATCCCGTGCTACAACACGGAGAAGTTCCTCGATCAGGCCCTCAAGTCCGCTGAGGCCAACGATAGGTGCTCCCTTGAGATCATCGTCGTCAACGACGGCTCGACCGACGGCTCGCTGGCCATCATGCGCGCCCATGAGGCCGCCGATCCCCGTGTCCGCGTCATCGACAAGCCCAACCAGGGCTACGGTGCCTCGGTCAACAGGGGCTTCAGCGAGGCCAGGGGAGAATATCTCGCCATCCTCGAGCCGGATGACTATATCGAACCTCACATGTACGATGACCTGGTCGACTTCGCCCATACCTTCGAGCGCGCCCCTGACATCGTGAAGTCGCCCTACTGGCGCATCTGGATGCCGACCACCCCCAAGGAGCGCCGTTACCAGTGCTCCTATTACAGAAGGCCGATGCCCGACCATCAGCCCTTCTCCCTGGCCGATGCCCCTGGCCTCATCCAGCACCATCCCTCCATCTGGTCCGCCCTCTATCGCAGGGCCTTCCTGGAGGAGAAGGGCGTCCGCTTCAGGGAGGTCCCCGGTGCGGGCTGGGTGGACAACCCCTTCCTGATCGAGACCATGTGCCAGGCCGACAGGATCGTCTATCTCGACACCCCGTACTACTGCTACCGCGAGGACCTTCCCGGCTCCTCCTCGAGCACTCGCAACCTCGCGCTGTCGTTCGAGCGTTGGAATGACATGGCCGACATCGTGGACAAGCTCGGCGTGAACGACCTCGGCATCCTCAAGTCCTTCTACGTGATCGGGTTCCGCTACATCGGCGGGGCGCTTGGCAACGGCGCGACCAAGGACCCCGAGATCATGGAGATGATCGCGGGGGTGTTCAAGCGGATGGATCCCAGCGTGGTCGTGGCATGCGAGAACGTCTCGCCTCAGATGCGCCGCATGGCATTCGAGATGGCGGGACGCCCCGTCCCCAAGCTCTCGCACTGGCCCTACTTCTGCTCCCTCGTGAGCGAGTTCTTCTACACATGGCGTACGAACGGCTTCCTCTTCGCCATGAAGAGGGTCGGTATCTTCTTCGTGCGCCGAGGCATCGAGAATGACGCCGATCCCTCGAAGACGCAGTCCGCCAGCATCTGACGCGTTCGTGGCGATTTGGTGACGACGTGTCAGACGATGCACGCGGCGTTCGAGAAGCATGGATGAGTCCGTGTGGTTATGCATGATAATGATTCGTTCGCCGAGAGATCCGTTTCCTCGACCCCCGCTGGCCCCTTACGGGATATAGTTCGTCTCGACCTTTAAGCGCGGTACGAGATGCCCGCAAGGCTATGGGACCTGTCCGGTCCCCCATGGATTGCCTTATCTGGGATGTCCCGTGCCGCGGAGGCGCTGGGGCATCTTTTTTCATGCGGAGAGGAGCCATATGGGACAGGTCAGACCGAAGGCGACCATCATGGACGAGAAGGCCATGATGAGAGCGGTGACACGCATCGCCCACGAGATCCTGGAGAACAACGAGGGGTCGTCCACCATCGCGCTGGTGGGCATCGTCCGCAGGGGAGCGACGCTCGCGCGTCTGCTCGCCGATGAGATCGAGAAGATCGAGGGCACGCGGCCCCAGGTCGGCCTTCTCGACATCAGCTTCTATCGCGACGACGTCACCCGCTGCATCGCGCCCGTCCTCCACAAGACGGACATTCCCTTCAATGTCGATGGCAAGGACATCATCCTCGTCGATGACGTCCTCTTCACGGGCCGTACGGTCCGTTCGGCCCTTGACGCACTCATGGACTTCGGCCGCCCCGCGACCATCCAGCTCGCCGTTATGGTCGACCGTGGCCACCGCGAGCTCCCCGTGCGCGCCGACTACGTGGGCAAGAACGTGCCCTCGTCCCACGAGGAGGACGTGCGCGTCTGCCTCGAGCCCCTCGATGACCACATGGCCGTCGAGATCTGGGACGTGGAAGACGAGAAGAACGCTGGAGGTGCGAACTAGATGCTCTCAGTAAAGAACCTCATCGACACGAACAGCCTCACCGCGGACGACATCACGCAGATCCTCGATACCGCGCGTAGCTTCGCCGAGGTGAACTCCCGTTCCATCAAGAAGGTCCCCGCCCTGCGCGGACGTACCATCGTGAACCTCTTCCTCGAGCCTTCCACCCGTACGAGGAGCTCCTTCGAGCTTGCCGAGAAGCGACTGTCCGCGGACAGCCTCAACATGGGTGGTTCCACGAGCTCGGTCGTCAAGGGAGAGAGCCTCGCCGACACCATCCAGACCATCGCGGCCATGAACGTCGACATGTTCATCTGCCGCGCAAAGCTCGCCGGCACGCCGCAGCTCATCACCGAGAACACCGACGCCGTCGTGATCAACGCCGGCGATGGCAAGCACCAGCACCCCACGCAGGCCATGCTCGACCTCTACACCATCCGCGAGAACTTCGGCCATCTCGACGGCCTCAAGGTCGCCATCGTGGGCGACCTGGCCCACTCGCGCGTCGTCGGCTCCCTCGCGCCTGCGCTCAAGACCATGGGTGCCGACGTCACCCTGGTCGGACCCCCCACGTTCACCGTGGATGACCCCACCTGGTTCGGTTGCCCGCAGACGTGCGACTTCGACTCGGTCATCCCCGACATGGATGTCATCTACATGCTCCGCGTCCAGCTGGAGCGTATGGAGGGCGCGGCCATCCCGTCGCGTCGCGAGTACAACCGCCTGTTCGGCCTCGACGGCGTACGTGCGTCCCGCATGAAGGAGGACGCGATCGTCTGCCACCCCGGCCCCATGAACCGAGGGATGGAAATCAACACCGAGGTCGCCGACGCGGCGCGCTCGAGGATACTCGATCAGGTCAGTGCCGGTGTCGCCACGCGCATGGCCGAGATGTACCTGCTTCTGGGAGGAGAGAACAATGGCATTGATGCTTAAGGGAGCCCACGCGGTAGACCCGCAGTCGTCGCTCGACGCCGTGGTCGATGTCATCATCGAGGACGGGAAGATCGCGAAGGTGGGGGAGGGTCTCACCGCCCCCAAGGGCGCCGAGGTCGTCGACGCCAAGGGCAAGTATCTCGTCCCGGGGCTCGTGGACATGCACGTCCACTTCCGTGACCCTGGATTCGAGTACAAGGAGACGATCGCGACCGGCTGCAGGGCTGCGACCCATGGTGGCTACACCGACGTCGCCACCATGCCCAACACCGATCCCGTCTGCGACACGGGCGCCGAGATCCGCTATCAGATCGATCGCGCGCATGCCGCGGGCCTGTGCCGCGTCCATCCCATCGGGGCACTCACGCGTGGCGAGAAGGGCGAGGCCCTGGCCGAGATCGGCGACATGTGCGTCGAGGGCGCCGCGGCCTTCTCCGATGATGGCCACGGCGTGCAGAGCGCCGGCATGATGCGCACCTGCATGGAATACGTCTCGATGTTCGACCGCGTCGCCATCGCCCATTGCGAGATCGAGTCGCTCACCGAGAACGGCGTCATCAACGAGGGCCGCGCGAGCACCCGTCTGGGCATGTTCGGCTGGCCTGCCCTCGGCGAGGAGCTCGAGGTCGCCCGTGACATCGAGCTGTGCCGTCTCACCGGCTGCCCGCTCCACGTCGCCCACATCTCCACCGCCAAGTCCCTTGACCTCGTCCGCCAGGCCAAGGCCGAGGGCCTCCCCGTCACCTGCGAGGTCACGCCGCACCACCTCTTCCTCACGGAGGAGAACATCACGAACTCGTACAACACGAACCTCAAGGTGAACCCGCCGCTCCGCACGCAGTCCGACGCGGCCGCGCTGCGCGAGGGCGTCTGTGACGGCACCATCGACTGCGTCGTCTCCGATCACGCGCCTCATGCCGCCCATGAGAAGGACTGCGAGTTCGAGATCGCCTTCTTCGGCACCATCGGACTCGAGACCACCGTGCCGCTCCTTCTCAGCAACCTCGTCTCGAAGGGCAAGCTCGGCTGGGACCGCTTCGTCCAATGCTGCGCGATCAAGCCCCGTGAGGTCCTGCGCATGGACCCCGTCACCATCTCGGAGGGAAGCGTCGCCGACCTCACGCTCATAGATCTCGAGGCCAAGGTCGACGTGGAGGAGTCCTACTTCGAGAGCAAGTCGCACAACTCCGCCTTCCTGGGCGAGAGGCTCCATGGTGCGGCCTCGGACGTGTTCGTCGCCGGAAGGCGTACCCTTAAGGACGGTGTGGTGGCCTAGGACCCTCGGCTGCCTCGTATCACGTCCACACGAAAGGATCCGAAGAATGCCTACGCCCTCTGCGGCACGCATCCATGAGTTCGAGGTCGTCTCGAACACACCGGTGGCGGAAGGAATATGGAGCCTGGTGATGAGAGCCCCCAAGTTGGCCGAGGGGCTCTCATCCGGCCAGTTCATGAGCATCGCCGTTCCCGGCGACGCCACCCAGCTCGTCCGTGTCCCGCTCTCCTTCTCCAAGGCCGACCCCGTCAAGGGGACAGTCGAGACCGAGTACGCCGTCGTCGGTGACGGGACGAGGAGGCTCTCCCTCATGAGACCCGGCGACACGTCTGACGTGCTCGGGCCCGGGGGTCACGGCTGGCGTCTCGAGTCCCACCCCCGAAGGGTGCTGCTCGTCGCCGGCGGCATCGGCATCACGCCGATCGTCTCCGCTGCCCGCTGGCTCGCACGTGAGGGCGTGGAGTTCGATGCCATCGTCGGGACGAAGACGGTGAACACGCTCTGGGGATTCGACGAGCTCATGAGTGTCGGCGTCCAGCATGTGGTCATCACGTCCGATGACGGCACCGCCGGGGACCAGGGCTTCACGACCGACGCCCTGGAGCCGGCCCTCGCGGGAGGGGAGTACGACCTCGTGCTCACCTGCGGCCCCGAGGTGATGATGCACAAGGTGGCTGACATCTGCGCCGCCGTCGGAGTCGCCTGCGAGGTCTCCATGGAGCGGATGATGACCTGCGGGTTCGGTGCCTGCGCGACATGCGTCGTCCCCACGCGCTCCGGCAACGTTGGCGCCTGCATGGGCGGACCCGTCTTCGACGCGAAGGAGGTCGTCTGGTGAGCGCCCCCAACATGGCCGTCGACCTTGGCGGCATCAAGATGCACAACCCCATCAACACCGCCGCCGGCACCTACGGGTTCGGTTGGCAGTTCGAGGGCTTCTATGACGTGAGCCAGCTTGGCGCCATCACGACCAAGGGCTGCGCCGCGGAGGCCTGGCCTGGTAACCCCAAGCCTCGCATGTGCGAGGTCACGTCCGGCGTCATGAACTCCGTGGGCCTCATGAACCCAGGCGTCCGCGGCCTGGTCGAGCAGTCCGGCGAGTACCTTCAGGGACTCTCCGACAAGGGCTGCGCCGTCATCTGCCAGGTGGCTGGCCACTCGGTCGACGAGTACGTGGCCGCCGTCGAGCTCTTCGAGGAGCTCGCTCCGTTCGCGGCGGGTCTCGAGATCAACATCAGCTGCCCGAACATCGCGGCGGGAGGCTGTGCCATGGGCTCGACGCCCGATGGTGCGGCCGAGGTCATCCGTGCGCTGAGGCCGAGGACGGACAGACCCCTCCTCGTCAAGATGGCGCCGGCTCGTGTGGTCGAGGTCGCGAAGGCTCTCGAGGCCGAGGGTGCCGACGCGCTCTCCGTCATCAACTCCATCCCCGCCATGTCGATCGACGTCCATACGAGGAGGAGCAGGCTCTCGCGTCCGACGGGTGGCCTGTCCGGTCCCTGCCTGCATAACATCGCCGTCCGTATGGTCTGGGAGGTCGCGCATGCCGTGGACATCCCCGTGAACGGCGTCGGCGGCGTCATGTCCGGTGCCGATGCGGCTGAGTTCATCCTCGCCGGCGCGACCTCGGTGAGCGTGGGCATGTCCAACCTCGTCCGTCCCGACTCCGCCCCGCGCATCCTCTCCGAGCTTGTCAGCTGGGTCGAGGAGCAGGGAGTGGATGACGTGAACGATCTGATCGGAGCATTCGAATGCTAGAGATCGCCAAGCCATCAGAGCGCGTCATCGTCGCGCTCGACTGTGACCATGACCGTGCGCTCGAACTCGCCGACTCCCTCTCCGGGCATGCCAAGTGGATGAAGGTCGGGATGACCCTCTTCTATGCCTGCGGCCCATCCGTCGTGAGCGAGCTCAAGGACCGCGGGTACGACGTGTTCCTCGACCTCAAGCTGCACGACATCCCACATCAGGTGCGTGGAGCCGCGCGTTCCGCCTCGCTCACGGGGGCCGACCTCCTGTCCGTGCACTCCCTTGGTGGCGCGGAGATGATCGCAGCGGCCCGCGAGGGCGTCGAGGAGGCTGCTCGCGATCGCGACGAGCGCACGAAGCTCGTCGCGATCACCGTGCTCACGAGCATGGATGCGGACTCCCTCGCTCAGGTGGGAATCGAGAGGAACGTCTCCGAGGAGGTCTCGCAACTCGCCGCCATGGCCTATGATTCGGGCTCTGACGGCGTGGTCTGCTCGCCCAAGGAGGCCTCGGCCATGAGGCTCGTCCTCGACGATGAGGCGCTCGTGGTCACGCCCGGCGTGAGGCCGGCCGGTTCGGCGCTGGGCGACCAACGTCGAGTCGCCACGCCATCCGATGCCGTCCGTTCCGGCGCCTCCCATATCGTGGTCGGCAGGCCCATCACCGGCGCGAGCAACCCGGTCGCCGCGTTCGACGCCATCGCCGCCGAGCTCTCCTCCTGATACCGTTCACGTCATTTACCTGCGGCGCCAAATCGCCGCGAACGGTCGAGCATCTTGACGGGTTGGCGTCTTGGTACAATAATCGCAGGTAGATTAATCGCCTCTATCTGTATCACAGTGTCCGTTATGTAGATTGCACACGAAAGATGCCTCGTTTTGCCTGTATTTGCTTGCAAACTGGCCGCTAGATTGCCACACTGGTCACTGGACCTGACGGATTCGCATAACGGTCGAACGAATCAGGTAACGGTAAAACGACGTTTGGAGGATTTCATGGCTCTCCCTCAACTCTCCGAAGAGCAGCGTGCGGCCAACCTCAAGAAGGCCGCTGAGGCTCGTCACGCTCGTGCGGAGCTTCGCGAGAAGATCAAGACCGGAAAGGTCTCCCTCGAGAAGGTTCTGAACTCCGATGACCCGGCTGCCAGCCGCATGCCCGTTCACACCCTCATCGAGTCCCTGCCTGGCTATGGCAAGGCCAAGTCGGCCAAGATCATGGAGGAGCTCGGCATTTCCCCCAAGCGTCGCGTCCAGGGCCTCGGCGCCCGTCAGCGCGATGCTCTCCTCGAGATCCTCTCGAAGTAAGTGCCTGATTCACCAAGGCTCTTCGTAGTCTCAGGACCGTCAGGTGCGGGTAAGGGCACATTGGTCTCCCGAGCAAGGGAGATTCGCCCGGACCTCGCCCTGACGGTCTCTGCGACTACGAGAGCTCCACGCACAGGCGAGGTCGATGGGGTCTCCTACCACTTCCTGACCGACGACGAGTTCACGCGTCGCGTCGAGGCGGGGGAGTTCCTCGAGTGGGCGCAGGTCCACGATCATCGCTACGGCACGCTCGTCTCCGAGGTGACCGACCGTCTGAGCGACGGACATTCGATCATCCTCGAGATCGACGTGCAGGGCGCCTTGAACGTCAGGCGCCGTTTCCCCGACGCGGTCCTCATCTTCGTCGAGCCTCCCTCGCAGGAGATCCTCGAGAAGCGTCTCAGGGACCGCGGCACGGAGGACGAGAGCTCCATCGAGCTCAGGCTCGCGGATGCCAAGCGCGAGATGGAGCTTGCGAGCTCCTATGACGTTCGGATAGTCAACGATGACCTTGATGTGGCGGTCGCCGACCTGCTCGCCGCCATCAGGTCATATGAGATGAAGTGAGGGTCCTACCCAATGCCAGTCACCAAGCCTGAGATCGATAGCCTGCTCGACAAGACCGAGCACAACCCATTCCTGCTCTGCTCCGTCGCTTCGAAGCGTGCCTGTGACATCAACAACATGCTCCGTGGCCAGCACCTCCGTGTCGCCGCCATCCAGGAGGTCGACGACATCACGACCGTCGTCTCCGGCCAGGATCCCATCTCCGTCGCCATGGACGAGATCGAGGACGGCACCCTCGGCTATGACGCGGATGCGTTCGATGCCGAGATCAAGGGCATGGACGAGGCTGCTGAGTAACGACATGCCCACGAAGCGTGTCGCGCTCGTCCACTATCACGAGATAGGCCTCAAGGGAAAGAACCGCTCGACATTCGAGAACCAGCTTGTGGCCAACATAAGAAGGACCCTCGAGGACATGCCCGTCGAGCACGTCGGCAGGATCTCGGGTCATGTCCTCGTCACTTTGAGGGACGACTCGGCTTTGGCCGAATGTGCGGACATCTTGGGCAAGGTCCCTGGTGTCGCTCGCGTCTCCAGGGCATTCAAGTGTCCACGGGACGAGGACGAGTACTGCGCCGCGGCCGTCGCCGCTCTCGCGGAGTTCGGTGACTTCGAGTCGTTCAAGGTCCATGCACACCGGTCGAACACCGATTACGAGCTCCACACGTTGGACATCAACCGGCTGGTGGGCGAGGTCCTCTGTGAGGCGTATCCCGACAAGAAGGTCGAGATGCATGGGCCGGACGCCCAGGTGAACGTCCTCGTCATCCAGGGTGACGTCTACGTATATGCCGCCTCCGAGCGCGGCGTGGGCGGACTTCCGGTGGGCACCGCCGGGAAGGTCGTGCCTCTCCTGTCCAGTGGGTTCGACTCACCTGTCGCCACGTGGATGGTCGGCAGGCGTGGGGCGGTGTGCGTACCCGTCCACTTCTCGGGCAGGCCCATGACATCGGATACGAGCGAGTACCTCTGCCAGGATCTCATACGTCAGCTTGCGCCTTCGGGCTGCGTCGGACGACTCTATGTGGTCCCGTTCGGCGAGTGCCAGCGCGAGATCTCGCTCGCGGCACCCCAGAGCCTTCGGATCATCATGTACCGTCGACTCATGTACGCCGTCGCCGAGAGGATCGCGCGGCTGGAGGGCGCCAAGGCACTCGTGACCGGCGAGTCGCTCGGCCAGGTCGCCTCCCAGACGCTGGACAACATCGCCGCGACTGACGAGGTCGTCTCCATGCCCGTGCTGAGGCCTCTCATCGGGTCCGACAAGCAGGAGATCATCGCGAGGGCGAAGTCACTGGGCACCTATGAGATCTGCTGCGAGACGGCGCCCGACTGCTGCACCCTCTTCATGCCGCGTCGTCCCGAGACCCATGCGCGTCCCGCGGAGGTCGCCGCCGCCTGGGACACCTTCGACCATGACGCCATGGTCGAGAGGCTCCTCGCCTCCGCCGAGTACGTCGACTTCGGCAACTGCCCCTCATATCGGCCACCTCGCTCGACGCGGCCGTTCCATCACGAGCTCGCACCTGCTTTTCCCGAGCGCTGACGATCCGGGCCAGGCCTCGTTCGCCCGGCTCCGTGAGATGTTCGTCGGTTTCGTGTGAGATGCGCGTCGGCGCGACGACCACGAGCCACAAGAAGAGTGACGCATGAGACGCCTGCCACCCGACAATGGAATCGGGAGGTGGGCGTCGTGGCACAGGTCAGGAAGAGGAGGCCCTCGAGGGCCTTCCTCATAACATGCGCGCTCTGCGTCATCGTCATGGTCGTGGTGGTCGCGGCATGCGTAACGTCGGGCACGGGGACCGTCGTCGAACGTCATGGGGCGGCGACTGAAATGACGACGACCTTGGAGACGGTCGATCCCGCCACGGCCGTCGCCGAGACGAAGCAGGTCCCGGTCGTGACCGTTCATGTCGACGGTGCGGTGTCGATGCCGGGCGTCTATGACTTGGTGGGCGACGTCGTCCGCGTGAGGGATGCGGTGGCGGCTGCCGGAGGGCTCTCGGATGCGGCTGACACGACCTCTGTGAACCTCGCGGCGACCGTCTCTGATGGATCAAAGGTCCATGTCCCGCTCGTTGGCGAGGTCGCGACCCCTGTCACCTCGACGACAGGCACGAACGCGGTGGCGGGTACGTCACCTGGCGGGACGGTGGACATCAACGTCGCGGACGAGGCGGCCCTCGCGACCCTTCCCGGCGTGGGGCCGGCCACATCGGCGGCGATCGTCAAGGACAGGGAGCAGAACGGTCCCTTCGCCACACCTGAGGACCTCATGCGAGTGAGCGGTATCGGGGAGAAGAAGTTCGAGAGGCTCAAGGACTCGATCCGTGTCTGAGAGGACCCTCACTGCGACGAGGCCTTACGTGCCGTCTGCGATTGCCGCGCTTGTGAGCTTGGTGCTCGCGGAACGGACCTGCGTGACGCTCGCCGTGACGGGTCGCTCCTCCTTCGGTCTCGTCTTGGCGGCCATCGGCTGTGCCGTCTCCCTCGTGTCCCTCCTCATGGCGTCTCGGAGCGACTCATGGGAGGGGCGTCGCCATGTCCTGCTCGCGTGCTCCGCATGTGCCGCTGCGGTCCTCATCGGTGCGCTCGGGTCGACGGCCATGGTGGACGCGGGGACGAGCACGGTGACGAAGCTGGCGGGCGTCCCTGTCTCCTCGTGTGAGCTCGAGGTGACGGGAGACCCCACCAGGTCGAAGGATGACTGGCTCGTGCGAGCCCAGGCACGACTTCCGTCCGGCGAGTCCTGCTCTGTCTGGGTCCGCGGGAGCGAGCGCGTCGGCAGGGGGACCACTCTTCGTTGTGTGGGCCGACTCTCGGTCGCCGAAGATGACGAGTGGGGCATCTCCTCGAGGCGAAGAGGGGTGTTCGGGACCATATCCGTGAGACATGTCCTCGAGATCGGTCCTCCCTCCGGCGTGATCGGCGCTCTTGAGGGGGTGCGCGAGGGCCTCGTGGGGACGATCGACCCCGGCTCCTCGGATGGAAGGGCCCTCATGTGCGGGTGCCTGCTTGGATGGAGGGAGTCGATGTCCTCATCAGGCCTCTCCGATGCGTTCTCCTCGGCAGGCCTCGCACACCTCGTCGCCGTGTCGGGCTCGCACCTTGCCATCATGGCGTCCGCGCTCGAGGGTGCGCTTCGACGCATCGGAGCTCGGCCACGCCTCAGAGCCGTCGTGGTCTGTGTTGCCACGTTCTGCTTCGTCATGCTCTGCGGTGCGCCCGTGTCGGCCTTGAGGGCCTGGGCGATGAGCGTCGTGGCGAGCCTCGCCCACCTCGCGGGCCGACGGGGCCATGCGCTCACCGCAGTCGGGCTGGTCGGGCTCGCCATCGCTGCGGCGGACCCCTTCTCCGCGTATGACCTTGGTTTCCTGCTCTCCGTCACCTGCGTCGTCTCGCTCTGTGTGTTCAGCACGTATGCCTCGTCGGTCCTCTCCGCGTTCGCGGGAGAGATGCCCTCCACCGTCGTTGCGTTGTTCCCCCATCGTCTCCGTCGCCTTGTCGGGCGTGGGGTCCGGCACGTGGGAGACTCGCTTGGCTCCTCCGTGGTCGCGCAGGTCTCATGTGCGTCACTCTGCGCCGTGACGTTCTCGCGTCTGTCTCTCGCGGGGCCTGTCGTCAATGTCGTCGCATCGCCTCTTTTTCTCATGTCCATGTGCGTGGGTCTCGTGTCGGTCGCGTTCTCGTGGGTGCCGGTGGTGGGCCCTGCCATGCTCGTGGTCGCGGGTTGGTCGTTCGAGTCGCTTGCATATGTGGCCCGTCTCGTCTCTCGGCTGCCCCTGTCCTGCGTCGCGGTCGAGGCTCCCGAGTGGTCCTGCGTGGCGGAGCTCTTCCTCGGCGTCCTCCTTTACCTCTGGTGGCCGAGACCGCGAGGTCGTGTCCTGAGGGCAGGCCTTCTGACCATCTCCCTCGTCCTCGTCTGCCTCTTCGTCCGCTGGACGCTCCTCGTGCCCGCACGTGTCGTCGTGCTTGACATCGGTCAAGGCGACGCCATCCTCATCCAGGACGGTTCCTCCTCGCTTCTCGTCGATACGGGTCCTGACTCGGCGATCGTCGAGGCCATGGCGCGCAATCATGTCACGCGACTGGACGCCGTTCTCCTCACTCACCTGCATGACGACCATGTCGGAGGTCTTGATGACCTCCTCGGTGTCGTCGATGTCGGCGAGGTGATCGTGGGGGAGGGCGTCTCCTCGTCCATGTCCGCCGAGCTCGTATCCACGGTGGCCGACCTCACCGGAAGCGATCCGGTCGAGGTGTCATACGGCGACGTTCTCCGGATTTCCGGTTTCTCGTTCAAGGTCGTCTGGCCCCATGGGCCGACCGAGGGGGACGTGAACGCCGATTCGATATGCCTTGTCATGGGATGGGAGGGCGGCATGCCGGCGCTTCCCTGGACGCGGTCGGATGCATGCCTCACAGGGTTGCTAACGGGAGATGCCGAGAGGGACGAGACGGATTCGATCGCTCTCGCGCATGACGTCGGTGACGTCGACTTCCTCAAGGTCGGCCATCATGGTTCCGCGGTGTCGATCTCACCGGGGACGGCGGATGTCCTGGATGCTGAGGTCGCGGTCGCGAGCGCAGGGGAGGGGAACAGGTACGGACACCCAACCGATGAGTGCGTCTCCACGCTTGAGACCTCGGGCTCGGACTTCCTCTGCACGAAGGATGTCGGTGACGTCATCCTCATGCCGTCGGCACGCGGCCCCGTCGTCATCACCCAGAGGCCAGCGCGGGCCTGAGGCCGACGCGGGTCAGGGGTCGGTCCTGACCTATCATGGGAAGGACGATGCAACGGACCATCCAAGGAGGATGTCTTGGGAAGCGAAGGAGCCGGCCTGTTGGCCGCCTATCTCGTCGTGGGAGCCGACGAGCTCAAACGACGCACCGCCGTCACGAGGCTCAAGGCCCGTCTTGACCCCGGACTCGTCGACTTCAACCTCGATGAGCTCACGGTCAAGGCTGACACGGATCCCCAGGAGGTCATCTCCTCGCTCCAGACGCTTCCCTTCGGCGCGGGGTTCCGCCTCGTCATCATCCAGGAGGCAGACCATCTCCCGAAGCCGGTCTCCGATGCCATCGTCAGCTATCTCGAGGATCCGAACCCGGATTCCGTGCTCCTCATCGCGGCGACCACGCTTCCCAAGACGACGAGGCTCAGGAAGGCCATCCAGAAGCTGGGCCCCACGGCGGTCATAGACTGCACCCCGCGCAAGAGATACGAGCTGCCGCGCATGGTCGTCGAGATGGCGACGGCGTATGGCAAGGGGATGGACCAGCGGGCCGCGGACGAGCTCGTGAGCCGCGTGGGTGAGTCCACAGTCATGCTCGATGCCCAGGTGAAGTCCTTGGCGAGCCTCGTCGGGGATTCCCCGCGCATCACCTACGACGACGTCCGCTCGCGCGTGGCGCGCATCGCCGAGCCGAAGCCCTGGGACTTCCTCGATGCCGTCTGTGAACGTGACGCCGCCAAGGCGATGGGTCTGTACGGCCTCATGCCCGGCGCGTCCGTCGTGGGTCTCCACTCGTTCCTCACGACGAGGCTTCGCGAGCTCATCTGTGCGAAGGCCTTGGACGAGAGGGGCCAGGCCGCGCTTGTGCCGAGCGCGCTGTCCAGGCCCCAGTGGCAGGTGAAGAACCACGTGCGATGGGCTCGAGGGTTCTCCATGGACGAGCTCGTGAGCGACCTCAAGGGCGCGGCTGCCTGCGAGCGCATCCTCAAGGGCTCCGGTGACTCCGACATCGCATTCAGGACCTGGGTCCTCTCCATCGTCACGCGCTGAGGGTCCCTTGATGCTCGGTCGCTAAGAGAGAGGGGCCCCGACCAGCACGTCGGAGCCCCTCTCGAGCCAAGAGCCTATGTCCTTGGCACTACTTGACGGTGTTCGCAAGCTTCTGGACGCCACTCTTGCGGTCAGCGGCCTGGTTCTTGTGGATGATGCCCTTGGAGGCAGCCTTGTCGAACAGGCGGCAGGCATGCGCCGCCGCGGTCTGAGCAGCCGCCGCGTCGTTGGCCTCGACGGCGGTGTGAACGCCCTTGACGGCGGTCTTGAGCTCGGAACGGACGGCCTTGTTGCGGATGCGGGCCTTCTCGTTCGTCTTGTTGCGCTTCTTCTGCGACTTGATGTTTGCCACGGATGGTTCCTTTCGATCGCCCTAGGTTCGAGGCCTCTTGCTGAGACAGTGGTTTTGCAGCAGGAGCGAGTATAGCATGATTTCCTGCTCATACGCTATTATCATCCTCATGCCTACAAACGACTGCACCCACATCAGGAACTTCTCCGTCATCGCCCACATCGATCACGGCAAGTCCACCATCTGCGATCGCATCCTCGAATCGACGCATACGGTGGAGGAGCGTGACATGGAGGAGCAGCTGCTCGACTCGATGGACATCGAGCGCGAGCGTGGCATCACCATCAAGTCGAATGCCGTCCGCGTCATGTACGAGGCCGACGACGGCGAGACGTATCAGTTCAACCTCATCGACACCCCGGGTCACGTCGACTTCTCGTACGAGGTCTCACGTTCCCTCGCTGCTTGCGAGGGGGCCGTGCTCGTCGTGGACGCCACCCAGGGCGTGGAGGCCCAGACCGTCTCGAACGCCCTCCTCGCGATGAACGCGAACCTCGAGATCGTTCCGGCCATCAACAAGATCGACCTCCCGTCGGCGGAACCGGAGCGCGTGCGTGCCGAGATAGAGGAGGCCCTCGCGCTCCCCGCCGAGGATGCCGTGTGCGTCTCCGGAAAGACCGGCGCGGGGATACACGACCTCCTGGAGGCGGTCACCGTCCTCGTGCCGCCTCCTGCCGGCGACGCGGACGCTCCGCTCAAAGCCCTCATCATCGATTCATGGTTCGACTCCTATCGTGGCGTCATAGCCATCGTGCGCGTCTTCGACGGCCGCATCGCCGCTGGCGACACCGTGCGTCTCATGGCGCTCGGGGACACCTTCGACGTCGAGGAGGTCGGCTGCAAGCGTCCCAAGCAGATAGCCACCGCCGACCTCGGCGTGGGCGAGGTGGGCTATGTCGTGACCGGTCTCAAGGACCCGGCGCTCATCAAGGTCGGCGACACGATAACGCTCGCCGACAGGCCCTGTGCCAGCCCCTGCGAGGGCTATCGCGAGGCCAAGCCCATGGTGTTCACGGGGCTCTTCCCCATAGACACCGAGCAGTACGAGAACCTGCGTGATGCTCTCGACAAGTTGATCTTGAACGACCCGGCCATCACCTACACCCCCGAGACCTCCGTGGCCCTGGGCTTCGGCTTCCGCGTCGGCTTCCTCGGTCTTCTCCACATGGAGGTCGTGAAGGAGCGGCTCGAGCGCGAGTTCGACCTGGACCTCATCGCCACGAGTCCCTCCGTCGACTTCCACGTCTTCCTGAGCAACGGCGAGATGGTCGAGATCACCAGCCCACAGGACATGCCCGACGTCACGCGCATCGACCACATCGAGGAGCCGTTCCTCAAGGTCAAGGTCATCGTGCCGGATACCTATGTGGGTGCGGTCATGGACCTCACCGTCGACCACCATGGCTCCTTCGAGGACATGGTCTACCTCGGCCCCAAGACGGTCGAGATGCACTGGCACATGCCCCTCTCCGAGCTGATCATGGACTACTTCGACCAGCTCAAGAGTCGTACGAAGGGCTATGCGAGCCTCGACTACGATCTGGACGAGTATCAGACGAGCGACCTCGTGAAGCTCGACATCCTGCTCGCCGGCGAGGCGGTCGACGCGCTCTCGTTCATCATCCACCGCGACAAGGCCTACGCCCGCGGCCGCTCCCTGTGCGACAAGCTGAAGGAGATCATCCCCCAGCAGCTCTTCGAGGTGCCCATCCAGGCGGCGGTCGGCGGACGGATCATCGCCCGCTCCACGGTGCGTGCGCGCAGGAAGGACGTCCTCGCCAAGTGCTACGGCGGCGACATCTCCCGCAAGCGCAAGCTCCTCGAGAAGCAGAAGGAGGGCAAGAAGAGGATGAAGGCGATCGGCAGCGTCGAAGTGCCGCAGGAGGCCTTCATGGCCATCCTCAAGGTCGATGACTGATTCCATGTCACATGAGGGCGTTCGGCACGACTACGATTCCGATGGCATCGCCTATTGGACGTATGGCAGGAGGGGGAGCGGTCGGTGCGCCCTGCTCTGTCACGGTCTCACCTCCTCGCACCTCTCCTGGGAGCCGGTCGCTCGGAGGCTTGCCGACAAGGGCTGGTTCTGCGTGAGCTGGGACTCGCCGCTCCATGGGGCGTCGCGACGCGACGGAGGGTACTCCTTCGCCACCTGCGCCGACGACCTCTCGGCCATCCTCGGGATCGAGGGCGTCACGAGCTGTGTGGCCTGCGGGCACTCCCTCGGCTGCTATGTCATCCAGGCGCTCGGGGCCCTGAGGCCCGGGCTCGTCTCGGGTGCGCTCATGCTCGACGGCACGCCCTTCGGCTATCACCTCACACCCGTCGAGAGGTGGAGCCTCCTGCACTACGACTCGATCGCGAAGCTCTTGCCGTGGGGCTACTACGTCCGCTCCGCCGCCTCCGGGTCATGCGAGACGGCCGAGGCCGCGGAGTCCTTCACCGCCGAACTCGAGGGCCTCGGCAGGAGGGGGATGCTTGCCGCCTCCCATGACTGCTATGCGGCGGTCGTCGACGCCCCGGCCACCCTCGCCCTGCCCAGGTCGATTCCCGCCGTCCTGGGGATCGGCAAGCATGACAAGCTCGGTGTCGTGGCCCCAGCCATGGCGGCATGGGCGGCCGACCTCGGAGTGGAGCTCCATGTCATCAAGGGAGCCGGGCACAACACGGTGACCGATGCCCCCGATGAGGTCACAGGTCTCGTCGAGCTCGCGGGAGGATGCCGTGACTCGATCTGACGCCTCCCGTGTCCTGCGACTCCATGCCGCTGCCGCCAACCTCTCCGACCACGTCGAGCCCTGGTCGCGGACGAGTGACCTCCGGAGCCGTCTCTCGGCCGCTCCCTTCCTCATGGCCCCCATGGCGGGTGTCTCGGATGCGGCCTATCGCACCATGGCCCGTTCCGGTGGTGCCGCACTGGCCTATACGGAGATGGTCTCCGTGGCGGGGATGCACTACGGCTCGCTGAAGACCTGGGAGCTGGTCGACCCCTGTGACGCGGAGCCCGACATCGCGGTGCAGCTCTTCGGACGCGACGTCGGGCAGTTCCGCGAGGCCGTCATAGGCGTTCAGGAGCGCCTTCGTGACAGGCTCGCCCTCATCGACGTGAACATGGCCTGCCCCGTCCCCAAGGTCACGCGGAAGGGGGAGGGCTCGGCTCTCCTCGCGGATCCCGACCAGGCTGCCGCCATCATCCGTGCCTGCACGGAGGAGGCAGACGTGCCCGTGACCTGCAAGATACGCCTCGGTCTCACCTCCGACGCCATCGTCGCCCCCGAGTTCGCGAGCAGGATGGAGGATGCCGGGGCCAGTGCCGTCGCCGTTCACGGGCGCACCCGCTCGCAGCTCTACCATGGGGCCTCGGACCGATCTGCGATCGCCGAGGTCGTGAGCGCCGTGGGCATCCCGGTCATCGCATCCGGCGACGCCATGGACGAGAAGGCCTGCGTGGACATCCTGCATGAGACGGGGGCCGCCGCGGTCTTCGTGGCCCGTGGCTCCTATGGGGATCCCTGGGTCTTCTCCCGTGCCCTCGACCGGTTGTCCGGACGCGAGGTGGTGCCGCCCACGACGGCGGACCGTCTGGGTGCGTTCGAGTGCCACGTGAGGCTCCTCGACGCCACCGGGGGCAGGATGGCGAGGGCGAGAAGCCTCGCAGGCTGGTACCTCAAGGGCCTGCCCCGTGCCGGCGCGATGCGCGATGCCGCCATGAGATGTCTCACCCTTGATGACTATCTCGATCTTCTCGACGGGATCCGCTCGAGCCTCGAAGGCGACCTTTGATGACGGGGGAGTATGTGGATCCCTGGGACGGTCGCCTCCATCTGGAATCGGCCCATGCCCTCTACCTCCATGTCCCGTTCTGCGTGAGCAAATGCGCCTATTGCGACTTCACCTCGTACGCGACGGCCGAGGGCGATGCTCGCATGGGTGCCTACGCCTCGGCGCTCTCACGTCTCGTGGAAGAGGCGGAGGCCGCCGGGCTCCTGGAGGGATTCCGGACGGCCTATGTGGGCGGGGGCACGCCTTCCCTGCTCGGACCAGAGGTCCTCTCCCACGTCATCTCTACGGTCTGCGCGGGCCGTGGCCTGAGCGAGCTCACGTTCGAGGCGAACCCGGAGTCGTTGACGGACGGTCTTCTCGACGCATGCGTCGAGGCGGGCGCGACGAGGGTCTCCATCGGGGTCCAGAGCCTCGACGACGACGAGCTGTCCCGTCTTGGCAGGGTCCATGATTCGGCGAGGGCCATCTCCGCGCTGGATGCCGCCCTCCGCTCGGGTCTCGACGTCTCCTGCGACCTCATGTGCGGCATCCCCGCTCAGACGGGTGCCTCTTGGGCGGACACGCTCTCACGCGTCATGTCCATGGGCGTGCGCCACGTGAGCGTCTATCCGCTCATGGTCGAGAAGGGCACCCGGCTCGCGCGCTCAGTCGAGGAGGGGGAGGAGGTCGTGCCCGACGAGGACGAGGCCGCGGACAGGATGGTCGAGGCCGAACGCGTCCTCGGCGAGGCGGGTCTGCGTCGATACGAGGTCGCGAGCTACGCCGACGCGGGACATGCCTGCATCCACAACGAGGCGTACTGGACGGGCGTTCCCTATCTCGGCCTCGGGACGTCGGCCGCGAGCATGCTCACGGCCGAGGGATATCTCCGCGCCCGGCTCGTCTGTCCGGACCTTCCGGAGCCCGACCCGTCATGGGTGCGCGTGAGGCTGTCATGTACTTCCGATGTGCCCGCCGTGGCTCGTGCCCGAGGTCTTGCCGACCTCGCCTTCGATGTCGAGGGTCTCACATCCCGTGAGGCCGCGGCGGAGGACCTCATGCTCGGGGCGCGCATGATGGTTGGCATCGTCCCAGCTCTGGCATACCATGCGAGGGCGACCATCGGAGGCGGTCCGGTGGACTCGACGTTCTCGCACCTCGTCTCCGAGGGGCTCGCGCGCATGACGCCTGAAGGAGGGCTTGAGCCCACCGAACGTGGTTGGCTTCTGGGCAATGAGATGTACGGTGAGTTGTGGGACCTCGCTGAGGGTACAATCGCCCACAGCGCACGGTAGGTGCGGTGTTCGACCTCACGCGAGACGACGGGAGCGCTCAGACCACATGGCCTCGATGAACGACAAGGACTACTACGCGATCCTCGGCGTGGACCAGAACGCATCGACCGAGGAGATCCGCAAGGCCTTCCAGACGAAGGCCAGGAAGCTCCACCCTGACGTCAACAAGGAGCCTGACGCCGAGGAGAGGTTCAAGGAGGTCTCCGAGGCCTACGCGGTCCTCTCCGATGACGACAAGCGCAAGCGCTATGACGCGATGAGGTCCGGCTCCCCGTTCGCGTATGGCGGCGGTGGCTCCTCCGCGCCCCAGGGAGACCCATTCGGCGGGGCAGACCCCTTCGGATGGGGATTCCCCTTCGGTGGCGCACAGCCGCGAAAGAAGACCTCCAACAGGGCCTACAACCCGAAGGCGGGTTCCGACGTCGTCTACAACCTCGACCTAGACAACGACTCGGCCAAGAAGGGCTGCCGTCGCGGCGTCACGTACCAGCGCTATGACAGGTGCTCGTCGTGCGGTGGGACCGGCTCGGTCCACACCGAGCACTCGAAGGTCTGCCCCACCTGTGGAGGTACGGGACATATCTCGGTCGACCTCCAGAGCCTGTTCGGGGTGGGCGTCATGAACATGGTCTGCCCGGAGTGCGAGGGCACGGGACGCGTCGTGGCCGATCCCTGTGGGGTATGCGGCGGCACCGGACGCGTGCTCTCGGCGAGCGAGGTCATCGTGGACATCCCCGCCGACTCGCACGATGGCGACGAGATCAGGATCCCCGGCAAGGGCAACGCCGGCACGAACGGGTCCAGCACCGGTGACTTCGTCTGCCGCGTGGGCGTCGCCTCCGAGAGGCTCGACGCCAAACAGTCGATGGGGTTCCAGGCCATCGGGTTCGCCCTTCCCTTCCTCGTGTTCGGTGCGATCGCGAACGTCCTCTCCTCGGTGGCGCTCATCGTGGCGGTGCCTTTGGTGTTCGGTCTCTTCATCATCCTCCGTGCCGGCATAGGCGGGCATGGCAGGCGTTGGTGGAGGAACGCGCTTGCCGCTGTCCTGAGCGGATGCTCCAACGGCATCATCTTCGCGCTGTTCATCGTCATGTTCGTCTCCTGCATGGGTCGTGCGGGCTCATACGGGTCCGTCTATGGTGGAACGTCCATGAACACGTTCAGGGGCTAGCGTCATGGGGAGGTCGATGGCGGTCCTTCGGGCCGTCATAGAGGAGTACGTGGGGACCTGCGCCCCGGTCGGGAGTCGCACGATCCTCGAGAACCATCCGCTGGGCGTGAGCCCGGCCACGGTGCGGGGCGACCTGTCCCGTCTCGAGGGGTCCGGCCATCTCATGCAGCCCCATGTCTCGGCGGGCCGCGTGCCGACGGACCTCGGCTATCGCGCCGTCGTCGATGACGACCTCGCGCATGGCAGGCCCATGGCGAGGCTCACCTCCCACGTCCGCTCGTCCTCCGTGGCCGAGGCCATGCGTGACCTCGCGTGCACGCTCGCGGACATGACGCGCTGCCTCGCCATCGTCTCGAGTCCCGTCTCCCAGAGCGCCGCCATCGCGAGGATCGGTCTCGTGAGATGCGCCGGTGACTCCGCGGTCCTCGTGGTCGTTTTGGATGACGGTCGGGTGGACAGCCGCGTCGTGGGCTGCCTCGGCCTTACCGACCGGGAGCTCATGGACGTCGAGTCCGCGCTCTCCGACCTCTTCGTCGGTCATGACCTCGAGAGCGTGAGCCTCGCCGGGGTGAGGCTCGGAGGGGTGGCCGATGACCTGCTCGCCCTCCTGAGCTCGCATGTGCGTTCTCTCGTCATGCGCTCCGGAGAGGGGAGACGCGAGAGTGCCGGCGTGTCCCTTCTCCTCGCCCAGCCCGAGTTCCACGATGCCGAGTGCGTCCGTGTGGTAGTGGGCGCGCTGGAGGACGACGACGTCGACTTCGATTCGATCCTCTCGTCTGACGACGGCGGTCTTGTGGTACGTATAGGAAGAGAGAACCCCGACGACAGGCTCAGCTCGGTCTCGGTGGTCGCCAAGGAGTACTGGGCGGGCACGGGGATGGGTTTCGTGTGCTGCGTGGGGCCGACTCGCATGGATTACAAGAGGACCATCGGCGCGGTCGAGGCGGGAGCCGCCGAGGCTGGTGCGGTGTATTCTGGATTGGACGCAACGACCTGACAGGGAAGCGGGACAGTTGAGCGTGGAGACCAAGAGGGACTATTACGAGGTCCTCGGAGTCGAGCATGATGCCGACGCGAGGCAGATCAAGAGGGCCTTCCTCAAGAAGGCGCGGACGCTTCACCCCGATGTGTCCGATGACCCGGATGCCGAGGAGAAGTTCAAGGAGGTCAACGAGGCCTACACGGTCTTGTCCGATGACACCAAACGCTCGAACTACGACAGGTTCGGCAACCCCGACGGCCCCTCGGGCTTCGGTGGCGGTGACTACGTCGACATGTCCGACATCTTCGGTGGCTTCGGGATGAACGACATCTTCGACTCGTTCTTCGGCGGTCAGGGCGGACATGGCCAGACGGCCCGCACACGCGGCCGCGACATGGGCATCTCGCTCAGGATCAGCCTCGCCGAGGCAGCGAGCGGATGCACGAAGACCGTCGCCTACGACAGGCTCGCTCCCTGCGATGACTGTGGGGGCACGGGCGTGGCCGAGGGCGGCAGCATCAAGAGCTGCCCAAGGTGCCACGGTACCGGCCGCGTGGTCACGGTGCAGCGCACGATCCTCGGGCAGATGCAGACCCAGACGGCCTGCCCCGACTGCGGGGGCACCGGCCATGTGATCGATCACCCCTGCGAGACGTGCTCGGGCCAGGGTCGCACGCCCTCCCGCGAGAAGGTCGACATCGACATCCCGGCCGGCATCTACTCCGGACAGGACCTCAAGGTCGAGGGTTTCGGTGAGGCCGGAGTTCGTGGCGACAGGTCCGGTGACCTCGTCGTCCGCATCGAGGTCACGGATGACGAGAGGTTCCGGAGGCAGGGAGACGACCTGTTCTGCGTCGTCGACGTGACCGCCTTGGAGGCGATGCTCGGATGCGTCGTCGAGGTAGAGGGCATCATGGACGGCGAGAGCATCGAGTTGGAGATTCCCGCGGGTTGCCAGAACGGCCAGCAGATCCTCTCGGGCGCACACGGCATGCCGCGGCGTGGCACCTCGGCGAGGGGCAACCTCGTCGCCGTCGTGAGCGTGTCGGTCCCCGATGACCTCACGCCCGAGCAGACCAAGCTCATCAGGCAGGTCGCAAGCCAGCGTGGCGAGCGCGTGTCCACTCCCGAGTCCAACCCGCTCCCACCGAGGAGGGGCAGGGCCGCCTCCAGAAAGCCGTCGAAGCGCCCGCACAAGGACTGACGTCTGGCCCGAGCCGGCGCACGCGTCTATGATTGGGACATACCCGAGGCACGTCTGGAGGAGCATGGATCCAACCCAGGTCAGACTCACCATTCCCGATTCCGTCGATCTCACGGCCCTCATGGGGCCTGCGGACTCCTTGCTGAGGAGGATCGAGTCCTCCACCGAGGCCACCATCACGGTAAGGGGCAATCAGGTGAGCGTCACCGGACCGGCCGCACAGGTCGAGGGCGTCACCTCGGTCTTCTCGCGCCTCATTCGCATGGTCGAGGCTGGTGAGGCCCCATCCGCGGCCGACGTCGACCTGCTCTTCGACCAGGTGGCGACGAAGTCCGTGCCGCCCGTCTCCCTGACCGATGACATCCTCCTCACCTATCGCGGTCGCGCCATACGTCCCAAGACCGTGGGGCAGAAGCGCTACATCGACTCCATACGCTCGAACACCATCACCTTCGGCACGGGTCCTGCCGGAACGGGCAAGACCTATCTCGCGATGGCCATGGCCGTCGCCGCTCTCAAGCGACGCGAGATCGGCAGGATCGTCCTCGCGAGGCCCGTGGTCGAGGCGGGGGAATCCCTCGGGTTCCTCCCAGGCACGCTCCAGGAGAAGCTCGACCCCTACGTCCGTCCCCTGTATGACGCGCTCTTCGACATGACGGACATGGAGAAGGGCAATGCCCTCATCGAGCAGGGCGTCATCGAGATCGCGCCGCTCGCCTTCATGCGTGGCCGTACCCTGAACGATGCGTTCGTCATCCTGGACGAGGCGCAGAACACCACGCCCGAGCAGATGAAGATGTTCCTCACGCGTCTGGGCTTCTCCTCCAAGTTCGTCATCACCGGCGACACCACCCAGAGGGATCTCCTCGGCGAGAACGGGCTCGACTCCGCTCGCTCGGTCCTCGACGGCGTCGACGACATCAGCTTCGTCGATCTGGGGCGTGCCGACATCGTCAGGCACACGCTCGTGGCCCGCATCGTCGACGCATATGCCACCGCGGATGGCGAAGGCCGCGATGGGGCTCGAGGATGAGCGCCCACGTCGACATCTCCATCGGCTGCGAGGGCCTGGCCATCTCCGAGGACAGGGCGTGCGAGCTCGCCGACCTCGTGCTCGCCAGCGAAGGCGTGGACAGGGAGTGCATGGTCTCCCTCTCGGTCGTCGATGACGAGACGATGCGAGGTCTCAATCATGAATGGCGCGGCATCGACAGGGCGACGGACGTCCTCTCGCTCGAGTGCGAGCGCCCCGATGACCCCGACCTCGGCGTAGGGGAGACGTGCGAGCTCGGTGACATCGTGCTCGCCCCCGACTTCATCGGGAGGCAGGCGGACCGCGTCGACGTCACGCCCGAGGGGGAGACGAGCCTCCTTCTCATCCACGGTATGCTGCATCTGCTTGGGTATGACCATGAGAGTGACGAGGAGGCCGAGGTGATGGAGGCCCGCGAGGACGCCATCCTCGCCGAGGCGGGTCTCGGCGACTCCGTCGTGGTGCCTCCGTCCCCACGTCATGCCGAGGAGGGCTCATGATCCCCGGATCCGACAAGGACCATCCCACGCTCCTGCACAGCTTCGGCTTCGCCATGCAGGGGTTCCGCACTGCGTTCAGGGGCGAGAGGAACATCAAGGTCATGCTCGCCGGGGCCATCGTCGCCGTGATATGCGGTCTCGTGGTCGGGCTCGATGCGGTGAGGTGGGCGATCGTGATGCTCTGCTGCGGCGTGGTCCTCTCGGCCGAGCTCGTCAACACCGCCATCGAGACGATAGTCGACCTCGTCAGCCCCGAGTTCCATCCGCTGGCGGGTCGCGCCAAGGACATCGCGGCGGCCGCCGTCTGGGTGCTCTGCGTGATCGTCGCATGTGTCGGAATCGTCGTCTTTGCCAGCGCCATCCTCGGATGACGCTCGAAGCTACCCGCACGGGAGGGCCGTGCGAGAGGGAGGGTCATGGAGGAGAATGAGACCGGTCAGGAAGCCGCCACGCTGAGGAGCGGATTCGTCGCCCTCGTCGGGAGGCCGAACGCCGGCAAGTCGACGCTGCTCAACGCCTGCATGGGGACGCGGCTTGCCATCACCAGCCCCGTCGCGCAGACCACCAGGCGCCGTCTCCGTGCGGTCGTGAACACCCCCACCTCACAGCTCGTGATGGTCGACACCCCCGGGCTCCACAAGCCGAAGGACGCCTTGGGCCAGGAGCTCAACAAGTCGGCGCTGGGCGCGCTCGCCGACGTCGACGTCGCGGCGATGCTCGTCGACGCCTCCAAGACCGTGGGCACCGGTGATGCCTGGGTCGCCAAGCACGTCGACGCCTCCCGGTCTTGGCACCTGCTCGTCATCACCAAGGCCGACCTCGTGAGTCCCGAGCGCGCCGCGGCCCAGCTCGAGGCGGCCAGCAAGCTCGCCCGCTTCGATGACGCCGTCGTGGTGTCGGCATCCGCCGGCTTCAACGTGGACGGCTTCCTCGACGTGGTGAGCGCCCATCTCCCCGAGGGGCCGAGGTGGTTCCCCGAGGACATGGACTGCGACGCGACCGACGAGGACCTCGTCTCCGAGTTCATCCGTGAGAAGGTGCTGCTCAACTGCCGCGAGGAGGTACCGCACTCCGTGGGCGTACTCGTCGACGACATCGACTGGTGCGACGACGGCCATGCGAGCATATCGGCGACCATCCTCGTCGAGCGTGACGGTCAGAAGGCGATCGTCATCGGTCATGGCGGTGCCATGGTCAAGAGGATCGGCACGGATGCGCGGCGTGACATCGAGCGGCTTTTCGGTCACAAGGTCTTCCTCGAGCTCAAGGTGCAGGTCAAGCCCCAATGGCGCAGGGATGCCAACGTCATCAGGCGGCTTGGCTACGACTCGGGGGAGTGAGCGTGCCCGGACGCTCCCGCACATGGAGGACGAGGGCCATCGTTCTCGATCACACGAAGCTTGGCGAGACCGACCTCATACTCACGCTCCTCGCCGAGGACGGATCGCAGGTGAGGGCGGTTGCCAAGGGAGGTCGGAAGCCCGGCGGCAAGCTCGCCGGACGCTGTGGCCTCTTCTGCGAGTGTGACCTGCTCCTGGCTCACGGGCGTTCGCTCGACGTGGTCGCCGAGGCGTCGCTCGAGGAGCCGCACGTCGCCATAGCCGGGGACCTCGACCGCATGAGCGCCGCCTCGATGGTCGCGGAGGTCGCCCGCCTCACGTGCTTCGAGGACGCCCCCGACCCTTGGCTCGCCCCGGCGTGCTCTCGTGCGCTCGCCGCATGCTGCGAGGCCGAGGGGCGAGCGAGCCTCATGCTCGTGGCGGCCGCCTACGCGATGAAGACCCTCTCGCATCAGGGGTGGATGCCGCAGCTAGATTCCTGCGTCGCATGCGGCGACCTCGCCTGCACGTGGTTCTCGGCATCGGCCGGAGGGGTCCTCTGCGACAGCTGCGCCCGAGGCGTGGAGGGTGCCGAGATGATCGACGCGCGCACGCTGGAGTGGGCGCGTTCCCTGCTCACAATGACGTTCGACGACCTCGTCGCCTGCGAGGTCGATGACGCCACGGCCTATCGCCTCCTCTCCTTGGCCCACGTGTGGTGCGCCACTCACCTCGACTCCCGGCTCCGCGCCTTCGAGTTCACGCTCTCCGTCTAGCGCCCTGGGTCGGACATATGGAGAAGGGGCTTCCGCCCACCGACGTGGGCACCTCGTGGTATCCTGTCCAAGCACATACCCCTCACCTGGTCGTCTCGCCACCACCTGGCGGCGCACCCGGTCTCGGGCGAATCCATGAATGAAAGGTGTACAGAATGACCGTTTCCAAGGAACGCAAGGCCGAGCTCATCAAGGAGTACGGCAAGGACGAGAAGGACTCCGGCTCCGCCTCCGTGCAGGTCGCCCTCCTCACCGAGCGCATCCGCGAGCTCACCGAGCACATGAAGTCCCACAAGAAGGACTATCACACCCGTCGTGGCCTTCTCATGCTCGTCGGCCAGCGTCGCCGCCTCCTCGGCTACATCAAGAGGAACGACATCGAGGAGTACCGCTCGCTCATCGCGAAGCTAGGCATCCGCGACAACATCCAGTAGGACCTAAGGGGGCGCCTTCGGGCGCTCCCTCTCATTGCATGCGTCCCGCACAGGAGCGGGGACATGCCGCGAGTCACGTGACGCGTCACGTGCGCCGGCCAGGCCGGCGTTCCCGAACGGGAGGCCCGCAGACGGCCCGTCTGCAATGTGGCAGACGGAGATAAGAGGACAGACATGACCAAAGTAACTCACGAGTTCGACCTCTACGGGAAGCACTACGTCCTCGAGGCCGGCGAGCTCGCCGAGCAGGCGACCGGCGCCTGCCTCGTCAAGCAGGGTGACTCCACGGTGCTTCTCACCGCCGTCGTCTCCGACGAGCGCAAGGACTACGACTTCTTCCCCCTCACGGTCGACTTCATCGAGAAGATGTATGCCGTGGGCCGCATCCCAGGTGGATACCTCAAGCGTGAGGCCCGTCCCTCCGAGAAGGCCACGCTCACCGCCCGCATGATCGACCGTCCCCTGCGCCCGAGCTTCCCTGACGGATTCAGGAACGAGGTTCAGGTCGTCGCCACCTCGCTCGTGGCCGACCAGATCAACCCCGTCGACACCATCTGCTGCATGGGCGCCTCCGTCGCCCTCACCATCGGCGGCGTCCCCTTCGAAGGACCTCTCGCCTGCGTCCGCATCGGTCGCGACCCTGAGACCGGCGAGTTCATCGTCAACCCCACATATGAGCAGCGCGACGCCTCCGACCTCGACCTCGAGCTCGCCGGCACCGACAGCTTCATCTCCATGCTCGAGGCTTCCGCGAACGAGATCTCCGAGGAGGACATGCTCGCCGCCATGGCGTTCGGCCAGGGCGTCATCGGCGAGTTCTGCGAGGAGGAGAAGAAGTTCTTCGCCAAGTGGGTCGATGCCAACGGCGAGATCGAGCAGAAGAGCTACGTCCTCGACGAGCCCATCGCCTACGTGCACGACAAGGTCTTCAACCACTTCGACGAGATGAGCGCCGCACTCAAGGACGCCGACAAGCTCTCTCGCATCGGTCGCGTCGAGGCTCTCAAGGCCCAGATCAAGGCCGAGTTCACCGACGAGGAGCAGACTCAGTACTCGCGTGCCATCCCCGTCGAGCTCAAGGGCCTCGAGAAGCATGCCATGCGCAACATGGTCGTCGAGACCGGCGAGCGCGTCGACGGCCGCGTCGCCGACGAGATCCGTCCCATCACGGTCAAGCCGAACTACCTCCCGCTGGTCCATGGCTCCGGCCTCTTCCAGCGTGGCCAGACCCAGGTGCTCTCCGTGTGCACCCTCGGTATGCTCAACGAGTGGCAGCGACTCGACACCATCGAGCCCGTCGATGGCAAGCGCTACATCCACCACTACAACTTCCCGCCCTACTGCACCGGCCAGACCGGCCGCATGGGCAGCCCCAAGCGTCGTGAGATCGGTCACGGCAACCTTGCCGAGCGCGCGCTGCTCCCGATGATCCCCTCCGAGACCGACTTCCCCTACACCATCCGCGTCGTCTCCGAGGTCATGTCCTCGAACGGCAGCTCCTCGATGGCGTCGACCTGCGGCAGCACCCTCGCCCTCATGGACGCCGGCGTGCCCATCAAGCGCCCCGTCTCCGGCATCGCCATGGGCCTCATCCAGGAGAACGGCAAGACCGTCGTCCTCTCCGACATCCAGGGCCTCGAGGACTTCCTCGGCGACATGGACTTCAAGGTGACCGGCACCGAGCGCGGCATCACCGCCATGCAGATGGACAACAAGGCCACGGGCCTCACGCCCGAGATCCTCAAGAAGGCCCTCATGCAGGCGCATGACGGTCGCGCCTTCATCCTCGGCAAGATGCTCGAGCAGATTCCCGAGCCCCGCGTCAAGCCCAAGGACAACGCACCGCAGATCATCACCCTCACCATCCCGACCGACAAGATCCGCGACGTCATCGGCAGCGGCGGCAAGGTGATCCGTGGCATCCAGGAGGACACCGGTGCCACCATCGACATCCAGGAGGACGGCACCGTCTTCGTGGCCGGCACGAACGGCGCGGGTGACGAGGCGGCTGAGCGTATCAAGGCCATCGTCAAGGTCCCCGAGGTGGGCGAGGAGTACAACGGCCGCGTCGTCGGCATCCAGCCCTTCGGCGCCTTCGTCGAGCTGCTCCCCGGCAAGGACGGTCTGCTCCACATCTCCCGCGTCGCCAAGGGTCGTGTGGAGAAGGTCGAGGACGTCCTGAACATCGGCGACGAGGTCAAGGTCCGCGTGCTCGAGGTCGACGAGAAGGGCAAGATCAGCCTGGATCGCATCGACAAGCCCGAGGCTCCCGCGGGCTCCGGCCATGGCAACGGCGGCAACCACGACCACGACCATGGCGACCGTGACCACGGCCGTAACGGCCGCTCCGGCCAGCGTCGTCCCGGCGATCATGGTTCCAACGGCAACTCCGGCCGCCAGCCCCGCAGGCACCACGAGGGCTAGGCTCCCGAGCGCAGGCTTAAGGCCCGACGGGCGGGACGAGGCGATCAAGCCCTCGTCCCGCCCTCTTATACGTATGAGCAGGTGAATCGAGCCTTCGGTTCGTCTACAATGACAAACATGTATGGGGCTTGGTCGCGACCGTGTCGCGGCGTATCCTCCACCGAAGCCACGACGGCCAAGGCCGTCTAGAAACGTCGTTCAACGGCACCACTCACGAAAGGAAATCAGCCATATGGCTAAGAACCAGACATCCCTGAAGATCATCCCGCTCGGAGGCCTGGACGGGATCGGCAAGAACATGACCGCGTTCGAGTACGGCGACGACATGGTCCTCGTCGATGCGGGCCTCATGTTCCCCGATGACGACCAGCCCGGCATCGACCTCGTCCTTCCTGACTACACCTATGTCCTCGAGAACGAGGAGAAGCTCCGTGGCATCATCATCACGCACGGTCACGAGGACCACACCGGCGCCCTCCCGTATCTCCTCATGGACCTCACGCACAAGGTCCCCATCTTCTCCAGCAACCTCACGCTCGGATTCATCGAGGGCAAGCTTGCCGAGCACAACATCAAGTCCCCCAAGTTCCGTCCCGTCACGGATGGCAGCCATCTCAACCTCGGTGCCTTCTCCATCGACTTCTTCTCGATGACGCACTCCATCCCCGCGGCGCTCGGCGTCTTCATGAAGACGCCTGCGGGCACGGTTCTGCACACGGGCGACTTCAAGCTCGACCAGACGCCCATCGATGGTGTCCGCCCTGACTATCAGGCCATCTGCAAGTACGGCAAGCAGGGCATCGACCTGCTTCTGTCGGACTCCACCAATGCGACGCGACCGGGCTTCACCCCCTCCGAGGCCACCGTCGGCGCCGCGCTGAGGCATATCATCAAGAACGCCCCTGGCCGCGTCTTCGTGGCATCCTTCTCGAGCCACATCCACAGGCTCCAGCAGGTCTGCGACGCGAGCGTCGCCGTCGGCCGCAAGGTCGTCGTCACCGGCCGTTCCATGGTCACGAACACGAAGATCGCCCGCGAGCTCGGCTATCTCAAGATCGCCGACGAGAACATCCTCGACGCATATGACGTGGATGACATCCCTGACGAGAAGATCGTCGTGCTGTGCACCGGCAGCCAAGGCGAGCCCCTCTCTGCGCTCGCACGCATGGCGAACGGAGAGCACCGCTCCCTGTCCATCAACGCCAGCGACACGGTCATCATCTCCGCCACGCCCGTTCCCGGCAACGAGAAGTCCGTGCAGGGCATCATCAACTCGCTCTCGAAGATCGGCTGCACGATCTTCGACAAGAGCAATGCCGTCGTGCACGTCTCCGGCCATGGTTCCCGCGAGGAGCTCAAGCTCATGCTCGCCATGACGAGGCCCAAGTTCTTCATGCCCGTCCACGGCGAGGCCGTCCATCTCCGCGCCCACGCGCAGCTCGCCTATGACATGGGCATGCCCAAGGACCATGTCTTCCTCTGCGATAACGGTGACACGCTCGAGATGCGCGACGGCAAGGTCAGCATCGGGCAGCCCGTGGACTCCGGCATCGTCTACGTCGATGGTCTGAGGATCGGCGACACCGACCCCGTGGTCCTGCGCGATCGTCAGAAGCTCGCATGCGACGGCATCGTCACCTGCGTCGTCACCATCTCGAATCGCAAGCACAAGGTCGATGAGGTCGAGTTCTCGAGCAGGGGAGTCTCCTTCGCCAACGATGACAAGCTCCTTGGTGAGGCCGAGGCCCTCATCAGGAAGTCCGTCGAGGGTGGCAACTTCTCGAATGGCTCCGGAACGGACGTCATCAGGAAGGCCGTCCGAAACAGCATCTCCAACTACCTCTGGAACAAGACGCATACGCGACCCATGGTGATCCCGGTCGTGATGGAGGTCTAGATGGCAGCACGTCGCAGCTCAAACGCACAACAAGGCAGAAGAAGGCAGAACGGTGGGAAGAGGGGGGCCTCCAAGGGGAGGTCGTCCTCTGATGCCGTCGTCGCCGAGGGCGCCAGGAACGACATCATCGGGGTGGTCTGCGCGGTCGTGGCGGTAGCCATGGTCCTCTCGCTCGTCTCCCCCTCATCGGCCGTGGTGACCCATGCGTGTGCGACCGGGCTCACACTGGGATTCGGTGCGGGCGCCGTGCTCGTCCCCATCGCGCTCTTCCTCTTCGCGCTCACGTTCTTCGCTGCCTCCGATGCGCCCCTCTCCGCGAGGAGCGCCCTCGGGCTCGCGATGGTCGTGGTCGCCACGCTCGCCATCATGTCGCTCAACGTTCCCGGCGCGGAGTCTAACCCTCAGCTCGTACTCGAGCCTGAGGTCGTCACGCGTGCGGGCGGTTACGTCGGCGGTGGGATCGCCTGGGTCCTTCTCGTGCTCGTCGGCCGCATCATCGGCATCGTCCTCCTCGTCGGGCTCATCATCGCCGGTGTCATCGTCTGCGGCTTCTCGATCTCCGGGCTCGTGCTCAAGGTTCGCCAGAAGGCGAACTCCGCCCATGAGCGTCGTCTCAGGGAGCAGGAGGTCGCCGATGACACCACGCGCGAGGGACGTCAGCGAGTCGGCAAGGGTCGCTCGAAGAAGCAGCAGGTGCCTCAGGCCTCCCTGTTCGACGAGGATGGCGAAGCCACGACCACGTTCCTTGGTGCGCGCAAGACGTCCGTCCTGAAGCGCTCCGATTCCTCGTCCAAGACGACCGAGCGCATCGGCAAGCGTCATCCCGATCTCGAAATCGACGGCGCCCGTCCCGCGAGGCCCTTGGACGAGTCCGAGCGCAAGACCACCAAGCTCGGGGACGATGACTCGATTCCCGGCTTCATCGCACCTGCGAAGACCTCCTCGGGTGGCAAGAAGGCGAAGGACTCCGACAAGGGCTCGCTGAGCCGTCCCGGCGACGAGAACCCCGACCTCAAGCTCCCGCCCCTTTCCATCCTGAAGTCGAACCCCAACTCAGCCAACAGCTCGAGCTCGAGGTCGGAGCTCGAGGCCACCGCCAAGAGGCTTCAGGGCACGCTTGAGGAGTTCGGACTTGCGAGCAGGGTCACGGGCTGGGTCTCCGGCCCTCTCGTCACGACGTTCAAGGTCGAGATGGGCGAGGGCGAGCGCGTCAACAAGATCACGAACCTCGAGGACGACATCGCCCTCTCCCTTGCCGCCGAGTCGGTGCGAATCTTCGCCCCCATCCCGGGCACCTCGCTCGTGGGCATCGAGATCCCCAACGAGAAGCGTCAGAACGTGTGCCTCGGAGACGTCCTGCCGTATGCGCAGGGTGGACCTCTGGAGCTCGCCATCGGACGTGATGCCGAGGGTGCTCCGGTCGTGGCCGACCTCGCGGGCATGCCGCACCTTCTCATCGCGGGCGCCACTGGCTCCGGCAAGTCCGTGATGATCAACTCGATCATCATGTCCATCCTCATGCGCGACACTCCGGACCAGGTCAGGCTCATCATGATCGACCCCAAGCGCGTCGAGCTTGGTGGCTACAACGGTCTACCTCACCTTTACGTTCCCGTCGTCACCGAACCTCGTCAGGCGTCGAGTGCGCTCCAGTGGGCTGTCACGGAGATGGAGCGCAGGCTCAAGGTGTTCGAACACGCCGGCGCGCGCGAGATCAAGAGCTACAACAAGATGGTCCGTGACGGCAAGCTCGACCTCGATGGCAAACCGCCTCAGATCATGCCGTATCTCGTCATCATCATCGACGAGCTCTCCGACCTCATGATGGTCGCGGGCAAGGATGTCGAGGCCTCGATCGTTCGCATCGCCCAGCTCGCACGTGCCGCCGGAATCCACCTCATCGTCGCCACGCAGAGGCCTTCCGCCGACGTCGTCACCGGCCTCATCAAGTCGAACATCGAGAACCGCATCGCGTTCTCGGTCGCTTCCGGCACGGACAGCCGGGTCATCCTCGACCAGACGGGTGCCGAGAGACTGCTCGGCAAGGGTGACATGCTCTTCAAGCATCGCGGCAGGAGGACCCGACGCGTCCTCGGCTGCTATGTCTCCGACCCCGAGATCCAGAAGGCCGTCGACTTCATCAAGGAGCAGGGCGAGCCCGACTATCACGATGAGATCCTCTCCGCCGTCGTGCCGGGTGCTCCCGGCTCCTCTGGCGAGGAGGCCTCCGACGACGATCCGCTGGTGTGGGAGGCCGCCCAGATTGTTGTGGACTCTCAGCTTGGTTCCACCTCCGGCCTCCAGCGACGCCTGAAGGTGGGGTACGCTAGAGCAGGTAGAATCATGGATATGCTCGAGCAGAAGGGCGTGGTGGGACCACCGGACGGCTCCAAGCCGCGCGACGTCCTGCTCGATGCCGATGGCCTCGAGGAGCTCAGGGTTCAAGACGAGAGGTTCCGGGAGGTGGAATAGGTGGCACGTCCTCGCTTCAGCGAAATGCTCGTCGACAGACGTCGCCAGCTAGGCCTCACCGTGGCCCAGGCCTCGCGCGTCCTCAAGCTCAAGGAGCAGGTCCTCATCTCGTTCGAGGAGGGGGACTTCGACAACATCCCCAAGAGCGGTTACGCCCAGGGGATGCTCTCGTCCTATGCACGTTATCTTGGCCTGAATCCCCGCGAGGTCACCGACCAGTTCACCGAGGATCTCTTCGAGTACAGCAACGGCAGCTTCTCGCACGAGCTCCGTCGACGCACCCGTGAGAGCAGGTCCGTCACGGACGAGCCCGTCTACGAGCTCCCCAATACCACTTCATCCCAGGTGCGCAGGCCGCAAGACCATCAGTTGACGTCGAATGGCGTCCGCTCGGGTGATGGGCGGGGCACGACCTCGGGAAGCCTCACGGGCTCCTCGTACGTCCCGCGCGGGGACACCGCGTCGTCCTATAGGTCCCGCGGGGTCGAGCCGACGTCCTTGGTCAACACGAGAGGCGGTGCGGGCGCTCCCACCGGTGCCGCGGCTGGTCGTGGCGGTCTCAACCAGGGCTATCCTCAGGGGCGCCCCTATACCTCTCGTACGCCGAACGACAGGCAGCGGATGACGCAGGAATCTCAGTATGCGTCACGCTCGCGGCAGGGGAGGGGGACCTCCGACGGCCGTCAGAGACCTGTCTCGGCAACCGGCCGTGGTCGTGCCGACGATGCCCGTCAAGGCAGGGGAGGCTCCTACTCACGTGGTGACATCACCACGCGGAGCGTGCGACCTGACGAGTACACCGACGACCTGCGATATGGCAGCGCGACCCAGTCATATGAGGCGGCGTCCACACAGTCTGGCAGGCGATCCTCCCGCAACATCGCGAACTCCGAGCGTCCGAACGTGAGGCGCAGAAGCTCAAGTTCTGACGAGCGGCAGATGCGCGACAGAGGCCGCAGGCAGCCGCCTCGGCGCGGCGGTGTGGCCGGCGCCCTCGAGGAGTACTTCTCGGACAGCCGCAGGGCGATCATCACCATCCTCTTCGCTCTCGTCGTCATCCTCGTCCTCGTCATCTCGCTTTCCGTCAGGTCGTGCACGGCATCCAAGACGACCTCTGGCAAACAGGTGAGCGTCTCGTCGACCTCTGCCGAGTCGGTCGTGACCGCGACTACGAGCTCTGCCGACCAGCAGGCCGCCGAGCAGCAGGCCCTCTCTGATGCGGCCGCTGCCTCCGCGGCGGCATCGGAGGCGGCGGCGACGCAGGAGACCGACGTGACCGTCTCCGTCGCGAGCGGCCAGGTCTCATGGGTCGAGATCGAGAGCGATGGCGATAGCAAGGTCGCCGAGACCATAACCGGCCCATGGGAGCAGACCTACGTCGTCACCCAGTCGATAACGATCCAGGTCGGCGACACGACCGCGGTCACCGTCACGAAGAACGGCACGCAGGTGCAGTTCGAGCAGAAGACATCGGGAATCGGTCAGGTCACCATCGCGGGCACCGCCGTCCCGACGACTGATGCCTCGACCGCCGCGGCCTCGTCGACCAGTGCCGGCTGACGACCGTTCCAGCACACGTAACGAGACAGAACACGTCGGCGTCGCGCAGACGCCGGGAGGAGGGTGAAATGGCAAAGGACTCGAGCTTCGACGTCGTCTCCGAGGTCGACATGCAGGAGGTCGACAACGCGTTCCAGCAGGCCAACAAGGAGCTGACGCAGCGCTATGACCTGAAGGGGTCGGGCGCCAGCATCACGCTGTCCAAGGCCGATGGCACCCTCACCGTCTCCGCCCCCTCCGACTTCGTCGGCAATCAGGTCATAGACGTCCTCAACGGCAAACTCGCGAAGAGGGGAGTGGACCTCAAGGCGGTCTCATGGGACGCGCCCGTCGCCGCCACGGGTTCCTCGGTTCGCGTGTCCGGTCACGTGGTCCAGGGCATCGACCAAGACACGGCAAAGAGGATCGCCAAGGACATCCGAGACCAGAAGCTCAAGGTCAAGACGACCGTCGAGGCCGACAAGCTACGCGTGACCTCCGCATCGAGGGACGCGCTCCAACAGGTGATCGCGTTCCTGCGCGACCAGGACTACGGACAGCCGCTGCAATATGTCAACTACAGGTAGGCACGAGCAGCCACGCGTCCTTTTCGTGACGCTTGGCTGTGCCAAGAACGAGGTCGATACCGACCGCATGAGGTCACTTCTGCTCAACGCCGGGTTCCTTGAGTCGGAGGACGTCGATGGCGCGGACGTCGTCCTCGTGAACACGTGCTCCTTCCTCGCGAGCGCCACTCAGGAGAGCGTCGAGTGCACCCTTGAGCTTGCCGAGGAGGCCCGGGAGGGCGTGAGGGATCTTCCCATCGTCATGTGCGGGTGCGTCCCCTCTCGCTATGGAGATGACCTTCCGGACGAGATGCCCGAGGTCGCGGCCTTCGTCAGGACGGACGAGGAGGACGGCATCGTCGACGTGGTCAGGACCGTCCTCGGGATTCCTCGCATGGAGCAACTCGCCTCCGTCGGGTCGCGCACGACCCTGAGGACCGTCGAGGGTACCTCGGCATATGTCAAGATATCCGATGGGTGCGATCGCTTCTGCGCCTTCTGTGCCATTCCCTACATCAGGGGCAGGTATGCCTCGCGCCCCCGTGAGGAGATCGTCTCCGAGGTCGCCGACCTCATGGAGGGCGGCGTCCGCGAGGTGTGTCTCATCGGCCAGGACACCGGAGTCTGGGGCTCCGACCTTGGGGAGGGGGATACCCTCGCGAGCCTTCTCCGATCGCTGTCCGAGGTCGTCCGTCCCTATGACGGTTGGATCCGAGTCCTCTACCTCCAGCCTGAGGGGATGACCGATGAGCTCGTCTCCGCCATTCGTGACCTCGATGAGGTCCTTCCCTATATCGACATCCCCATCCAGCACTGCAGCGGTCGCGTCCTGGCCTCGATGAACCGCAACGGCGATGCCGCGTCCTACGCAGAGCTCTTCGCCAGACTCCGTCGCGAGATTCCCGGAATGGTGCTTCGCAGCACCGCCATGGCCGGATTCCCAGGCGAGACCGACGATGAGGCGGACGAGCTTCTCGACTTCATCAAGCGCGAGGAGCTGGACTACTGCTCGGTCTTCGAGTTCTCTCCCGAGGAGGGCACTGCCGCCGCGCGCATGCCAGACCAGATTCCCGACGATGTCAAGATGGAGCGCACGCAGCGTCTCGTGGACGCCGCAGAGCAGCTCGGCTTTGATGCGACCGCCCGTCACGTCGGTGAGCGTGTCGACGTCATCATCGATGGTATCGACGAGACCGACGATGGCCCCGAGCTCATCGGCCACACTTGGTTCCAGGCGCCGGACTCGGACGGTGCCGTCCATGTGTCCGTCGGTGACGTGGCCGTCGGTGACGTCGTCACCTGTGACCTCGTCGACTCCTTCTGCTACGAGCTCATTGGCGAGATCGTCGGCGAGGGGGACGGAAGATGAGTCGTCCCTCCATCTGGACGGCCGCGAACATCGTCACCTGCGTCCGCGTGGCCCTCATCCCCGCTTGGCTTGTCCTCGCCGAGCTCACGCCCACTCCGGATGGCCTCACCCTCTCATGGTGGCAGCTGCTCGTCGCCGCCACGTTCGGCCTCCTGGCTCTCACTGACAAGCTCGACGGCTATCTGGCGCGCAGCAGGGGAGAGGTGACCACCTTCGGCAAGTTCCTCGACCCCATAGCTGACAAGCTCGTGGTCGTTTCCGCCCTGCTCGTCCTTCTCCAGTGGGGTCTCGTCGACGTCTGGGTGATCGTCGTGATCGTCGCTCGCGAGTTCCTCGTCAGTGGTCTCAGGATGGTCGTCGCCACCTCTGGCACGGTCATCGCCGCAAGCAGGTTGGGCAAGTGGAAGACCGCCACGACCATGGGCGCCATCGCCGGTCTTCTCGTCGTGCGGGCCCTGCCCTTCGGTCCGTTCCAAGCGCTGCTCCTCGTCGTCTCAGACATCGCCATGCTCGTGGCCGTGATCCTCACGGCGGTCTCGGGGGTCGACTATTTCATGAAGTCAAGGGACTGCCTGTTCGACGAGGAGGGCGACCGTTGATGTTCGATGACGACGTCGAGTCACTTGCCAAGGAGCTCGTGCGCCTCTGCGTCGAGCGTGGGGTGACCGTCGGCACGGCCGAATCCTGCACCGGCGGACTCGTGAGCGGTGCGGTCACCTCGGTCCCGGGTTCCTCGGAGGCCATCCTCGGCGGCGTCGTGAGCTATGCCTGCTCGGTCAAACGCTCCGTGCTCGGTGTGAGCCAGACGACCCTCGACACGGTGGGTGCCGTCTCTTCGGAATGCGCATGCGAGATGGCCGAAGGCGCCCGTCGCGTCCTCGGTTGTGACGTCGCGGTCAGCGTCACCGGCATCGCCGGCCCCGGAGGCGAGGAGCCATCGAAGCCGGTCGGTACCGTCTGGTTCGGGCTCGCCACTCCCATTGGCGTCATCTCCGATTTGGAGCTGTTCGACGGTGATAGGGACGACGTCAGACGTTCGGCCGTCGCCCATGCGCTCGGTATGCTCCATGATGGTGTGATGGAGCGGACGCCCTGACGTTATCCGCACGTCGTGCTCCGGCGTCTCGGAGACGTGCCTCATGGCGAGCTCTGGGCTGCCTTCGTGTCATCTCCGTCGGAGTCTTGTGAGACCATCGACCGCCGATCCGTTCACATCTGTGAGCCGGGCCCGATAGCATTCGGATTCGTAGGTCATACCCTTTGACTACGAACGCGTGTTCGGTTACTATGATTGCGTCAAGCCGAGATGGGAGAAGAAATGGCCAAGAGCAAAGATGTCTCACGTGAGATCCATCCGCCCACAACGGGGGCTGAGCGTGAGAAGGTCATCGAGAGCACGACCGCGGAGATCGAGAAGAAGTTCGGCAAGGGCTCGATCATGCGGTTCGGCGACGACGGCCCGAGTCTTGAGGTCGAGTCAATCCCCACCGGATCCGTGGCCCTTGATGCCGCGCTGGGCATAGGCGGCGTTCCTCGTGGGCGAATCGTCGAGATATATGGGCCCGAGTCTTCGGGCAAGACCACGCTGTCCCTCGAGATCCTCGCGGAGGCGCAGGCCCTTGGCGACGTCGTCGCGTTCATTGACGCCGAGCACGCCCTCGACCCCGGTTATGCCGCTCGCATCGGCGTGGACATCGATGACGTCCTCATCTCGCAGCCGGACACGGGCGAGCAGGCGCTCGAGATCTGCGACATGCTCGTGAGGTCTGGAGCCGTCGGCGTCGTCGTCATCGACTCGGTCGCTGCGCTCGTGCCTCGTGCGGAGATCGAGGGCGAGATCGGGGACACCACCGTCGGACTTCAGGCCAGGCTCATGAGCCAGGCCCTACGCAAGCTCGCGGGCTCTCTTTCCAAGTCGAACACCACCTGCATCTTCATCAACCAGCTTCGCGAGAAGATCGGCGTCATGTTCGGAAATCCCGAGACCACGCCCGGTGGTCGTGCACTCAAGTTCTTCTCCTCCGTCCGCATGGATATCAGGCGCATCGACTCCATCAAGCGTGACGGTGACATCGTCGGCAACAGGGTCCGCGTGAAGGTCGTCAAGAACAAGGTTGCCCCGCCCTTCAAGCAAGCCGAGTTCGACATCATGTACGGGGAGGGAATCTCCAAGGAGGGTTCCATCCTCGACATGGCGACCGACCTCGATATAGTCAATAAGTCCGGGGCTTGGTACACCTATGATGGCGAGCGCCTCGGCCAGGGCCGCGAGGCCGCGAAGGACTTCCTCCGCACCAACCCGGAGCTTTCATCCGAGATCGAGCACAAGGTTCGTGTCGAGGTCGGGCTCGACCTCGGCGACGAGCGCGTCGGTGCACCCACTGATGACGAAGCCCTCAGTGAGGCTGCGGCCGGTTCCACCGTTTCCTCCGAGGGGAAGTAGCGGCATATGGCTAAGGGAGATACCCCCGTCGTGCACATGGGCGACGGGGGGTTCTCTTGGAAGGTCGTCTTTCCCGAGAGGACTTCGGCAGAGCTCGGTCGCCGCAAACCCCGTGCGGACATCCTCCTGACGGCTGTTGACGACGGGGCGGCCGAGTCCATCCAGGTTCCCATCGCCGTCGGTCGCTCTCTCGAGTCCAAGCTTGGCGGCGGTCACAGGTCGCCCACCTCCAGGGCCGAACTCCTTTACCTGATACGTGAGACCTCGGTTGCCTGCGCGTCCGATCGTGTCGCCAAGCTTGTCGATCGTAGGGATTACTCCACCAAGGAGATGCGCGACAAGCTTTCGCTTGATGGGTACTCCAAGGCCTCCATTGACGAGGTCGTACGTCGCGCGTGTGATTCCGGTCTCGTCGATGACTCGCGTTTCGCATCGGTCTTCATCAGGACCAAGGTCTCGAGTGGCTGGGGCGCCTATCGTATCGAGCGAGAGCTCGGTCGCCGTGGCATCGAGCTGGATGAGGTCGAGGGCTGGCCTGAGGAGTACATAGATGACTCGAATGAGCCCGATCGAGCATATGAGCTCCTCACCTGCAAGCGGCTCTCCTCGAAGGACCCCTATGCGAAGGCGGTCCGTTTCCTCGTCTCACGTGGTTTCTCCTATGGAGTCGCCACGTCGGCCGCACGTCGGCGTGTCGAGGACGAATCCGAGGATGACTAGGGACGGAGGGGATTCGGCGTGGCTTCCCTCGACCTGCCTCGTTCGTCCGTAGACTGTGTGAAGTCCAGACGAGTCGCTGTTGGCGTCTCATGTCCCATTTGACTCTGACCAACTGCGCAAATAGTATAGATATGCCATTCGAGCATCCTCGCGTCTCCTGTCTCGACAGGTCGGACGTTTGCTTCTTTTGATACGACCTCCGTGTCAGCTTGTCACAACGCCATGAGGACCACTCGGATGGTGGACCCCGCCTGTATCCAGGTGGGTCTCCTTACCACGCAGAAGCTTTCCACCTTAGGAGCCGTAATGGACATCATGAGCATCATCATCGGGGTGATCTGCCTCGTCATCGGGGCTGTCATCGCCGTTGCCGTGACCAAGAACAAGGACACGGCGCGTACGGAGGAGGCGCAGAAGGAGGTCTCTGACGCGAAGAGCAAGGCGGCCCAGATCACTGCCGATGCCGAGCGTCAGGCCGAGAACTCGAAGAAGGAGGCCCTCCTTGCGGCCAAGGAGGAGGTCCTCAAGCTCAAGCAGTCCTCCGAGGCTGACGAGAAGCAGCGCAAGTCCGAGATCCATGACATGGAGAACCGTGTCATGCAGCGCGAGGAGTCCCTCGATCGCAGGAACGATGCCCTCGATCGCAGGGAGCACCAGCTCTCGAGCCAGCAGGGCCAGCTCGACAAGCAGAAGCAGGACTTGGACGAGCTTGTCAACAATCAGACGACCGAGCTCGAGCGCATCTCCTCCCTCACCAAGGACGAGGCGCACGACGAGCTCCTCGATCGCATCCGCCAGGATTCCGTGCGGGAAGAGGCCCAGATAATCAGGGACTCCGAGCAGCGCGTGAAGGCCTCCGCGGACAAGACCGCTCGTGAGATCGTCTCCCTCGCCATCCAGCGTTGTGCCGCCGATGAGGCCGGCGAGGTCACCGTCACCTCCGTCCATATCCCCTCCGATGACCTCAAGGGCCGCATCATCGGTCGTGAGGGCAGGAACATCAGGACGTTCGAGCAGGTCTCAGGCGTCTCCCTCGTCATTGACGACACGCCCGAGACCGTCGTCCTCTCGAGCTTCGACCCAGTCAGGCGCGAGACCGCTCGCGTCGCCCTCGAGAACCTCATCGCAGACGGCCGCATCCATCCCGCTCGCATCGAGGAGATGTACAAGAAGGCCGAGGAGCTCGTCAACCAGCGTGTCCAGGAAGCTGGAGAGCAGGCCGCCTTCGATGCCGGCATCCATGACCTTCATCCCGAGCTCATCAAGACGCTTGGTGCGCTTCGCTATCGCACCTCGTTCGGCCAGAACGTCCTCCAGCACTCGAAGGAGGTCTCCATCCTCTGTGGGATCATGGCGACCGAGCTCGGCTGTGACGAGGTCATCGCGAAGAGGGCCGGGCTTCTTCACGATCTCGGCAAGGCCATAGACCATGAGGTGGAGGGCCCTCACGCCGTCATCGGCGCTGACCTCGCTCGCAGGTATGGCGAGCGTCCCGAGATCGTCCATGCCATCGAGGCGCACCACGCCGACGTCGAGCCCAATACCGTCCTGGATGTCCTCGTCCAGGCCGCGGATGCCATTTCCGCCGCCCGTCCCGGCGCCCGTCGCGAGTCCGCGGAGACCTACATCAAGCGTCTCGAGAAGCTCGAGGAGATCTCCAACGCCCATGATGGCGTCGAGAGGACCTATGCCATGCAGGCCGGCCGTGAGTTGCACGTCATGGTCGAACCTGAGAAGATCTCCGACGCACAGGCCACCGTCCTCGCGCACGACATCGCAAAGCAGATCGAGGACGAGATGGAGTATCCCGGCCAGGTCCGCGTCGTCGTGATCCGCGAGTCGCGTGCCATGGACGTCGCCAAGTAGTCCGGGCATGGCAGAGAAAGAGAATGACCTTCTGAGCTTCGTGTCCTCCGTCTCGGGGGACACGAAGCTTCGTGTCGAGGAGAGCTATGGGGACGGCTTCGTCCGTCTCCGAGTCGGCGAGGCCGAGCGTCGTCAGGCGAAGCACGACATCCGTTGCGTCGAGGATGCCGTCGTCGAGATGCTTCGCAACGCCAGGGATGCAGGAGCCCACCGCATCTATGTCGCGACCTGGCGTGACTCCGACATGAGGTCCATCGTCATGCTCGATGATGGCTGCGGCATCCCAGCCGAGATGCAGTCGAAGGTCTTCGATGCCCGCGTCACCTCCAAGCTCGAATCGGTCCATATGGACCGTTGGGGCATCCACGGTAGAGGTATGGCCCTTTTCTCGATCAAGGAGAACTCGTCTGTCGCCGAGGTGGTCACCTCGGCGCCGAGCCTCGGAAGCTCCATTCGCATCGAGCTCGATACGACGAGCATCGCCGAGAAGGCTGACCAGTCAAGCTGGCCTTGCGTAGGGACCGATGAGGATGGCGCTCAGTCCGTCGTAAGAGGACCGCACAACATCATCAGGACGTGTTGTGAGTTCGCGCTCGAGGAGAAGGCAAGCTGCGAGGTCTATCTCGGTTCGCCGTCGGACATCATCGCCACGATCAGGGCTCGCGTAAGACCCAGCGTCGACGAGTCCAGTCTCCTGTTCATAGATGACCCATCCGACCTTCCCGTGATCGAACGACCTCTCCTTGCGGGTGACGCGAGCGAGCTCATGTCCATCTCCGCCGGTCTCGGCCTCGAGATGTCCGAGAGGACGGCACATCGAATCCTCTCCGGGCAGATCAAGCCTTCGAGGTCCGTTCTCGCTCGACTCACGCATAGGAGCGACGCCAAGGATGACGCGGAGGTCGATCTCACGCGCGACCGTCGCGGCCTCAGGGTCTCCGAGGCTGACTCGGAGGAGTTCTCCCGTCTCATGGAGAGGGACTTCTCGTTCCTTGGCGATAGGTACTATCTCTCTCTCGTCGACGAGCCTCGTGTTCATGTGTCGGGAGACAGGGTCAACGTCTCCTTCCATATCGAGAAGAGGGATTAAGAGACGTCCTGAGCTGTTGTTTTCTCTGGGTTATCCAGTAGAATGAGCCTAACGAAATCGCTATAGCATTGATGCAGCGAAAACGAAGCATGGAGAAGCAAGATGGACTACCTCAAGGTCTCTAGTAAGTCATCGCCCGCTTCCGTGGCCGGGGCAATCGCCGGGCTCGTCAAGGATGGCGTTCCGGTCAACATGCAGTGCGTCGGCGCTGGTGCCGTGAATCAGGCCGTCAAGGCCATGGCGATCGCGCGCGGGTTCCTCATTCCCACGGGTGTTGACATCTCCTGTGCTCCCACCTTCTCGGACATCGAGATCGGTGGAGAGGCTCGTACGGCGATTCGTTTCGCCGTCTATGTCCACAGGCTCGTTCCACAGGACTCCGTGGCCGTCACCGTCTCTGACGGTGGTGCCAGGACGGTCTGTTAGATGGCATACGATTCCCAGCTTGCCGGCAAGACCTACCTCGTCCAGACCTTCGGCTGCCAGATGAACCTTCATGATTCCGAGAGGGTCAGGGGTGTCCTTGACGCTTCCGGTTGTCTCGAGGTGGCAGATGCTGCCGAGGCCGATATCGTCGTGTTCATGACGTGCTGTGTCCGCGAGGGGGCTGACACGCGCCTCTATGGTCATATCTCAGAGATGATCAGCACTCCCATCCCTCCTTGCGGACGGCGACTCGTCGCCGTGGGCGGTTGCATCGCCCAGAGGGACGGCGACACGATCAAAAGCCATATCCCGAACGTCGACGTGGTCTTCGGAACCCAGTCCATATCCATGCTCCCCGAGCTCCTCGAGACATCGTTCGCCTCACGGCGCGGTGCCCTTCAAGTCGACGTGTCGGAACATCCCGGCTTCTCGACGGACCTTCCCAGCCACAGGGAGCTCTCCTACAGCGCATGGGTGCCCATCATGACGGGGTGCAACAACTTCTGCAGCTATTGCATCGTGCCTTACGTCAGAGGTCGTGAGCACAGCCGCGACATCGAGGATGTCATCTGCGAGTGCGAGCATCTCGTTGCGGATGGGGTGCGTCAGATCACCCTTCTCGGACAGAACGTGAACTCCTACGGACGAGACACGTACGGTGAGCCTCGCTTCGCCGAGCTCCTCCGCAGGGTGGGGGAGACGGGCGTCGACCGCATAAGGTTCACCTCGTCGCACCCCAAGGACCTGAATGTGGAGACAATTTCTGCCATGGCGGAGACGCCGGCCGTCATGCCTCAGCTCCATCTGGCGGTCCAAAGTGGGTCGGACAGGGTTTTGAGGGATATGAACAGGCACTATACGGCCTCCCGTTACCTTGATCTCACGAGAAGGATTCGGGCTGCCGTGCCAGGCATCGCCTTGGGCACGGACATCATCGTCGGTTTCCCCACCGAGACCGAGGAGGATTTCCAGGACACGATGGACCTCGTTCGCGAGGTCTCGTTCGACTCCGCATTCACCTTCATCTACTCGAGAAGGTCTGGCACGCCTGCGGCGACCATGCCGGACGTCTCATCCCGCGAGCAGATCTCCAAGCGCTTCGACAGGCTGAAGAACCTCGTCGAGGACCTTTCATTCGAGTCTAACCAGAGGGATCTCGGAACCACCGCGGAAGTGCTCGTCGAGGGCCGTTCCAAGCGTGACAAGGACGTCATGGTGGGTCACAGCAGGAAGAACCAGACCCTGCACTTCCCCGTGCCGAACGGTGTGGAGGCCGACGCGCTCGTAGGCCACCTCCTCGACGTCAAGGTCCGGGAGGCACGCTCCTGGTATCTTCGGGGCGTCGTCGACGGCGATCCGCGTTGACGCGCGGCCATGTGATCTGCATAACCGGACCTACGGCCGTCGGGAAGAGCGAGGTCGCCGATGGCATCGCCGCCCGACTGGGCACGTCCGTCGTCTCCGTTGACTCCATGCAGGTTTATCGTGGCATGGACATCGGGACGGCCAAGATGCCCGAGCGCGATCGTACGGTCCCCCTCCTCATGACCGACGTCTGCGACGTGACCGAGGACTATTCGGTCTCCAGGTTCCAGTCCGAGGCTAGGAGGTGCGCGGATTCCCTTCTCGCCCGCGGTGAGATCCCGGTCCTGTGCGGCGGCACGGGGCTCTACCTCGATGCCGTTATCGAGGACATGAGCTTCACGTCTGGGAGACTTGGTTCAGAGACTCGACGCAAATACGAGAGGATCGCCGAGACCGAGGGTCCTGGTGTCCTTCACTCACTTCTTGCGAAACGGGATCCGTCAAGCGCCGTTCTCATCCATCCCAACAACGTGAGAAGGGTCATTCGCGCCCTGGAGATGCTTGACGAGGGACGTTCCTATTCCGAGCAGCACGTGAGCGGGGATTCGAGAAGGCCATATTATGAGGCGAGCATCTGGTGTCTGACCATGTCTCGAGACCGCTTATGCGAGCGCATCGACGCACGAGTCGACGCCATGATCGATGCAGGCCTCATCGATGAGGTCCGTCAACTCTGTGCTGTCGGGCTTCTGGGGTCGACCACCGCTGGAAATGCCATCGGCTACAAGGAGCTGATTCCCTATCTGGCAGGGGATGTGGGACTTGCGGAAGCCGTCACCTCAATCAAGACCAACAGCCGCAGGTATGCGAAGAGGCAGATGACGTGGGTCAGGCGAAATCCTGACGTCAAGGAAATCGACATGGACACGTTCGACACGGCCTCGGCCATCGAACGGGTGTTGGAGTTCGAGTCCGATCGAGTTGGAGAGAAGGGGGCCTCACATGTCTAGACCCGTCCCCACGCCGACGGCCAGAGCCCGCGAGAAGGCGATCACCGTCGGAGTCGACTTCGGAAGGTCCTCCGCCTGGCCCTTGGCGGATTCGATGGCCGAGCTCGACCGTCTGGTGGGTACAGACGGTGCCGATGTGGTCTGCTCACTCACGCAGCGCCTGGACTCTCCCGTCCCAAGGACCTTCATCGGTTCAGGTAAGACGCGCGAACTCGTCGATCTGGTGCGGAGGTACGAAGCTGATGTCGTCGTGTTCGATGACGAGCTCACTCCTTCCCAGCAGTCGAATCTCGAGAAGGCGGTCGGCGAGCCCGTCAAGATAATCGATCGCACCGCCCTCATCCTCGACATCTTCGGTCGACACGCGAAGACGAGCGAAGGTCGTTTGCAGGTCCAGCTTGCCCAGCTGAAGTATCTCCTCCCTCGGTTGAGGGGTATGTGGAGCCATCTCATGGGCGAGCAGACAAGGGGCGGCATCGGTAGCCGTTTCGGTCAGGGCGAGAGCCAACTCGAGGTCGACCGTCGTCTGGTCAGGGATAGGATCTCCACCCTGAGGCGCGAGCTCGCCGGACTGGAGAGCAGGAGGACGACGCAGAGCAAGGCTCGCTGGGATTCGGGAATCTATCGAGTTGCTCTGGCGGGTTATACCAATGCGGGAAAGTCGACCCTGCTCAATGCGCTCACGGGTTCGGACGTCTACTCGAAGGACGAGCTCTTCGCGACCCTTGACCCTACGACCAGGGCTCTGGACCTTTCCGAAGGCAGACGCATCACGATCACAGACACCGTCGGATTCATCCAGAAGCTGCCGACGACTCTCGTCGAGGCGTTCAAGTCCACCTTGTCAGAGGTGAGGTCGGCCGACCTCATCCTTCTCGTCGTCGATGCGAGTGAGCCGAACTATGAGAGACAGGTCAAGGCGGTCAACGACGTCTTGGATGAAATCGGTGCCGGAGATGTCACGACGCTACTCGTGTTCAACAAATGTGACTTGGCCGGCCCCGATGTCCTCGCCTCGTTGAGGTCGTTGCATCCTGAGGCTTGTCTCATCTCCGCTTTTGAGAAACGTGGCTTGGAAGGACTGATGTTCCAGATCTCCACCATCGCTTCGCAGGGTGACGTCTCCATCACCGCAACGATTCCGTATGATAAGGGGATGTTGATCAAGCTCGTCCACGAGAGGGGCCAGGTCCTGCGTGAGAGTTACGAGCAGGAGGGACTTGTCGTGACCGCACGCGTCTCGCCGAGGCTATGCTCTTCGCTTGCGCCCTATCTAACGGGTGGGGGAGACCTCGACTAGACCGATGACCTCTCTCGTCACCTGACGCCGATGAGTGCCGTCAGGAGGAGCAGCACCGGTTGATGCAGGACATAAATCGCAAGCGCGTGTCTCCCGACCCATTCCAACGGGATACATCCGATCTTCTTGAATACCGTTGGGTAGCCGCTCTCCTTCCATTGCCAGCCGATCGAACTGCCGCAGAGGAAGAGCAGGGTATAGGGAATCAGCGGATAGTAATCTCCCGACATGAAGTGGGGACCAGGCAGCCCAAGCCAGCTAAACCAATCGCTTGAATACAGCATGCGCGGGACATCCGTCATGAGTCCGGGAAGTCCCACCGAACCGTTCGGCAGGTCGAGCATGATGACGAAGGCTGCGAACAGGGCCGCGGCTGCAATCCACCCCTTGGGCCGCAAGCGACATTTCTGGAGGAGCCACTCGACCAGTGTCGAAGCGCCCATGCAGAAGATGATGCCGAAGCTGATGGGTATGTCTACGTCGGCGACAGAGGTGACTATGAAAACCAGCCCTGCCACGATGAGATATCGGGACGCTCGCTTCAGGTTGTCGCGGGAGAGCGAACACATGATTCCCGCGATCAGGAGGAAGGTCCAGGAGATGCTGGCTCTCCAGACGTCCATCTGAGGGGAGGTAAACCAACCGAGCTTGATGCCGTCGAGGTATACGAGGTCGTAGCAGAGATGGAAACCTACCATGGAAAGAACGGCGATGCCTCTGAGCACATCGAAGAGGCGGTACCGGTGACCTTCCCCGGTCTTTGGCGAGCGCATGCCTCGGGCCGAGCTAGCTGACGGAGCGGATGAGAGCGGTGACCTTGCCGAGAATCACCGGATTGTCCGCATAGATCGGCTCCATCGTGTCGTTCTCCGGCTGAAGCCTGATGCGGTCCTTCTCACGATAGAAAGTCTTCACGGTCGCGGAGTCGTCGATGAGGGCGACGACTATCTCGCCGTTATGGGCTTCCTGCTGTTCCCTCACGACGATGTAGTCGCCATCGAAGATGCCGGCATTGATCATCGACTCACCATGGACACGGAGGATGAAGCTGCTCGAGTCACCGACGATGCTCGTCGGGAGGGTGAGGCTCTCCTCGACGTTCTGTTCGGCAAGGATCGGCGTCCCGGCTGCGACTCGCCCGACGAGGGGGAGCGATATCGTGTTCGAGTCGATGTCCTGGGTGATGGAAGCGAGCGTATGGTCATCCTTCGAGCTTTCGCTCGGGACGATTTCGATTGTTCGTGGCTTGTTCGGGTCGCGATGGATGTAGCCGTTCTCCTCAAGGAACTTGAGATGCATATGAACCGTGGAGGGCGATGCGAGTCCGACCGCCGCGCCGATTTCGCGCACTGAGGGCGGATAGCCGTGATCATCCGTATAAGTGCAGATGAAGTCATAAATCTGCTGCTGCCTCTTGCTAGGCTTCTTTTGCATTGTTCCTCCCTTTCGATGGCCCCAGTATAGGCGAGCCGGCTCAAGGACGCAAACAAATGTTCGATTTCACTTGACACGTACATTTGTTCGGACATAATGAATAGCGAACAGACGTTCCGTATCCTTTGGTGTCAGGTGGGCGGGTTATACCTTCACCAGGCGGAATCGAGAGGGGACCAAGATGTCTGATAGGAACTACATGGGCTCGTTCGCATTTGACGGCACCGCGGCGCTGCAGAACGGCGATGTCCCGGCGTTCCGCCTCATAGAGGGCGGTCGTGGCCTTTCGCTGCAAGCGCAGGAGACCGAGTCCACAGTTACCCTGGATCGCATCCAACTTTCTATCGTGCAGAAGGCTGCTCTTGTTGCCGTCTCGTTCCTTTTTGTCGTCTGCTCGTTCGCTATGGTCTCAGCTATCGAATCCAATTCGAGCAACTATGCCTCTTCCGTCACGGCAGGAATAGCCACGACCGATCTCACGGTCTCTCCTGGGGACTCTCTCTCGCAAATTGCCGATGAGCATCCTATAGATGGGCTTTCCATTGAGCAGACGGTCGATTGGCTCAAGGAGGAGAACGGACTTTCCACGTCCACCCTGCTCGTTGGCCAGCATCTCGTGGTCGCTGAATAGAGTTATTTCAGACGGGCCTTTACGCTGCAGGTAGTGTTACTAGCCTGCTACAAGATACAATATCTGGCACATCTTTGGCATTTTTGTGTTATCTTCCCTTACGTTGGTTAAAGCGAGGGGAGAACATGCGGTGTCCTAAGTGCGGTTGCGAGGAGTCTAAGGTCGTTGACTCCCGTCCCTCTGAAAGCAACGACGCGATCCGTCGCCGGCGCGAGTGCATGAACTGTGGTTTCAGGTTCACGACCTATGAGCGTCGGGAAGAGATGCCGCTTATCGTCATCAAGCGCGATGGCTCCCGGGAGACCTTCGACAGGCAGAAGCTCATGCGTGGTCTCGTGGCTGCGACAGTGAAGAGGGACATCCCTCTCAGCTCCCTCGAATCCCTCATAGATGGCATCGTCTCTGATCTTCGTGACGGTGGAATCACTGAGGTCAGGTCCAAGGATCTCGGAGAGATGGTCCTCCACAGACTCCTTGTCATCGACAAGGTCGCCTATGTGAGGTTTGCCTCTGTCTACCGTGATTTCAAAGATGTTGATGAGTTCCATGAAGAGCTGAGGAGACTGGCCAATGACTGACGACCGTATCAGCTTGCCTATCAAGCGTCTCGATTCTTCCGTTGAGCTTCCAACTTATGCCTACGAGGGAGACGCTGGACTCGATCTCAGAAGTAACGAGGACGTGATGCTTGCGCCTCAGGAGCGCAGACTCGTGTCCACTGGCCTCGCCATCGCCATACCCGAAGGCTATGCCGGGTTCGTCCAGCCTCGCAGTGGCTTGGCTCTTCGTGAGGGCCTGTCGATGGCCAACACACCCGGCCTCATTGACGCCCACTACCGCGGTGAGCTCAAGGTCTGTGCCATCAATCTCGATCCCACCAAGGAGATACACATCGAGGTCGGCGAGCGCATCGCCCAACTCGTCATCCAGAGGGTACCCGTTGTCGAGCTCATGGAGGTCGACGAGCTCGATGAGACCGATCGAGGCACGGGCGGCTTTGGTTCCAGCGGCGTCTAGGCGCCGTACGGGGTTGCCGGTGGTCTGCCGACGACCCATTTTGTCTTGCTCGTCACGTGTCATTAGAAGGAGAGAGCACACATGGAGAAGTTCTTCAAGATTGCCGAGAGAGGTTCGTCGACCGGCCGTGAGCTACGTGCCGGACTGACGACGTTCCTGGCGATGGCTTATATCATCGCCGTGAACCCGACGCTGCTTGCCGAGGCTGGGATTCCTGCCTCCGCGGCCGTCACCTCGACGTGCGTCGGTGCAGGTATCATGACCATCCTTATGGGACTGTTTGCCAATAGGCCGCTTGCCTGCGCTTCTGGCATGGGCGTCAACGCCGTCGTCGCATTCACGCTCACCGCTATGACTGGTGGTGACTGGCACGCTGCCATGGCCGTCATCTTCCTCGAGGGCATCATCATTCTCATCCTCGTCATCTGTGGCCTTAGAGAGGCCATCATGGACGCGATTCCCGCGGCGCTCCGTCACTCCATCGCTGCCGGCCTCGGCCTCTTCATCGCGTTCATCGGCCTTATCAACGGCGGTATCGTCGTGAACAATGAGTCCACTCTCGTCTCCATGGGCTCCATCACGAATCCCGTCTATATCGTGGGCGCCATCTCCATCATCGCGACGTTCGTCCTCTACTGCCTGCACGTCAAGGGCGAGATCCTCTGGGGCATCATCATCGCCGTCATCGCCGGCATCCCCCTGGGCGTCACCACGCTTCCCACGGCCATCGTGTCTGGTCTCGACTTCTCCTCCTTCGCCGCTCCCTTCCAGACCGATGCGTCAGGCGTCATGGGAATCGCCAAGGTCGTCACGACCCCGGCCCTTCTCCTCTTCGTCTTCTCGCTCATGATGTCTGACTTCTTCGACACCATGGGGACCGCCTTCGCCGTCGCAAAGCAGGGCGACTTCCTCACCGAGGACGGCAAGGTCGAGGATATCAAGCCCATCCTTATCGTCGACTCGGCTGCTGCGGCCGTCGGCGGCTTCTGCGGCGCCTCATCGATCACGACGTTCGTCGAGTCCACCGCTGGCGCGGCGGATGGTGGACGTACCGGCCTCACCTCCATCACGACCGGCGTGCTCTTCCTCATCGCCGCGTTCTTCTCGCCGCTCATCTCCATCGTCTGCTCCGCAGCGACCTGCGGCGCCCTCGTCATGGTCGGCTTCCTCATGATGGGTGAGGTCATGGACATCGACTGGAACGATCCTATGCAGGGCATCCCTGCCTTCATGACCGTTGCCGGCATCCCTCTGACGTACTCCATCTCGACGGGCATCGGCCTCGGCTTCATCACCTACGTCGTCGTCGCCGTGGCCAGCAAGAGGGCCAAGGAGATCAAGCCTCTCATGTGGGTCGCTGCGATCGCCTTCCTCATCTCCTTCTTCGTTTCCTAGGCCTGCGAAACTCGAGATCGATGGGGACCGGTGGGCCATGGGTCGCACCGGTCCCCTTCCATGTGACAAGCCGTTGAAAGGGGACCTATGACATCCAAGGAACGACCGATAATCGGCGTCGATGACCGTGTGTCGGTCGGACGCGCCATCCCGCTGGGAATCCAGCACATGATGAGCATGTTCGGTTCCACCGTGCTGGTCCCCATGCTTACCGGCCTGCACCCTTCCGTTGCCATCATGTGCTCAGGTATCGGAACCATCTGCTACCTTCTCGTGACCAAGAACAAGATCCCCAGTTATCTCGGTAGCTCGTTCGCGTTCATCAGCCCGATCGTCGCCATCGGTGCGACCCAGGGTCTGGATGCCGCCCTTTCGGGCGTCGTCGTCGCGGGCCTCGTGTTCCTGGCGGTCGCCGGGGTCATCAAGCTCGTCGGCACCGACTGGATGGATCGTGTCCTCCCGCCTGTTCTCGTCGCGTCCGTGATCATCGTCATCGGCGTGGGTTTGTCAGCTACTGCCGCCAAGATGGCACTGTTCTCCAGTGGTACTGAGTTCGTTCCCATGGGGGCACTCATTGCCGCCATCACGTTGTTCTCGGCGGTCGCCTTCTCGAGCATGCCGGGCCTCGTCGGGACCGTTCCCGTGCTTCTGGCCATCATCGTTGGCTATGTGTGCGCCTGCTTCGCGGGGCTCGTCGACTTCTCCGGCGTCTTGAGCGCTGCCTGGATCGGTCTGCCTCAGCTCCACCATCCGACGTTCGACTGGGGGGCCATCGCTCTCATCGCCCCCGTCGCGTTCGTCGTGGTCATCGAGCACATCGGTCACCTCCTCGTCGTCGGGGAGATCGTCGGAAAGGACTACAAGCCCATGCTTCCGCAGTCCCTTGCTGGCGACGGCATCGCGACGGTCATCGCTGGATTCCTTGGTGGACCTCCCACGACCACGTATGCCGAGAACATCGGTGTCATGAGCGTCACTAGGGTCTACTCCACCCAGGTGTTCTGGTATGCGGCTGGCTTCGCCTTCATCGTCGGCGGTTTCTGCCCCAAGCTCGAAGCTCTCATCGAGAGCATCCCGACGCCCGTCATGGGCGGAGTGAGCCTTTTGCTGTTCGGCCTCATCGCATCGAATGGTCTTCGCATGCTCGTGAGCAACGGTGTCGACTTCGGTAAGAACCGCAACCTCATGATTGCATCCGTCGTCATCATCCTCGGTGTTGGCATGGAGACGAGTGGCATCTCGATCCCCTTGGGCGATTACACTCTTCCCGGTATGGCCACCTCCGCGCTCGTCGGAATCATCATGAACCTCATCCTCCCGAAGGACCCTTCGGAGGCAAAGGACAAGGACATCGATGATGGCAAAGCCATCGGCAAGGATGTAGCCTAGTCACATAGGGTGACCACGACTACGATCGGGAGAAGAAGATGGCAGCAGCACAAGCTCATGACCTCGTCATCATCGGCGGAGGGCCAGCGGGTCTGACCGCTTCCATCTATGCCACGAGGGCCCTGCTCGACAGTGTCACCGTCGAGCAGGGTGCCTTTGGTGGTCAAGCCGCCATCACCGATGTGATCGATAACTACCCCGGCAGCCCCAACATCAACGGGGCTGAGCTCGGTATGAGCATGCAGGGGCAGGCCGAGGCGCTTGGGTCCGAGTTCGTCTATGACGACGTCAGCGGTGTCTCTTTCGACCAAGGTGACGGGACCTTCCTCGTCACGTGCGAGGAAGAGGGCGAGATTGCCTGCAAGGCCGTCATCCTCGCGACGGGCGGGAGCCCGCGCAGGGCTGGGTTCGAGGGCGAGGAGAGGTTCTCGGGCCATGGCGTCTCCTACTGCGCCACGTGCGATGGGATGTTCTACATGGGCAAGGAGGTCTTCGTCATTGGCGGTGGTAACACTGCCTGTGAGGAAGCCCTGTTCCTGACGAGGTTCGCTTCCTCGGTCACTCTCATCGTCCGCAAGGACCACGTGCGAGCCGTCGCTTCCGTTGCCGAGAAGATCGAGGCGGAGCCTAAGATTTCCATTCGCTACAACACCAGGATAGTCTCGATCGACGGCGATGAACTGCCTTCGAGCATCGTGTTCGAGGACACTTCCACAGGTCAGGTTCTTTCGGAGTCCTATTCGGAGGGGTCATTCGGCATATTCGTCTTCGTGGGCAGGGTGCCGGGATCTGGTCTCGTCGGTTCCCTCGTTGAGCTTGCGGATGACGGGACGGTCATCACTGACGAGCGTATGGCCACGAAGACGCCTGGTCTCTTCTGCGCGGGTGATGTGAGGGACAAGCCATTGAGGCAGGTCATCACTGCGGCGTCCGATGGCGCCATCGCGGCGACCTCGGCTGCGCAGTACCTTGGAAGACCGGCAGTCTAAACATAATATGCAATAACATATTAACTTGATGCATACGCTTCGTTCTCGCGGAATGGTAGGGGAGAGGTGCATGCTCGTCTTCGAATTACTCGCTATGTCGGCGACTCCGTTCAGGAGACCATGTTCTGACGACCTCGAGGATGAGCGGGGCATCGTCACGGTCCGTAGAGATTCCTGTACAAGAGCCTCGCGAATCCGAGTTCAGTATACATATTATGTAAAGTAGAAGATCGGGGCCTCGTAAGGGAATCGAAGCGGTTGATTGAAGCCGTGAGAGACTTCCCCTTTACGTATGACGGCGTCAGGACCTGGAGAAGTACCCCAATAAACACGACCGACGATCCGGATGCGATTCGTCTGACGTCGATCGCAGAATATGAGCTTGCTCATGTCTGCTTGTCGAATCACGTTGGCCGTCAGGGTCAAGTCTCGCCAAAGCCCGAGAGCAAGCTGACCACGGATGACGTTGCACGGGAGGTCCCACCGGATGGAATCTACGCATCCGTCTCTGCTGCGAACAAGAAAGCGGCGGAAGCCATGGGGAAATACTCGTAGGTGGACAAGATAGGGCCTTAGAATCGATTCTGTTGCGTCATAGCAGGTAAACCCCCCAAAACTACCGCATTCTGCCTTCGATGATGCCGAATCGGCCATCCGATGGAATCTCGCGGGTTCAGAGACGCAGGTTCAGAGACGGCAATCGATGTGTATGGAGTCGAGTCTCCTTAGGTTCAGGAACAAGCAAGACCGGCGACGTGTGAGGCTCGGGCACATGCAAGACGGTGTGTCGTCTGGCGCATCGACGATCTCGCGCCTATGGCGGTCAGCCAGACAGGTAGGCACAGGATGAGCGGATACCTCCTGCAAGAACAGGTGAATAGCTAAAACCGCGATAATATATCTTATGTAAAGTAGAGAAGGAAGCCCAGAATGGGCTATCTCCCCTCGCGTCCGAGTATCCCTCGGCAGTATGAGGAGATCTTCCGCTCCGCCTCGTCCTCGCACTCGGCGTCCATGATTAGCATGACTCGGTCCAATGCCTGGAATCTCAGGCTCCCTCGTGCGACCGTGTCCTTCCCGCAGCGGGTCACGGTGACGACCAAGACGCTGTCCGGCCAATCGACCTCCGCTATGGACTTGTTCACGAGATAGCTGCCGACCTCAACCACGTGCGTCTTGAGGACCTTCTCATCATCCGTCCAAGGGGTCTTGTCGTCTTCCTCATGGAGCCCGAGCAGGCGTGCGACGAGGTACTCGTAGAAGGCGTCGACCTTGAGGAGGTTCGCGGTCACATAGGCCACTATCGAGACGATCGAGAGGCTCAGCAACGCGTCGAAGCTGCCAGTGAGTTCGAAGACAAGCACGATCGCCGTGACCGGTGACCTCACCACACCGGCGAAGAGACCGGCTATGCCAAGCACCATGAAGTTGGTGATATAGCCGCTGCTCAGGTTGAGTCCGTTGACAGCGATGGTGCCGAAGATGCTCCCGGCAAGCGCTCCCATGACCACCAGCGGGAAGAGTGTCCCCCCGGGAGCCCCCGAGCCAAACGAGACGGTCGTGAACAGGTACTTCCCTATCAGAAGAGCCAGAAGGAAACCGATGGGATACAGTTTCCCGCTTTCGAGGAGCTCGACGATGGCATCGCCGCCGCAGAGGAGGTCGGGTGCCGTGAACGCGATCACGGCGGCCACCGCGAACGGGACCGCAAGCCTGAGATACGGGACTCCTCGCTTGATCTTGTCGTATATTGCTTGGCTCGCGAACATGCCGACGTTATGGATCGCCCCCAGGCCACCCATTACGACACCCATTATGAGCAGGACCCAGTAGTCGATGTGAGGGATGTCGGAGGCGAAATGGAACGCGAGCACGGGTTTGATCCCGATGACCTGGCTCACGAGGAAGTCAGCCACTATGCATGAGGACATAACGGAGATGATGAGGGGCGCCGAGAAAGTCTTGTGTATCTCCTCGAGCGCGAACATGACACCCGTGAGAGGGGCGTGGAACGCTGCGGCCATGCCGGCTCCAGCCCCGCAGGTCACGAGAAGCCTCTCCTCTCCCCTTCCGCGACTGAGCCCCTTGGAGACGGCCTTGCCGGCCATGCCACCGAGTTGGACGGCCGGTCCCTCGCGGCCAAGCGAGAGCCCCGCAAGGGAAAGGAGTGTCCCCTCGGCGAACTTCGAGGCCATGACGCGATGCCAGGGCATGTCGAGCTTGCCCATGACCTCGGCGTCCACCTGGGGGATGCCCGACCCGACCGAATACGGCTCCCAGAGCATGAGGCGTCCGATGACAAGGAGGATCCCGAGGAGCGCGACCACCCAGAGCGCCACCCTCATGACGTCTCCCGTGCAGTAGGCGATTATCTGCCTGAGCAGCCACTCCGCTCCGGAGAGAGCGAGTCGATAGAGCGTGACGATGGCGCCGCCGATGAGTCCGACCAAGGCACCTTCCCAGACCATGTTCACCTGGAAGCGTGAGGACATCCTGCGTTGTAGCGGGCCCCGCTTTGACATGCACTCTCCCCTTTCGTCTAGGGATAGGTTACTCCCCCATGCCCTAGATGACGTGCGCGATGGAAAAAGGAGACGGGTGCGGAACCCGTCTCCTTTCGCAGGACCTATAAGCGGTGCGCGACCGTCTAGTACGAGCCACCGCCGATGAAGGAGTAGACGTTGGCCACGCAGACCGTCCTGCCGGGGCTAGGCGCATGCACCATCTGGCCGTTGCCGATGTAGATCCCCACATGTCCAGTGGAAGGGAAGACGAGGTCTCCGTACTGGAGCTCGCTCATGCTCGTCTTCCAGTCGCCCGAGGCCTTCAAGCTGGCGATCATGTCATATGTCGTGCGTCCACGGCCATTGCCGTAGCTGTAGCAGACGAGACCCGAGCAGTCGAAGCTGCTCGGCCCCGACGCCCCGTAGACATAGGGGCATCCGACACAGGACAGCGCGGTGGCGACGCCTCCGCCTGCGGAGCCTGTGGAGATGTTGGACCCGGAGCCAGCGTTGTCCGTCGTGTCGCTGGTGCTGCCGCTCGTGTCCGCACTCGCTGTTCCGGAGGTCGTGTCGGATTCCGCCGCTGCTGTGGCATTCTGGGTGGTGACAGCCTGGACGGCCGTGGCGACGTTGTCATTGGCGGTCTGCTGTGCGGCAAGCTCTGCCTGGACCTGTGAATTCAGGGAATCGTAGTAGCTCTGGGCCTCGGAGACCTTCTCTTGATACGTATCGAGCTTGGCCTGTGTGGTGTCGAGGGTTGCCTGCTGGTCATCCTGACGGGCCTGAAGGGTGGTCTGCTCGTCGGAGAGCTGCTGCTTGAGGTCCTTTGCTTGGCTGATGGTCGCCTCGTCCTGCTGGCTGATCTTCTGCATGTAATAGATGGAGGAAATCTTGTCCTCGAGGCTTGCGGAGCTGAGGAGGATGTCGAGGATGCTCGTCCCTCCGCTCTTGTAGTCGCTGCTCACTCGCGACGCGAGGGTGGTCTGGACGGTGTCGAGCTGTCCCTGCGTGTCGTCGATCTGCGACTGCTTCTCGCTGATCTCATACTGGGTCTGCTCGAGGTCGCTCGTGCAGGTGGCGAGCTGGTCCTGAAGCGTCGAGAGCTCGGAGCCTAGGCTGTCGAGCTGCGACTGCGCCGTGGCGAGATCATCGGCCGGGCTTGCATATGCCAAGGGGCATATCGCGAGCGTTGCGACGGCGGAGACGAGCAGGCCGGACAATAGCTTCCTTGCGTGTCCCATACAGGGAACCCTCCTATCGGATACATTTCTGTCCAGTCTACCAAGGCCGTTCGTCGAGCGTGGGATGTTCATGCAATCATCAGGCGGGTAGAATGCTCAAGATGAGAGCGGTGCGGAGTCTCGCACGAATCGAACCTGAAACGCGGCAGCTGCTCATGGATTAGGAGGGCTGGCTATGAAAGGCCTGCTATCCCGTGCGTTTGGTAGGTACATGACCCCATTGGTGCCATATGAGAATACCGTGTCATTCCACGCGGTTTCAGCCTCGGCTGGTATCATCGCAGACTCGCAGGTGCCTTCTGACACCTCACGAAGCGATCATGAGGGGATGCATATGATCAGGAAACACAAGCGTCAAATCGTAGCCGGCGTCATCACATGCGCGATGGCCCTCTGCCTCTCCCCCGCGGTGGCGCTCGCGGATGATACCTCCGACCTCCAAGCCCAGCTTGATGAGGCGAGCAACAACCTGGACAACCTCTATCAGCAGGTCACGGGGCTTGATGAGGAGATCAACGGAACGCAGTGCCAACTTGACGACATCAACGCCCAGATCGAGCAGAAGCAGTCCGATCTGGACAGTGCCAAGAGCACGCTGGCAGGCAGGGTGAACTCCGAGTACAAGAGCGGGGGCAGCTCCCTTCTCGACATCGTGCTCGGTTCCACGAGCTTCGATGACTTCGTAAGCCGTTGGTACTATGCCTCCAAGGTCCAGAACCAGGACGCCGACACCATCCAGCAGGTGAAGGACATCCAGTCGGAACTCGAGAGCTCGAAGCAACAGCAGCAGGACCTCCTCGATCAGCAGACACAACAGAAGGCCGATCTCGAATCCAGCGTCACCGAGGCCGAGAACTACAAGAACTCTCTGTCTGCCGAGGTCCAGCAGGCACTTGCGCAGAAGCAGGCCGAGGAGGAGGCCGCGTCGCAGGCGGCGGCCCAGGCGTCACAGGAGTCTGATGTGGCCGCGGCCGAGCAGGCTGACACGAGCTCAGCCGCCAACGGGGCAGCCACCTCGGGCGATTCGAACTCATCGACTGGCAGCTCATCTTCCGGCTCTTCTGGCTCCTCAAACTCCGGAAGCTCATCATCCGGCGCAGGAAGCTCCTCGTCGGGGTCAGGAAGCTCAAGTGGTTCGGGCACCACTCAGTCCGGATCGCGTGCCGCCGTCGTGAGCGCTGCCTATGGGTTGCTTGACATCCCTTACTCGCAGCTCGACTGCTCGGGCCTTGTCAAGGAGGCCTATGCCGCCGCTGGCATCACCCTCACCCACTACTCAGGCGCCATTGGTGCTACGGGTGTCTCCATCAGCCTTTCCGAGGCACAGCCTGGAGACGTGATCTACTGGTCGTATGGCCATGTCGCGATCTATGTCGGGAACGGCAAGATGATCGAGGCGACTGTTCCGGGCAGGAATTCTCAGCTCACCGATGTCAGGTACAACTACACTTCGGTGCGCAGGATCATCTCGTAGCACCTCGGCACGGGAATCACAGGATGGCAGGAGGGGCGGACGACCAAGTCGTCCGCCCCTCCCCTATTGATTCGTTTTCCTGTTGCACCTTGCCTACTGCACCTTGATGAGCGAGTAGACGTCCTGGTCGTACTCCTTGGCGATGGTCTCGCGGGGGTGCAGGAACTCGAGTTCGAGGATGAAGGCGAACCCGCAGACCTTGGCGCCGGACTGCTCGACCAGCTTCGCCGTGGCGACGGAGGTGCCGCCGGTGGCCACGAGATCGTCGATCACGAGGACCCTGTCGTCAGCGGTGAGCGCATCCTTGTGAATCTGCAGCTCATCGGTACCATACTCGAGTGCGTAGGTCTGGGAGTACGTCTCGCGCGGAAGCTTGCCCGGCTTCCTTGCTGGCACGAAGCCGGCGCCGAGCCTGTATGCGACCGGGGTTCCCACGAGGAAGCCACGAGCCTCGGCTCCTACGACCTTTGTGATCCCGCTGCCGAGGAAGTGCTCGGAGATGTCATCGATCGCAGCGGAGAAGCCCTTCTCGTCTGCGAAGAGGGGTGTTATGTCCTTGAAGACGACACCTGGCTCCGGATAGTCAGGGATGTCCACGATGAGGTCCTCATATTCGAATTTCGACAAGTGCGTTCCTTTCGCCACTGCTGCATCTCCCGTATCCGACTCGGTACCCCCGGGCCTGATCTTGCATGGGTCTATTGATCGGACCCCTTGAAACCGTCCTTGAGGGTCCTCTTGATGAGGGAGCCCCTGAGTGAGTTCGTGAGCCTGAGTATCTGGTCGAATGCCTCGGCATACTTGCGTTCCTGCTCTGCGGGGTCCTCACCCTGCTTGTGGGCGAAGACGACGAGGGCCTGCTCGAACATGCCGGACTCCCTGTTGGCCGCCGTCACGTACTGTCTGAGGTTCTTGGGCTCGATGCCGTAGCGCCTCAGTGCGTCGGCGGTGCGTATGGTCTGGAAATCCCTGCCATCGACGAGGTCGCGACCGTGTGGGCTTCGCTTGAGCGAGATCACACCGACTTCGGCGAGCTGCCGCACGAAGGAGACCGATATCCCGAGGAGGTCCGGCACGTGTTCGATGGGATGGAGTTTGTCGGTGACGTCGTCCGCGTCGACTGCCATGGTGACGGGCAGCTCTGCTCCCATGGCAGAATCAGAGGGCATCTGGCCTGACTCGGCCGAGTCGAGCTGGTCCTTGATGACGGAGAGCGGAAGGAACGCCGTCTTCTGCAGATGGAGGATGGTCTCGAGCCTACGGATGTCCTTGGGCGAATAGAGGCGATAGCCTCCAGGCGTGCGGGATGGGTCGAGAAGTCCCTCGTCCTCGAGATAGCGGACCTTGGAGACGGAGAGGTCGGGATACTGGCCCTGCAGCTTCCGGACGACCTTGCCGATGGTGAGATAGCCCGCGTCAGCCATGGCTACTGTCCGGTGGCGATTCTCTCGGTGCCCTGCGTGGTATGGAACACCATGCGGAAGGTACCGACCTGGACGGTAGAACCGTCGTCCAGGAACGCCTTGTTCACGATCGCGCCGTCGACCCAGGTGCCGTTGAGGGAGCCAAGATCCTCGATCGTCACGTGCGTACCGTTGAACTCTATCTTCGCATGGTGACGCGAGACCGTCATGTCATTCAGGAAGACGCTGTTGCGAGGATCACGGCCGATGGTGATCTCCGGCTTGTCGAGCACGAAGGTCACGCCCGTCTGAGGCCCCTTGATGATGCTCAGCGTAGGGTGCTCGAGCCTGTCCCTGCTCATGAGGTCGGGGACGGTCGCATCCGAGGATGGCATGCGGAAGATGGTGGTTGAGTCCTTCTCCTCGGCGCCGTTGATCTCGTTGTCCATATGCACGGACCCCCTATTGCTGTCGATGTCTTCTGAGGTGATTGTACCTCACCCTCAGGTTCTGCCACATCCTTATGCCGAGTGCCGGGGAATGACGGCGGAGCGGCCGCTCACCTGCAGGCGATGCACTCGATCTCGACGATCGCTCCCTTGGGTAGGGCCGCGACGGCGACGGTGGTCCTGGCGGGCTCCGGTGCTGAGAAGTGCTCCCCATAGACCTCGTTCATCTGCTCGAAGTCATCCATGCTCGTGAGGAAGACCGTCGTCTTCGTGACGTCCTCGAGCGTGAGGTCGAGTTCCGTGAGGACTGCCTCCATGTTCGTGATGCATCGGGATGTCTGCGCGCCGACGCCGCCCTCGACCATCTTGCCCGTGGTAGGATCGACGGCGATCTGTCCGGAGACGAAGACGAACCTGGCCGCGGTGGTTCCCTGGGAATAGGGGCCAATGGCCGCGGGCGCTCCGGTTGAGTTGATCGGGTACTTCATGGATGCTCCTCTCAGATGGTCAACACGTGTTGGAGCCTGTCGAGCGACTCTTCGATGACGGAGGTCGGGCAGGCGAGGTTGATTCTCTCGAATCCGTCTCCCTCGCGTCCGAATAGATGACCCTCGTCCAGGTAGAGATCGGCCTCGTGCATGAGTGACTCCAGCCGGTCGGCATCGAGGCCAAGACATCTGAGGTCCACCCACTGGAGATAGGTGCCCTCGAGGTCGAAGACGGTCGCTTCGGGTCTGAACGAGGACAGGCGGTCCGCGACGAGTTCGTGGTTCGTCCATATGACGTCGATGAGCTCGTCGAGCCAGGCATCACAGCTCTCGTAGGCGGCGGTGCACGCGACATACGAGAAGCAGTTGAGGGATTCGATGGCGCTCATGCCGAACCCGTGCTCGAACCGTTCGCGCACGTCTCCCGACGGGATGAAGATGTTCGAGCACTGGCATCCTGCGAGGTTGAAGGTCTTGGAGGGTGCCGTGCAGACCATGCAACGATCCCACTCGTCCGGCGTCATGACGTTCATGAGCGTGGTGTGGTGGTATCCGGGCATGATCAGGCCGTCGTGTATCTCGTCCGAGACGATGAACACGTCGTTCTCGAGGCATATGTCCACCAGCCGACGCAACTCCTCGCGATCCCAGACGCGTCCCACGGGGTTGTGGGGACTGCAAAGGATGAGCATCCTCGCCTGGGGGTCGGCGGCCTTCTCGGCCAGGTCGTCGAAGTCGATGAGGTAACGATTGTCCCCGTCCAGGATGAGCGGGTTCTCTATGACGTCTCGTCCGGTCCGCTCCGCCGCCCACCTGAAGGGATAGTAGACGGGGGGCTGGATGATGATCGCGTCGCCAGGTTCGGTCAGGCATTTGACCGCGTTGAAGAGTGCAGGGACCACTCCTGGCGAGAGGACCATCCAATCGCGCGAGGGCGTCCAGCCATGCCTCCTCGTCTGCCAGGAGATGCAGGCGTCATAGTAGGAATCCGTCGGTTCGGTATAGCCGAAGACCGCATCGGAGGCGAATGACCTCAGAGCCTCGACGATCTCTGGAGCCTCGACGAATTCCATGTCCGCGACGGACAGGGGCACGATTCCCTTGGCGGGATCCCCACCAGCCTCGACCATCGAGCTCCATTTCGAAGAACCGGTACCGGCCCTGTCAGGTCTCGTCGTGAAATCGTGGCGCATGCCATGTCCTCCTCTGGTCGTCCTGTTTGAAGGCTAGCACGCCAGAAGCGATCACGCCTTGACGAGACCCCTCGCTCCCACGAAGTCGTGGTTCCCCCTCATGAGCGACTCGAGACCCGCTTCAGCCGGTTTCGGATGAGTGTCAGGCTCATCCGCCAGTTCGAGGGCGCCGGGCATGGAGGAGCCGATCCGCGCCCAAAGGGCCGAAAGGCCCACGGGCACGACCTGCTCGAAGGAGAGCAGGCTCCTCCAGAAGACTCGGGCCTTCGGAGTGGGGACGAGGACGAGGGTGAGGACATCAGGGCCAAGGGTGACGCTTCCGGCGAGGCACTCCGTCGAGTCGAGCAGAAGCTGCTCGATGTGGCCGGGAATGGGAATCGACTCGCCATCGGAGAGATAGTCGGAAAGGACCTCCTCTGAGCTGGGGCCCGCCAGCAGGAGCGTCTCCAACCTCCCTGTGACATCGGCGACGGAGAGTCCCTTGAAGGGCCTCACGCCGTCCTGCTCCGCCTCGGCAAGGGCCGTGAGCCATTCGTCAAGGGCGGACGCCCTTTCCTGCGGACACCAGAAGACGTACTCGTCGTCTCCGGTCCGTGCGAGGAGGACGCAGGCCACGATACCTCCGTCGCCTGCGAGGACAAGCGACCAGGAGACCTCCCCTACCTGCAGCGCCTCACACGTCGCCACGATCGGGACGAACTCGGAGGCGCTCACCCCAGAGACGAGGAGAGTCCTCATGCCGGAGACGTCAGTGAGTGCGCATCCGCTGTCGAAGGCCTCAGGCTCACCGTTGCCGTCCCCGTAGAAATCCGGGACGAGGACCCCGTATGGGTCGGCGACGAACGTTGCGCCGAGGAGCGCATGCTCGTCATAGAGCAGGCAACCTACGAGGGGCCGTTGCCCGTCGACGTCCTTCGTCATGCGGCATCAGTCAGGTTCGTGAAGAGGAGCGAGTTGAAGGGCCCGAATGACGGTGTCCTCACGAGCTTCGCGGACGTCGTGTAAGAAGTTGCCCCCACCACACGACCGGACTGCGTCCAGAGGCAGACGCCTAGCGTGCTCGAAGGGACGGTGAGGGTGCCTGACTTGGCGATCACCTTCGTGTAGGTGACGTCCTCGCCGTCGGGCCAGACCATACCATCCGTCTTCGAATCGGCGGTGAGCACGCATGAGTATCCGAAATGATAGGCGAACGGATAGATGACGACACCGGAGGCAGGCGAGGCGAGGGTGCGGTCGGAGTATGTGTCGTAGGCCCAATCCATGAGGTTCTCGGTGTCCTGGAACCTCCCCCACTTCGTCGAGCAGCCGAGGACGGCGGTATAGAGCGTCACGCCGTCCCTGCTCGAGCAGCCCAGGAAGGTGTAGCTGCCGTCGATCGCGCCGGTCTTGATGCCGAGCATGCCGTCATACAGCCCCATGAGCTCGTCTGTCGTCTCGAAGCTCGTCGCGACGCCGTTGACATCGACGGTGATGGGGCTGGTATGCACCATCTTGCGGATGAAGGGGTAGTTGAGCATGGCATATCGGCCCATGATGACGAGATCGGAGGCACTCGAGTAGTGACCGTCCTCCTCGAGTCCATGGACGTTCTTGAAGTGGGTGTGCGTCATCCCGAGCTCTTGGGCCTTCTGGTTCATGAGGTCGACGAACGCGTCCTCCGAGCCAGCGACCTCGCGTGCCACGTAGGTGGCGGCGTCGTTGGCGGAGTAGACGAGCATCACGCGCATGAGGTCGCCGAACGTTGCGGTGGTCCCGGACTTGTAGCCAGCGAGCTGTGCGTTCTCATCGAGTGTGAGGTCTCCGAGCTGGCAGACCGTATCCATCGAGACGCCGGAGTCGAGCGCGACCATCGCGGTCATGATCTTGGTGATGGAGGCCATCGGCATCTCGGCATCCGCATCCTTGCTCCAAAGGACGTTCCCGGCATCGTCGCAGACGATCGCGGATTGTGCCTCCGTGAGATCCGGCTCACTCGTCGATGCGAAGGCGTGGGCAGGGAGCGAAAGCGTGGACATCACAAGCACGAAGGTCAGGAGCAGAAGGGAGAGGAGTCGCTTCGGCGCTTTCATCTAGGCCTCGGCCCCGCGTCCCGCCAGCGACTCACGTCTGACGAGGACACCCTTGTAGGTGTAGATGCACGCCGTGAGTATCGAGCAGACGACGCCTGCATAGACGAACAGCAAGCCTGCGGGGGCCGCCTGCGAGTTGAGGAGGGGCAGCCAGCTGACGTTCGCGAGCCCTAGCCCCTCGATGACGGGGGCCCCGAGTAGAAGGTCGCAGAAGCCGAACATGAGGAGCGCGGTCGTCACCTTGCCGATGTAGACGACGTCGATGGGACGCTCGCGATAGCGTCTGACGATCAGGGCGCCGATTCCAAGGTAGACATCACGTCCGATGACGATGCACGCGACCCACACGGGAAGCTCCCCGCGGATCATGAGGCCGAGTACGCCGGTGAAGAGAAGAGCCCTGTCGACGATGGGGTCGAGGATCTTGCCGAACCAGCTCACCGTCTGCGTCCTTCGAGCGATCTGACCGTCGAGCCAATCAGTGCATGCGGCGACGGCGTAGATCGCGAGGGCGATGTATCGGTTCTCGTTTCGGATGAAGAGCACGAGGAACACGATGGTAAGGAGCAAACGGCACACCGTGATCACATTCGCCACGGTCAGAATCTTACGTGAGGGATTGTCAGGGGTTCCGAGTGTGTCGTCTATCCCCTGCTGCTGGCCATTTGTCGCCACATCACCCTCCATGATCGTGTCAGGACGTGAAAGATGATACCCCATGGCTCCATCAAGCCGAGCGCCTGGGCAGCGAATCCACCCATCAAGGACAACGCTGCTCGCAATCATCCCGCAGTCCGTGATGATAAGAAAGCAGCCCAGAGGCAACTAGGCCCCTGGGCTGCATCTTTCTTGGTCGGGACGACTGGATTCGAACCAGCGACCCCTTGACCCCCAGTCAAGTGCGCTACCAAACTGCGCCACGTCCCGTAAAGCCGCCAAGAGGCAGCAAAGGGAACTCTACCACGAGAGTTTTGCGGTCGCAAGACCCCGTTTCGTGCGAATGCACCTCGAACAGGCCTATTCGGCGATCGACCGGAGGAACCCCTCGAGGTCAAGCACCCTTGTTCCATAACAACGCTTGAAGTATTCGATTCCCTCCTCCTGCGTCCCCACGAGGAACGTCCTCATGGCCTCCTCGACCACGATGGAGCCGTAGTTCCTGAAGAACGCTCCCGCGAGGGTCTGGAGGACGCAGATGTTCGTGTCGCATCCGATCGCGATGACCGTGTCCACACCAAGTTCCCTGAGAGTGAGGTCGAGGTCGGTCTGGAAGAATGCGTCGTAGCGACGCTTCGGGATCGTGATGTCGCTCTCACATGCACCAAGGGCAGAGGCCGTCCGCGCCTCGGGACTTCCCGCTATCCCATGGTCTCCCCAGAGGGCGAGTTCGCGATCCGTTCCGCTCCTGTGCGCGTCGTTGCAGAAGATGACTTGGATCCCCACCACGCGGCACGCGTCCACCACGGCGACGCAGGAGTTCTCGAAGGACTCGATGGCGTGATCGTAGACGGCGTCGTGATCGCCGCCCTCGAGGACGTCGATCACGAGCAGGGCGGTTCTCTTGGCGTCGATTCCCATGGTCTCTCCCCTCTTGGGTGCCATTGTCGTCAGCTATCATACGTGTTCCATCAAAGTGCGGGCCCTTCGGTCCGCCATGTAGAGAGGTCGTACCATGGCGGAGCATGAGGGGCCCTCCGGTTTCGGTGACAGGGTCTACGAGGTCGTCTGCCGGATACCCAGAGGCAAGGTCGCATCGTACGGACAAGTCGCCCGACTCGCCGGCTCGCCGAGGTGCGCGAGGATGGTTGGATGGGCTCTGCACAGGAACCCCCGTCCGGGCGTCATCCCCTGCCACAGGGTCGTCTTCAAGGACGGGTCGGTGTCATCTGGCTTCGCGTTCGGCGGACCTGAGGTCCAGAGATCCCTCCTCGCCGATGAGGGGGTCGTCTTCCTCACTGACGGCAAGGTCGACCTCGACTCATGCGGATGGAATGCCTAGAGATCCTCCCGACTCGCCGTCGCCGCGAACTGGCTCTCGTAAAGGTCCCGGTAGAACCCATGGGCAGCCAGAAGCTCGTCGTGGCTCCCCCTCTCCACGATATGCCCGTCACGCATGACGAGGATGCAGTCCGCATCCCTCACGGTCGAGAGTCTGTGCGCGACGATGAGGCTCGTCCTGCCTGCGCACATCCGATCGAAGGCGCGCTGCACGATCGCCTCCGTGCGCGTGTCGATCGAGCTCGTGGCCTCGTCGAGCAACAGGATCGCCGGGTCCATGAGCATGACGCGCGCGATGCAGAGGAGTTGCCTCTGGCCTTGGGAAAGCGATCCGCCATCCTCGCCGATGACGGTGTCATAGCCCATGGGAAGCCGCTCGATGAACGTGTCCGCGAGCGCGTCCGCGGCGGCCTTGCGGACCTCCTCGTCGGTCGCCTCGGGCCTGCCGTACGCTATGTTGTCGCGTACGGTCCCCTCGAAGAGCCAGGTGTCCTGGAGCACCATCCCGAACGACTTCCTGAGCGAGTCCCGCGTGACGTCGCGGACGTCGTTCCCGTCCACGAGGACACGACCCGCATCGACGTCATAGAACCTGAGAAGGAGGTTGATGAGGGTGGTCTTCCCGCAGCCGGTCGGCCCGACGAGTGCAATGTGGCTGCCGGGCTTCGCATCCACGTCGATGTTCTCCAGGAGCCTTCTCGCGGGGTCGTATGAGAAGAAGACGTCTTCGAGGGTCACGTTCCCCTTCACGCCCCGAAGCTCCGTCGCATCCGGCTTGTCGGGACTCTCCTCCTCGGCATCGAGGAACTCGAAGAGTCGCCTGGCTGATGCATAGGCGGTCTGGACCTGCGTCAACACGGAGGTGATCTCGTTGAAGGGCTTCGTGTACTGGTTCGCATAGGACAGGAAGCTCTGGACCTGGCCGACGGTGAGTCGTGAGGGGATGCCGGTGACGACGCATATGCAGCCTACGACCCCGACGATCGCATAGATGACGTTGTTGACGAACCTTGTGGAGGGGTTGGATAGCGAGCTCGCGAACTGGGCCCTCTCGCCTGCCTCATACAGTCTCGAATCGAGGTCCTCGAAACCCGCAACGGACTGAGAGGTGTGACGGAACGCGGCGACGAGTCGCTGGTTTCCCACCATCTCCTCCACGTAGCCGCCCATCTCCCCCTGGATGGCCTGCTGGGCCATGAAGCTGCGGTGGGACATCCGCGTGACGAGCGTGGCGACCACGAGTGACAGCGGCGTCACGACGATGACGATGATCGCGACGGGCACCGAGATCGAGAGCATGAACGCGAGCGTGCCGACGATCGTCACGATTCCTTGGAAGAGCTGCGTGAGCCCTTGGAGAAGACCGTCACCCACCTGATCGACGTCGTTCACGACCCTCGAGATGAGGTCGCCGTGCGGATGTGAGTCGATGAGGGAGACGGGAAGGCGCCGTATCTTCGAGAAGGCCTTGCACCTCATGTCCTGGACCGTCTTGTACGTCAGCCTGTTCGTGAGATATCCCTGCAGCCACTGCGTCACGGCTGCGCCGACGACCACGGTGGCGAGGATCATGGCGACGTGCATGAGCGAGGTGAGGTCGACCTCGGATGGGCCCACCATGAGGTCGATGGCATTACCGATGAGGATCGGGACGTAGAGCTGGAGGAGTACGGTCGCTACGGCCGAGAGGAATGCGCCGACGCACTCGGCGGCGTGTGGGGCGACGAAGGCGAGGAGCCTCCGCGTCGTCTCGGCCGCGGTCATGTCCGACTCGTCAGAGCCGTGTCCGCCGAGGCCCCCTGACATCGAGCCAGACACGTTGGCCGTGAGAGCGGCGCCCGTCCCCGCTCCGGCGTACGGATCTCCTGTCATGCTCCCACCTCCTCAGGACGTAGCTGGGAGAGGCATATCTCCTTATAGACCGGGCAGGTATCGACGAGCTCATCGTGAGTGCCGAGGCCGATCACGCGGCCGGAGTCGAGGACGCAGATCAGCGATGCCTCGCGTACCGAGGAGACACGCTGGGAGATCATCACGGTCGTTCGAGAGGGATCGTCAGCGGCCAGCGCATCGCGAAGCGAACGATCGGTGGCATAGTCGAGGGCCGAGAACGGGTCGTCAAGCAAGAGTATCGAGGGCCTTCCAACGAGGGCGCGTGCGATCGTGAGGCGCTGACGCTGGCCTCCCGAGAAGTTCTTCCCGGAGGCTTCCACGGGACTGTCGAGGCCCTCTGGCATCCGCCTGACGAATTCGGCCGCCTGGGCGAGCTCGAGCGCATGCCAGAGCTCGTCATCAGTGGCTTGCGAGTCCCTCCAGACGAGGTTCTCCCTTAGGGTTCCCGAAACAAGCGAGGGCGCCTGTGGCACGACGGCCAACGTTCCCCTGAGCTCGTCGAGCCGGTAGTCACGCACGTCGACCCCTCGTATGAGGACCGAGCCCGAGGTCGCGTCATAGAGGCGTTGCATGAGCGCCATGAGGGTCGACTTCCCTGAACCAGTCCCACCTATGATCCCAAGGGTCTGTCCTGGCGCGACCTCGAGGCTGACATGGGAAAGGGTGTCCTTCCCCGAGTCTGGGAACCTGAAGCAGACATCCTGGATCGAGATGGCCGGGGAGTCCTTGCAGCCACTTCCTTCGGCCCCGGGTCCATCGCAGATGGAGACGGGTGTGTCGAGCACCTCCTTCACGCGTGCCGCGCTGGCGGAGGCCTTCGTGAAGATGACGACGAGGTTGGCCACGTAGACGATGGAGAGGAGCGTCTGCGTCATGTAGTTCACGAAGGCCATGACCTGACCTTGCGTGAGCTCTCCCACCATCACCTGGTTGCCACCGGCCCAGAGGATGGCGACGACGCCCATGTCCATGACGAACAGGGTCGCTGGGTTGAGCAGGGCGGAAAGCCTACCGGCGGCGATCGCCGTGTCGGTCTGATCGGCCGTGGCCGTATCGAATCGTCGCTCCTCGGCGTCGTCCCGAACGAATGCACGTATCACCCTCACGCCTGAGAGCGCCTCTCTCGTGATGAGGGAGATCCGGTCGAGCTTCGCCTGCATCCCCCTGAAGTAGGGTATGCAGCGCCTCATGACCGACCAGAAGATGAAGGCGATGAGTGGAGTCACCACGAGAAAGATGAGGCCGAGCTTGAAGTCGATGAGGAGGGCGGCGACCATGGAGCCGATGGCCAGGAAGGGCCAGCGAATCACCTGCCTCACGAGCATGGCGACGGCCACCTGTAACTGGTTGACGTCGTTTGTGATTCTCGTGACGAGCGAGGGCGTGCTGAAGCGGTCCAGCTCGGTGTAGGAGAACTCGTTGACCTTCTCGAAGAGGGCGTTCCTCACGTCCGTTCCGGAACCTTGGGAGACGAGGGCGGCCGTCTTCTGGCAGACGAGCGTGAAGCAGAGCCCGAGCACCGCCATGACCAGCAAAACGATACCGAGACGGATGATGACGTCCACGTCACCGTGTCCGACGCCATCATCGATCATCCGCGCGATAACGAGAGGCGTGATGAGGTCGAACACGGCCTCGATGAGCTTGCAGGCGGGTCCGAGCACGAGAAGGCGTCGATACTTGGCGAGGAAGCGCCTCGCGAGGTCGAGCATGGGCGACTCCTCCCCTGACGTCGGTGCGACTACTCTATCCCAAGCCTCATGGCAAGGTCGAGCCATTCGTCCTCGAGGTCCGATATCTCCGACCTCTTGGCATCGAGCCTCTCCTGGACCTCCTGCAAAGACGCGTAATCCGTGGGCTCGATTCCGGCGAGCTCGGCTTCGATGACGCCGGGTTCGGTCCGCGCCTTGTCGAGACGGCGCCCCGTCGACTCGAAGCGGTGCATGAGGTCGCGTCGTTCCGAGTTCGAGAGCCCGTCGTCACGTATCTGGGGCTCGCTCTCGTCACGTTCGCTTGTGTCAGCCGCAGCTTCGTCGTGGGCAGCATCCACGAGGGAAAGGTACTCGTCGACCCCTCCGGGGACATGACGGAGATGACCGTCTATGAGGGCGTACTGGTCATCCGTGACACGCTCCATGAGATACCTGTCGTGGCTGACGAGCAACAAGGTGCCGGGCCAACCATCAAGAAGGTCTTCGACCACAGTCAGCATGTCCGTGTCGAGGTCGTTGCCGGGCTCATCCAGGATGAGCACGTTGGGCTCCTGCAAGAGGACGCACATGAGGGCGAGTCTGCGACGCTGACCTCCCGATAGGTCGCAGATCCTGGACATGGTCTCTCGCTTGTCGAAGCCGAGCCTCTCGAGGAGCTGCTCGGGAGTCACATCCTTGCCGTCTATCACATAGGTGGTCTTATACCTGGCCAGGAGGTCACTCACTCGCCAATCGCCCTTCTCGGAGAGAGAGTCAAGGTGTTGCGAGAGCACACCTACCTTCACGCTCTTGCCCACCTTCACCCTTCCAGACGAAGGCTCGACCTTACCCTGAATGACCTTGAGTAAGGTCGACTTGCCAGCACCGTTCTCTCCGAGGATCCCATACCTGTCCCCTGGTCCGATGAGCCATGAGACATGGTCGAGCACGCACGTGTCCCCATAGGAGACGGACACGTCATCGAGCTCGAAGACCTGCTTGCCAAGGCGGCTTGTGGCGAGCCTCTTGAGCTCGATGCCGTCCCTCAGCACCGGGACATCGGCGATCATCGCCCTTGCCTCGTCAATCCTGAACTTCGGCTTGCTCGAGCGTGCTTGAGCACCTCGGGAGAGCCATGCCAGCTCTCTTCTCATGGTGTTCTGCCTGCGGGTCTCCATGACCTGTGCTTGGCGGTCCCTTTCGACTCGCTGCTGGATGTACGCGGAGTAACCGCCCTCGAATGGGTCGATCGTACCGTCGTGGACCTCCCACATCCTCTCGCACACCTCATCGAGGAACCAACGGTCGTGCGTCACGCAGAGCAGCGCACCGGCCCCCTGTGGCCAACGATTGCGCAGATGGTGCGCGAGCCAGGTGATCGCCTGCATGTCGAGATGGTTGGTGGGCTCGTCCAGAAGGAGCACGTCCCATTTCCTCACGAGGAGTCTGGCGAGGTCGACCCTTCGCCTCTGACCGCCGGAGAGCTCGGAGATGATGGCATCCCAAGGCACGTCCTGGAGTAACGAATCACATATCTCGCGTACGGTCGGGTCGGATGCCCAGACGTACTCCGGCGTATCGCCCATCACCTGTGAGCGGACCGTCTCGTCATCGACGAGTTCGTCGTTCTGCCTCAGGAAGCCGACGGCTATGTCACCTCGCCATGTGACCGTTCCCGCGTCCGGAATGAGCCTCCGGGAGATGACATCGAGCAGCGTCGACTTGCCGTCGCCGTTCCTGCCGACTATCCCGATCCTGTCGCCCTCGTCTATGCCGATGGTGACGCCTACGAGCACTCGCTTGCCTGGCCACTCCTGCGAGACGGAGTCACATCCGATGAGAATGCCCAAGCCTACTCTCCCTCGTTATCCGCCATGCCGCGGAGCATCGCGATCTCAGCCGTGTAGCCGGCGAGATCATTCGGCGTCTCGAGGATCATGGGCAGCCCCTGGAGTCTGGGCTCGTTCACGATGCTGGTGAACGTGCCGAGGCCGAGCGTACCCTCCCCTATCCTCTCGTGTCGGTCCTTGTGGGATCCACACGGGTTCTTCGAGTCGTTCACATGGAGCGCCAGAAGTCTGTCGAGACCGATGACGTGATCGAACTCGTCGAGCACGCCATCGAGATCGTTGACTATGTCGTATCCGGCGTCACTCACGTGGCATGTGTCGAGACATACGCCGAGCACCTCGTCATGATCGACGCCGTCGATGATGCGAGCGATCTGCTCGAACGTCCCTCCGACCTCTGATCCCTTTCCGGACATCGTCTCGAGGAGGACCCTCGTCCTCTGACCTGGAACGATGACGGCGTTCAATCCTTCGGCGATGAGACCGATCCCTTCGTCGATGCCTTGACCCACATGGGAGCCAGGGTGGAAGTTGTAGTGCGCGGGTGGCATCCACTCGAGGCGGGCGAGGTCCTCCTGCATGGCCTTGAGGGCGAACTCCCTCACGTAGGGCTTGGCGGATGCCATGTTGAGCGTATAGGGGGCATGGGCCACGAGCGTTCCGAATCCATGCTCGTCCATCACGTCGCGCAGTCCCGCGACGTCCTCGGGGTCGAGGTCCTTCACGGATCCACCGCGAGGGTTCCTCGTGAAGTATGCGAAGGTGTTCGCGCCGATGTTCACGGCAGTCTGACCCATGGCCGCGAAACCATCGGCAGACGAGAGATGGCATCCCAAGGTCAGCACGTGGCATCACCCTTGGCCGCGATCATTTTGGAGACCATCTCGACGATCCTCTCGGCGACCTCTCTCTTCGAGAGGGTCGGGAGCTCCTCGGCGCCGTCTGTGGAGACGATCGTGACCGCGTCGGTGTCGGAGCCGAACGTGGAGTCCTCACGGGAGACGTCATTGGCGATGATGAGGTCGCAGCCCTTCGTGGTGAGCTTCTCCCGGGCATTTTCGACGAGGTCGTTCGTCTCGGCAGCGAAACCGATGACGACCCTTTCGCCTTTGGTCTTGGAGAGGGTCGCAAGGATGTCCTTGGTCCTCGTCAGGGGTATCGAATCGAGAGCCTCGTCGCGCTTCTTCAGCTTGTGGTCGCTGGGGTTCGTGGGAGTGTAGTCGGCGACGGCGGCCGCGAGGACCGCGGCGTCACAGCTCTGAAATGCCTCCGAGGAAGCCTCGAGCATCTCCGCAGCGGTCGTGACATGTATGACGTCGACGCCGCATGGGTCTGGGAGGGAGACGGGTCCGCAGACCAGCGTCACGTGCGCGCCAGACCTCCTTGCGGCCCTGGCGATCTCGAATCCCATCTTCCCCGACGAGGCGTTCGCCAAGAATCTCACTGGGTCGACCGGCTCATGCGTGGGCCCGGCCGTCACGAGGACATGCCTGCCGGCAAGCGACTGCGTGGCATCGAGCATGGAGAGTGCGCGGTCCACGATGGTCTCGACCTCAGCCAGCTTGCCCTCACCGATGTCCCCGCATGCGAGCCTGCCGCTTGCGGGCATGACGAACACGATCCCCCTTGCCTCGAGGGTCTCGACGTTGGCTCTCGTGGCGGCGTTCTGCCACATCCTCACGTTCATGGCAGGTGCGAAGAGGATGGGGCTCGTGGCGGCGAGGAGCGTGGACGTGAGGCAATCGTCGGCGATACCCTGCGATGCCTTCGCGACGACATTGGCCGTTGCCGGGCACACGAGTATGAGGTCGGCCCAATCCGAGAGCTGGATATGGGGAATAGCCGAGGGGCCATAGTCAAAGAGATCGACCGCGACCTCATGACCGGAGAGCGCCTCGAACGTCGTTGGACCCACGAACTCGCAGGCGGCCTCAGTCAAGACCACCTTGACGTCGCATCCGGCCTTCTGGAGACCCCTCAGGACCTCGCATGCCTTGTATGCGGCGATGCAGCCGCTGACGCAGAGGAGAACGCGCCTGCCGTTCGTGCCTTCCATGTCCATCATGTCGGCCATCAGCTCTCGGTGACGAGGATGCGGTGGCAATAGGGGCATTCGGTGATGACCGGTCCGTGCCTGATGTCCGAGAACTGGCTCGGCTGCAACGCCACGCGGCAGGCCGAGGGCTTGTTGCCGTCCAGGGTCTCGACCGCGATGCCGCCGAACCGCTTCACGGCAGCGGCATACCGCTCGAGGAGCTCGGGGCTCAGCTGCGAGACGACGTCGGCCCTCTCCTCCTTCAAAGCTTTGACCTCCCGGGTCACGTCGGCGGCCGCCTCCTCGTAGGAAGCGGTCTGGGCCCTCTCCTCCTCATCGAGCTTCGACTGGATCGACCTCGCGTTCTTATCGGCATGCTCGAGCTTCTCGAGCTCGGCCATGAGCTTGTCGGTGTCGAACTGGATCTTCTCGAGCCGCTTCGCATAATCGGAGAGCTGGGCCTCGAAGTCCTTGACGGAGCGATAGCCCTCCTCGGAGTCATTCGCCTTCTGCTGGGCTTCGGTCACGCGAGTCTCGAAAGAGACCCTCGTCTTGTCGAGGTCGTTGATCTCCATCTCGACGTCCTTGCGCTGACCGAGCATCTTGGTGAGCTCGGTGGCCACTCGGCGGCGAGCCACCTTGATCTTCGCGAGCTTGTCGCGCTGCGGAAGTCCCGAAAGGGTCCTCTCGCAGCGAATGAGACCGAGATCGATCTGCTGGAGGCGTACCAAGGCCTGTGATTCGGTCATTGCTCGTGCTCCTTGTTCGTCAGTGGCGTAGCTGGAACGCATGGGCATGGGGGCTCTCGTCAAGGACCTCGACACGCAGCTCGGGGAAGCGATCGCCGAGCACGGAGGCGAGGAGCTTGGAATAGGGAAGCTCCGACACGTCATGCCCCATGAGTATAACCGCGCAACCTGCGGCCTGAAGCTCCGTCGCGCGATGATATCCGCATTCCCCCGTCACGACACACGTGCATCCCCTCGAGAGGGTCTCGAGACCGAGATCTCCAAGAGAGCCGGAGCAGTACCCGATCACCGGAGCCGGTGCGTCATCGTCGCCATAGACGAGCGGTGTGGCCCCGAAACCCGAGGTGACGGCCGAGCAGACATCACGGACGCGCCTTGAGCCCCCGTCCAGGATGACGCCGAAGCCATCAGGCTCCTGGATCCTGCCGATGGCTTCCATGGCGAGGAGTTCGGACGCGAGAAGGAACGCATCCTCGCTCTTGTCGAGATTGGTGTGCGCCGCGACGAGCGAGATGCCCATGGACGCCGCCGTCCAGGCGATGACGCCTCCAAGTCCGGAGGTCACATAGGAGGGTGTGATGTTCTTCGGGGGCTCGATGAATGCGGGGTGATGGGTGACGACCATGTCGAGCCCCCTCCGATCGGCCTCCTCTATGGTCGAAGGCAGTGGGTCGAGTGCGCAAAGCACACCCTTGACCTCATGATGAGGGTCACCGACGCTTAGGCCAGGCATATCCCAGGATTCAGCATCAACTTCAGGATAAGACTCGGCAATTGCGTTGACGATATCGATTACCTGCATGATTCTACCTCCATTTGGCAGATTTGAGCCTGATTCCGCGCCTTCTGGCGGAGGGTTCCGTTGATAGGGTCAAACGAAACATGAATGCGGGATAACGAGAAATAAGCCTCGACTTGAGACTTAGGCTATCGTCGCGCCGCCAAGGACGGTGTCACCATGATAGAAGGCGGCGGTCTGACCTCCGACGGCGAGCACCGTGGAGTCGACGAGCGAGACCTCATAGCGCCCCTTGCCGATCGGAGTGAGTCTTGCGGGCTGTGCGGGCGCATGGAAGTGTGTCTGGACGAGAAGGTCATCGTCGTCACACGGGGACTCCCCGATGAACGTGGCCTCGTCGACGACGAAGGATGAGCTCCTCGGTGGCTCTCCCTTCCTCACGATGACCTTCCTCTTGCCCGCATCGATTCTCGTGACGAAGAAGGGGCCTCCGGCAAGACCCAATCCCCTTCTCTGCCCTATCGTGAAGCCGCAGACGCCCTCATGCTTTCCAAGGATGGCGCCGTCATCGTCCTCGATGGTTCCTTCTTCGAACGCCTCCGGCATCCGTTCGCGTATGAGCTCTCGGTAGTCTCCCTCCGGTGCGAAGCAGACGCCTTCCGAGTCGCTTGCGTCAGCGGCTGGAAGATAGTGCGCGGCCGCATAGGAGCGGACGTCCGGCTTGTCCTTCGTGGCGAGGGGGAACACGCACCTGCTCACGATGCCCTCGGTGAGGCGACACATGAAGTAGCTCTGGTCGCGCATGGGGTCGGAGCCGCGCACGAGCCGAGTGAGGCCATCGGGGCACAGCGACGTCCCGACGTAATGTCCCGTCGCCATGACGTCACAGCCGTTCTCATCGGCAAGCCTGCCAAGGGCGGCGAACTTGACGGCCGGGTTGCATGCGACACAGGGGTTCGGTGTCCTGCCGACCGAGTATTCGCGCAGGAAGCGGTCGACCACGACTTCCCTGAATGTCTGGGAGACATCGGCCGTCACGAACCTAACGCCCAGTCCTTCGCAGGTGATGCGTGCCCTTTCGAGGGCCATCTCGGGCGGGACGGGGTATGTGCCGTGTTGCATCACGAGCGTGGCTGCGATGACCTCGTGACCGCCCTCCCGGAAGTGCGAGACGACTGCAGAGGAGTCCACACCGCCGGAAAGTCCCACGAGTACCCTCATCGTCTGCCGTGCCCCTCGCCTAGCATGTCATGGACGATGCCTATGAGAGTGTCTGAGAAGTGGTCGAGGTCCTTTTGCGGGACCCTCTCGTCGAATGAGATTCTCAAGGAGCCGAAGGCAGAGTCACGCTCGATGCCCATGGCGGTGAGCACATGCGAGGGCTCAAGCGAGCCCGACGAACACGCTGAGCCGGCTGAGACCTCGAATCCTTCCGCATCGAGTCTGAGGATGAGTGACTCGCTCTCCAGACCAGGGACCATGATGCTCACCATGCCAGGGAGCCTGTCCTCGCCCACCGCGATGCCGGTCGTGGGCTCTATCCCCGTCCCATCCGCGCAGAGCGTTCGATAGAGCCCGCGTGACATGCCTGCGACCTGCTCTCTCGTGCATGCGAGGTCCTTCATGCAGGCCGCGGCCGCCGCCGAGAAGGCCACCGCGCTGCGCACGTCCTGGGTGCCTGGTCTTCTTCCCATCTCCTGGCCGCCACCGAACAGCTGGGGACGAAGCGGGCTGCGGCCCCTCACGACAAGGGCGCCGATCCCGACTGGGCCACCTATCTTGTGAGCGGCTATGCTCACGGCATCCACCGCGTCCAGCTCGAGCGGGACCCTTCCGAATCCCTGCACCGCATCGGTATGGAACAAGGCTCCTGCGGCATGTGCCTTTCTGGCAAGTTCATCTATCGGTTGGATGACACCCGTCTCGTTGTTCGCTGCCATGACGCTCACGAGGGCGACGTCGTCGTCCATCACATCCCCAAGCGTCTTGCTTCCGACGACGCCGTCTCGACCGGGTCCCACAAGGGCGACGTCGAAGCCGCGGTCCCTCAGGGGACCGACGAGGTCGAGGATCGAGTCATGCTCGATCGAGGAGAACAGGACCCTGGACTTCCTGCCGTCCTTGGCCCTCGCCCCCTCCGCGAGACCTATGATCGCGAGGTTGTTGGACTCCGTACCGCCGGACGTGAAGGTGACGTCAGATGGTCTGAAGTTGCCGCCGACGAGACGGGCGAGGGTCGACCTCGAGCGATCGAGCTCGGAGGATGCCTCCCTGCCGAGGGTGTGGAGGGAGTTCGGGTTCGCTCCGGCCCAAGGCCTGGACTCGTAGTCCCTCTCGGCCTCGATCGCCTCCTCCCGCATGGGAGCCGAGGCTGCGAAGTCCAGATAGACCATCGATCGAGCTGTGGGCATGTTCTCCTATGCCTCCATGTCGATGACGGAGGCGGCGGAGCGGATGGCCGCTATGGCGGCCGCGCGGTCCGCGTCACCGAAGACGGCGCTGCCTGCGACGATGACGTCCGCCCCGGCGGCGACCACCGTCGCGACGTTCTTGGCGCTCACGCCGCCGTCGACCTCCACGCGCGGGGCCACCCCGCGTGAATGGCAGAGCTCCTCGAGGTCCTTGAGCTTGTCCAGGGAGGACGGGATGAACGACTGACCGCCGAAACCGGGATCGACCGTCATGATGAGGACCATGTCGAGCTCGGAGATGATCGAGGAGAGGGCGCAGACGGGAGTCCCGGGGTTCAGAGCCACGCACGCCTTCGCACCTGCGGCGTGGATGGCGTTGACGATCCTGTGCGCGTGCTTGGCGGCCTCGTAGTGGAAGCAGAGCATGTCCGCGCCGGCTTCAAGGTAGAGGCCGTAGGTCTCGTCAGGGTTGTCGACCATGAGGTGCACGTCGAGCGGGAGGTCGGAAGCCCTCTTGGCGGCAGCCACGACGTTCGGTCCGAAGGTGAGGTTCGGCACGAAGTTGCCGTCCATGACATCGATATGGACCATGTCTGCCGTGGAGATGGACCTGATGTCATCACCCAGGTCGAGTATGTCCGCCGAGAGGATCGACGGGGAGATGAGAACCTTGTCTCGCATCGTTACCTGCCTTCCCGGCCATCCATGAGGCCGTAGAACTCGGAATCGGGAATCCTGCCCATGAGGCGATCCATCGCCTCTGCCAGGGAGATACCTTCGTAGAGTATCCTGCAGACGGCTTCGGTGATGGGGACGTCCACATCATGTCTGCGGGCGACCTCCGCGACGCTTCGCGCGGCGTGGGCACCCTCTACCACCATATGCGTCGTGCCCTCGAAGTCGGCAAGGTCAGACCCTGCCGCGAGGGCCTCGCCGAACCTCCTGTTGCGGGAATGCTCGGAGGTGCAGGTCGCGATGAGGTCCCCCATCCCCGCGAGCCCCATGCACGTCAGGGGGTCGCCGCCACATGCCTTGACGACCCTCCCGATCTCCGCGAGACCGCGGGTCATGATGAGCGCTTCGGTGTTATCCCCCGCCCCGAGACCTGCAGCGACGCCGCAGGCGATGGCGATGACGTTCTTGACCGCACCGCAGGTCTCGACGCCGATTACGTCGTCGCTGCGATAGACACGGAAAGAGGGGCAGTTCAGGAGGGTCTGGAAGAAACGGCCCACGTCGTTGGAGGTCGACGCGACCACGGCAGCCGAGAGCTGGCCGAGGCAGACCTCCTCCGCATGGTTCGGGCCGGACAGCGCCGCAAGCCTCTCGGGATGTCCGAGCTCCTCGGCGGTGACCTCGGTCATGAGAAGTCCGGTATCCATCTCGATGCCCTTGGTAAGGACGAGCACGGGCACGTCGTCGCCGACGTGTGCGCTTGCGAGGCGAGCCACCGGGCGGATGTGCGTCGAGGGGACGACGAGAAGGATCGCGTCCGCGCCATAGGTCGACTCCTCCAGCGAGTTCGACGAATCGACTCGGTCAGGAAGCACGTATGAGGTGAGATAGCGAGGGTTTCGATGGTCTGCCCGTATGGTGGCGGCCACCTCCTCGGAATGTGCCCAGAGGCTCACGTCGTTTCCCGCCCCCGCGACAAGACCGGCGATGGCCGTTCCCCATGATCCGGCACCTATGACCGAGATGCGGCTCAACGTGAGCCGCCTTCGTCGTCGGCCGCAGGCTTCCCATCGGAGGTCTTGTGGAACGAGAAGCGCTTCTCCTCGCCCCGCATGAGCTTGCCGATGTTCGCTCTATGGGCCCATACGACGACCGCCGCGACGATACCAAGCAGGATGACGAACACGTTGCTCGGGTGATAGATGGCCCAGCCGAGGATCGGCAGTGAGATGGCGGCGGCGATCGAGCCAAGCGAGACGTAGCGGGTCGGGACCGCGAACACGACGAACACGACGAGGAGACCCAGCGAGACGGGCCACATGAACCCGAGGGCTGCGCCGAATCCCACCGCTATCCCCTTCCCGCCATGGAAGTGGAGATATGGCGAGAAGACGTGTCCGAGGATGGCTGCCGCGTACACGACGCCCATCGACCAGTCGCAGACGCCCCCGGGGAGGACCGAGGACAGCTGTCCGCCGCATGCCACAGTGGAGATCACCAGGGAGGAGACGAGAGTGCAGACAAGGCCCTTCCCGGCGTCACATGCGAGAGTGAGGATGCCGGCCGATGCCCCGACCGAACGGGAGACGTTCGTCGTGCCGATGTTTCCCGAGCCGACGGCTCTCACGTCAATGCCGCCTCGCTTGCTCGCGATGAGAAGGCCGAAGGGGATTCCGCATATGAGGAATGTGATGACCGCGGCAAGAAGTGTCGAGGTCGTGAGGGAGTCGAGGCTCATCGCTCGGACTGCTCCTTCCTACGGAACCGCAGCCTGATGGGTGTTCCGACGAGTTCGAACGTCTCGCGAAGCCTATTCTCCACATAGCGTTCGTAGTTGTCATCCACGAGCTCGGGGCTGTTGCAGAAGAAGGTGAAGGTGGGCGGTTCGAATCCGGTCTGCGTGGCGTACTGGACGCGAAGCCGCTTGGCACCCTTGACGACCGTATGGCCCGTCTCACGCATGCGTGTGAGCAGCGCGTTGAGCTTCGACGTGGGGATCCTCTGTGACCTTGCGACGTTGGCACTGATGACCTGGTCCCAGATCTTCGAGACCGACCTGCCGGTGAGCGCCGATATCCTCATGACCGGGGCCCAAGGCGCGAATGCCATGCGTGTCGCAAGGGATTCCATGACGTGCTCGCGTTCGACGGCGTCTCCCATGAGGTCCCACTTGTTGAGCAGCAGCACGAGGGCGCAACCGCGTTCGATGGCCATGCCGGCCACCTTCTGGTCCTGCTCGGTGAGGCCCACGGTCGAGTCGACGACGAGAAGGCATACGTCGGCCTTGTCGATCGCCCTGAGACCCCGCACCATCGAGTAGTACTCGATGTCCTCATGCACGACGTTCTTCTTGCGCATGCCGGCCGTGTCGACGAGTCGATACCTCACGCCGTCATGCTCGACGACGATGTCGATGGCGTCTCGGGTCGTCCCGGCGACGTCACTCACGATGGCACGGTTCTCGCCTGCGATCCTGTTGGTGAGCGAGGACTTGCCGACGTTCGGGCGTCCGATGATGGCCACGTTCACAAGGTCATCGGGATAATCGGGCCCCTCGTCCTCGTCGGGGAACCTGTCGATGACCTCGTCGAGGAGGTCACCCGTACCGTATCCGTGAAGCGCGGAGAGAGGCCTCGGGTCGCCGAGTCCGAGGGAGAAGAACTCCCACAGGGCATCGTCCTTCCCGGGATCATCGATCTTGTTGACGAGCAGGAATACGGGCTTGCCAGACTTCCTGAGCACGCGGGCCACAGCCTCGTCCTCGTCGGTGACGCCGACGGAACCATCCACAAGGAAGAGGATGACGGACGCCTCGTCACAGGCGGCGACGGCCTGGTCGCGGATGGGGCTCGAGAACGGGTCCTCTGACTTGGTCGACTCGATGCCGCCCGTGTCCACAACGACGAAGTCCCTGCCGCTCCAGTCGGCATCGTGATATGAGCGATCACGGGTGACACCCCGGGACTCGTGCACGATGGCGTCCTTCGCCTGACAGATCCTGTTCACGAGCGTCGACTTGCCGACGTTGGGGCGGCCGACGACTGCGACGACGGGCTTGGTCATGACTTCTCCTTGGAATCAGTTTTCTCCGAGCTAGAGTCTATCACGCAACGGCAGAGCTCATCGAAGGCCCAGATGCTTCGCGAGCGACCTCACGAGCGGGAACGGGGTGGAGTCGCAGAAGAGGCAGTCCCCTCCCCTCTCGGCGATCTCGTGCTCGATGTCGACTCGCCTGACGTCATCGAGCGTATACCCATCGGCGTTGAGCATGATGGTCGGGATGATGACGAGGGCCCCTGTGAGGTCTCGCGGGAGCTGGGCGAGGAGGTCGCGTCCCACGATGAGCCCGGCGACGTTCACGTTGCCGCCGAAGTAGTCGTTGTGGATGGCGGCCACGCTCGCGTCCGTCCGCGCGAACAGGGCCTTCGACAGCCCCTTGGCGACGCCCTCGGCGGCCTCGCCTGTGACCAGGATCACCTTCGTGTCCGAGGTCGAGAGTCGTTCGTCGACCTCATGGATGAGGGCGACATCTGAGCGACTTACGCTCTCGGTGTCGTCGATATAGCTCCTGAGCATGCCGATCCCGTCGTAGAACTGCGGATAGCCGTCGTAGAGCTCGGCGGCCGGCACCTCGACGTGTGCGTCGAGATAGAACTCGTCCGAGAGCTGGAACCTCGTCGAACCCGTCGCCTTCCGAGACCGCTCCTGGTAGGGACGTATGAGGTCGATGACAGCCTTCGCTTCGACTGGCTCATCCGAGAAGGAATGCGTGAACCTCGGCGAGTCCTTGGTGTAGCCGAGCGGAACGCAGGCGAGGGAGGTGACGTTGGGGTGCGCCTCGACCCAATCGAGGGTCCGCCTCAGCTCATCTCCATCGTTAAGCCCTGGGCAGACGACGACCTGGCCGTGGATCTCGATCCCGGCATCGCACAACCTCTCGAGGACCTCCATGCCACGCGCCGCGTTCTTGCCCATGAGGGCGCGTCTTGCCTCGGGGGTGACGGCATGGATGGATACGTTCATCGGCTCGAGGTCATACTCGATGATCCTCGCGAGGTCGGCGTCCTCCACATTCGTGAGCGTGACGAAGTTGCCTTGGAGGAAGCTCAACCTGTAATCGTCATCTCGCAGGTAGAGGGTGTCGCGCATCTTCGGCGGGAGCATGCTCATGAAGCAGAAGACGCACGCGTTCCTACAGGTCCTGATGCCATCGAAGAGCACGTCGTCAAACGTTATCCCCCATTGCTGGCCGAGGTCGCGCTCGAGCTCGCAGGGCGTCGTCGTGCCATCGGCGGGATCGAACACCGTGAGGGACATGGTGTCGTCCGCTGACTCCCAACGCCAGGTGATTATGTCGTCGAGGACGACACCGTTGATCGTGTCGATGCGCATCCCGGGCACGATCCCGCAATCGTCAGCGGGGCTGTCGGCCTCGACCGAGCTCACCCACGCACCTAGGCGAGGGGCCCTCTGTGGTGCGTAGTCGGCCCTGTCATCGTTGTTCATCCCCCGCCTCCCCCATGAGCGAGGAGATGGCGGAGACGACGCCCTCGATCTGAGAGGCGGGCGTCGATGCCCCCGCGGTGACGCCGATGGCATCCACGTCCATGAACCAATCGGCCTCGAGTTCGGTGGGCGACTCGATGTGATGGGTCATGGAGCAGCTCTGGGAGCAGATCTTCGCGAGTCGCGTCGTGTTCGCCGAGTTCCTTCCGCCGATCACGATCATCACGTCCGAGTCGCGTGCGAGGTCGGCCGCGGCGCGTTGCCTCTCGGTCGTGGCCGAGCAGATCGTGTTCATGACCCGCAGCTCGTCGACCCGGCCGACGACGGCGGAGACGACCTCCTCGAGCACGGCGAGGCTCTGGGTGGTCTGGACGACGATGCCGACCCTCTTCGCCAGCGCATGGCCGGCGAGGTCGGAGGCCGAGGAGATGGCGAAGGAACGAGGCGCATGAGCGAGGATCCCCTCGACCTCGGGATGACCCGATTCGCCCACGACGATGACCTGATAACCGGCGGAGTGGAGCCTCTCGGCGGCATGCTGGGCCTTCTTCACGTAGGGGCAGGTCGCGTCGATGACCTCCATCCCCCGCTCACGAGCCTCGTCCATGACCTCCGGGGTGACCCCATGGGACCTGATGACGAGCGAACACGTCGCATCGGTCGGGACCTCGTCGACGACTCGGACGCCCTCGTCCTCAAGCTCTCGTACGACCTGAGGGTTATGGATGAGGGGACCGAGCGTGCGGACGGGGCGTGTCCCATCCTCGATCGCGGCGTGGACGAGATCGAGGGCGCGTTCGACGCCATAGCATGCCCCGGCCTGGTCGGCGACCCGGATGACGGCCATGCCTATTCCTTCCCCGGGTGTTCGCGCCTGAGGGCATCCCTCAGCTCGAACACGTCATGCATGGCCTTCTCCTCCATCGCGGCCAGCGAGGCCTTCCGACCCTTGACGCCGAGCTGCTCGAAGGAGATGGGACGGCCGATCGAGAGGAAGACGCGAAGCGGTCGGGGGAAATGATGGCCCTTCGGTGTCACGTCTCGCGCGCCGACGACGGCCATGGGGACCACGTCTGTCCTCGCCAGCTGCGCCATGAGGGAGAAGCCGCCGTGCATCTCGACCTCCTCGTCATCCGACTTTATCCTCGTGCCTTCCGGGTAGATGAGCACGCACTCCCCACGCTCGAGGGCGCGCTGCGCTCGGCGTATGGCCTTGAGGTCGGCACTGCCACGGTCCACGGGAATCCCGCCGACGCGACTGAAGACCCATCTGGTGAGCGCATTGCTGTCGAACTCGGTCTTATAGATGGCGCGAACTCGGATGCCATGGGCCCACATCATGACGACCGTGACGACGGGTTCGACCATGGAGACGTGGTTCATGACGATGACGGAACCATGGCCCTTCACATGCTCGATGAACTCGTCCTCGTTCTCGAAGCTCCAACGCCACCAGATCTTCGAGAGTGCCCAGACGATGGCGGCCGCGATGTTGAAGATGGCACGAGAGGGCCATGGGAACTCACGCATGCCGTGGTCGAAGTAGTCGTCCCTGACGTTGTGGAATGCTCTCATCGGCTTGGGGGCCGCCTTCGCGTCCCGTCGCGAAGCCACCTTGGCAGGCTTCGTCTCGCTCCTCACGTCGCCCTCCTCCTTGTGATCGGGCTTGGTCTCAGGCTCGGACTCGCCCTTCGCACGGGCCGCCTCGATGAGGTCGTGGATCCTGTCGCAGACCTGGTCGACGGAAAGAGAGGTCGAGTCTATCCTCACGGCGTCATCTGCGGCGACGAGCGGGGAAGTCTTGCGTGTCGAATCGAGCTCGTCCCTGCGCCTAAGGTCGTCGAGGACGGCCTTCTCCTCGGCCGCGTCCACGTTCCCGGCCTTGCCGGTGGCCTCGTCTCCTCCATCGCGCTGGACGGCCCTCCTATGGGCCCTCGCCTCGGGGTCGGCGACGAGGAATACCTTGACCTCGGCTTCGGGGAACACGACCGTACCGATGTCCCTCCCCTCGGCCACGACGTCGCCGTTCGAGGCGAGCCTGCGCTGGGTCGCGACCATGAGCCGCCTCACCTCGGAGATGGACGAGACGCGCGAGACGCATGCGTCCACCTCCGCGGTCCTGATGTCAGCCGAGACGTCCTCGCCGTCTAGGAGGACCTTGGTTCCACCGTCGGTGAACGAGATGTCGCACCTCTTCGCGATGGAGACGACCTCGTCATCCGAGGCGAGGTCACAGCCCCTGCGCATGCAGGCGAGCGTTACTGACCTGTACATGGCTCCGGTATCGAGGTAGGTGAGATGTTCCCTCGTCGCCATGGCCTTGGCCACGGTCGACTTGCCTGATCCCGCGGGCCCGTCGATTGCAACGATCATCAATACTCCCCCATCGCGTTAACCGTGTCGCATGGGGAAGAGCCCATGGACCTCCGAATGACCTCCTCGGGCGTGAGCCCGAACGCCTCAAGATACAGCTTCCCGCCATTGCTCGCGAACAGCTGCGAGCTGACGTTGCCGACCGAGAGGTGCCAGAACTCATGGGGATCGGAATCATAGACCGCCGATAGGAACGCCCGCGTGAAACCGCCGTGCGTCACGCAGACGGTCCTGCCGTCCATGGCGGAAAGGTCCGTCACCAGGTCCTTTGCCCGGTCCCTCAGGTGCTCGAAGCTCTCCCCATCAGGGCAGGGATGCGAGCCGTGCTCGTCGATGGGCCAGGGGAAGCTGTAACCCTCAGCCACCATGTCGCCATGGGACAGCCCCTCGATCACCCCGAAGCCTATCTCGATGAGACGATCGTCCACATGGCATTCGATGCCGAGGTCCGCGGAGACCTTCTCGGCTATGCCGACACACCTCGTGAGAGGAGAGGTGAGAACCACGTCCGGTCTCCAAGCCTCGAGGGCCTTGATCGCGCGGACCTTCTGGGCCTCGCCCGCCTTCGAAAGGGCCACGTCGCTTTGTCCGGAAAGGTACATGTCGACGTTGGCGACGGTCTCGGGATGCCTGAGGAGAAGCACCTCACCGCGTGTGCCGTTTGCCATCATCGACACCTCCCTCCGAGGTCGAGGCCTTGAGAGCCACGATCTCCGCTTCCGTGAGCTCGCGCCAGCATCCTTCGACGAGGTCGCCCAAGGAGAGGGGGCCGAAGGAATCGCGATGGAGTCTCAGCACCGTATGGTTGACATGGTGGAGCATGCGCTTCACCTGATGCTTCCTGCCCTCGTGAAGGGTCATCCCGACCACGGAACAGCCCGAAGGGACGCCCTCCCAGGCGACGCTCAGAGCGAGCTCCTCGCTACCGTCGATCCTTGTGACCTCGGCGGGCTGGCAAGGACCGTCATCAAGGACCATCCCATGCTCCAGACGCTCGATCTCGTGATCGCTCAGCACGCCTTTCACGAGGGCGACATAGTGCTTGGCCGCATGGTGCGACGGGTGGAGAAGGGCTTGTGCGATGTCGCCGTCGGTGGTGAACAGGAGAAGGCCGGTCGTGTCCCGGTCGAGGCGGCCCACGGCGAACAGACCCGGGTGTGCGTCCGTCGGGACGAGGGACGCGACGCAGGGCCTTCCCTGGGGGTCCCTCATCGTGGTCACGAAGCCTGCGGGCTTGTTGAGCATGATGTATGTCGCGTCGTCGGCGAGACGGCACAACACGCCATCGACGCGGACGACGTCGACGTTGGGATCGACCTTGCTGCCGAGCTCGGTCACGACCTCGCCGTTCACGGTCACGCGACCGGCGGTCATGAGGTTCTCGGAGCCTCGCCTGCTTGCGGCTCCGGACCTTGCGAGGAACCTCTGAAGCCTCATGGGATAGATCGGGCCTGAGCCGTTCTCACTCGGAGTCAAGTTCCGACTCCCCCTCCTCGGTGTCGTCGATCAGGTCCCGCTCGTCGTCGAGATCATCGGAGACGTCCTCGATCGTCGACTGGATCGAGCGACCCGACAGCCTCTCGCGGATGAAGCGCTTGGACTCCTCGTCCGGGGCGAAGTCCTCGAGGTCCGGGAGGTCCGCCAATCCCTTGAGGCCGAACTTCTCCAGGAATGCCTGCGTCGTCCCATAGAGGATCGCCTGACCATGCTCGGTGTCGCGTCCCGTCTCACGTACGAGGCCCTTGTCCACGAGGCTTGATATCACGCCATCCGAGTTGACGCCTCTTATGGCACGAACTCCTTCGCGCGTGACAGGCTGGTGGTAGGCGATGACGGCGAGGGTCTCGAGGGCGGCCTGGGAAAGCCTTCTGGTGTCCCAGCTCATGACGTATGCCTCGACCTGGTCGTGGTAGGCGGGATGCGTGTAGAGCCTCCAGCCGCCCGCGACCTCGCGGAGCTGGAAGCCGCGTCCGGCATCCGAGTACTCGGCGGCGAGCTCGGCCAGCGAGCCCTCCACGTCCCCCGGGCTCACCTCGAGCACACGTGCGAGGTCGGTCGCGGAGACCGGATCGCTCGAGACCAGTAGCATCGCCTCGAGGGCGCCCTTGAGGGAATCGTTTCCAATGTTGTCGAGTCCTTGCATCCTCATCCTTCCATGGTGCTTGAGAGCTCGAGCTCGTCCGCCTCGAACGCGGGCGCGCCCTCGACCCGTTCGATGTCGATCTCGCCGAAGTTCTCGTCTTGGCTCATCCTGATCGAACCTGCCTTGTAGAGCTCGAGGACGGCCAGGAACGTCACGACGACCTGCTCGGGCGAGGTCTGCCCGTCAAGCAGCTTCGAGAAGGTCACGAGCGGGTGCGCCCTGGTGACGCGGTCGACCGAGGCGACGGTCAAGGCGACCGGGAGCCGCTTGGGAGCGATGTGCTCCGCCTCGAGGAGGAACGTCTCGCGGCGGCTGTCGATGTCCGCACAGATGACGGAGAGTCCCCTCAAGGTGATTCCCTCGAGGTAGTCAGGCATGACGTTCAGGAACTCAGGGTCGGGGCCGGCTGTCCTGGGGTGCATCCTCGACTCCGCCTCCATGCGGGACCCAAGCGCGGCACCGGCGTTCCTGAACTGCTTGTAGGCGATGAGCCGGGCGATGAGGACCTCCCTCGCCTCGTCGGGGGCCAGCCCGTCGAGCTCGTCATCCAGGTCGTCATCGTCCTGGCTGCGCTTGACGGAGAAGCCCTCGGGGACGAGCGACGAGGCCTTGATGTCGAGGAGGGTCGAGGCGACGAGCACGAAGTCACTGGCGACGTCGAGGTCCATGTCCCTCATCCGTTCGACCTCCTGCAGGTACTGGTCAGCCACCTCGGCGATCGATATCGCTCCGATGTCGACCTTCTGCCTGCTCACGAGCTGGAGGAGCAGGTCGAAGGGACCCGAGTAGACCTGTGTCTGCACTCGATACGACATGAGTCCCTACGCTCCCAACAGGATGTCGTAGAGGTTGCCGGCCGTCGCATTCAGATAGATGCCGAGCGGATCGATGCCGAACACGGTCGGGACGATGTAGAGGAGAAGGAGGAGGATCGGCAGCGAGTAGCGCTGGACCTTGTAGTAGGTCTCGAGGGCGTGCCCCGTGAGGAAGACCCCGATGATGGACGAGCCGTCCAGTGGCGGGAGCGGTATGAGGTTGAAGAACATGAGGATGAGGTTCACGTAGATGTAGCTCGACAGGACGTAGCAGACCCAATAGAGGAAGGTCGAGGGGTCGGAGGCGTAGAGGGGCCAGACCGCGCGGAAGATGGCGGCCGCCACGAGAGCCTGGAGCAGGTTGGAGCAAGGTCCGGCGAGCGCGACCAGGAGCTCATCCCTCCTGCGGTTCCTCAGGTTGTTCGGGTTGTAGGGAACGGGCTTCGCGTAGGCGAAGATCGCGCCACCCATCAGGGCCATCACGAGAGGGAGGATGACCGAGCCGAATGGATCGAGGTGGGCCATGGGATTGAGCGTGAGGCGCCCGGCGTTCTTGGCCGTGTTGTCCCCACACTTGTAGGCGACCCAACCATGGGCCACCTCATGGATCATGGCGGCGAACATGACGAGCGCGACCGACACGAGGATGCTGATGATCCTGCTTGTGGAAAGCACTAGGTCAACTCCCCTCCAGCATCGCTATCTGAGCGTTGCCGAGATTCGAAGGCACAACCAGTCTAGAACGAACAGGACCGCGGATGTCATGGCGAGGTCGCCGCGGAATGCCCCATCGAAGGGCGTCTCGCAGACGAGAAGACCAGAGAGCGATGCGGGCAGCCACGAGGTCACGGTGCCCGCCACCCCGACGAGGGCGGAACGGGAGGGGACGTTCGCGAAGCAGAGGCCGCACACGACCAGGGCAAGCAGGATGGCTGCCACACGAAAGACCCATGAGAGCACGACGAGTATGCGGGATGCGCTACTCATCGGCGTCCTCCTCGAGCCTCTGCGACAGCTCGAGCCATTCCTCCTCGAGCGCCGGGATCGACTTCTTGAGGGCGTTGTACTCCTTCATGCAGGAGTCGAACCTCTCGGCGTCGGCATAGAGGCTCTCGTCCGCCATGAGCCCCACGAGCTCCTCGTAGCGGGCCTGCGCGGGGGTGAGCTCGGCCTCGACCTTCTTGAGCCTCTTCCGGGTGTCCTTGAGCCTGCGGCTTGCGGCGTTCCTGGCCTCGGCCTCTGCCCTACGCTGCTCCTTGGTCTTGACGTTGCGGCCGTTTGTGGACGGGGCATTTTCGTCCTGTCTCGCCTGGGCGACTGTCTTGGCCTCCGGAGCCTTCGTGGCGACGGGACTCGTCGTCGTGGAGTCGTCAGAGTCCTGTCGTGCAGCGAGCTCGGCCCTCTTGAACAGGTAGTAGTCGTAGTCGCCGTCATAGAGGGTCACCTGGCCGTCACGTACCTCGATGACCTTGTTCGCGACTGCTCGGACGAGGTGCTCATCGTGGCTGATGAGGAGGATGGACCCCGGGAATCCCACGAGGGCCGACTCGAGGACGTCCACGGAGTCGATGTCGAGGTGGTTGGTGGGCTCGTCAAGGCACAGGAGCGGGTCCGGGGCGACGAGCATCTTGGCGAGCGCAAGCCTCGCCCTCTCGCCTCCCGAGAGCACCGCGACGCGCTTGTCGACGTCGTCGCCATGGAACAGGAAGGCGCCGAGCAGCTTCCTCTCCTCTGAGGTCGTCCAGCCGACGGCGGCCTCGTCCATCTCGGACATGACGGTGTTCGCGGGATTCAGCGACTCGAGCTGGTGCTGCGCGTAGTATGCCGAGGTGACGTTGAGGCCGAGTTCCACGGTTCCGGAGTCAGGGGACTCGAGGCCCAGCGCCAGTTTCATGAACGTCGACTTGCCGGCGCCGTTCGGGCCGACGAGGGCCACGTGATCCCCACGATAGAGCGTCGCCGAGGCGTCCTCGTAGACCACGTTGTCGTCGAATGACTTCTTGACGTGCTCGACGTCGAGCACCATGTCACCCGTGCGAGGCGGCTCCGGGAAGGCGAAGTGCACCTTCTTGGATGACTCGGGGAGGACGACGAGCTCCGACTTGACCTTCTCGAGCTTCTTGACCCTCTCCTGGACCTGGCGTGCCTTCGTCGGCTTGTAGCGGAACCGTTCGATGAAGGTCTCCATGTGCTGGATGTCACGCTCCTGGGCGGCTCGCTTGCTCCTGAGCTGTTCCAGGTTGTCCTCGCGCTGCCTGAGATATGCGCTGTAGTTACCCGTGTAGGTGGTGAGTCTGCGGTTCTCGAGTGCAGCGACGTGGCTCACGCATGCGTCCATGAACGAGCGGTCGTGGCTGACGAGCAGGACGGCTCCGTCGTAGTTCGCGAGGAACGTCTCGAGCCACTGGACGCTCTCGAGGTCGAGGTGGTTCGTGGGCTCGTCGAGCATGAGCACGTCCGGGTGCCTCAGGAGGAGCTTCGAAAGGGCGATGCGCATCTGCCAGCCTCCGGAGAACTCCTCGGCGGGCTTGTCCAGGTCTTCCACGGGGAAGCCGAGTCCGCAGAGGATGGCCCTGGCGCGGCTCTCGAGCTCGTACCCACCGGCGTGCTCGAACCTGTCCTGGGCGCGGCCGTACTCCTCGAGCATGGCCTCGAGCTCTTCGCCGGGCTCGGTGGTGGAGATGAGGTGCTCGAGCTCATGGATGCGATCGCCCAGTCGGTTGATCTCCACGGCCGAGTCCATCACCTCGCCGAGGGCGCTCCTCTCCCCCGCCAGTTTCGTCTCCTGCTCGAGATATCCGAGCGTGGCTCCGCGTGCGAAGCTGACCGTGCCTTCGTCTGGACTCTCGAGGCCGAGGATGATCTTGAGGAGAGTGGTCTTGCCGGCACCATTTGGTCCGACGAGAGCCCAGCTCTCGCCCGCGTTGAGTTGGAGCGTCGCCTCCGAGTAGAGCACGCGTCCACCGAACGACTTGGCGATCTTGTCTGCTAGAAGAATCACGTCTGAACACATTTCCCATGAGACGGGCCGGCATGCACCGGCCCGGCGACCAACGTATACGAATACCTACCCCTAGGACTAGCCCTGGGTGAGATGGATGGCGAATCCCCCGATCTCCTCCTCGAAGTAGACGAGGAAGGTGGAACCGTCGGGATTGAGCCTGCGGGAGGACTCGTCGACGGAGAAGCCCTTCTCGGAGAAGTACCTCTCGGCCCTTGGGATGTCATCGACATGGAAGCCGATATGCCCCTTCTCGCCTCGGCCACAGCCCTTCATGGTCTCGATGAGGGTTCCCGAGAACACCGAGATGGGGGCGACGACGTTTCGTGGAAGACCCATGAGCGTCTCGAACATGGAGGCGATGTGCTCCGCCTCGGCGTCATCGGCTGCGTTGATGCCGATATGGGAGATCCTGAGACCGAGCTCCTCGACGGGTCCGCGATCCTCTTCCATGGTTGAACCTCCTAACGAAAGAGCCAGCCGAGGTTCTCCCGGCTGGCTCCGATGTCATTGGTGGGCGATGCTGGATTTGAACCAGCGACCCCATCCGTGTGAAGGATGTGCTCTACCCCTGAGCCAATCGCCCGAACGTGCCGCAAGTGCGACGGGAGACATTCTAGCATGAGGCGTCATGTCCTGTCGCGCCATTTTGCAAACCGCTCCCCTGCGCCTCCATCATCCCGAGCCTGACGTAGAAGGTGACCGCTCCACAGAGGGCGACGTCGGTGATCCCGCAGAAGAAGGCGAGGCCGCCGCATAGGGGTGCCTGGAAGTACGTGATGCCGCCGCCGACGAGGAGCACGCATGCGATGGCCAGGCATACCCACGACACGTGCTCGAACCGAGGAAGGCGAAGACCCGTCCTGACCGCGATCCTGCCCATCCTTCCCACCAGCAACATCACGAGTCCGCCCATGAGCAGGAGTGCTCCCTGGCCGAGGTCGGTACCGAAGAGGGGTGCACCGAACCACGTCGCACCATCAGCGGCAGCCATGTTCGGGGACATGACGAGCATAGAGCCCATGACGAGCTTGACGACGCCCCACACGATCATCAGCGTGGCGTAGCCCCTCAGGGCGTTGGAGACGTTGCTGAGGTCCAGGGGGACCTCTGGCGAGATCTGGTCGACCCTCCCGACCACCTCGTCCCTGCTCGCTTCCGAGTCGGCCCCGACATCCGCTCGAGCCTCGACGTCCTCGAGCCTCTTCATGCCCAGGAGCATCAACCCCGTGAGCATGCTCGAATACAGAAGTGCCAGGAAGAGGACGAGACTCCCCTGGGAGACGGCCCAGAGCACGCCGATCGCGCATATCACGAACAGCGCACGCGCAAGGACGAAGGCGCCATGGGAGCTTCCGGGGAACTTGATCGACCTGAAGCTGCGGGAGACGAGTGCGGCGCCGCACACGATGGTCAGGCCCACGAAGACGCAGCCGATCGTCGCAAGGATGGGCAGGGGAATCTCGAAGCCTGCGATGGTGACCACGCCGGTGTAGTCCGGTCCCCCGTCGACGATGCCAAGGGAGACGAGCAACGTCAGGATCGCCACGGCAGCCATGACGAGGGAGACGAAGCAATGCCAGACGAGGTAGATGATTGTGAGGGCCTTGAGGAGCCCCATGCGTGACCTTCTGTTGCCCGCCATGTCCCCTATCACCCTGATCCATTCGGTGTCCAGCGACCCGTCGTGGGTCGTCGACTGACTTCCCACACTCTATCAAATGGCGGCCGAACGAGCGCTCGGTCACGTGTTGCGTTGAGTGCATGAGAGAACGGAGATGCTCACTTGACGAGCCGTCGCGCTTTGGTATAGTAATCACCGCACCAACGCATGGGGATATAGCTCAGCTGGGAGAGCGCATGACTGGCAGTCATGAGGTCAGGGGTTCGAACCCCCTTATCTCCACCACATGAGACGGGGCGGCGGCCAAGTGCCGCCGCCCTTTTTTCATACGGGCCCTTGGCGCAACGGTTAGCGCGGGGGACTCATAATCCCTAGGTTGTAGGTTCGAACCCTACAGGGCCCACCAGATACGAGACAGCCCGGGCATGCCCGGGCTGTTTTTACATGCATGGATTGGCCGGATCGATATCACGAGCGGCTACCAGAAGAGCTTGTCCTCGCATATCTCGGCTATGTCCGCGGTGCCGCACATGAGCATCGTGTCGAGGAGCTCGCCTTCGAGCTGGGACAGATAGGACCTGACGCCCTCCTCGCCTGCTCCATAGGTCGCCACGACGAACGGCCTGGCGATGAGACAGGCGTCGGCACCCAGGGCGAGCGCCCTGAACACGTCTATGCCGCTTCGGATCCCGCCGTCGACGAAGATGGTCACATCGTCTGCGACGGCGTCGACGATGCTCGGCAGCATCTCGGCCGTCGAGGGGACGCCATCGAGGACGCGTCCGCCATGGTTCGAGACGACGATCGCGTCCGCCCCGGCATCGACGGCCTTCTCGGCAGCCGTCGGAGTCATGATCCCCTTAACGATGAAGGGCTCGTCGCAGTCGTCGATGATCGATGCGAGCTCATGTACCGACTTCGGCCCTGCTGGCGGCTCCTGTCCCTTGAGGAACGGGAGGCCTGCCGCATCGATGTCCATGGCGACGGCGACGGGATGGGCCTCATGTACCAGCTCGAGCTTCTCGGAGACCACGTCGAGCGACCATGGCTTGATCGTGGGGATGCCTCGACCGTCGAGCTGAGAGATGAGGGACGTCGCGTTCCTCATGACGTCAGCGTTGAGGCCATCTCCAGTGAAGGCGACGGTGCCTCCGTCCGCGGCGGCCTTGAGAACGCAATCGTTGTAGGAAAGGTCGTCCATGAGGTCGCCATAATGGCGCCTGACGTCTCCGACCGGACCGACCATGACGGGAAGGCTCAGGTCGAACCCGAGGACCTTCGTCGCGCAGGACGGATCGAACGAGGGATGGAGCGTGTCCATGTCGAGCCTGTATCCCTGCCAGGCGTCATGGTTCCTGATCGCGACGTCGCCTGATCCCTTGGCACCAGGTCCGGGTATGGTCGATCTGCATCCGCGTCCGTCGCATGTGGGGCAGGCCTTGCAGGGGCCCATCTTCCCTCTGGCCATGCCGGCTAGCTCAGCGTAGGTCATCTCTCCCCCACCCACCGATCAGGCTCTGGCGGACTCGACGAGTCCGCGCACCTTGGAGACGACCTCGTCGAGACTGACGTCGATCCTCTCTCCCGTCGTGCGGTCCTTGAGCTCGCAGGCACCGGACGAGACGGCCCGCTTGCCGAAGACGATCTGGTACGGGAAGCCCATGAGGTCGGCGTCGTTGAACTTGACTCCGGGGCGCTCCTTGCGATCGTCGACCACGACCTCGACCCCAGCCGAGGCGAGCGCGTCGGCGACGGACTCCGCCGCGGGCCATACGAGGTCATCATCGATGTCGAGCGGAACGATCTCGACCTCGAAGGGTGCGACGGCGACGGGCCAGCAGATGCCATGCTCGTCGTTGTGCTGTTCGACGACGGCTGCGAGGGTGCGCGAGATCCCGATGCCATAGCAGCCCATGATGAGAGGACGCTCGTCGCCGTTCTCGTCGGCGAAGGTCGCCCCCATCGACTCGGAGTACTTCGTGCCGAGCTGGAACACCTGGGAGACCTCGATGCCACGGGCGCCATGGAGTGGTTTGCCGCATTCGGGGCACACGTCCCCCTCCTGCGCGGAGGCGACGTCGACCCACTCGTCGACATCGAAGTCCCTGCCGGGGCGTGCTCCCTTGTAGTGATAGCCGGCCTCGTTGGCGCCCACGAGCCAGCTGGTCGAGTCCTTGAGCGAGATGTCGGCCATGACGCGGACGTCGGCTCCGAGGCCCACGGGACCCATGAAGCCCGCGACGAGGCCCGCCTTCTCGAGTTCCTCGGGGGTCATGGCCCGGTACTGGCCGAAGACGTGCTCCGCTTTGCATTCGTTCATCTCGTGGTCGCCGGGGATGAGGACGAGCGTCGGCCTGCCTTCGCCGTCGATGATCGCGAGGGACTTCCGCGTCGCCTTCACGTCGATGCCGAGAAGGTCGGCAAGTGCCACGCAGGAACCCTCGCAAGGTGTCGCGATCTTCTCGAGCTCGGCTCCCGGACCCTCCATGACATCGATGACGGCGGTCCCGACCTCGGTGTCCGCCGCGAAGCCACAGTCGCACCAGACGAGCTCGGCCTCGCCGGCATCAGCGAGCGCCATGTACTCAACGGAGGCGCTGCCGCCTATCTGGCCGGTGTCCGCGGCGACCGGAAGCGCCTTGAGGCCGCACCTCTCGCAGACGCGCGCATAGGCGCCGCGCATGTCGTCATACGTGTGCTGGAGCGACTCGGCGCTCTCGTTGAAGGAGTAGCCGTCCTTCATGATGAACTCACGGCCGCGCATGAGGCCGAAGCGAGGGCGCATCTCGTCACGGAACTTGGTCTGGATCTGATAGAGCGTGCACGGGAGCTGCTTGTAGCTGCGAAGCTCGTTGCGGACGAGGTCGGTCACGGTCTCCTCGTGCGTGGGACCGAGGCAGAACTCGCGCTCGTGGCGGTCGGAGATGCGCATGAGCTCGGGACCGTAGTCGTCCCAGCGACCGGACTCGTGCCAGAGTTCGGCGGGAGTGAGGATCGGGAGGAGCATCTCCTGGGCGCCGATGCCGTCCATCTCGTCGCGGACGATGCCCTCGATCTTCATGAGGGAGCGCCAGGCGAGGGGAAGGTAGCTGTAGACGCCCGAGGCGGTCTTCCTGATCATCCCCGCGCGGAGAAGGAGCCTATGGCTCGCCAGCTCGGCCTCGTTCGGGTCCTCCTTGAGCGTGGGTGCGTACAGCCTCGTCATCCGCTGGTAGCTCTTCACGTGTCCCTCTCCTTCGTCCCGACGACCGCAGATACGATGCGGGTCGTCCTCATGTCCGTGACAGTAGTGCATGATAGCCCACGGCCGACATCGCGACCTGGTGCCTCACTCCCCTTGGCAGAACCTCGCGTCGATCTCCTCCATGAGCTCGTCGACGATGCGGTCCTCGGGTACCTTGCGAAGGACCTCGCCTCCTTGGAAGAGGAGGCCCTGGCCGCGGCCACACGCGACACCGATGTCGGCGTCGCGTGCCTCCCCGGGTCCGTTCACGACGCAACCCATGATCGCGACCGAGATGGGGGCGCTCACATGCGCGAGCCTCTCCGACACCTCCTCGGCCATGCCGACGAGATCGACCTGGCAGCGGCCACACGTCGGACAGCTCACGATCTCGGGGGTCCTTCTCCGGATGGAGAGGCTGGAAAGGATGTCCCAGGCGACGGGAGGCTCCTCCACGGGGTCAGCCGTCAGTGAGACGCGCATCGTGTCGCCGATACCCTCCGAGAGGAGGATGCCGAGGCCGACCGAGCTCTTCACGGTCCCCTGTCGTATGGTGCCCGCCTCGGTGACGCCGAGATGAAGGGGCACGTCAGGCATGAGGGAGGAGAGACGCCTGTATGTCTCGAGCGTGGTCAGGACGTCGTGCGCCTTCGCCGAGCAGACCACATCCGCAAACCCCCTCGAGCGGAAGTGTTCCACGAACGTCATCGCGGATGCGACGAGCTTCTCGGAGAGGGAGAGGTCATCATGGTCGGCGACGTCTGGTGCGAGAGAGCCTGCGTTGACGCCGATCCTGATGGGGACGCCCCTCTCCCCCGCCACGTCGATGACCTTGTCTACCTTGGCCATCGAGCCGATGTTGCCGGGATTGATCCGAATCCCGTCCGCACCCCTTCGAATCGCCTCGATGGCGAGCTGATGGTCGAAATGGATGTCGGCGACGACCGGCAGAGGCGAGCTGGCGCAGATCGCCTCGAATCCCCCAAGTGCGTCCGGGTGCGGGATGGCGACGCGGGCGATCTCGCAGCCGACCTCCGCAAGTCGTTCGATCTGGGAGATGGTGGCGGCTGCGTCGATGGTGGGCGTGTTCGTCATCGATTGCACGGAGACGGGGGCTCCGCCGCCGATCGCGACATCCCCCACCCTTATCTGATGCGTGAGCTCCCTTGCGAGTGCCACCCTGCTCCCTGCCTTCGTCGTCGCTAGCCGAGGATGAACCTGAACACGTCCTGCCTCAGCATGTAGACGAACAAGAGCATGAAGAGGGCGAGTCCGATGTAGCTGATGATGTTCTGCACGCGTGCGGGGATCTTGCGCCTCGTCACGGCCTGTATGACCTCTATCAGCATCTTCCCGCCGTCGAGCGGCGGGATCGGAAGGAGGTTCATGAAGCCGAGCGAGAGCGATATCGCCGCCGTGAAGAGGCAGAGCTCGTCCAACCCCGCCGCCGCGGCTTGGCTTGCCATCACTGAGATGCCCACGATCGAGGTCGAGCTGTCGAGGATCTCCTGCGTGTGCTCGGGCATGAGGAGCTGCACCACATACGAACAGACCGTCCCAATGTAGGAGGAGGTGTAGCTCACTGCCGAGACGAGCCCGAGGTGAACGCGCTCGGTCTGGGCGTATATGCCGAACTGGTCTGGAACGTTGCCTCCCAGCTCGACGGTCGTCGTGATGTCCCGCCCGTCTCGGACGAACGTGATCTGGAAGTCAGTACCGGATGCGAGTGGCCCGTCGAGGGCGTCGACAAGGCTCTGCCAGTCTGCGACCTCCGTGCCGTCGACGACGGTGATCGTGTCGCCACCCTGGAGTCCGGCATTCGCCGCGACGGAGCCGTCCACGACCGAGGAGATGGAGTTCGTGCCGCTGTTGACGGACACGCCGGAGATCATGAGGACCCCGACGACGAGGATGAAGCCGCAGGCGATGTTCACGAACGCCCCGGCAACGAGCATGAGGAAGCGCTTCCAGAAGCCCGCTCCCTGGTAGGTGTGGGACCTCTCGGCAGCGATCAGCTCGTCCGCACCGACGCTCGCCTCCCTCGGCTCGGCGACATCGGTCGTATGCCCGTCGTCGAAGTCATGGTCACGATCGTATGCGGTGAGCAGCGAGCCATCCCTCCTTACGGTCTGGAAGGACTCCGGGTAGTAGCGCTGGCCGGGCTTCTCGCCCTTCTCGGGATCGTAGTAAGGCTCGACGGAGGCCCAGTCGGAGAGCGTGACGAGGCATGAGAGGACGTCCTCCTCCTCCATACCAAGCTCCGCTGCGACCTCGGAGACGGAGGCCCTCCCCCGCCGCATTACGCAGAGCAACACATCGCCCATGCGCGCGCCCTCGTCGCCTTCCATCCCGCAGATCCTGTTGTAACCGCCAAGGAGGATGGGGGTGACGCCGTATTCGGTGCCATACCTCTCGCTACGCCTGGAGAGCTTGAAGCGGCAAGGCATCCCGAGGAAGAACTCGGTGACTCGCATCCCGAAGGCACGAGCCACGAGGAAATGCCCTCCCTCATGTACGAACACGAGGAGGGACAGGATGATGAGTCCCCAGAAGATGGCAGACAGGGCTGAGGAGACCACCGTCATGAGGCCAGCCCCTCAAGTGCCCGTCTCGCGGACTCACGGGAGCGTGCGTCGACTTCGGAGATCTGCTCCAATGACGTGACGGGCTCCACGTCGCATGCGTCCATGACGGACGCGACGACGCGGTCGATGTCGGTGATCTTGCAGAGGCCCTTCCTGAACGCCTCGTTCGCGACCTCGTTTGCTGCGTTCATGGCGCAAGGGAGCGTGCCTCCGACCCTTCCGGCCTGGTATGCAAGGTCAAGGCAGCGGAACACCTCCGTGTCGGGGCGTGAGAAGGTGAGGTCCATCATGTCGCAGTAGTCCACACGGTCCACGGGCGTGTCCCACCTATGGGGATAGCTCAACGCGAGCTGTATCGGCAGACGCATGTCAGAGGGGCCGAGCTGCGCCTTGACCGTACCGTCATTGAACTCGACCATGGAGTGGACCTTGCTCTGACGGTGTATGACCACGGAGATGTCGTCGAAGGGCATATCGAAGAGATGATGGGCCTCGATGACCTCGAGTCCCTTGTTCATCAAGGTCGCGCAGTCGATGGTGATCTTCGGTCCCATGCACCAGTTGGGGTGTCTCATGGCGTCATCCAAAGTGACGCCCTCGAGCTCATCCCTGCTCATGCCATGGAACGGACCTCCGGAGCAGGTGATCCAGAGACGATGCGCCTCGCTTCTCCGCTCGCCCAGGAGGCACTGGAAGATGGCACTGTGCTCGGAGTCGACGGGGACGATCCTGCCAGGACGGGCCATGGGCATGAGGAGGTCACCCCCGACGACGAGCGACTCCTTGTTCGCGCAGGCGAGGACCTTGTCGGCCTTGAGGGCCTCGTAGCTCGCCCAGATGCCGACCTCGCCCACGACCGCGACCACCACGCAGTCGACGTCGTCAAGACCGGCCAGGCTCGTCACGGCATCCTCCCCGAAGCCGCATGCGCAGCCTTCGGGAAGCTCGTCGAGCACCGGATCGTTGGAATGGGAGGCATCCGCGACGGCGACATGCGAGACGTCGAACTCCCTCGCTGCGGCGACGAGGGCGTCACAGGACACGTTGACCGAGAGGGCGACGACATCGACCTCGTCAGGATGATGCCTGCATACATCGAGGGTCTGCGTTCCGACGGAACCCGAGCAGCCGAGCAACGCCACCCTGAGCGGACGGTGTCGGGAGGCCACGGGAGCCGTCTCCTCGAATATGTTCATAGGATTCCCCCAAGCAGCAGGATGAAGTATGCGGTCATGCAACCGAAGATCATGGAGTCCGACCTATCGAGCAGACCGCCGTGGCCGGGCATGAGGTTGCCCGAGTCCTTGACGCCGGCTCCCCGCTTGATTCGAGACTCCACGAGGTCACCGATCACGCCGGCGACGCCGGATGCGAGCCCGCAGAGGATGGCGAGCGGCAAGGTGATGCCTCGCACGCCCACTATGACCATGATCACCCAGATGAGCAGAGAGCCCACGATACCTCCTATGAGACCCTCCCAGCTCTTGTTGGGAGAGATCCGGGGTGCAAGGCGATGACGGCCGAGCCGAGAACCCACGAAGTAGGCGAAGGCGTCGTTGATCCAGACCGAACCCATGACGCCGAACGTGAGAAGGGCACCGTCCACGCCGGCGTCGCAGACCCTGATCAGGACGACCGCGGAGAGCATGAGACCTGTGTAGAGAGGGCCGAAGACGGTGGCGGCCACGTCACCTATGTTCGCGCGTGGCGTAACCACGTACCAGACGCCCACGGCGACGACGAGCACGAAGATGATGAATATGAGCAGGGCGGAGTGTATGAGGACGGAGATGGGAAATGCAACGGAGGCGGCGAGCCCGAGCACCTCGTTGGGCATCCTGCCACTCATCCGGACGATGCGGAAGAACTCGGAGCAGCAGAGCCATGACATCGCCGCGACGAGCAATGCCGTCGCCTGGGGCCCCAGAAACAGGCAGACGAGGATGGTGATGGCATATATGGCACCCGACGTGGTGCGGGTGATGAGCTTCTCGGTCCAGCCCCGCGCCTTCTGCCCCTTGAGGTCTCCGCGGACGCGCTCACCCTCCTTGAGTGCGCGCTTGGACTCGATGCTGTCGATGGTGGAGTCAAGGTTGATGGAGTCCCTCTGAGGCTGGGCATGTGACGTGCGACCGTCAGCGGGGACGCTCCGCGATCGGTCATCGTGTTCCGTTGTCTCGCTCACTTGACACCACCGAACCGTCTGTCCCTGGACTGGAACGAGCTTATGGCTCGGAGGAGGTCCCAGCGACCGAAGTCCGGCCAATAGGTGTCGGTGACGTAGAACTCGGTGTAGGCAAGCTGCCAGAGAAGGTAGTTGGAGAGCCTCATCTCGCCCGAGGTCCGTATGAGGAGCTCGGGGTCGGGCAGTCCCGTGGTGTACAGCTCGTCGGAGAAGGCGTCCGCGTCTATGTCATCTATCGACATGGTGCCATCGGACACCTTGGCGGCAAGCGTGCGTGCGGCCCTGACCATCTCGGCACGCGAGCCGTAGTTCACGGCGAGGCCGAGCGTCATGCCGGTATGCGCGGCCGTTTCGTTCAGTCCTTCCTCGAAGACCTCCTTGGTCTGTCTTGGAAGAGCCTCGAGGTCACCGAGGAAGACGAGGCGGACGTTCTCCCTCTCGAAGAGGGGGAGCTCGCGCACGAGCGTGGTCGCGAAAAGATGCATGAGGAGGTCGACCTCGTGTTGTGGCCTTCTCCAGTTCTCGGTGGAGAACGCGTAGGCGGTGAGGACATCGATGCCAAGCCTGACGGAGGCGGTGATCGTCTCCCGAAGGGCCTTCACGCCGGCGACGTGCCCCTCGCTCCTGTCCAGCCCGCGCGAGGTCGCCCAACGGCCATTGCCGTCCATTATCAGGGAGATATGACGGGGCAGATGATCGAGGTCCACCGAGGCGAGTGAGATATCATCGGGCGGATTGACGAAGTAACGCCCGAGTTTTTCCTCGTCGCGCTGCAACTAGATCTCCATTACCTCGGCCTCTTTGGCCTTGACGAGCTCATCGATCTTGGTGATGAAGGCGTCGGTGACCTTTTGGACCTCGTTCTTGCCGCGGGTGACCTCGTCATCCGTGAGCTCCTCATCATGCTCGAGCTTGGTGTTGGCCTCGCGTCGGACGTTCCTCACGGAGACGCGTGCGTCCTCGCCGTATGCCCTGCATTCCTTGGCCAGCTCGCGACGGCGCTCCTCGGTGGGACTGGGGAACGGAAGCCTGATGACGGAGCCGTCGTTGCCAGGCGTGATGCCGAGGTCGCTCGACGCGATGGCCTTCTCGATGGCGTTGAGGGAGCTCTTGTCCCACGGTTCGATGACGAGCATGGTCGCCTCGGGCACCTTGACGCCAGCGAGCTGGGTAACGGGAGTGGCCTGGCCATAGTAGTCGACCATGATCGAGTCAAGGACGTGCGGGTTGGCACGACCGGTACGGACCTTGGCGAAGTTGCCCTTCAAGGATGTGATGCACTTCTCCATGCGGTCGTTCGTGAAGGCGGATATCTCGCTCATCACTCGTTCCCCTCTCCTATGACGGTGGTCCCGACGGGCTGGCCCATGAGAGCCCTCTTGAACACGTCGGCCTCAGTGATGTCGAATACGATGATCGGCATATCGTTGTCGTTGCAGAGCGCGGTCGCGGTCGCATCCATGACCTTGAGGTCACGCGCGAGGACCTCTCTGTACGTGATGGTGTCGAACCTCTTCGCCTCGGGATGGGTCACGGGGTCCATGTCATAGATCCCGTCGACCTTCGTGGCCTTCATGAGGCAATCCGCATCGATCTCGCAGGCACGGAGCGCCGCCGCGGTATCGGTCGTGAAGTAGGGGTTACCCGTTCCGGCTGCGAAGATGACGACGCGCCCCTTCTCGAGGTGGCGGATGGCCCTGCGTCGGATGTAGGTCTCAGCGACCTCATGCATCTCGATGGCGCTCATGACGCGACTCATCATCCCGTGGTGCTCGAAGCTGTCCTGGATCGCGAGAGCATTCATGACCGTGGCGAGCATGCCCATGTAGTCCGCCTGGGCCCTGTCCATGCCGGCGGCCGCTCCGGCCATGCCGCGGAAGATGTTTCCTCCACCGACGACGATGCCGACCTGGATGCCATCCTCATGGATGCTCAGGACTTCCTCGGCGAGGGTGTCGAGGACATCTGGGTCTATGCCGGATGTCCCCTCTCCCATGAGGGCCTCACCGGATAGCTTGAGCAGGACGCGCTTGTACTTGTAGTCAGACAAGACCGGGCCCCTTCGTGTCGAGGTCCAAGCCATGTCAGATGGCATGCCTGGACCGCGTGAGTTCCTTAGTGATTCTATCAGAGCAAGAAGTCCATGCCGCCCGGACGGTAACTCAGCAGGGCCTCTGCACATGAGTGGAGCCGACCCGCTGGAAGCGAGCCGGCTCCACGAAAATGCCAGTGTCGTTCGTTACTCGCCGAAGGTGAAGCGATCGAAGGCGACGATGGAGATCTCATCACCGCAGCCGCTGCCGGTCTTCTTGGCGAGCTCGGAGATGGTGGTCTCGTTGTCCTTGATGAAGACCTGCTCGGTGAGGACGGTCTCCTTGTAGAACTTCTCGAGACGGCCGACGGCCATCTTCTCCTGGATGGCCTCGGGCTTGCCGGAATCGGCTGCCTGGGCCTTGTAGATGGACTTCTCGTGCTCGATGGTCTCGGCAGGGACGTCCTCGCGACGAGCGCAGATGGGACTCGCGGCCGCAACCTGCATGGCGACGTCATGAGCGAACGTCTTGAAGTCGGCGTTCGATGCGGTCTCGGGCTTGGTGAACTCGAACTCGACGATGACGCCGAGCTTGCCGCCGAGGTGCGTGTAGCTGGAAAGCGCGCCGGCATCGACGTGACGACGTGAGAAGCGGGCGATCTTCATGTTCTCGCCCATGACGTGGATCATCTCGGTGAGAGCGGAGTCAACCGTGTCCTTCTCGTCGAACTGGCAGGCCTTGAGGGCATCGACATCCGCAGGATCGGAAGCGGCGACGACCTCAGCGAGCTTCTTGGCGAAGCCGGTGAACTTGGGGTTGGTGCCCACGAAGTCGGTCTCGCAGGTGACCTCGACGAGAGCGCCGTCATGGCCGTCCTCGGAGACGAAGACGCCGATCGTGCCCTCGTTGGTCTCGCGACCGGCCTTCTTGACGGCCTTGGCCATACCCATGGTCCTGAGGACGTCGACGGCCTTCTCGATGTCGCCTTCGGCCTCGACGAGGGCCTTCTTGCACTCCATCATGGGCGAGTCGGTCATCTCGCGGAGCTGCTTTACGAGCGCAGCGGTGATCTGAGCCATTTTCTACCTCTTCTCGTGGGTTGGACTACTCAGCGGCAGGCGCAGGGGCCTCGGCGACGGGAGCAGCCTCGGCGGCGGGAGCCTTCTCCTCGGTTGCGGGAGCAGCTGCGGCCATCTCCTCGGCGGTGATCTGCTCCTTGCCGTTGCCAGCCAGGATCGCGTCCCCGACGAGCTCGCACATCAGGGAGACGGAGCGGATGGCATCGTCGTTCGCAGGGATGCCATAGTCGATCACGTCAGGGTCGGAGTTGGTGTCGAGAAGGGCGACCACGGGGATGTGAAGCCTGTTGGCCTCGCGGACGGCGATCTCCTCGCGCTTGGTATCGACGACGAAGAGCGCCTGGGGCAGGGCCTTCATGTCGCGGACGCCACCGAGGTTCTTCTGAAGCTTGTCGAGCTCCTTGCCGAGAACGGCCTGCTCCTTCTTGGGCAGGGTCTCCATGCGGCCGTCCTCGACCATGGTCTCGAGCTCCTCCATGCGGTCGATACGGGAACGCATGGTCACGAAGTTGGTGAGGACGCCGCCGAGCCAACGCTGGTTGACGTAGGGCATCTCACAACGCTCGGCCTGGGTCTGGACGGGCTCCTGAGCCTGCTTCTTGGTACCGACGAACAGGATCTTGCCGCCCTTGGCGGAGGTCTCCTTGAGGAACGTGTACGCCTTGTCGGCGTCCATGATCGTCTGCTTGAGATCGAGGATGTAGATGTCGTTGCGCTCGCCGAAGATGTAGGGCTTCATCTTGGGGTTCCAACGACGGGTCTGGTGCCCGTAGTGGCAGCCCGCCTCGAGCAGGGTCTTGATGTTGATCTTGACAGCCATTTGTACCTCCGATGGTTGGCCTCCGCGTGATGTCGGTCCCGTCTTGCCACCCAAGCCATGGCTTTAGCTTGGGCACCACGGCAGACGAGTAGTCACGCGTGTGATTTATGCTGCGCTTTTGCACAGCGACCACTGAGTATAGCATGCAAGACAAGTGTCAACCTCGAGGATGTGCCTGCTTGGTCGCGGTCTTCAACCTCTCCACGGACAGATGGGTGTAGATCTGCGTGGTCGAGAGGCTCTCATGGCCCAGAAGCTCCTGGACGCTCCTGAGGTCCGCCCCACCTGCGAGCAGCTCGGTGGCGAACGTATGCCTCATGGCATGCGGGGTAAGCGTGGGGTCAAGCCCCGCTGCACCGACCATTCTCTCGAAGCGGGTGCGAAGTGCATCAGCAGACATCCTTGCCCCTCGGGTGGAGACGAAGAGGGCGGAGGTCCTCTCCCCCTTCGCCTTCGCTGCGAGCTCGGGACGACCATGCACGAGGTACTCACGAAGCGAGGAGATCGCCTCTTCGTACAAGGGGACGATTCGCTCCTTGGAGCCCTTGCCGAAGAGTCTCACCTGCGACTGGGGGAAGTCCACGTCACCGACGTCCAAGGCGGATGCCTCGGAGATACGAGCGCCTGTCGCATAGAGGAGCTCGACGAGGGCTTCGTCCCTCATCCCCGTCGCTGTACCGTGCTCGCATGACGCCAGAAGCAGGGAGACATCCCTGTCCGCGAGCGTCCTCGGAAGCCTCTTCGAGAGCTTGGGGCTTGAGACCGCCGCGGCAGCGTCCTGAGATGTGTGTCCCTCGCGCATGAGCCAGGCATATAGCGCCCTTATGGCCGAGAGGCGTCTGTTGATGGTCCGCGTGGAGTAGCCTGCGCGGGTCTGGTCGGCAAGATAGCCCCTGAGCTCACGGTGGGTCATGACCAGCGGATCGACTCCTTCGCGCTTTGTCCATGAGACGTATGAGTCGAGATCTGACGCGTAGGCCTTGATCGTGTTGGCCGAGAGGTTCCTCACGACCTCGGAGTAATGGATGAACTCGTGCACATAGCCCTCGAACTCAACCTGTCCCCGGCACCGTGCCGCCGCGGCATCGTTCCCCTCATTCTCCATCGTGGCCCACGCCGTCCGGTATGAGATCCGACCTCGAGGCGACGTACTCCTCGAGATCCGACCTGGCCCTGTCCGCATAGGCGGCATAGCGCTCTCGCTTCTTCAGACGAGGTCCGTCAAGCACCGGCACCAGCCCGAAGTTCACATGCATGGGCTGATAGGGCTTCGTGTCGGGGTTGGTGGCGTACGCCACGAGCGACCCGAAGGCGCCCGTCGCGGGAAGGCTCACATCAGGGAGCCCGGTGATGTCCGCATAGGTGTTGAGGGCTGCGAGGAGTCCTGAGGCTATCGCCTCCGTGTAGCCCTCCGTCCCCGAGATCTGGCCAGCGAGACGTATCGTGGTTCCCGGGATCTTGAACGTGTGATCGAGTACCCTGGGCGCATCGACGAACGAGTTCCTATGCATGACCCCGTAGCGGAAGAAGTCGGCATCGGCGAGGCCTGGGATCATGCGGAAGACACGTCGCTGCTCCGGCCACTTGAGGTTTGTCTGGAAGCCGACGAGATTGTAGGCGGTGAGGTCGGAGTTCTCGGCACGGAGCTGGACCGCGGCCCAGGGTCTGTGTCCGGTCCGAGGGTCGGTGAGCCCGACCGGCTTCATGGCGCCGAACCTCAGGGAGTCAGAACCCGTGCGCGCGACCTCCTCGACGGGCTGACAGGCGCAGAAGAGGTCCGACTGCTCGAAGTCCCTGTCGATGACCCTCTCCGCCCCCAGAAGCTCTTGAAGGAACGCCTCGTACTCCCCTTTGTCCATGGGGCAGTTGAGGTAGTCCCCGCCGCCCTCCTCACCATATCTTGATTGCTCGAAGACGACCGACCTATCAAGCGTGTCGGCGTCGACGATTGGCGCCGCCGCATCGAAGAAGGAGAGTCCCGCCTCCCCGACCATCTCGCTCAACGAGGAGAAGAGTCCCTCGGAGCAGAGCGGGCCGGCGGCGATGATGACACGACCTGAGGGGATTGCATCCGCCTTCTCCCTCTCGAGGCGAATGTGCGAGTTTGAGGTGACCTCGTCCGTCACCCTTCGGGAGAACTCATCCCTGTCCACGGCAAGGGCCCCACCCGCCGCGACTGATGTCTCCTCCGCGATTCGGACCAGATGGGAGCCGAGCAGGTGAAGCTCCTCCTTGAGCAGGCCGGCGGCGCTGTCAGGTCGCATCGACTTGAACGAGTTCGAGCACACGAGCTCAGCGAGCTCGTCCGTATGGTGGGCACCGGTCGTCGAGACCGGCCTCTGCTCGAGAAGCCTCACGGACACGCCTCGGTCGGCGAGTTGGAGCGCGCACTCGCTTCCCGCGAGCCCACCGCCCACTATAGTCACGTCCGCCAAATGGACCTCCAGTCAGACCCGCTCCGTCGCCTATGCCCTTCGGACATTGTCTCCCAAAAGCGCTCGCTCTGTCGGCGAATAACGACCGTCCGTCAGCCTTTCCACGAGTCCTCTCGCCTCAAGGTCGGAGATGTTCCTTATGGCCGTGAGCACGTCGCATCCCATCTTCTCGGAGAGCTCGTCAGGTCGAGAGGGCGAGGCGACGAGTGCCGAGAGGGTCCGACCCCTCTCGGTGATCGGTCTCTCATCCACCAGGCGCAACCGATCGTAGTCGCTTGCGATGAGCTGCTCCAGGGCGATCTCGTCGGGCACGATCGCGGCACCGGATTCGATGAGGCGGTTCGTCCCACGTGACGTCGGCGAGAATATTGAGCCCGGGATCGCGTAGATGTTCCTCGAAAGCGACAGGGCGGCCGAGGCCGTCGAATACGTCCCTGACTTAAGATCGGCTTCCGTGACGATCAGGGAGAGCGAAAGGGCTGCGATGAGCGAGTTCCTACGCACGAACATGTAACGACGCGGACCGGCACCCCAGTCCTCGAGCGAGACGACGCAACCTCCCGAGGACACCGCGCCTTCGAACGCGTCGGCCGAGGAGCTCGGGTAGATGACGTCGGCACCGGAACCGGGGACGACGATCGCTTTGCCACCGGCATCGAGTGCGGCCATCGAGGCGGCGTGGTCGCACCCCCTCGCGCCTCCCGTCACCACGACGAGTCCGCACTCCGCGGCGACGCGGCCCGCGAGTTCGGCTGCCGCAAGTCCATAGGGGGTCGCCCGGCGCGAACCTATGACCGAGATGCATGCCTCCGCCAGGCAGCTCATGTCCCCGATCCCTCTGAGCACATGGATCGATTCGGTCTCTCGAAGCGCCGTGGGGAATGCGTCGTCATCTCTCGTCAGGGTCCAACGTGTTCCGGATGTCAGGGTCATCTCGTCCCCCTTGTCCTGTAGATGAGGGACTCCGAGACGTCTTCCGGCATCACTTCCGCATGTCCCGCGAGGTCGGCAATTGTTCGAGCGACCCTGGCGACCCTGTCAATAGCCCGTCCTCCGAGCATGAGGTTCCGTGCCGACGATTCGAACGACTCCGCGGCAGATGGGCTGAACGCGTTCACGTCCACGGGAGAGCTCCCGTGCATCCTCCTTCTCCCGAGGCATCTCTCCCTGGCGAATGCCCTCCCTTCCACGACCTGTCGTCTCATCTCCTCCGTTGCCATGCCGGTTTGCCCGCGGATCACCCTGTCAGATGAGGGCCGCGCGACATCGACGAGGATGTCGATCCTGTCCATGAGAGGACCACCTATCCTTCCCTGATACCTTTCGACGGCGGATGAGGGACATGTGCAGGGATGTCCGATGTCGCCGAGATGACCACATGGGCACGGATTCGCGGCTGCGATGAGCTGGAAGTCGCAGGGGAACCGATATGAGCCCTCGACTCGCTCGATCTTCACCTCGTGGTCCTCAAGGGGCTGTCTCAACGACTGCAGGACGTTCATCGCGAACTCGGGGAGCTCGTCCAAGAAAAGGACCCCCCTATGTGCCAGTGAGAGCTCGCCGGGCCTCACCGGTCTTCCCCCTCCGAGAAGACCCCCGAGCGATATGGAGTGGTGAGGGGATCTGAAGGGCCTCTCACCAAGAGCGATCCGTTCTATGTCCTCTCCTGCAACGGAATGAAGCAGCATCGCCTCCATGCGGCCTTCCTCGTCCAACGGGGGAAGGATTGACGGTAGTCTTCTGGCTATCATCGTCTTGCCCGCCCCAGGGGGTCCCATGAGCAACGCTCCATGTCCTCCGGTCGCGGCGACGACCATCGCCCGCTTTGCCATCTCTTGGTCGATTACGTCAACGAAGTCGAGACTGACCCGAGCCCCATCGAGACGTCCGGCTGCATCGGAGCGTCCTTCATTGACGGGGACTTGGGAGACCCCGCGCCTGAGCTCGGATATCGAAGTGAGTCCTCTCGTCCTGATCCCAGCTAGTCCAGGCACGGCCGTATCGGCCGATGTGACGAGATCGAGGTCCTCGGAGCGTGCGAGAACCGCATAGGCGACCGACCCCCTGACCGTACATACGCTCCCGTCGAGTCCGAGCTCGCCGACAAGGAGGCATCCATCGAGCCCGTTTGTCCCAATCTGTCTCGTCGATGCAAGAAGCGCGACCGCTATCGGCAGGTCAAGCCCCGTCCCGACCTTTCTCAGCTCGCTTGGCGCGAGGTTCACCGTGGCGTGGACCCGAGGTATGTCGAAGCCGGCGGACCTCAGGGCGCTTCGGACTCGCGAGCGGGATTCCAGCACGGCCGTGTCCGGCATCCCCACGATGGTGATGCCGGGGATACCGCCGGAGATGTCAATCTCCACGGTGATGGGCACGGCGGAGGCCCCATTGATGATCGCGGACCTGACGGAGAACGTCGACATACCCTACTCGTCCCAGACGAAGGCGCCCATGAGATGCCTGACCTGGGCGCACTTGACTCCGACGATCCTGATCGCGATCACGTCGAACCTGATGACATCCACTTCTGGGTGTGAGGCGAGATAGTAGAGGGCGAGCCTTCTGTATCTCTCGCGCTTCCTCTTGTCCACGGCGATCTCAGGCATGACGGATGTGTCCCCATCCAGATCGAGGCGCGTCTTCACCTCGACGAGGACGGTCTCCCCATCGCACTCGGCGATGACATCGACCTCTCCGTAGTCACATCGCCAGTTGCGGTCAAGGATGGTCATCCCGCGGCGTTCGAGGTATAGGGCAGCGAGGCTCTCGCCCTCCGCGCCAAGTCGCTTTGTGGACCACTCGGTGATCGGAGCGTCGTCCCCGACCCCTTCGCTTGACTTCGACCCCATCGGTCCTGTCGTTCGGGCTGACGTCTTCGATGAACCCTTCGCTGCCATTGGCGCCTCCTCATTCGTTGCGGACTCATGAGGATGACAGGCGAATCTCACAAGGAGGACGCTTCCAGCCGACGATTAGTCGACGGAATCAGACAAGGAGCTGACAAGGAGTATGAAGCTCATGGTAGATGTTTGGAATTGTCTGGCCGCCCCCGAGCCCCAACGCGGTCCTGCCTAGAAGAGCCGCGGCTCGTCCAGGAAGTTTCCACAGAACGACGCACGATGGATGTCCGTGAGGCCGTGTTCCCTGATCGCGGCGATGTGATCGGCCGAGGCGTAACCCTTGGATTCCGCGAGATGATAGCCTGGGTACAGGGCGTCGTACTCGACCATCATCGCGTCTCGCGTGACCTTGGCGACGATCGACGCTGCCGCTATGCACGCTATCCTGGCATCGCCCTTCACGAGCGTCCGCTCCTTGGGATGGGCATGGACGGGATTGCCGTCGATGAGTACCGCATCCGGCTCGATGCCTGCATCGGCTATGGCATGCGACATCGCATACCGCAGCGAGGCCGACATGCCGACGGCATCGATGGTGGCGGGTTCCACATGGCAGATGCCGATGCACAGGGCGACGTGTCGGATCTGCTCGCTGAGGATCTCACGTTTGTGTGGCGTGAGCTGCTTCGAGTCATTCACACCCCATATCATGGGCGACATGGGAAGCGCGACGGCTGCGACCGTGAGAGGGCCCGCCACTGCGCCCCTGCCGACCTCGTCCACGCCGATGACGAGGCCTTCTCCACCAAGCTCACGCTGGAGTTCGTACATGCCGCGGACCCGTTCATGGTCGGCGGTCTCTCGTTCGAGTCTATGGGTGGCGCTCGTCACCGCCTGACGGACCTGCTTGCGCGGGTCGTCAGAATATCTACTGATGGCCGAGGGAAGCTCTTCCAACGAGGACTGCGCAAGGACCGCGATCACCTCGCGTGCGCTTGCGGCCCTGCTCCCGAAACCCTCACCCATGACTTGGCCTTCTCTTTCCCGGATCTCACGAATGACAACGTCACCCCGACGATGCCCGTCCAAACGAAAGGACCGCCCCGCTCAGCACGGGACGGTCCTCGATGATACAGGTCTTGACACTCGGCCTAACGCTTCTCGCGCAGACGGGCCGCCTTGCCGACACGGTCACGAAGGTAATAGAGCTTCGCACGGTTGACGTCACCGTGACGGACGACCTCGAGCTTGGCGATCTTGGGGCTGTGAAGCGGGAAGGTCCTCTCCACGCCGACGCCGAAGCTGATCTTGCGGACGGTGAAGGTCTCGCGGCTGGAGCCACCGGACATGCGGATGACGTCGCCCTGGAAGACCTGCAGACGCTCGCGGTCGCCTTCCTTGATCTTGTAGTGCACCTTGACGTTGTCGCCAACGATGACTGCGGGGATGTCCTCGCGGATCTGCTGACGCTCGATGGCGCGGATGTAGTCCATGTTTCCTCATCTCTAGAGGTGCCGCCGCTCCCGCGAACCGACACATAGGTTTGCACACGAGTCCGAAGTATATGTCATGGATGCACGGACGGCAAGGGGCCCGAGCGGACGCTGCACCAAAGCATCATCGGCACCGGACCGAAGCCGCCATCCTAGAGACTGAATCCAACGATCACACCCGTCGAGACGCCCGCGTCCTCATGGCCATAGGGATATCCGGTGTCGAGGGCACAGTAGAAGAAGTACTTCCCCGCGTCGTATGCGAGTACGACCTGATAGGGCGTCCTGTATGACCACTCGCAGGCTGTGCCATGATACGTGCGGGCGAGAGCACCCTGCGGGTCCGAGTAGCTCGAGCATCCCCTCTCCGAGAAGAGCTGGTACTGATCGCCCTCGGCGTTGAGCGTGACGTCATTGTGCGAGCTCGCGTCTCCGTACTCATGCGCGAACCAGTTGATGTCGCCGACGACCTCCCTGGCCGAGAGGAGCCAGAGCGAGTCGGACGTAGTCGTGACGCAGGACGAGTCATATGCCGCGCCCGTGTTGTTCGTGAGCTTGTCGACCGCGACGATCCTGGAGGTGAGATCGCTCGGGAGCAGGGCCATCCCATCCGAGGCGAGCCAAGAGCGCATGTCGGACGACTCCCAACCACCGTCCATGGTCCCGCTGTCGTTCATGCAACGGGAGGCGATGGCCTGATCGGAGACGAACGTGAGTCCCGCGAGACCCGAGCCATCCGACTTCGTATCGTGCATGACGCCGGCGACATGGAACGTGACGGTCGTCCCATCGGAGAGCGTGGCCGACTTCGCCTGGTCGACGAGACTTCCCGTGGAGTCGAGGATGCCGTATTTCTGCGCGACGGAGACGGAGGCCTCCCCACCTCCAGCCTGCTCGATCTCGTTCGAGATCTGTGAGAGCTGGGCCCAGTTGTAGGTGTCAAGCGACTTGCCTTCGACAAGCGCGGTGTCTGACGAAGCGGTCTCGGTCTGTGAAGGCGTCGAGGAGGCAGGGGCACCTAGGCGTCCCGTAGCCACGAGGTAGACGGCAGCGCATCCGCACAGGAGCAATGCCAGCGATATGACCACTCGTACGATTCCAAAGCCTCGACCCTCGCTCATCTGCCTTCCTCCCCTATCCGACCGTACGGTCGAGGCTCCAGGCATGGGGCACCTTGATCTGCTCGAACGTCCTGATCGCGTATCTGTCCGTCATGCATGAGATGTAATCGGCGACCTGAATCTCCGGGTGACCGACGGCGTTCTTCCTGTATTCCTCCGGGACCTCGTCCATGTTCTCGACATAATGGTCGAACAGCTCGCTCACGAGCAGGTTCGCCTTCGGTTCCTCCACCTTGGCGTCGCTCTTGGAGTAGATGTGCTCGAAGAGGTAGCTCCTGAGAGACATCATGGCATCCCATATGTGCGGGCTCATGACCACGTCACCCTCACGCACGGAGTTCTCGACAAGGTCGGAGACCATGGTCGTTATCCTCTCGGTAGAGGTGTCACCGAGGATGGCACAGGAGTCGCGAGGAAGGTCCTCCTCACTCAGGAGTCCCGCCCTGATGGCGTCGTCGATATCATGGTTGACGTAGGCGATGCGGTCGGAGACGGCCACGACCCGGCCTTCCTCCGTCATCGCGCGCAGGTTGCCCGTATGGCATCTGATTCCATCGATGGTCTCCCGACAGAGGTTGAGCCCCTGCCCATCCTTCTCCAGGACCTCGACGACCCTCACGCTCTGCTCGTTATGACGGAACAGACCAAGTCCCTCCGGAGAGGAGGGATCGATCCCTCGATACAGTGCTATGGAACGTGACAATGCTGACTCGCCCGTATGTCCGAAGGGCGTATGGCCGAGATCATGGCCGAGCGCTATGGCCTCGGTGAGATCCTCGTTGAGGCTGAGGGAGCGGGAGATGTCGCGAGCGATCTGGGAGACCTCGAGTGTGTGCAACAGCCGCGTCCGGTAGTGGTCTCCCTCGGGAGCGAGGAAGACCTGCGTCTTGTGCGCGAGTCTCCTGAAGCTCTTCGAATGGACTATCCTGTCGCGATCCCTCTGGAAGCAGGTTCGCAGCGGGTCGTCCGGGCAGGGCGTGACCCTACCGAGGCTCTCGTCAGCGAAGCAGGCATCCGGTGCGAGCAGCTCATGCTCCCGCCGCTCGACATCCTCCCTCGTGATGGCACCCATGCAGACACCCCCCCCTCGCATACGGTATTGCACGGCAATCATATAACGCCCCGGCTTCCAACGCGAAGGGGAGGGGCCCGATCGGCCCCTCCCCTCTTGTCTCGCTATGCTGAGCCGGCCTACTTGTCGGCCATAGCCATGGAGCCGTTGGCCTTGATCTTGGCCTGGCATGCCGTCAGGCGTGCGACGGGCACACGGTAGGGAGAGCAGCTGACGTAGTCGAGCCCGAGGTCATAGAACTTGAAGATCGAGTCGGGGTCGCCGCCATGCTCGCCGCAGACGCCGGCCTGAAGACGTGCGTTCGCCTTCCTGCCGCCGTCGACGCCCATCTTGACGAGCTTGCACACGCCGTCGTCGATGGTCTCGAACGGGTTCACAGGCAGAATCTTCTTGCGCAGGTACGTCGGGATGAACGCGCTCTCGACGTCGTCGCGGGAGAAGCCGAACGTGGTCTGCGTGAGGTCGTTCGTACCGAAGCTGTAGAAGTCGGCGTACTTACCGATCTCCTCGGAGGTGACCGCGGCACGCGGCAGCTCGATCATGGTTCCGATGGGGATGTCGAGCTCAAGGCCGTACTTGTCGGCGATCTCCTTGATGTCAGCCTCGACCTGCTCACGCAGGAACTTGAGCTCGTTGGCCGTGGAGACCAGCGGGATCATGATCTCAGGCATGGGGAACAGGCCCTGCTTCTTGAGCTCGGCAGTGGCCGTCGCGATGGCACGGATCTGCATGTCGGTGAGCTCGGGGTAGACGATGCCCAGGCGGCAACCACGAAGGCCGAGCATGGGGTTGGCCTCGGTCATCGAGTCGATTTCCGCGAGCAGCTTGCGCTTGTCGGCGAGCTCCGCCTCGGATGCGCCCTTGGCCTCGGCAACGGCGATCTCGATCGCGAGGTCACGAGGGTTGTCGAGGAACTCGTGCAGGGGCGGATCGAGAAGACGCACGATGACGACGCGGGAGTCCATGGCCTTGAACATGCCAAGGAAGTCACCGGTCTGAGCCTCGAGCAGCTCGGAGAGGGCGCGCTTCTTGGTGTCCTCGTCATCGGCGAGGATGTAGTCCTGGATGATGTGCTTGCGGTCGCCCAGGAACATGTGCTCGGTGCGGCACAGTCCGATGCCCTCTGCGCCGAACTCACGGGAGAGGTCGGCGTCTGCAGGGTTGTCGGCGTTCGCACGGACGCCGATGACGCGGCCGCGGTTGGGATCGTTCCTGATCTCGTCGGCCCAGTCGAGGATGGTCTCGAGGTCACCGGTGAGCTCGGGACGGACGAGTCCGACGGAGCCGAGCACGACACGGCCGGTGGTGCCGTCGATCGTGATGACGTCGCCCTCATGGAGCACGACGTCGGTTCCGGAGACCTTGGCCTCCTTCTTGGAGGCGTCGATCTTCAGGGCCTCGACGCCGCAGACGCAGGGAGCGCCCATGCCACGCGCGATGACGGCAGCGTGGCTGGTCTTGCCGCCATGGCTCGTGAGGATGCCCTCGGCCGCGACCATGCCCTTGAGGTCATCGGGGTTGGTCTCCCAGCGGACGAGGATGCAGGGCTTGCCAGCCTCGGCCGAGGCGACGGCGTCGGCGGACGAGAAGACGATGGCGCCGACGGCGGCACCAGGGCTGGCGTTCAGGCCGGTGGCGAGGACGTCAAGCTTGGCCTTGGGATCGAGCTGGGGGTGCAGGAGCTGGTCAAGCTGTGCGGGATTGACGCGGCAGACGGCCTCCTCCTTGGAGATGAAGCCCTCCTTCTCCATGTCGATGGCGCACTTCAGCGCTGAGGCGGCGGTGCGCTTGCCGACACGCGTCTGGAGCATCCAGAGCTTGGACTGCTCGATGGTGAACTCGATGTCCATCATGTCGCGGTAGTGCTTCTCGAGGGTCACGAAGATGTCCTCGAGCTGCTGGCCTGCCTCCTCGAGGCCGGGGGTCTTCTTGAGGTCGGCGATGGGCTGCGTGTTGCGGATGCCGGCGACGACGTCCTCGCCCTGTGCGTTGACCAGGAAGTCCCCGTAGTACTCCTTCTCGCCAGTCGCGGGGTTGCGCGTGAAGGCGACGCCGGTGGCGGAGGTGTCGCCCTTGTTACCGAAGACCATGACCTGGACGTTGACGGCGGTGCCGAGGTCGTCCGAGATCTTGTTCTGCTTGCGGTAGAGGATGGCGCGCTCGTTGTTCCAGCTGCCGAAGACGGCCTCGATGGCGAGCTTGAGCTGTACGTAGGGGTCCTCGGGGAACGTGACCTTGCCGTCGACCACGATCTCGGGGTGCTGGGTGCCGTCGACGTTCTTGGAGAATATCTCCTTGAACTCGTCGACGAGGGCCTTGAGGTCATCGGAGGTGAGGTCGGTGTCGGACTTGACGCCCTTCATGAGCTTGCGGCTCGTGATGGCATTCTCGAAGAGGTCGGCGTCGACCCCCATGACGACGTTGGAGAACATCTGGACGAAGCGGCGGTAGGAGTCCCAGCTGAAGCGCTCGTTCTTGGTCTGGTTGATGAGGCCCTGGACTGAGACGTCATTGAGTCCGAGGTTGAGGACGGTGTCCATCATGCCGGGCATGGAGAAGGGAGCGCCGGAGCGGACGGAGACGAGCAGCGGGTCCTCGTTGTCGCCAAGCTTCTTGCCCATGCGCTGCTCTAGGTCGAGACGAGCCGCGTGGATCTCGTCGAGGACGCCTGCGCCCCAGACGTTGCCGGCACTGGAATACTGGACGCAGGTCTGGCAGGTGATGGTGAATCCCGGAGGCACGGGGAGGCCGATGCGGGCCATCTCCGCGAGGTTCGCGCCCTTGCCGCCGAGGATGAAGTTCATCTTCGACGCGCCCTCGGTCACGTCCTTGCCCGAGGCATCCGCGCCGAAGCGGTATACGTGCTTGGTCTCAGCCATGTCTCTCCCTTGACTAGCGCGCGCCAAGATGACGCGCAGCGACGGATACACGCCCGACCGCATGGAAAGCGCGAACGGACGCTCTTTGGAACTGGTGCCCATTTTCCGATAGATGCGCCGCTATGTCAGCTGGAAGTGGTTGACGGATGCAATCAATCCGCGAGCGGGGTGTTACGTGGCAGTCCGATGGAGAGCCATTTCCTTGGGTACGAACATCAAAATGGCACAAATGAAATCGGACCCCACCTGAGCGAGGTCCGACCGTCACATTGCAATCATGATATGGGGTTTCAGGAGTTGCTGCGCGCCTTGTCCAGGGCCTCGACATGCTCGATGATCTCGGCGGCGGTCTCCTCGACAGCCTTGTTCTCGGTGTGGATGACGATGCAGCCGAGCTTCTTCATCTCGGCGCGAGCCTCCATCTGCTCGACGCTGATCTCCTGCGGGTCCGCATACGAGCTGGCGACGGCATAGGCCGCGTCATCGGAGAGCCTGCTCTGCCTGATGGTGGCAAGCGTGTCGGTGGTGGAGACGAGGCCGAAGACACGGCCGGGATCGACGTCGGCGAGCTCCGCAGGGGGGTTCACGCCAAGGGCGAGGGGCACGTTCGCGACCTTGAAACCGAGGAACGCAAGATACATCGAGAGCGGCGTCTTGGACGTCCTGGAGACGCCGACGAGGACGACGTCGGCGGTGGGAAGGTCCTGGGGATTGCGTCCGTCATCATGCTCGACGAAGTACTCCATGGCCTCGACGCGACGGAAGTAACGGTCATCGGTGTTGTGGATCGCGCCCGGGAGGTTCATGGGCTCGGAGCCGGTGAGGGTCGAGAGCACCGAGATGGCAGGGCCGATGAGGTCGATGGAAGGGATGCCCCTCCTGTCGAGCTCGTGACGGACCTCGTTCCTCAGGCTGGAGTCCACGATGGTGTGGAAGACGGCCGTGGGGTGGTTGGGGTCCGCGTTCTCGTCGAAGTACGCACGGACCTGCTCGATGTCGGTCACCTTCGATAGGCGCTTGATGTGCACCGAGCCCCTCTCGAACTGACCCGCCGCGGCACCCACGACGCCGCTGGCTGTGTCACCGAGCGAATCGGAGATGACATGCACGATCGCAGCGTCATCGTTGTAGTCCTCTTCGTTCTGGTCAAAGTTAACCGTCACGACGCCCTCCCTAATGTCTACGGCGAGATACCGATGCTCTCGCACAGGATACACCGATGGAGCTACTTCTTCCTGGCGAGTGCGCCGATGTCGGCCACATCGCCGAAGACGCCGGCGAAACGGTTGAGAAGACGCACCCTGTTGGTACGGATGGCCTCGTCGTCATCCATGACGAGCACCTCGTCGAAGAACCTGTCGATCGGCTCCCTGAGGTTGGCCAGCGCGGCTATCGCGGCTGAGTACTCGCCGCGGCCGAGGGCGTCCGCGACGGCGGTCTCCCCTGCCTCGCAGGCGTCGAGAAGGGCCCGCTCCGGTTCGGAGAGGAGCGATTCGTCGACGGAGCACCCGAGAGAGGCGTCGCCAAGATGGGCGGCCCTTGCATAGGCGACGGCAAGGTCATCGAACAGCTCGGGCTCGCCGGAGCGAGCGTCCTCGAGGGCGTGCGCCCTCATCAGATACTCCTTCGGGTCGATGACGCGAACGGAGGAGACGGCGTCGATCGTGTCAGGCGAGACACCCTCCTCGCGTGCGATGGTCGCGAGCCTGCCGAGGAAGAAGTCCTCGACCGACGAGGACGTCTTCGCCATGTCGAACTCGAGCCCCTGGCCGGCGTAGGCACCAAGGGAGACCTGGATGAGACGCGCGAGGTCGCCCTCGGGCATCTCGCGGAGGATGTTGATGACGCCGATCGCGCTTCGCCTCACGGCGAACGGGTCCGATGAGCCCGTGGGCGGTTCGTCGATGGCGAACATCCCACAGATGGTATCGAGCTTGTCAGCGACGGCGACGCAGCGTCCGACCTGGTCGGCGGGGAGTTCGTCTCCGGCGAACCTCGGACGGTACTGGTCACGGATCGCGTCACAGACGTCGTCGGGCTCGCCGGCGGCATGGGCGTAGTACCCACCCATGACGCCCTGCTGGCTCGTGAACTCGATGACGGCCTGCGTCACGAGGTCGGCCTTGGCGAGATGCGCGGCTCTGGTCGCATGCGCCGCGACGACGGCGTCGAGATCGCTGACACGCGCCACCTCAGGGGCGATGTGCTCCATGCGCTGCGTCTTCTGCAGGACCGTGCCAAGCTTCTCCTGGAAGACGACGGTCGAGAGCCTGTCGACATAAGAATCGAGGGGTTGCTTGAGGTCCTCCTCATAGAAGAACTTGGCGTCATCGAGCCGAGCCCTGACGACACGCTCGTTGCCGTCGACGATCGTCTCGGAGCAAGTCGGGTCGCCGTTCGAGACGACGACGAACTCCCTCATGAGGTCTCCGCCAGGAGAGTAGATCGGGAAGTAACGCTGGTTCGTGAGCATGGACTCGCAGATGATCTCATGCGGGACGGCGAGGAACTCCTCGTCGAACCTTCCGACGAGGACCGTGGGCCACTCGCAGAGGTTGACCACCTCGTCGAACACGCGCTTGGGCGTGTCGACATGTCCGGACACCTCGGACTCTATGCGCTCGATTCCCTGGTTGATGACCTCGCGGCGCCTCTTCTCGCCAAGAACGTGCGCGGACTCGAGGACGCTCACATAAGCCGCGGGGTTCTCCACGACGTGAGCCCCCGGAGAAAGGACCCTGTGACCGAAGGTCACGTTGGACGAGGTGACGTCCGCGAAGGAGACGGGGACGACGTCATTGCCGAACAGGCAGCAGATCCAGCGGACGGGACGCCCGAAGCGCTCGTGGTTCGCGCCCCAGCGCTGCGAGCGGGGCCAGTCAAGCGCGGGGATGACTTCCTCGCAAAGAGAACCGAGGATATCGAACGCCGACCTCGAGGGGGTCGAGACCTCGGCGAACACGTAGGTCTTGCCGTCCTCGTCCTGCCTCGTGACGAGGTCGGAGACATCGAGTCCCTTGCCACGCGCGAAGCCCTGCGCGGCCTTGGTTGGATTGCCGTCGGCATCGAAGGCTATGGCCGCGGCCGGCCCTCTCATGACCTGGTGGACCTCCTCGGTGGCCTCGGCCACGGAGGAGACCATGACGGAGAGCCTCCTGGGGCTCGAAAGGGTGGTGACATCGCCATGGGCGAGGCCGGCCTCGTTCAGACCCTTCGAGATGAGCTTGCCGAGTTGGTCTATCGCATGGATGAGAGGCGCGGAGGGAAGCTCCTCGCATCCGATCTCGAGCAGGAAATCACGTGAATCGGCCATGCTAGGCCACCTCCCCTTCAGCTCCGTCGTCTCGCGCGGCGACGTCAGCGAGGTATGCCTCGCAGGATGCCTTGGCGATGGTGCGGACGCGCAGGATGTAGTTGGTCCTCTCCGTGGCGGAAAGCGCTCCCCTGCTGTCCAGGAGGTTGAACGCGTGACTGCACTTGAGGACGCAGTCGTAGCCAGGAAGGGGCAGATGCGCATCGAGGCAGCTATGACACTCGCGCTCGTAGTCATCGAACTTGGCCCTCATCATGTCGATGTCGGCCACCTCGAAGTTGTATGCCGAGAACTCACGCTCGTTCTCGAGGAACACATCGCCATACGTCATGGGGGTACCGTCGGGCAGGTAGCTCCAGACGAGGTCGTAGACGGAGTTGACCCCCTGCGCATACATGGCGATGCGCTCGAGACCGTAGGTGATCTCGACGGGGACGGGGTCGACCTCGATGCCGCCGACCTGCTGGAAGTAGGTGAACTGTGTGACCTCCATGCCGTTCAGCCACACCTCCCAGCCAAGGCCCCAGGCGCCCAGCGTGGGGCTCTCCCAGTCGTCCTCGACGAAGCGGACGTCATGCCTCGCGGGGTCTAGGCCTATGGCCTTGAGGGATCCGAGGTAGAGGTCCTGCGAGTCCTCGGGGCTTGGCTTTATGAGCACCTGGAACTGGTAGTAGTGCTGGAGCCTGTTGGGGTTCTCGCCGTAGCGACCATCAGCAGGACGACGGCAGGGCTGTGGATAGCAGGCACGCCACGAGTCGGGACCGAGCGACCTCAGGAGCGTCGCCGTGTGGAACGTGCCGGCGCCCACTTCGGAGTCATAGGGCTGCATGACGGTGCATCCCTTGTCGGCCCAATAGTGCTCCAAGGTCAGGATCATGTCCTGGAACGTCAAAGCGTTCTCGTTCATATGCCCTTCTCTTCCCTCGAGATGTACGTGCCAATGCACGCGTCCTATGGCCCTAGAGGCCCTTGATGTCATTCAGCGGCCAGAACACGAACATGGCCTTGCCCGTGACGCTCGACGTGGGGACGGCTCCGAAGTACCTCGAGTCGAGCGAGTTGGTCCTGTTGTCACCCATGACCCAGATGCAGCCGTCGGGGACGGTGTAGGGATAGCTGATCGATGAGGCGAGGGCTGATGAATGCTGCGTTATGGGGTCGGTCCGCTTGCCTTCGACATAGGACTCGACCTGCTCGACGCCGTCGATGTAGAGATTGCCGTCATGGATGTCCACGACCTGCCCCTCGGTGGCGATGACGCGCTTGATGAGCGTGGTCGAGGAGTCCTCGGGATCCTTGAACGTGACGACGTCGCCGGCCTCCGGGTTGGAGCAGGTGACCTTCTCGGCAAGGACCCTGTCACCGACCTCGATGGTGTCCACCATCGAGGAAGAGGGGACCTCGTATGGTTCTGCGAGGAAGGTCCTGATGAGCACGGCACATCCCACTGCCGCCGCTATGATGACGACCCACTCGAGGGCGCCTTTGAGTGGGCTATGTCCCGCCGTGTCGATCCCCTCAGACATCGAGGCATCCCCCTCCAGAGTCGCCGCAGATCGCAGCGTCGTCGTTCGTCTCGTTCGCCTTCGTCACGGACTCGGCAAAGGCTTTCTCGTCGTCTGAGAGGGCGACGGAATCCAGCAGGTCCGGTCTCCAAAGCGCCGTGCGCTCGATGGCACTCGTCCGTCGCCAGGCGTCGACCGACGCGTGGTCCCCGGAAAGGAGGACGTCAGGCACACGACGACCATCATAGTCTGCTGGCCTCGTGTATTGGGCGTATTCGAGCAGCCCACAGGAAAAGGACTCGTCGCGAGCGCTCATCTCGTCCCCAAGCGCACCAGGGAGCAGCCTCACGACGGAGTCCGCGACGACCATGGCCGCCAGCTCGCCACCCGTGAGTATGTAGTCACCCAGCGAGATGACCTCGTCGGCGAGGTCGTAGGCCCGCTCATCTATCCCCTCGTATCGCCCGCAGACCATGAGCAGCCTCTTCTCGTGGGAAAGCCTCTCGGCGCAGGACTCGTCATAGGCATGGCCGCAAGGCGAGAAGAAGATGACGTGTGGCGCGGCATCGCCGCGCGCGGAGATGTCACCCACGGCCTCGAAGATGGGCGCGGGCTTCATGAGCATTCCCTGGCCGCCACCGAAGGGCGAGTCATCTACCGTCCTGTGTCGGTCATGGGTCCAGTCCCTGAGGTCGTGGGACTCGAAGCTGACTATGCCCGCCTCCTGCGCACGTCCGAGGATCGAGGTCGAGAAGTAGCTCCCGAAGACCTCCGGGAAGACGGAAAGCGTCTCTATGAGCATGTCATCCGACCTCCTCGGGGACGAGACCGAGAGGCAGGTCGACCACGATGTCGCCCTCGTCGGGCAAGTCGACCACCATCTCGTCGACGACGGGGATGAGGGTCTCCCCCGCTTCGCCGTCTACGACCCAGACGTCATTGGCGGGACCCATCATGACCTCGATGATGCGTCCGACCGTTCCTCGGGACACGTCGACGACGTCTCGGCCGACGAGCTCACCTGCGTCGTGCATCGCAAGGTCGTCGGGTAGTTCGGTGGCGGAAGCGAGCAGCGACCTTCCCACTATGGCCTCCGAGCCGCCGAGGTCGTCGATGCCGGAGAGCCTCACGAGTTGACCGTTCGGGCCATCGCCGACGCTCAAGACCTCATGCCAGCGGTCGCCCTTGAGCAGAGGGGGGACGACGCATACGCGAAGCCCCTCCCTCATGAGAAGGGGAAGGCCGTCGACGGGAACCGTCACGACCTCCCCCTTGGACCCGTGGGCCTTCGCCACACGGGCTATGAGTCTGTAGTCAGAGGACACGATCGTCTATCCGAGTACCTCGACATTGACGGAGGTCCCCACGCGCTGCCCGAGAGCACGGGCAAGCGTGCGGATCGCCTTGATCGAACGGCCCTTGCGACCGATGACCTTGCCGGCGTCCTCCTCGGCACAGGTGACCTCGATGAGTGTCCCCTCGTCACCATCGGTGACGTCAAGCGAGACGGAATCAGCGTCGTCGACGAGTCCGCAGACGATGAGCTCGACGAGGTCCGCCACCCTATCGGAAGGCAGCTCGTCCCCCTCGACGTCCGAGGTCTCGATCTCGTCGTCAGCCATGGTTACTCAGCGGCCTCGGCAGGAGCCTCCTCGGCGGGAGCCTCCTCCGACTTGGCGGCCTCATCCTTGGCAGCGGCATCCTTGGCAGCCTGCTTCTTCGACTTCTTGGCCTTCTTCTCGGGGGCGGGCTTGTCACCCTCGCGTGCGATGTCGATGAGGTGGGAGACCGCGTTGGAGGGCTGGGCGCCCTTGGCGATCCACGAGTCGATCTTCTCGAGGTCGAGCGTGATGGTCTTGGGCTCGGTCAGCGGGTTGTAACGGCCGACCTCCTCGATGAGACGACCGTCGCGGGGCTTGCGACCGTCAGCGACGACGACGCGGTAGTACGGACGCTTCTTGGCACCATGACGTGCCAGACGAATCTTGACTGCCAATGAAAACTCCTCCAGACGAGCGGCGTTGTGAGATATGGGTGGTGGCACGCCGCATGGCCACGTACAGCGCTGTAAATGATACGACATGAGAGCCCTCGTTTGAAGTGCAGTTTTTGTGAAAGGAAATACGAGGTAGAGTCACTAGCTGCAGGTACCTGAAAGCTTCAGCACCAGTTCAGCGGCCTGTCGTAGATTCGGGTACATCCAACGGGACGGACGAGTCGTCCGAAGTCCGAATGCCTACGTGAGAAGGGTCCTGCCCATGAACATCCTCGTGGTCGAAGACGAGCGCAACCTCGCAGACGCGATCTGCCACATCCTCGGTGAGGAAGGCTTCAACGCCGAGGCCGCCTATGACGGCAAGTCCGGTCTCTCCTATGCCCAGAGCGGAATGTATGACGCGATCATCCTCGACGTCATGCTTCCCGGAATGGATGGCTTCCAGATCGTCCATGAGCTCCGCAAGGACAACAACCCCATCCCCATCATGATGCTCACGGCCCGCACCGCCACCACGGACAAGGTCGAGGGTCTCGACTGCGGCGCTGACGACTACATGACGAAGCCCTTCGAGGCACCCGAGCTCCTCGCGCGCGTGAGGGCACTCACACGTCGTCAGGGCGACGTCGTCATCGATGAGGTGACCTTCGGCGACCTCTCGCTCGACCTCAACACGCATGACCTCTCCTGCGAGTCGAGGAAGGTGCACCTCTCCCAGAAGGAGTTCGAGGTCCTTCGCATGCTCATGAGCGGAAACAACCGCGTGGTCTCGAAGCAGGACCTCCTCACGAGGGTCTGGGGTACGGACGGCGAGACGAGCGAGAACTCGGCCGAGGCCTACGTCTCGTTCCTGAGGAAGAAGCTCGCGCATCTCCACAGCAAGGTTCAGATAACGACGCTTCGCATGCTCGGTTATCGTCTCGAGATGCTCGGGACCCAGATCTAGCATTAGATGATGCCGCACGGCTCTCGAGCTGACCTGGAGGTCCGATGCTCAAGCGACTCAGGCGCAAGTTCATCCTCATCGTCATGGTCCTCGTCGGCCTCGTTCTGGTGGCGGTCCTCGGTTCGACCTATCTGTCGAGCTACTACTCCTTCCATGGGATGCTCGACGTCTCGCTCTCCCGCGCGTTGGGCTATGACGAGACCAGCAGACCATCGGTGGGAATCGGCCAGGACGCCTCGTCCGACCCCTCGATCGAAGGAGAGTCGGAGACCGGACATATGGTCGTGTTCTGGGTCGACGTCGACTCGGAGGGCGCGCTCCTGCATAGCAACGGCGCCTCGGTGACCATAAGCACCAGCTCTCTCGAGACGGTGCTCAGCGAGGCGCTCACCGCGGAGGACGACACGGGGTCGGTCGACTCGCTCCATCTCTCGTGGAGAAGGGCCGAGACCACGACCGGATGGCGCGTCGCGATCGCCGACACCTCGGGCATCGACAGCACGCTGAGGTCGATGGCGCTCCAGGACCTCGTCATCATCAGCCTCAGCATGCTCGCGCTCTTCGGAATCACCTGGTACCTCTCTAAATGGGCCTTGGGACCCGTCGAGAAGAGCTGGGACCAGCAGCGCAGGTTCGTCGCGGACGCCTCGCATGAACTCAAGACCCCGCTCTCCGTCATCCTCGCCAACTCGCAGATCCTCGAGGAGCACGCCGGCGACCTGCCATCTGACGACCAGCGGTGGCTCAAGAGCACGCAGGACGAGGCCGAGAGGATGAAGGGTCTGGTGAACGACCTCCTCGAGCTTGCCCGTACGGACGAGAACACGCTCGGTGACAAGGGCGCCTTCCAGGCAATCGACATCGACCTCTCCTCGCTCGTCGAGAACGTCGCCTTGGAGTTCGACGCCGTCGCGTTCGAGAGAGGCTGCGAGATCGAGTCCGACGTCGACGAGGGGATCCATGTCACGGGCGATCCGGCGGAGATCGGACGACTCGTGAAGACGCTCACCGAGAACGCTTGCAAGTACGCGGCCGCGAACTCGACGGTCATGATGACGTTGCATCGTGATGGGGCCCACGCCCGGCTCGTGGTGAACAACCAGGGCAGCCCGATCGACCCTGAGGACCTGCCACACGTATTCGACCGCTTCTATCGATCGGACAAGTCGAGGACGCGCGAGACGGGCGAGGAGACCGGTGGCTACGGTCTTGGTCTTGCCATAGCGAAGGGCATAGCCGAGGCCCACAAGGGCACCATCACGTGCACGAGCACAGAGGACGCAGGAACGAGCTTCATCGTGACCCTATAATCGGGTCATGGATGACATGACCGCATATGAGGCCCTTGCGTCGTCGGTCCCTTGGGAGGGGCCCGCGATCGGTCTTCTCGACCTCGATGCGTTCTTCGCCTCCGTCGAGCAGCTCGATCATCCCGCATGGCGTGGAAGGCCCCTCATCGTCGGTGCAGCAGCCGAGAGAAGGGGCGTCGTCTCCACAGCCTCATACGAGGCGAGACGCTTCGGTGTCCATTCGGCGATGTCCTCCGCACGTGCGCGTGAGCTTTGTCCGGATGCCATATGGACCGAGGGCCATTTCGCTAGATATCGAGAGATGAGTGCCAAGGTCATGGCGATCATCGGGGATGAGACGCCGTACGTCGAGCAGGTCTCCGTGGACGAGGCCTTCTTCGACGTGACTCCGGGAAGGTTCTCACGCGAGAGTCCCGTCACCATCTGTGCGAGGGTCCAATCGAGAGTGGCCCAGCTCGGAGTGACCTGCTCGATAGGTCTCGGCACGAACAAGACGGTCGCGAAGATCGCCTCGGAGAGGGACAAGCCACGTGGGCTCACCGTGGTGATGCCGGGAACCGAGGATTCTTTCCTCTCTCCCCTTCCCGTGCGGGCGATGAGCGGAATCGGCGCGGCGGCGGAGCGAGGGCTTCACGCGATGGGCGTGAGGACGCTGGGGCAGCTTGCCGCCGCGGACCCGTCTGACGTGGCCGGCGTCCTGGGCAGCATGACCCCCCGGATGATCGCGCGGGCGCGCGGCATCGAGAATTCCGAGGTACGTGAATCAGCCTGTCGACGTGAGGCCAAATCGGTCTCGAACGAGCGGACGTTCGTCGATGACCTCACGCGGCAGGAGGACGTGCGCGCGGCCGTGAGGTCGCTCTCGATCATGGTCGCCAGAAGGCTCAGACATGATGGTCTCATCGGCGATCTCGTCACCTTGAAACTCAAATTCGACTATGCACACACCAGGACCGCCCAGTCACAGGTCGGCCATGCCACGGATGACGAGGACGTCATCGCGAGGAAGGCGACGGAGCTTCTGGGAGGCATCTGGTCGGTCGGTACGCCGATCAGGCTCATAGGCATCGGCGTGAGCGGGTTCGAGGGCAGCGGCTCCAGCGACCAGCTGGGTCTGTTCGAGGAGGACGTCGACAGGAGCGACCTCCACGAAGCCACCGACGAGGTCCTGAGAAGATTCGGGGACGGTGCAATAGGCTACGGAAGTGAGTTCAGGATGAGGAATCGCACCACGGGAGGTCATCCACGGAGCGCAGGCGCTTAGGACTCCTCCTTGACCGACCCATCGAATCCAAGCTCGACACGCGGAGCATCGCCCCAGAGCCGCTCAAGCCTGTAGTACTCGCGCGTCTCCGGAAGGAACACGTGGACCACGACGGGACCATAGTCGAGCAGGACCCAGGAGCTGTCCTCCCTGCCCTCCTCGGAGATTGGCTTGAGGCCACAGTTGAGCGAGACCCTCTCTTCGATGGCATCAACGACCGCATCGCAAAGACGGCGGTTCGCGGCCGTCATGATGAGGAAATAGTCACAGACGTCCGACATGTCAGAGAGGTCGAGCAGGAGGATGTCGCTCGCCTTCTTCTCGTCGGCGACGCCTGCAGCGACCTTGGCTAGCTCAAGGGGGGTTACGCTCATTCGTTCTCCTTATGTGTGGACCTATGTGCTGCGATCCCATTGTATATGTCAATCGTGCCGGGATAGAGGTAACGCGAGCCCTGGAGCACATAGATGATGCCACCGACGAAGGACTCCCAGAAGAGGTCATCGAGCGAGACCTCGCCGACAAGCGAACGAGCCTTCGCTATCCCATCGGAGGCCGGGCGGTTGGGCTCGATGCCGTCTGCGACGAACACGACCTCGTCCAAGGGGCTCATGTCGACGGCAGCCGTGGTATGGCGGCAGATCGCCTGGAACACCTCCGGGGGTAGTTCGGGGTAGAGCGTCGGGAGTTCCTGAGCGGCGAGGATGCCATGCAGGAGGGGGCGGACGAGCGCGATGTCCACTCCCATGTCCACACCCCTCTCGCGCGCGATCGAGATCGTCTCATCCGCGGTGAGGGCCTTGTCCCAGTCATGGAGGATCCCGGCGCACCGGGCCGGATATGGGTCCAGACCATAGGTGAGCGCCAGAGACTCGGCACACTCCCCGACCGCAAGCGAGTGCTCGAGCCTGTGCGGCTTCGAGGACAGATGAGCGGAGACGTCCCTCTCGAGCTTCGATATCTCGGCAAGCTGCAAGTTGTCGTAAAGGGCACGCCCGGATGCACCGGTCGAGCTCACGTTCCTCTTGTCATGCGACAATCTCGTCACCCGACCCATAGAGATGATGCTTGCGCACGAAGCCGATGACCGAGTCCGGAGTGAGGTAGCGAAGCGACTGGCCCCTCTCGACGCGCCGACGAAGGTAGCTTGACGAGATCGCGAGTGCGGGGACCTCGAGGTATCGGACGTCGAAATCGATGGGTGAGGAATCGAGCACGCGCTCCGCCCTTCCCAGGTCATAGCCAGGTCGCGTCGCGCCGACGAGCTTCGCCAGACGAGCGATCCTCTCCGCATCATGCCAGGTGACGATGTCGATGATGGCATCCGCGCCGGTGATGAAATAGATCTCGACGTTGTCCGGATAGTGGTCTCGCAAGGTCTGGAGCGTGTCGGCGGTGTAGGTTATGCCCTCCCTGTCGACCTCGAGCCGGCTCGCGAGGAACATCGGGTTGTCGGAGGTGGCGAGGAGCGTCATCGCATAGCGGTCCTCGCCACGGGTGACCTGGCGGTCCTGTTTGAAGGCGGGACGACCTGCCGGCATGAAGAGGACCACGTCAAGCCCGAGGTCTCCCACCGCCTGCTGGGCGGCGACGAGGTGGCCGTTGTGAATCGGGTCGAACGTGCCGCCCATGACGCCCATGCGGTAGACGTGCGTGGGGTCAGAGCCGAGGTCGGGAAGACCCAGCTCATCCAAGGGGACGTTTCCGCTCATCTCGTCTGACCCTCCCCTCTGAGGAGGTACTTGGTGGAAGTGAGCGCGGAGGCTCCCATTGGACCCCTGACATGAAGCTTCTGGGTCGAGATCCCGATCTCGGTTCCCAGCCCGAACATGCCGCCGTCGGTGAAGCGCGTGGAGGCGTTGACGTATACGGCCGCAGCGTCCACTCCGCGAAGGAACCTCTCGGAGGCATCGTAATCAGAGCTCACGATACACTCCGAATGTCCCGTCCCGTAGTGGTTGATGCAGGAGATGGCCTCCTCGACGCCCGAGACGCATCTGACGCTCATCTTCAGGTCCAGGTACTCGGTCCCCCAATCCTCCTCACTCGCATGTGACATGGGTACGCCATGGGAGGTCGCGATGCCGACGGCTTCGGGATCGCCCACGAGCTCGACGCCACGCTCGGACAGCGCCGCGCAGACCACGGGAAGGGCCTTCTCCGCGATCGCTCGGTCGCAGAGAAGGGACTCCGCGGCATTGCAGACGCCGGGACGAGATGTCTTCGCGTTGACGACGATGTCCCGGGCCATCTCGACATCGGCAGAGGACTCGATGTAGATGTGGCAGTTCCCCATTCCGGTCTCTATCACCGGGACGGTGGAGCCCTCGAGGCATGCACGGATGAGGCTCGCCCCGCCCCTCGGGATGAGGACGTCCACGAGACCGTTCGCATGCATGAGCTCGGTGGTCTGCTCGTGGCCCGGCTTGGTGACGAGCGTGCACGAGTCCCTGGGGAGCCCGACCGACACGACGCCCTCGACACATGCGTCGGCGATGGCCTCGCAGGACTCGGCTGCGGCAGAACCGCCCCTGAGGACGCAGGCGTTGCCGGACCTGAGGCAGAGCGCGATCGCATCGGCGGTGACGTTGGGCCGGGCCTCGTAGACGATGGCGACGACGCCCAGGGGAACCGTGACCTGCTCCATACGTATGCCCGAGTCGAGCGTACGGCCGCCGATGACTCGTCCCAAGGGATCGGGCTGGGCCGCGACCTCGCGCATCGAGGCTGCCATGGAGGCGACCCTCCCCTCGTCGAGGAGGAGCCTGTCACGAAGAGGCGCGGACATGCCGGCCTCGACCGCCCGCGCCATGTCCCGTCCGTTTGCCTCGATGACGTCAGACGCCCTTGCGAGGAGACGATCGGCCGCTGCGACGATCGCGGCCGACCTCATCTGCGAGTCGGCACCTGCGAGTGACGGCGCCGCAGCTGCCGCACACCTCGCACAATCGAGAGCATCCCTCATGTGAACCCCCTTGGGTCAGAAGAGCAGCAGCTCGTCTCTATGGATGCATGGCTGCTCAGCCTTGAGCGGCATGAATCTCGATAATACGTCGAGCTTGAGACCCATGGCGCGGCGAATCTCATCGGATGAGTAACGCGTTATGCCCTTGCCGATGAGCGAGCCCGCACGTGAGAAGACGCTCACGACGTCTCCCTCCGAGAAGTCGCCGGTGGAACCGATGACGCCGACCGGAAGAAGCGAGGCGCCGTCCTCGACGAGGGCGCGCTCAGCGCCTTCGTCAATTATCACGCTGCCGCGGGACATCCCTGCGAGACCGATCCAGAGCTTACGGGCGTTCTCCCTGCTGGATTCAGCCGGAGCGACGAACCTCGTGCCTCGCCCGTCTCCATGGACCGCCGCGATGAGGGCGTCTCGCCGGCGTCCGAGGCAGATCGTCATGGGAATCCCCGAGGCGAGCATCGCCCTGCCGGCGCGGACCTTGCTTGCCATGCCACCCGTCCCGACGCCGGACGTCGGACCTCCTGCGATGGCGAGGATCGACTCGTCGACGCTTGTGACCGTGTCGACGAGCGTCGCCGTGGGGTCGACGTCCGGATTGGCCGAGTAAAGGCCCTCGACATCCGAGAGGACGACATAATGCGACGCCCCGATCAGGGCGGAGACGATGGCGCCGAGCATGTCGTTGTCGCCGAAGGTGATCTCGCCGACCGAGACGGTGTCGTTCTCGTTGATGACGGGAACGCAGCCGAACTCGACGAGCCTGTCGAGGGTGTTGCGGGCATTCAGATATCCCTCGCGGTCCGTGACGCCCTCACGTGTGAGAAGCACCTGGCCGCAGGTGAGACCATGCTTGGCAAGTGCCTCGGCGTATGTCTCGGTAACGACCGCCTGACCAGCGGCACAGCATGCTTGGATGCCAGGCACGTCGCTGGGCTTCGAGGACAATCCGAGCCGCTCCGCACCGGCTGCTCCGGCACCGCTCGACACGATGACGAGACGGTATCCCTCGCTTGAGAGAACGGCGACCTGCGAGCAGAGATCGGCCACGAAGGCACGATCGAGTGCTCCCTTCGAGTCGACGAGGGTGGAGGAGCCGACCTTCGCCACGACGATGTTGTCGAGCTGCTCGGGATGACCCATCTACTCCGCCTCGTCCTGCGCCGCTTGCGAATCGGTCGATTCGGCTTCGAAGCCATCAGCCAAGCCATCCTCGGCATGGGAGTTGATCTCGCCGACCGTGATGACGTCATCGTCATCCTCGAGGATCTCGCCAAGGACTTGGTCATCTCTGTCGTTGAGCTCGTCGAACTCGTCAGCGGCATCGGTTCCTTCGAACTCGAAGGCGTATCCGAGGATCCTCACCTCGTCGCCTGCGCGGCAACCTGCGCGCTCCAGCCCATCATCGAGGCCCATCCTGTCGAACCTGTGTTGGAGGAAGAGGACGGCCTCCTCGTTGTCCCAGTCGGTCTGGACGACCATGCGCTCGATCGCCTTGCCGGTGACGCGCCAGACCCCGCCACCGAGGTTCTTGATGTCGATCTTCCTGTCGCGACGTTGCCTGTCGGCCTCCCAGACCTTATCGAAGGTCGCGCCTTCGCCCTCGACCTGCATTTCCTTACGGAGCGCCGAGACATGCGAGGCGACGGACCTGATGAGGGGCTCAAGCCCCTCCCCCGTGACGGCTGAGACGGGGAAGAACTCGCGGCCGTCCTCTGCGGCGGCGGCACGCAGCCGCGCGACGGCATCCTCCGTGCCGGGCATGTCGCACTTGTTGGCGACGACGACCTGGAGCCTGTCGCCGAGGTCGGCCGCATAGGCGGACAGTTCACGGTTGATGACGCGGTAGTCATCGACGGGATCGCGCCCCTCGAAGCCACCGGTCACATCGACGACATGCATGACGAGCGCGGTGCGCTCGATGTGACGGAGGAACTCATGACCGAGGCCCTTGCCCTCGCTGGCTCCCTCGATGAGACCAGGGACGTCGGCGACGACGAAAGACGCATCGTCGAGCTTGACGACGCCGAGGTTGGGGACGAGCGTGGTGAAGGGATAGTCCGCGATCTTCGGCCTCGCGGCGCTCATGCGCGCGATGAGGGAGGATTTGCCCACTGACGGCATGCCCACGAGGGCGGCGTCGGCCATGAGCTTCATCTCGAGTTCGATCCAATGCTCCGCGGCGGGCTCGCCCTTCTCTGCGAAGGCGGGTGCCCTTCGAACCGAGGTGACGAAGTGTATGTTGCCGCGGCCTCCGATGCCACCGGGGGCGACGATGACCCTCTCGCCCGGATGCGTGAGGTCGGCGATCTGGTAGAGGGGCTCCTGCGTCTCTGCGTCGAGCTCGCGTACGACCGTTCCGAGCGGGACCCTGAGAACCAGGTCCTCACCGTCACGTCCATGCTTGCGGGAGCCCTGGCCATGCGTGCCCCTGTCGGCTCTGAAGTGATGCTTGTAGCGGTAGTCGATGAGCGAGGAGAGCTGCGGGTCGCAGACGAGGACGACGTCTCCACCGTGACCGCCATCGCCACCATCGGGGCCACCCTTCGGGACGAAGGCCTCACGCCTGAACGACATGCAGCCTGCGCCGCCATCGCCGCCCTTCACGTTGATCCTAGCCATGTCAGTGAATGTGGACATGTGTACCTCCTTGCTCCCATGTTAGGGCAGATGGACGGAGAATCCGTCGACGCGGCCCATACGAAGCGGGACCCCCAGCGAAAGCCGAGGGTCCCGCGTGCGAACGATCAGAGACGAGACGAAAGCCTACGCCTCGGCGGTGCGGACATGCACCTTGTGCTTGGCGCCCTTCGTGAACTCGACCGTACCCTCGGTGAGTGCGAACAGGGTGTCATCCTTGCCACGGCCGACGTTCTCACCAGGGGCGATATGCGTGCCACGCTGACGGACCAGGATCTCGCCCGCGTTCACCTGCTGGCCACCGAAGCGCTTGGTGCCGAGACGCTGTGCGTTGGAGTCACGGCCGTTACGGGAAGAGCCGAGGCCTTTCTTGTGTGCCATAGTGCTACCTGCCTATCTGATGGGGTGAGTCCTACTCGGAAGCCTTGGTGTCAGCGGCCTCGGACTTCTCGGTGGAAGCCTTCTTGGCCGGAGCCTTGGCGGAAGGCATCGTGGTGACCTCGAGCTTGGTGAGGCTCTGACGATGGCCGTTGCAGCGGTGATAGCGCTTGCGCTTCTCGAGCTTGAAGACCAGCTGCTTCTCGCCGCGGAACTGCTCCACGACCTTGGCGGTGACCTTCATCTTCTCGAGAGCGGCAGCGTCGACGACGACCTTCTTGCCGTCATTGAGCATGAGGACGTCAAGCTTGACCTTGTCGCCAGGCTGAGCGTCGATCTTCTCGACGTCGATGACGTCGCCCTTGGCAACCTTGTACTGCTTGCCGCCAGTGGAAACGATTGCGTACATGTGTAAGCCCTTCATTGCTGAGTTGAGTGCAACAGTTGGATATCCTACCAGCTGGAATACCGCCAGTCAACGAAAATCATAGCCCAAGGTCGACCGATTCACGCCAAATACCGATTGTGCGGTCATACCATGCTACGCCGAGGTCGTGACGGCGAGGTCGAGGGGGCTGATGAGCCCATCCTCCCCCTCATGCCACTGACCGATCTTCCTCACGTCCATGAGCTCGCAAGAGGCACCCTCAAGCCTGGAATCGCCAAGAATCGCGCCTGCGAGGACATCGGGACGAAGGGCGCCGTCGTTGCTCGAGCGGGTCTTGAACCCGAGAAGGACGTCCGGCCCCGTCCCCCGCACGTCACATGAGACCAAGGTGCGACGCAGGTCGACGGTCCTGGGCTTGCCCGACCTCAGGTAGTCCACGTGACCGCTCGATACGACGTCATCGAGTGCCGCCCTGACGCAGTCGACGGTCAGCCCGCCTCCCACGAGCCTGATCTCCCAGTCGACACGGTCAAGCCATGCCCCGAGCGCAGGCGAACGGGGGTCGACGTAGGCCGCGCGCGTCGGAGCGAGTTCGCGGGGCGAGGCGTCGACCAGCGCTCCGAGGGCCTCCTCCACGGGGACCAGACTCGTGAGCATGAGATCGAACCACTCGCATTCCGAGAGCGCACCGACGGGAAGGGCGGGGCTGAAGGCTATGCGCATGTGGGGCGAGAAGCCCTGCGATACCGCGAAGGGAAGACCTGCCCTACGGACGATCCTGTCGATGCTCCCAAGCACCTCGAGGTGACCGAGATAGCGCAGACGACCCGTCTTTCCATATCCGACGCGAAGCATGAAGCCGCTCATGAGCGGTCCCCCGCTATCACGTTGGAGACGCCGAGCGTCGGGCAGACGCCGCAGCCGACGCAACTCGTGCGAGTGCAGTCCTGCGTGGTGATGCCATCGAGTGCGCGTCGCCATTCCCTCTCGAGGAATCCGGGATCGACGCCCGGTGAAGTGTGCTCCCAAGGCAGACGAGTGCCCACGGGCGTTCCCTGCGAGGCAATCGCGGGGATGTCGTAGCCATGCCTCGTGGCCGCGGCGTCCCAGATGTCATAGCGGAAATGATCGCTCCATGCGTCGAAGCGGCAGCCGCTGCGCCAGGCGTCCTCGATGACGTCGAACACGGCACGGCCGCCCTTCGAAAGGAAGGCCTCGAGAAGGGAGGTCTCGGCATCGTGATAGCTGACCCTGATCGCCCTATCATGCGTGGACTCGACGAGAAGCCTCTGACGACGTCTTACCTCGTCGATAGGTAGTTGACCGCACCACTGGAAGGGGGTGTGGGCCTTCGGGACGAAGACGGCGACGGATATGCTCACGGAGACACCGCCCCTCTGTCCCTTGGGGATGACATCGCGAGCGATCTCGAGCACTCGCTGCGCGGCGGCGGGGATGGCGACGATGTCCTCGTCGGTCTCGGTGGGGAGTCCCATCATGAAGTAGAGTTTCATGCGCCGCCAACCGTTCTCGAACGCGTTACGCGCCGCGCGCTCGAGGTCCCCCTCCGTCACGTTCTTGTTGATGACGTCACGGAGGCGCTGCGTCCCCGCCTCGGGAGCGAAGGTGAGCCCTCCCCTCTTGTCGCCTGCCACCTCGAGTGCCATGTCGACACCGAACGAGTCGAGCCGCTGGGACGGGATGGAGACGCGAACGCCCTTGCCGGCCACGCTGGCGTTGAGGCGATGGAGGATCTGGGCACATTCACTGTGGTCCGTAGTCGAGAGAGAGGTGAGAGAGACCTCGTCGTAGCCCGAGCGATCGAGACCTTTGCAGCAGGCCGCGACGACCTGGTCCTGTGGACGCTCGCGGACGGGTCTATAGGTGATTCCGGCCTGGCAGAAGCGGCAGCCTCTCGCACATCCGCGAAGGACCTCGATGGCCTGACGGTCGAACACGGTGTGCATGAAGGGAACGATGCCCGAGGGAAGCGGGTCGGTCGCGGAGAGGTCGGGAATGACTCGCTTGACGACCTTCGCGGGGGCATTGCTGCCCTCCCTCGCGACGGCGACGCCCCATGGGGTGGTTCCCTCACCTACGACGATGTCATAGAGGGATGGAACGTACACGCCCTGGACGCAGGCAAGGTTCTCCAGTATCTGCGATCTCGAAAGACCTTGTGAGCGACCGTCCTTGACACAGCGACACATGTCGACGATACCCTCTTCGCCGTCGCCGAGGAGGACCGCGTCGAATGCGGGCGCCATGGGCTCGCAGTTCCAGACCGAAGGACCCCCTCCGAGGACGATAGGGTCATCCTCAGCACGGTCGCTCGCTCGGACGGGGATGCGGGACAGGTCGAGGGCCTCGAGGATGTTCGTGCAGGCCATCTCGTGCGCGAGGGTGAAGCCCACGACATCGAAGGAGGCCACGGGGCAGGAGCTTTCGAGGGCGAGGAGCGGCACCTCCGACTCCCTCATCAGATCGGCCATGTCGACCCAAGGCAGATAGCTGCGCTCGCAGGCCATCCCCTCAGCCGAGTTGATGGCGGAGTAGAGAATCGCAAGCCCCATGTTGGAGAGGCCGATCTCATAGGTGTCAGGGTAGATGAGACATACCCTGAACTCACTTTCCTCATCGTGGATGGCCCCCCACTCACCATCGATATAGCGGGTGGGCTTCTCGACCTTCGGAAGCAATGGCTCGATTCTGTCGAACATGGGCTCGCGTGCGAGTCTCATCAAGCCATCCCTCCGGCAGCGGATGCCTGTCCATTGGCGATGACGACGTAGGCCTCGCCTCTCGAAGAGGACCCGTCGTTCGAGCCGGAAGTGGCGGCGGTCGCCTCACGTGCGCGTTCGCGTCCGTCGGAGAGAAGCCTCATGACGTCCCCCACGTGGTCGGCTCTGTCCTCGATGACGTCAGCCGCGGACTCGGGAAGGCCCTCGAACCTCGCGATGAGCGCCTGTCCGATTGCGGTCGCCCCACCATAGCCGACGCCCACACCCAGAGCCCAGTCAAGACCGGGGAGGATAGACGAGGCGCCACGTGCGATGCCGCGCAGCCCGAAGGCCCCGGCGATTACGAATGCGATCTCGGGTATCCGCGCGAGGGAGAGGTCCTTGCCGTAGATCGCCGCGACCTCGAGGGCCATCTTCGCCTCGTTGGCCGTCATCACGGGGAAGTCGGCACCCTTGAGGAAGGGCATGGCTCCCACCGCAGCGTTCTGTGCCGAGCACGCCTGGACCAGCTGCTCCGCCTTCGGACGTCTCACGAACGGGAAGTTGGCCGCGAACGCGAGGTCCTTCTCGCTTGTATCGCAGATCCAGCGAGCGAGCTTGTCGAGAAGGACGTCCCGACTCGAGGCGCACACGAGAGCCACCTGAACGCCGTCCTCCGGCATGTGGACCTCAGGCGCCTCGACGCTCGACTGGGCGACGATGGCACAGGGGACGCCGGCATGTGCGAACGCTAGGGCAGCGGAGCCGCAGAGGGTATCGGAGCCGCCGGCGACGACGACAGCCACATCCGTCGAGGAATTGACCTCGAGTGGTTTGGCGGAGTCAAGGGCGGCGACGTGGATGAGGCCATGGGCGGTCTGTGGGGTGAATGCGTCTCGGACGGCTACGACGAGGTCCCTCGGTGCGGCGGGGTCGACGAGCACCGTGACCCCAACCACGGCGGCACGGTCCTCCACGGCCTTCCGACCGGTATCGAAGACGCTCGCGGCCTTGGCGACCGGGATGTCACGGAGTGAAGCCATCGTTTCCCCTCCCACGGAGTCTGTTCAGAAGCAGGTCAACACTTTCAGCGGTATACCCGAAACCTAGGCGGACTTCGTCCTGTGCTTCCAGACGGACTGGACGACGCCGACCGAGGCCAGCTGGACCACCATGGAGGAAGACCCGTAGCTGATGAACGGCAACGGGATGCCCGTGATGGGCATGATGCCGATGCACATCCCGACGTTCTCGAGAAGCTGGAACGCCCACATCGTCACCACCCCGACCAGTATGAGCTTCGAGAACGGCGACTCGACCTTCATCGCGAGTCGTATGGTGGAGAAGAAGAGCCAGCCGAAGAGGGCGAGCAGGACGATCGCCCCGAGGAAGCCGAACTCCTCGGCAAGAAGGGCGAAGACGAAGTCCGTATGCGCCTCGGGAAGGAATCCCTGACCCGCCTGAGTCGCGTTGCCGATGCCCTTGCCGAAGAAGCCGCCGGACCCGACCGCGATCTCCGCCTGTTGGAGGTTGTAGCCATCGCCCGTGGGGTCGACCGAAGGGTCGACGAACACGATGAGTCTCTTGAGCTGGTACTCCTTGAGGATATGGGGAAGTCCGTCCGTCATGGAGCTGACGACGACCACGGTGGCACCGAGCACGATTATGACGAGCGTGACGAGGACCCAGCTCCTCTTGGCACCGCCACAGATGATGATCGAGGCGCCCACGACGAGGACGATGAGGCCCGTGCCGAGGTCGGGCTGCGTGAGGATGAGGATGAACGGGACGCAGAGCATCGCGCAGAGCTTGATGTAGTCCCTGAGGGTCTTGATCTTCCCGTTGTACTGGGCCGTGAGAGCTGCCATGAGGAAGATCGTCACGAGCTTGGCAAGCTCCGATGGCTGGAACGTCTGGTTGATGATCGGGATCTTGATCCAACCGGTCATACCCTTCGCGGAATAGCTGAGACCGGGAACATGGGGCAGGAGCATCAGCACGACGTCGATGACGAGAAGGGCCGTCGTCATGTTGGCGAGATTGCGATAGTCGTAGCGCCAGATCACGGCTGCGCAGGCGAGTCCGATGGCGCCTCCCAGGACCTGTCGGGGGAAGTTGGCGTCCTCGATGGAGAGCGAGGCCGACCAGATGACCACGAGGCCGTATGCGAGGAGGAGCAAGGCGGGTATCAAGGCCGGCAGGTAGAGGTCGGCGATGAGGTTCCTGCGCCCGCGCACACGCGTGTGCGCGGCGCCAGGACGCTTGCCGGCGTCCCCGCCAAAGAGCGAGGACACGACACCGCCGAATCCCAAACCGCCTAGACCGCTCTCGTTCGTCGCCATGACCCTCCCTCCTAACGCGTGCTGTCGGACATCTCGACCGTCGAGGTGTCGGGCTCACCATAGATCTCACCAAGCGTGTCACGGACGGCATACATGGCCGACGTGGCACCGAAGCCGCCCTTCTCGACGACGGCGACGACGGCGTACTTCGTGTCCTCGTAGGGAGCGAAGCTGCAGAACCAACCGGTCGCGGCATCGTTGCCGTGCTCACCTGAGCCGGTCTTGCCGGCAAGCGTGATCGACATGTTGGTGAAGTGCGAGGCAAGGGATTCGCTCTCCTCGTAGATCACGCCCTTGAGTCCGGCATGGACGAGATCCATGTATGCCGCATCCTCCGTGGGCGAGTTAAGGATGTCACATTTGTACTCGATGACGGAATCGGAGCCGGACCTGCTCCTCACGCTCTTCATCACGTGAGGTCTCCAGATGGTGCCTCTGGTGCCGATTCCCGCATAGATGTCAGCCATCTGCAGCGGGGTGACGAGCAGGTCGCCCTGGCCGATGGCGAGGTTGGTGAGGTCTCCGCCCTGCCAGGTCCGGTCCTCATCCGAATACGAGGTGAAGTAGTTCCACTTCCACTGCGCATCCGGGACCCTGCCCGAGGACTCCGAGGGAAGGTCGATCCCCGTGGCCGTCCCCAGACCCCACTTGCGATACGTCTCCTGGAGACCCTCCTGGTCGCTGGAGTAATAGAAGGCCTTGCCGATCTCATAGAAGACGACGTCACAGGAATAGGTGATCCCTGACTGCAGGGTCATGTAGCCATGTCCGGTATGCAACCAGCAATACTGTCCGTATCCAGATCCGAAGCCGGTCCAATAGCCCGTGCAGTCGTAACCGGTCTCCGCCGTCGCGATCCCATGGTCGAGCGCGGCGAACGTGCCGATGGGCTTGATGGTGGACGCGGACGGGTACTGTCCGGAGATGGCCCTGTTGAGAAGGGGGTTGCCGCTCGCGTCCGAGCTCAGGGAATCCCAGTCGTCGTTCGAGATGCCGCCGACGAAGATGCCGGGGTCGAACTGGGGCGCGCTCGCCATCGCGATCACCTCGCCGTTCGTGACGTCGAGTACGACGACGGCGCCCGAGTTGCAGTCGGCGTTGCCCTTCTGCTTCGACGCCTCGATGGCATGGGCCAGTCCGTCCTCGGCGGCCTTCTGCACGTTCACGTCGATCGTAAGCACCACGTCGCTGCCGCTCTCGGCGGGAATCGAGGTCGAGTAATCGGTGACGTTGCCGGATGCGTCCACGTAGACGGTCTGCTCGCCACGGATGCCCTGGAGGACGCTCTCGTACTGGTATTCGATGCCAGCTTGGCCGGTGGTGTCGCCGGCCTCATAGGTGAGCCCGTCCGTGTTGGAGCTGTCGGTCGAATCGAGCTGGCTTGAGGTGACGGTGCCCGTATAGCCAAGGACATGGGCGCCGACGGCTCCGTAGGGGTAGTGCCGCTGCGTCCTCTGCTCGATGCTCACGTCAGGGAATAGGTCGGCGTGCTCTTGGATGAACGCGACGGTACGACGCGAGACGTCCACAGCCACGGTATGTGCGCTCTGGGCGCCTTCCGTCTCATCCTGGATCTTGCGCTTGACGGCGATCCGAGGCATGCCGAGAAGATTGGCGAGCAGGGACACCTCGGTGTCATCGTCAGCCACGGTGGAGAACGCGACCACGGTGAGGCTCGACCTGTTCGTGACGAGCTCGGTGCCGTTGCGGTCGAGAATCCTCCCGCGAGGGGCCACGGTCGTCACGGTCCTCGTCCTGTTCGACTCGGCCTGCTTGGAGTAGTCGTCGCTTGAGACGAGCTGCATGCTCCAGAGCCTTGCGAGAAGGGCCGCGATGACGCCGCCGCAGAAGACGCCGAGTCCGAGGAGCCTTGACTTGAAACCGGCTTCCGGAGAGGTGTCGTTGCCGCCAGAAGCCCTCGGGGTCTGTCCACCGATGTCGAACTTGAAACGCCCCGCCCCTCCTCTGAGGTAGAGGACGGAACCGACGATGACGGCCACGGCAGCCAGGCAGCAGACGACGATGATGAGGATGTTGACGTTCATGGCAGGGACCTACAGTCCCTTGGTGCTGAAATGGCCGCCGCCCATGGAGGAGTGACCGCCGCGACCATGGAGCCTGGGACCGGAAGAACCCCTGGAGAGGAAGTACATGAACGGGGCAAAGCCGATGCAGCTGAGGAGCGCGGTGGGAAGAGCGCGCAGGAAGAGCGCGTCGATGACCGAGACGGACTGACCGACGAGCATCATCGAGAGGTTGTAGAGGATCGCGACGACGACCGAGGCGATGATCGTCAGCTGGATGGATGCGCCGGGATCCTCGCTCAGCTTGTCGCGCTCCTCCGAGCCCAGAAGGAAGCTCATGACGGTGAGCTCCAAGGCCATGAGGCCTATGGGCCCCGAGGAGGTGAGGTCGAAGAAGAGGCCTGCGCCAAACCCCGTGAGTATGGAGATCCTGCCGCCGTAACGAAGTGCGACGATGACCGCGAGCACGAAGGCGAAGTTCGCACGTCCGTTGGCGATGCCGATGTTCGGCGCAAGGGCGACCTGAAGGACGCCGCAGATGACGGCGAGCGTCGCCAGGGTCTTCCTGCTCCTGTTCGAGTCGTTGACCTTCATCCGATCACCTACTGCCCACTCGTCGTGGCCGAATCGGTCGCGGCGTCGGTGGTGGTGGAGGTCGTGGAGGCCGAAGAGGAGGTCTCCTGGGAGTCAGCCTCAGCGATGTCGTCGGTCGTGGCCTGCTGGTCCTCGCTCAACGACGTGATGACCAGGACCTCCTCGAAACTCTCGGTGGAGGTGAAGGCGCTCACCGTCACGTCGTAGTACATCGCGCCCGTGCTCTTCTCGACGTTTGTGACCTTGCCGAGGGGAAGTCCCTTCGGATAGACCCCGCCGAGACCGCTCGTGACGATGAGGTCGCCTACATTGACCTGCTGATCCGTCTTGATGAGAGTGAGCTTGAGCGTACCATCGGCCGAGCCCACGAGCTGTCCTTGCGCCCTGCTCGACTGGACCATGGCCGAGACGCCAGAGTTCTCATCGGTTATGAGACGGACGGTAGCCGTCGTGAGACCGCATTCACTGATCTGGCCGATGACGCCGCTGGAGTCGGTGACGGGCATGCCGACCGCAAGGCCGGAGGAAGATCCCTTGTCTATGGTCACGCTCGATGTCCAGGAGTCGGATGAACCCGAGATGATTCGCGCTGCGGTCGACTGGAGGTTATACGTGCTCTTGAGCTGCAGGAGTCCCTGAAGTCTCGTAGCGGTCTGCTCGGATTCGGAGAGCTGCGCGTTCTCTGCCTGAAGCTGCTCGTTCTCAGCCTTCAGGTCGGAAAGGGTCTGCTGGTCGGCGGTGAGGTTGGAGAACACGTTGCCGAGACCCTCGAAGGGCGTCGTGAGAGCAGCGCCCACATATCGCACGGGTGAGGTGACGGTCTGGACGACGCCTCTGACGGAATGGAGCGCGCCGGTGTCGCCCTCCCGACAGGAGAGGGTGAACAGGACCACGCAGATGGCGCAAAGTATGGCAAGGAGTCTTGTGTTCGACCCCTGCCCACCCCTCTTGAGGGACCCTGGCATACCGCTGTTCAGATCCATGCCGCCACCCGCTACTGGCCGGCGCTCTGCACGAAGCCCCCAGAGAGAGCGTTGGCCTCGAGGACCTTCGCGCAGCCGTTGACGACGTTCTCAAGGGCAGTGGGGCTGACGTTGACGGGGACACCGGTCTCCTCACGGAGACGCTGGTCGAGACCGCGGAGCTGACCGCCGCCGCCGGTGAGCAGGATGCCGTAGTACATGAGGTCGCTCGCCAGGTCAGGAGGAGTGACGTCGAGCGCATCCTTGACGGCCTTGGTCACCTCGTCGAGAGGGCGGTCGAGCGCGCGGCGGATCTCCTCGCTCTCGATCCTGACGGTCTTGGGCAGGCCACTGATGACATCACGTCCGTTGACCTCGACGTCGAGTTCCTCTGCGAGAGGCGCGGCGGAACCGACCTTGATCTTGATGTCCTCGGCAGTGCGCTCGCCGATGGAGAGACCGTAGGCGTCACGGACATGTTCGAGGATGGTCTGGTCGAACTCGTCGCCGGCGATCCTGATCGACTGCGAGACGACGATACCGCCCATGGCGATGACCGCGACCTCGGTCGTGCCGCCGCCGATGTCGACGACCATCGACCCCGTGGGGTCCTCGATGGGCAGGTCGGCGCCGATGGCTGCGGCCATGGGCTCCTCGATGAGATAGGCCTGGCGGGCTCCCGCGGTGATGGTGGCCTCGAAGACGGCGCGCTTCTCGACCGAGGTGACGCCCGAGGGGACGCAGACGACGACCCTGGGACGCGGAGACCATGGGTACTTCCGCTCCCTTGCCTTCTCGATGAAGTAGCGCAGCATGACCTCGGTGACGTCGAAATCGGCGATGACGCCGTCCTTGAGCGGACGGATGGCCATGATGGAACCCGGCGTGCGGCCGACCATGCGCTTGGCGTCGGCCCCTACGGCGAGCACGCGCTCCTCACTCTTGTCGATCGCGACGACGGAGGGCTCGTTGAGGACGATCCCCTCGCCTCGGACGGACACGAGGGTGTTGGCAGTGCCGAGGTCGATGGCGAGGTCACCGCCATACTCCCCGAAAAATGTGTCGAATAGCGACATGGTTCCCATTCCCTATGTGAAGGCCCGGAGCAGCTCCCGACCGAGTTGGACGCGTTGCGAATCCAGTCTAGCAAACGCACGGAACGAGTACGTGGGCATCGGGCAAGCTACGATGTCCCCATCTTCCTCCCGAGAGACCTCCCTACGCGGTAGTCGAGGTAGTCGAGGTAGTCGAGGTAGTCGAGGTAGTCGAGGTAGCCGACGTGCCAGAGGTCGTGGTAGCGGAGGTGCCGGAGCTTGTCGCGCCCGACGCCGTGGTCTTGGATCCACCCTGCGACGAGTAGTCCAACGTGACACTCGTCACCTTCCAACTGATGCCGTCACGGACCATCGTGATCACGTAGGACTGGCTTCCGCCAGAGGAGAGAGAGGCGGTCACGAGCAGCTTGGACGAGGACATGTCCTGATCGGTGCCATCGACCGTGACTGTGGCACCAGCTGGGATGATCGCCTCGATTTCGCTACGGGTGTCAGAGGTGACGCTTCCGGAAAGATAGGCACCCACATCACCGTTGTCGGTCTTCGCCTGGAAGAGGTTCTCCACGACGGTCTGCTGAGTGGGCCAACCATAGCCCTTGTAATACGCGAAGCCGAGGGCACCGGCAGCAAGCAGCAGAAGGATGATGAGGACGATGAGGATCTTCAGCCCGACATGCGAATGCTTGCGGTGCATCTTGCGATCCTCCTTCTCCTGCTGAACGAGGTCGTGCTCGGAGACGGAGAAGAAGCCGGTGTCCTCGGGAGAGGGCATCATCTCACCAGACTTGCCGGTGGGATCGAGGGGGTCATAGGCGCCGGTCCCGCCATATCCTGCGGCCGCGAGCATCGCGTCGGTCGACGAGGGGCCATTGCCCGAGATGGCGGCGACGGCCTTCTGCGCCGCCTGATAGGCGACGGCAGCATCGGGCGAGAGCTGATAGGAACCGTCGACAAGTGCGTGACCGAAGGCATCGACAGCCTCGGTCATGCGGTTCGCGGCGACATAAGCCCTGCCGAGGTCCGCATAGATAGAGTTCTGGCTTTCAAGAGGCGTCGAGAAGTCGAGGCTCGTGCGATAAGCCTCGACGGCATCGACGGGACGGCCGAGGTCCATGAAGCACTGGCCGAGCTTCGTCAAGGCCCTGGAGGGATCCGGGTTGCTCTCGTCGATAGCCGCGTTCCTGAAGGCGACGCCGGCGTCCCTGAGGTCGCCCCTCTTCGTGTACGCGTTGCCGAGGGCCATGTGCGCCTTGTAGGGCGTCGCATACGAGGGATCAGCCGCCGCGGCGTTGAGTGAGGAAATGGCGCCGTCCAGGTCGCCGGCGGCAAGCTGCGCGCGGCCGCGGTTGCACGAGATCGCGCCGACCTTCCCGTACGTCGTGTCATTCAGCGCGCTGGCATAGGCATCGGCTGCGTCAGCATAGAGGCCCTGCTTCATGAGGGAGTTCCCGAGCATGTGGTCGACCTCGCCGGATACCTCCCCCGGCTGCTTTGCAGAGCGGAGGGCCGATACCGCGCCCGCCCAGTCACCCTGCTGATAGGCCGCCTTCGCTGCATCGAAAGCCTGCTGGTTCACGTTGACTCCTTCTTCCATCAGGAGGGCATCGGCCCTCCGAACGAGACGAGCTGCCTAGGCGCTGTGCTCGATACGAATCGACTCGATGACGTCGCCGGCACGGAGCTTGCCGATGACATCCATGCCGTCGATGGTGCGGCCGAAGACCGTGTACCCACTGTCGAGGCCGTGCTGGGGACCGAGGCAGAGGTAGAACTGGGAGCCCGCGGAATCGGGATCCTGCGAGCGCGCCATGGCAAGCGCCCCATCATCATGGCTGTTGCGGGGATTCGTATCGTATTCATGGCGGATGCGATAGCCCGGTCCACCCGTCCCGGGCATACCGTCGGGACCCGGACGACCCGAGGAGACCTCGTCAGGGGTCATCTCGCGCGTGTTCGGGCAACCGCCTTGGATCACGAAGCCCGGGACGTAGCGATGGAACTTGAGGTCGTCATAGAAGCCCGAACCGGCGAGCTCGCAGAAGTTCGCCACGTGGATGGGCGCGCCATCCCCGTCGAGGGCCACCTTGATCGTGCCCTTGTCGGTGGTGATCACCGCGACCTCGTCCCCGACGACCTCGTACTCAGGCGTGTGTAGAGGATCTGCGAACAGGCCCATGGTTCCTCCTAGACATCGAACGCGCCTCGAGTGGAGGCGGGCATAGGAAACGTCATCCCATGAATTCTATCAGGAAGGCGGCCGTTTCACACATTCGGCATGGAGAACGGCCGCTAGAGAGCCTATGAGGACTTCTCCTCCGGCTTCCACGTGTCATGGTTCTCCGAGTAGAGAGCCTTGTATGAGTTGACACCGCTCGAGTTCCTGTCACGCTCGACGGGCGACTTGATCGAGGACTCCGAGCTGGATGGGTCATCGGCTGCGACCGAGAGGGACCAAGCCTCGCAGAGGGGGTCGATCCTGTTGCGCAGCCAGTTCGCCATGGTCGTGAGATGCTGCGCGTCATCACCATAGGGACTCGACGAGACGTCGATCTGCGAGATGGTCGTGACGAGGTTGCTCACCTCGATCGCGATGGCGTCAGCCTTGTTCTTGCACGAGACGCGCGTCGCGAGGTCACCGGTTATCGCGCTCTGGTCGAAGTCGGACTCGTTCTGGTCGATCTCCGAACTGATGGTATCGAGCTGGTCATAGGCATCGGAGAGGGACGAGAAGACGGGGTCGGAGGAGGTGGAGCTCACGGTCGTGGCAGTGCTGTCCTGGCCCTGGAGCTTGGAGACGGTCCCGGGGAAACCGGCCTGCGAGGTGTCGGCGTCGGTCGTCGCCCTCGTCGAGAAGAGCTCCGGGTCCCAAGGGTGGGTGATGAGCAGCGTCACGCCGCCAACGACGAGCAGGGATGCGAGGGCGGCGAGGATGACGACCTTGGTGTGGGGCAGTCGGTCCTTTGAATAGACGCCCTCGCGAACATCGGACTCCGAGGGGACGGCGCTCTCGAATCTCGGGAGCTGGTTCGTCGACTCGCTGTCGAGCTCATCATCACCCACCACGTCGACGGCCTCGTCGTCATCGACGGCCTTCTCGACATGCTTGGGCGCACCTGAGACGTCCACCGGCATGCCACAGCTCGGACAGCGAGAAGAGCCCTCGGGAACAAGCGCTCCACAGGACGGGCAGTACGTACCCGTGAGCCTGGGAAGCGTCTGCGTCAGCGAGAGGTCGGCATGGCAGGCGGGACAGACGACGACGCCGTCGGGGACATGTGAACCGCAGAACGGGCAGATCAAGCGCTCCTCCGAACCTAGAAGCGGGCGCATGCTCACCACCCGCCGACGAAGACCCAACGAATCCAGCCAATCATAGCGCCGAAAGCCAAAGGAACCTCAAATCACGATGACATCTGGTCGAGCACGTAGGGAAGGATCCCGCCGGCGGCCATGTAGGCTCCCTCCGTGGCGGTGTCGATCCTCACGAGACACTCGAACGTCACGGTCGATCCATCGCGTCTATGAGCGGTGACCTTGGCCCTCTGAGAAGCCGGCGCATCCATGCCGAGCATCACCTCGGACACATCGAACGTCTCGGTGCCGTTGAGCCCCAGGCGGTCAGCACCCTCCCCTTCCATGAACTCGAGCGGGAGGATGCCCATCTGGACGAGGTTTGACCTGTGTATGCGCTCGAAGCTCTCGGCGATGACGGCCCGCACGCCTTGGAGGAGCGGACCCTTGGCAGCCCAATCCCTGCTCGATCCGCTGCCGTACATGCGCCCGGCGAGGATGACGAGGGGGACGTCATGCGAGCGGTAGTCCTCGGAGGCGTCGAACACGCTTTTAACGGAACCGTCGACCTGGTCGAGGGTCCAGCAACCGGTACGACCGTCGGCAAGCCTGTTCTGCAGCTTAACGTTCGCGAAGGTGCCACGAGCCATGACCTCGTGGTTTCCCCTTCGTGAGCCATACGTGTTGAAGTCACGCGGCGTGACGGACCTCTGCTCGAGATAGGCCGCTGCCGGAGAGTCGGCGGCGATCGCGCCCGCCGGGGAGATGTGGTCGGTGGTGACGAAGTCGCCGAGGCACACGAGCGCACGAGCGCCGCCAATCGCGACGGAGTCGGCCTTCCTGGCGATCTCGAAGTAGGGCGGACGACGGACGTAGGTTGACGCCTCGTCCCACTGGTAGGTCGAGGAGGGATGGATCTCGATGTCGCTCCATGTGGAATCGCCGTCAAGAAGGCCTGCCATCCCCTCAGAGAAGAGGGAGGCGTCGAGGCACTCGTCGAGGACCTGGTCGATCTCGGCCGTCGAAGGCATCACGTCGGCGAGCATGACGGGCGAGCCGGACCCATCGACACCGATGGGCTCGTGGGTCAGGTCGATGTCCATGGTCCCGACCATCGAGTAGGCGACGACCAACGCGGGCTGGCAAAGGTAGTTCTGGCTGACGTCAGGCGAGATCCTGCCATCGAAGTTCCTGTTCCCCGAGAGAACGCTCGTGAGCTCGAGCGACTCCTTTACGGGATCAAGACAGGACAGGACTGGGCCGGAGTTGCCGATGCAGCTCATGCAGCCGAAGCCGCACGTATAGAAACCGAGCGCATTGAGCGATTCCATGAGCCCCGCGCGCCTGAGGAGAAGGTCCGTCGCGTGGCTCCCCGGTGCGAGCACCTTCTTGACCCAAGGCTTGGGCTCGAGCCCATGCTCGACGGCCTTCCTCGCGAGGAGGCCGGCAGCGACCATCATGGCGGGGTCGGTCGCCGTCGTGCAGCTCGTCACGGCGGCGATGGCAAGTGCGCCATGCGCCAGCTCATGGGTGCCATCGGCGCAAGAGACGGAGAAGGTCTCGTCGAGGTCTCCGTGGCCATGGTCGGCGCAGGCCGACTCGACCCTCTCCTTGAGGCCGGAGGGCTCGACGCGGTCATGCGGGCGGGAGGGTCCGGCAAGGCTCGTACGGACCTCGGAGAGGTCGAGCCTGACGACGCGAGAATAGGTCCTCCCCTCCCCTTGGCCGAAGACGTGCTGGCGACGTGCGTACTCGCCGACAAGGGCGATCGACTCAGGGTCACGCCCGGTGAGTTCAAGATAGTCGAGGACATTGTCGTCGACGGGGAAGAGCGTCGAGGTCGCTCCGTACTCCGGTGTCATGTTGGCAACGCATGCACGCTGCGTGACGGTGAGCGTCGGCACGCCCTCGCCGAAGGCCTCGACCAGACAGCCGACGACGCCCTCGGCGCGAAGCCTCTGGGCGACGGTGAGCGCGAGGTCCATGGCGCAGATGCCGTCTCCGAGACTTCCGACGAGCTCGAGGCCGACTACCTCGGGCACCCTCATCGAGATGGGCTGACCCAGTGCAGCGGCCTCGGCCTCGATGCCACCGACGCCCCAGCCGAGAACACCGATGCCGTTGGCGGTCGTGGTGTGCGAGTCCGTTCCGACGAGAGTGTCGAAGCAGGCCACGGGGAGCTTCGCGTCCGACAGGGCGTCATGGGAGACGACCTTGCAGAACCTCTCGATGTTGAGCTGATGGCAGATGCCGGCTCCGGGTGGGACTATCTCGACGTTGTCGAACGACTTGCTCGCCCACTTGAGGAACGAGAAGCGCTCCGAGTTCCGCGAGGCCTCCATGCCGAGGTTCTTGGAGGAGGCATCGGGGCTTCCGGTCACGTCGGCGACGACGGAGTGGTCGACGACGAGAGTGCAGGGAATGTGCGGGTTGACGACGGAAGGGTCCCCGCCGCGGTCGGAGACGGCGTCACGCATGGCAGCGAAGTCACAGAAGACGGGCACGCCGGTGAAGTCCTGGAACAGCACGCGGGATGGCATGAACTCGATCTCCTCGCCCTGATCCCCGCGGGACCCGGCCGCAAGCACCCTCTTGGCCATGGCCACGGCCTCGTCATCGGATGCGGCACGCCTCACGACGTTCTCGAGCAGCACCACAAGAGCCCTGGGGAGCGCGTCAGCGCCAGGGATCGCGGAGACGTCACACATGAGCGTGGTGCCCGACTCCCCCACACCGCTGAGTGCGCGAGCGTCGAGTACGGCCGTCCTAAGATCTGTTCCTGCCATGCTTCTCCTCCAGGCTCCTCATGAATCTCGAATACCCGCCTTCGTCGCATACGGCGGCTGTCCCCCTGTCATACAGGAGGTTGAACACGATGAGACCGAGGCCTCCGGCGACAACTAGGAACACCCACATTTGCAAATTGAGCTCGGAGACCTCGAAAAGGCCCTTGAGCAAGGTGCAGCCGATGAGGACCGTGCCCGCGCTCACGAAGAGGAGCGCCAGGCGCAAGGGGTTCATGGGGCGCGAGATCCTCGCTATGAGCGCGAGACCGATCAGCGCCGTGAGCAAGGTGCAGAGCGTCGACGTCTGTCCGAAGTCGAGTCCCATCACCCCACTCGTGCACGTGGCCAGGCCCACGACCACGGAGATGACGACGGAAGCCGGAAGAGACCTGGCCAGGACGTTGCCGAGGAAGTTGCCGGTCACGCGCTCATGGTTCGGCTCGAGCGCGAGGACGAACGAGGGAATCCCGATTATGGAGGCGGAGATGAGCGACATCTGGATGGGCAGGAAGGGATAGGGCGGGTTGACGATGCAGACGAGAGCGAGCGCCGCCGAGAAGACCGTCTTGACGAGGAACAGGGAGGCGGAGCGCTGGAGGTTGTTGATGGACCTCCTGCCCTCGGCGACGACCTCGGGCATGTGTGCGAAGTCGTTGTCCACGAGCACGATCTCGGCCACGTTCCTGGCGGCGTCGGACCCAGAGGCCATGGCGACGGAGCAGTCAGCCTCCTTGAGGGCGAGGACGTCGTTCACGCCGTCCCCCGTCATCGCGACGGTATGCCCCTGGGACTTGATGGCCTTGACGAGCTCCCTCTTCTGGGCAGGCGTGACGCGACCGAACACGGAGTAGCGGGACACGGCGTCGAAGAGCTTGCCCGGCGTGTCAAGCTCGCTGGCGTCGACATAGCGCTCGGCATGAGGGACCCCGACCTTGCTGGCAATGGCGGAGACAGTGACGGGGTCATCGCCGGAGATGATCTTGAGGTCGACGCCCTGCTTCTTGAAGAAGGAGATCGTGTCGGAAGCACTCCTCCTGATCTCATCCTGGATGGCGACGAATCCAAGCAGTCGGGCCTCGCCCTTGATGGCCAAGTCATCATCGAAGCCATCGGCCTCACAGACCACAAGGACGCGGGTCCTCTCCCCCAACGTCCTCAGGCTGTCCCCGACCGCGCCCGAGCCTTCGCCCAAGACGAACTGGGCTGCGCCCATGACGAGCGCCCGTCCGTTCGAGCATACGCAGCCCGAGTACTTCCTCGCTGACGAGAAGGGGATCGTCCTGGCGACGGGCAAGGGCTTGACACCCCTGCCATCGACATAGGTGAGGATCGCGTTTGAGGTCTCGTTCGCATCCGAAGCGAGACCGTGGGCGATCGTCGAGATGGACGTTTCCACATCCGCGGCATCATCGTCACCGAGGGCCGAGTCGACGACCTTCTGGACCTCCATGTGGCCGGACGTGATGGTGCCCGTCTTGTCAAGGCAGAGGACGTCGACCCTGGCAAGCGTCTCGATGCAGTAGAGCTGCTGGACGAGAACTTTGCTCCTTGCGAGACGAATGGTGGCGATGGCGAGGACCGTCGAGGTGAGCAGGACGAGGCCCTGCGGGATCATGCCCACGAGGGCGGCCACCGTGGTGAGGACGGCGTCAGTGGTGACGGAACCCGTGGCGATGGTCCTCAAGTAGAGACCCACGCCGAGCGGGCCGAGGAGGTATGTGGCGAAACGGATGATCATGTTGAGGGTGCCCATGATCTCCGAGTTGACCTTCTTGATGTACTTCGCCTCGGAGTTGATCCTCGCCGCATAGCTCTCGGCCCCGACCCGGACCACTTTGGCCACGAGGGAGCCGGAGTCCACGAAGCTGCCGCTCATGAGCTGGTCGCCCTCTGACTTGCCGACGGGCACGCTCTCACCCGTGAGGAGGCTCTCGTTCATGCTTGCCACGCCGGAACACACGATGGCATCGGCGGGGACCTGATCGCCATGCGAGAGTTCGATGAGGTCATCGAGGACGATGTCCTGCACCGCGACCTCACGCCTCTCTCTCGACCTGATGACCCTCACCTTGCGCGCGGCGATGATCGAGAGCTTGTCGACGACCATCTTGGAGCGGATCTCCTGGAAGATGCCGATGCCAAGGTTTGCGATGACGACCCAGACGAACAGGAGGTTCCTGAACGACCCAGTCGAGATGACGAGCACTGCAAGGAGGAGGTTCACGGCATTGAAGAGGGTGCACACGTGCTGGCAGACGATGAGCCAGACCGGTTTCGTCTTCAAGTCGGCGTTCGCGTTCGAGCGTCCTTCGGCGACCCTCTCCGCGACCTCGGCGTCGGTGAGGCCCGAAGGGGCGTCGTGCGCGGCCTTGTCGGTCACGTCCTCCATGCGGCCCCTCTCGATACGTCCCACGGACCCATGCGGCCCGACATATAGCGGAGGGCACCCGCGCAAGACGGGTGCCCGTGATTTCGATGGTGCCCTCTGTGGGGCTCGAACCCACGGCCTTTCGCTCCGGAGGCGAACGCTCTGATCCACTGAGCTAAGAGGGCGACATCGTCCGATTATACGGCACGGTATCGTCATGTCATGCGGCGATTGGTGCTCATGACCGCGATGGATGCACGAAGGTGAGGCAAATCGGACGTCAAACCTGCGGAAAAGCTTGGCAGGAGGTCCTTCTCGAAGGACCTCGACCTACCAGGTGGTACCATCGTCAACCAACAAAGACCATATACACATGCGTGCGACGCGTCACGGGACAAGGGGACGACCATATGATCGCTGTCATCAAGGAATCGGCCACCGAGGAGCAGCTCGACCACTTCGTGAGCTGGATCGAGGGCAAAGGCCTCAACGCGAACGTGAGCAAGGGCGAGAACGAGACGGTCATCGGCCTCATCGGCGACACGACCGTCGTCGACCCATTCCTGCTTGAGAGCATGGACATCGTCGAGCGTGTTCAACGTGTCTCCGAACCCTTCAAGAAGGCGAACCGCAAGTTCCATCCCGAGGACACCGTCGTCGACTGTGGTAACGGCATCCTCATCGGAGGCGGCAACTTCCAGGTGATCGCCGGCCCTTGCTCGGTCGAGGGGGACAACCTCATCCGGATCGCACGTGCCGTCAAGGCGGCTGGAGCGACGATGCTACGAGGAGGGGCCTTCAAGCCGAGGACCAGCCCCTATGCATGTCAAGGCATGGGCGAGGCCGGACTGGACCTCCTCTGCGAGGCGAAGGCCGAGCTCGGCATGCCCATCGTCACCGAGGTCATGGACCCCAGAGACGTCCAGCTCTTCGTTGACAAGGGCATCGACGTGATGCAGATCGGCGCACGCAACGCCCAGAACTTCCCCCTCCTCAAGGAGGTCGGCAAGACAGACGTTCCCATCCTGCTCAAGAGGGCGATGGCCGGGACCATCGACGAGCTCCTCATGGCCGCCGAGTACATCATGAGCGAGGGCAACGAGAAGGTGATCCTCTGCGAGAGGGGCATACGCACCTTCGAGACCCGCACACGCAACACGTTCGACCTGAACGCCATCCCCGTCCTCCATCATCTCACGCATCTGCCTGTCGTGGCCGACCCGAGCCATGCGACCGGCTATACCAGGTACGTCTCCCCGATGGCTCTCGCCGCCACCGCCGCAGGGGCCGACGCGCTCGAGATCGAGGTGCACGACGACCCCTCCAACGCATGGTCGGACGGTGGTCAGGCACTCACCCCGGCCATGTTCGCGGATACGATGCGCAGGATCGCGCTGATCCGAGAGGCCGTCACGCAGGAGGTCGAGTAAGGATGGACCAGGCGGGCGGTATGGTCGCAGGTCGGGTCGGCATCGTCGGCCTCGGCCTCATGGGAGGCTCCTTCGCCAAGGCGTTCTCTTCCGCGGGGCATGAGGTCTACGCGTGGAACAGGACCGAGTCCGTCCTCGACCTCGCGATGATCGAGGACGTCACCGGGCGATTGGGCGAATCGACGATACCAACCTGCGAGCTGATCATCCTGTGCCTCTACCCCGCCGCTTGCGTGAGCTGGCTCCAGGAGCATGCGGACGCCATCAGCGACGGAGCGGTCGTCATAGACACCGCAGGCGTGAAGCGCGTCGTATGCAAGGGGTGTTACGAGACGGCAAAGGGAAGGTCCTGGTCGTTCTGCGGAGCTCACCCCATGGCGGGCACGCAGTACTCGGGATACGCGCACTCCCGTGCGAACATGTATCACGGGGCACCGATGGTCCTCTGCCCGGATCCCGACCTCGATCCCGTGGACGCGCTCGCCCTATGCGACAGGCTGGAAGAGCTTCTCGAGCCCTGTGGATTCGAGAGGTACTCGGTCACGACTCCCGAGGAACACGACCGCCTCATCGCATTCACCTCCCAGCTGGCCCACGTCGTCTCCAATGCCTATGTGAAGAGTCCGACCGCCCAGGCCCATCAGGGTTTCTCGGCCGGCTCATACAAGGACCTGACGCGAGTGGCGAGGTTGAACCCGGGAATGTGGAGCGAGCTGTTCCTCGACGACGCCGACAACCTCTCCTTCGAGATCGGGCAGATCATCGACGAGCTCAAAAGATACAAGAGGGCAATCGATGACGACGACTCCGAGACGCTCACCGCGCTGCTCGCGGAGGGCGACCGCCTCAAGAGGGAGGCCGAGAAGAGATGAGCAAGCCGATGGCATGTGAAGTCGTACACGTGAGTGTCCCCTCACGCACCTATGACGTGACGATCGGCAGGGGCATCCTCGACCAGGTCGGGTTGCTGACCCGTGCCACGTGTAACGCCACCAGGGCATGCGTCATCTCCGACTCCAACGTGTCGCCGCTTTACTCGGACGTGGTGATCGATTCGCTCGGCAAGGCCGGCATGGAGCCGCATCTGCTCACCTTCCCAGCCGGAGAGCGCTCGAAGGGCATCCGCACCTACTCCGACCTCCTCGAGGGCCTCGCCAAGGCCGGGCTCACGCGCGATGACGTCGTCGTGGCGCTTGGAGGTGGCGTCACGGGCGACCTGGCCGGTTTCGCCGCCGCCACATACATGCGCGGTTGTGCCGTCGTGCAGGTACCGACGTCCCTGCTCGCGATGGTCGACTCATCCGTGGGAGGCAAGACCGCGATCGACCTTTCGGCCGGCAAGAACCTCGCGGGCGCGTTCTTCCAGCCATCAGCCGTCATCGCCGACGTGGATTGCCTGCGGACCATCGACCCGCTGCTCTTCGCCGACAGCTGCGGAGAGGTCATCAAGCACGGCGTTCTCGCGGACCCGTCGCTCTTCGAAAGGCTCGAGGAAAGGCCCCTCACCGACGAGGGACCGGGGGATGACGATCTGATCGGAGTGGTGAGGCGAAACGTCGAGATCAAGCGTGACATCGTCGACGCCGACGAGCGTGAGGGCGGCGTCAGGCAGACGCTCAACCTTGGGCATACCATCGGCCACGCCATCGAGGCGGCAAGCGACTTCAAGATCGGTCATGGCTCATGCGTCGCCGCAGGGCTATGTTGCATGGCAAGGGCATGTGTGGCCAAGGGCATATGCGACGAGGAGGTCGCGGAGAGGATCGAGCACGTCGTGGCCGCCCATGGCCTTCCGACCGACACCGACCTCGACCATGAGCTGCTCCTCGAGCTGGCGGGCTCAGACAAGAAGCGACACGGCGACACGCTGAACATCGTCGTTCCGCTGTCCATAGGACACGTCGAGGTCAAGAAGGTCGACCTCCCCGAGCTGGGGGAGCTCATAGACCTCGGCTGCGGCGTCGCCTCCGATGGACGCTGAGAGGGGAAGCATGGACGCATCCATCAGCCCGAGCGAGCTCACAGGGACGATCCCGGCGATCGCCTCGAAGTCCGTGGCCCATCGCCAACTCATCTGCGCGGCGCTCTGTCCCGGTCCCACCGACATCACCTGCGGAACCACCTCGGCTGACATCGAGGCGACCATGAGCTGCCTCGAGGCCCTTGGTGCGAGACTCGGCCGAGATCAGGACGGGATACGTGTCACCCCGATACCTGGAACCTCGTCGACCGACAACGTACGTGATGCCACGGCAGACGCCACGCTGGACTGTGGCGAGTCGGGTTCCACGCTCAGATTCCTTCTCCCCGTCGTCTGTGCGCTCGGTCGCGGTGCGCGCGTCACCGGACACGGACGGCTGGCATCACGCCCCCTATCCCCTCTGTACGAGCAGCTCGTCGCCCACGGGTGCGACCTCACGGAGCAGGGCGTGTTTCCTCTCGTCGTGCACGGACGGCTGAGGCCGGGCAGGTTCGATATCCCGGGAGACGTCTCCTCCCAATACGTCAGCGGGCTTCTCCTCGCAGCGGCGCTGCTTGACGGTCCGAGTGAGGTGCGCGTGAGCGAGCCGTTCGAGTCACGCTCCTACGTCAACCTGACGAAGGACGCGCTCGAGCTCTTCGGCGTCCATGTGCTCGAAGATCACGAGAAGGAAGGCGGAGCGGCCACGACCAACTACTACGTCACTCCCGCGACTCCCTACCGCTCGCCTTCGAGGACCATCGTCGAGGGCGATTGGTCGAACGCGGCCTTCTGGCTCGTTGCCGGGGCGATGGGGACGTCCGCCATCTCCGTGTCCGGTCTCGGTCTCTCCAGCAACCAGGGCGACAGGGCGATCCTGGGCGTCCTGGCCAGGTTCGGTGCCACCGTGGGACGACGTGGCGACGTGGCGACGGTGTCGCACGACCATCTGGTGGGCTGCGAGATCGACGCCTCGGACTTCCCCGATCTCGTCCCTCCCATCGCGGCGGTCGCGGCGGTCGCCGAGGGCGCAACGGTCATACGCAACATCGGAAGGCTGAGGCTCAAGGAGTCCGATCGCATCGAGAGCGTGACCGACGCGCTCTCATCGCTCGGAGCCGACGTCTCCTCCACCGAGGATACGATGACCATATGCGGGAGACCTTCACTGACCGGTGGCACCGTCGACGCGAGGAACGACCATAGGATCGCGATGATGGCCTCGATCGCGGCCTGCAGGTGTACCTCCGCTGTGACGGTGCTCGGTGCCGACTGCGTGTCCAAATCGTATCCTGGCTTCTATACGGACTTCGCCCGTCTCGGCGGAACCGTCCGACAGATCGGAGCGTGAGGCCATGTCCTCCTCAATGGGAAACACGGTGAGGCTCACGGTGTTCGGCCAGTCCCACTCCCCCTCCATAGGTTGCGTGGTGGAGGGACTGCCCTCGGGTTTCGAGGTTGACCTCGACAGGATGCGCGACTTCATGGCGAGGAGGGCCCCCGGACGGGGCCCTTGGGCCACGCAACGCAAGGAGGCTGACGACGTCAGGATCGTGTCAGGCCTCAACCCAGGGGGCAGGACGTGCGGGGCGCCGCTCGCCTGCATCATCGAGAACACGAACACGAGGTCCCAAGACTACGACGAACTCGCCCGCAAGCCACGTCCGGGTCATGCGGACTGGGTAGCACAGGAGAAGTGGCACGGGGAGCAGGACGTCGCAGGCGGCGGCCACTTCTCCGGAAGGCTCACCGCGCCCGTCTGTGCCGCAGGGGCCATCTGCCTGCAGATGCTGGAGGAGAGAGGCGTCTTCGTCAGCGCGCACCTGACCTCCGTGGAGGGGGTCGTCGACGAGAGGTTCGACGCGCTCGCCACTGACGAGGCCGCCAGACGACATCTCGCGGAACAGATGCGCACGCTCTCGGAGAAGGGCAGGTTCCCCGTCATCGACGAGGGCGCAGGTAAGGGGATGCGGGCTGCGATAGAGTCCGCGCGCAAGGATGCCGACTCCGTCGGAGGCATGATCGAGTGCGTCGCCTGCGGCATGCCTGCCGGCGTGGGCGACCCCATGTTCGATGGCATCGAGAACCTCCTGGCCCGTGCTGCCTTCGGCATCCCCGCGGTCAAGGGAATGGAGTTCGGACGTGGATTCGATTGTGCGGCCATGCGCGGGTCCAAGCACAACGACCCCTACCGCATGAGGGACGGACGCGTCGTGCCGGAGTCGAACAACGCAGGGGGTATCCTGGGCGGCATAACCACCGGACAACCCATCCTGTTCCAAGTGGCCGTAAAGCCCACGTCGAGCATCGGCTCCGAGCAGGAGACGGTCGACCTCACGAAGGGCACGGACGCGAAGCTCATCGTGCACGGGCGGCATGACCCGTGCATCGCCCCGAGAGCCGTGCCCGTGGTCGAGGCCATATGCGGTATCGTTCTTCTCGACGCACTCATCACCTACCCCCCGATGCCCTAAGGGCTCACGAAGAGGAAGCAGGGCAATCACATGGAGGACCTGAGCGAGATCAGGGACAGGATCGACACGATCGACGACGACATCGTCAAGCTGTTCCAGGAGCGTATGGCCGCGACCAACGCCGTCGCGGAGTACAAGCGCGCCAACGGACTCCCCGTGCTCGACAGGGCCCGCGAGCGTCAGAAGCTGGCCGACGTGTCCGAGAAGGTCCCCGATGACCTCCGTGACTACACTACCGTGCTCTTCAGCCTCCTCATGGAGGTCTCACGCTCCCACCAGAATGCCCTGCTCGGGACCTCCTCCGCCGTCGGCGACCGCATAAGCGAGGCACTCGGGAACACCCCGGATCTCTTCCCCCAGCAAGCCTATGTGGCATGCCAGGGCGTCGAGGGAGCCTACTCGCAGATCGCCGCGGATCGCATCTTCAAGCATCCCAACATCACGTACATGGAGAGCTTCGACGGCGTGTTCCGTGCCGTCGAACAGGGACTGTGCAAGTACGGGATCCTCCCTGTCGAGAACTCGACCGCCGGCACCGTCAACCAGGTCTACGACCTCATGATGGAGCACGAGTTCAGCATCGTTCGCTCCACGAGGCTCAAGGTCGACCACAACCTCCTCGCCAAGAGGGGGACGACGCTCGCCGACGTACGTGACATCTACAGCCACGAGCAGGCCATCGAGCAGTGCTCCGCCTTCCTCGCAGGCCTTGACGGCGTCCGCGTCCATGTGGTCGAGAACACCGCCATCGCCGCGAGGAGCGTCGCCGAGAGCGACCGCGATGACGTGGCTGCGCTCTCAAGCCGCTCGTGCGCCGAGCTCTACGGTCTGGAGAGTCTCGCCAAGAGCGTGCAGGACAAGGGGAACAACTTCACGAGATTCGCTTGCATCTCCAAGGACCTCGAGATCTATCCCGGCGCTGACAGGACCTCCCTCATGATGGTCGTCGCCCACGAGCCCGGCAGCCTCTACAAGGTCCTCGCGAGGTTCTACTCCCTCGACATCAACCTGGTGAAGCTCGAGAGCCGCCCCATACCCGACCGCGACTTCGAGTTCATGTTCTACTTCGACCTCGAGTGCCCCGCACGTGCTCCCGAGTTCGCGACGCTCATGAACTCGCTTGATGACGTCTGCGAGGAGTTCCGTTATCTCGGTAGCTACTCCGAGGTGATCTAGTTGGGCGAGGAGGCCCCATACGGCCTTCTCGGCAGGAGGCTCTCCCACAGCTGGTCGCCGCAGATCCACTCCCTTCTGGGGAGTGCTCCCTATACCTTGCGTGAGGTCGAGCCGGATGCCCTTGCGGCAACGGTCGCTGACGATGGCTGGCGAGGTCTCAACGTGACCATCCCATACAAGCGCGATGTCATGGCACTCGCCGACGAGGTCTCCCCCACCGCGAGGAGACTCGGTGCGGCGAACACGCTCGTCAGGAAGGACGACGGGTCCATCCTTGCCGACAACACCGACATGTATGGCTTCTCCTGGATGCTCTCCTCGTTCTGCCGCAAGCGACTGGGAGGAGAGCCGGAGGAGCTGCTCGGCGGACGTGACGTCCTCGTCCTCGGCAGCGGAGGCGCGAGCAAGGCCGTGATCGGCGCCCTCGAGGACGTCGGCGCGTGCCCCAGCGTCATCTCGCGCTCAGGACGAGACACCTATGGGAACATCCTCGAGCTGCATGCATCGGCCTCGCTCATCGTCAACACGACGCCCGTTGGCATGTTCCCCGACTGCCCCGCCTCACCGCTCGACCGAACGACCCTCGATAACATGGACGCAGTCCTCGGAGTACTCGATGTCGTCTACAACCCGGGGAGGACGGGGCTCATGCTCGACGCGGACGACCTCTCCATACCCACCGCAGGCGGCCTGGAGATGCTCGTGGCGCAGGCGAGAAGATCGAGCGAGCTGTTCCAAGGGCATGCCATACCCGATGACGTCATGGACGGAATCGTGGACGGGATTCGGCGCGAGAAGACCAACGTCTTCCTGATCGGCATGCCCGGGTGCGGGAAGACGGGAGCCGGACGGCGCCTCGCCCGGATGACGGGGAGGCCCTTCGTCGACCTGGATGACGTGATCGAGATCGAAGCCGGCAAATCGATTCCGGATATCTTCTCCGAAGAGGGAGAGGACGCGTTCCGTATGCGCGAGACCTCGGCCGTAGAGGAATACGGTAGGAGAGACGGTCTCATCATCGCCTGCGGCGGCGGGGTCGTCACGAAGCAGGCCAACCTCCGCCCCATGCGTCAGAACGGGACGATCATCATGCTGGACCGCGACATCACGAGACTTCCCACGAAGGGTCGTCCCGTCTCGAAGGAGCGCGGCGTCAAGGCGATCGCAGCCGAGAGGATGCCCCCCTACAGGTCGTGGGCAGATATCATCCTGCCCTGCACGGGCTCCGCCGAAGGAGACGCTGTCAAGATCAAGGGCCTGCTCCACATCTGACATGTCGCTCCGTCCACCGTCCCTTTCCTACTGTTCACGGCAATATGTTGGAATGTGAATCGGTTTTGGGGCATCCTTAGAGAAATGCTGACATGTCTGCACTTGAGTCCTGATGGCTCTCGTGCGGTGATGGGGAGAGATGCTTCCGGATGGATAACGCGGAGTGCGCAAGGCAGGTTCTCGAGGCAATCGGTGGGAAGGGCAACCTCCTGGCCGACTCGGTCTGCATGACGAGGCTTCGTCTCACGCTTGCCGATCCGACGCTCATCGATGCCGATGCGATCAGCTCGCTCCATGGCGTACTCGGCCTCGCTCGTCGTGGCGAGAACGGGATCGAGATCGTGTTCGGACCGGCGGTCGTCGAGAACGTCTCGGCCGAGTTCGCGAAGCTCACGGGCATCGGCATCGGGACGGGCACGCGCAGCGTCGAGACCGACACCCAGGGACGCTCGACCGATCCGCTCCATGTCTCCATCAGCGCGGGACAGCGCAGGAGCTTCAGGATCCAGGCGGAGAGCTCCTCGACGCCCGCATCCCTTCCTGAGGAGGACGTGGAGACGTTGTGCAAGATGCTCGACGAATCAGAACGCGACGACGAACCCACCATGGCGCAGGCAGCTGAGAAGGGCGTCGAAGGTCATCCGCGTCTTCTCGTCATCAACGGGCCAAATCTCAACATGCTTGGCATCCGCGAGCCTGACATCTATGGGCATGAGTCATATGCGGACCTTGTCGCCCTCTGTGAGACCGCAGCAAGGGATGCGGGCTTCTCCGACGTCAGATGCTATCAATCCAATCATGAGGGAGACCTCGTCGACGAGATCCAGTCGGCCTGGAAGGCCTACGACGCGATCGTCATCAATCCCGCCGCGTATACGCATACCTCCGTTGCGCTGCTTGACGCACTCAAGGCGGTCGGTATACCGGCCATCGAGGTTCACATCTCGAAGGTCGACGAGCGCGAGGACTTCAGGCAGGTCTCCTATGTGCGTTCGGCATGCATCGAGACGGTGAGTGGCCTTGGCATGGAGGGCTATCGCAAGGCGATCGAGGACCTCGCCAGGCACTTGGCCGACGCCGAGGGCTGAGGCGCCTGAAGGCGGCTCAGAGGGAGACGAGCGTCGACTCGACCTTCTCGGGTTCACCGTCCTCACGCGAGACATCCGGATACCCTATGTGAGTCGTCAGGTCGTCGTATCTCCTCACCTGGCATGCGAGGTCCCCTCCGACGAACCCGACGAGATGTCCGCAAATCTTGCGACCACGTGAGACGAGGTGCATATGCCATTGGCCGTGGTCCTTCCCGCCCGCTTCTCTCGGCAGACGGACACCGATGATGGTCGCCTCCACGTCCTCGAACGAGAGTTGGGGACACTGGTCTCCCCCATCCATCGCCGCGCCATGGCCGAAAGGCTGGCACACGGGGGCGAGGGCGACGGTGACGAACGAGCCGGTCGCCACGAGGACATGGCAGGACGACTCAGCCGCGACGACCTCCCTCCTCGAGTCAAGATGAGCGACGAGGTCATCGATGTCGGCAAGAGCCCCAGCGAGGAAGACGGGGGCATAATGATCGAACGGAGCGACCTGGCACCAGGAGAGGCCGGTGGACACGGCGCAGGGAGCGGCTATGCCGCCCTCGTCCACCGCATAAGCGACCCCGTTCAGGATGGCGACCTCACTGCCGTCGGATGCCCTGGTGGCCAGTCCCATCTCGCCATGTGTGAGCGCATGTTCGATGTCGCACGCGACGCATGGTGAGCCAACGACCGGGGTCGACGCCTGCCAAAGCGCTTCGTCACACATGGGTGCTCCCCTCTCGACATTGGTCTAATGACTCTTACCCATGCCGGGGCCCGTGCCTCTCGACCGCAGCCGCGGTCAGGCACACGCCATGAACGCTCCAAGATGCTCATGGAAAACCAAATACATGGCTCCCTCGTTCCGGGGTCTCGGGGCATGATAGGTTCTAGTGACGATGAACCGACGGTTGGAGGTGCCGTGGAACTTAAAGCCGGGCAGATATGCGGCGTGAGCCTGTCATTGGGGAAGGCACTCATGCCCAAGGACACCCTTGACGTCACGTCCACGCCGGACGGACTCGAGCTGCACTCATATGTCTCCGCGCTCAAGCACCCCGAGAGATGGCGACGCGTCGACGACGAGACGTTCGAGACGTTCGCCCGTGCACTGGTGGATGACGTGGAGGTCGGCACCTGGAAGCGACGTTACACCGCGGAGAGCGTGTTCGCGATGCTCGAAGGCGATCAGTGGAGCCTAACCCTGACGGACCGGGCGGGCAAGACCCTCCTGCGCTCACGCGGCGCGAATGCACTTCCCTCCGAGCGATCGTTCTGGGAGCTCCTCAAAGCCGCCCGCATGCTCGAGCCGGGCTTCGCAAGGAACATGGAAGGCCTCTCCTGATGCCTCGGACCCACACGATCGCAGGGATTGAGGTCGAGGTCAGGCGCGGTGGTGTGAGGAGGCTCAACCTCCACGTCACGAGCGATGGGCTCGTATGGGTCAGTGCTCCCTCTCACGTGAGCTCATCGGACATCATCCGCTTCATAAGCGCGAACAGGGCCTGGATCGAGCGCAGGACCGAGGCCGTCTCGCGAGAGAATAGGAGGTCCGAGCTCCGCGCCGGCGATGAGGTCCGCCTCTGGGGCGAGGAGCTCGAGTTGGTCTTCATGGACCCAAGCGGTCGCGGACGGGGCATGGTCGAAGCCGGTCGTCTGCTACTGCCCCTCAACGTGGCCGGAAGAGAGGACCGTGGCATGAGAAGGGCCGCATATGACTCATTCATGAAGGGCGAGCTCGCCTCGGCACTCCCCGATGTCGCACGCAGATGCGAGCAAAGGGTGGGCAGGAACGCCTCCTCATGGGTCATACGTCACATGAGGTCGCGGTGGGGGTCATGTAACACGAGGACAGGAAGGATATGCATGAACTCCGAGCTATGCTGCCATGCGCCATCCTGCCTGGAGTACGTGACGACCCATGAGCTCTGCCATCTCATCGAGCCGTCGCACGGTGCGGCGTTCAAGGCCCTGATGGACACCTTCTATCCGGATTGGCGTTCCGCGCGCGCGGAGCTCAACCGCCAACCGCCCTTGCGATAGACTCTTTCCAGCAGCTTCCGTTATGAGGAGGACCTGATGCGAGACGAGATGGAGCCGAACATGGTCGAGGGGGATGACGCGCCCGTCATGGACCTCGTCATCCCATGCTTCGACGAGCAGGAGGTCCTTCCGACGACCGCTGGGGTGGTAGGCCGGAAGATGCGCTCGCTCATGGAGTCGGGGGTCATCTCGAGCAAGAGCCGCATCATCTTCGTCGATGACGGCAGCACGGACGCCACATGGCAGATCATCTCCTCACTCCATGCAAGCGACCCCTCCGTCATGGACGGGATCAAGCTCGCGCATAACAGGGGCCATCAGAACGCCCTGCTCGCCGGTCTCATGGAGGCTCTCAGGCGTGGATGCGACGCAGCGGTCTCGATGGACGCAGACCTCCAGGACGATCCGGATGCGATCGACGAGATGCTCGAGCACTACCGATCAGGGGAGCAGATCGTCTACGGAGTGAGAAGCGCGCGCGACACGGATACCCATTTCAAGAGGGACACCGCGCATGCCTTCTATGGCCTCATGCGTAAGATGGGCACCGAGGTCGTCGATGACTGCGCCGACTTCCGCCTCATGGGAAGACCCGCTCTCGAGGCCCTATCCCGATACGGAGAGGTGAACCTGTTTCTCAGGGGAATCGTCCCGACCCTGGGCTTCCGCACGGGCAAGGTCTTCTACGAGCGCGCGGAAAGGGCGGCGGGAACGTCCAAGTACCCTCTCCGCAAGATGATGGCCTTCGCGATCCAGGGAATCACCTCGTTCACGGCCGCCCCGATGCACTGGGTCATGGGCGCCGGGGTCATTGCCGTCCTCTTCAGCATCGTGATGATCGTCTACACCCTCGTGAGCATGGCTTTGGGCCACGTCGTCTCCGGATGGTCGAGCCTCATGATATCGGTCTGGCTCGTAGGCGGCCTCATCATGATCTCTCTTGGCGTCGTGGGCGAGTACGTCGGCAAGATCTACCTCGAGACGAAGCACCGTCCTCGCTACACGATCGAGGAGAGGCTCGACTAGACGACCCGCCGCCTAGGCGTCCATCGTATGGGTCGAGAAGACCTTCTCGTCATGCCAGCACACCACGTGTCCCTCGGAGCGCGTCGCCTCCATGTCGATGACGCGCTGATTGCCCGAGCCCTTGAAGCGAAGGCTGATGTCCTTCTCGGCAGCCACGAACTCACCATCGACGAGAACGTCGAGGCAGGACAGGAGCCTGTCCGTGACCTCGGTCCGATGCGGCGCGCCCTCGCGCAGAAGGTCCTCATAGGTGTCCCCCGTATAGAGCCAGATGCCCTTGGACGGGCATCGAACGCGCACGTCCTCGAGGAACCCGACGAGCCCACGCTGGTTCTCGGGCTCCATGGGCTCGCCGCCGAGGATGGACAGGCCGGCCACGTATGAGGGGGCGAGACTGGAGACGATCTTGTCGGCCACGTCGGCATCGAAGGGTTCACCGAAGTCGAACGGCCAAGCCACCTCGTTGAAGCAGTCCTTGCAATGGCGACGGCAGCCTGAGACGAAGAGGCTCGTGCGGACGCCGACGCCGTTCGCTATGTCGCAGTACTTGATGTTCGCGTAGTTCATCTTTCCCCCTGGACGATGTGGGACGGGCCGTCGAACGATCTGACGGCCCGTCCATGAGCAGAGCTGCGGGATACGACCTACAGATGCAGCACGCGGTCCTTGATCTCCTCGGTACGTCCCTGGTTCCAGAACTGGGTGCCGATGTAGCCGCAGGTACGCCGAGCGACGTTGAGCTTGGACTGGTCGCGGTTGCCGCAGTTCGGGCACTCCCAGACGAGCTTCCCATCGTCCTCGACGATCTTGATCTCACCGTCGTAACCGCACTCCTGGCAGTAGTCGGACTTCGTGTTGAGCTCGGCATACATGATGTTGTCATAGATGAACGACAGGACGCTCATGACGGCCTCGAGGTTGTCCTGCATGTTCGGGACCTCGACATAGGAGATGGCTCCTCCGGGGCTCAGACGCTGGAACTGGCTCTCGAACTTGAGCTTGGTGAACGCGTCGATCTCCTCGGAGACGTGGACGTGATAGGAGTTCGTGATATAGCCCTTGTCGGTGATGCCGGGGATGATGCCGAACCTCTTCTGGAGCGCCTTGGCGAACGTGTAGGTGGTCGACTCGAGAGGCGTGCCGTAGAGGGAGAAGTCGATGTTCTCCTTCTCCTTCCACTCCGCGCACTTGTCGTTCATGCGCTGCATGACGGCCAGCGCGAAGTCGGTCGCCTCGGGATCGGTGTGGGAATGCCCGGTCATGAACTTGACGCACTCGTAGAGACCGGCATAGCCGAGGCTGATCGTCGAATAGCCGCCGAAGAGGAGCTTGTCGATGGTCTCGCCCTTCTTGAGACGGGCGAGCGCGCCGTACTGCCACAGGATGGGGGCGGCGTCCGACAGGGTGCCGAGGAGACGCTCGTGACGGCACATGAGGGCGCGATAGCAGAGTTCGAGCCTCTCGTCGAAGATCTTCCAGAACTCGTCCATGTCGCCGCTCGAGGAGAGCGCGACGTCGGGGAGGTTGATCGTGACGACGCCCTGGTTGAACCGGCCATAGTACTTGGGCTTGCCGGGCTCCCAGTTGAGCGCGCCGGCCACGTTGTCATAGCCATTGCCGGTCTTGTCCGGCGTGAGGAAGCTTCGGCAGCCCATGCAGGTGTAGCAGTCGCCATCACCGTTGCCGTCGATCTTGTACTCGAGCATCTTCTTCTCGGAGATGTAATCGGGCACCATACGCTTGGCGGTGCACTTGGCGGCAAGCTCGGTGAGGTAGTAGTACTTGCTGCCCGGCTCGATGTTATCGGGCTCGAGGACGTAGATGAGCTTGGGGAAGGCAGGCGTGATCCAGACGCCCGCCTCGTTCTTCACGCCCTGGTAGCGCTGACGCAGCATCTCCTTGATGATGAGCGCGAGGTCGTGCTTCTCCTGTGCGTCACGTGCCTCGTTGAGGTACATGAACACGGTCACGAACGGCGCCTGGCCATTGGTGGTCATGAGGGTGACGACCTGGTACTGGATGGTCTGGACGCCACGCTTGATCTCCTCGAGGAGGCGGTTCTCGACGATGGAGGCGATCTCGTCGTCGCTGGGGCTCGCCTTGATCCCCTCGAACTCGCGCCTGACGTCGCGGTCGATCTTCTTGCGTGAGACGTCGACGAAGGGGGCGAGGTGCGTGAGCGAGATGGACTGGCCACCGTACTGGCTCGAGGCGACCTGTGCGATGATCTGCGTCGCGATGTTGCAGGCGGTCGAGAAGCTGTGCGGCTTCTCGATGAGCGTCCCGGAGATGACGGTGCCGTTCTGGAGCATGTCCTCGAGGTTCACGAGGTCGCAGTTGTGCATGTGCTGCGCGTAGTAGTCGGCGTCATGGAAGTGGATGATGCCCTGCTCGTGTGCCTCGACGATGTCCTCGGGGAGGAGCATGCGACGGGTCAGGTCCTTGGAGATCTCGCCGGCCATGTAGTCACGCTGGACGGAGTTGACCGTGGGGTTCTTGTTCGAGTTCTCCTGCTTGACGTCCTCGTTGTTGCACTCGATGAGGCTGAGGATGCGATCGTCGGTGGTGTTGGACGTGCGCTTGAGGCTCTGGACGTAGCGATAGGTGATGTAATGGCGAGCGACCTCGAAGGCTCCCTTGGCCATGATCTGGTCCTCGACCATGTCCTGGACCTCCTCGACCGTGGGCGTATGCCCACAGGAGGAGCACTCGGCCTCGACAGCCGAGGCGGCGTCGTCGATCTGGGTCTTGGTGAGCCTCTGCTCGTTCTGCACGGTGACGTTGGCCTTGTCGATGGCCACGACGATCTTCGAGACGTCGAACTCGGCCTCGGACCCGTTGCGCTTGATGATTCTCATGGCTCCCCCATCTTGTTCCATACCCCCCGACGCATGCGTCGGAGGGCTGACGTTACGTTCGCAATGAACTTGCTGAGATGGAATGATAGACGATATCCTCTGTCGTTCAGACATGAAAACCCACTATTTGCGCGCAATCCGCGAACGGCATACAACATGTTGTACCCATATGGTGTCTATATGGTGGCATATACGTATCGCGAGATGAGGAGCGCCGACGACAAGTTCGGCTCGGGAGAGCCCTCGTTGCCGTACCATGGATGACGCTGACAAATTGACGGCCTCGCAAGCGATGGCCGAGAACGGGAGTTGAGATGCCCAACGAGGGAAGCTTCGACGCGGCCGAGAGACGCAGCGACGAGATCAAGCAGGACCTACCCCTACATCCTGAGAACTACGTGATGCTCTCGGGTGACCGTCCCACCGGAAGGCTCCACCTCGGTCACTACTTCGGCACGCTCGCCGAGAGGGTCCGCATGCAGGACATGGGCATCCGAACCAACATCCTCATAGCCGACTATCAGGTCATCACCGACCGTGACACGACTGACAACATATCCGACAACGTCTTCAACATGGTGGTCGACTATCTCTCGATCGGAATTGACCCCAAGAGGACCATGATCTATGCGCACTCAGCGGTACCTGCGGAGAACCAGCTCATGCTTCCCTTCCTCTCCCTCGTCACCGAGGCGGAGCTCCAGCGAAACCCGACGGTGAAGGCCGAGATGGAGGCATCAGGGCACGCACTGACCGGCCTGCTCCTCACCTATCCGGTCCATCAGGCATGCGACATCCTCTTCTGCAAGGGCAACATCGTCCCATGCGGACGCGACCAGCTTCCCCACATCGAGCTCACGCGGACCATCGCTCGTCGCTTCAACGAGCGCTACGGCAAGGTGTTCCCCGATGTCTGGGGCGTCCTCACCTCAAGCCAGATGCTCCCGGGTCTCGACGGCAGGAAGATGAGCAAGTCATACGGCAACGCCATCTCGCTGTCCATGACCCCGGATGAGACCGCGAAGCGGATCAAGAAGTCCAAGACCGACTCGGACCGGCACATCTCGTACGACCCCGAGGGTCGCCCTGGCGTCTCCGCACTCCTGACGACGGCCGCCGTCTGCACGGGCCGCGACCCCATCGACATCGCCGATGAGATAGGAGACGGCGGCTCGGGAGCGCTCAAGTCCTATGTCACCGACTGCGTGAACGACTTCCTCGAGCCGATTCGCACTAAGCGCGAGACGTACCTCGCCGACCCATCGTATGTCCATGATGTCCTCGCCGAAGGCAACGCGCGGGCGAACGAGATAGCCGAGGGGACCCTGGACGAGGTACGGCATGCCATGGGGATGGACTACTAGCGCGAGGCCCTAGCAGGGCATCGCGCTCACGAAAACCATGAGCAGCCAGAGGATGCAGATGACCGTAGGCGCCACCCAGTGCTTGACGATTATCGCCAGGTACTCGCGGACGAAGGCACCGCACCAGTACCAGGGCGCCGTGCCACAACCTATCCCCTCCGCCACGAGGCCGGCCTTTCTCGCATAGGTCCCCGCACGGAAGACATGGAAGTCATTCGTCACGAACACGCACCTCACCGAGGCGCCGCGCGAGTCATCGGCGATGACCTTCTTGGACGATCTCATGTTCTCGAGGGTGTTGGTCGACCTGTCCTCGAGGAGGATCGACGAGACGGGCACTCCCCTGCCTATGAGGTAATCGGCCATGGCCCTTGCCTCGCTCACGACCTCATCGGACCCCTGGCCACCCGACACGACGAACTTCGCCTTACGGCCCCCCTGATCCCAAGCCTGAAACGCGGTGTCGAGCCTGTCGCGGAGGAGTGGCGTGGGCTTGTCCCCCATGAGCCCCGCGCCCAGCACGATCACGTAGTCGAATCGATGGCCAGGAGGGATGATCCTGTAGAAGAAGGAGTAGAGCATCAGGCAGAAGAACGTGAACAGGACGTAGATGTCGATGAACACAAGAAGGCCAGCCAGCGAGACGGCCCACAGCTGATCCGCCAAGGCCAGATAGAGCCTGACGGAGCCGAACAGGAGTGCCCAGACTCCCACGGCGAAGATGCATGCGAGCGAGTTCTGGAGGCTCAGCCCCTCACGTCTGATCGTCGTGATGCCGGCGTAGACGAAGAAGACCGAGAAGGCGAACAGCGCGAGGACGCCGAGGATGAAGGCCACGACGAAGACGCCCACGGCATCCAGCAGATGGCTCACGGTCGTAAGCAGGGCCAGAAGGAACGAGAGGGTGCAGACGCCGAGCAGGATGGCATTCGAATAGACCTTGCGTTCCCTATGGAAAGAGATGACGAACCACATCGCGATGACGAGGAAGATGACCCAGGTCCATACGAAGAGAGGCATGGCGATAACAACCCCGATCAGTCTCGCCGTCAGGCGTGAGTGCCATTCGGTCAATCAACTCCATCTGACTATACGTCACAAGATAGCGACGCGAGCCCAAACCCCTTCTTGCAGCCGCTTGATACATGGCAAATGGGGAAGGGGCCACCGGATGGCGACCCCTTCCCCATTCAAACACGGATGTGACGCGGAGGCCTACAGCACCATCATCGCGATGGTGAGGATGACCATGCTCACGACGGCAGTCACGAGGACGATCTTGACCGCGAACTTGACCCAGGTCCCGTACTCGACCTTGGCGAGGGCAAGGCCACCCATGATGGCACCCGAGGTGGGCGTGATCAGGTTCACGGCACCGCTGGCCGCGGAGAAGACCATGACCATGACCGCGGGGTTGAAGCCGAGCTGCGCGGCGAGGGGCCCCATGATGGGCATGGAGACGGTAGCCATGCCGGAGGTCGAGGGGATGAGGAAGGACAGCAGGAAGTAAAGCAGGTAGCTGCCCACGGCGAACACCCCGGCGCTCGTGCCCGCAAGCGCATTCGCTGCGTTGTTGAGCACGTAGCTCGACAGACCGGTGGAGCTCATGAGAACGGAGACGCCACGGGACAGGGCGATGATCATGACGACGGACATCATGTCGCCGCAACCGGCCATGAACGTGTCGACGATCTCATGCTCGCTGAACCCGGCGACGATGCCGATGATGATGGCGAGCAGGAGGAACCACGTGGTGGACTCTGCGAAGTACCAGTCACCAAGGGATGCACCCGTGAGGATCCCGCTCCAGCTCTCAGTGGTCGTGGTGGTGGTGAGGGTGGCATCCGGCTCGGTGTTGAAGGCCAGATCGCCGTCGGCACCCGCATCAGACCAACCGGAGGAGATGTCATCGCCCGAAATGGCCTCGGTGGTCTCGGTCTCGGTGGAGCCAGCAGCGAAGACGTCGACACCGAGGGACTGCCAGGGAACGAAGCCGATGATCATGACGAGGAACGCGGCACCGAAGAGGACGAGGACGCGCTTCTGCATACCGGAGAGCTTGACCTGCTCGCCGGCAGCCTTCGTGGCATCGCCATAGGCGGCCTGTGCAGCCTCGAGCTCAGGGGCGGTCATGAGGGTCGCGCTCTTGTCGGCCTTGACCTTCTTGGCGTACCTCATGACGAAGAACACGGACACGGCATACGATGCGAGCAGGAGCACGACGCCCAGGCCGATGACGATGCTCTGGTCAACGTTGATGCCCATGTCGACGAGCGCGGAGGAGGCGACGCCGGTGGCGAAGGGGTTGACCGTGGAGCCCAGGCAGCCGACGCCGGCGCCGAGCAGGATCATGGCGGCACCGGTGAGGGCATCGAAGCCCGCGGCCATCATGGTAGCTGCCAGCAGCGCGTAGAAGCCGACCGTCTCCTCGCAGAAGCCGTAGGTGCTGCCGAGGATGGCGAAGAGGAACATGAGGATCGGGATGAGCTTGAGCTCGTTTCCACCCATCTTATGGACGAGCACCGAGATGCCGTCGGAAAGGGCGTTGGTCTTGTTGACCATGGCGAGGAAGCCGCCGAGGACCATGACGAAGAGGCAGACCTCCACGGCGTCCTTGAATCCACGGACGGGAGCCATGAGGAAGTCGCTCAGCGTCGCGCCCGTGATATCGCTCGTCACCCCCGACAGGATGATCGTCACGATGGCGACCACCGCCAGTAGGATCAGGATGATCGAGAAAGACGTCAGCATCTGACGCTTCCCCTTCGGCTTTGTCTCATCGGACATAGCCACCACTCCTTTCGGTTCCACATGCCTTGGACCGGAATTGCTCTGACATGGGAAGAATACCCCAGTGGAGAATTTGTGAACGCAATTTCTGCCTAACGGTATCCAGTTTGTCGGTGTGAAGCATCAAATCGACCGCGAGCGTATGCATCCAGGATTACCACCCTCAGCAGCAGTTATTCGGCCAGCGGGATGATGATTCGCCAATCTGGATTACGGAGCATGCAATACATAGGATTATGCAAACTCATTGCAAACGGAGTCGTTCGCTCAGCCATCGAGCTCCCCCAAGGCCTCGCCGAGGAGGTCGAGACCTCGCCTCAGGACGTCTGGTTGAGCACAGTATCCGAGCCGTGCCCCACAGGGAAGGTCGAACCTGCTCCCGGGGACGAGCAGAACTCCCCTCCCGGCGAGAAGGTCCTTGCAGAACGTCTCATCATCCATGGGAAGGTCGAGCTTGATATAGGAGGTGGAGACACCCTTGGGTGCGACCCAGCTCACGCGAGGCTGCGAGTCGATCCACTCCTGGGCGATGGCACGGTTGCCAAGGACGATCGCCCTGTTCCTCTCGAGAATGGACGCACGGTTCTCGAGCACGTATGTCGCAAGCGAGTCGTTGAACACACCGCCGCAGATCATGGTGTAGTCACGATAGGTCCTGATCTTGTCGGCGAGGGCCTTGTCGGAGACCGTCCATCCGATGCGCGCACCCGGGACCGAGTAGGTCTTGGAGATGGAGTTGGTCACCACGGACTTCTCGTATACGTCGGCCATGGAGACATAGTCGTCGGTGTCCTCGAGAGGAAGGTAGACCTCGTCAGAGAGCACGTAGGCACCGACCGACTTGGCGATCTCAGCCACCTGCGCGAGCGTCTCGGGAGACAGGACGGTCCCGATCGGGTTCGAGGCGTTGTTGATGCAGATGAGCTTCGTGTTGGGCCTGACCAGACGCTTGAGCTCATCGATGTCGGGATTCCAGCCCAGGTCCTCGCGGAGGTGCCAGTAGCTGACGTCGGCTCCGAGCGTACGGGGTATCTCGTAAAGAGGCGCGTACGTTGGATACTCGGCGATGACGTGATCGCCCGGCTCCACCAGGGCCATGAGCGCGTTGAGGTTGGCACCCGTGGCGCCGTTCGTCTGGAGGATCCTGTCAGGGTCGATGTCGCTCTTGTAGAGGCTCGCCACCTGACGCTTGAAGTCGGGCGACCCCTCGATCCAGCCGTAGTTCATCTTCTCACGGTCGAGACGATCGTAGAACGTGGCCCCCTGCTCGCCGTCGAGCTCGAGGATCTCACCCATGGTGAGTGACGAGATCGTCGACTGTGCGATATCAGTCGTGGCGCTCTTCTCCCAGACGTTTAGCCACTCCTCCACACCGATGGTCTTGATGTTCATGGTGATTCTCCCCTTCCAAACGGATGGGGGGCCGACGTCGCCGCCAGCCCCCCATCGCTTCGAATCAGACAGCAGAAGCAGATGTCCCCATTAGAAGACGGGGATGATGCCGACGACCGTGAGCGGAATCGAGATGATGCCGAGGATGGCGATGATGACGGCAAGAGTCTTGTCGGACTTGCTCAGGGTCTCGCCGGCCTCCTTGCGCGCCTTGGCATAGAAGAAGAAACCAGGGATGTATCCGAGGCATGCCAGGAGCAGGAAGCCCCACCCGGTGAAGAGCACACCGACGACCTGGAAGAGAAGGGCGATGACGCCCACGATGACCTGACCGACGTTGTGCTCGCTGAGCGAGTACTTGATCTGGTAGGCGGCGGCATATGCCCACGTGACGACGATGGTGACCGTGCACATGGAGATGGCGAACGTGTAGGCGTCGGCGGCATACGAGGCGATGATGATGAAGAGCTGCGTCAGGGCCGCGACGATGATGAGGGACATCTGAGGTGCGTTGTGCGAGTTCCTCTTGTTCCAGGACTTGGGAAGAAGGTTCTTCTCGGCCATGAGCGAGGAGGTCTCGGCGGGAAGCATGGTGAACGAGAGCCAGGAGCCGAGGACGGAGATCACGATGGCCCAGCTGATGAACGTGCCACCCCAACCGGGAGCCATGTACTCGAAGACCGTGATGGTCGCAGGCTTGGATGCCGCGACGAGGTCCGCGTAGTCCATGACGCCATACGGCAGCAGCGAGGCGCCGATGTAGAGGACGAGGAGGATGACGAGGCCGAGGATGGTGGCCTTGCCGACGTCGGACTTGCGCTCGGCTCGGGCGGACATGACGGACGCGCCCTCGATGCCGATGAAGACCCACATCATGATGAGAATGCAGTTCGTGACCTGGGTGAACACGTCGCCGAGACCGGTACCCTCGTCGCCTGCAGCGACTTGGCTGGAGATGATGGTGGCATTACGAGCCGCCGTACCCCAGAAGTCATCGGTGAAGAGGACCGCCTTGAAGCAGATGATGGCGAAGACGATGAAGGCGAGGATCGAGACGATCTTGATGACCATGACGACGGCGTTCAGGAATGCCGCGCTCTCCACGCCACGGATGACCAGGAAGGTGAGGACCCAGAGCGCGAGGCTCACCGCGACGATGGCGAGGAGGTTGGGGTCGCCCGTCTCGGTGGCGAACACATCAGGCCAGAGGCTTCCGAACACCTGGGCGACCATCGTTCCGAAGCCGACGTTGCCGAGCCACGCGGAGAGCCAGTAGCCCCAACCGGAGATGAAGCCGTGGAACGGGCCGAAACCGTCCTCGGCATAGAGGATGATGCCACCGCTCTCGGGCTTCTTGGCACCGAGGTTGGCAAGGGAGAGGGCCAGGAAGAGGAATCCGAGGCCGCAGATGACCCATGCGATGAGCGCGGGGCCGGGGGCGGCGACGTTGGCGAGCTGCCCGGTGAGGGCGAAGACGCCCGAACCGATGCAGGAGCTGACGACCAGGCCGACCAGGCCGAACAGGCCGACGCCCTTCGCCTTTGGAGATTCGTTCGAAGACATTGGTACTCCTTGGTTGAAACCGATAGTGATACGTACCCGACCATAGAGGTCGTATGAACATCGTCGCGCGCAGAGAGCCCTCCGGCCGCCTTCGCGGAAGGAGGGCTCCTGAGATGCAACTTGGTCGAAAAGTGCGCGAAACCTACTTCAGGGTCGCGTACATGACGGCCTTGATGGTGTGCATGCGGTTCTCGGCCTCGTCGAAGACCTTCGACTGCTTGGACTCGAAGACCTCATCGGAGACCTCCATCTCGGTGACGCCGAACTTCTTGGCGATGTCGGCACCGATGGTGGTGTTCGTGTCGTGGAAGCTAGGCAGGCAGTGCTCGAAGATGGCATCAGGGGCGGCGTTGGCCATGACCTGCTTGGTGACGCGATAGGGCTCGAGAAGCTTGATGCGGGAAGCCCAGAGCTCGTCAGGCTCGCCCATGGAGACCCAGATGTCGGTGTAGATGACGTCAGCGCCCTTGGTGCCGGCATCGACGTCCTCGGTGAGCGTGACGGTGGAGCCATGCTCGGCAGCGATCTTCTTGCAGGTCTCGACCAGCTCGGCCGAAGGCATCTGCTCCTTGGGGCCGCAAGCGGTGAAGTTCAGGCCGAGCTTGGCGCACACGACCATGAGGGAGTTGCCGACGTTGTTGCCCGCATCGCCCATGAAGGTGAAGTTGAGGCCCTTGAGACGGCCGAAGTTCTCCTTGATGGTGAGCATGTCGGCGATCATCTGCGTGGGATGGAACTCGGTGGTGAGACCGTTCCAGACGGGGACGCCGGCGTTCTCGGCGAGGCACTCGACCTTGGCCTGCTCGTAGCCACGATACTCGATGCCGTCATACATACGGCCAAGCACGCGGGCGGTGTCCTCGATGGACTCCTTCTTGCCCATCTGCGAGCTGCCGGGCTCGAGATAGGTCACGCCCATGCCGAGGTCCATGCCGCCGACCTCGAAGGCGCAACGGGTGCGCGTGGAGGTCTTCTCGAACAGGAGGACGATGTTCTTGCCCTCGAGGTAACGATGGGGAACGCCGGCACGCTTCATACGCTTGAAGTCGGCGGCGAGGTCGATCAGATACTCGATCTCCTGCGGGGTGTAGTCGAGGAGCTTGAGGAAGTTGCGACCACGGAGGTTGACGCCCATGTTTGGTTCCTTTCGATAGTGCCTTGCGGATATGGTGACCGTGACCGAGCGCGTCACGGAAAAAAGGTGGGGACGGGCATGCCGTCCCCACCTAGACGCTTACCTTAGAGGTCCTCGCGCCAGAAGGGCATGCTCATGCAGCGGGGGCCGCCACGACCACGCGAGAGCTCCGCGGAGGGAACGACCAGCAGGTCGAGGCCCTCCTTGTAGAGCACGTCGTTGGTGACGGTGTTGCGCTGGTAGACGCAGATCTTGCCAGGAGCGACGGCCAAGGTGTTGGAGCCGTCGTTCCACTGCTCGCGGGCAGCGGCGATGGGATCTCCGCCACCGCACTTGATGAGCTTGACGGAGTCGAGGCCCATGGCCTGAGCCAGGACGTGCTCGAGGGTGTCGTTCATCTCCTCGATCTTCACCTCGCCCTTGGAGACGCCCTTGGTCATCTTGAAGACCTGGAGCGTGCCCATGATGCCCGGGTGGATGGTGAACTTGTCGACGTCGATCTGCGTGAACACGGTGTCGAGGTGCATGAAGGCACGGGACACGGGGATGTTGAACGCATAAATGGTGTCGATGTCGCAGCCCTTGCCACCCCAGAACATGTTCTGGGCCATGATGTCGATGGCAGCCGCCTCGGTGCGCTGCGAGATGCCGACTGCCAGGGTGTGGGCGTTGATGTTAAGGACGTCGCCACCCTCGGTGTGATAGGCGCTGTCGCGGCGGAACCACAGCGGCACGTCCTTGTAGTCGGGGTGATACTTGAAGATGAACTTGCCGTAGAGGGTCTCACGGTTGCGGGTGACCGAGAACATACGGTTGAGGTTCACGCCATTGCCGACGACCGCGAACGGGTCACGGGTGAAGTACAGGTTCGGCATGGGGTCGACGATGAGGTCGGACTCGGTGTCCGCATCGGTTCCGACGAGCTCGGAAAGGGTCTTGGTGCTGGCCGTGGGGATGTCCAGCTCGGACTTGGTGATGCCGGCCATGGTCTTGCACACGAACTCGTAGGTGTCCGTGATGGAGTCGAGCTTCTCGCGGACGAGCTTGGGCAGGACCTTGCCCTTGACGCCGCACTCACTGATCCACTGATCGGTGAACTCGGTACGGGCATACGTGGCGGAGTCCAGAGCCTCGGCGACGAGCTTCTCGAGGTAGAGAACCTCTACACCCTCGCCGCGGAGGATATCCGCGAACTTGTCATGCTCCTGCTGCGCGACCTCGAGGAAGGGCACGTCGTCGAAGAGAAGACGGCCGAGATCGTCAGGCGGAAGGTTAAGGAGCTCGTCGCCCGGGCGATGCAGGCACACCTTCTTCAGGGGCGCGATCTCGCTGTGGACGTTAAGTCCTTTGCTCATGATGCCTCCTTACCATTTGTGCCTACGCCTCTTGCGCGGCACGTTGTCACGGCAGATACCGTACTTGAAGCCGATGGCGAAGACGTTACGTATCGACGTCATGCGGCCTTGAATCCAAGAGGGATTATGACCGCTCTTATCCAATACTATCCAATCTTCCACGAACGGTACCTGTAGGGGCGGGAGCGGCTGTGCTCCCCAATGGGTTGTGGATGCATTTTGCATAGGTTCAAGGGTCGACTCCCCGTTTATCGATACCTCAACAATAGATTATGAGTAATACTCAGCCAGTTTTGTTCATTTACGCTCCAGAGGAATAACGCGGAGACACTTAGGCACCCCACTGGCTACCCCAGATGCAGTATTGCATATTTACTAATCTTCAAGAACAGATATGCACTTGCTAGCAATGTACTCCGCAAGCCGTCGCCCGAGTCGCGCATTGACATGTCCACCCGTTCCTCCATGGAGCTCCCTCTTGGACGGGAAGCGGCGACATGAAGGGCAGCGGAGCATCCATCCATATGCTCCGCTGACATTTTGGTGACACCACATGCTGGTAGAATGAACCGAAAAGAACGCTGGACGCCCAGGGGCGGAACGGCGAGTCGACCTCACAGGGGGACGCATGGGCAAGAAGAAGGACAAGAAGCAGGCAAAGGCGCAGAGGAAGCGCGCGGCAGCCCTGGCAGCCGAGATGCCCCCGAATGTCGAGGACGAGATCGAGGACTACGCCAAGAAGACCGCGAAGTACGAGCGAGCAGCGTCCAGCCTCGCGAAGAAGGCCGCGAAGTTCTCGGACAACCGGGACGAGGACGACCACTATGACTTCAGCTACACGCAGAACCGAGAGGTGAGCTGGCTCAGGTTCGATGACCGCGTCCTCGACGAGGCCTTCGACCCCTCCGTACCCCTCTTCGAGAGGCTCAAGTTCTGCTCGATATTCGCGAGCAACCTCGACGAGTGGTTCATGATCCGCGTGGGGGGTCTGTCCGATCTCGCTACCCTCAAGCACCAACCGGTCGACAACAAGTCCAACGAGACGCCTTCCGAACAGCTGGACGTCCTGTTCGACATGCTGCCCGGACTGCTCGCACGCCAAGGCGAGGCGTTCCACGGCATCGAGGCGAGCCTTGCTGCCCACGGACTCGCCCGTGTCACGCCGCCCTGCTTCGACGAGGCGGACGTGGAGGCCGTCACGCGCTTCTATGACACCAGCCTCTCCCCCATCATCTCCCCCATGGTGGTCGACCCCAGGCATCCGTTCCCCAACCTGAGGAACGGCCTCCAGTACGTGATCTGCTCCCTCGACGGCCCCGAGGAGCAAGGCGTCCTCGGCATGGTCGAGGTCCCGCCCTCGCTCCCTCGAGTCATCCCGCTTCCGAGCACGGACGAGACGTATCGCTACGCCCTCGTCGAGGACGTGATCATGTCGAGGCTCGACGGCTCCTTCGGCCAGTATCGACCGGAGCGGTCCGCCGTGGTGAGGGTCACGAGGAACGCCGACATCGACCCTGACGGCGAGGGCGTGGAAGAGGAGGAGGACTACCGTCAGCACATGAAGAAGGTGCTGAAGCGCAGGCAGCGCCTCCAGCCGGTGAGGCTCGAGATCGAGGGCGGACTCGATGACGAGCTCGAAGGCTTCATCCTCGAGGAGCTCGGGCTCACCCATGACCGCATGTTCCGCATGGACATGCCTCTCGACCTCTCCTATGTGTACGGACTCGAGTCGCGCATTCCCGCCCAGCACAAGGCCGCGCTCGTCTTCGAGCCGTTCGAGCCGCAGCAGTCGCCCATGGTCGACGCCGCCAAACCGGTGCGGGACCAGGTCTTCGACCATGACGTCCTGCTCTTCTATCCCTACGAGAGCATGCGCCCCCTTCTGGACCTTCTCCACGAAGCCTCGACTGATGACACCTGCATATCGCTCAAGATCACCCTCTACCGAGTCGCAAAGCAGTCCCGTCTCTGCGAGAGCCTCATAGCGGCGGCCGAGAACGGCAAGGACGTCACGGTCCTCATGGAGCTTCGCGCTCGCTTTGACGAGGAGAACAACATCGAATGGGCCGAGCGACTCGAGAACGCCGGCTGCACGGTCATCTATGGCTCCGAGGGCTTCAAGTGCCACTCCAAGATCTGTCAGATCACCTATCACGACGGCGGCACGATCCGTCGCATAACGTGTCTGGGAACCGGCAACTTCAACGAGAAGACCGCGAGGCTCTACTCGGACTTCATGCTCATGACGGCCCACGATGGCATCGGCGAGGACGGCAACGCCTTCTTCCGCAACCTCTCCCTCGGCAACCTCAGCGGCACGTACCGACATCTCGGGGTCGCCCCGGCAGGCCTCAAGCCGCTCATCATGCGTGGCCTGGACAGGGAGATCGGACGCGCCCGTGCGGGGCAGCCGGCCATGGTGTTCATGAAGCTCAACTCCCTGACCGACCGCGACGTCATCGACAAGATCGCCGAGGCCACGCAGGCCGGGGTGACCATGGTCATGATCATCCGCGGCATCTGCTGCATCCGAGCCGACATCCCCGGCAAGACCGAGGGGCTCATGGTCCATCAGATCGTGGGAAGGCTGCTCGAGCACTCGCGTGTCTACGCGTTCGGCGCGGAGTCGGACACGGTCTACCTCTCGAGCGCGGACATGATGACGAGGAACACGGAGCGTCGCGTCGAGATCTGCTACCCCGTCCTTGACCCGATATGTCGCGAGATGGTGATTCAGTACATGAATCTCCAGCTCATCGACAACGTGAAGGCGAGGAGGCTCACCGCTGGCGGGACATGGGAGAAGATCGCCCAGGTACCAGGCGCGCCTTCCGTCAACAGCCAGGAGGTCCTCATCGCCCTCGCGTATCGAAGGGCGAGGCTTGCCGGAGGCGACGATGCCCCGACGGCGGAGCCGCTCGACTCGGCGCTCGAATCCCTTCCGGACGAGATAACCTCCAAGCTCCTCTCGCTCACGGGAAGAGGCAAGGCGGAGGTCATGCCCGGCGGGAAGCACGATGACGGCGGGACGGATGAGGTCACGACGGCGCACGCCACGAGCGAGGGCCTCCATGACGAGGTCGTCACGAGCAACGCAGGATTTGTGGTTAACGATTCCGACGAGAAGGCATCGGATGATGCCGATGAGGAGTCACCTCTGCCGGCGACGCACGTCGAGGCCCATGTCATCGAGGAGAAGGACGTCTCCCCCACGACCGAAGAGAACCCTCAGGGCACGACGACGCTCGCCCGCAAGGCACCAGGTCGATTCACGACCGCCTTCGCGCTCATCGGCCTCGGTCTCAAGACGCTCTTCCTCGGAAGGGGCAAGAACGAGGATGGGGGTGGCCGCCACAAGGCGGACGCATGAGGCTGAACATCGAGAGGATGACGTACGGCAACGAGGCGGTGGCCCACGATGAGGACGGCAAGGTCGTCTTCGTGAGCGGCGCCGTCGCAGGCGATGTGGTCGAGGCGGACGTCACGAAGGCGGCGAAGGGCTTCTCGAAGGCCATCGCCACCGATATCGTCGAGGCATCACCGGATCGCGTCGAGGCCCAATGCCCATATTCGACCCTGTGTGGGGGCTGTCCCTGGGCAAACCTGTCCAGGAGGGCGCAACTGGACGCGAAGCGTTCGAACGTGGTCGACTCGCTCGTGAGGATCGCCCACATGGACGCGGATGACGTGGAGGGGCTCGTCTCCCCATGCGTCGAGGCGAGCTCCCCCTATGGCTACAGGAACAAGATCGAGCTGGCCTTCCAGGCGGCCGGCGGGCGCGCCAGGCTCGGCATGCATGCCGCATCAGGCAACGGGGTCGTGAAGGTCGACACATGTCCCCTTCTCGAGCCGTTCGCCAAGGGTCTGCCTAAGGCCGTGGCGGGTTCGCTCTCCTATCTCTCCAACTCGCACCGCCTCTCATTCGAACGCGTGGGCATACGTGCCTCCGCACGCACGAGGGACGTGGAGGTCGCGCTCTGGACCGACACGGGCGCCTTCCCGCGTGCCCAGGTGGCGAAGGTACTCGGTGACGCCACAAAGGCGACCTCGGTCGTCCGCGTCATGACGAAGGGCCCTGCGAAGGCGCGACGCATCGCAGGGGTCGAGAGGCTCTCCGGGGCAGGCTCCTGGACCGAACGCCTGGGCGATGAGACCATGCGTCTTTCTGCGCCCTCGTTCTTCCAGGTGAGCACGAGGGGGGCGGAGGAGCTCCAGAGACTCGTCCTCGAGGCCCTCGATCCTACCGAGGACGACGTCGCCATGGACCTCTACTGCGGTGCGGGCACGTTCACGCTGCCCCTTGCACGGCGCTGTTCGTTCGTCGACGCCGTGGAGAGCTACGGCCCCGCGGTGAGGGACCTGAGAAGGAACCTCGAGACATCCGGTTTGGACAACGTCGATGCCGTCGGCGGTGACGCCGGTCGGGAGTTTCCCGATGACGACGCTGACGTGATCGTCGTCGACCCTCCTCGCGCCGGGCTCGACCAGACCGTGATCGAACAGCTCTCGGCACAGAGCGCACGCGCGATCGCCTACGTCTCATGCGACCCGGCCACGCTCGCCCGTGACCTTGCTCGATTCATCGAGGCGGGGACCTTCCATCCCACCTCCGTGACGCCTGTCGACCTCTTCCCACAGACGTTCCATGTCGAGACCGTCGTGTTGATGTCTCGCATCGGCTGACAGCAAGGCAGGACAGCGGACCACACGGTGAGCCAGCTTGGAGTCCGAGGAGGGAGTCCTCGCGAAAGGAGGACGAGTGAGCCACAAGAAACGAAGAAAGAGCAGGTACATGAAAGCGATGCATATATGTTATGCAATAGCTGCTATAACGGTCTGCATTTGGCTTCTAACTACATTTGTACTGGAAAATCAGATCAAGCAAGCATATTTGTCAAAGGTAATCAGTGATCGGACGATGACTTGGACGAAAGTCGGACCTCTTGGGGTTGCTTTATCTGCCATAGGGACCGCATCACTTCTTTCTGGGATCGATAGCTATCAGGAAGTAACAAGAGAAGCCAGAACAAAGGTAAGAGTCGCAAATAGAGAACTTGATTCGGATTTTCTTGCAAATGGAGGCGGAAGGGCTTTCCGTGGGCTTAATTCACCGTTTGCCGTTATCCTTAAGGGTGTAGGTCTGATAGCTATAGGACTGGCAATGATTCTGATGCCATTGTCATTTTAATATGATTTTTCATCAAGTTAGATGTGCAAAGACACTTACTGAAAACGAAAGGGGATCGACGATGACAAAGGTCGCTCTGCTTCTTGCTGATGGCTTCGAGACCATCGAGGCGCTGACCGTCACGGACGTGCTCAGGAGAGGCGGCGTCGACGTCACGGACGTGTCCTGCACAGGCACGCTCACGGCGACGAGCTCCCAGAGGGTCCCCGTGACCTGCGACTGTCTCCTCGAGGACTATGACTTCTCGAACTGCGACTGGATCGTGACCCCGGGAGGGATGCCGGGCGAGACGAACCTCCGCGCGAACGAGAGGGTATGCGAGCTGCTCGAGCAGTTCATGCGCACGCGACACGTGGCCTCTATCTGCGCGAGTCCCGCCATCCTCGCGGAGCTCGGTCTGCTCGACGGACGACATGCGACGTGCTTCCCCGGATTCGACAAGGACTTCCCCTCAGGCGTCCGTCCGGCCGAGAACGGCGTCTACGTTGACGGCAACCTCGTCACCGGCAGCGGAATGGGATGGGCCCTGCCCTTCTCCCTCGAGATCCTCCGACAGATCTCGGGCGACGACGCCGTCGACAAGGTCAGGGGCGGGCTCGCACTACCTCCCGAGGGGCAAGCCCGATGATCCTGGCATCCGCTTCTCCCAGACGAATCGAGCTGCTCCACGAGAGCGGGTATGAGCCGCGCGTGCTCCCGGCCGACATCGACGAGACTCCTCTCGAGGGGGAGACGCCGAAGGAGCTTGTGGAACGTCTCGCCGAGGCGAAGGCGGCCTCGAAGCTGGCCGAGGCAGACGACGGCGAACTCGTCATAGCCGCCGACACGACGGTCGAACTCGACGGGGTCTCTCTCGGCAAGCCTGCCGACGGGGACGAGGCCTTCAGAATGCTCAAGGCGCTCTCGGGTCGGACGCACCATGTGTCGACCGGCGTTTGCCTCATGGAGCGAGTCGAGGGAAACACCATCAGTCGCCATTTCGTCGAGACCACCGACGTGACGTTCTATGACCTCACCGACGACCTCATCGCAGCCTACGTCCGCACGCGCGAGCCGGCCGACAAGGCTGGTGCATATGGGATCCAAGGCGCAGGAAGGCTCCTCGTCAAGGGGATATGCGGGGACTACTACAACGTGGTGGGTCTTCCCATCGCCCGCCTCGTGCGGGAGATGGACGCGATGCGCGAGGAGGGAACGGCCGAATGAGCGAGCTCAGGGACATCACCGGTGTGTTCGTGGCGAACGCCACCGACCATGAAGGTGGGACCGGCTGCACGGTCATCTGCTGTCCGAGCGGAGCGACCGGAGGCGTCGACGTGAGAGGTGGCGCGCCCGCCACACGCGAGACCGACCTCCTGCGACCCGAGGAGACCGTCGACGTGCTCCATGCCGTCGTGCTCTCCGGTGGCTCGGCGTTCGGCCTCGCCTCCGCCTGCGGCGTCGCCGACGAGCTGTCCCGACGCGACATCGGACTTGACGTAGGTGTCTGCAAGGTCCCCATCGTGAGCTCCGCCTGCGTGTTCGACCTGGCATGCGGTGACGCCTCCTCGCGACCGACCTCGGACATGGGCGCGGATGCCTGCGCACGTGCCCTGGACGGCTCGGATGAGCTCGAACACGGGAATGTTGGTGCGGGGACGGGATGCACCGTCGGGAAGCTCGCAGGAATGGACCGTGCGATGAAAGGAGGCCTCGGCACGCATGTCGAGAGCGCCGGCGGCATCGTCTGCCAGGCCTTCTCGGCGGTGAACGCCTGCGGCAACGTACGTGACCCCCGAAGCGGGACCTTCGTGGCCGGCATGCGCGAGACACCCGACTCGGAGGTCATCGTCGACGAGGTCGACGCGATGCTCGCGATGGCGACGCGGATGCCCTTGGATGGGCCCGCGCCTCGCACGAACACGACGATATCCTGCATCGTTACGAACGCAGCCCTCGCGAAGGCCCAAGCAACGAAGGTCGCCCAGATGAGCGCGGACGCCTATGCCCACGCGATCTGTCCCACTCACACCACGAACGACGGCGACACCGTCTTCGTGATGGCGACCGGCGAGATGGATGCGCCTGTGGACCTCGTCGGCGTGCTTGCGACCAGGGCGCTCGAGCTCGCGATCGTCGACGGCTGCCTGTCCGCACGAGGCGCGTACGGGATCCCCGGAGCAGCCAGGGACAAAGGGAACGAATCCTAGAGGAGAAGCATGTACCGACTAGTCGCCAGTGACATGGACGAGACGTTCCTCGCCCGGGACCATTCCATCCCGGCCGAGAACCTGAGGGCCGTGAGGTCCATGGAGACGAATGGGATCGAGTTCGTCCCGGCAAGCGGCCGAGGTTTCGACTCGATCATGATGACGCTCGCTCCGCTCGTCGATGCGGGGCTCGTCCCCGAATACGTCATCTCATACAACGGCGGCTGCATCACGCATGTGCCGGACGAGGAGGTCGTCTATTCGCGCACGATGCCGCTCGAGCTGGCCGAGGAGGCCTTCGAGCTCTCACGGGAGCTCAAGATGCTGTTCCATGTCTACGTGCTCAACGGCCCTGTCTGGCTCCACGACATGAACGAGAGCGAGCGGCGCTTCCTCGAGGGACGCATGTTGGTGAGCGAGTTCGAGGGCAACGACCTCGGCTTCCTCAAGGGTCAGCCCATAGCGAAGTGCCTCATCCAGTCGGACGACTTCGAACGGCTGCACGAGGTGGGAGACACGCTTGACGAGCTGGGGCACGGCCGACTCGCCTCCGAGACCGAGGTGGTCTACTCGTCTGACCGATACATCGAGTTCTGCCCCAAGGGAGTGGACAAGGGAAGCGGGCTCGCCAGGTTGGCGGACCTTCTCGACATCCCGATGGACGAGACGATCGGCTGCGGGGACTCGTTCAACGACCTCACGCTCATACAGGATGCCGGTCTCGGCGTGGGCACGGCAGGCGTGACTCCGGACGTGCGACCGAGCTGCGACTACGTCTGCGCGGCAGACTGCGACGAGGGAATCATGGGAGAGGTCTTCGAGCGCTTCCTGGCCCCGGACCATCCCCGTGCGTGACCCGGCCTGGCTGAATCTGGCAGCCTAGTTGAACTTGACGAGCTTCTGCGCCACGCGATAGATGCCGATGGTGAACTTCTCCCCCACCTTCGTGGGGAGGTTCGTCGCCGTGCCCACGGCACCCATCCTCGCTCGACGATACATGCGCTTGTCGTAGCGCTTGAGGTGCTCCCAGAGCGCCTCGCAGTTCTCCATGGCGTCCGGCTTGTCGGACATGCGGCTGAACACGCTGCACACGGCCATCATGAGGGTGAAGTAGCCGATCATGTAGCTGCGGAGCTTGGGCGAGTCGACGTCGTCATAGAGGTGGTAGGCGTCCATCATGATCCGCGTGATCCTGAGCTGCTGGTCGATGCGGCTGATCATGACGGTCTCGTTCACGGACTGGTCCTCGCGGCCGATGAAGTAGCGATAGAGGTCCACGTCGAGGTAGTAAAGGGTCTTGCAGCGTGGCAGGGGGACATAGGCATAGATGTTGTCGACATAGAACGTATGCGGGGGCATGGGGATGCCGCCCGCACGTAGGACATCGGTACGATAGCACAGCGAGTGCATGAGCAGGTTCTGGGTCATGTTGAAGTGACCGATCTTGTCCCACGTCATGATCTTGCCGCGATGGAGCGCATAGCGGTAGTCGACGACGTTCTGCTTGCCGTCCTCGACATGCTCGTAGACGTAGTTCGTGATGACGAGGTCGACGCGGGTGTCATGGCCGATGAAGGTCCTCAGGCGGGACAGGAGCTGACGCAGGGCCTCGCCGTCGAGCCAGTCATCGGAGTCGACGATCTTGAAGTACGTTCCCTCGGCGGCCTTGAGCGCCGAGAGGACCGCGATGCCATGTCCGCCGTTCTCCTGATGGACCGCCTTGACGAGGTCGGGGTAGCGCGATGCCCACTCGTCAGCCTTGGAGGGCGTGTCGTCCTTGGTCGAGCCGTCATCGACGATGACGACCTCGACGTCGGAGGCATAGTCCGACCCCTCGAGGATAGAGGTGATGCAGTGGTCCATATACTCGGCGGAGTTGTAGCACGGAATACCGAAAGAGATGGTCTTGTTCATGACTTGAGCGCCCTCATCGATCGTCGGTGTGGGAAACGTGTCCTAGGAATGTGCAGCCACGAGTTCGTCGGAGACGTCGAGCGCGGATGCGACGACGCCGTCCATATCGTAGTAGCGATACTCCGCGAGCCTTCCGACCGGATGGAAGTTCGAGATGGTACGCACGCGGTCGAGATACTTCTTGTAGAGGGCCTTCGTCTCGGGCTCGAGGATGGCGTAGTAGGGCGTCTCACCGCTGCCGGGCTCGTAGGCCTTCGAGTACTCGCGCATGATGGTGGTCTTGCCGGGAACGACCTGGCCGGTCATGTTCTTGAACTCGGTGATGCGGGTGAAGTCCTCGCTCGTCGTGTAGTTCACGGTTCCCACGGGCTGGAACTGGTCCTGGGGAAGCGTCTCGAACTCCATGTCGAGGGTGCGGTACGGAAGCGCTCCAAGGTCGAGGTCGAAGAGCTCGTCGAGGGGACCCGTGTACACGATCTCACCACCGAAGGGCTTGCCTGAGACCATGGCATACGAATCCCCGATCGAGAGGAGGTCGCGGGCGTCGACGTCGAGGAAGACATCGATCAGGTCATGGTCGAGAAGACGCTCGAACAGCTTGGTGTAGCCGTCCTTGGGCATGCCCTGGTGTGCGACGCGAGGGAAGTAACGATCGTCATCGCCTACGAAGACGGGTACGCGGCCCGTGATCGCGGGGTCGATCTGGTCGGGGGTCTTGCCCCACTGCTTCATCGTGTAATGGAGGAAGACGTTCTCATACACGTAATCGGCGACCTCGGTGAGCTCGGGGTCGTTCTTCTCCCTCAGCTCCATGATGGGGACCTTCTTGTTCTCGCCGAAGGTCGCGATGAGCTTCTGGTAGAGGCGCTCCCCCCTCTCGTCACCGAAGGCGAGCTTCAGGGACGTGTGGTTGAAGGGCACCGGCATGAGCTTGCCGTTGATGTTGGCAAGAACCTTGTGCTGGTAGTCAGTCCACTCCGTGAAGCGGGAGAGGAACTGGTGGACGCGGTCGTCCTCGGTGTGATAGATGTGCGGGCCATACTCGTGGACGAGAATGCCGGCATCATCGAGATGGTCATATGCGTTGCCTGCGATGTGATCGCGGCGCTCGAGCACGCAGACGTGCCAGCCCTGAGCCTCGGCGAGGCTCCTCGCACACACGGCACCCGCATAGCCGGCACCGACGACGATCATGTCATAGCTCTGAGGGTTGAAACCCTCAGGAAGACCGCTTGCTACAGACATCAAGTTCCTCTCACGCATCCGATGGGACCACGGCCGACGCACAGGAACTAAAGGCCGCTTTCACAAAGAAATCGAGGTGTACGCACGAAGCCCACAGCTCGATCTCGAAGGAGATTCTATCACGCGTAACTATAATGAGAGCCTGTGTTGGGAAACGCCCAGGCGACGTGCACAAAGCCCGGACGCGAGTAATGGAAAATCCAAGGTTAGGGAGCGTCCATGAGTGACTTTCTTGATCGGATGAAGTCGACCGCGAAGGCAGACCTCAAGACCATCGTCCTTCCGGAGGGCGAGGACCCACGCACCATCGATGCGGCCAAGGTCGTCATCCAGGAGGGACTCGCGAAGCTCGTCATCCTCGGCGACCCCGCGACCATCCATGTCGACGGCGCGACCGTCATCGATCCCAAGACCTCCGACAAGCACGATGCCTATGCCGCCAAGCTCGCCGAGCTGCGAGCGAAGAAGGGCATGACGCTCGAGCAGGCCATGGAGACCGTGAACGACAACACGTACTTCGGCATGATGATGGTCAAGATGGGCGACGCCGACGGCCTCGTCTCAGGTGCCTGCCACTCCACGGCGAATACGCTTCGCCCCGCACTCCAGATCATCAAGACGGCCCCAGGAACCAAGCTCGTCTCCGGCTTCATGATGGTCTGCGTCCCCGATTGCGAGCTCGGGCAGAACGGCACGTTCCTCTTCTCCGACATCGGCCTCAACGAGTACCCTGACTCGGACCAGCTTTCCGAGATCGCCATCTCCTGCGGAGCGACCTGGAAGGCCTTCATGGGCACCGAGCCCAAGGTCGCCATGCTCTCCTACTCGACCAAGGGCTCCGCGAAGGGCGAGTACGTCGAGAAGGTCCGCGACGCGGCCACGGCCGTCTCCGAGAAGGCTCCCGAGCTCGCGTGCGATGGGGAGCTACAGCTCGACGCCGCCCTCATTCCTGAGGTCGCATCCCTGAAGGCCCCCGACTCCAAGGTCGCCGGCCATGCCAACGTACTCGTCTTCCCGAACCTCGACGCCGGCAACATCGGCTACAAGCTCGTCCAGCGTCTTGGCAAGGCCGAGGCCTATGGTCCCCTGCTCCAGGGTATCGCCAAGCCCGTGAATGACCTCTCCCGTGGCTGCTCCGCAAACGACATCGTGGGCGTCATCGCGATCACGGCGGTCCAGGCCCAGATGGCGGAGTGACCGTCTGACAGGCAAGGGAGTGCAGACACGCACGAACGAGGAGGGCATCCCGTGAAGACGAGGCGCCCTCCTCTCATGTTCGCTCCAAGCCGTCGGAGGTCAGACGCGGACATCAGCACCAGGGATGGCAGGGTGCGGGCCAGCGGCGACGATGTCCTCCTCGAGGGAGGGATAGCGCTCCGAGCACCTCTTCTGGAACATGCGGACGAGTCCGTCGGCTGCGACGTCGTAGGCAGCACTGTCCTCCCACGTGTTCCTGGGATCGAGCATGCGGTGCTTGACGAACGGGCAGTCGAGCGGAACGTCGACGTTGAGCCGGTCGTCGTGGCGCCATCCACCGTCACCGATGGTGTTGGAGAGGGCTGCGGTGACAAGATAACGCGTGACGGAGAGCTTGATCCTATGACCGGTACCATAGGCCCCTCCGGTCCAACCCGTGTTGACGAGGTAGACGCGCACGTTGTTGGAATCGATCCTCTCGCCAAGCATGTGGGCGTAGACGACCGGGTCAAGCGGCATGAAAGGCTCTCCGAAGAGCGCCGAGAACGTGGGTTGTGGCTCGTCGACACCCTGCTCTGTGCCCGCGACCTTCGAGGTGAACCCCATGAGGAAGTGGTACATCGCGGCGTCACGCGAGAGACGCGAGATGGGAGGGAGGACGCCGAAGGCGTCACAGGCGAGGAACAGGACGACCGAGGGCACATGGCCGAGACCATCCACCGCGGCGTTCGGGATGTGATCGACGGGATAGGCGACACGTGTGTTCTCGGTACGCGACCCGTCCGAGTAGTCGAGGGTCCTCGAGGATCGGTCGATGGCGACGTTCTCGCACATGCTCCCGAAGGTTATCGCGTCATAGATCTGAGGCTCGGCCTTAGGGTCGAGGTCGATGGTCTTGGCGTAGCACCCTCCCTCGATGTTGAAGACGCCGTCATCCGACCAACCGTGCTCGTCGTCACCGACGAGCTGGCGGAACGGGTCGGCCGAAAGGGTCGTCTTGCCCGTGCCCGAAAGGCCGAAGAGCACGGCTGTCTCGCCAGTGGCCTGGTCCATGTTGGCCGAGCAGTGCATGGGAAGGACGCCATCCTCGACAGGAAGGAGATAGTTCATGACCGAGAAGATGGCCTTCTTGATCTCGCCCGCATAGCCCGTGCCGGCGACGACGACGAGATGACCCGAAAGGTCCAGGATGACGCCGGCCTCGGAGTTGGTGCCGTCCTCCGCTGGGTCGAGGAGGAGGCTCGGGAGCGCGACGACGACGAAGTCAGGCTCCCCGTACGTCTCGAGCTCCTTGGCGTTGGGCCGTACCAACATCTGATGACAGAAGAGGGCCTGCGACGCCTTCTCGCAAATGACCATGAACTTCCTCGAATGGGCACGATCGGCTCCCGCAAAGGCCCTGACCACGTAGAGGTCGCGATCGTCCATGTGCTTGCAGACCTTGCCCTTGACGGACTCGAAATGCTCCCCCGACATGGGCTCGTTGACCGGGCCCCAGGCGACTCGGTCATGCACGCTAGGGTCATCCACGACGAAGCGGTCGTGCGGCGAGCGGCCGGTACGTTTGCCGGTGCTCACCACAAGCGAGCCGTTCTCGGCGAGATGACCTTCGCCACGTGAGAGCGCCGCCTCTACGAGCGCGGCCGGTACGAGGTCGATGTGAATCCTGCCTGGCTCGCAATCGATGCCAAGCTCGCGAAGCTTGTCCTCTATCCGCGAGACTGTGTTGGACATGGGAGCCCCCTCCTGACGGTTGGGGCTACCTTACCCAACGCCGCGCATCGCACGTACGAGCAATCCCCGAGTCGCATCCAAGAGGCGGCATGCGGGCCACCCGAACCCGTCATGAGGAGGAGCGATGGAGCGGGCTCAGTCCCCACGTCCCGCGCTGACGAGACCGTCCTTGGAGAATCTGTCATTGAGCCTCCGGACGAGGACGGCGATGCCCCATGCGGCTGCGACCATGACGACAAGCCAGAGGACGGAGGCCCAGACCGGCTGCTCGTAGACGCGCAGGAACGGATAGGGGCCCTCGATGACACGAAGGAGGTTGAGCGTGACCGTGACGATCGCATAGACGACGGTGGGGGCGATCGCGACGAGCGTCTCATGGCCGCGCGCATCGTCTCGGGGCTCGAGTCGGACGAACGAGAAGATCGCGAGAAGCGGACAGATGAGGTGCATGTAGAGCATCGAGCCCATGAGCAGCATGGCGACGTAGCCCGACATGATCCCGTCGCGCGACATCATCGGTGCGAGGACGGCGACGACGGTCACGAACGTCAAGGTGACGCAAGCCGTGGCGACGAAGCGAAGCACCCAGACCGCATGGGGAATGCCACCCCCTCGGCGCCTCGCGATGAGGCGCGAGACGAGGGAGACGATGCATGAGACGAGCAGGAGGATGTTCGAGAGCTCCGTATAGAACTCGAGAAGACCAAGGCCATGCTCGCCATAGCTGATGACGAGACCGATCGACTCGAAGACGATGATGGCGACATCGACGAGGGAGGCAAGGCGGTCCTCGCCATGGATGGAATCGCCCACCGACTAGTCGACCATCCTTATGCTCGTGATCTTCGGCTGGTCAGCGGCCGCGACCGTGCCGTTGGAGTCCGTGACGGGAACCTTCTCGCAGATGGAGTCGACGACGTCAAGGCCATCGGTGACATGGCCGAAGGCGGCATAGCTGCCATCAAGCGACGTGTTGTCGGCCTGCATGATGAAGAACTGGGAGCTGGCCGAGTCATACGAGCTCGACCGAGCCATCGAGATGGTCCCACGAACGTGCGAGATGGTGTTCACGACGCCGTTCTGGGAGAACTCACCCTTGATGGTCTGGTCTGAGCCGCCCGTCCCGTTTCCGTTGGGGTCGCCACCCTGGATCATGAAGCCGCTTATGACGCGGTGGAAGGTCAGCCCGTCATAGAAGCCCTCGTTGACGAGCTTGGCGAAGTTCGCGACGGTGATGGGAGCTATGACGGCGTTGAGCTCGACGGAGATCGTCCCGTAGTCCGCGACCTCGATGGTGGCATGATGCAGGCCCGTGGAGTAGGTCGTGTCAGCGACGGTAGTGGCATCCGTCGTCGCCGACGATGCCGTCGAGGCGCCCTCGGAAGAGGTGGTGTTCGACGAACCGGAGCATCCGCCGAGAGGCAACGACATGACCCCAAGGCCGCCGACGATCTCCAGGAACTGCCTACGACTCATCCTCATGCTGTCTCGCTCCCCCATCGCGGTCTTCCGATTGGTCAGGACCAATGCTATCCCCCGATGGCCTGGACCACGTCGACGTCCGCCGGCTCACCACCATCTATCCATGAGCATGGTGTACGGTTCTTCATCACGGGAGAAGAGGACGCACGCAGGAGGAACACGTGGCTGAAGATACGAAGACCATGATGGCCCAGCCGTTCGATTGGATGCAGCACATCTACGGCGAGGTCCAGGAACCGCTCATCCGATTCGCCCTCGAGCTCGACGGCAGACTCGACATCGACACCCTCCGCGATTCGGTCGACCTCATCGCACAGGCCGTGCCCGTCGCGGCCGCACGCTATGACGAACAGACCTGCGATTGGAAGTCGTCGGCAACCGCTCGAGCGAATATGGTCCATCTAGTGGAGGTCGGTCCCGAGGAACGCGAGCACACGCGCCACATCGCCCTTCTCGCACACCTGAATCCCTCGAAGGGACCGCAGCTTCGCATCACACTCATCAGGACCGACGACATGCCCGACCTGCTCGTCGTGGTCATCAACCACATGCTGGCGGATGGTCAGGCGGCCAAGCAGCTTCTCTGCCTCATCTCGAGCACGTATGCACGGATGGCAGGCGCCGGCTCGTACGAGCGGGGCATCGCCCCCACCGTGCCCGCCAGCAGGTCGATGCTCCAGCTGATCGCCAACCTCGACCCAAGGAGGCTGGCCGTCCTCATGATGAAGAGGACGAGGCTTCCCAAGGTGGATACGAAGCTCCATCTCCCCCTCGCACAGGGAATCTCCTGCCCACGTTACGTGACGAGGGCCATCGCAGTCGACGATGTGCGAATGGCACTCGAACGCACGCATGCGATTGGATCGACCTTCAACGACCTGCTGCTTGCGGCCTATGGACGCACCATCTGCTCTGCGGCGGGCATAGAATCCGTCGTACTTCCCTGCCCCGTCGACCTGAGGCGATTCGCCCGAGCGGGACAGACCTGCGGCATATGCAACCTCACGGGAAGCTATGTCTGCCGCATCCCCTCGTTCAAGCAGGCGAGCCTAGGCCAGGCCCTCATGCGCGTGACGCATCAGATGAGACTCCAGAAGACGAGTGACGAGTGCCTGCGCGGACCTTTGCTCTTCAACGCCGCCGCACTCGCCCTGCCATACGAGGGAGCGCGTAACCTCTATCTGGACAATGCGGGAATTCCGAAGGTCTCTTACACGAACCTCGGAGCCACGGAGGCGGAGCAGCTGTCGTTCGGTGACGTGCACGTGACCGACATGTTGTTCCTGGCAGCGACGAGGGCTTGGCCCTGCTTCCAGCTCAGCGTGTCGACCTTCGACGGCATATGCACGCTCTCGGCCACCATGAACGCCTCCGACGCAGCGGAGGATCTTGCCCGTCAGGTGCTCAACGTCACGGCCGAGCAGATCGAGCTATTCGCGAGGCAAGGCGTCTGACGCGGTAGGTGGCCGACGCGATGCGTCAAGCTCCAGGAGCCTGACCGCATCCCCACCGAGCAGAGCGGCATCCGCGACGTCATGCGTCGCGACGACGAGCGTCCTGCCCCCAAGGTGATCGCATATGAACGAGCCCGAACGCGCATGGCTCGTCTCGTCCAGACCTCCGAATGGCTCATCGAGAAGGACGGCCTCGCCGGGGAATGCGAGTGACCTCACGAGTTCGACCCTCCTACGCTGACCTCCGGAGAGCTCCCGAACGGGTCTGTCCAACACGCCTACGGGAAGCACCTCGCCGAGAAGCGAGTTCGCCCTCTCCCGTGAAACGCTGCCGCAGAGAAGGAGGACGTTGTCGACGGCCGAGAGGTCATCGAGGAGACGCGAATCCTGGAACATCATCGAGACGACTGCCGGGACGCTCACGGATCCCGCAGAAGGCTCGGTCTCGCCGGCGATGAGGCGAAGCACGCTCGTCTTCCCCACTCCCGATGCATCCACGAGACATGTCCTCGAGCCAGTGGGGAGATCGATGGAGAGACCTCCGAAGACGACCTGATCGCCGTAGGCAAGCCGGACGTCCTCCAGGCAGATCCCTTCGGACGAGGACGTCACGTCCGCCTCGCGCGTCCGACGCGGGACCGCCAGATGCAAGGCGAAGGGACCCGTTGACCTGAGGAAGGCGAGGAAGGCGCGCTCGCAGAGCCAGGCGAGGAGTATCACCACGGCCGTCCAGGCGAAGAGGTCGGCGGTCTCCAGCAGGAGCTTCGACTGATAGATCCGCTCGCCCATGCTTCCCAGAGGAACCCCGATGAGCTCGGCTGCGACGCCGGCCTTCCAGCTCATGCCGACCACCGTCTCGCATGTGCTCACGAGGAACGGGAGGATCTGCTGCCATGTGTAGGCAAGCAACCTCCTCGAGCCCCTCACATGGTAGGCATCGAACAGCTCACCCATGCTCGATGACTCACGAGCGCACGCCTCCGTCGTGGTGAACCAGAGCGCAGGGCAGACGACGAGGAAGACCGCGATCGTGGAGACGTTCTTCGAACCGAACCAGATGAGGAGGAGCACCACGATGCAGACGACAGGAGTGCTCTTGAACATGGTCATGGGAGGTCTGAGAAGGTCAGCCACGATCTCGTGCCTTGACGAGACGATGCCCAACGCGACCGAGATGATGAAGGCGACGGCGAAGCCGAGCACGATCCTCGAGAACGAGAACCAGATCGTCGACCAGAAGCTTGCGTCGCTGACAAGACCGAACAAGGCGACCGCCGTGTCACATGGTCCGGCGAGGAGCAGGTGGCTCCCGACGAGGACCGATGCAAGCTGCCATATCACGAGCCAGAAGACGACGGCGGCCGCCTTGCGGAGGGCCGCCGTCGCCTTGTCTGACCTATCCGAGCGCTCGGACATCGACAGCGGCCCGGCCTAGCCGAACCAGTAGAAGTTGTCGGAGGGGAGGTTCCCGCCGATGGAGCTCGGGTCCTCGGAGTAGAGGACCTTGTAGTAACCCTGGAGTGACGTATACATATCAGACCCGGTCATGCAGACCAGGTTGCAGTTGGGAATGGCCTTCTCCGCGACGCTCGCGTCAGCGATGATGCCCTCATTGACAACGAGCTGCGAGGCAGCCGCAGGGTCCGAGTTCACCGTGTCGACGGAGTCGGACTGCTCCTGGACGAACTGGGAGACCGCATCGGGATGCTCGTTCAGGAAGTCGTTCCTGACGATGGTGACACCCGTGATGAGCGAGCTAGACCCACCGGAGGCGGTGCTCCATTCATTCGTGAGACTGACGGCAGCGGAGAGCGAGGGATTGTTCGTGGTGGCGACGCTCACGTATGGCTCCGGCAGAACGCCGATGGCGTTGGGGTCATTCTCGAGGATGGACTCGACCTCGGTGGAATCACTCTTGAACTCGAGATCGACCTGGTCGGCGATGCCGTTCTTGTCGAGGAGGTAGTTCATGACGTACTCAGGAGTCGTCCCCTTGCCCGTCATGTAGACGGTGTGTCCGGCAAGGCTGTTGATCGAGGTGATCGAGGAGTCGCCGGTCACGACGGAGAGCACGCCGAGCGTGTTGATATCAACGACGGAGATGGCGCCGTTCGTCTTGTTCCAGATCACGGATGCGACGTTGGCTGGCACGCATGCGATGTCGACGTCTCCGTTGATGACCTTGGAGGTCACCTCGTCGGCGGCCTTCGAGATGGTGAACTCGTAGTTGTTGGCGGCCTGTCCGTTGCTCGCCTTGTCCATGAGCGACACGAGGCCGATGGACGTGGGTCCGCTGAGCGATGCGACGCGGACGTCGACCTTGTCGGCCGACGTGGTGGTGGCGGCTTGATCGGAGGAGCCGCAACCGAGCATCCCCACGACCATCACGGCCGCGAGAGCGAGAACCGGTAGGACCTTGAGCAGTCTACGACGCTTCATCTAGCTTTACTTCCCTTCCTCGTCCGGCATCAGCCACGCGTGCTGATCTGTGTGGAGGAGCCTCTCGGCCTTAGCGGAGAGGGGCTTTTCCAAGTACTCATCGTAGCAGGCAACGATTGATGGGTTCTGGTAGGAAAGCCTCAAATCAGAAACCTTATCGAGGCCCCAGAGGACGTCACCACGTTCGCCGGCGAGTTCCTGGCCGTCGTGAATGGGCTGGCCGCCGCCACCCGCACAACCACCGGGGCATGCCATGATCTCGACGAAGTCATATGAGACCTCACCGGACTCGAGCGCTTGGATGAGCCTCTCGGCATTGCCGAGCCCGCTCGCGACGGCGACGTGAAGCGTCGTCCCCGCGAGGTCGAAGGTGGCTTCCTTCCAGCCGTCGAGGCCGCGAACGTCCGAGAACGCATCAGGGTCGGGTTCGTCACCGGTGATGAAGTGATAGGCACTCCTCAGGGCCGCCTCCATGACGCCTCCGGTGGCACCGAAGATCACTCCGGCGCCCGTGCCCACGCCCAGGGGCATGTCGAACTCGGATTCCTCGAGCGACGCCACGTCGACGTGCTCCGCGCGAATCATGCGGTCGACCTCACGGACGGTGAGGACGACGTCGACGTCGGGATCCCCGCAGGCATCGTTCATGTTCGGAAGGGCGCACTCGGACTTCTTGGCAAGGCAGGGCATGATCGAGACCGAGAAGATCCTGTGCGGGTCGACGCCGAGGAGCTCGGCGTAGTAGCTCTTCAAGATGGCGCCGAACATCTGCTGAGGCGACTTCGACGTCGAGACCTGGTCGAGGAGCTCGGGGTGATGGGACTTGATGAAGCGGACCCAACCAGGGCAGCAGCTCGTGAACATGGGAAAGCGAATCGAATCGTCCTTCGAGGCCGCGCCGACCCTCTCGAGGAACTCGGATGCCTCCTCCATGATGGTGAGGTCGGCCGAGAAGTCGGTGTCGAAGATGTAATCGAAGCCCATGGGCCTCAAGGCGGAGACGAGCCTCTTCACCGTCGCCTGCTCATGGGTGAGGCCGAACGGCTCTCCCCACGCCGCGCGCACGGCAGGGGCGATCTGGACGACGCAGATCTTGTCGGGATCCGCCAAGGCATCGAACACGCGGTCGGTGTCATCCCTCTCGCGCAGGGCGCCCGTCGGACAGTGGGTGATGCACTGGCCGCAGAGGGCACAGTCGGTCGCGGAGATGTCCAGGCCGGACTTGACGTTGACGCAGGCGTGGCTCGCGCGGTTGGTGATGTCCCACACACCCGTGGACTGGACCTTCTCGCACACCTGGATGCAACGGAGGCACTTTATGCACTTGTCGTTGTTCCGGATGAGGGGGAAGCTCTGGTCCCACGCGTCGTGCGAGAGGTGCTTCTCATACGGGAGGCTGGAGATCCCGAGGTCATTGGCTAGCGTCTGGAGCGAGCAGTTACCGCTTCGGACGCAGCTCGTGCACTCGGAGTCATGCTGCGAGAGGATGAACTCGACGTTCGTCTTCCTGGCAGCGCGGACCTTCGGGCTGTTCGTGCGGACGACCATGCCGTCGAGGACGTAGTTGTTGCACGAGGCGACCAGCTGGTCGATGCCCTCGACCTCCACGACGCAGACGCGGCATGCGCCTATCTCGTTCAAATCCTTGAGATAGCACAGGGTCGGGATGACGATGCCCGCGGAGGCGGCGGCCTCCAGGATCGTCGTGTGCTCCGGGACCTCGACCTCACGGTCGTCGATGGTCAACTTTACCATTGCTCGATCCTCCCCCCACGGAACGCGCCGAAGCCGAAGTGATCGCACCTGAGACAACGCGATGCCTCCTGATGCGCCTCCTCGCTCGTGAGCCCGTTCTCGACGTTGTCGAAGTCACGCACGCGCTCCGCCGCCTCTCGCTCCGTCATCTCACAGCGAGCACAAAGGGTCTTGCCCTTGAACTGGACCGGCGGAAGGTCGACGTCCAACGTGATCTTGTGGTCGAATCCAAGGTGATGGTCGATGTTGGCCGCGGCGACCTTGCCCGCGTTGATGGCGCGGATGACGGTGGCCGGACCGGTCTGGCAGTCACCACCGGCGAACAGACCGGTGAACCCGGGGACCGCGCTGTCCTCGTCGACGACGATGGCGCCACGCTTGCAGGGTATACCCATGTCCTCGAACGGCTTCGAGTCGATGGCCTGACCGATGGCGACGAGCACGCGCTCGCATGGGACGACATACTGGTCAGCCTCTGCGGCGCGAGGGGCTGGCCTACCCCGCTGCGGGCCACCGATGATCTGCGGTTGCGTGATCACGCCCGTGACATGACCGGCATCATCGGTCTGGATCGAAAGCGGGGCATGGAGCTCGAGGACCTCGCAGCCCTCGGCCTGTGCGCCGGCGATCTCGGCGTCCTGCGCCGTCATGTCCGCGATGCGGCGACGATAGATGATCGTGACCTTCTCGGCTCCACAGCGCAGCGCGGAACGTGCGACGTCCATCGCGACGTTGCCGCCTCCGATGACGGAGACGCGCTGACCAGTGAAGTCGGGATTGACGCCATCACCGATGGAACGCAGCATCTGGACGGCGGAGATGACGCCTTCGGAGTCCTCTCCCTCGAGTCCGAGCTTGCGGTCGGTATGTGCGCCGATGGCGAAGTAGACGGAATCATAGTCGGCCATGAGGCGCTCGAGACCCTCGGCGTCAACCGGAGAGTCGACACTGGCCTCGATGCCGCAGCCGAGCAGCCATCCGATCTCCCCATCGAGCTCCTCGCGGGGAAGTCGATAGGCGGGGATGCCGTAGCGGAGCATGCCGCCGAGATGATGACGTGACTCGAAGATGGTCGCCTTGTGACCCATGAGCGTGAGATAGTAGGCCGCGGAGAGCCCGGCCGGACCACCGCCGACGACAGCCACGCGCTTGCCCGTGGGCTCGGCCACGCCCGGCCTGTAGTCGGTCTCCATGTGCTCGCAGGCGAAGCGCTTGAGTCCGCGGATGTTCATGGGGTCGTCGACCATGCCACGGCGACAGTGCATCTCGCAGGGGTGCTCGCACACCAGTCCGCAGACCACTGGCAGTGGGTTGTCCTTCCTGATGAGACGGACCGCATCGGTGTAGCGGCCCTCCTCGACGAGACTGATGTAGCCAGGGATGTCCACGCCCGCAGGGCAGCCGGAGACGCAGGGGACGAGCTGGCTCTGCGTGAAGCCGCACGCGTGCTTCTGGACATGGTGCTCGAAGTCATCGCGGAAGCCACGGATGGCGGTGAGCGCCATCTGACCGGCCTCGTAGCCGATCGCGCAATCAGCCGAGAGGTAGATCGTCTCGGCGGTGCGCTCGATGAGGGTCAGCGTCTCCTCGTCGGCCCTGTTCTCGAGGACATCCTCGAGCAGATCGTGGAGCACGCCCAGGCCCACGCGGCATGGCGTGCACTTTCCGCAGCTCTGCGTCTTGCACATCTCGACGTAGGCGGCCGTGAACTCGACCGGGCATGGCGCGAGCGAGCTCACGGCCATCCTCTTGCCGAGCGCCTCGTGCAAGCCGTCCATCACCACCTGAGCGTCGCTGCGCTCCATAACGTGAAGTCGTGCCATCGCAACCCCCTCTTCTAGAAATGGTCCTCATGCCACCACCGCGCACGTCCGGGTGACCGACCCGGCCGACACGGTGGGGAGACGGGCCGCCGGGCTACTCCTGCTCGTCGGCCGGGAACTGTATGCCGCACTGATAGCGCGCCTCGTCCTGCACCGCAAGCGAGGCGAGCGTGAGACGCTGGAAATGGCTGATGTCGAGCGTGCCTGAGACAGCGGAGCAGAAGTCACGGATCTCGTAGGCCATGTTGTTCTCGTAGTCGGGATGTGAGATGTCCTCGGCGACGATGTCGAGATCCTCGACGGTCCCGTCAAGGTAGGCGATGGTGACATGGCGCGGCCCGGAGATGTGGTCGATGGTCATGGTGCCGAGCTCACCCTCGACCTGACTGCACATGAGATCGTTCGTGATCTTGGAATAGGCGATCTCAGCGACCATGTCATCGTAGTCGGCAAGGATCGCACCGCAGAGGTCGATCTCGTCGTTCAGCAGTGACGAGAAGCACCTCGTGTCACTCGGGATGCCGAAGAGCTCGATCAGGGGCTCGACGCAGTAGACGCCCAGGTCCATGAGGGCGCCGGTGGCCATGTTCGGGTCGAAGATGTTGGTATGCCTGCCCGCGAGGACGTCATCATACCTGCTCGAGCGCTTGCCGAAGCGAAGGCAGACGCTTCGGACACGTCCGAGCTTGGGCAGGGCCTCACGGATGGCCGCCATCGAGGGATCGTGGACGGAACGCATGGCCTCCATGGCCACGACCTCGCTGTTCTCGGCCCAATGGAAGAGGTCAGCCGCCTCGCGGCGATTTGAGCACATGGACTTCTCCACGAGGACATGCTTGCCGGCCTTCACGAACGTGACCGCCTGGTCATGATGAAGCGCGTTCGGACTGGCGACGTAGACGGCATCGACGTCATGGGCGCAGGCGACCTCGTCGATCGACGTGAACGCACGCTCGCCGCCGTGCTCCTTGGTATAGGCCTCGGCCTTTTCGGCATCACGCGAGAACGAGCCAACGTAGACCGCCTCATCGACCTGGGACAACCCCTCTATGAACATCCCCGTGATCATGGACGTGCCTACCGTTGCGAAGCGAACCTGACCCATTCGACCACCTCTCATGTGAGCCGCGCCTCGTGACGGGCGCCATCCCCCGCATTCTCGCACTCCGCACTGTGGATGGGGTGTGCTTCTCGGCGTCTGACGACAATCGGCGGGCAAGGGGTCGAATTCGAATCGGATGACGCTCTCTTCACAAGCTTGTCCTTTGTAAAAGAGCCTTCTGATGCGACCTTCTTGCGTCATGATTGGGGACGACATGAAGGCGAGCGGATGAGGGAGCGAAGGACATGTCCACGACCACCATCTCGAATGGGACGATGCAGGCGACGTTCGATCACATGGGTGCGCAGATGGTGAGCCTCATGCATGACGGACATGAGTACCTGTGGCAGGGGGACGAGCGTTGGTGGCCCCGTCACGCACCCGTGCTCTTCCCCATCGTTGGAGCCATCCGCGACGGCAAGGCCATTACGCAGGCGGGCGAGACCCACATGAAGAGCCACGGAGTCGCCCGCAACTACGAGCATACCGTTGTGGCAAGCACCGCCGACAGCGTGACCTTCGAGCTCTCGAGCACCCCTGAGACGAAGGCGGAGTTCCCCTACGACTTCAAGCTGAACATGACGTACACGCTGATAGCCCCCGACACCCTAGAGCAGAGCTTCGTCGTCACGAACACCGGTGACGTCGTCCTACCGTTCATCGAGGGCGGACATCCCGCCTTCAACGTTCCCGCCGGCGGCATCGACCCCACCGAGGACTTCGACGACTACGAGGTGCGTTTCGCCGCCCCCTGGTCGTCGACCAGTCCGAGCCTCACGTCCGACCATCTGCTGGACCTCTCCAAGCGAATCCCCGTGACCGACGACACGGACGTCCTGCCCATAACGCATCGCACCTTCGACATAGACACCCTCATGCTCACCGACTGCCCCGGCTCGACCATCGAGCTCGTGGGGCCATCCGGCCATGGCATTCGTGAGGACTTCGGGGGATTCCGCTACTTGGGGATCTGGAGCGCCGCAGGAGACGCGTCGTTCGTCGCGCTCGAGCCTTGGACGGGTTATTCCACCTCGACCGACGAGGACGACGTCTTCGAGCACAAGGCATCAATGACGTTCCTGACGCCTGGTGCCCGTGACACGAGGGCGTTCACCATCACGCTGTTCTGATCGAGGGGTGATGAGGCGATGGGGATGACGCGAGCGGAGATGACGCCGGGCAGATGGCGTCGTCTTGCCGCCCTCTCGGACGCCGCGCTTCTCGCGCAGTGTCGAATCGACACCTTCCATGCGCATGGGCCAGGCGGACAAGGTGTGAACACCGCCGACTCGGCCGTACGGATCACCCATCTACCCACAGGGGTGGCCGTCACGTGCCGCGAGGAGAGAAGCCAGCTCAGGAACCGGGAACGTGCGCTGTCACGCCTGAGGCAGACGTTCAGGAGACTGGGCCATGAGGATCCCAAACGCAGGCCCACGAAGCCCTCGAAGGCCTCGGTCGCGAGAGGTCGCAAGGCCAAGCAGATCCGGAGCAAGAAGAAGGCATCGAGAAGACCGGTCGACCCGCACGCGGAGTAGCGCGCGAATCGACCGGTCTTGAAGGCCATCTTCGGGATGAGTCTAGACTCGACTCGTTATGAGGCACATGTCACCCGCGAGTGCGGTCTCGAGACCAGCGGGGACGACGAAGTGGCTCCCCTTGCGCACGGGATGACCGCAGGCGGTCCCCTCGCCGTCGATCACGCTCACGTCGAGGAAGTACTCGGGCGCAGGCAAGGTCCTCTCGCCAGACACGCGGACCCTGTCCACAGTATAGTTGCTGCAGCTCTCAAGCTCGGTCACACCATCGACCTCAGGAGCCGTCACCTTGCCGGAGACGGGCGCCTTCGCCGCGTAGTTCGTGCACTCGACCGACTGCTCGACGTGGAGCGGGCGCTTCGTGCCGTCGGCCTGGACGCGGTCGTAGTCATAGACGCGATACGTCACGTCCGAGGACTGCTGCGACTCGAGGATGAGCGTGCCGCCCTTGATGGCGTGGATGGTGCCGGGGTCGATCTGGAAGAAGTCCCCCTTATGGATGGGAAGCTCGTTCAGGAGGTCGCTCCAGCGACCGGCCTCGACCATGGAGCGAAACTCCTCCGCGTCCTTGGCATGCTGACCCACGATGATGGTGGCACCCTCATCGCAGTCGAGGACGTACCAGCACTCACGCTTGCCAAGGCTGCCGTTCTCGTGCTCGGCGGCATAAGCGTCATCGGGATGGACCTGGATGGACAGGTCGCCATCGGCGTCGATGATCTTGATGAGGAGCGGGAAGCGGTCGCCGGCGAGTCCGCCGAAGAGCTCGCGGTGGTCACTCCATAGCTCGGAGAGGTGCTTGCCTGCGTACTCGCCCTCGGAAACGACGCAGTCGCCATGCGGGTGAGCGCTGATCGCCCAGCACTCGCCGATGGGGCCATCGGGTATGTCATAGCCGAAGACCGTCTGGAGGCGCCTTCCGCCCCAGATCTTCTCGTGGAAAATGGGCTTGAGGAAGATGAGGTCAGACATTTGGTTCCCCTCTCTTGGGTCATGCGATGCTAGCCGTCAGGAAGAGCATATCCCATCCGCGTCCAACGAAACCTGACATGTCAGATTTTGCATATGTACATGTAGAGATGGAACAGACGGTGCGAACGAGTCTCCCGGTTCTCAGAACCCCAGGCTCTCCCCCACCAGGATCACCTTGATGCGTTGGTCGTTGTTGGGCGCCTGACGCGAGAGGACCACGTAGTTGCAGCAGATGCGTCCAGGTGAGGCGCATCCCTTGGTGAGGCCGGACATGCAGTCTCCGCCATGGTCCACGCTCACGCACTCCCCCGTGCTCTCGCAGGGAGCACCCTTCCCAAGACTGGCCATGTTGACGGGCGCGGCCACCCTCTTGAGACGGACGACGGCATCGTCCAGGGTGGGGACGACCTTGTTCATCCCCACGACGAGAACCACCTGACGTGGTCCATAGAGCATGGCCGCGACGCGGTTCGCCTGCATGTCCACGTTGAGGATGTCGCCTGATCTCGTGAGGGCGTTCGCGCTGCCCAGGAACGTGTCGCACAGGAGGGCCCTGCGCATGAGGTCGGACCTCTCCTCAGGGGATGTGGCCTGGGAACGGTCGATGAAGTCATAGTCTCCGCAGCCGAGAAGGGCATCCACGCCACAATCGGACAGAGAATGCGATCCGCCGCAGCTCACCGACTCACCAGGCACGAGGAGATCTCGCACCTTCTCGACCGCATCGGAGGCACGCGACACGAAGGCGGCGCCGATGCGGTTGGCCCAGAGGGCTTCCAAGACCTCGTCGACGTCCTCGTCTCCGGTCCTCACCTTGTCGAGAAGTCTCATCTCGCCCATCGTCATCGTCCCCTTCGACGCTTGCGCGGTCAGTCGACCACCGTCTGCCACCTGTCCCCCGAATCATACGCCGCAAAGCACATGGCGACCTGCTCGGGCGTGTTCTTCGAGAGGAAGAGGTCGGGCAACTCGTCCCGGCCGAAGAACCCTCGCTCAAGCGTCTCGTCGTTCGGCACGAAGTCGCCCCCGAGGCTACGACAGAGCACGAAGTGCTTGAGGATTCCCCATGCGAAGGGATGGGGGTTATGGAGGTTGTGCTCCTCGACGGCGATGAGACGCACGGGGGCCACCGTGAGCCCTGCCTCCTCGGAGCATTCCTTCACGACGTTGGAGTAGATGGTCTGTCCCTGGTCGCACCAACCACCTGGCAAGGACCAGCACCCACCCTCCTGCTTGGTGAACATGCGCTCCCGTACGAGGCATATGCGGCCGTCGTCATCGAAGATGGCCCCCCTCGTGTCGACCTTGGGGGTCTGGTAACCATCCTCGTCGGCGAAGAGGTCGCGGACGCGCTCCATAGGCGTCGAGGACAGGTCGCTCATGAGCTCGACGGCCATCGACCTCACGCGCTCGAACCTCTCACGGTCGAAGACGTCGGTCGTGTAGTAGAGGCCCGCCTGCGCGATCGCCTGGAGCTCACGCGACCATGCAAGCCAAGGCCGTGCGGCCAAGGCATCCTGGTCGGTCGAGAGCCACTCGAGGAGTTGGGCGGGCGTCTCGAAGCAGGCGAGCTCATGGAGAGGGCGCCTCTCGGGACGAGGTCGCCAGCAGGCCTGGACGAAGTCGACGCCCGCAGCCTCGGCACATTCGGCGTCGGAGGCGGCGTCACCCACGTAGAGGGTCTCCTCGGCCTTGGCGCCCGAACGCTCGAGATAGGCGAGAAGCGGATCGGGGTTCGGCTTGTGGACATCGGTGTCTGACGCCGTCACGACGCAGGCGAAGCGGTCCATGAGGCCGAAGGGGGCGAAGCACCTTTCCATCTCCGTCGCGGTCTCCGATGTGACGCAGCCGAGCTCGAGACCGAGCGACGCGACGCCATCGAGGAGTTCCGGCACCCCATCGAAGAGGTGAACGTCGTCCCAGCACTGGACCATGTAGGTGAGCCAGCGCGCGAACGTGGGCTCATCAGGCGGGAGTCCAAGGCTTTCGAGACCCTCCTTGCCGGGAAGCCCCAGACACATCGACATCTCATCAGCCTCGAGACGTCGGCCGAGGAGGTCCTGCACGAGGAGCTGCAGCCCCTCCTCGATTGCGGCGGTCGAATCCATGAGCGTGCCATCTATGTCGAACACGACGTGCGTGTAACGCATGTGCGCCCCCTAGCCCGGAAGCATGGTCGTGAAGAGGCGGCGCCGGCGCGATGGGCGCAGACGCCGCCTCTGACGAACAGGGAGACGAGTCCTAGCCGAGCAGGTCCTTGACGTCGAGGGCAATCATGTACTCCTCGTCAGTGGGGACAACGAGGACGCGGACGGACGAGCCCTCGCCCGTGATGTCACGGACCTCGTCGGAACGCACGGAGTTCTTCTCGTCATCGATCTTGACGCCAAGCCAGCCCAGACGGCGGACTATGTTGGCACGGTTGGTCGCGGAGTTCTCGCCGATGCCGGCCGAGAACGCCATGGTGTCGAAGCCCTCCATGGCCTGGGCCATCTCGCAGATGAGCTGGGCGGCACGATAGGAGAACATCTCGAGGGCGAGCTTGCAGTTCGCATCGCCCGCGTCGGCCTTCTCCTCGATGTCACGGGAGTCGGAGGAGACGCCGGAGACGGCGAGCAGGCCGGACTGCTTGTTCATCATGGTGTCGACCTCATCGGCGGTGTAGCCGCCCTCGCGCTCGAGATAGCAGACGGTAGCGGGGTCGATGGTGCCGCAACGCGTGCCCATGATGAGGCCATCGAGGGGCGTGAGGCCCATGGTGGTGTCCATGTCATGGCCGTCCTGGATGGCGCAGAGGCTCGCGCCGGAGCCGAGGTGACAGCTCACGAGCTTATGGGTCTCATGATTGGTGAAATGATCGGTCGCGCGCCAGATGTAGCGATGGGAGGTGCCGTGGGCACCGTACTTCCTGATGTGGAACTTGTCCACGACGTCGCGAGGCAGCGCGTAGCGATGGGCGACCTCGGGGATCTGCATGTGGAAGGCGGAGTCGGCCACGACGACGTTGCCGACCTCCGGGAGACGGGCGCGGCACTCGTCGATGACGTCGGCCTCCGCATAGTTGTGGAGAGGTGCGAGAGGGGCGACCTCGCGGACCCAACCGAGGGTCTCGTCAGTGACGACCTTGGACTCCGGGAAACGCCAGGCGCCTTGGACCACGCGGTGTCCGATGCCATCGATCTTGACGTCGAGCTTGGAGAGGATCTCGAAGACGTGCTCGGCAGCGACCTTGTGATTGGGGAGCTCGCAGACGAGCTTCTGCTTCTCCCCGCCCATCTCCTCATGGCCGATGAAGGCACCGTCGATGCCGATTCGCTCGCAGTTGCCCTTTGCGTAGACCTCGCGGGTCTCGACGTTGAGCAGCTGATACTTCAAGGAAGAGCTGCCGGCATTGATGACTAGGACGTTCATGGGTCTCCTCTCGGGATGTGCATTGTCACGTACCGGCGGGCAGGTGGCCCGTCGCATCACGTCCATTGAATGATAGTCATTTCGAGACGCGCGAGGGATGGAGGTCGCGAAACCTATGCCTCGTCCTCGGAGAAGAGGACGTCTTCGACGATTCGGGCCGCGTCGCGGACACAGTCGTCGCACGCCCTCAGCACATGGCCCGTCCCGATCCCCTTGAGCTCGCGGCACTGCGTGGCCCCGTTGGCGGCCTCGAAGGCCTCGACCACCTTGCGGGACAGCGCATAGCTGGCCTTCTTCGAGGTGGGATGTGCGAGGTCGGCGTCGCTGTTCATGAGACCGACGACGACGCAGGCACCCGTGACGGCGCCGCAGGTGCCCTTCGTGCATCCACAGCCCAGGCCAAGGCCCTCGGTCGCGCGGAAGACGGTGGCCTCGTCGACGCCGGCGAGGTCGGCATAGGTGCATGCGACGGCCTGGGCGCAGTTGTAGCCGCGAGCATGACGCTCCGCGGCAAGGTCGACTCTGGATTCCATGACATATCTCCCTTACTCAGGCAGGAGGCCTGCACCGAGATCGCGGCCGCCAAGCACATGCATGTGGAAGTGGTGGACGGTCTGACCCGCGTCGTCACCGGTGTTCGTGATGACGCGGAAGCCCGTCTCATCGATCCCCGTCTCATGCGCGACGTAGACGACGGCGTGCCTCATCGCGACGAGGACGTCATCAGGGACGTCATCGATGATGCTGCCGTAGTGCTCCTTGGGAATCACCAGGACGTGGACGGGTGCCTCGGGCTCGAGGTCCTTGAACGCGATGACGAGGTCATCCTCGTAGACGACCGTGGCCGGGATCTCGTGGGATGCGATCCCACAGAAGACGCAATCGGACATGGCTTCGCTCCATTCCGCCGCGATGCGCGGCTAATCGTCGATGAAGGCCGTCGAGGGGGCGGACTGCGTATCGGTCACTCCGGAATCGGTCGTGTCGATGAGGACCTGGACCTTCTGCTCCGCGGAGGAGAGACGCTCGCGCAGGTTGCGTAGGAGCTCCACTCCCCTCCCATAGCGCTTGAGCGACTCCTCGAGCTCAAGGTCGCCCGTCTCGAGCGATCGCACGATCTGCTCGAGCTCGATGGAGGCCTCCTTGAACGTGAGCTCCTCCACGGGACGCTCGTCGTTCGTGGACGTGTTCTTCTCCCCTGGCATGTTATCTCCCTTCCGGCGAGGTGGAAGGCCTCGCATCCGACTTCGTGTCTTGGGGCGTATCCGCGACCGCACCGTCCGTCTCCTCGGCGACCCCGATCGAGGCGGTCACCGTCGCGAGGACGTGACCGCTCCCGAGAAGGACGTCCAGGCCGTCGCCCTCGTGGACGTCTGACGCATGCGAGACCACATGCCCGGCCGAGTCGCGCGCGATGGCATAGCCTCGTCCTAGGACCTTGAGCGGCGAGAGGGCGTCCAACTCTGCGGCGGCCTTGCCCACGACGGCGACATAGGGCCTGAGCATGCGACCTCCCACCTCGGCGAGGCGGATCCCGTCATCATCGAGCAGGCGACGGGTACGTCCGAGGGAGCGCGGAATGGCGTCGTGGAGCCTCTGCTCGATGAGGAGCAGGTCATTCGTCCTGTCATCGATCATGGAAGTGGGGTCGACGAGGCATCGCCTGGAGGCCAGGGCCGCGACGCCGGACTCCTTGCCGGCAAGGTACGCATCCATGGCCCTCCTCGCGGCGCGTGAAGAGGAATCCAGCATCGCGGAGCGGGCCTCGACCTCTCGGGAGAGCGCGCGGACGAGGCGATCGGACCTGTCGGAGATCTGCGCCTCGATCTCGTCCATGGCAGGGGCGACGGACTCAGCGGCGGCCGTGGGCGTCGAGCAGCGCCTGTCGGACACCATGTCGCATATCGACGTGTCCGGCTCATGGCCGATGCCACACACGACGGGTACCGGACAGGCGGCGACGGCGCGGGCGAGGGACTCGTCATTGAACGTCATGAGGTCCTCGAAGGAGCCGCCGCCACGCACGAGGAGGATGGCGTCAGGATGCGCGGAGGCCGCGACCGAGAGCGCATGGATGATGCTCTCGGGAGCACCGGGACCCTGCACGGAACAACCTGCGACCTGGATCTCGACGAGCGGGTTCCTGCGCCGCAGCGTGCGCTTCACGTCATCGATGACGCTTCCCGACATGGAGGTGACGACCGCGACCCTCGTACAGAACCTGGGGATGGGCCTCTTGCGTGCATCGGCCATGAGGCCCTCGCGCTCGAGCCTGCGGGCAAGCTCAGCCACCTGCTGGCGGAGGAGCCCCTCGCCGGCCACGCTGAGCGACCGAGCCACGAACGAAAGGCGCCCGGTCCCCGCATACACGTCGAAGCTGCCGACGAGCTGCACCTCGAGGCCATCGCGCAGAGCGACGCCGCTCTTCGCATATGTCCCTCTCCACACGATGCAGTCCATGGCGGAGGAATCATCCTTCACCTGGAAGTAGCAATGGCCGCTGCGTGCGTTGGGCCCGCGGAAGCCGGTGACCTCACCGCAGACGACGAGCTGGGGGATCGATGAGACGGATGCCTTGGCCGTGGCGACGGCCTCGCTCACGGAGAGGGGCTCGCCGGCCTCTGACGACCCCTGTCCCCTCTCCTCGGCCTTGTCCCACGCCATCCGTCAGTTCCTGTCCGAACGGGAGATGATGTAGACGAGCTGAAGGATGGACACGAGGGCTGCGGCGACATAGGTGAGGGCGGCAGCCGTGAGGACCTGCTTGGCGCCTCTCTCGGCGACGGCATCCAATCCCGCGTTCGCACCGATGTAGGCCACGGCCCTCTTGGAAGCGTCGATCTCCACGGGAAGCGTAACGAGCTGGAAGAGCACGGAGAAGGCGAACAGGATGATGGCGAGCGTCGTGAGACCGGCGAAGTTCATCGCGATGCCTATGACGAAGACGATCATCCACGCCTGGCTCGTGAAGTTGACCACGGGGACGAGGGCCGTCCTGATCTTGACAGGGATGTAACCCTTCGCCGTCTGCACGGCATGGCCGGCCTCATGGCATGCGACGGCGACCGAGGCGACCGAGCCTCCCGAGAGGTTCTCCTGGGAGAGATGGAGCTGGTTGTCGCGGGGATCATAGAAGTCGGTGAGGTGTCCCGCGACGGAGGTGATGCCGACGCTGCCGGCGCCCTCGGAAGAGAGCATCCTGCGCGCGACGTCCGCACCCGTCTCACCGGACGAGACGGGTACCTTCGACCACTTGGCATAGGTCTTCTTGATATAGGCCTGCGTGATGAGACCGAGGACCAACGAGACAACGATGAGGGCGATGTAGCTCATGTTGAAGCCGCCGTACCCGTAGCCGTAATAACCCACGCTCGTCTCCAATCGGAAGATGTCTTTCCGCTCTTGTACCCATCAGGGACGGATGCGTCCCGATGACTCAGAGCATCTCTATGCGGCCATCCTTGACGGTGAGGCCCACCTTGCCCGAGAGCAGCGAGTCCAGCTCATCACCCACGAGTTGCTTCCTCCACGATTGAGAGAGCCGAGAGCTCGAACGATCGAGCGCGAACGAGCGGAGGTCGTCCCTGGTCGCGATGAGCTGGCAGGCCACGCCCTCCCTCTCCGAGATGACGCGGAGCATGGCGTTCATGAGGTCGATGACGCTGTCGAGGTCGGCGGAGGGACGCGGCTTCTTCGTGACCTTGGGCAGCTCGTCCGGCTTGCAGGACAGGCCCCTCCTCACCGCGAGCACGATGGCGTCCGCCTCCCGCTCGGAGACCTGCTCGGCTCCGCGGATCCTCCTGAGACGGACGGGGTCCGTGGGGGCACGTTTCGAGACCTCGAGGGCGATCTCGTCGGAGATGACCCACTTCCTCGGGATGTCCCTCCTCGAGGCGGCCTCCTCGCGCCATGCGCAGACCTCCCTGGCGACGGCCAGCTGCTTGCGCGTGAGGGAGGTGACGCGCTTGAGGTGGCGGTATGCCTCGCGCGGATCATGCCGGTAATGGGAGGGATCGCAGAGGTCGACCATCTCGGGCTCGAGCCATGAGAGTCTGTTCCTCTCGACGAGCTCGCCCATCATGCGCTCGTAGATGCCCGGAAGGTACCTCACATCATCCTCGGCGTACTGGAGCTGTTCGGGGTCGAGGGGACGCCGCGACCAATCGGTGAGCGACTCGGCCTTCGCGAGATGGACACCGGTGTATGCCTCCACGAGCGCACCGTAACCGAGCTGCATGCGCTGGCCGAGGAACGCCGCGGCGAGCTGAGTGTCGAAGACGGGGTCCGGAACGACGTCGAGCGTCCCGTCGAGGACCTCGAGGTCCTGGGAACACGCATGAAGCACCTTGGTGATGGAGGTGTCGGTGAGCAGGGCGCTCACGCAGGAGAGGTCATCCATGGCCAGCGGGTCGACCGCGGCGATCTCATCGGCGGTCGCGAGCTGGAGGAGGCAGAGACGAGGACGATAGGTCCTCTCCCTCAGGAACTCGGTGTCGACGGCCAGGACCTTTGACGAACGCGCGCGGTCGCAGAACGACTCGAGCTCGTCGGGCTTCGATATGAACACGCAGACCCCTTCGAATCCGCCTGCCGGAAGGGGCAAACGGCTACCATGAACAGAGACGGCCTCATCCAGACGAGGCAACGTGACCATCATAGCCGTATGGGCCCCTGCGCCCGCTCGCGGCTCATGCGACGGGAAACGGGGACGGAAGTGCGCACTCTCATAATCCATAACGTCGATTCCGGATTCGGGTCGGACGCCGTCTTCGAGTTCGAGAGATCGCTCGTCCACGAGGGAGACGAGTGCACGCTCCGCGTCGTCGCGGACGGGTTCGTACCCGCCGAGGTCTGTGCTGACGCGGAGTCATTCGATGTCGTCGTCGTGTCCGGCGGGGACGGCACTGTGGCCGCGCTCCTCTACGCACTCAGAGGCAGGCATGTCCGCACCTGCGTGTTTCCCTCCGGAACGGCTAACTTGCTCTTCGCGAACATCGGAAACGCCCCGGAGCCCGCGGCCATCGCCAGGGCATGTCGCGTCGGAACCGTCGCGGACCTCGACCTAGGTGAGATCGCATGGACGGACGCCGACGGGAATGGGCACTCTCGCGGTTTCTCCCTCATGGCGGGATCGGGCTATGACGCGGAGATCATGATGGCGGCCGTTCCCAACAAGCAGGCCATGGGCGAGGCTGCCTACTTCCTCGCCGCACTCTCCGACACGACGCCTGCCGTCGTGACGTTCACCATAGAGTGCGACGGGAAGACGTATGAGCGCGACGGCATAGCCTGCCTCGTGGCGGACAATGCGATGATCCAGGGGGACATCGAGATCGTGCCCGGCTGCGTCATGGATGACGGCTTGCTCGACGTCATCGTCCTCGAAACATCCGACTCGACCCAGCTCCTGAGACCGATGCTCGCCGGCCTTCTCGACAGGGGCGGCAAAGGCATAGGCAGGCCGCACATCGAGAGCTTCTCGGGAGCCGACATCCGAGTCAGCGCCTCGCAGCCCATCCCCATGCAGGTCGATGGAGACGTCGTCGCAGGGGAGGTCACGGGCTATGAGGCCCATGTGCTCAGGGGCGTCGTCCCGATCATCGTCGACCCGATGTCACCCTATGCGAAGGGCAAGACACAGCCGCCACTGTTCGGCGGCACCGACGAGCTGGCCTTCCCGCGTCCCTGACCTAGCGAGACGAGAGTGCGATCTTCTCCAGGTACTTCCCGTACTCGGACTTGGAGATCTTGTCGGCGAGGGCCAGCAGCTGGGCCCTTCTAATCCAACCCTTGGAGTAGGCGATCTCCTCGATGGCGGCGACCTTCACGGAGGTTGACTTCTCGACGACGCGGATGAACTCGCCGGCCTCGAACAGCGAGTCGACGGTGCCCGTGTCGAACCAGGCAAAGCCACGACCGAGCGTGGTCACGTTGAGCTGGTTCTTCTTGAGATAGATGTTGTTGAGATCGGTGATCTCGAGCTCGCCACGTGCGGAGGGCTCGAGCGTCTTCGCGTATTCGCAGACATGCTCGTCATAGAAGTACAGGCCCGTGACGCAGTAGTTCGACTTGGGGTGATCGGGCTTCTCCTCGATGGAGAGGACCTTGCCCTCGTCGTCGAACTCCACGACACCGAAGCGCTCGGGGTCATCGACGTAGTAGCCGAAGACCGTGGCGCCCTCGGTCCTGGTCGCAGCCTCCGTGAGCTGGTCGGTGAAGCCGCTGCCATAGAAGATGTTGTCGCCGAGGACGAGGGCGCAGGAATCGCCGTCGATGAACTCCTCGCCGAGGATGAAGGCCTGCGCGAGTCCATCAGGGCTCGGCTGGACCTTATATGACAGATTGAGACCGAGCTGATGACCATCACCGAGAAGGCGCTGGAAGTTCGGCATGTCCTCGGGAGTGGAGATGATCAGGATGTCCTTGATGCCCGCCATCATGAGCACGGACATGGAGTAGTAGATCATGGGCTTGTCGTAGACCGGAAGCAGCTGCTTCGAAGTCGCGAGCGTTATGGGATGGAGCCTCGTTCCCGAACCACCTGCAAGGACGATACCCTTCATAGCGTTCAAAGCCTCCTTGGACCGACGGCCCGCATCACCGACCTACATACGCGGCATAGTATAGACGGTCGAGCGCCGTCTGTGGTCGAGATGGGCCATGGCCATGGAAACGTCGATGCGCCCCGGGCCGAAGAGACTCGAGGCGCATCGTACCGGCGAGATGCTCGGGGCACGTCTTAGGCGGTGACCTTCTTGAGCAACTCGATGACGTCGGCCTTCGTGGCGTCCCTGGGGTTGCCCGGGCAGCAGGCGTCGGCGAGGGCGTCGTCGGCGAGCTGGTCGTAGTCAGCCGCGACGAGGCCGTCGACCGTGGTGGGGATCCCCACGTCCTGGCCGAGTCTCGTGACGGCGGCGATGGCGGCGGCGCGGGCGTCCTCGATGGACATGGAGTCGGTGCCCTCGACGCCCATGGCCTTGGCCACGGCACGCAGGCGCTCGCCCGTGCACTCGGCGTTGTATGTCATGACCAGCGGCAGCATGATGGCGCAGGCGACGCCGTGGGGGGTGTCGTAGTGCGCGGAGAAGGTGTGGGCGATCGAGTGGGCGATGCCCAGGCCCACGTTGGAGAAGCCCATGCCGGCGATGTACTGGGCCATCGCCATCCCCTCGCGTCCGGTACCGGGCGTGCCGGACTTCGCCTCGGCCACCGCGTCGCGGAGGTTCTCGGAGATGAGGCGGATCGCCTCGAGGTGGAACATGTCCGGGATCTCCCAGGCGGCCTTGGTGGTGTAGCCCTCGATGGCGTGGGTGAGCGCGTCCATGCCGGTGGCGGCGGTGAGGCCGACGGGCATGGAGGCCATCATCGACGGGTCGACGCAGGCGACCTCGGGGATGTCGTTGGTGTCGACGCAGACGAACTTGCGCTCGCGGTCCGGGTCGGTGATGACGTAGTTGATGGTGACCTCGGCGGCGGTGCCGGCCGTGGTGGGGACGGCGATGGTGAACACCGCGTGGTTCTTGGTGTCGGCGACGCCCTCGAGGGAGGTGACGTCGGCGAACTCGGGGTTGTTCACGATGACGCCGATGGCCTTGGCGGTGTCCATCGACGAGCCGCCGCCGATGGCCACGATCATGTCCGCACCGGAGGCCTCGTACGCCGCGACGCCGTCCTGGACGTTCTTGATGGTGGGGTTCGGCTTGATCTCGCTGTAGAGCTCCCAGGGGACACCGGCGGCGTCGAGCTCGTCGGTGACCTTCGCGGTGACGCCGAACCTGACGAGGTCGGGATCCGAGCAGACGAACGCCTTGCCGAACCCGCGGCGGGCGATCTCGCCGGGGATCTCGGCGATGGCGCCCTCGCCATGGTAGGAGATTGTGTTGAGCACGATTCTGTTAGCCACTTGTGTCCTCCTTGTACGAGCCGGGACCAACCCCGGACATGCTAGTAAGGATTGTTACCCCAAGAAGGCTCGTTCGCTCACCTGGGGATGGCAGCCATCCGTGGATGGTCGGACGTGGCCATGAGTCGCTTCCTGTCCACCTTGCCGTTGGGCGTCACCGGGAGCTCGCGATCGACGATGATGCGACGCGGGACCATGTAGCCGGGGAGGTCGCGGCCGAGCACGGCGCGCATCTCCTTCGACCATGCGTAGGAGTCCTCGGGGACCCCGTCCTCGAGCTGCACATGCGCCTCGAGGTGATCGGCGATGCCATGCCTGCTTCGGACGACCACGGCGGCGAGCTCGACCCCCGGCTTGTCCTGGAGCATGGACTCTATCTCGCCCAACTCGATGCGATAGCCGTGAAGCTTGACCTGGCTGTCCAATCGACCGGAACACCAGACGACCCCGTCGGCGTCGATCACGCCGAGATCGCCCGTGCGGTACGTACGAATCGAACGCCCGTCGCATTCCATGGTCCCGAAGACGGTCGCGGTACGGTCGGGCTGGCCCAGATAGCCCTTGGCGACGGTGTCGCCGCAGATGACGATTTCGCCCTGAGAACCAGCGGGCAGGGGGGCTCCCGTCTCGACGTCCTTGATAATCATCCGCGTACCCGGACGAGGACGGCCCACGGGAAGTGCGTCAGCCTCACCCATCTCGCTCACGTCACAGGACGTCACCGCGACCGTGGACTCGGTCGGGCCGTAGGCGTTGATGATGCGAGCCTTGGGGAAGCGTCCGTGGAGACGGCGGACCACGTCGGGGCGGAGGGGCTCCCCACAGAAGAAGAAGTGGGTCAAACGGGGCAGGAGCCGCTCCTCGAAGGAGGGATCGGCAAGACACATCGAAGCGAACGTCGGAGTGGAGACCCAGCAGGTGATGCCAGAGGATGACATCTCGGAAAAGCATCTACCCAGATCGGACTCGCACGCACCCGTGAGTGCGACCACGCGCCCTCCCGTCGTGAGGGCACCGACGAGCTCGGTGACCGAGAGGTCGAAGGAGAGGAGGGCCTGGTTGAGGAACACGTGCGGCATGGGCGAGCCATCGAAGAGGGACTGGTCCCAGCCCATGAAGTTCGCGACATCGTTCGCGCTCACCTCGACGCCCTTGGGCGCACCCGTGGAGCCGGAGGTGAAGATGACGTACTGCGTGTCCTCGCCCGTGACCCTCCACGTGGGCTCGGGCGTGCGACAGGTGCCTGAGGCCACCTTGCCCAGGCTCGCCCGGATGGCGGCATCATCGATGACAAGCATGTCAGAACGGGATGAGGTGACGGAATCCGGAAGAGGCGCGACCGCGACGGCCAGGCCGGCGTCGAGCTGAGCGAGGATGTTCGCGACACGTCCCTCGGGGACGTGGCAATCAGTCGGCACGTAGGCATGACCGGCCTTGAGACAGGCGAGGAAGGCCACGATCATGCAGGGTGACTTGTGCCCGTAGACCATGACCGGACCATCGGAGGTCCCGGCCACTCGGATGTCACAGGCGAGGTCATCAGACCCCTCCCACAGCTCGCGATAGGTGATCTCCTCGCCATCGGTGTCGCCGAAGGCGATGCGATCGGGATGGGCCTCCACCTGCTCATGGACCGCATCGAGGAAACCGTTCGTCATGTCCTTCATGCCGTACCTCCGAGACATAGGCATATCGACCTCTAGCGCCATCCTACCCAGCCCGCTTCGGCCCTCCGCCCTCGTATGCCCACATGCATGGGCATGGCACAACAACGCAAGCTACCTGAAAACACAAACAGCTGTTGGAATGAGATCGGACGCGTGGAGGAGGAAAAGGATGGCAAGGGCATGCAGCCTCGGAAGACGTATCAGTATTGAGAATAGATGAACCCGGCGGGAGCGGTGAGACCCGATCCGAAGAGGAACCAGATGATGAGCGCCGCCACGCCGACAACGACCGCGAAACCGACAAGGAAGGCGGAAACAGGCGACGTGGACGCCCACGTGCGAAGACGGGTCACGAGACCTGGCTTCTTCTCGCTCATGTCTCCCCCGTCCTCGGCCATGGCTATCCCTCCTGAGCGAACTCGTAGATGGCCCGCTCCACCGCCAGCCACCCGGTCCAGCCGAGGTGCGTGCCGTCGCAGGTGAAGTAGGGTGTGTACTCCTCGCCCGACAGGTCGGCGATCCTCAGACCATGGTCCGACACCGTCGAGCGTATGGACTCGTAACGCTGCTCACGATCGTCCCTGCTCATCTGCTCGTAGTCATACCACGGTCCGGCCACGGGGAGTAGCACGCAGAGAAGGTCGAGGCCCACGGCGCTGGCGACGTCGAGGGCGCAGCCAAGGTCAGCGTCCTCCGTGGGAGCCTTCATGAAGCTGCGACTCTTGAGGAAGCCCTCGAGCTTGCCGGCGGCGAAGTCGGAGGCGTCATGGGCATTCCACCAGTCGTCATAGATGTAGTAGTCGTTCGTCGTGCAGGCGGCGGCGCCATCTGCCATGGCCTGGGCCTCGAGCGCGTCCCAATCGGGAGTGCCATCGGCGATGCGGATGTCCCTCTTGCAGCCAGGCAGGTCGATGCCCCCGCCACGCACAGCCTCGAGCTCCTGTCGTACCGTGATGGAGTCGGTCTCCCCGTAGAAGACGTCGTTGATGACGTCGGGGATGGTACGGCCTCTGGCGGCGGCGAGCCTCGTCGAGGAGACCCCCATGTCGCGAAGCCGTCCCTCCGCATAATCCATGCAGGAGGCGGGGACCTTGGGGTTGTGACAGAAGGCCCGCCAGAGGTCATACGAGAAGAGCGAGGTGGCCGCATTGGCCGGCACTCCCCCCTCGAAGAACCACTGGGGCGAGATGACGAGGACCGCCTTCCTGCTCGAGGAGAGCAGGCCTCGCCCGCCCGAGGCATACGCACCTGCGGGGTTCTCGTCCATCTGCGCGGCATATGCACCCATGGCGATGGCGTGCCAGAGGCTCTGGTCGTATCCCTCCCCCACGAACCACAGGTCAAGGCCATGGTCGTTGCCACCCAGGACCGCCTGCGGTACCTGGGCGACGATGTCTGGCGTGATCTTGAACTCGGAGGAGCCGAAGCAGAGGAGGGAGTCGACCTGGCAGTTGCCCGCCATGAACGAGGGGCTCTTGTACTTGTCGCGAAGGTAGGCGTAGTCATAGAGACGACCGCCGGGGTCGGACTCCTTCGGCACGGTATCGTCGAGCGCGAGGGCGCCGCATGCCGCGACGATGGCTCCGACGCCCAAACCCGCGAGTCTGAGCGCGGAGCGTCTCGTCAGCATGGGATCGGCCATTCCGGCCGCCTCATCCTTGTTGGCAGGCTCCCCTGACATACGCCTTCCGGCCGCCTACAGCCGCTTCAGGACCTGGGCGCAGATCTTGTCCACGGTGTTCATCTCGTCGCGAGGGACGGCCGTGGGAGCGATCGACACGCCGAAGTCCTCCTCGATGGCCACGAGCAGCTCGATGGCGCCCATCGAATCGAGCAGGCCCTCCTCGAAAAGGTCAACGTCCCTCTTCTCGCGGACTATGTCATCGCCGCAGATGTCAGCGATCTCGTCGAGGAGCCTAGCCTCGACATCGGCCTTGTCAGCCATGTATGCCTCCGATGAACGTGAACAACTGACCAGAGAATATCGAGAAACCGAACATGACGAGGTTCAGGGTGATGAACCACATCACGACCTTCATACCCACATCGTTCCTGTGCGCGCGGAAGAAGCGCCAACGATGCGTCATGATCTGCTCGATGGCGAGAAGGACTCCGTGATAGAGGCCATAGAGCAGGTACTGCGGGGTCAGACCGTGCCATGCGCCCATGAGACACATGTCCGCGACGAGACCCACCGCGGCGCGTGCGTCGCGCTTCTTGGGGATGCGATGGCGCGTGAGGGAGCGTTCCATGCGCATGAAGACGTAGTCACGCAGCCAATGGGAGAGCGTGATGTGCCAGCGATCCCAGAACTCCTCCAGCGAATGCGAGAGGAACGGGAGACGGAAGTTGGCCGGCGTCTCGATTCCCAGGCACATGCTCGCGCCCTGCGCCATAAGCGAGTAGCCGGCGAAGTCGAAGTAGAGGTAGAGGCCATAGGCATAGCTCACCTGCACGAACGAGACGAGCTGCGACCACACGTCCTGGGTCATGTCGAACGCGACGGGCTTGTACCACTGCTTGAATATCGTCGCGATGACGATCTGGGACGCAGCACCGATGAGAAGGAAGACGATGCCGCGGCCAAGCAGGTCGAGGTAATGGGGCCTGTCGAGGGTCCGGTTCGCGTCGGCCATGAACCGCCTCGAGCGGTCGATCGGGCCGGAGGTGAACACGGGGAAGAACACGAGGAAGTAGAGATAGTCGATGAACGAGAGGCTCTCGATGAGCCCGTCCTCGATCTCGAGCAGGACCTGGGTGGTCTTGAAGGTGATGTAGGAGATACCGACGAAGCCGAGGATGCCCGAGCCTGCAGCGGTGCTCACCTTGTAGATGACAAGGGGGCCGATGACGCAGGCGAGCGAGACGAGACGGGTCGCGGCCGTGAGCGGGCGTCCGCTCCTGACGCGCGCGAGGACGAGACGCGAGACGAGGAAGGTGAGGGGCACATAGCAGGCCACGAGGAGAAGGCCCTCCCAGCTTCCCATGAAGAGCCCCACGAGGAAGAGGACCGAGACCACGAGACCCCACGGCTTGATCCTCCGGCCGGTGCATCCGAGGACGGCGGCGGGGACGATCGCCGCGGCGAGGAGGATGAAGAAGCTCGGATCCTCGTAGAACGACACCACGCACCTCCCCCGAAAGCGGCCACATCGCCGATTAGTCTACGACGGATGCGCGCTCGGATGCCACAGCAGGGCGGCCATACCGGCCAACGCCTACTCGTCCTCCACGATGCCCTCCGAGCGCAGACGTCTGCGACGCAGGAGGGCGGGGACCCCCTCGCTCACGACGATTCCGCAGATGACGAGGACGAATCCCATCGCCATCTGAGGGGTTATGACATCACCCAGGAACGCGACCGCACACGAGACGCCGAAGATGCACTCGCAGGAGAGGAGGAGCGAGCCCTGAGCCGTTGGGACATGGGAGAGGCCGACGTTCTGGAAGACGACGGCGAGGAAGGACGCGAACACGACCAGATACAGGAAGCTCGCCCACTCACCCACGCCGAACGAGGCGAGGTCGGGAAAGGGAGCTCCGGCCGCTCCGACGAGCAGGCCACAGACCCCGGCGGAGACGAACTGCCAGATGGTGAGTGCGAGCATGTCCCTCCCCCTCGCGAAGCGGGCGACGAGCGTCATCTGGAGGGCACTCGCAAAAGCCGCCAGGAGGATGAGGAGGTCCCCGAGACCCAAGGAGACGCCCTCGCCAACCTTGAGGGACATGACCGCGACGCCGCAGACGCAGAGCAGCGCGGCGACGACGTCGCAGACGCTCGGCCTGTTGTGCATGAGCGCCCAGGCGACGAAGGGGACCATGACCGTATAGGTCGAGATGAGGAACGACCCCTTGGAGGCCTCGGTCGTATGGAGACCGACGCCGTTCAGGTAGTAGCTGAGGAACAAGACGACGCCCACGAGAAGACCGACCACGACATGGTCTGCGGTGAGGTTGTCGCGCACATGAGGCCAGAACAGGAGGGCGAGGAGCACGGCCGCGAGCAGGAATCGGATGCCCGAGAGCCAGGACGGGTCGAAGTAGCCGACGATACCCTTCAGCACGACGTTGCCCAGACCCCACATGGCAGCGGAGCTGAGCAGCAAGAGCTTGAAGGCCCAGGAGGGTATGTGATGATGTCGCGACATGGCTAGCAAGTCTAGACCAGGCGAGCGTCGTACAAGACGAGATATCTCACAGGGAAATCAGCTCGTCATCCCTCGGCTGACGGGGCGTTCGCACGAGACGACGCCGCAGGCCCGTCCGTGATGTTCCTCGTCGTGACCAGGCAGCAGGCGAACAGTGCCGCCGAGAAGAGCATCGACGCACGAGCAGCATCACGCCTCGACGTGGCATTGGCCTCGAGGAGGTAGGCCGTCTGACCCTCGTCCAGGTCGTAGGGCTCGAGGGTCGCCTCGAAGCCCTTGTCACTCATGAAGGTGTGGGTCCCGGCGGCGGCGATTCCCACGCCCACGGAGGATTCCGAGGCCGAGGCCGCGAAGAGCAGCCCGATCGAGACGAGCATCACGGAGCCCACGACGGCGGTCCCCATCGCCGTGCCGATGTTGCGGGCCGTTCCCTGGATACCGCCCGACTGCTCCGCATACCTCTCCCCCACGGCCGAGGCGACCGCGTAGTTCGCCTGGGAGTTGACGACCCCCATCCCCGTGCCCGAGAGGGCGACGGCGACGAACAGCAGCGGCGAGACGCCATGCTCCTCCAGTGAGAGGGCGAGGACGCAGGCCGCGACGACCAGGAGGGAATAGCCCACGCGCACGACGGTCCGGGGACTCGCCTGCGGGAGGAGCTTGGGGATGAACATGGAGAAGACGAGCATGGGCACGCCCGAGAGCAGCGAGAGCATGCCCGTCTGCGTGGCGGTGAGCCCACCCACCAGCTGGATGTATGGCGTCATGACGATGCTCTGCGCACCCATGTACAGGTACGGCACGCAAACCGCGAGCAGCCCGGCCCGCACGCCGGGGGTCTTGATGAAGGCGGACGGGAGCACGGCGCTCCCGTGACGCCTCTCGACGCCGGCCTCGTAGCGTATGAGCAAGGCGAGGACCACGATGCCGCAGGCGACCATGGGCAGAGCGGGGCTGATGCCGAACACGGTGAACGGGCAGGCGTCGAGCGGGGCGACGACACCCCAGGTCGAGACACGCGAGGCCCCGGTGAGAAGCAGGAACAGGCCAAGGGCCGCAAGACCCACGCCAGCGACATCGAGCCTCCTCGAAGCGTCTGCCCCTCCCGCGTCGGGGAGGAGGAAGGTACCCGCGAAGACGACGGCGAACATGACGACGAGGACGAGGAACGACGCCCGAAGCCCCACGGAGTCGAGGAGGACGCCGAAGGGGATGGGCGCGAGCGTGGCGAACGCGGCGGCCCCCGCGATGAAGCCGAACGCGACGAGTCTGTCCCTCCCCTGGTAGTAGGCTGGCACGAGACCGAGGACGGAGGGCGTGATGAGACTCGCGCCAAGACCCACGAGGACACGGCCACACCAGGTGAAGACGAACATGTTCGGGGACAGCGCGAGGGTTATCTCACCGAGCACCGCGAGGGCGATGCCGCAGCGGATGGTCCTCCTCCAACCGAACCTGACGCCCAGCATCCCTCCCGCGATCATGAAGGCGCCCGCGACGAGAGAATAGGCCATCGTGGCCATCTGGACATCCGCGACGGTGGCGCCGAGGGTGTCGATGATGGACTGGGACGCTATGCCCACCAGGCAGTTGTCGGAGGACGTGCAGAGCTGCGCGAGCATGAGCACGGCCAGGGGGACCTTGCTCATATGGGAGACGCCATGCGAGGTCGAGTCTGCTTCCGCCATGGGACGACCTTCCGTGGGACCGCGGGCGACGTCAATGGATGACAACGTCGCGCTCTCGATACGTCCGTCGATATGTACATATTACCTGCGGGAAGGCTCGACACGATGTAGTAATCTGACCGTAGTAACGGTAACTCCTGCCACCACACGGACGAAGGGCCGACGGACCATGAACGTACGCGACTCGACGCTGCTCAAGCTGCTGCTCGACACGACCCATTACACGCCCATCCAGGACTTCGCCGACGAGCTCTCCTGCTCGGAGAAGACGGTGAGGACATCGGTCAAGACCATCAACTCCTTCCTCGCCTCATCCGACTTCGAGAGCCGGATCGAGGGCAAGCGCGGCAACGGGATCAGGATGATCGGTGGCGGCACGGAGCGCTCGCGAATCCGGGCGATGGTCGAGGGCGACGCGATAGCGACGAGACCCTCGCTCGAGCACTTCTACAAGGGGATCATGCTCGTGGCCTGTGAGCCGCGTACCTACACGATGGACTCCCTCTCCCGAAGACTCTTCACGAACAAGCAGCAGCTCAAAGCCGACGTCAGGCATTGGCAGAACCTGCTCGCCCCCTTCGAGCTCGCCATCTCGCACAAGGGCCGGATCGATCTCGTGGGAGACGAGCGGGCGGTCCGCTTCTTCATGATGTTCACGCTCTACTCCCTTGCCCCCCTCGCGATGAAGAGGACGGTCGAGCCCGAGTTCATAGGTGACGACGCGGCGTTCATCGATGACGTCTGTTCCGGGATCGAGGAAGGGCGAGGCATCCGGATCTCCGAGAACGCGAGGCGGGAGCTCGGCTTCTACATGAAGCTCATGGTCGCGCGCGTACGGTGCGAGAGGACCATACCGCGGCGACGGGACGTGGACGTGGAGCTTCCTGCCTATTACGAGCAGATCAGGATGGCCTTCCGCGACCGGTTCGGCGTCGACCTGAGTCAAGACGAGCTCCATCTCCTCGATGACCTGTTCAGCTGCTGTACCTGGCAATGGTCGAGCGAGCTCATGGATTCCTTCGAGCCCTCGGAGGAGGCGTGCGACGCCACAGAGAGGCTCTGCCGTGCCCTGTACGATCGCTTCGGAGCACGCCCTGATGACTCTCTCCTGAGACCGCTCCGCATACTCATGGGCAGCGCCATGACACGACACGAGCGCCTCCTCTCGGTGGCGGGTCCCGACGAGATCCTGGCAAAGTTCGAGCGCATGGCGAGCTTCCTCATGCTCACGCAGGTGTTCCATGACGATCCGACGCTCTCCGACGTGAACCTCTTCGGAACGGACTACACACGTCTTACCGTGCTTCTCCTCGAATACTTCGAGAACGCGAACCTCCAGCGCCCGTTCGACGTCGGCGTCGTCGCGACCTCAGGCGTCGAGCAGATGGTCTACGCGAAGCAGAGGATCGAACGACTCGTCCCCATGGTCAACGTGGTGGGCTCCGTCACCGAGTCGGACGTCCTCGACGCTGACGAGGAGGGACTGAGGGGGCTTGGGAAGCGCTTCGACTTCCTGGTCACCTTCGACCCGCTGCCCTCTTCGTTCCCATCCGTCTGCGTCTCGCCTGTCATCGGCCCGCAGGACATCTCGCACCTCGTCGCATCGGCGGCGTCCGTCGAGAAGGGAACCCTCGAGCTCGAGCGCAGGGAGCCACGCGTCTTCAAACCCCTGCAGGAGGACACGATCCGTGACCTCTATGACGACCTGGAGGCCGACGACGTGATCGACATGACCCCGGACGACTTCATGGGATGTCTGCTCGCCAACGCGGTGACGATGGGCACGACCCTCGTCGCCGGCATCTTCAACAAGGGCGTGAGGAAGACCACCGCCCGCCTCTACCCAGCGAAGAGGACCTACTACCTCATGGGGCGGGCGCTTGACGGCATGGCCCTGCTCCTCGTGGACGAGGCCGATCGCGACCTGCTCCTCTCGCTCACCGAGCAGTTCAAGCGGCTCGTCTCCGGCGAGCTCGACCTCGACCACGCCCTCATGGAGTTCTTCCCCGAATGACGACGAGGGACCGACCCGCACGCGCGGATCGGTCCCTCGGACGACACCTTTCGCGGAGGAGATCACCTCTCGAAGAGGACCTCGCCCTCCTTGATGGTGGTGTCGACGTGGACGTTCCTGATGTCCCACTTGTCGACCTTGAGCGGGTTCTTGTCCAGGATGACCAGGTCGGCGAGCTTGCCTGCCTCGAGGGTCCCCTTGCGGGCCTCCTCGCCGTACTGGAAGGCGCCGTTGACGGTGACGGCCTTGAGCGCGTCGTAGACCGAGACCTCCTGGTCGACGTCGAGCTGGGCGCCGCCCTTGGTCTTGCGGTTGACGGCGCACCACACGCTCTCGAGGGCGTTGGGGCGAAGCACCGGCGTGTCGGAGTGGAAGGTGTAGGGAAGCCCGGCCTCGAGGGCATCGTGCACCGCGCTCACCCTTCCGCCACGGACCGGACCGAAGTTACGGAGATGCACGTCACCCCAGTACCAGACATGGCTCACGAAGATCGAGGGGATCATGTTGATCTTGGCCATCTCCTCGAACTGGTCCTTGCGGACGCACTGGCAGTGGATCATGACGGGCCTGAGCTTGCCCGCGTCCGGGTTGGTCGTCTTGGCCAGAGCCTCCTTGTAGATGCGGATGTACTGATCGGCCGCAGCGTCACCGTTGCAGTGGCAGAGGAGCTGGCGGTTGCCGTCGAGCGCCTTCAGCGCGAAGTCGAGGGCCTCCTCGTCGGTCATGGTCCCCTGCGCGCAGAAGTCGGTTCGAGGGTCGTCCGGACTCGGGAGGTAGGGCTCCGTCATCCAAGCCGTCCTGCCCTGGGGGCTTCCGTCCACGAACATCTTGAGCCCGCCGATGCGGAAGTGGTTCACGTAGTCCTGGCCCACGAACTCGGAGTTGTCGGCGAGCATGCCGTCGACGTCCTTGCCGTACATGGGGTAGGAGACGATGTCGAGCTTTACCATGCCGGCCTTTGCGAACCCGGCGAACATGGAGCAGTACTCCTCCTGCGTCGCCCCGTCCTGGCAGGTGGTCACGCCCTGCTCGAGGTAGAAGCGCTGCATCTCGGGCCACATCGCGGGCACGTCCATGTGCATGCGAGGCTGCGCGATGCCGTAGAGCGGGAACAGCGCCGCCGGCTCCTCGGCATAACCCGTGAGCCTGCCGTCGGCATCCCTGCCGTAACGGCCACCCTCAGGGTCGGGGGTCGACTCGTCGATGCCGGCGAGCTTGAGGGCGAGTCCGTTTCCGGCGCCCATGTGCGCCGAGGCGTGGATCGCGATGACGGGGATGGTCGTCGAGACCTGGTCCAGGAGCTCGCGGTCGGGATGACGCTGTTCGGCGAGGCTGTTCTGGTCGTATCCGGTTCCCATGACGATGCCGTCCTCGTCGATGCCGCGCTCGGAGATGAACGAGCGCATGGCGGAGACGATGTCCGCGAACGACTCGCAGAACGACAGGTCGACGGTCGTCAGGTACTGGATCGTGCCGGACATGTGGCTGTGGGGGTCGATGAAGCTCGGGAGCATGGTCCTGCCACCGAGGTCGACCTCCTCGGCTCCGGCCGCCATGGCCCTGGCCTCGTCGAGTGAGCCGGTGAACGCGATCGTGCCGTCATCGGCCACTACCAGGGCCTCGAAGGTGTCGGTCTCCCCCGTCATGGGGACGAAGTCACCGTTGTGATAGAGGGTCTTCATCTGGATCTCCTTGTCGATGATGCCGTGAGTGTACGACGTCGGCCGCTCAGGCGGCGTTCTCGGTGGAGGGGGCGGATGCGGCACGCTCTGCGAGATAGCGCTCCTTCTCCTCCTTGTTCTGCACCTTGATCCAACGCGTCGTGATGAGGGCGAGCAGGACGACGACGACGGAGACGACGAAGGCGGTCTTCGTGGCGTCGACGCGAGCCTTGGCATTGATGGTCACGAGCTCCTCCTTCTCCGCGTCGGTCATGGGGATGTCGGAGATGGTCTGCTCGAAGCTCGCGTCGCTCATGAGTGTGATCGACTTCTTCGATATGGCGGTGGCCACGGACTCGCTCACGTTGGCGTCCGAGAGAACCGCCTTGTTGATGTTGGAGGTGATGCCGAAGAGAAGGACGCTGCCGAGGGCCGCGACGCCGATGGCCTGGCCGACGTTGCGCATGGTGGTCTGGATGCCTCCGGACTGGGAGGCGTCACGCTCGTCGAGGACGAGCGCCACGACGTTGTTCTGATGGGAGCTCATGATGCCGATGGCGACGCCACACAGCACGAATCCTGCGAAGATCGCAGGGGCGACGGTGCCGTCGTCGTTGAGCGAGGTGAGGATGACGATGAGCGAGCCGGCCATGACCAGGTAACCCACCTGGAGGACGCGACGAGGCGTGGCCTTGGGCAGAAACTTGGGGATGAGGATGGCGAAGAGGAACGTGGGCACGCCGACGAGCAGGGACATGGCGCCCATGGTGATGGAGGACCATCCCACGACGAGCTGCATGTAGGGCGAGAGCAGGATCGACTGGATGCCCATGAAGAAGAACGTGACGGCGCTGGCGGTGAGGCCGGCGAGGACCTGCGGGGTCTTGAGGAAGACCTGGGGAAGCAGGGCGACGCCGTTCCTCTCCTCGATGCCACGCTCGAGCTTGATCATGACGACGAGGACGATGACGCCGACGATGGCCATGGGGATGGCAGGGCTGATGCCGAAGATGGTGAACGGGCAGTCAGCGAGAGGCTCGAGCAGGCCCCAAGCGGAGACGCGGGAGATGCCGAAGAGGAACAGGAACAGGCCGAGCGCGGCAAGACCGGTGCCGACGCCGTCGAACTTGAGGTGCTCGGAGGACTGGACGATCTTGGGAAGCTTCAGCGACATCGCAAAGACGACCAGGAAGTACGCGGCAAGCACGAAGTAGACCACGCGGAATCCGCCGAAGGCCATGATGACGCCAAGAAGGAGCGGCAGGAGCGCGGAGAGGCCTGAGGCGGCACCGATGCAACCAAAGGCCTGGACGCGGTTCTTGCCCTTGTAGATGAGCGGGATCAGTCCGAGGACGGACGGAATCATGAAGCTCGCGCCCAGTCCGGTCAGGGTGCGGGCACCCCAGATGAACACGGTCATGTTCGGGGAGAGCGCGGCGACGACCTCGCCGGCGGCGCAGAGCAGTGCGCCCATGCGGAAGTTCTTCTTCCAGCCGATGATCGTGCCGACGAGGCCACCCGCGATCATGAGCGCGCCAGCCATGAGCGAGTAGACCATGTTGGCGAGCTGGATGTCCGGCGTGGTGGCGCCGAGGACGTTCACGAGCTCGGTGTTGGCGACGCTCAGCGCGCCGTTGTCCCCCGACGTTCCCATCTGAGCCATGATCAGCACGATGATGGGGACGACGAGGAACTTGCCGGCGTCTTCCGTGCCGGCCGCTGTCTTCTCCTTGGCCATTGTCTTGACCTCTCTCTCCACCCGACCTCGGGGGTCGGTCCGTTCGGGACCCGGTTGGGAACCTCGACTCGAATGGTAGACGGCGCAGGGGCGGTTCTGGTGCAAAGCGATTACCGTTACTACGGCAAAACAGATATCAGGAGCGGACTGCGGAGCGGAGCGTGTAGCAGATCGAGAGATAGCCGGCCGCAGCACCGCCGACGGCGCAGACGCAGCCCTTGAGCGCGACGAATCCCATGAGACCCAGGGGCATGGGCAGGACGAGGCAGAGGAGCGACCCGATGCCGGCCATGACGCACATGGTGACGACGGCGACGATCAGGGCCGAGGGAATCAACCTGGCCGGGACGCGGGCGATGAGCGAATCGTCAGCCATCGATGCGTTGATGGTGCCCTTCTTGAGATCGACCCTCGTCAGGGGCACGGCGCATGCCATGAGGATAAGGCCCAGGAGCACGCCGGTGAGGGCCATGTCGAATGCGACCTGGGATATCGCGTACGTCTTGGCGGGATCACCCATGTTCATGAGATAGCAGATGACTGCGTTGAAGATGCCGTTCATGATGCCATAGCTAACAAGGCACTTGTTGAGCAGGTACGGCTTCGCAGAGGCGGGCGCGGACGCGTCAGGGGCATTTTGCTCTGTCATGTGTTCCTCCGGACTCGAAAGGGTTCGAACGGCCACCGTATGGTGAGCCATCAATAAGCCTATTCGAGGGAGCCGCACGCAAGAGGATGAGCGATTTCCGTTGTTGCGGTAAATGAGAGCTAAGCGAGGTTGCGAGCAGAGGACGTCGCGCGAAGACCCCTAGATGAGCGTGAGGAGCACGTAGCAGCCGACGCCCGCGATCACGCACCAGATGAGGGACTTGGTCTTCCTCGCGACGACGACCACCACCAAGGACGCGACGAGGGGCATGAGGCCGGCCCACACGCCATTGGAGAACATGGTGGTCGAGAAGAGGTCATTGGCGACGAGGGCGGCGAACGCCGCGGGAGGGATGAGACCCAGCGCCTCGGAGACCTTCTCGGGGAGGTCGCGTCCCTTGAGGACGAACATGGGGATGCAACGGCACGCGAGCATGGTCACGAGCGTCGTGAGATAGAGGGTCAGGAAGTCGCTCGTGCTCATCCGACTCTCACCTCCCTCGCCACCATTCCGGCGACCACGCCCGCACAGGCGCCGATGAGGATGGCGGGTGCCGTGAGCCCCATGAGCTTGCAGACGATGACACCCGCAGCGGCGACGACCATGACGACGGCTGTGATGTGGTTCAGGGGCTGGCTCACGAGCAGGCAGATGAAGATGGATGTCATCGCGAACGCGGCGATGGCGGTGGGGATGGCGACGGCGGAGCCCACGAGGGCGCCCACGGCGGCGGAGACGGCCCAGCTCGTCATGCAGAAGAGGTTCACGAGGGTGGCGTGGGTCGCGGTCCATGTCTCGTCAGAGACGAAGTGCGAGAGGTTCACGCCGAAGCTCTCGTCCGTGACCGTGGCCGAGAACAGGAACGTGAGGCGCTTCCTGACGTTGGTGAAGTAGGGCGAGAAGGCCGCCGAGTAGAGCATCTGCCTGGTGTTGACGAACGAGACGCTGGCGATGATGGAGGACATGGGCATTCCCGCGAGCCACATGTTGCACTCCATGAACTGGCCCGCTCCCGAGTAGAACGTCGCACTCATCACGAAGGCCATGAGCGCGTCCATGCCGATCTGGCTCTCGAGGATCCCGCAGGGGATGCCTATCGCGACATAGCCCGCCATCACCGGCAGGGCCGCGCTCAGTGCCTGTGTCGCCGTCTTCTTCATCGTCATGGTCAGTGCATTGTAGCCCACGAAGAGCCTGCTGGAGGCAGGATATGCACCATTGGGTCGAACCTATTCGTCTACGCCCGTCGTATCGTAGGCCGAGAGGTACTCCCCCACCGATCGGGTCATCTCACGGGCGAAGGCGGAGTCGTACTTCCGAGCATGGAACGAACGCACCCAGTCGTCGAAGCTCGACCCGGATGCCTCGACGCGGCGCGAGACGAGACTCTCCGCACCATAGGCTCCATGGCCTCGGTAGCGATCGCGCATGACGATCGCGTCCATGGGTGCGCGAGGGGGCTTCGGACGAGCGGCCTGCTGTTCCGTGGGGTATCCGAGGACGAGCATGGCAGCAGGGAAGACGTGGTCAGGAAGCTCGAGGAGGGCGCGGACGTCATCGCAGCGCTCCATGACGTCACCGATGTAGCAGGACCCTATTCCGAGCGACCATGCCGCGGTGACGGCATTCTGCGCGGCTATCACGGCATCGCAGACGGCGAGCATGAGGTCACCCACGCCTGGCTCACGTGGCTGGCAGCCTGCTTGGCGATAGATCACGGGCCACTTCTCACAGTCGGCACAGAAGACGAGCACGAGCGGCGCGGAGGCGATGAAGGGTTGGTTGTCGCAGAGGACGGACAGGGTGTCCTTCTCCTGTTGGTCACGCACGTCGATGATGCTGTAGAGCTGCTGGTCGCCGGCCGTAGGTGCTTGGAAGGCCGCCTCGAGGATGAGGTCGACCTCCCTCTGGTCGACGGCACGGTCCTCGAAACGGCGGACGCTCCTCCTGTCGACGAGCTGCCCTACGACCTCGTTTGCGGGGCCTTCCATCTCAGACCCCCTCAACCGCCGCCGCCTCGGCGGCACGGACGACATGCTCGGCGAGCACCGACGTGGTGACCGACCCGGTGCCTCGTGGGACGGGCGTCACGGCGGATGCGACCTCGCTCACGGCCTCGTAATCGACGTCACCGCATAGGCGACCCTCGTCATCCACGTTCATCCCGACGTCGATCACGACGGAGCCGGGGGCGATCATTTTCGACGTGACGGAGCGGGCACGCCCCATCGCGCTCACGACGACGTCGGCGGAACGGCACTCGAGAGCGAGGTCGGCGGTATGGGAATGGCAGATGGTGACCGTGGCGTCGCGAGAGACGAGAAGGCTCGCGAGGGGACGTCCCACGACGAGGCTCCGCCCGAGCACGCAGACGCGAGCGCCATCGAGCCTGACGCCATAGTGGTCGAGGAGACGCATGACGCCCTCGGGGGTGCACGGGGCGAATCCCTTGCCGTCACCGGCATAGACGCTCGCGACGTTCGCGGTCGTGCAGCCGTCGACGTCCTTAGAGGGAGGTATGCAGGCGATGGCGGCGGCCTCGTCCAGACCGGAGGGAAGGGGACGCATGAGCAGGATCGCGTGGACCGCGGGGTCGGCGGCGAGGTCACGAAGCCAACCATCGAGGCCGGCATCGTCGATTCCCGGGTCCAGGGCACACGTCTCGACCTCCATGCCGAGACCCTCGAGACGCTTCCTCGCGCCCCTCTCGTACGCGAGATCCGAGGCGGCCTGGCCCACCCTCACGATGGCGAGTCTCGGCTTCACGCCGCGGTCCCCCAGCGCCGCGACGCGCGCGACCATGTCGGAACGCATCGCCTCCGCGACCGGGGCACCGAGAAGCACCTTCGAACGGTCTCCCTCGCTCATCTCAGCATCTCCTCCACCTTGTCATAGACCTCGTCCGCACGTGCATGACCCCGGCTCATGAGCTCTCGGGCTCGGGAGTTGATGGCGTCCGCGCGCTGGCGGTCCGCCATGAGACGTGTGTTGATGAAGACCGAGAGGGCCGCACTCGAGAGGGCCGCGCGGCAAAGCACGACGCCGCAGCCAGCGTCCGAGACGGCGAGCCTGCTGCCGATCTCCGCGAGACGCGAGAGGACCTCGACGGCCTCGCACGACCTCTCCATGGTGGCGAGAGGCGCCTCGGCGGCGACGACGAGGGCACCCTGGAGGACGCGTTCGCGCTCGGCGATTTCCTCAGGGGTCGTGCGAGGCATCCTGTAGGCGGCGGAGAGAGGTGCGAAGGCCTCGGCGTCCGCATCGGACAGACGAAGAAGCTCCCGTCTCAGCTCGGTCGCCTGGCGCAGGAGTTCGCGGACCTCGTCATCGACGTCGGCATAGGCCGCCTTTCCCTTGGTGAGCTCAGCGACCATGCACCCCAGGGCCGCTCCGAGAGAGCCCGCCAAGGCGGAGACTCCACCACCTCCGGGCACAGCCGACGAGCTCGCGAGCTCGTCGAGATATCCCGCTACCGTTGTGTCAGTGACCACGTGGCTCCCATCCGGATGTGTGGTTCCTCATGCAACCGATGGTAGCAACAGTCGACGCGGAGGGCTGGCTCGATTCACGAGCCCTCCCCACTTCCAGACCGTCCAGGAACGCTCGCCGCCCTCTTGTGCGAAGATGGCCCGAACCACGACGACCGGCATGGGAGGCTGACATGAAGAGGACACGCACCACGATGGGCCTGCTCCTCATAGCCGCCATCCTCATCGTGGGAAGCCTCGTCATCCAGAGGATGGGGACGACGTCGGACACGACGACGCTCAAGGATCTGCCTTCCACGGCGGGCTCGTCCACGAGCACCGACGCGACCACCACCTACGTTCCGGGCGCCGCATCAGCAGGGTACACGACGGGAGATGCGACCTCCGCCTCCTCGGGAGACATCGACCCCGACGGCACCTGGCCCACGACGGGCAGCCGCGTGAGCATGACCCTCGACGTGTTGTCGATGAAGTCACTTGGAGACGGGACGTATCGCTGCTCGCTCGTCTCACAGGGTGGGACCACCTTCGTGACCGCGACCCTCTCGACCGATGCGGCCGAGGAGGTCTATCGCGCGCTGGATGGGGCGAAGTCCGACGGCACGAACGCCTCCGTGACCATATCCGGCACGTATTCCGGACTCGACTCCCTCACGGGAACCCAGAAGCGCTCGCTCACCGACTGCACGGTGACCCGTTAGACCTTCCTATCTCGAGCCGAGGTAGTCGATGATGTCGTCGGACTCGTAGAGCGGCTTGCCGTCATGGAACAGGCAAGGCACCTGGCGCTTGCCACCGACCGCAACGAGCCTCTCGGCCGCCGCGGCGTCCGCCGTGATGTCATGCCTCACGAGGTCGATGCCGTTCGCGTCCACGAAGGCGAGGACCTTCCTGCAGAACGGGCAGGTGGGCATGAAGTAGAGCTCGAGTGATTCCTTCTCGGACATCTCGTTTCCCTCCTCGGGACACCAGGCTTATATGCTACCTAGTCTGTCATATATTGTCATGGGCAGTATCCCCAGACCGTCCGCATCCCAACGCGGGACGCACAGCCCGTTAGCGGTATCGTACGTGTCGACACGAGGTATGACGTGACCATGGTGTCACGCCGAGCGACGGGAGGCCGCCATGGTCGGGAAGAGCCACTTCGGAAGCACGCGGGACGGCCGAGAGGTCTCGCTCTATACGCTCGTCGCGAAGGGGATCGAGGTCCGTGTGACCGACTTCGGCGCCTGCACCGTGGGAATCCTCGTCCCGGACGCCAGGGGCGTCGTGGCGGACGTCATCCCGGGCTTCGACTCGGCAGACGGCTATCTCGACAACCCGTCCTTCTTCGGAGCCACGGTCGGGCCGAGCTGCAACAGGATAGCCGGTGCGGCGATCGAGATCGACGGCGTCACCTGGCACCTCGCTGCCAACGAAGGCACGAACAACCTCCACACGGACATCGACCACGGCCTCCACAAGCGCCTCTGGGATGCCGAGACGACCGAGGGCTCGGTCACGATGCACACGCACCTGTCAGACGGGGAGCTCGGGCTCCCGGGCGAGAGGGACTTCTCGGCGAGGTTCGAGGTGGTCGACGGCGGCATCTTCAGGCTCACCTACCACGCCTCCTCTGACAGGACCACGTTCGTGAACATGACCGACCACCTCTACCTGAACCTCAGGGGCCACGACTCGGGGCTCATCCTCGACCAGCTGCTCACGCTCCATGCCCACAGGTTCACCCCCGTCGCCAAGGGCTCCATCCCCACCGGGGAGCTTCGCGAGGTCACCGGCACACCCTTCGACTTCACCGTCGGCAAGGCGATCGGGACCGACCTCGAGGACGACTGCGAGCAGCTGGGGCTCACGGGCGGGTTCGACCATAACTTCTGCATCGACGGCTACACTGGCGACGGCTCGCTCCTGAATGCGGCGCATGTCTCGGACCCCGTATCTGGACGTATGCTCGACGTGAGCACGACCCAGCCTGGCATCCAGTTCTACGCCGGCAACTACGTGGGTGACGCACACGCGAAGGACGGGGTCGACTATGGTCCGAGGAGCTCCTTCGCCCTCGAGACCCAGTTCTTCCCCGACACGCCGCACCACGACGGATTCCCGCAGGCCTTCTTCGGGCCGGGGCACGACTACGAGGCGACGACCATCTATTCCTTCTCGGCCCGCTGAGACCTAGCCGGCCGCGGGGATCGTCCCGGTGACCGTGACGTAGCCGCTCTGCGAGCGCGAGGACGAGGAGGAGGTCGGAAGACCACCGAGTGACGTGAGCGCGAAGGTGATCGCGACGATCACGAGGGCCGTCACCAGTCCTGCGATGATCATCGGCGCCACGACGCGCCTCTCACGTGGGAGCCTGCGACGGGTCGGCACCGCATATGCACTCGCCACGGGCCTTCTCGCGCCACGCCCCAGCGAGGAGTCATAGCCCACGGCCGTGTGTGTCATGGGGGCGGAAGACGTCATCCTCGGCGTGGGTCTCATGTGCGAGGCATGCCTCGGCTGGTAGGAAGACCTCGTGCCGGATGAGCCTCGCCCATAGGAAGGTCCTGTCGACATCTCGCTCCCCCGTTCCCGAAACCCAAAGGCCCGTCTCGTTTCCCTCGTGCAAACATACCCAATCCCACCCTCGTTTTCCACCTCACGTTTCGGCACGCGTGCACACGTGCCGCGTGGGACAATGCACACGAAGAGACGGACCCGTCGGGCGGAGTGACATGGACGGCAGCGAGATCGCACGCGAGATGAACGTGCTCGGCCGGTTCCTCGGACGTCGCGACGTCGACGCCCTCGATCAGACGGAACTCGACAGGGCAATAGGCCACGCAAGAGCCGACGTGATGGTCCTTTATGGAGGCAGCGTGCTCGGCGGCGTCGACGTGCTCGCGGACGCGATGAGAGCGGACGTGGCGCGGACCTACGTGATCTCCGGAGGGGCGGGCCACACCACGGCCACCCTTCGCGAGACGGTCAGACGCTCGGTGCCCGGGCTCGACGTCCCTGACGACGTGACCGAGGCCGAGCTCCTCGCCTCGGTGCTCGAGAGACGTCACGGTCTCACGCCGGACCTGCTCGAGACCCGCTCGACCAACTGCGGGAACAACATCACGTTCGTCCTCGACCTCCTCGCCGAGAGGGAGATCAGCGCAAGGGACGTCATCATCTGCCAGGACGCGACCATGCAGCTGAGGATGGATGCGGGCATGAGGGCGGCCTCACCCGAGACGACTGTCGTGGACTACGCGACGTATGAGGTGGAGGTCGCCTGCGTGGCCGACCATGGCAGCCCGCTCGCGCTGCCCCTCGGTGGCACGCGGGGCGCGATCGACTACGTGGGAGACGTCCCCGAGGGCATGTGGGACGTGGGCCGATACCTCACGCTCCTCATGGGCGAGGTGCCCCGCCTCAGGGACGACGGGCAGGGCTATGGCCCGAAAGGGCGAGGATGGATCGCCCACGTCGACGTACCGGAGGCCGTCCTCGAGGCGCAGGCAGCGCTCTCCTCCGCATTCCCGGCATCGGTACGAACCGCAGACCCCGCCTATGCCGGACCGGCTAGCGAGCCATCATGCGATCGTGGGCCTTGCTGATGCGAGGAGGCATGTCGCCTGCGGCCACCATCTCGCGGGGAGCCGAATCGGTGCCTGCAGCCACGGCGGTGTCATAGAACCAGCATTTGTACTCGATGGTGTCGAGCGTCGAGCGCAGCTCCTCGATCTGGCTCTCCACAGCCTCCCTGCGCTCGTAGAACATGTCGCGACGCTCGCGAAGGGTCGAGTCTCCCTCATGGCACCATTGCATGAACTGTCGGATGTCCTTGAGCGACATCCCCGTCCTCTTGAGGCACTCGATCATGCGCAGACCGTCCACGTCAGAGTCCTCGAACTGACGAAGGCCCGAGTCGCTCCTCTTCACGAAGGGCAGCAGGCCCTCCTTGTCGTAGTAACGGACCGTGGACGTCGGAACTCCGACCGCCTCCGCGGCAGCCCCTATCGAGTAGGACATCGTGACTCCTCTCCACCCAAGACATGCCGGGCGATGCGCGAAGATATTGAAGTTCGCTTCAAGTTCAAGAGTATAGCACCAGATGGCACGGCCGGCTGAGGTACCCGAAGACCACGAGCTGCTACCATGTCACCTCGAGGAAGGGCGACGACGGGGGGATCGGGATGTACTCATTCGACGGAAGGGTCCGTTACAGCGAGGTCGGGGCGGACGGGAGACTCACGGTCCTCGCCCTCATGGACTACCTGCAGGATGCGTCCACGTTCCAATGCCAGGACGCAGGTCATGGACTCGAGTACATGGCCGAGAACGACTTCAGCTGGCTCCTCGCCGCCTGGCAGATCGAGGTCATAGACCTCCCCCGCTTCGCGGATTCCATCAAGGTGAGCACCTGGTGCTACGGGACGCATGGCCTCTACGCGTACAGGAACTTCCTGCTCGCGAGCCCGGATGGTCACGACTACGTGAGGGCCGACTCCATCTGGTTCGTCCTCGACACCACCTGCGGCAGGCCGAAGCGCATACCCGAGGCTGAGTCGGCGATCTATCTCACGGGCGAGGCCCGGCTCGACATGCCCGAGACAAAGCGAAAGCTGAGCGTCGAGGGAGAGGGCACGCCCACGCGCCCCGTCATGGTCAACGAGCAGCACCTCGACACCAACAATCACGTCAACAACGCCCAGTACGTCGAGATGGCGCGAGGCGCGCTGGCCGAACTGGACTACAGCTCCGAGCTCGAGGGGCTCCGTCTTCGCATCCAGTATCGCAAGGCGGCCGTCCTGGGCGACCTGATCGTCCCGCACGTCCATGTGGAGGAGGATGCGATCGCCGTGGACCTCGCCGCCCAGGACGGCACCTCCTACGCGGTCGTCCGCACCTCACGGCTCTAGCGTCAGGCCGCCTCGGCGAAGTCGCGGCAAACCGACCGGGGCCTCGCGTGACCTATTCTGACAGCACGACGCTCGGCGCGTCCCGTGTGACCATGGCCTTCGTCTGTATGCTTCCGTGCATGTAGCGCTCGACCATGCGCGCGAACTCGTCCGTCGCCTCGGCGGCCTCCGACGCACGCGCGGGGTCGACACACTCCACGATGAGGAACGCGTCCGCGGTGTCGTCCGTGAGCGCGGTGCGCTGCCCGTCTCGCCAGTTCCAGCAGCGGCACACCGCCCCGACGTCATCCACGTAGGCGACCTCCCCGGGAAGCGTCGGGTCGTCCTCGTCCTCGCCGAGGGGCCTGAACGCATCGCCCCCATCGGTCACCTCGAGCATCATGTCACCCACGAACGTGGAGAGGTCCTCGCCGCCCATCGGCAGCGCGTACCTCAGAGAGAGCGTGTTGTAGATGTCGACCGAGGGCGTGATCGGGCCCACGGCGTTGTCCTTGGAGACGCGCTTTATTAGGTTCTCGATGGAGCAGCGCGCGCCACGCTTCGTACGGAACTTCCTATAGGCCTCGCGCCATACCGCCACGACAGGGACCTGTGACACCTGTTCGGAGGTAAGGTAGCGTCTCGCGTCGGTGTTCGCCTGGGCGAGCAGGGCGTGGAGCTCGGCCAGGTCCTCGGGAGGAACCTCGTCAGCGGGGCGCATGCCACGAGCCACGATGATGCCCAAGGTGGCATCGGGGAAGAGCTCCCAGAACGATGGTTCGACGACGAAACTCTGCATGGATGGCTCCTTGGCTCGATGGCTGTTCGGTCGGATGGAAGGGGTATCGGGGATCGCTCGGAAGCGACATCAGGCCCGATCGGGAGGGATGGCTCCCCTTCTCTGCAAAGCCCGGACGAGGGCCTCGACGCAATCGGTGTCGAACTGGGTGCCCGAGCAGCGTCTCAGCTCCGCCACCGCCGAGGTGGCGGACACGCCCTCCTTATAGGGGCGCTTCGTCACCATGGCATCATAGGAATCGGCGACGGCGAGGATCTTGGCCGATAGGGACATCCTGTCTCCTGTGATCCCGTCAGGATAGCCCGAGCCGTCGATCCTCTCGTGATGCTCGTGGATGACGTCGGCGACGTCATCTCCAAGGATGCGGCGGATCATCTCGTCACCCCACCCGCTGTGCTCCTTGATGAGGTCATATTCCTCGGCGTCGAGCCTGCTCGGCTTCGCGAGGATGTCAGCGGGAACCTTCGCCTTGCCGATATCGTGGTATCTCGCGGCGAACTGGAGCGTGAGGAGCTGGTCGGGAGGGAAATCCATCTCCCTGGTCATCGCGATGGCGAGGTGACGGACGCGCTCACAGTGTGATGCGGTGTCGCCGTCCTGCTCCTGCAGACGATCGAGCAAAGCCTGAAGGGAACGCGTTTTGGATGCATCTGAGTCGAAGACGCAGTTGGTGGAGAAGCAGATGAGGAGGGCCTCCTCATCCACGCGGAACTCGACATCCCCGGAGGTCGCATGAAGGAGGAGGAAGTCACCGGGAACGAGCGTCTCGGGCTCGTTGGCGGCGGAGCCCTCCCCGTCGAAGACCTCGATACATCCCTCGACGACGTAGTACTCCTCGTACCTGTCCTGCTCGGGCACGCTGGCGAAGCACCCGACCGAGCCGGCCTCCATGCGATAGCAGATGGTCTCCGAACCGTTGACGCCCAGGACTCGCACCATGCTGGAATGGCGATAGTCCTGCACGTAATCGGAGTCATAGGACGCCCTGTGACGGACGGAGACACCCCTCATATGGCCCTCTCCCCGGCCCGCCTCGATCGACGGACGCGAAACCAACGGACAAGCCGAATTCTCATCGAGGTCATTATTCACCAAACCTCAGTCACATTTGACGTAAACCGTGAGGGGAGTGACATGTCGACGTGACCCCTACTTCGCCCTTCCCTGGAGGAGCCGTGCGCCACGCGTGAGCGCGATGAGGACGGGGAATATCTCGAGACGCCCGATGAACATGCCGATGATGGTGGTCCAGAGGATGACGGGGCTCGCCGAGGCGGTGGCGATCCCCGCCGAGAAGCCCACCGTGCCCAGGGCCGAGGTGAATTCGAAGAGAGAGTCACCTATCGAATAGCCGCAGAGTGTGAAGACGAACGTGCCGAGGATGATGGACACGAGGTAGACGAGGGCATAGGCCAGGACGCCCTCACGCTCCTCGGCGTCGACGCTCACGCGCCTGCCGAGACGCTCGACCACGTCGTTGTGGACGCACCGACGGTGCGTGACACGATCGCGCACCGTCCACCAGCACATCCTGGCGAGCACCGCCACCCTCCACTGCTTGATGCCGCCACCGGTCGAGTCCGACTCGGAACCGAACACCATCAGTACGATGATCAGGAGCTGGGCCGCCTGGGGCCATCCGGCAAGCGACGGCACGGTCTGGTAGCCGGTGGTGGTCACGGCGGAGACGACCTGGAACAGGGCGATCCTGAACCCATCGAAGAGCGTGGGGCATGTGCCCTGGCACACGAGGATCGTGGTCATGACGAGGGTCCCGACGCCGATGCAGCCGAAGTACATCCGGCACTCGACGTCTCGAGCCCATGCCTTCACATGGCCCTTGAGGATGACGAGGTGGAGCGCGCAGTTGGTGCCACCGAGGATCATGAGGACGACCATGACGAACTCGACCGCCACGCTGTTGAACTCGCCGACGTTTCCCGCCCTCGTGGAGAAGCCACCCGTCGAGATGGCGCCTATCGCATGGTTGAGGGCATCGAACGGACCCATTCCCGCAGCCATGAGCGCGAGCGTGCCCACGCCCACGAAGGAGCAATAGATGCTCATGATGAGTCGGGCAGAGTGGGCCATGTTGGGAAGGAGACGGTCCACATGACCCTCGACGGAATAGAGCCTCATCCCACGTGAGTCGGAGACGGCCGAGACCATGATCAGCACGAGGCCGATGCCACCGAAGAACAGCAGGACGCTCCTGTAGAACAGGATGACGTGCGGGCAGCTCGCGACGTCCACCACGGTGAGCGTCGTGGTGGAAAGTCCGCTCATGGTCTCGAAGACGGCCTGCGTGAACGTGTCGCAGGCACCGGACAGGAGGAACGGGATCGACCCGACGAACATAGCGAGGAGCCACGTGAGCACGATCACGACGGCATCCTGCCCCTTGTGAAGACGCCCCTTCTCCCTCCCGGCGATCCGGAGCTGGAGAAGCCACCCCACCACGGCGACGACCACGGCAGGGACGAGGAAGCACGGCGCGAGGTACGCCTCGTAGGGATAGAAGGGAAGGATGGCGAGGGGGACGAGGAGCATGCATCCCACGAGGATGCACATGACACCGAGGTAGCCGATGGTGAGGTCCGCTCCCCTTGCGGGCGCAAGGCCCTGGTCACTCCGCGCGACCATGGGACCTCAGGATCTTGGAGACGTCGTCCATCGTCGAGGCACGACCGATGACGCGGGCGAGCAGATGCGTCCCGCTGATGGCGATCGAGACGCCGAGCCTCTTGAAGACCTCGACGTTCCGCGGGTTCCTCACGGTGCAGACCGTTCGGCTCACACCGAAGACCTCCTTGGCCGTCTGGCATACCACCAGGTTGTCCGCATCGTCCTCGCACAGGGATATGACCACGTCGACGCCGTTGAACGAGACGTCGGCAAGGACGCTGGCGTCCGACGGGTCGCCCTCGATGACCTCGACGCCATACGCCTCGTCGAACCTCATGGCACGGAGATGGTCGTCACAGACGACGCTCACGTCATGTCCTGATCTGAGAAGGGAGTCCACGAGGTAGAAGGCCTCGTCGTTGCTTCCAGCGATGACGATTCTCATAGGTCGTCGTCCTCCGGGACCACGATGCCCGACATGGAGGCGAACTGGTCCTCGCAAAGCCTTCGCGGGCACAGGGCGCCGATGCCCATGGGCTCGATGAGGCGGGCCTTGGCCTCGTCGAAGAGGCGGGCGTAGACCTTCTCGACCCCATAGCATGCCTTGGCCTGCTCGGCTATGAGGATGTTCGTGTTGTCATGACCGGTGAGGGCGAGGACGACCGAGGCGTTCTCGATGCCGTTGCGCTCGAGCACCTCCGCGCTGCTCCCATCACCCACGTCCGTGAAGCCGGAGAAGTCGTCACCGAGGTTCTCGAGGCCGACGAGCCCCTCATCGATCGCGCAGACGTCATAACCCCTGCAGGAGAGCTTGGTGGCGAGGGACGCGCCCAGGACGCCGCACCCCACGACCATGACGGAATGCCTTCTCGGCAGATCCAAGGACAACAGGACCCCTCCTCCGGTTCATCCTTCCTGCGGATACAATACCCCTCATGGACCGCCGGCCGCACGCCGAGTCGAACGCATTGGATGATGAATCGCCTAGAATCATCCGTGGCTGAGTACTGGCGTGGGGTACAGAAGCAGGAAGGGATTCCTACGGTCTGAGAGGGGCCTCCCCGTGATCAGCGACATCGCGAACATCGAGATCGACGTCTTCGGCATGCTCGTGGTCTTCGTGATCATGAGCAGGACGCGAGGCGGTCTTCTCACCAGGAGCCAACGCCTGTTCAGGGCTCTCGAGATGTCGGCCGTGGCCATCCTTGCCGCCGACATGCTCGGTTGGGCGTTCGATGGGAACGACCTGCCCTTCGGCAACGTGCTTGAGAACGCGATCTGCTACCTCTACTGGGCACTCGACATCGTGCCTTGCTATCTTGGCCTTCTCTACTGCACGAGCATCGTCTCCGACAGGGCCTACGAGCGCATCCGCGTCCCGTTCCTCATCCCCGTGCTGATAGGCTTCGCCATCCTCGCCACGAACGCCTGGACAGGTTGGATCTTCACCGTGGACGCCTCGAACGTATACCACCGAGGACCCTACTTCCCCCTCGTGGGGTTCATCCCCTTCCTGCACATGGCGGCGTCGGTGGTCATCAGCACGAGCGAGTACCGCAGAGCGCCGCGCTTCAGCCGCCGCAGGTATCGCATGCTCGCCTTCTTCATGATGATCCCCCTTGCCGGCTCCATCCTCCAGGTACTGTTCTACGGACTCTCCACCATATGGACGAGCCTCATCATCTCGATACTCGCCTGCTACGTGTACCTCCAGAAGGACGACCTGTCCACGGACCCCCTCACCAAGCTCAACAACCGCAGGAGGTTCGACGACTACTCGGCAGAGAGATGGGCGGAGCTCGGAGAGGGTTCCACCATGCAGCTCGTCATGATGGACCTCGACCACTTCAAGCGCGTGAACGACACGCTGGGTCATTCGACCGGCGACCAGGCCCTCGTACGATGCGCGCATGCGCTCCAGCGTGCGATGTCCTCCAGGTCGGGCTTCCTGGCACGGCTCGGGGGCGATGAGTTCGCGATCCTTCTCGAGGACGCGAGCGAGCGGGAGGTCCGCGACATCGTGTCGAGCATCCGCCACGAGATCGCCCAGGAGAACATGCTCCTCGCCGCGGAGGACCCGACGGGAGAGACGTATCGTCTCGAGATGAGCATCGGCTTCGCCAGGAGCGGCAAGGTCGAGGGTGCGTCCTTCACGAAGCTGTTCGACGAGGCCGACCTCGAGATGTATGAGAACAAGCGGATGGCACACGTTCGCGAGTCAAGGGAGTAGACATGGCGAAGCTCGGGGAGCTCACGTTCCGAACGTGCGCGGGAACGCCCCTCGCCATCGCCTATCGCCTGCCGGCAGCGGATGCTGAGCCCCTCGGTGACGCGTGGGACGCCGAGGCCGACGGCATGGTCGTCTGCCCGTTCGTGGACCATGAGGACGGTCTCGTGTTCGAAATGCTCTGTCCCTACCGCGTCGCCACCGCGAAGGTGGAGGACGAGTACGACACGCTCGCGACGAGCCAGATGACCGCACTCCTGGGTACTGATGGGACAGACGACGAGGAGGGGGTGGGTCCTCTCGACGCCGAGGTGATGCAGACGTTCGACCTCAGGGAACTCTCCCCCACCCTACGCGAGCATGTCGCGATCGCACTCTCGGATCACCTGGCGAGCGAGGCGGTCATGTCGACTCGCGAGGACACGCGGCTCGACCGCTTCCGCCACCCGGCCTTCCCGGATGACGTCGAGGTTCTGCTCGTCAGCGGAGGGCAATCCCCGTTCGAGGAGCACGTCTGGGCGACGCTCGAGGGTCCATATCACGACGATCACGTCAGGGACGGCCTCCTCTTCACGGCGACCCTTCTCAACGAGCCAGGGGATGACGGCTCGCTCGGAGCAGGTGACACCATCCTCGTAGGCCTCATAGCCGGATCGGATGACGAGACGCCGGCAGGCCTTCTGGCGCTGCCGTGCGACACCGAGTTCGGGGTCACGCCGACGCCCGAGGACTACACGAGGGACGCCGACGAGCGCGTGGGGGGCGACCTATCCCTCGACATCGGGGCGACCTACTTCGACGAGGGGATGCGGTCCGACGGAGGCCATGCCGACGAGTGCTTCCGCGAGGCCGAGCGATGGTATGAGCGAAGTGCCGACATGGGCAACGCCCAGGCGCTCTGCAACCTCGGCTACATCCATGCCTACGGCAGGACCGGCAAGGTCGACCTCGTCCGTGCGGCCTCCTGCTTCGAGAGGGCCGCGGGGATGGGCAACGCCGAGGCCTGCTACAGGCTCGCGGACCTCCTCTCCTCGGGCAAGGGCATGGAGCGGGACCCCGAACGTGCCATGGCTCTCTATCGGAAGGCGTATGACATCGCGAAGGATGACGACTACGCGGCCGTGAGGGGAAGCGCCGCCCTCCGTCTCGCGGAGGAGTGCGAGCGCGACGTGATCGCCAACGGCGGCAGCCACGCGCAGGTGCTCGACCTGTATGTGGACGCCGAGATGGCACTCGAGGAGGCCGTGGAGGAAGGCATGGGCTGGTACGCCGGACCTCTCGAGAGGGCACGAAGGGGCGCGGACCGCTGGGCAAGCAAGTGACGTCTGACGCGTGAGACCCGCGCGCATGGACAGTCCTCTCGGATGAGGCTATCGTGCGAGTCGGCTGATGAAAGGGAGACTCACATGGACAGCATCCTCATCAAGGACACGACGCGCGAGCAGCGCGTGACCATCATCGAGAGGTCACTCGACTTCTGCGGCAAGGGTAGCTGCGACTTCTGCGGCGCATGCAGCATGGGCACAGGCGACCCCTATGCCATCTACCAGCCGTACATAGACGGCATCATGGAGATAAGCGAGATCAACGCCCGTCAGGCCGCGTCGCACACGGGAATCGAACGAGGCTAGGCCTCGTCACCGAAGCTGATGCCCATGAGCTTGGCCTCCTGCACGAGGTCGCTCTCGGGGTCGACGTACTTGAGCTTTCCGGCCACGTCGCCAAGCGGCACACGGCACATCGAGCCCTTCCGCTGCGCGATCATGAAGCCCGACTCGCCCGCCAGGATGGCCCGGGCCGCCTCGACGCCGCACTGCGTGGCGAAGATGCGGTCGTAGGCGGAGGGGGCACCGCCGCGCTGAGTATGACCCGGAAGGGCGACGCGCACCTCGCGGCCCGTCTCGGCGGCGATGTCATCTGCCACCTCGTAGGCGACGGACGGATACTTCCTTGCCGCGACCTTCGCCTTGTACTCCTTCTTGGGAAGCGCGGCGTCCTGCTTGGTGATGGCGCCCTCGGCCACGACGATGATGGCGAAGCGCCCACCTCTCTCCTCACGGTCCTCGATGGCCTTGATGACGTTCTTGGTCTCGTAGGGGATCTCGGGGATGAGGATGACGTCGGCGCCGCCGGCGACTCCCGCGTACAGGGGGATCCAGCCCACCTTGTGGCCCATGATCTCTATCACGAACACGCGGCCATGCGAGCTCGCAGTGGTGTGGATGTCATCGATGGCACGCGTGGCCACGTCGATGGCGCTGGGGAAGCCGAACGTCATGTCCGTGCCCCAGGTGTCGTTGTCGATGGTCTTGGGGAGCGCGATGACGTTGAGGCCCTCCTCACGCAGGCGGTTGGCCGTCTTGGTGGAGCCATTGCCGCCGAGCATGCAGAGCACGTCGAGGTTGAGCTTGTGATAGGTCTGCTTCATGGCCTCGACCTTGTCCATGCCGTTCTCGTCAGGCTCGTCGAGGAGCTTGAAGGGAGTGCGGCTCGTGCCGAGGATCGTGCCACCGACGGTGAGGATGCCGGAGAAGTCCTTCCAGGTGAGGATGCGGAACTTGCCGTAGATGAGGCCGCGGTATCCGTCCTCGAAGCCGTAGATCTCGACCTGCTCCTTGGAGTTGCCAAGGACGGTCTTGACGATGCCCCTCATCGTGGCGTTCAGCGCCTGGCAGTCGCCGCCGCTGGTGAGCATTCCGATTCTCAGCATGAATCGTCCTCTCCGAAGACCCGTGCGGCACCACGCCGCTCGGTGACAGTTTGGCACAAAGAGGGCGTGTTGGGCCCAAGGGCGGCAAGATGGCATGGGACCACGCGCGCACGCGCGTGCTATCCTCGACAGGAACGAGAAACCGACCCTCGAGGAGCATGCAATGCCTGAGGCAATCCGCAAGGTAAACATCATCGGCCACCAGCATCCCGACACCGACAGCATCTGCTCGGCGATCGCCTACGCCTATCTCAAGAACCAGACCGGCGAGCACATCTACGAGGCTCGTCGCGCCGGCACCGTGAGCCGCGAGACCGCGTTCGTGCTGAAGCACTTCGGTTTCGAGGAGCCGCAGCTCATCACCACGGTCACGCCCCAGATCAAGGATCTCGAGATCCAGCGTCAGCCGGGCATCGACTGCGAGATGAGCCTGTACGAGGCCTGGAGCCTCATGCGCGACATCAAGCTCGACACGCTCGCCGTGACCGACGAGGAGAACGACCTCATCGGCCTCATCGCCATCAAGGACATCGCCAACGCCAACATGGACATCTTCAGCACCGAGGTGCTCTCGGCCTCGGCCACGAAGTATGCCAACGTCGTGGAGACGCTCAAGGGCACCATGGTGCTGGGCGACCCCGAGGCCAGGATCGACCGCGGGCACGTCCGCGTGGGCACGAGCCCCGAGATGATGGACGGCTCCATCGAGCCGGGCGACCTGCTTCTGGTCACCAATCGTCCCGAGACCCAGCGCTTCGCGGTGGAGAACGGCGCCGGCTGCCTGGTCATCTGCTGCGACGCCGACGTCGACGCCGACGTGCTCGAGCTCGCACGCAAGCGTGACTGCACCGTCATCACCACCCCGCACGACACCTACGCGACGGCTCGTCTCATCAGCATGGCCATGCCCGTCCGCGCGCGCATGCTCACCGAGGGCATCCTCAAGTTCAGCGTCAACACCTCAGTGGATGACGCGCGCAAGGTCATGGCCAGCTCCCGCCACCGCTACTTCCCCGTCCTCGACGAGGATGGCCACTACTGCGGCATCGTGGGCGGCATGGGGATGCTCAACGCCAAGAAGAAGCACGTCATCCTCGTCGACCACAACGAGCAGTCCCAGGCCGTCGACGGACTCGACCAGGCCGAGATCATGGAGATCATCGACCACCACCGCATCGGCTCCATCGAGACGAGCGGTCCGGTCTGGTTCAGGAACGAGCCCGTGGGCTGCACGTCGACCATCATCTTCGACATCTTCGGCGAGAAGGGCGTCCAGATACCGCCTCGCATCGCAGGCCTGATGCTCTCGGCCATCCTCTCCGACACCCTGGCGTTCCGCTCGCCCACCTGCACCGAGAAGGACCGTCACGCCGCGACCGAGCTCGCGCGCATCTGCGGCGAGGACATCGACGCCTATGCGGACGCCATGTTCGATGCCGGCTCCGACCTCACGGGTCGCACCGCGGAGGAGGTCTTCCACTCCGACTTCAAGGTCTTCTCGCGTGGCAACGTCCACTTCGGCGTCGGCCAGGGAAGCTACATGACCGAGGCCAGCCGCAAGGCCGCCGAGGCGCTGGTGGGGCCCTATCTCAAGGACGGCGCCGCCGAGGAGGAGCTGCCGATGGTCCTGTTCATGTTCACGGACGTGAAGACCCAGACCACCGAGATGCTCTACTACGGCGAGGGAGCCGACGAGGTCGTGAGCCGCGCGTTCGGCGTCGACGCCCACGACGGTCAGGCGACGCTCCCCGGCGTCGTGAGCCGCAAGAAGCAGGTCATCCCGCCCCTCATGGCCACCATGCAGGAGGCGCAGGAGGAGTAGTCCCCTCCCGGGACATCGCAGCGTGCGATCGAGAAGGCCCCATCCCTGGCAACGGGGACGGGGCCTTCTCATGGTCGGGCTTGTCCTGATGCGGGGACGGGTCAGCCGAGTGACGGCGGGTTCACGAGATAGAGGCACTGCAGCACCGCATAGAACACGAACACGGCGGGTGCGAGGATGGCCATCCCATCCTTCGAGACCCTGTCCAGCTGACGTTCTATGAACGGGTAGAGGACCCACGTGATGAGGGTCGATATCATGGCGAAGCCGATCCCGTTCTGCAGACATATCTGCCCCATGAAGTTGCAGAACATATCCGAGTAGTTCCAGAGCTCGAAGTGCGGGTTCACCACGAGGCCGAAGCACAGCTCGATGAGGACGCAGACCAGACCGTTGATGACGAAGCTGATCACGAGGGGCGCGAAGCGGACGTGGATGTGATCCTGGAGCCAGTTCTTGATGGGATACAGCAGCAGCACGCAAGCCACGAAGCCCACGCCGTCAGGTGGGAAGGGATAGAGCCAGTCACGCCAGAGCGACGTGTTGGACGGATCGTACGAGCCGGCGACGACGCCCCAGCGGATGAGCATGCAGAACCCTGCCTCCATCCAATGGCCCACCACCGCGAACACGCAGTAGTACATGAGGAGGTTCCTCCAGAAGGCGAGCTGGTTGATCCTCGGCATGGAGACATCCCGCTTGGTGTTCGCATCGAGATCCCTGTAGAGCACCTTGCGAGGCCTCTCCCCACGGACGAAGTAGGCGATGAGCAGGATGTGGATGGCGGCGTTGACCGCGAAGCCGACGAGGGAGAGCTCCCCGGAGATGAGGTTCAGCACCTGCAGCGAGAGGTCAATCACGTTCGCGACCACGATCGCGGTGCGTGCGAAACGGAGCCTCTTCGCTATGAGCCAGAAGCAGATGCCGTAGATGACCATCCCGATGAACATGTAGATGGTGTTCACGTCATAGACGATGACGTCTCTGGAGGTGAGCGCGAAATAGGCGAGGCCGAAGAGGAGCCAGAGCCCGTAGTAGACATAGAGGAAGCGGATGACGAAGCCGAGCTTCTCGTGCTCCTTGTGCTTCCCGTGATGCGGCTTATGCCCCTCGTCGGCCTTTCCCTCGACAGGCACGACCTGAGCCTGCCCGCCGTCGACCTCGAGGCCATCCGTGGTCTGGGTCACCGTCCCACTCCCCTTTCGAGTCATCGTTCCTGAAGATATTAGCCCACGGAGAGGCCCTCCTCGCCCTCATGGTCGACGCATCCCGCCCGACGGCAGGACATTCCCCCATGTCCGACCGTGAGTCCAACCGCCTCGCGAGTCTGCTAACCTGCAGTCAGGGAGACCACGGGCGGACAGGGCCCGCACGGCTCACCGCGAGGTCAGGGGGCATGCGATGGAAGGCATGTATCACAAGGAGCACAGCGACAGCCTCGACCGGGACATGGAGTACAAGGTCTTCGGCGAGCACGGCAGGATATGCCTGGCCTTCCCGCCGCAGAACGGTCGCTTCTGGGACTTCGAGGACTTCGGCATGGTCGACACGGTCATGCCGTGGATTGAGGCAGGGCTCCTCCAGGTGGTCTGCGTCGACAGCATCGACACGGAGAGCTGGAGCGGCACCGGCGACGAGCATGACCGCATCTTCCAGCACGAGCGCTGGTTCAAGTATGTCTGCGAGGAGCTTCTGCCCAAGCTCCACGAGAGGAACGGCGACGTCGAGCTCGCCATGACGTGCGGTTGCTCCATGGGCGCCATGCATGCGGCGAACTTCCTCTTCCGCCGCCCCGACCTCTTCGACGCCACCATCGCGCTCTCGGGCGTCTACAATGCCGACTACTTCTTCCCCGACTACTCCGACACGCTCGTCTACTTCAACTCCCCCATCGACTACCTCTCCGGCATGCCCGAGGGACACGAGTACATGGACATGTACCGCCAGTCGGACATCATCTGCTGCGTGGGCCAAGGGGACTGGGAGGAGGACCTGCTCGCCAGCACACGCAGGCTCGACGCGATCCTCCAGGACAAGGGCATTCCCGCGTGGGTCGACTACTGGGGAGCCGACGTGAGCCATGACTGGCCCTGGTGGAGGAAGCAGCTCCCCTATTTCATGGGTCATCTCCTAGGGAGCCCCTCCGACCCGAGGTAGCACCTCGAGCCGGCATCGCTCACGTAGGAGTCGCTCGGCCATCGGGAGGCACGTCATGAACCTCGTCTTCGTCTCACCCAACTTCCCTCGCACCTATTGGAACTTCTGCGATCGCCTCGCCGCCGACGGCGTGAACGTCCTCGGCATAGGCGACGCCCCCTACGAGACCCTCGAGCAGGGACTCCGTGACTCGCTCACCGAGTACTACCGCGTCGAGGCGCTGGACGACTACGACGAGATGTTCCGCGCCGTGGCGTTCCTCTCGTTCAAGTACGGCCACATCGACTGGCTGGAATCCAACAACGAGTTCTGGCTCGAGAGCGATGCGCGCCTTCGCACGGACTTCAACATCACGACCGGCGTGGGCACCGACGAGATACAGGCCTACAAGTCAAAGTCGGGCATGAAGGCGTTCTACGAGCGGGCGCACGTCCCCTCCGCTCGCTGCCACAGGGTCTCCACCAGGACGGCCGCACTGGCCTTCGTGGACGAGGTAGGAGGCTACCCCGTATTCGCCAAGCCGGACGTCGGCGTGGGTGCCGAGGGCACCTACAAGATCGATGACGCATCCGACCTCGAGAGGTTCTTCTCGGACAAGCCCGATGTCCAATACGTCATGGAGGAGTTCGTCTCCGGCGACATCTACAGCTACGACGCCATAGTCGATTCGCACGGGGACCCGCTGTTCGAGAACAGCTGCTGGTTCCCGCCATCCATGGCCGAGATCGTCGAGGGGCGGCTCGACTTCACCTATCGAGCCCTGCCCGACGTGCCCGCGCAGCTCCGCCAGCGCGGACGGGCCGTGGTGAAGGCGTTTGGCGTGAGGAGCCGCTTCGTGCACATGGAGTTCTTCCGCCTCTCCGAGGACCATACGGGGCTGGGCGAGAAGGGCGACTTCGTCGGCCTCGAGGTGAACATGCGACCAGCCGGTGGCTACACTCCGGACATGATGAACATCGCCCACGCCATCGACGTCTATCAGATCTGGGCGGACATGATCGCCTTCGACCGCCGCAGACTCCCCGTGAGCAAGGTGCAGGGCTGCTGCGTCTACGTGGGACGCCGCGACATCCATAGCTACGTCCATCCACTCAAGGAGGTGCTCGACCACTACGAGGACGACATCGAGATGGCCGGGCGCATGCCCGATGCCTTGGCGGATGACATGTGCAACCAGTACCTCATGGCCTGGGAACCGGACATGAGGACCGCAGACGTGTTCAGGGACTACGCGATGGAGCAGGCCGTGGAGGATACGGCGACGAGCTCGACCAAGCCCTCAGGCGACTGAGGCGTCACGCGATCAAGTGACTTCATGCATCCGAGCGGAGGGGTGGTCGGAAGACCCGCCTACTCGGTCGCGAAGCCGGCCAGTCCGAAGGCCCCGGGACCGCCGTGGCTCGTGATGACGCATCCCGTGTCGATCCAACGGACGTCCTCGAAGCCATCCGCACGGACGATGGCCTCGATCTCCTGCTGAATCCGCGGGTCCAGACCCTCGGCGCGGATCAGGAGGAGCTCGGAGTGGTCCATGGGCTCGCGGGTGCAGAAGAGGTCGGTGAGGCTGCGGGCCGACCTCGCCATGGACCCGCGGAGCTTCTTGGTCGCCACGAGACGCCCGTCCAGGATCTCGATCACGGGGCGAAGGCGCAGGAGGGTCGCCGCGATGGCGGCACCGTTGCTCACGCGACCGCCAGCGCGCAGGAAGTCGAGGTTGCCGGGGATGAAGGCCATGCGGACCAGCTCCCGCTGGGCGCGGACGTAGTCGGCTGCATCGGCCGGGGTGGCCTCGGGATGGGTCTCGAGGAAGCGGGCGCATCTCTCCACGATGAGGGTCTGGCCGGCCGAGACGCTCTTGGTGTCCACGGTGGTCACGTAGTCACGACCCTCGGCTGCTATGAGCGCGGACTCCATCGACACGGTCGTCACGCTCGAGTAGGCGAGATAGAGGATCTGGGCCTGAGGATGCTCCTCGTGGATGGCATCGAACACGGTCGCGAAGTCCTGGGGGTTGCTCCCCGAGGTGTGCGGGAGCTCCCTGGTGCGTGCGAAGTGGTCGATGATGTCCGAGACGGGGAACGACCTGTCGTCATAGTCCTTGCCTCCCATGGTGACGTGCATGGGGACGAGTCGGATGTCGTATCTGTCCACGGACTCCTGCGGAAGGTCCGAACCGGTCTCCGCGACGATGATGATCTCGCTCAAGTGAGTCTCCCTCTTTGGCGACGTGTGCGTCATGGCACGCGTGTGACTACGGATTCTCGCAGACATGGCCTTTTAGAGCCGAGGTCAAAAAGGACCCCGCATCCCATAAGGGACACGGGGCCCGAGAGCCACTCGGCCAGGATGAGTCCCCTACTTCCCCTCTTGCCGTGTGCCCACGGCAGAGGCGTCGCCAGACATAGATGCGGCCCTGCGAGCGACACGCTCGGCAGAACGCTTTTTGTGGTTGCGCCAGGTGGTGAAGCCCACGAGCGCGAGCAGCACGACGCTCACAACGTTGATGCCGATGCGGATGGCACTCAATGGCTCGAGGTCGGCCTTGTAGGCGCTGCCAGGAACCGATCCGTCGGTGGCATTCGAATTGGCGACGGTATAGAGCAGATGATGCATCGCCTCGCGACCATAGTGGTAGTCGGCAGAGCTGTTCTCGTCATACGACCACATACTGGTCTGGTCAGTGTATGTGAGTTTGGAGTCACCACCTGCTTCGATCATCTGGCAGGCATCCATGAACTGGCCCGTGTTGGCATTGTCCGTGATGACGAAGCCGTCGAAGTCCCACTCGTCACGCGGGACGCCCGTGATGAGGTCATAGGAGCCACCAGTCCACGTCGCGCCTATATGGCGCCGAGCACTCCTGCGGCTTCATGGTCGAGACTCTCATCTCGGCGATTGAGTTCATCAACGGCGGCTACGCGGCGGACATCGTCTTCATGGACATCGCGATGCCTGGAGGACTTCGCGATGAGGATGCGCCGAGCCCTAAGGGTCATGGCCCGTAACTCAGACGAATGCGTAAGCATATCGACCTCCGAGGGGCTGTACGTCGTGGCACTCAAGGACATCATCTACGTGGACATCCTCAACCATGACCTCTTACTGCCCCGCCAATGAGTCGGATGTGGACACATCCCCTGATGCGACGCGTTCGACGATCGAGATCGCAAGACGTTATGGGGCAACCGTCACCACGAGGACGACGGATGGCATACGCAGCGTCGACGTGATGATTCCCCTTGATCGGTGATATGAAGAGGCAGAAGGCACAATAGGGATCGTATGAGTCCACGAGGCGAGTCGTCAGTAAGGCCGTGAGTCGAATCAGGCCTCCAGCTTGCGCATGAATCTCGAGATGGCGTCCAAACCCTCCTGGAGATCGCCCACGTTATCCGAGTAGGCATAGCCTATGCGCATGCTCCTTGGCTCCTCGAAACAATCCCCAGGGGTAACGAGGGCACCTTCCTCCTCGATGAGTCGGCTGCAGAACTCATAGGAATCAATCTCATAGTCGTAGTAGACGAGTGCCGTGGTGCCAGCCTCGGGCCTCACGACGCTAAGGTGAGGTTCCGATTCAACCCACCTCATGAGCGTCGCGAGATTCTGGCGAACGATGCGCCTGCTCCGAGCGAGGAGCGCATCGGCATGGGAAAGTGCCAAGGAGCCGATGGCCTCGTCGAGCAGCCCACATGATATGAGGTTGTAGTCGCGATGCGAGAGAAGCGCACGGAGGAGTTCGGGGTCCTTCGTGATACACCAGCCAAGACGTATCCCGGCAAGTGACCATACCTTCGACATCGAGGAGGTCGTGACCCCCTTCTCGTAGAGATCGACCACGGACGGGGAATAGGTGTCGTCTTGGGTGAGCAGCCTGTAGACCTCGTCGCACATCAACCAGGAGTCATGACGTCGCGCCACGTCAACGATGGCCGAGAGCGTGTCCTCGTCGAGGAGGGCCCCCGTGGGGTTGTCTGGGTTGTTGATGCAGATGACCTTGGTCTCGTCGGTGACGAGCCGCTCGAGTTCCTCGACGTCGACGTGGTAGTGCTTCTTGCGATCGAGATGTAGGATGTCCACCTTCGCTCCGCATGCCTCGGGAATCGAGTAGAGCTGCTGGTATGTGGGCATCACGGAGACGACATGATCCCCGGGCTCAACGAGCGTGGACAGCACGAGGGCGTTCGCACCGGCTGCGCCATGCGTGGGAATCACGTTATCGGGCGAGACGGACCTGTACAGTCCGCAGATACCCTTCAACAGCTCGGGTGATCCCTCAATCGCCCCATAGGTGAGGCGACGGTCACATATCGAGCCAAGGAACTCAGCCTCGTCCACACCACACAGCCCGAGCAGCTCGTCCAAAGAGACCGAATAGACGCAGGTCTCGGCTACGTTGTAGGTGCATTTGGTCTCCCATTCGTTCATCCACTGCTCGACGGCGAAGTCCTTGATATGCATATGCTCTCTCTTCTCCTTAATCGGTCTTCCCGGTTTCGGCCTCATACGTTCCGCGACGCATACGACCATGACGTGTCACATGCGTTGGAACGGACTCATCACAACTCCACGTACGTCCCAATCCCACGCTCGACCGCACGGTCATATGCCATCTTCGAGGCCGCGAGGTCCTGAATCGCGAGGCCCGACGTGTCGAACACGGTAATGTCGTCATCTGAGGTGCGGGCTACCACGCTGCCGTCAATGACCTGGCCGATCTCGCAGATGATGTCGTCCCTTGAAATGAGGCCTTCTTTGGTCGGTACCTCAAGCTCGCCCGAGGATAGAGACTGCACGACGTCATCGACCACGAGATGGGACCTCACGCAGAGGGATGATTCGATCTCCTGCTTTCCGGGCATGTCAGCACCTACGCAAGATATATGCGTACCAGGCTGCACCCATGCGTCCATGAGGAACGGCTCGAAGGCCGGCGTGACGGTGATGATAGCGTCCGCCGAGCGAGTGGCACCTTCGCCATCGGCAGTCGCTGCCAGCTCGAACTCGCGGGCGATGCCGGATGCGTCGAGGAGAACGCCCACCTGGTCGGAGATGCGGGCCACCTGGGCTGTCGGTGCCTCGGAGGAGCGAGGGTTCCACACGTCGACATGTCGTATGTTCGGGCACGCGACGAGCGTCGCGGCCACCTGATATGCGCTTTGGGCACCAGCACCGCAGACGAGAAGACGGCTCGAGTCCTTCCGCGCGAGCCACTTCACGCCAAGTGCACCGGCCGCACCGGTGCGCAGACCAGTCATCGCAGCGGCATTCACGACCGACAAGGGCTCGCCACTCTTGTCATCAAAGATGACCGAGGTGCCGAGGACCTCCGGCAATCCCCGACTGGGGTTGGACGAGAACCACGACGTGAGCTTCATCCCGAATAGGCCCTCGGAGACCAGTCGACCGGAGCGGATGTCCATGTCAGCCGCACCAGGCTCAAACTCCTCATAGACCATGGGCCAAGCAAGCGCCTCCCCCATGGCCTTCTGGCGGTAAGCACCCTCCACCGCTTCGATGGCGTCGGAGATATCGAGCACCTTGGCAACGCTCTTCTCGGATAGGACCAGGACCTTCGACATAAGCTCGCTCCTCTCGGCCGACATACCACCATCACCTCATGCGAAGGTGGAATGCGAGTTCATCGAGAGACGATACCGAGAGAACAACGACATATCGAGAGGGATATGATGTGTCGTACAACATATGCCTCTCGATATCATCGCAGTTGCATGTTCTAATTGAACCAGATGAATGAGCTAATACACCAATCATGTGTCGTTTGCCATATTCATGTCATGTGTTTTTGTTGCTAGAGACAAGGTGGTGTCATGCAATACTCCGTGTCTGACTTCGCAAACACGCACCACGCGACGGTGAGGATGCTCGCAGGGCAGGGAGGCCTCGCGCGGCCGGTCAAAGGCGTGGGCATCCTCGACTATGAGCTCGTTCCTGGCCTCAAGAACAGATACCAACGTGTGAACTTCGAAGAGGGACAGCTCGTGCTGTCCACTTTCCTCTACGCGAAGGACGATCCCTTCCTCATCGGCGAGGCGGTCAAATACCTCGTGGCGAAGGGCACGAGCGGACTCGTGATCAAGAACGTCTTCCATCTCCAGATTCCGGATGCCGCCCTTCGTTATGCCAACGCACGAAACTACCCCCTCCTGCTCGTGACGAGTGATGACCTGTTCTTTGACGAGGTCATCGGCGACATCGAGGACCGGGTGAAGCTGGCGTCCTCTGACGAGACCATCCAGCACGAACTTGATGCCATGAGGGCGGATGGGCTCACCCCTCCGGAGGTGAAGGAGCATGCCCTTCGCATCGACCCCTCGCTCAAGGACGAGTTCGTGGTGATGTTCGCCGATCCTAAGGAGGACCTCTCCGATGTGACGTACGGGGATATCGAGGAGGCCTATCGGAGGAGCGACCTATCGGGTCCCGAGAGCGTATTTTGCAGATGCGACGGAGGACTTCTCCTCGTCATCTCGAAGGACACGGAGGAGCCCCCGGATGCGCACATGCTCCTGGACATCGTCACCTCGGATGTGCTCGGCGAAGCCAAAGCAATGAGCATAGGAGCGAGCGAGACGCATTACTCGCTGGACGAGATGGCACTGGCAATGGACGAGGCGCAACGTGCCTCAACGATGGCGGACAGACGAAACGAGGGGGCCATTGCCTATGGTGACCTGGGCGTGCTCCGCGCGATCATGCCCCACGCAGACTCGCCGAGCATGAAAGCCTACATGAATCAGGTCCTAGGTCCGATCCGTGAGTTCGACGATGAGACGGGTTCTCACCTGGATGAGACGCTCATGGCCTACTTCTCCTGCGACGAGGACACATCGCGGACCGCAGCGGAGCTAGGCCAACACGCGAACACAATCAGGTACCGCATGGGGAAGGTGGCGAAGATCACGGGGCTCGACTATCGCGCCCCCTCGGAGAGAGAGCAGCTCTGCCTCGCGTGCAGGATCGCCACCTGCCTCGACATCATGGCAGTCGCTCGCTAGGCGCCCCCCATCAGACGAGACCGCGGGAATGTGCCTCGCAATAGCCGAGGTGATAGAACGCGTACCAGCCAGAGACCTCATCCGCGTCAAAGCCGAGGGCGAGCATGACATCACGCGCGAACTCGAAGGGCGCGGAGCCGTTCGCAGTCACGAGGCGACCGTCTCGCACGGACTGCTCCATGTGGTATCGGTCCGCCCCGGTGTATGCGTCACCCGCGTAGTCGGACAGGTCAGCGAGATCGTTGCTCGTGTGCTCGGCCGTGTTGAGGATGCCGTTCGCTCCCAGGAAGACAGTGGCACCGCAGATCGCGCCCAGCACCGCGCCACGCTCGATCGCCACGTTGACGAGAGGGAGCACCGAAGCCGCCGCGGGGTCGCGCCAGGAGTTGCCGCCGATGAGGGCGAGGCCATCGAACTCCAATCCCATCGCCTCGTCTATGCCCATGTCGGGCTCGACGCGGAACCCGCCTATCGAGCGGACCATCCCGTGACCGTTCGACACGACTCGGACCTGCCAGCCCTCCTCCTTGTTCACCGCTGCGGCGAGAGGAGCGGCCTCCCAATCAGAGAAAGGTTCGAGGATGAGGAGCAGAAGGGTGTGCACGGCAATTCTCCAGACGTCGTAGTGGGAGGGGATGGACAAGGACATGTTAGCTCCCCGTGGTCGGGTCCATAAGCAGACGGAGTCGCTTGCAACCCCTCTCCGGATGTCCTATAACATTTGCGACCCAGTCTCATTTCTTGTGGAGGAGGACGGCAGGATGCGAAGCTACGCGACCGAACAGAGGTCCCTGCTCTCCGACTACCTCTCCTCCAGACCCGACGTCTATCTCACCGCGATGGAGGTGGCGAACGCCCTCGAGCCCAAAGGCGTGAGCAGGAGCAGCGTGTACCGGAACCTGCTCGCCTTGGAGGGTCAGGGCCAGATCGTGCGCTCCGCCGGCCCGAAGGGAGAGACGCTCTACCGCTTCTGCGGGGAGAGGTGCAGCGACCACATCCATCTCCAGTGCGAGAGATGCGGCAGGCTCGTCCACCTCGACGAGGAGGAGACGAGGGCGGTAGCGGCGATCGTCTCCACGAGGGACGGGTTCGAGTTGGATGCGACGAGGACCGTCATCTACGGCATCTGCGAGGACTGCCGATGAATCGTCAGCGGCATACGGTGGATGGCGTCGCGCGCAGGTCCGTTCCGTTCCGCCTCGTCTGCCTCGCGGTCGCCGTCGCCGTCCTCATGCCGACCCTGTTCATCCTCACCGAATCTCACCATGACTGCACCGGGGATGGATGCCCCATCTGCCATGAGCTCACACGATGCGTCCAAGCGACGGACGAGCTCGGCACCGGCACGATCGAGACGCACGTCGTACTCGCCATGCCCCTCCCCCTTCTTCTGACCCTGCAGCCTGTCCTCCGCTCTGACGCCCCATGCAAGTCCTTGGTCGGCCTCAAGGTCAGACTCGACATCTAGGCCCTCCTGGCCAGGAAACGGACTCCCGCCTCACTCGACGCGGGAAACCCGTCCGATCGGACGGGAAACCAGACCATGGAGGACAAATGAGAAGGAATACGGCCGCCTTACGCGCGGTAATGCTGGTGCTCGCCGCTCTCGTCTGTGCATGCGCCCTATGCGCCTGCATGACGGGACAAGGCACAACGGACCAGGCCGAAACGTCGGAGACGAAGAGGACGAGCATCGTCACCACGAACTTCGCGGAGTATGACTTCGCGCGTCAGGTCGCGGGGGACGCGGCTGACGTCAGCCTGCTCCTGAAGCCGGGCGCCGACGCACACAGCTATGAGCCGACCCCACAGGACATCGTGTCCATACAGGACAGCGATCTGTTCGTCTACGTGGGAGGTGACTCCGACGCCTGGGTCGATGACGTGATCGGCTCCATGGACCAGAGCAGGATGCACCCGTTCAGGCTCATGGACAACGTGGACACCGTGGATGAGGTCGTCCCCGAGGGCATGCAGGACGATGAGGATGATGACACCTCCGGAGACGATGCCCCCGAGCAGGACGAGCATGTGTGGACCTCACCCGTGAACGCGATGAGGATCGTCCGTGCCATGTGCGACGAACTCTGCCGGATAGACCCTGACGACGCGGAAACCTACCGGACGAACACCGATGCCTATCTTGGAAAGCTCCAAGAGCTCGATGACGAGTTCCGCGACGTCGCCGCGAACGCCAAGCGAACCGAGATCGTCGTCGGCGACAGGTTCCCCTTCCGCTATCTGTGCGATGAGTATGGGATCACCTATTATGCCGCCTTCCCAGGATGCTCGACGGAGACCGAGGCGAGCGCCTCGACGGTCGCGTTCCTCATCGACAAGGTCAAGCAGGACGACATCCCGGTCGTCTTCCACATAGAGCTGTCCGACGAGAGGATGTGCGATTCGATATGCGCGGCCACGGGCGCGAAGAAGGAGCTTCTGGACGCGGTGCACAACGTGAGCGAGGAGGACTTCGACGCGGGAGTCACCTACGTCGACCTGATGCAGCATGACGTCGAAGTGCTCAGGGAGGCGTTGGACTGACATGGGCTCCCTTGGCGAGACGCTGCTCACCTGCAGGGACCTGACCATGTCCTATGGGGACCATGTCGTCTTCGAGCATGTGGACTTCGAGGTGAAGGCAGGAGAACGGCTCTGCATCGTGGGAGAGAACGGAGCCGGGAAGAGCACGCTCGTCAAGGGCCTGCTCGGACTCATGAGGCCGACGAGCGGCGCGATCGAATGGAAGGAGGGCCGCGGGCATGCGCGCATCGGGTATCTCCCTCAGAGGACCGCGGCACGCGACGACTTCCCCGCGAGCGTGCGCGAGGTGATCCTCTCGGGATGTCTGGGCACATGCGGGATGCGGCCTTGGTACACGCATGAGCAGAGGGAGCGAGCCGCCTCGACGATGTCGCTCCTCGACATAGACGATCTGTCAGGCGAGACGTTCTGCTCCCTCTCGGGAGGGCAACGGCAGCGCGTCCTGCTCGCCCGCGCGATGTGCGCCGCCGACGGTCTTCTCCTGCTGGACGAGCCCACGGCGAGCCTCGACCCGATGGCGACGAAAGGCCTCTACGAACTCCTGCGTGACCTTAACGAGAGCCACGGCCTGACGGAGATCATGGTCTCGCATGACATCGGTCCGGCGACGGAGCAGGCGACCTCGATACTCCATCTGGCCGGCGACCGGTCCTTCTTCGGGACTCCGGAGAGCTATCGCGCGAGCGCCGCGGGGAGGCTGTTCGCCGAGGGAGGGAGGCCATGATGGCCATCATATGCAGGATTCTCTCCTATCCCTTCATGACGAACGCCCTCGTCGTGGGCACCATCGTCTCGCTCTGTGCCTCCATGCTCGGGGCCAGTCTCGTTCCCAAGCGTTACTCCATGATCGGGGACGGGCTGTCCCACGTTGGCTTCGCCGCGGTCGCCGTCGCCTACGCCCTCGACATGACTCCGCTGACCGTGGCGATGCCGGTCTGCATGGTCACGGCGTTCCTCCTCCTGCGCATCCACGAGAGCTCGAAGGTGAAGGGGGACGCGGCGATCGCCGTCGTCTGCAGCGCCGCGCTCGCGATAGGGGTCATGACGGTCTCCCTCACCACGGGAATGAACACCGACGTCAACTCCTACCTGTTCGGAAGCATCCTGGCCATGAGCAAGGACGACGTGCGGCTGTCCGTGGCGTTGGGTCTCGTCGTGATGGTCGTCTACCTGCTGTTCTACAACAGGTTCTTCTCGCTGACCTTCGACGAGGAGTTCACCAGGGCCACCGACGGGCATGCCGAGACCTACAAGACGGTCCTCGCCCTGCTCACGGCCGCGATCGTCGTCCTCGGGATGAGGATGATGGGAGCGCTGCTCATATCGAGCCTCATCGTCATCCCGACCCTCTCGGCGATGAGGGCGTGCAGACGATTCTCCATGGTGGTCACTCTGGGGGCGGTGGTGTCGGTCGTCTGCTTCATGGCAGGCGTCACGGCGTCGTTCGCCCTCTCGGTGCCCACGGGAGCCTGCGTGGTGCTCGTGGATCTCGCGGCGTTCTGCCTGCTCTCACTTATCTCGAAGGTCATGAGAAGATGAGGCTCGGGGGGATGCCCGGTCCCGCCTAAGAGCCCTCCCCTATTCGCCATCGTGACCAGTGGGCGCACCGCCACTCATCCCGGGACCCGACGTGATCACGTTCACGAGGGCACATATGATGGCGAGAGCAAGGACGACGGTGACGGTCACGATCTTTCCCGTAGCGCTCGATAGGAAGGACAGAACGAAGCCAGCCTTGGGAATGACCAGACGGACGACCCCCACGACGTTTCCGTAGAGGACGGGACTGCCATCCGTCTGGGCATTCGCATCCCCCTTGGTGACAATGGTCTGCGCCTGGACGTCCTTTGAGGCGACACGATGGGTGGCGACATCAAGATCCTCATTCAGGACGAACGTGATGACATCCCCCGCCTGGATGTCGTCGAACTCAGTGGGGACCGTGAATACGAGATCCCCCGGTTCGATAGCCGGAGTCATCGAGCCGGTGAGGACGGCGAAGGTACGGACGCCGAAGAACATCTTCGCCACCGCCACCGCCACAATGGCCGCCACGATGAGGACCATGAGGATGTTGCTTGCCCAACGCAGCACGCGCATATGCCCTCCCCTATTCCACGGTATTCCCGACGTAGACGTGGTCGGACTCCCAGCATGTGTTCGTCGATGCATTCGAGAAAGACGCCACATGGCTTCCTAGACCATTCGCAAGTGTTCCCGGGGTCGTCATGACGCAACCTTCCAATGACGAGTCGGAGGAGCCGGCAACGCCATCGAAGCCCGCACCACATGCCGTCCGTCGCCAGCCTGCATCGACCTCAGAGATGTCATAGGTGTCACATGGCAGCCGGACGATGACGGAACCGCTTGTCTCTCCCGCGTTTATATGGACGCTCTGGTAATAGGAGAAGGACGCCGAATCGCCTGAACGCGCAATCTCGAACTGGACATCGGCCCCTCCCTCGCCGGCAGCGCCATCGAGGCTCACGGCGAGCTTGAGGTACGAGTACTCAGGTTCTGCCCAGACGAGCTGGCTTGTGCCGGATACCGTCATGGGACGCAAGGTCGTATCATTATCGCAGCGCAGGGAGGCATAGGCGGCGTCATATGTCGAAGTCTGGTTGGTGATCTCGGAGCCCGTGCCGCTCACCGTCGTACCGAACCTCAGGCCGGAGACCGATCCCGTGACGGTGCCATCAGACGGATAGGTCCAGAAGCCCACCGACCGCATGGGCCCCGTGAGGTCATGCACCTTGAGGAAGTAGCTTCGCGACTCCTCCACGACGTTGGCCTCGACCGAGGAGGCATCATGGGAGACGACCTGGTCAGCCCCTTCGCCGGAGACCGAGGATGCGGTCCAGTTTCCCTGCGTCACGACGCCCTGTCCCAAGTCGATGCCGCTCGCGATGATGGGCGCGCCGCTGATCGTCAGATTACCGTAGCCGGAGATCGCGCCGCCGATCCATCCCCTGTTGTCCGCCAGCTTGGCGGAGGTCCCGTTGCCATCGAACAGGCCTCCCGAGATCGAGGTCGAAGCCGAATCCCAGTAGCCACCGTTGTAGTTCGGGGCGAGCACGCCTGCTGAGATCCATGTCGAGGAGGCGAAGTTGTTGCGGAATATGCCGTCTGAAATCGAGACCGTGGTGTTGGCCCATGTCTCGAAACAGCCGGAGACATAGCCTCTGTTCGACTCGAAGGTGCCGCCCGAGACGTTGAGTTTGCTGGAGAAGATGATACGAGCGAACCCGGCCGTGGTATTGGACGTGCTGGTCGACATCGCCCTGTTACCCGCGAAGCGACCGCCCGATATGTTGAGCGTCCCGTTGTCGATCGAGACCGCCCCGCAGTAGTAGCCCGTACAACCCGTGATGGCACAGCCAGGAAGGAGGTTGACGGTCTCCCCGGAGACACCCGTCGTGGCGTCAATGGCCACACCCCATATCGTACGGGTCAAGTCGTTGGAGAAGTCCTTGATCGTCGCACCGTCCCCGAGGGTGAACGTGGCGTTGGCAGAAGAAAAGCCAACGGCGGCAGCCGTTCCCGCAGGCACGACGGACTTGTTGCCATCGAGCGTGATGTCTTCGAGCGTGAGGGAGTTCTTGGCCGTCTGCGTGAAGAAGGCACCCGTATAGCTCGTGACTCGGCGGAGCGTGGCCGGAACACCCGAGACGCCCTCGTATGGATGACCGTCGTCGCAGCCCTCGCTTGACGTCTTCGCCGTGGTCACCGTCAACGCGTGCGTCGACGAGACCTTCGACCCGACGACCATGTCATAGTTCGGCACAAGCATCTGGATGACGGTATCGGTCCCCGAACCATTTGCGGCGACGATGGCGGAGTCGAGGGTGCCATATGTGGCGACCGCACCGTCTTCATGCACTATCTTGGCGACAGGAAGTGCGAGCCAAACCACCGAGGACCCCGTGCCGGCCGCGCCCACAGGACAGGCGCGGTAGTTGTCGACGTTGCAATCGCAAACGATGTTGGAAAGACCCGAGACGGATGACGAGTCGTCGACCGTCGTGATGGCGAATGCGTCGCCTTCACGCATGCCCGCGAACGAGGTGATGCCCACCTTCCCCGTAAGGTCGCCCGCGATCCTGACCCTCTCCTTCTTCCAACAGGACACGTTTCCCACCACGCCGCCCACGGGAGTACCGTCCTCGCCGAGGTTCACGACTCCGTCTGTGAAAGTGCAGCTGCCATAGTTGCCCGTGATGGTCGAACTGCCGGAGAGGGTCAGCGTGGAGCTGCCGTCCACGGTGACGCCGCCCACCGACTCGGTCCCGCTGCCATTGGCGGCCTGGTGCGTCGTTCCTCCGGAGTAGTTGCTCGTGATGGTTCCGCCATCCATGGTCATGCTTGAGGAGACACGTACCTGGACGGCGGACCCGGTGCTGCTCGCACCCGTAGCCTCGTTATTCGTGATCAGACCGTCATGCATAACGAACGAGGCCCCGTTGTCCAGCTGGATCGTCGAGTTGTACTCGGAGGCTCGAGTCGTGCAGCAACCCTCGATGGTCCCGCCGTTCATGACGAGGGAGACGCCCGCACCATTGAGGAAGATGACGCCACCGTCCATGGACTTGCAGTCTCGCACCATCGAGCCCTTCTCCATGTACATGGTTGCACCAGACTGATTCCGGACGGCGCTGCCGTAGATGCTGGAGTTATAGGCGTTCCCCACAGCCCATTCCGCAGCCGAGGAGGTCGATGCGTGCTGGATGGTCGCGCCGGAGCCCAGGCGAAGCGTGCCGCCGACATTATCGATGAACAGCACACCAAGACGAGACGTGATGGCCTCGGAACCGCCGTCGAGCGTGATGTCAGAAAGGTCAAGCTCACATCCGCTGCTGATGAGCGAGAAGGAATCGCTCGTGAACGTCGCCGCACGCCTCACCACGGCAGGCGTACCGGATGTCCCTCGATACGCCCATATATCACCCTGTTCAAGGCCGTCTTCCGATGCCGCGGTCGTAAGGGACACCTTGATGCCGGGCGTGGTGGGGTTGATCGTGCCCTTCTTCGTCACCTCATGGATCGGGGCGAGCATCTGGATCGTGACGTCGGTCGTCGATGCGTTGGCCGCGTCGATGGCCCCCGAACGGGAGACGCCGTTGGCAAGCGAATAACCGAACAGCGAATCGTAGGTTTCGACCGAAGACACCTCGCCCTGGGCATCATGATGCACGATCTTGCAGATCGGCTCATCGACGCCCCACCGCAGCACGGTGGTGCCGGCTTCCGTCCAAGGAGCCAGCTCGGCGTCGTTGTCGCATGCGAAGACGGCAAGGCTGTCTTCCAGATGAACGCCAGTGGAGCCCTCGCTAGCAGGCAGGGTTCCGAACTGGACGCCCTGGACCGGGCCGCCCGCCGCGGAGTCACTGGGATACGACCGGATGCCGATGCTGCCCTTGGCCCCGGTAAGCGATGCGGTGATGTTGATCGGATGTCCGTTCGGAAGCGTCACGTCGGCCTTGTCGGTACCCGTGATGGTCCCGTCGGAAGAACGGGTCGCCCCACACCAGTTGTCCATGACGACCGGCGACCCGGAGACGGACAGTGGAAAGCCTGACCCGTTCCCGGCGATTCCGCCTGCCGTCGAGCCGAGGCTGCCACCGACCGAGGCGGCCGTTCCGTTTCCCGTGATGGAACCACCGCTGAGCTCGATCGTGCTACCGCCATACGTCGCATAGACACCGCCCGCGGACCACGAGCTGGAGGTCGCGAGATTGCCGGAGATGCTGCCGCCGCTCATGGAGAACAGGCCTGGGTTCCACAGCTCGATCGCACCGGCCTCAACTCCGGTGTTGCCGTGGATGGAGCCACCGGACATGTCGATTCGAGAGCTTCCGTCAATGAATGCGAAGCCCGCCGATGGGTTCGTGGCCGTGCAGGAGTTCTCCGAGAAGTCACCGCCCTCGATACTGACCTCGGTCTTCGAACCATAGGCATAGATACCGCCTGCGTAGTAGCCGCTGCAGTTCTTGATGGCGCTTCCTTCGAGCAGACGCACGGTGCCCTCGTTCACATAGATGGCCCCGGACGGGTCATAGCCATTCCAAGACGAGGAGTCCCGGAGTGTGGCGCCATCGCCCACCACAAGGTGATTGCCGTTGGTGACATAGACGAGTTCGACGCAGGAGGCGGGGGTCGTGGCATCACGATTTCCATCAAGCGTGATGTTGGTGAGGACGCAGGTCGTGTTACCAGCCGTACCTGCCTGTATCAGTAGAATCCTCCCGGAATTACCGCTTTTCGCGGTACGACGCAAGACGGCGGGCGTGCCCTCGGCTCCGCGGTATGACCATCCGTCGGAGGAGTCCTTGCCTGCAGTGGTGAAGGTGATCTTGGTAGCCGAGGCACATGTGATTATCTGTTGCTCGGTTACGTCATAGCTCGGGGTGAGCTCCTCGATGGTCACATCCGTCGTGAACGTCTTCGCCGCAGTGACGGCATCGGAAAGGTGGTCGAAGAGGTCGACCTGCCCATCGTGGTCGATCTTGAAATTGGGCATCGTGCCCCACCGCATGCTCGCATCCCCGGACACGGTCCATCCCGCGAGGGTCTCCTCATCGGACAATCCGACGGTATTGTCACAGGAGAAGACGGCGAGGCTGTCATCCGATGCGGTATGAGGAACGGTGCTCGTGGCTGCCGTGGCGAGCGTGGCGAACTTCACTCGATCGCACGGCCATGGGCTCGCGGACGTGGTGGGATATGACCGTACGCCGATGCTGCCCTTGGCGCCGGTGAGCGGCGCCGGGACATTGATGGTGCGTCCATTCGGAAGCGCGATGTTTGCCGCCGTCGTGCCACCGATCGAGCCATCGTTCAACCGTTCTGCGCCACACCAGTTACCTGTGATGACGGGATTCCCCGAGATGGATATCGGAAAACCGCTCGAGTGCCCTGCGATGGCGCCGGACGAGGATCCGAGGTATCCATTCACGGGAGACGCGGTTCCGTTCCCCGTGATGGTCCCGCCTGTGATGACGATCGAATCGCTCGTGCTGGTGGCATAGATGGCGCCGGCCGACCAATTCGACTGGGACGAGGCGAGGTTGGAGCCGATGGTCCCGCCATCCATGACGAACGAACCGCCGAAGAGTTGAACGGCGCCGGCCGCCACGCCGGTGTTGCCGGTTATCGAACCCCCATGTTGGATGAACTTGGCAGATCCCTCCACGGCGGCAAAACCAGCCGAGCTATATGTGGCTTGGTCCGTCGAGAGACGTGTGGTGCTGTTGCCTGAGAAATCCCCGCCCACAAGCGTGACCGTCGTTCCGGACCCGCTGCAGTAGACGGCGCCGCAACGATAGGCCTTGCATGATGTGATGCAGCAACCGTCAAGGCACTCCAAGGTACCGCCGTCGCGGACGTCGATGCCCCCGGATGTGTTCTGACCACCTGCATTTTGGTCAAGCCCGTTTCGTACCGTGGCGCCTGACTCCAGGACGGCCGAGCCCCCGCTCACATAGACAAGAGCCCAACTGGCATCGATGCCAGCGCCATCGATTGTGACGTTCGAGAACCTGAGCGGTTCGCCCTTGCTGTTCGGACCGGCTTTGAACAGAGGCGAGCCGGTCAGAGACGAGGACCGCCTCAGGACGGCCGTCGTGCCCGCCGTCCCACGATAGGCGAAGCCATCGGTGGCATCCGAGGTCGCGGTGGTGATGGTGACCGAGATCTTGTTCGTTGGGTCCACCGTCTCGAGCTCAGAGACATCATAGGTCGCGGCAAGCTGCTCGATGGTCACGTCCGAGGCCGAAGCGTTCGCCGCCTTGATGGCATCGGAAAGCCTCTGATAGGTCGTGGTCGTCCCGCCTTGGACGATCTTGAAATTCGGCAGAGGACCCCAACTCAGGTTCGCATCGCCCTCCTTGGACGTGCAGACGAGCTTGCCACCATCGGACCAAGCAAGGTCGGCCGTGTTGTCGTTCGAGAAGACGGCGAACTCATCATCGGCGGCCGTATGGATACCCGTCGTCTCGGCAGCAGCGCGAAGGGTCGCGAACGTCACGCCATCGACCGACCCGGATGCCGAGCCACTTGGCGGATACGAGCAGATGCCTATGGAGCGGGTGTCTCCGGTGAGCTTCCCCGTCACGCTCACGCTCTTGCCGTTCTTGTTTGCGATATTGCAGGTCTGGCTTCCGGTGACCGCATCGCCCACTCGCGCGGCATCGGAGTAGTTGCCCGTGATGACGGGGTTGCCGGAAATCCGTATCGAACCATCTGCCGACATTGCCCCGCCGACACAACCGAGGTATGTCTCGATCTTTGCCATGGTTCCGTTGCCGACGATGCTTCCACCGGTGACGGACGCGACGTCATCGGTACCCGTCGCGTAGATTCCGCCCGACGACCACGTCATCCCTGTGGCCAGGTTGTCCGTGATGGTGCCGCCGCTCATCTCGATGGCACAGTTTCCCCATCCCTGGAGAGCACCGCAGAGATACCCGGTGTTTCCATGGATCGTGCCACCGCTCATGGTGACGGTGCAATTCGTCTGGGCAGAGAGAAACCCGCACGACGGATGACCCGTCCCGCTGCAGTTCGATGTGTTGCCCGAGAAGTCGCCACCGGAGATGTCGACCTTCGAACCGTTCCAAGCCTCGATGCCACCGGCATAGTACCCGCTGCAATTGGTGATGGCGCACCCCGAAAGAAGGGTGAGGTTGCTCGCATTGACATAGATGCCGCCGGCATCATCGCCATCGTTGTCCGCGGCTGAGCTGTTCTGAACCGTGGCCCCATCACCCAGAACGAGGGAGTTGGCAGAACCCGTCACGTAGACGGCCTCGTGGCCGGCCTTCTCCCCGAGCTCGGAACGGTTACCGTCGAGCGTGACGTTTCTGAGGGTGCAGGTAAAGCCCCCCGTGCCTCCCATGTTAAGGAGCCGAGTGCTGTCCGCACCACCTGCGGTGCGGCGCAACACGGCAGGCACGCCGCTCTCCCCGAGATATGGATGGTCATCCGTACAACCCTCGGAAGCGGTCTTCGCCGTGGTGATGGTGACGTTGATCGGATTGGTGCAGGAGAGGGCAAGCGAGGTGGACAGGTCGTAGCTCGGCTCCAGAAGCTCGATCGTGACGTCGGTGGCAGAGGCGTTTGCGGCGGCGACGGCATCGGTGAGCGTGTCAAAGGTCTGAACGGAATCTCCCGATACGATCTTGGCGACCGCCGAGTTGGACATGGCGGAAAGAGCTCCCTCGGCATCCAACGTGGTGGCGCAGGCCCCGGTCGAGGCGGCTTCCGTGGTCGCGATGGTGGAGGTCGGCTCATCGTCAGACGCATCGGATGTCTCGGGCCCATCAACCGCCTTGGTGGTGTCGGCGGTCTCTGGTGCGACGTCCGTCTCGGTCGAGGGCTGCGTTGCCGGGACGTCGGAGGTCTCCGGCTCAGAGGACGTCATTGCGTCCGAGGAAGGCCCCAAAGGTGTCGAGGCGGCCCGCGCAGGAACGCTTGACGTCTCTTCCTTGGTGAGCTCATTGGCAAGGGCGGGCATGCATGTGGCCATCGAGTTGGAGAGCAGCGCGATCGTGAGGAGGACGACGAGCGCTCTACGCAGACGTTCCTTCACTTGGGCTCACCCCCCGCGTCAGGCTGATCGGAATCGAGGTCCAAACGCCTACGCCTCGAAAGGACGACGAGAAGGGCGAGGAGCGAGGAGACCGCGGCCACGCCACAGATCGCGCAGCAGGACCAGTCACCGGTGACGGGCAGGAGGCCAGCCGACGAGGCGGGTGAGTCGTCTCCCCCGGCTTGGAAGTCCCACATGAGGGGAGCGGAGGAGATGCCCTGGTACTCGTTGCCGGCATCAGCCGAGACGCTCAGGACGACCCTCAAACGGCGGAGCTCGCCTGAGGAGAAGCGTCCGAGGTCGATCAGCAGAGGTGCGGAAGCATCGCTCGAAGCGGCAGGGCCGTCATACAGGACCGCGTCCGACGAGGTGTCCACGACCGTCAAGTTCACCTCATCACAAAGAAACGCCCGCCGTCTGTCATACGACGCATCGGACTCGTCATCGCGTCGCGAGACGGAGGAGACATCCATGGTGATGGAGGCATCCGCGTCCGAGGTATTGGAGATGGCGAGATACCTCGAGTAGGACTCTCCAGGCAGCACGTCATCGAAGGTGCCGAGGAGGTCCTGCGAACCAGGATGGAACTCGAAACCGCCTTCACGGCCCAGGAAAACGACCGACCCGTCGACGTCCTCGTCCGTCGAGACGACATCGTCGGCCGTCGAGCGACCCCAAAGGTCATGGGCCGCCCTGGCGGTCGCCTGGATGCACTCGAGCTCGACCTGAACATGAGGGAAGAGACCGGCATAGGTGGAATCGGCATGCTCGGAAATATGCACTTGCGTCATGAGGGGTGCGGAGAGCGCTTCGCCAGGCGCGACGGCCGAGGTCGCATATGACCAGCCGTCATCACCCAGTTCCCAGCCGGAGGTGGAGAGCGTCGGCTCGATAAGGGAGGAGTCCAGATCAGGGCGAGGCCCATCCGAGTCAAACCACGTGCAGACGATCCTCGCCCTTGCATATAGGTCAAGGGTGCCGTCGTTTTTCACCTGGGCCTTGCGTTCGAGCGTGGCGCCCGGCCAAGCGGATTCGTCCTGGGAACCGTCCATCAGCACGACGCCCGAGAGGACCCCCGTCGTAGCTTGGTCGCTCGCATGTCCCACCACGGACCAAGCGGCCCACGCCATCGCACCACAGGAGAGCACGAATGCGGCGGATAGCGCGGACGTGAGCACCAGGAAACGGCGGCGCGTGAATCGATTCGTATTCATCATGCCGTCTCACCGCACTCGTCGTCAGCGGAAGGGTAGGCATCCTCGAGAGCCTTCATGGCGGCATCTTGCCCATCGAACCCGTCCGACTGGATGCCCTCGGCCCAGATTCTGACGGAGTAGTCTCCAAGTCCCTCGACATCCATGTCCGACGGAATCACGACGTGGGTGAACAGCCGGACCGAATCGTCTCCATGGGCGAGGATGCCGCGATACTCGAACGTGTAGAGACCCGCAGGCGCGTCGACGAGCTCGACGGAGGTGAATGGGTCGACCTGGCTGGCATCATTGCCTGACACGACGTCCAGGAGCGAGACCACCCTTCCGGCGCGCTCGAGGGAGAGGAGGTCCGCGGTCGTGTAATGACCGTCCTCGCTGAGTGTCGGTTCGCCGGAGTTGCCGTACGACGAGTCGAACCATAGCGTGCCCAGGATGGCATCGAGACGGTGCCCGTCCGTCACACGCTCTCCGGTGTCAACGTCAATGACGAGCAGGCGCACCCTCAGATAGCAATCGTCACCGGTGGCCTTGATCGTGGGGTCCTTGACCATGACCGTGTCGGGCACCACGGTCGCCCCTCCTGGGTGGCACCAGCCCGGCTCGCTTAGATCCAAGCTGACGGACCTCATCCTAAACGAGGTCGAGGCGTCGTTCTTCGCGGAAAAGTAGGCCAAGGTCGTACCAAGCCCCAGAACGACCACGAGCATCAGAAGCAGAAGCATGATGATCAGGGCTCTTCTGTCGACACGTCTCTTCCGGTTCAAGAACGTCACCTCCGACCCCGTTCAGTGTTCCGATCGAATCACGTGGTCCGGCCCTTGAAGGACCGGACCACATACCCTCGCTAGGCCACGGGGAGCAGGCTATCGAACTGCGGCGTCGCAGCGGCGGCGTTCGCTATACCGGTCGACTGGACGGCGCAGCCATCGACCACGATCTGGAACTTGCCGGCCTCGCAGGTCGAGTTGAGCCATGTGAGGAAGTTGGAGGCACTGACCGTATCTCCCGTAGACCAAGCACCGTTGCCGTCAGCCGCGAGGAGTCCGACCTTGCTGAACAGGGCCGAGGTGGAAGACTGGGCGTCAAGCTTGGAGTTGTAGTAATAGACGGTCTTAGGCGCGAGCGGTGCGGTGCCGTTCTCCTTCACCCAACCGGAATCAACCGAGATACCGCCCGTGGTCGGAAGGTCACCGTCTCCATAGATGGCCACACCGACCATCAGGTTGTTGACCTCGTCCTGGCTCATGTCAGCCCAGGTGACGGTTCCATCCTTCGCGACAGCCGTGGCCTTCTGGAAGGTCAGGCGCGCCGCGACGTATTCGCCCTCACCACCGGTGGCGTTCGTGTTCTGGATGACCGGGTTCTTCGCCGCGCTTACGCTTGGAAGCATGTTCTGGGCCGTCGTGGAGCCGCCTCCGTCCCACGCCGTCTCCGTGAGCTGCGCGGTGATCGTCGAGGTCGAGATGAACATGTTGCTCTTCGTATTGGTCTTCGTCGTCAGGTAGGCCAGCGTTCCGCCTACCGAGAGAACGACGATGAGGGCCGCGATGAGAAGAAGGAGCACGATCGAGCGCTTCTTCCGTCCGTCCTGAGCATTTTCAAATTCTGACATCATGGTTCCCTTCTCTCGAAAGCACCTGTCTTTGCAAATCCATATCGAAGACGGAATGGCACCCGTCATAGACCCTCACTCATGATCCATAGGAATGGGACGGCCTTCGCCGACGTCTCACTGCAGACTCACATCCTCCCCCTGGACCTTCAGCCCCCATGCCGACGGTGCATCGGCCGGGGTCTCCTGGATCGCATCGGCCGTCACGTCGACCTGGATGGTTCCGTCAGGAGATGCGTCGCCGGAGCACGTGACGCCCTCCAGGAGCACGGGCGTCGACTGTCCTGGCTGGACGACCTTCTTCGCATAGAACCAGCCATCGTGGTAGAACCAGCCATCCTGCCAGCTTGATGAGAGATGCAGCACGAAATCACCCGAGACGACAACCCCGTCAGCATTCGGAGCGGAGGTCGCGGAGGACCCCTGGTTGTAGGCCTGCGCGACAACCGTGTCGTTACCTTGGGCATCCTTTTCGACGGATGAGACCGTGGGCGGCGCGAACTTGCAGCGTACGACTGCCGCAGGATGGCCCGAGGGAACCTCGAGCTTGATGGTTTTTGCCGAGTCGCCAAGACTGACCGTGTTGGTGCCCTCCACGACCGAACCGTTCTCGACTATCGACACCTGAACGTCAGCAACCGTCATCTCGTTCGACTTCGATTCAGTGAGCGCATCGAGCGTAGCCAAGGCCGAACCGCTCGCAACGAAGACGCCCACGACGAGCGCCAAGACGCTCAAAGCGAGTAGGACCACTCTGTTCCTGGGTTTCAGGCGTGGAGAGTCAGTCATGGCTCAGGCCTGACAAGCCAAGCACACGCCGTGGCAGTAGAGTGACCCGGCCATTAGGTTCCTTTCCGTAAGACGGCGGACCGCACGCTGAAAAGCACATCTTGACGACAAAACACGAATCGAAGCTCTAAAGCTAGATAACACGTTTCACTTCAGCCTGCTTTATGTTTTACCCTCATATGACGCTCAGTTCAAATACACTTCCGTGAAATGTCCCATCTATCTGCGAATGGGCGGTTCGACCTTGGGATCGGGCCTTTTTTATTTTGACTACTTATCTTCAATCGTTATGCAAGGGGTTGCACGGAGTAGCGCCCTCGCAGATGTCCGCCTCACACACTGGGACGACTTCCCCACCGATGAAGAAATCGTCGGAGACGGACTCATCGAGCGGGATGGCGACAAGAGCCGCGTCCCTGCAATGGTCCCCGCAGTCCAGGAAGAGATGTCCCCATGTCGCCTTGAGGATGTTCCCCGAGACACTCACGAAGTCGCTCTCTGGGATCTCATCGTCGAGGAACAGTATCCTGAGATCCCGAAACACGGCGATTCCCACGACCTCGGCCATACGATCACCATCCTCGTCATCGAACCTGATGAGTTGCCACGCACCACGAAACATTCCGGATCAGATCGTTTGGACATCATCATGTCTTGAGAAGAGAACCAGCCCGTCGTAAGAGCCCGGGACACCGTCAGCAAGATCTTGGAGTCCGGTCAGCTTGTTATTCTGATTCATCTGATCATCCACCTCTCCCCCGACGGAAGACTCTTCCACCCACTCGCCCTTGCTCTCTCCTTTGTCGGTTCTTGCCCTCTGATGGCCATGGGGAGGAGCCTCCTCGAGCGCGCACGGACCTACCGTTCACCCGATTCGCAAGCAGACCCGCCCGAAGTTGGCGGCCTATTTCGCGGCCTACTGGCGGCCTATAGAAAAGAGGCCGGAGCATGAACTCCGACCTCGTCTTTTGTGGTGGGCGTTGCAAGATTTGAACTTGCGACCTCTTCCGTGTCAGCGCGCCCTGCTGGCGCTTTCGCCCCGTCCCAATTTTTTTCATGCATCGCAAAACGCCCGCTACGAGGCCGAAAGTTGGCTTTCCCTGCTTTCCGTCCGTAGCATGGTTCCCGCGGGGTTTGGTCACTCCTTGGTCACTCGTTTGGTCACTCCGGCCATGGATAACCCGCGACCCGCGATGCAGGAAGGGACCCGGGCATGGACAAGTACAGCAGCATGACGATCGTGGACCTCGGGGGCGGCCGCTGGCAGGCGCGCCTGCGCTACAAGGAGGACGGCGTGTGGAGGAGGGACTCGAGGAACTTCGAGGCGAGCTCCAAGAGGGCGGCCAGGGCCGAGGGCGAGAGGGTCCGAGCAGAGCTCGAGAGGCTCGCGGCGGCGAGGCTCGCCGTGCCCGTCGGCGAGGACGGCGGACCGCTCCTGCTGCCCGCGTTCCTCGAGGCCTACGTCAGGGGCTCGGAGGCAGGCGGCGGCATCGAGCCCACCACGGCGACGAACTACCGCCACGCGGCGGCGCACATATGCCGCTACCTCTCGCTGAAGCGGGTCGACGAGCTGACCCCGCAGGACGTGCTCGCGATGCAGGAGGGCCTGCTCTCAGACGGCCTCTGCCCCAACACGGTGGCGCGCGCCCACCGGTTCCTCAAGCAGGCGATGGCCTACGCGGTGGACATGGGCGTCGTCTCGAGGACCCCCTTCACCCGGCAGGTGAAGCCGCCCAAGCGTGTCTACCGCGAGCCCAACGCACTCGACGACGCGACGAGGATGAGGCTCCTGGCCGCCCTCGACGCCACGGCCGACACCGAGCTCACCCTCGCCGTGAGGCTGGGGCTCTCGGCGGGGCTCAGGCGCGAGGAGATATGCGGGCTCCGGTGGCGCGACGTCGACCTAGGCCGCGGCGTGGTCATGGTGAGGCAGGCGATCACCCAGGTCGGGGGCAAGACCTACCTCAAGGGCCCGAAGACGCCCAAGAGCAGGAGGGACGTGCCCCTGGAGCCCGACCTGGCGAGGAGGCTCTCCCGCAGGCTCTCCGACGTCCGCCGGGCGTGCGCCGCGCGGGACGCGGACTTCTCCCCCGACCTCTACGCCCTGGGGGACGACCGCGGAGCATTCTACAACCCGACGAGGCTCACCAAGGAGTTCGGCGCCCTCTCGAAGGCGCTCGACCTCAGGGGCACGACGGGGAAGCGCGTGGGCCTGCACGACCTTCGCCACACGTTCGCCACCTACCTCGTGGCCAAGGGCACCGACGTCAAGACCGTGAGCTCGCTCATGGGACATGCCAACGCCGCGATGACGCTCAACGTCTACGCGAGCGCCGACCCCGACGCGAGGCTCGCCGCGGGCAGGGTCGTGGCGGAGGCGATGGCGGAGAGGCCGGCGACGGAGGATGAGGGGCTGCGCAGGCCGCTGCTCAGGGTGGTCTAGATCTAATTGGCGTTCAAAGGCTAGAACGGAATGGCGTCATCCTCAAAAGGCTGATCAAGGCACTGGGCTTCTTCATCAATTCTCAGAGGGGAAGTCCGATCAGAGGAATGCTCATTCACTTCTTCCACCACCGCTTCAAAGAAGGAGAAGAACAGATTGAAAGGCCTCTCGTCAATGGCCCCTCTATCACCCTTCTCAAGTGAGTAACTATCCCCTGCTCGATATCGAAGCGACTGGTAGACCTTGTCGGCTTGAATGTCTTCATTCTTTGCCATTGTGACAGGATCGCCGTTGTCCACTGACACATTGAGATTGCCATCGGCATCCCCGAAAACCTTAATCAACCTTTCCATATGCCCTCAACCGCCTTTCCACCGCTTCCCGGCCGCCATCCATGATTTCGGCAACCTTATCGAGAATGTCCCCAGACTCTAGACACCCAGAATTCACCTCGATGGTTTCCCCCGGACCCTCTTCGAGAACGATGACGTTATCGACGTCCTGGTTCACAACGAGCAGCGGGTTATGGGTGACAAAGATGATTTGCTTCTTTCCCCTCATCTGATTGAAGAAATCAATCAGATAGCTGTGGATCCTCTGGTTCGATATGTTGTCTTCAGGCTGGTCGGCAATCAGGACATCAATGTCCGCGTTTGATCCGGCGCGATACTGAAAGTAAGCCAGGGACATCTCTCCCAGCGTCGATCCGACATGCTGATTACGATTAACGGATATCGTCCTTGTGGTACGTTCCTGCGCCACGATGAAGTCTTCCATGCACTCCAGCCAGCGATCCCGCCATGAGCCAGCCTTGTGCGACTTGATTGCCTTTTCCGCATCCGCGGCGGTGTCTATCAAAAGTAATTCCGCAGGCGTCTTGAACCCCGTGGTCATGACTGAATCGAGGAGGGAATTCTCGACTGACGGGTCATCCGCGTAGACCGTCTTCGTCAAGAACCTGAAGCCCTTCTTCAAAGTTTCCCGAGCGCCGCATTCATCGGGAAGATGGATGCAGGGGATATCTCCTTGACGGGCCCCCTCGCAAACGTCACCAACCACAGCACCTATTGAGGAAATGACGGAGTTTTTCGCGTCTCGATAGGAGTTTTTTTCCTGGTCTGCGGCAGTCTGGGTTCCAAATAGGTTGGTCTTGTAATTTTGGGCTGCCGCGGAAATGCCGTTCTTAATCTTACGTTCTAGCTCCACTTCAGTGCTTTTCTCGCGGACTTCGTGCAACACGCGATCAATGAGGTCTTTCGCTTCAAGAAGCGCCTCGCTCTCGGCTTGATTGGCTGCATAGTATTGAGATGCGAGTTCCCCAGCGAGAGTATCGGAAATGAGCTTTAATGACCGCTCGTGCTCAGAGTGAGGGTTATCAATCTCAGTAAAGTCTTCTGGCACCGAGATTTGGAAATAGTAGGTATCCCCTTCGAGGTCTACGTTCAGACGGACTGATACTTCCTTGAGTTTCTCTTTGTCGAGCTTGTATTTTATATTCTTCTCGACTCTTCTGATCATCTCGTTGGTGTAGGCCCTAACGGCTGCTTCAAATGCTGAGTTGTCGACGTCAGGAAAGAACGAGCTGGCGAATATTCCACCGTCCTTCTTTTCCCGGTTCTCATGCTTGCTCTGGAGTCCCCCTTGTTTGATATATTCGACGCGCTCGCCTTGCAGCTTTTTATCGAAGAAGATGCCGTTCTTCTTCTGGATATCCCCAACGTGTTTGACTGGTTTTTCTGAAGTCAGCAATTCCAGAAGAGAAGACTTTCCAACCCCGTTCTCGCCAATGACAGCATTAACTCCAGGACTAAATTCCACTACTTGATTGCCCACCGTAAGCGTGCGTACAAAACAGTCGCGGCAACGAATCGGAGGCTGATCGAATCGAGTCTCGGGGGAGGATAGAGAAAGAGCCAATCCCTTGAAAGTGGGCAGCGCTCTTATTCTGGATTTGTAATCGGCCCGAGGCTCCTCTCCGCTCTTTCGAGCTGGATAAGCAGCCCAGTCATGGCAGTCGCTCCCTGCAATCGTAGAGCCCTTTAGACCGAGATCTTTCATTTCCGATAGTAGGATCCCTTGAACTCTCGGCTTGTTGTATTCGAGACTGTCAATGTAGCCGTATTTGATGAACGAGATAGCATCCTCTGTTGATGACGAGAGGGACCTCGGTTTGGTCCCATCGTTTAGTAGCCCCTGCTGTTGGTGAGCGATCAGGATAGTGGCTAGGCCAATTTCCCTCAGAAGCTGCTCGAACTCGGCAATCGGATAGACATCCTTCTTCCCCAGCAAGCGAGAGCCTATTGCTGTTGCGATTGCGTCCAGATTCCCATCGCTATCCTTTGTGTCAAAGATTGCGATGACGTGGCAATCGGGATGCCTATCGTCGAAAGCGACGTTAAACTCAACGCCAGGCATGATGCACTTGACGTTTGCATATTTTCCCTCGTTGATTGCTCCCCGGAAGGTTCTGTACAAGCTGGCGTCGAACCTGTTGTGATCGGTAATCGAGAATACATTTATCTCGCAATCATTTAACCTGCCAAGAAGAACATCTACGTTCTCTTCTCCGCAAGATTCAAGAAGCCCGGCAGGCTCTTTATATGAGCTGGCCCGAGAATGAATGTGGAGATCGACATTGATATCGCTGTTCAGCAAGACAGCACCCACCTCTATTGAAACTTAGTAATTGGGCACACTCGACCAAACTAAAGAGACCAGAAAAGTGCGTTTGTCGTTTGTCATGATATGACCGCCTTGACCATTATTCTCTCGAAGCTCCTTCTTTCCATGACAACCTGCGTTTCTCACTTTGCCCGTTCCGTGTAGGCGGACGTGCGGACGCCCGCAGACGCCCGGCGCGCCCGCGCAACCCGTTCCTCCCCTCCCGCGGTGGCACCATCCCCCTCGAAGGCGACCGAGAGGAGAAGGACGATGACCGCGAGGAAGGGAACGAGACCGAGCAGCAGCACGCCGCTCATAGAGAGGGCGGAGTGGCTCAGCGCGAGGGACATCGCCGACGTGTTCGGCGTCGGGCTCACGAAGGCCTATCGGGTGTGCCAGACGCTCCCCCACATCTACGTGGGCAGGAGCATACGCGTGAACAAGGCGTCGGTCGTACGCAGCATCCGCGAGACCGGGGGCCTCCCGTCGGGCGACTACGTCCCCCGGAGGGCGGAGGCCAAGGACCCCGCCGGATCTGTCGAATCCGTGTGCTCGGACGAGCGGACGCCCTCGGACGCCTAGCCCCCTCAGCCCATCCCCCGCACGAGGCCCCCGCTGTTAGAAAGGTCTCGGGGCGGGCGCCGTCCGGCAAAACGCAGCGGTAAGGGAGAAGGCCCGTCAACGAGCCGCCCGCCCCGCGCCCCGCACGGAGGACACGGATCGGAGGGAGGGTCGGATGGGGACCGAAGGGGACGCCGGCGCGATGCGCGCCACCTCCGACTACGACGGGATAACCCTCCACGAGTGGATGTGGTCGGCCGAGGGGCTGGCGCTCCCCACCTCGAGCGCCGAGCTCCTCGTCTACGCGAAGGTCTACTCCGTCTCCCACCACAACGCTGGCGCCCTGACCGCCTCCCAGCCCAAACTCGCCGAGCTCTTCGGCCTCACCCGCGAGTGCGTGAACCGCACCCTCGCGAGGCTCGTCGACAAGGGGCTCGTCTACGTCTGCGGCACGTGCCGCGCGCCCGGGCAAGGAGGGCGGCCCGTGAACGTCTACGCCGTGTGCCAGGCGCCCATCGACCGAGCGGTCGGTGCCGCCAGGTCCTCCCGGGAGGAGAACCAGTTCTCCCCCGCCACGAACGTGACCGAGGGTCACGTTCCCGCCCCTTCAGTGACCGACGCGTCACGTACGGACGTGACCGCGCCGTCACATTCGAACGTGACCGGGCAGGCAAACGTGACCGAGGCGCCACCTTCGCGAAAAGCGACCCCCAGCTGCAGGAACGCCGACCTTTCGACAGACCCCCTAACCCCTAGCCCTAGGACTAGGACTAAGGGGGACGAGGAGGAGAGGCCGAGGGACCTCACCGAGACGGAGTTCCTCGCATTCAGGACGCTGCTCAAGAGGAGCCTCAAGCCCGTCGCCGCCAGGTACGAGCAGGAGGCGCTCGACGACTTCAGGAAGCTCGTCTCGGGAGACTTCGACGCCGAGATGGTGCTCGCGGCATACGACTCCTACGAGAGGACCCTCAGGCGCAACGCCGCCGAGGGAAGGCCCTACAACCCCATGTCGCTCACCCACTTCCTCTCGAGGAGGAAGCCACGCCCCGGGGAGGACGAGGGGCGCTACAACGCCTGGCTCGAGGACGCCCTCGAGGAGAGGGAGCGCCAAGAGCGCCTCGTCGAGGGCACGCGGGTCAAGACCGACTTCAGGCGGACCTCGGACGGCGACTGGGTCGTCATCGCCACCGGCAGGCCCGCCGAGTACGTCCGTGGCGTCAGGCGCGGGGCGAGCCTCGATGAGGCGATCAGGGCCTACGGGTCCTACGAGCACGAGTAGGTGAGATACGGACCGGCGACGCTCCACCGCCGCCGGGACGACGACACGGGAAGGACGAGGCATGACGCAGGACGCGGGGGACGAGACGGGCCAGCAGCTCGCCGTCGACCTGAGGAGGGTCGCGACCGACATCGCTCTGGGGCGCTACCGCACCGTCACCAGGCAGGCCCCCCGGCGGGAGGCCGTGACGCACGCAGAGGCCCCGGGGGCCGCGGCGGGGGCGCCCGCGGACGGTCGGAGCTCGACCTTCATGCGGTTTGACCTCTCGAGCGAGCAGGCCAGGGACGACGTCCTCGGCGAGCTCCGCGCGAGGGGCGTCGAGGTAGCACCGCTCGGGCGCGACGGGGACGCGTGGCCCCTCGTCATCGCCGAGAGAGACCGCGGCCAGGCCGTCGAGGCGGCCCGCGACGCGACGCTCAGGGCGGAGGCCTCGCGCAGGGCGTCGGCACAGGAGGGGCTCGAGGAGGCCTCCTCCATCGACGACCAGGCGGCCTCCGACGAGCTCTCGGCCCGCGAGGGCGAGCTCGGGCGCGAGGGCGACGCCGAGGGGCGGGAGGTCTCCGCCGACGACGAGAGGGCCTCGGTCGACCTCGAGCGCGAGTGCCGCGACATGCAGGACGCCGCCGAGGAGATGGCCTCTGGGCGTGACGCCCCCTCGCTCTCGCGCGACCCGGTCGCGCCGGGGCGGGTGAGGTAGGCATGGAGCCGCAGGCGAGGCGGACGCTCGCGACGCTCGCCGCGTCGGGCGCCGCGCTCTACGTGGGCGACCGGTGGGGGGCGCTGGCCGAGGGGTCGCGCGACCCGCTCTCGGCGCTCCTCGGCAGGGCGGCGGCAGGGCTCCTGCCCGACATCGCGTCGGACCCCCTCAGGGTCTCGGGCGGCAGCGTCGCCTGCCTCGCCGGGCTCTCCCTGTTCTGCGGGGTCTGGTGCTGCTACGCCTGGGCCGCGGGCCAGCGGCAGAGGCTGCGCTCTGGCGACGAGTACGGCTCGGCGAGGAGGGGGACCGTCCGCGAGGGCCAGGCCCTCCGCGACCCCGGCGACCCCGACAACAACATCGTGCTCACGCGCCACCTCGGCATCGCGATCCGTCCGAACGAGCGGGTCAGGGAGCGCGCCACGAGCAGGAACGTGCTCGTCATCGGGCCCACCGGCACCGGCAAGACCGCCGGCTACGTCGAGCCGAACCTCCTGCAGATCGGGGCCCGGCGCGACATGGTCGTCGTGGACCCGAAGGGCACCACGCTCTCGAGGTGCGGGATGGCGCTCGTCGCCGGGGGCGTGGACGTCTCCGTCTTCGACATGGTCCACAAGGCCCGCTCCGACACGTACAACCCGCTCGCCAACGTGAGGACCCACGAGGACGTGAACACGTTCGTCTCCTGCCTCGTCGCCAACACGAACAACGGGCGCGAGTCCACCGACCCCATCTGGGACAACGGGGAGATACTCCTCTACCGCTCCATCCTCACCTTCATGCTCGACTGGTGCCGGCGCGAGGACATGACGATGCGCATGTTCCTCATGCTCTGCGACCTGTGCGACGTCCGCGAGGACGGCGACCCGACGCCCTCCCCGCTCGACCTGCTCTTCTCGCAGGTGGAGACCGGGATGCGCCCGGTCGTGCGCAGAAGGGAGAACTCGAGCGCGGCCGGGGGCCGGACGGCGAGGAGGCGCGAGGGGGTCTCCTGGGAGCCGTCGCGCCTCGCGCGCCGCGGCGACGGCCTGCGCCCGGCGTCGTGGTCCGGCCCCGACGGGGAGCCGAGGCGCGGGATGAGGCCGCAGGACGACCTCTCCCTAAGGCTCTGGCACCAGTTCCGCCACGGCGCGGGGAAGACCCTCAAGTCCTTCGTCATCTCGTCGCACGCCCGGCTCGCCCAGCTCCAGGGCGAGGAGACCCTCAGGATCCTCGGCGGCTGGTGCGGGGGCAGGGACGACCTGCGCCTCGAGACCCTCGGCCAAGAGGCAGACGCCGCCGGCCGCCCCCTGCCGCCGCGCGTGGTCTTCGTCATCTCGAGCGACTTCAAGGACGACCTCAACAGCCTGCTCTCGATCCTCATGTGGCAGGCGATCTTCCTGCCCATGGAGGCGGCCGACTCGGGCGGCGGCGGGGCGCTGCCCCGCCCGGTCTCGCTCGTCTTCGACGAGTTCGGCAACGTCGGCAAGCTCCCGAGCTTCAAGCGCTGCGTGGCGGTCGTCCGCTCGCGCAACATCGACGTCTCGATCGTGGTGCAGAGCCTCTCGCAGCTCGACGACGTATACGGCAAGGACGCCGCGGTCACCATCCGCGAGAACTGCCCGACGACGCTCTTCCTGGGAGGCGGCGGCGGGCTCTCCTCGGCCGAGCAGGTCTCGCGGGAGGCCGGCAAGGAGACCGACGTGAAGACCTCCTGGTCCAGGCGCGGGGCGGGTCTCGCGGCCGAGCAGACGAGGAGCAGGGACAGCCTCGGCAGGGACGTCTTCGACCCCCACGAGGTGAGGTCGCTGCCCTTCCGGAAGGCCCTCGTCCTCATGGGAGGCAAGGAGGCGATCCTCGACGACAAGTCGCTGGTGTGGGAGTGCTCGCGCTACGACCCGCGCTACATGGCGCGGGACCCCGAGCTCTCGTTCGACTACGCGGCCTGGAGGGAGGCGGGGCGCCCCCTCGGCGAGGCCGCGCTCGCCTGGGAGAGGGGGCTGCGGCGGTGAGGGGGCCCTGAGCGGCCGCCCGGCGCGACGAGTCGCTAAGGCGCCCGGGGCTCCACCCCCTGGCGCCGCCGGGCGGCCGACACGGAAAGGAGAGGGCCCGGAGGGTCCCTCCGAGGAGAGGTTAGCACGACGAATCGGAAGGAAGGTGCTGCGGATGCTGGGACAGGTCATGTCGAAGCTCTCGGGGGGCGTGGGGTTCCTCGGGAGCGTGCTCATCGTGATGGGGCTCGTGAACCTCGGGATGTCGCTCAAGGACGGCGCGCAGGGAGGGGGCGGCCAGCTCGCCGGGGCCATCGCCATGATCGTCGGCGGCGGCGTCATCGTCGGCGCGGCGGTCTACTTCGGCACGCTCGACACGAGCTGGGCGGGCTAGCCCATGCTCTCGGTCGAGATTCACAAGGACCTCACCAGGTACAGGGCGAAGGTCGCGGGAGGGCTCACGGCCAGGACCATGGCGTGCATCGCGTGCGCGATCGGCGCCTCGGTGGCCGTGGGCTGCTACTCGTGGCTCGTCCTCGGGATCCCCTTCGACGACGTGAGCTGGGCTGCCTACGCCTGCTCGCTGCCGTTCTGGGCGCTGGGCTTCTGGCGCCCGCTGCGGATGGGGGTCGAGGAGTGGCTGCCGCTGTGGTGGCGCCACAACGCCGGGCAGAGCCGGCTGGCATACGACAACTCGGGCCGATACCTCCAGGCGGGGCTCATCAGGCCCATGACGGAAAGGGACGCGCGTGCGATCTCAAAGGCTTACAGGAAGTGCGCGGCGAGGCAGCGAGGGGTCGAGCTCTGGGAGCCGAGGGGCTAGCTCCCCCGCCCACCTCGACGCCGCGCGCACCCTCGAGGGGGCGAGGCCGAGGGCGGACATGTCGGCCTTCGCCGAGCTCTCGGCGGCCCTGCCGCAGACGTCGGACGGCACGCGGATGCCCACGACCAGGGCCGAGCGCAGGGCGGCCAGGAGGGCGTTCTCGCGCGACCTGGCGCGGGCTCGGCGCGACGGGTCGGCGGCCGGCCGCGAGGTGAGGCTCGCCGAGCGCGCCGAGCGCGGGCGCGCAAGGGACATACGCCGCCAGCTCAGGGAGCGCGACCGCGAGCTCTCGACGCGCTCCGACGAGCAGAGGAGGCGCCGCGGGGCGGCCCGCGACGTCTACCAGGCGGTCGGCTTCGACCGCATGTTCAGGAACGGGATGTGCGAGGTGGAGCAGGGCCTCTTCTCCGAGACGGTCCGCTTCGACGACGTCAGCTACCAGTCCGCCCGCGAGGAGGCGCAGAAGGCCGTCTTCAACGCGATGGCGTCGCTGCTCGACTACTTCGGCGCCGACACCATGGTCCAGTACTCGGTCACGAACACGCCCCTGCCGCCCGAGGAGATCGGCCGTCGCCGGTTCTTCGACCCCGCGCGCTGCGGGGAGAACGCCGGGCTCGCCGAGCAGTACAACCGCGTCCTCAACGACAAGATGCGCGAGGGGTGCAGTAACATCCGCCGCGAGCGCTACATCACCTACGCCACCGCCGCGGCCGACCCCGACCGCGCGGCGCGCTCGCTCGCCAGCATGCGCTCGAGCGTGAGGCAGCGGCTCTCCGACGTGAGGAGCCGGTCGCGGGTCCTCGACGGGGCCGAGCGGCTCGCCCTGGTCTCGTCGCTGCTGCGCCCGGGGCGGCCCTTCGACTTCGACTACGACCGCGACCTGTCGGTGCGCTCGCCCCTCACCGCGAAGGACTTCGTCTGCCCGACCTCGCTCGACTTCCGCCCCGACGGGTCGGACTCGTCGTGCTTCCGCTCGGAGGGGACGTGGTGCCAGGTGCTCGTCATGAGGGAGAACTTCGCCTCCGAGCTCATGGACCACGCGGTCTCCAACGTCCTCGACCTGCCCTTCCCCATGGAGGTGACCTGGCACCTGCAGCCCATCGACAAGACCAAGAGCGTCGCCCTGGCCAAGCGCCAGGCGGCCTGGATCCAGAAGGAGGTCATCGACAACCAGAGGCAGGCGCTGCAGCGCGGCTACGACTACTCGATACTGCCCCCGGAGCTCGAGGACACCAGGGCGGAGAACGAGAAGGTGCTCGACCAGCTCCAGCACCAGAACCAGCGCCTCTACTACTTCACGGGCCTCGTCTACACCTACGCCCCCACCCGCGAGGAGCTCGACTCGCAGGTGGTCGAGCTCATCCGCACCTGCCACTCGGAGGGCATCGAGCTCTCCACGCTCGACCTGCGCCAGCGTGAGGGCCTGAACTCGGTGCTGCCGCTCGCCCACAACCACGTGGGCGTCTCGCGCGACTTCACCACCTACGAGGCCGCCGTGCTCATGCCCTTCACCACACAGGAGCTCGACCAGGAGGGCGGCGGCTACTACGGCCAGAACCGCCTCTCGAACAACCTCGTGATCTGCAACCGCAAGTCGCTGATGAGCCCGCACGGCTTCATCTGCGGCATGTCGGGGTCGGGCAAGAGCTTCGCCGTGAAGCGCGAGATCGAGAACACCATCCTGGAGACCGAGCGCGACGAGGTCTTCGTGATGGACGTGACCGGCGAGTACAGCTACCTCGTGAGGAGCAACCACGGCACCGAGTTCGAGTTCGGGCCCGACGCCGAGACCTGGTCGAACCCCTTCGACATGGCCGACGCCTCCGACATGACGCCCCAGGCGGCGCTCGCCTGGAAGATCGACGCGATCCTCGCGATGACGAGCGCCCTCCGCGCGGAGGGCTCCCAGGGCCTCACCCAGGAGGAGCGCTCCGTCATCAGCGCCTGCGTCGAGCGGGCCTACCGCGCGGCGGGAGGGGCCGCGCCGACGCTCGGCGACTTCGTCTCGACGCTGCGCGAGGTCGGCGAGGGCGACGGCCGCGAGGAGGCGCTCAGGCTCGCGCTCGTGTTCGGTCGCTACGTGTCGGGGCCCTTCTCCTTCCTCAACCACCAGAGCAACGTCGACTTCGGAAGGAGCCGCGTCACCTCCTTCAACACCCGCGACGTCCCCTCCGACATGCGCGTCTTCACGATGCTCGCGAACCTCGAGAGCGTGCGCAACCGCATGTACAGGAACCACGAGGCGGGCGTCTCGACCTGGCTCTACATCGACGAGGTCCAGTCGCTCTTCGGCCACCCCGCGATCATCAGCTACCTCGCGAGGCTCTGGCGCGAGGGCCGCAAGTACGGGCTCATCTGCACGGGCATGACCCAGTCGGCGTCGATGATGTCGGGCAACAGCGAGGCCGCCGCCATCATGGAGCAGTCGGGGTTCCTGTTCCTGCTGCGCCAGGCCGACGCCGACCGAGAGTTCTGGGTCTCCTCGAGGGGCCTCTCGCCCCAGGAGGCCCAGGCGATCGACGACACGGCCAGGCCCGGGCAGGGCCTGCTCATCGCCGACGCGGCGCGAGTGCCCGTGACCGACGACTTCCCGCCTGGAAACGACCTCTACGACATGTTCAACACGAGCCCGGAGGAGTACGCGAAGCGCGCGGCCAAGGGGGGCGCAGATGCGCCGCGATGAGGGCATCAGGTCGTTCTCCGAGGGAGGCCGGGCGTCCGACGCGACCCTCACCGGGGCCGAGAGGGCCCGCTCCGCCCGCGGCCTCGCGAAGGGCGCGGGCGCACGCGCGGCAGCGGCGGCGGGACTCGTCGCCGGGGCGGCCGACGACCGCGGCACGCGCGACAGCGGGAGCCGGACCGGGTCGGGGGCCCTGCGCGCCTCGACCCGCGCGGCGGCGCGGCGGGCGCCCGCGGCAGCCCGCGACGCGGCCGGGCGGCGTGCCGAGACAAGGGCCGACCAGACGCCCGAGGGGGAGGGGCCGGCGAGGGGACGCCGCCGGGACGGGGCCGGCGGAAGGCCGGGCGCGAACGCCGCCGCCCGCAGGCGCCTCGGCCGGGGCCGACGCCTCTCGGGCGGGGCGGGACGAGAGCAGGCGCGCGGCACCGCGGCGAGAGGCCCCCTCGGGACGCAAGAGGCGAGGCCTCGCGGGGCGAGGGGGGCGACCGGGATTCCCGCGCGCGGGCGGGGCGGGCTCGCCGCCGCCCAGGCGAGGCGAAACCAGGAGGCGTCCCGGGCCGCCGTGGCGAGCGCGGGGCGCCAGGCGGGCGCGAGGGCGGCCTCGGCGGGGGCCGCGCACGAGGCCGAGGCGGGCGTCGCGGCCGTCGTGGCCGGCGGCACGTCAGGCGGCGTGGCGGCGCTGCCCGCGCTGCTCGCGCCGCTCCTCCCCGCGGCGGCGGTCGTCGTGGCCGTGCTCGCGATCCTCGCGGCGGTCCTCGGCGTCGCGTCGACTCCCAAGCGCTACCACGGCACGCTCCAGGGCAACGAGGCGATCGTCGCCGCCTACCTCATGAACGAGAAGGGACTGGACGCCCTCCACGCCGCGGCGATCATGGGCAACATCGTCGGGGAGAGCAACTTCGACCCCGACTGCTGCGAGAACGGCGACGAGTCGGCCCGGGACGTCGGCACCTACCTCGGCTACGGCATCTGCCAGTGGACGACCCGCTCCGAGAAGCAGGGGCTCAAGGACCTCGCCCAGAGCATGGGGAGGGACTGGTCGGACATCGACGTGCAGGTCGCCTACCTCGGCGCCCAGCTCGACTCCTGGGACTACTCCGACTCCTACGTGATCGTCGAGGGCGACGACCCGCCGGCCGGGACGCGCGTCTCGGGGAGCAGGGCGGGCTTCGACTCCGCGACCGACATCGCCGACGCGACGGCGCAGGCCTGCTACGGGTGGATGAACTTCTGCCCGGGCATCCCCCACATGTCGACGCGGGTGTCGGAGGCCGAGCGCATCTACGCCGCGATCGTCTCGGGGAGCCTCGGGAAGGGCGCGGTCGTCGAGGCGGCGCAGGAGGCCGCCGGATGGGAGGCCCCCTACCTCTGGGGAGGGACCGACCCCCACGGCGGGATCGACTGCTCCGGGCTCACCCAGTGGTGCTACGCGCAGGCGGGGATAGACATCCCCCACCAGAGCGAGCAGCAGAAGGACTCGGGGCAGGTCATCCCCATCTCCGAGGCGCAGCCGGGCGACATCCTCTGGATGCCCGGCCACGTCGGGATCTACATCGACCCGGACACGTGCGTCGAGGCGACGCCGCCGCGCGTGAGGATGACCCACGGAGACGTCGCGAGCAGGTGGACCTGCGCGGTCCGCATCGGATGAGAGGGGACATGGCCATGGGGAGATCGAGGATCGGGGACGCCGCCCGCTGGGCGAGGGCCCACCGGGCGCCCGTCGCGGTGGCGGCGGCCGTCCTGGCCGCGCTGCTGGCGGCGAGCGTCGCGCGCTGCACGCAGGTGCACGCGCCGGCCGACCAGGGCGCGGCGCAGGCCGAGACGAGCGAGGCCTCGGCGGAGGACGTGGCCGACGAGAGGCTCGACGCCTCGGCGAGGGCCCTGAGGTCGTCGTACACGGACGACGAGCGGCAGCTCGTGGCGATGCTCTCGGCCAACTGCTGGACCGCCTCGCAGGAGACCGTCGCGGCGAGCTTCGACGACAGGACCTGGACCGAGACGGCCGACGGCGCCCGGACGGTCACGCCCTACGTCGTCACGGCCTGCGCCACGACGACCAGGCCCGCTGACGGCAACGCCACGGCGACCGTGACCGTCTTCTCGGTCGAGACGCCCGACGGCACCTACATAGCCGAGCTCCAGCGCGTCGTGGGCGCCGACGGCTCGGCGTCGACGACGCTCTCCTCCGAGGCGTTCTCGAGGGCGAGGGCCTACTCGCTGTCGTCGGCCGCCTCCGCGCTATCGGTGACGGGGCCGGACGAGGAACGCTGCTCCTCCATGGGGACCTCGAGGGCGGCCCTGGAGCGGGCCCTCGGCGACTGGTGCGCCCAGAACTACCCCACCGCGACGAAGGCGACATGGGCGGAGACGTCCACGTCGGACTGGGCGGGAGGGACCGTCACCCTCCCCTACGCGCTCGACAACGCGGCGAAGACCAGGGTCGTCGTCACGATCTCCCAGGCGGACGGCCAGGTCGGCGTCAGGAAGGCGGGCTAGCATGGGGATCACGTCGAGGCCCGGGGCGAGGAGGGCCGCCATGGCCCTCGCCGTCGCCGCGGCGACGCTGGCGATCGTGGCGCTCACGCCCGTCACGGCGAGGGCGGACGCCTTCACCGACATCGCCGACTCGGTCAACAAGTGGCTCATCAACACGCTCTTCGGGCCCATCATAAACGGCATGTTCTCGGGGGCCCTCTCCGTCGTGGGGACGATCAACTCCACGACGCTGCTCACGACCTCGTTCAGCTCGCTGTTCGGCCACGGGACGGCCCTCTACGAGCTGGCCGACGGGGTGCGCAACTCGGTCGTCAAGCCGTGCGCCCACTCGATCCTGGCGCTCGTCATGCTCGTCCAGCTCGTGAGGGTGTCGGAGAAGGTCGACGGCTCGGCCACGATGCCGGCCGTCAAGGAGGTGGTCGAGCTCGCCGTCTTCTTCGTGATCTTCTCCTGGCTCATCAACAACTCGGGCGAGATCTGCGAGGCGGTCTTCGACGACCTCACCAAGTTCAACTCCTACATCGGCGGGGGCGAGGCGCTCTCGGGGGTCGCGCTGAACTCGGTGGGCGACAACGCCATAACCGACTTCGCCGCGATCGGGCCGCTCGTCATCACGGCCCTGCTCGTCTTCCTCTTCGCCATCGTCGCCCAGGTGTTCTCCCAGCTCATGGTCTACGCGCGGGCGATACAGCTCTACGTCTACTTCATGCTCTCCCCCATCCCCTTCGCGCTCATGGGCTTCGAGGAGACCCGCCACATGGGGATCAACTTCGTCAAGAACTTCGTGGCCCTGTGCCTGGCCGGCACGATCATGATGTTCGTCCTCACCTGCTTCCCGATGCTGGTGAACATGGTCGCCGCCGACATGACGCAGGCGGCGAGCCCATCCGACGTGGGCAACTTCATCCTCTGGCCCCTCAAGCTCATCGCGATGTGCCTCCTGCTCATCCTCTCGCTCATGCGCAGCGGGTCGTGGGCGAAGGACATCCTCGGCGGGTAGGGGGCGGCCATGGGGGCGAGGAGGGGCGACCCGGAGAGGCGGCGCGCGGGCCCCGCGCGGGCGCGCAAGTCCGAGACAGGAAGGGAGCCCGGCTCCACCCGGGCCACACGGAAAGGACGAGGAATGAAGAGAAGAAACACGCCCGCGCAAGGCGGGCGCGGGGGCGCGCTCGGCGCCATAGGGAGGGTCGCCCTCTCGGTGCTGCTCGTCGCGAGCCAGTGGGCGGGCATGATCGGGGCCGCGGCCCCGACGACCGCCTGGGCCGCGCAGGCCGAGCCGGACACCCAGCACTTCCACAACGACCACTCCGGCGACGTCGGCCCGTTCGACGCCGCGAGCTTCGGGGCGTACGAGTCGACCGACGGGGGCACCGCCGCCTACTGCATGGACGGGACGCTCCACGGGCCGAACGCCGACACCACATACACCAAGGGCGGGTGGGTCGCCGACACGAACAGGCCGATGGCCTACGCGCTCTACCACGGCTGGCCCAACACCACGAGCATCTGCGGGCACCAGCTCTCCGACGGCGAGGCGAGGGCCGTCACCCAGATTGCCGTCTGGCTCCTCGGCGGGTACGACCTGAGGGACCAGGGCATCAGCGACGAGTCGAAGCTCGCGCTCATAGGCGTCGCGGACGAGCTCGTCGCGAAGGCGAACGCCTGGGACGGCACGGGCCCCGAGGCGCACGGCTCGGTCTGGTACGGGCCCGACGACTCGGCCCGCCAGCGCATCGCCGTCCCGCTCTCGCTCGGCTCGATAACGCTCACCAAGGCGAGCTCGAACGCGGACGTCAGCTCGGGCAACGGCTGCTACTCGCTCGCCGGGGCGACCTACGGGGTCTTCTCGGCGGACGGGTTCCGCGTGGGCTCGGTCACCACGGACGAGTCGGGGTCGGCCTCGATCGGCGACCTCGTCGCCGGGCGCTACTACCTGCTCGAGGAGACGGCGCCCAAGGGCTTCGCCATCGACGGGGAGAGGCACTGGTGCGACGTCGCGCCCGCACAGGACACGAAGGCCTCGGCCTCCGACGTCCCGCAGACGGACGCGGTGTCGGTCGCGGTCGCCAAGCTCGACGCCGAGACCGGCAAGGCCTCCCCGCTCGGCTCGGCGACGCTCGAGGGGGCCGAGTTCGAGGTCAGGTACTACGACAACACGGACGGCGACGTCTCGGGGACGCCGAAGAGGACGTGGGTGCTGCGCACCGGCGCGGACGGCAGGGCGACGCTCGACGAGGCGCACAAGGCCTCGGGCGACGCGCTCTACACCGACTCCGCGGGCGCCCCGACGATCCCGCTCGGCACCGTGAGCGTCACGGAGACCAAGGCGCCGAAGGGCTACCTGCTCTCCGACGGCTCCGCCCACGTCGTCAAGGTCACGGCCGACGGGACCGCGGAGCACGTCTCCACCTACGTCGCGCCCGAGGTCGCGGACCACGTCGCGCGGGGCGACCTCAGCTTCAGCAAGGTCGACGAGCAGACCATGGGGCAGCTCGCTGGCTGCGCGTTCCTGCTCACCTCCGAGACGACGGGAGAGTCCCACGTCCTCGTCACCGACGAGAACGGCATGTTCGACAGCGCCGCCTCCTGGGTCCCGCACACCCGCGGGACCGACGGCAACGACGCCGCCCTCTCGTCGGCCGGCTCGGTCGACGACGAGGGCCTCGACGCCTCCAGGGGCGTCTGGTTCGGGACCGGCACCAAGGCCGACGACTCGCTCGGGGCGCTGCCCTACGACACCTACGACCTCAGGGAGCTCCCCTGCGCGGCCAACGCGGGGCACGCCCTCACGGAGCGCACCGTGACCATCAGCCGCGACAGGACCGACCTCGACATCGGCACCGTGGACGACAAGCAGGTCTCGATCCGCACCGAGGCGACGGACGCCGCCACCGGCACGCACGAGTCCGAGGCCGCCGCAAAGCAGGCGATCGTCGACACGGTCTCCTGCGCGAACCTCACCCCAGGAAAGGAGTACACGCTCACCGGGACCCTCGTGGACAAGGCCACCGGCAAGGCGATCCAGTCAGGCGGGGCCGACGTCACCGCGACGACCACGTTCACGACGGAGGAGCCCGACGGTACCGCCCAGGTGACGTTCGAGTTCGACGGCACCGCGACGGCCGGGAGGACGCTCGTGGCCTTCGAGAGCCTCTCGCAGGACGGGCGCGAGCTCGCGACGCACGCCGACGTCGACGACGAGGGGCAGACCGTCACGGTCCCGAAGGTCGGCACCGAGGCGACGGGCAAGGCGAGCGGCACGCACGAGGAGCAGGCGACCGGGAGGACCGAGATCGTCGACACGGTCTCCTACGCGAACCTCGTCCCCGGGAGGGAGTACGCGCTCGCCGGGACCCTCATGGACAAGGCCACCGGCAAGGCGATCCAGTCCGGAGGGGCCGACGTCACCGCGACGACGACGTTCACGCCGGAGAAGGCCGACGGGACCGCGCAGGTGACGTTCGAGCTCGACGCCTCGGCCCTCGCCGGGACGACGACCGTGGCCTTCGAGACGCTCTCCCGGGAGGGCCGGGAGGTCGCGACGCACGCCGACATCGAGGACGGGGGCCAGACGGTCTCGCTCGTGGGCGTCGGCACGAAGGCGGCCGACGAGGCGACCGGCACCAACGAGGGGACGCCCGCCGATCGGGTGACCATCGTCGACACGGTCTCCTACACGGGCCTCACTCCCGGCAAGGAGTACGTCCTCAGGGGGACCCTCATGGACGCCTCCACGGGGAAGGCCTGGCAGCAGGACGGGGCCGACGTCACCGCGACGACCACGCTCACGCCAGAGAAGGCAGACGGCGAGGCCGAGATCGCCTTCGAGATCGACGGCTCGGCGCTCGACGGGAAGACGCTCGTCTGCTTCGAGTCCCTCTCGCGCGACGGGAGGCAGGTCGCCGCGCACGCCGACATCTCCGACGCGGGCCAGTCGGTCTCCTACGAGTCGCCCCAGACGCCCCCGGAGACGCCGCCCGCGACGCAGGAGGGGCTGCCCAAGACGGGCGACGACCTCCCGGCGGTCGCGCTGCTCGGCCTGCTCGGCGCCGGGGCGTGCGCCGTCGCGGCCGCATGGGTCATGCGCCGCAGGGGAGGCGAGGGGCGATGACGTTCATAGCCTGCTTCGTCTCGTTCGTGGCGGGCGGCACCTTCGGCGTCGCCGCCATGGCCCTCGCGCAGGCGGCAGGGGCCGCCGACCGCGAGGCCGAGAGACACGTGGCCGAGGCCAGGGCCAGAAGGGCGCGATAGGCGGACGGGGGCCGGCGACGCGCCGGCCCCCAGAGGAGGGAGGCACATGCCGATGAGAAGAGAGACCCCCCGCCGCGGAGGCGAGGGGGACAGGAAAGACACGGCCAGGAGACGCGCGGCCCCACACGCGCGCCGGGAGAGGAGAGGATATGAAGTTCCCGGAGAGAGTGAGCGAGCAGAGAAGGCAGGTCGTCGACAGGATCGTCGCGGACATGGAGGGAAAGGAGCTATCGTGGGCCGCCGACTGGGCGCCCTGCTGGTCGCCCGCCAACGCGGCCACGGGCAAGCGCTACCACGGCGGCAACCGCCTCGGACTCGCGGCGGTCGCCGCCGAGAGGGGCCTCGCGGACCCGAGGTGGTGCACGTACCGCCAGGCGGAGGAGCAGGGATGGCACGTGCGCAAGGGCGCGAAGGCGGCCGTCGTCGAGAAGTGGAAGATGCTGCCCGCCCGCGCCGAGGGCCCGTCCCCCGAGGCGGGCGACGCGGAGCCGGGCGAGAGCGAGGCCGCCGAGAGGCTCGTGCCCGTCTGCGTCGGCTACTGGTCCGTCTTCAACGCGCGGGACGTCGAGGGCATCCCTCCCCTCCCCGAGCGGGCGGCCGCGGAGCTCGGGGAGGTCGGCGAGGTCGCGGACCAGTTCATCGAGTCGAGCCGCTGCCCCGTCAGGGAGGCGGAGGGCGACGAGGCGTACTACGCGCCGAGCCGGGACGTGATCGTCATCCCGGAAAGGTCGCAGTTCGCGACCCCGGAGGGATTCCTCTCGACGCTGCTCCACGAGATGACGCACTCCACGGCGCCGGAGCTCGGCCGCAAGTTCGTCGGCCACTTCGGCTCGCCCGAGTACGCCCGTGAGGAGCTCGTGGCCGAGCTCGGCAGCATGTTCGCCGCGGCCGACGCCGGGCTCGACTGCAAGGCCGTCGCGAAGGCGGAGCAGGGAGGCAAGCACTACGACCAGCACGTCGCCTACCTCGAGTCATGGGTGGCGGCCCTCAGGAAGGACCCCGACGAGCTCTACCGAGCCGCGGCGAAGGCATCGACCGCGGCCGAGTACCTCGGCGAGCGCAGGCGCGACCTCATCGAGTCGAGGGAGAGAGACGCCGAGCCGGCGCCCGAGCCCGACCGCGGGCAGGCGCACGCACCCGAGGGCTTCTCGCTCTCGGACGAGGCGCGCGACGCCCAGGACGCCGCGGACGCGGCCGTCCGCGGGGCGGCGCCGGCACCGGAGGTGGCGATAGCGTAGAGAGCATGGGGCAAGCTGCCTCCTGACCTTATCTTGACGGGAGGCAGCTTGTGTTCCATTTCTATGCATTTAGCGGGGTTAGGAGAAGCTGCAGGGAGTCACTTTGCTAGCTGACAGCGCTGCTTTTTCTTTGATGGAAGAGCCCAATACCTGGATGTTTGCAGGAGAGGCCGTATGGCAAGCGTTCCGCTTCAGATGCCCGAAACGTCGCGATTGGCAAATGACGGCATGCTAAGATTCCTCATGGAGGCAGATGATGGAGATGATGGAACTCGATAGAATCGCGCTACGCGAAGCAGCCCAACGGCTCTATGACCAGTACTCAACCGTCCTGTCTGAGGCGAAGCTCTCGTCTATCCTGTCCAGGTCTTTGGATGACGGCCTTCTCGATTTCGAGTCCACCAGCACCGCGCGCGGCATTATCAATGACGTCGTCCTTCGCTACTACCCGAACGAGGCCACCATCAAGGCGGGCTTTATTGACCGCGTTCTGGTCCCACAGAGCCCCAGGACCATCTCCATCTTCGAGCTCCCTATTGGGAAAAGCCGCGTCGACATGTGCAAGGTGAACGGGCACAGCGCGGCCTATGAGATTAAGACCGACCTAGACACTTTCGATCGTCTCGAGGGGCAGCTCAGGGATTATTTCGATGTTTTCGAGTCGGTCTATGTTGTCACGTCTGAAAGGCGTTGGCACGAGCTCCCAGACTATGTTCCAGAGGGGTGCGGAATCTACTCATATCGGCAGGATCCCTCGGATGGCACCTATCATTTTCAGACACGCCGCAAAGCAGCAAAATGTACCGACCTCGACGCCGAGAAGCAGCTAAGGGCAATTCCCAAGCACGGTCTCTGCGCAATCTTCAATATCAAAGACACTCATATGTCTAAGACCGCCGTCATCGAGGCATGCCTCGCCGAGAGCACCCCGCAGAAGGTCAATCTAGCGTTCAAAACCTATCTGAAACAGCGATATGGCAGCCACTGGAAACGCTTTCGCGAGATTGAGCCGTCGGTTCTTGGCATCGACTACGAGTGGTTCTATCGCAACGGCCTCGACCCGAGCATCGTCTACTAAAGGACATAGCTGTTTCCGTGGGCAAGGTATAGCTGTTGGACGTACCGCTCAATTGTGTATTCAATCCAAGTGGGGAATGCGCCAAAATGCCCTCTCTCGGCTTTGTCCGCAACCGTGGACAACACCAAGCATTCGCCCGGGAATCTTTCAAGGGTGCTCCTGTCAGCCAGAAGTCTTCCGACAACATATCTAAAACCTGAAGTGCCTTGCCTGGAGTCAGGATTCACATAGGCCTTGAAATCGTTTGAGGCACCTTTGTACATAAGGGCGAGAGCACATCCTCGAGCACCACCCTTACCTGGGAGGGTATCTCTCAGTCCGGCGTAATCCCCCACGCCGTCAAAGCCCCAAGCGACATAATTGACTATGTGGCTGTTGTCGATGGGACAGCCGTCTTCATAGCTGCCGTTCTTTATATCGCGTCGCCTCGGAGAACAGAGGAGGATGGCCTCCGCAGGAAGGCCCAGGCTACTCAGCTCCTCAAGCTCTTCAACTCGCGAGACGAGTGGAGTCTCATTGATGTCATATATGAGGTAGTCATCCGACGTCAGGACGGCGCGAAGCGCATCCTCATATCCTTCGAATTTTTCGACGCGGATTGCAAGAGGCCAATTTGGGCGCGCCTTTCGGATGGTGAAGGCAAGCTCAACGAGCCGCTCTGGGCTGAGGTTCTCGACGCCCTCTTTTACCGCAATCACAGGCACAAGGTTCTTGTAGTTGGAAATTGCGAGGAGATGATCGGAATAGGCATCAAGGCTGTTGTTCATGCGGAAAACGAGTCCGCACTTGCTTGCGTTGATGCTCTTGTATCTGCTTAAATCACCCCTGAAAAAGTCTATGAGCATCTTCCTGCCGGGCATCAGCCCGTCAATCTTCCCTAGCGTCTCGTGGCAGGATGAGAAGCCGTCTGCCGGACCCGGATCATGCTTGTCCAAGCGGATGATCTCTACTAAGGGCAGACAGTCGTCCGCGATGTATCCACTACCCAGCAGCTTCTTAAGTGCCCTAGCCTCAGCCTGGCCATTTTTCATCGTCAGCATATACATCGGAATCGCTTCCCTTTTAACAAGATGTCTTGAGATCGGACAGCGTGTTGAACTCTATGAACCCATCATGTTGGAGAAATCCGACGACGATACCTGGATCAACGGCCTGGCTTTTCGCAAATTCATACACGCGTCCGCGTGAAAACTCATTCGTCTCGGTAAATGCCTTGTAATCATCAGTGTCCACAAAGAAGGACCGCGCGAAGCGATTCGCTTCCTCGTCCCTATGCGCCTCACTCGCAAGCTCTTCCATCGACACTATCGGCTGCTTGGAATCGTAATGGAGCAGTAGGTGCGCAAGCTCGTGCACGATTGTGAACCACACATGATCATGGGTTTTGTACCTCTTGCTGATATAGACTGCTGGATGCCCCATGTAGGTCGCCAACGCACCGCGCACCTTCGAATTGGAAATCGCAGGCCGCACTACGAGGTAGACACCGCACCTGTTGAACAGTTTGCGAGCGCTCTCAATCGAATCGTCCACCTTAGGGTTGAGCGCAATCATCTTCAGCCGATCCATGGAGGATTCCAGCCTCTCCTTGGAGAACGGCACTTCGCTCAAATCCTTGTTCTGCTCCTCGGCCTCTTCCTCGCACAGCTTAATCCAAACAATAACGGCCTCGTCGTCGCCACCATCCTGCATGAACTCCATATTCCCGGGAACCGCATAGCGATATTGTCCGAAGCTGGACACGTGAAGAATCTTGAGCATCGCAATGGCCTGCTCCACGAGTGGCATCTTCGTCCGCCCGAACACCTCTTTGAAGTGGAACCGCCTGGCGATATCTTTGAGTTCTGCATTGTCAAACTCAGTCTGCTCTCGCTCACGAGCAAGATACTCCTGATACTTGACCTCATAATTAAGCCAGAAGCTAGCCGGGACGTCTGGCATGAGCTTCTCAAGCTTCAGCGCCATATCCTCGGTAAGCCTCGACTTGCCGTTTATGAGCTGAGAGAGATGACGCTCGCTCACGTCGATGCGCTTCGCCACATCTTTCTGAGTAAGGCCACGAGCATCGAAATATTCCTTAATTATCTCGCCGGGCGCGACAATGAAATCGCTCATCATTCTCTTCTCCTCTCCAAGCTCAGTGGTAATCCTGGATATCTTCGATACGGACACGCGTCACAGTCGACAAATCATTTGGGTCGTAATCGCCGACAGGACGTACGACCAGACGCTGATTCTTGCTTAAGTCGATGCCCCAGCAGCCCTCTAAGTTTCCGGTCAGCTTGTGCCTACGCGGAGGAGGGAGATAGGTTATCTGGCTCAAGTTATCAGCAACCCGCAAATCAGAAAGCCGATGAATGAGGGTTCTGGCAATTTTGCCATAGTACCTGGTAATTGACCTTTGATCTACGAGGCTCTTTTCCAGAGTCCTGCTCGCATATTCGATATCCATCTCCACCTCCTTGTGGAACAGGATAACGAAGTTGACCTGATAGGTCAATATTGATTTGTTAGGTCAATCGGATTCTCTTCAAATCCGGCTTTCCATCTTGTCGAAGAGGTCGGAGTAGTAGCTGATGTTGTCCCTGAGGTCGCCCATCGTCATCTCAAGCGGGACGGGCCGCGAGTCGTTGGTGGAGGCGATGCACGTGCCCCAGAAGATCTCGAAAGCATGGTCCTCGCACCTGACCAGGCACCGCTTGAACGCGTCGGCTTGGTAGGCTTCCTCGACGTAGTCACGTTCCTGGTCCTTGGTGGACATCGCCATCACCTCTGTTCCGGTGATGGCCTCCCCGATGGCGGGCCGCAGGATGCCCGAGGCGTTCACGAGGTCGTTCCGCGGGCGGGACGACGCGTCGCGGACGAAGTCGATGATGACGCAGCTCGGGCCTGGCATCGCGATCTCGAGCGCCGACCCGTCGTCGAGCCCGAAGGCGAAGGGACCGTCGCTGAGGACAATCCTCGTCCTAGGCACGGACAGGGGGATATCGTCCTCGTAGATGGGCATCCGGGTGAGGCGGAATGGCTCGTCTGGCTTCCTGACCTGGTTGTTGTAGCAGTTGATCATGGTCACGCGGTCGGTGTGGAGGAGCCTCCCGACGATGTCGACCGAGACGACCCTGCGGCCGACGAGCGGCAGCCGCGACAGTGCGTCCCTCAGCTCCCCCGAACCATGGATCTCTCTCGCCATTAACGCCTCATCTCCCCCGTGAGTCCTCGGAATGGTCCTCCCATGCAGGGAACCGACCGGTGCCCCAGTAGTCGACGTCCGGGTACAGCCTCCCGCCGTACTTTGCGACCCAGGCCGGGAGATGCGCCTCCACGTAGTCCCTCACCGCGGGGGACACGTCCGGGGCGGACGGCTCGTCGAGCTCGATCCCGAACTTCAGCACGGTGTCGGGCGAGCAGGTGAAGTGGCTGTGCGCGTCGGTGCCGCCGCCGTAGTAGTAATAGCCACAGCATTCGACCATCTCGAATCCCTGGTCGCGGTCCTCCAGAATCACCCTCACCGCCATCGCCTCCCCATAGTGGCCGCTATCATCATCGCAGGTAGACGGACCGTCAGAATCGCCCGTAAGGCCCGAGCGGCGGCCGCCTGGGCAAACACACGCGGGCATGCGCCGGACTCCCGCGACTACGCGGCCATCCCGAGCCTCCACACGAGCTTGACGAACATCACGATTGCCCTGAGAATCCCATGCCTTGTCGAGTCCTTCATGTCATGCCCCGATTCCCGCAGTCCGCTCTTTCCCACGAATACCATACGACCCGCGCCGGACATCAATTCGCACCTGCACCGTCCACCATTCCCGACACGTCGAGAAAGGTCGCCTCGCGGCCGTCGCGCGCCGCCCCTTCCGTGCCTCCACGACGGTCTCTGACCGGCACGGGCCAGATCTCCCGCAGCTCGTCGGCATTCGCGCCGAGCGCGTCGGAGGCCTCCCCCACACTCGCCTCGGGGTTGTCCTCGAGGTAGCGGGAGAGCCTCGACGGCAGGTCCTCTCCCCCACCTCCCGAGGCGTGCCTCGAGGCGACGACCGCGCGATATGCCCCGAGGGGGAAACCGTATTCCGCCGCAACCCTCTCGTCGTCCCACGAGGGGTTCGCCTCGCGAATCGCCCCATGAATCCTGGCGACCCTCTCGACGAGCGCCTCGCCGCCGGAGCTCCCGACCCAGTAGCGCTCCCGGTCATCCAGGAGGTCAAGGCAGACGAGCTCGCCCGCGATCCGCGCCAGGCGCCTCCTGCCGTCGACGTCCACCGACCGCACGCCCGCCATGTCATCCGGGCCGAGGATCCTCCACACGCGCCCGAGCTCGAGGCAGAGCTCGGGGACCTCGTCGACGCCGAAGTCCCCCGTGGCCGTCATGCGCGTGAGGTCGTCGACGGCCGTCCCGTACCAGTAGATGTCGACCCTGAGTCCGTCCTGCTCGAGTCGGTCGAGCCGGAGGCGCAGCAGGACCGCCGCGGACGTCTCGCCCCTCCCGCGGTCGGGGGCGCCGGCGAGCGCGTTCGCCGTGACGCCGGACTCCCCCTCGGTCCGGTAGCTCTCCACGAGCCCGCTCGAGTACGTCACGTCTATCCTCATCGCTCGCTCCCCCTCTCCGCCCCTCTCGCAGGCACGTCCTCGGGTGTCAGGGCAGGAGACGCGCCCGCCGCGTCGCCCTCGACGCGAGGTCGAGGCTTTCCTCTCGGAATCCTGTCGTCCGACCGCTCGGCGGGGAGGCACCCGAGCGCGAGCGCCGTCCTCAGGGCGCGGTACGCGTCCGACCTCGCCGGGCCGGCCGGCGCGGCCCCGGCCGCCTCCCTCAGCTCCAGCACGGAGCCCGCGCCGGCGCTCACGCACGCCGAGAGCATCGCGGACACGTCCGCAGCGGAGATGGCAACTCCTCGTGCGGTGCCGATTACCTGCGCTGACGAGCCATCTCGAGAGAGGCTGGCCATGGCGCGCTCTATCGCCTCGAGCCTCTCGCCCTCCGGCTTGGCCACGTGCCTCGCGACGTCGAGGGCGAGTCGCCTCCCCACGCCCCACCTCGTCCAGTCCGACCCGAGCCTCGCGCCGGAGACCTGCCATGTCTCCCTTCCGGGGCGCGCGTAGACGAAGTCGCCCCTCCTGTTGACCCTCACCCGGAGGTCGAGGGTCTCGCACTCGCGTAGGAACTGCCCCTCGCTCGTCGAGATCATGGCGGCGCAGCGGGCCCTCTCCCGGACGTCGTCGACCCACGAGAACCGGCCGTCCCCGCGCATCTCCCGCACGGGCCTCGAGCAGTAGTCGCGCTGCGCCGTGACGCACCTTGACGGGGCCTCGGCGTCGAGCCCCGCGCCGGGCGCCGAGGCCCCGCGCGAGTCGAACGCCCTCAGGCCGCGGGTGGCGGCCATCCCCTGGAGGCCGTCCCAGATCTCCCTCTCGAAGGGCGCCGTGAGCGTCGGGGAGAGCCTTCGCCCCGTCACGAGGTTCGTGTTGTTGACGACCACGTGCGCGTGCGGGATGCCGAAGTCGTTGTCGTCGTGGTAGTAGATCGCGCACTGGTAGTCGCCGAAGTAGCGGTCGGCCCACTCGGTGGCGAGCGACCGGAGCTGCTCGACCGTCACGTGGTCCCTCGGGTCCGGGGAGAGGATGAAGTGCTCGTAGGTCCTCGCGGCCCTCCCGCCGACGGGCCGGCCGTTGCCCGACCACTCGCGGGCGGCGTCCATCTGCGCCCACACGGGCCGCCCGTGTCTGTCCTCGGCCGAGCAGTTCAGGAAGTCCTCGGCGAGGTCCCTGCCGCCCTTCGTCAGGTAGGCGACTATCCCCTTGCAGGAGGTGTGGCCGGAGATGGGCTTCAGGGCGGGCATCAGCGCCCGCCTCCCCCGCATGGGACCCCTGCCGGGAGGCGCCTCACCCTGACGTGCGCCCTCCTGCTCGCGCGGTCGGCCGAGTCGGCCAGGGGGCCGAGGTGCCCCTCGATCTCGAGGAGGAGGTCGCGGGCGCCTGCCATCTCCCCGGCGATCTGGGCCACCTCCCCGGCGCCGAGCCAGCCGCTCTCGCGGGCCTCGCCCAGGGCAAGGGCGCAGGTGTTGAAGGCATGCACTGCCTGGTTGTAGTTGACGCCCCAGTGGTTGAGCTCCCGGAGGATCCCGAGCCACGTCGTCGCGTCGATGAGGACGACGTCGGGGACATGCGGGTCGTCGGGTGCCCGTAATGTTGCCGCGAACGTCGAGTCGCGCAGGAGCGCGGTGACCGTCTGGCCCTGCTCGTCAGCCTTCCGCCGGATGTACTCGTAGTCATCTCGAGATAGGCGGAGGTTGACCTGCCATCTGTCTGGCATGGTATTCCCTTTCCGTGTGTCGCCGGGACGTCCAGTGGAGTGGTGTCGTCCCAGGGGTCGCGGGGCCTCCCCCGCGAGTCGCCGCCAAAGGCGCCGACGCTAGCATTATTCCCGTCGGCGATGCCGACGGAACGACGCCCCGCATTCTCCATGCGGGGCCAAGGTGCGAGGGGATCCGAGCGGTGGTTTGGATAGGGGGACGCCCAAGGGGCGGCTGTCTAGACAAACCACGATTCTTGCTGCGATTGAAGGCGCCTGGGCTCCAAACGTCCGTGGCGTTAGGTGGCAATATCCGATGACGTCAGAGGGCATCGAGATTGATTCCACACCTGTCCGCCTGGTAGAGGAACTCCCGTAGGTCCATTCCGTCCGGGAACGAGATGCGATGGCATCCGTACTCATTCTCCACCGCGTAGAGAAGTTCGCCTTCGTTCGCGGGATCGAACGGGGCGGAGCCCGTCTCTTTCTTGTATGCCACGCCGGCGTCCTCGTCGTAGGCGATGAACGGCCAGCTATAGACTTTCCAGCTCATGAGATCCTCCCGTTGTCTTCATCCAATTCCTGCTCCCTCTGGCTACTTCAAGACCCCGGCAATTCCACTCATCAGATCCCGCGCCGGAGACCGGCCGGACGTGGGGTCGGCGCCGACGTCAAACCGGAAGACCCTGACCTCGAATTCCGGGTCGGCGGGAACGTGGTATGGGATCTCACGGTCCCACCCCGCACGCCTCGGGTCTGCGGTTGGGTAGACCAGAACCACCTGTGACGCGTTGAAGCTCTTGCCATACGCATACATCTGGTACATGTCCCCGCCCGCGGGGCGGTCGCCGTCGAGGTCCATGATCTTCCACTTGGTGTCGAGAATGACGGGACCGCCGCTCCCCGGGATTCTCAGCACCATGTCCGGCCTCAGGGGATACTCGTTTCTCGGGGCGTCGAAGAGATAATGTCCCCTCACCTGCGTGGCGAGCTCCCATTCTGCGAACTCGCGACGGCACAGCTCTCGTCGCATCGCGAACGGGACGTAGTCCTCGAACACCTCCTCCATGGGAAAGAGGAGCGCCTCGCTCACGGTCTTCCCCCGAAACGAGGTGAACGTCCTTCCCTCGAGGAAGATGCAGGCCCATTCCACGGCGTGGCCGTAGCAGGCTGTCTCCCTGCTCTTCTGGAGCTTTCCGATGTCAGCGGCGACGTCGGACGGGAGGGGGACCTCCTCGACAAGCTCCAGCAGACGCCTGATGCGTCTCCGGTTCGACTCCGAGGAGCTGCCGTCGAACAGCTTGACGAGGGCACCCTTCACCAGGCGGTTCTCGGGTCTGTCCAGGCCGAAGATCGAATGCCGGACGAAGACCCTCGACTTGTCTATCGGATTCCTCCGGAGATCTTCGTCCGGAAGGAGCTTCCCTCTGAGGAATCGCTCGTTGCCGTCGACGACGGAATAGCCCGAGCGGAGGCCGGCACGCGTCGCCCGTTCGACTTCCTCCACGAACATGGACACGAGCAACTCAAAGAGAGGCATCCGCTCCGTCGCCAGTTCGGCCCGGCCCAGGTTCCTGAAGGCTCCGCCCCTCAGGGCTGGGAGCATCCTCCTGAGGGCCGCGCGAGCATATGCCGAGCGGCTGTCCGCAGATGACCCGTCGGGGCCAACCTTGGGCAGAATCTCGACCGTTGAGCCGCTCTTGGTCGTGACGACGCCCACGTAGTTCTGGGCGACGAGCACCTCCCTCCCCGCCTGCGAGGATAGTTTCATGATCTCGATGCCGGATGCGGCCGCCTCGAGGACGAACTGTCGAAGCTCCTCGAAGCCAGCATCCGAGATCGACGCCCAACCGTCAGGCCGGCCCAGGGAGTGAGCTGTCTGGTCGGGGCACAGTCCTTGGAACTCGACCAGGGACACCGACTCGGAGGTGTGGCGCATCTCGTTAGCCTTTCGCCGAGGGGTTGAGGTAGATTCTCTCGAACGTCTCGGGAGCCCACTTATCCCTCGGCCTCACCTCGAACGACGGGGTCGTCTCGGCCCCAAGGTCTACGTCGTTGAATCCCGAGAGGCCGAGCGACGCCGCACTGGGTTGTTCGTCGATTGCGATGAAGTCACCGTCGGAGTCGTTGAGGACGATTCGCATCTTCACGGGGTCATCGAAGAAGTACTCCTCGAGCAGCGGGATGACCCCCTCTGCGAAGGCGTCCCGCAGATCGTCGAGGCTCTCGACGCCGAGGAGGACGGAGTGTCCAATCGCGTGGTCCCTGTCATAGAGCGCCCGGATTCTCTTGTTCATCGCGTCGAGCAGGCTGGCGAGGTTTACGCCCTCGACGATGCCTTTGTCTTCCCTCCCCGTGATGACGCTCGAGTCCGGCGCCATCTCGCGGAAGGAGAACCGGCGCCTCAGCGCGGTGTCGAGCTGCGCGAGAGAGCGGTCGGCCGTGTTCATGGTCGCAATGATGTGGACGTTTCCCGGCACGCCCCAGTGCTCCCTCGAGTACGGCAGCTCGACGGTCCTCTCCTGGGATGCCCCGAGGCGTTTGTCCTCCTCGACGAGCGTGATGAGTTCGCCCAAGATCGCCGACACGTTGCCGCGGTTGATCTCGTCGATGATGAAGACGTACGGGAGGTCTTCTGCTGGGGCAGCGCCCGCCACGTCGATGCCCGCCGCGTCGAACAGGTCACGGGGCTGGACCCGGCTGAGCTCGTAGACCGAGGAAAGCGTCATCCGCTTCCCGCCGTTGAGATCACGAAGCGAGAGTTTGTCAGACCCTTTGTAGGTCTTCAACCACGTCACGTCCCTGACGTGGCAGAAGCTGTCCAGCGCCTCGTCGTATCGTGCCTCGGACTCGACGATGCCGATGGCGTCTACCTCGTCCTCGCTCCAGCACGAGCAGATCACGTCGCCCTTGGACATCCGGTTCCAGAACGTGTTCACGACCGTGTGGCCGGTTCCCTCCGGGATGGTCCCACCCTCCGGCTCCAGGTCATCGAAACCGATTCGTATCCTGCCATTCTCGAGGCAGTCGGTCCTTATCGGGTTCCTCCCCGTCCCGTTCAGCGAGACCTTCCAGACGCGAGCGTCGGGCGCTAGCTTGAGCCCCTCCGTCACGCTGGCGTTGTGCGCCCTGTCGCAGAATGCCTTGAACACGCCGTCCTCGACCGAGTAGCTGATGGACCCCGACGCAGCCGTAGAGTCCTCGGGGTCGTCGTCCGAGGTGATGGGGCGCAGGCCCTCGACGAAGTCCTCGTAAGAGAAGGACTGATGGAAGGTGACGAAGCCTATCCTCCCCTCCTTCACGAGGTCCCTGTATCGCTTGAACGACTTCTCGTCCAGGGGCTCGCCGCTCGGCCAGCCGTCGATGATTCCGAGCGCCATCCTCGTCGTCTCGTAGGTCTTTCCCGTCCCTGGGGGACCATAAAGGATGGTGTTGAGCCTGTAGGCGCAATTCGTCATTTCGGCATCTTCCCCTTCGTGCTCGACGGCGTCGGGAACCGTTGCTTTTTGTCCAGCCGCCCTAGATTCCCAAGCGGCATTCGAAAGCTCAGGAATGGTCGCATATGGAATCTGCCCAGAGCTGATTGAGTCTCTAACCTTCTTACAGAGCGCGCGGTATGCAAACCCCGTTCTTTCGGCTGCCCTAATATCTTTTCGGGTAATACCGAACTCTTGATGTTTTAAAAATATTCCGAGACTCTTCCCCTCGAAGGAGCACATAGGCGAGTCCATCGGCACGAAATAGAGTGGCCTGACAAGATAGATTAGGTCCGTCGCACCAGCGGCGGTTAGCCCCTTGTATTCATCAGAGATAATCCGCTGGTAGCATTCATCGAACCTCTCATCAACTCCATCACTCGTCATCCCATCCGCCAATTCGGCTGAGGCTACGAAGAGAGACCATAGGCGTTCTTCGGCATCACTCGCTCTCATTATCTTGGGATCAAAGGGCATCAGGTCTCCTCGGAACGACGGGATTCCTGGATACCCCCTCGGAGCATCCAAGCCAAGACCAGCTGTCTCGCCAATAGCAGAAAAGAACGGTTCCCTCCTACTCCTCAGGCCCATACGGATAATGGACAGGGGATCAATCTCGGCAGGAAGGTCCTCGCTTCGTTGCTCCAGGCCAGCCTTCTCACGTGCCCGCTCCGTCAAGGAGACGAGATCCCCACCATTGTCTTTGTATTCCCGAAGCTTTTGGGCAAGCGCAGGAAAGTACTCCGTCCAGTAATACTCGTCTTCGACATTCATCTGAGGCCCTTCCTCACAAGCAAAGATGCCGGAGCCATGCTCGACAGGCCAACGCGAGGCCGCTCTTTGGAACGAACATAGCAGAGCCCATGGACATCAATTCAAGCTTGTATGCGAGCGGCGGGAGATTCGCCCTGGCCCTCAGAGTCCGCCAGCAGCGGTTCCAGCGAATCCAGGGGGAACAGTCTGTCGACACACACCGTGAACGCGGCGCCGTTGATGGAGAACGCCTTGGCGAAGTAGCCGTCGAGGCCGAAGGGCTTGCATCCCTCGATGACGACGCCGTGCCCCATGGGAGACGGGAGCGGCTCCCTGAGGGCGAAAAAGGCCGAGACGTCGCTCAGCTCGCCGATCCCGAGCAGGCCATCGAGGGGGTCTCTCGGCGCGAAGCGCCCTCCCAGCGAGATAAGCCTCTCGTGGCGACGCGAGCGATAGCAGATCCTGGGCAGGTCGACCTCGACGACGTCGAACTCGGAGGCGGAGAACCTCTGCCTCAGGTCGTAGATCACGACCGCCCTGCGGATCCCGAGCTCCCCCGCGATCTCGCCCACCCGGGCGAGCTCATGGCCCTGGTACGCACTGCAGTCCGTGGGCAGGAAGACCACCATGGACGAGCCCTCCCGAGAGGACAGGACTCCGTAGCTGAACCCGTAGCCCCGCACCTCCTCCGGGACGAAGCCGTCCATGCCCCTCTTGAGCCACGACCTCGTCCACTCGTCGGGTGGCTTGGCGACCCTCCCGCCGTCGTTGAAGGTGAAGCGGCAGCTTGGATACCCCGAGCAGCCCGTGAACTCCCCGTACTTCCCATGGACCCGCCTCAGCGGCGCCCCGCACTCCGGGCACCTGCCGGCCTCGAGCGAGGCCTTGAGGTCGTGCCGCGCAGCGCAGAACCTCTTGTAGCCGGTGAGTATTATGGAGTGCTCGCATTCGTCGCACTCCCCCTGTTCCGTGCACCAGTACCCGTGGGTGACGTCGGTTAGCTCCGAGGACAAGGGGCAGGGATACTCCAACCAGCTGGCGCCACTTCTCACCGACGCGAGCTCGACGGCGCCAGTATCCTCGATCTTGGCCCGAAGCGACTCCTGGACGCGCTCGAAGCGATGGCGCCTTTCCCTTCTGGCCCTCTCCTCCTCGTCCGCCGCCCGGGCGACCTTCCCGTTCCAGATCCATTCCTTGAGATCGCTGCCCTCGATCAGGATGGCGCGGAGCTCGTCCCTCTCCAGGTGCCTGTCGATGCCGCTGAGGTCGATTTCCACGGCCGACACCCCCTCGCGCCTGATGAGCTCTCGTTTGGCGGGCGCGACCTTGTTCGTGACGAATATCTCCACCAGGAGCTCTCGCTCCGAGCCATCCGTCAGCCTCTTCCTCAGCACGACGTCCGGGACCATGAGGCCGTCCCCGCCCTCCCCCGGCACGGCGATCCGCCTCTCGATCGAGGCCGAGTCGAACACGAAGGGCCCCGCCGGGCTGGAGACCACGACCTCGGCCCGCTCGTTCACGCCCTGGGTCCCCTCGTACCTCTTGAACGTGACCGCGGGCAGGTAGATCTTTCCTTCCTCGGAGAGGATCTCCTTCGCGAGGAGGTGGAGAGACGTCTCGTAACCGTGAACGCACGATGTGCCGGTGTGGTAGTGGGCGAAGTGATGATCGCGCTTCGAGCCGCCGTTCTTAGCGACGAGCGGCTGCCTGCAGGCGGGGCACACGCACCCGCATGCCAGCCCGTTCGGGACGTCGTCGACGTGTACAAGCCCGCCGGTCGTGCGCTCGATGGAATACTTGCCCACGCAGAAGCTGTCGAGAGGCATGTGCCCTCATCCCTTCCGGCGAGTCTGTCTTCCGCCCGGAGAGCTCCCCTGCGGCATCATGCCTACTTGGCTGACCATCGGTGCCCGCACTTGTTGCACACGAGGTCGTACTTGCCCTTCTTGCCCATGATCGCGCCGCCCGCAGCGCCCACGGGGCCGAGCAGGACCCCTCCCACGACGGCCTTGCCGAGGGAAAGAGACTTCTTCGTGCTCCCCAGAACCGTAAACTCCGTGCTTCCGCATTTAGGACATTTCATTGTCGACATGGCTGCTCCTTTCGTCGTAATGTTCGCCTGAAATGATGATGGCACGCGGGACGGACATTAAATCGGCATTCAATTATCTGGTTGCTCGCGCACTTTGTAGGGGGCGAGCGCTATCTTTTCGTCCTTCTACTGAAAGGCTTGCCGTTCGCACGTTCGTTACATCAAATCGTATGTAAGATAGGGTCGAGAATCTTCCCGCGCTACAAAAGGAAGTGTGCCATGGCACAAATTCGGCCAGTCTCAGATCTCCAACGCAAGATAGGAGAGCTCACCAAGCTCGCGAAGGACTCCAAGGAGCCCATCTACCTCACGCGCAACGGCGTGAAGCACCTGGTACTCATCGATGCGGAGACGTTCGACGAATTGTTGTCCGACACGACTGATAGGGTACGAGGCAAATGAGCAGCTACTCTCTTTCATACACCGCGGCATCCCTCAGGCGTCCCGAGAGCGTGACGCTTGCCCAGACGTTTACCGCCACACCAGACTGGGGCGAGGTGCGCCGCCGGTGCGTCGAGGACGACATCCTCATGCTCCGCTTCGAGTCATCGCGCAAGCGCATCTCCTCCGAACTCATTAAGCGGCTCAGAAATCTCTCGGCAGGCGAACTCGAGGGCTTGGCAGGGTCTGACGACTCGGCCCTGCAGACGGCAATCCTCTGGGTCGCGGTCTGCCGCACCTACGAGTTCGTGGCGGACTTCGCCGAGCAGGTCATCGCCGAGCGTTGGGAAAGCGGGAAGCGCGACATTCCGGTCGGCGCCTACGAGACCTTCTTCGAGGAGGCGGCGCTTGTGCATCCCGAGGTCGCGAAGCTCACGGAGAGCACGCGTCCCCGCATGCGCAACCAGCTCTACCAGATGCTCAGGGAGGCCGGCATGCTCGACGACGCGACCGGGCTCCTGCCCCTCATCCTGCCCGCGAGCGCCCTCGACCTGTTCGGCACCCGCGAACTCGCCGACTTCCCAACGAGAGTGCAGGTGTAGCCATGAAGGAGAGAAAGAGGATCGCCCAGCAGCGACAGTACCTCCTCGAGAAGCTCTCGAGCGACGAGCTCCTCAAGAGCGCCCGATCGCTCACGTCGCCCTCGAGCTTCATCGTGCCGTACGACCCGGCGGACGCCATGGCCGCGGACGAGGTGCGCCATGGGCTCGTGGGAGACCTCGCGGCCAGGGGCATCCGCGTCGCGGACGTCAACGTGTACGACGTCGCCCTCGCGACGCTCGACGGCGAGGGGCTCTACGAGGACCTCGTCGGCGTGGAGCCCGACGTGGGAAAGCAGGACTTCACCGACGCCCTCAAGGATGCCGTCGACGTCGAGAAGGAGCTCGTCCCACGCATCAAGGAGGCGGCCGCTGATCACGACCTGCTATTCCTCTCGGGGGTTGGCGAGTGCTACCCATTCGTGAGGACGCATCGCCTGCTCGAGAACCTCACGGTGCCCATCCCCGTGGTCACGTTCTTCCCAGGCAGGTACGAGTCGAACGCAGACGGCTCCACGAGCCTAGACATCCTGGACATCCCGCAGGGTGTCGCTGGCGGTTACTATCGCGCACGCAACATCTATGACCTCTAGGTTTGGAGGAGACATGCACTTCGGGGACATCTTCGAAAGGCCCATCGACCGTCACCTGGACGGCGTCATCAAGCCCGACGAGACCGAGTACCTCAAGTCCGAGCTCGAGGAGTACGTGCTCACGCCAGAGATCCGCAGGTGCCTGCTCGACTTCTGCGAGGAGTACGCGAGCCCGCACGCCGAGGGCAACGGCGCGTGGATATCAGGCTTCTACGGCTCGGGCAAGTCGCACCTCCTCAAGATCCTGTCCTACGTCCTCGAGGACGCCGAGGTGGCCGGCAAGCCCGCGCTCGACTACATCACGCCCAAGGTCCCCGAGGGCGACGCGGCCTTGAGGGCGGCGCTAGTCAAGGCCTGCGAGCGCATCCCGTCGCAGTCGATCCTCTTCAACATCGGCGGCAAGGCCGACTCGTCGAGCCGCGACAACGACGGCGCGCTGCTGAGCGCCTTCATCAAGGTCCTCAACGAGCGGTGCGGCTACTTCGACGGCGCCCAGGCGCACGTGGCGAAGCTCGAGCGCGACCTCGATCGCGAGGGTCTCTACCAGGCGTTCGTCGAGGAGTTCGAGTCGAGCACGGGGATGGAGTGGACGAAGGCGCGCGCGAACGCCCTCATCTACGCCAAGAAGATCTCGGCCTCGTACGACCGCGCGACCGGCAACCCCGAGGGCACCAACACGAACATCGTCGAGACCTACTCGCGCGACTACCACCCCTCCGCGGAGGACTTCGCGACCTGGGCCAACGAGTACATCGAGCGCATGGACAAGGAGCGCCCGGGCTTTCGGCTCAACTTCTTCGCCGACGAGATGGGGCAGTTCATCGCCAAGAACGAGGTGCTGCTCTTCGCGCTCCAGAACGTGGCCGAGCTGCTCAGCACCAAGTGCCACGGCCGCGCGTGGGTCATCGTCACCTCGCAGGAGGACGTCGAGAGCTTCGTGGGCGAGATGCAGTCCCACTCCGCGAACGACTTCTCGAAGATCCAGGCGCGCTTCAAGGTGAAGATGAAGATCCCCTCCAACGACGCGAACGCGGTCGTGAGGGACCGCCTCCTCGAGAAGAAGCCCGAGGCCCTCGGTCCAATCGCGCAGCTCTACCAGCGCTACAGCGGCGACTTCCAGGTCCTCTTCGACTTCGCCGACGGGGCGAAGCGCTACCTTCCCTACTCCGGCATGGAGGACTTCGAGGCCACCTACCCCCTCGTCCCGTACCAGTTCGACCTCTTCCACGCCGCACTCGAGTCCCTCTCCAACCACGGGTGCTTCTCGGGCGAGTACAGCTCGACGGGCGCCAGGAACATGCTCTCGGCCACGCGGAACGTCCTGCTCGCGACCAAGGACACGGGCGACGTGGGCTCCGGCGACCTCATCTCCTTCGACATGATGTTCGACGGCCTGAGGGGCGAGCTGCAGAGCACCGTCTACGGAGAGATCTCGCTGGCGGAGAACCAGCTCGGCGACGAGCTCGGCGTGCGCATTCTCAAGGCCCTCCTGCTCGTGAAGTACAACGAGGAGTTCAAGGCCACGCCGAGCAACCTTCGCATCCTCCTCTACGGCGGGTTCTCGGAGAACTCCGCAGAGCTCGAGAGGAGAATCACATCGTCGCTCGACGAGCTCGAGCGACAGAACTACGTCCGCAGGAACGGCACAGGCTACGAGTACCTCACCAACGAAGAGAAGGACATCGAGGAGGAAATCAAGAAGCTCCCCGTCGACTACGCCGACGTCTCGCGCGGCATCGGAGGGCTCATCACCGATGACCTCGGCACCCGCAAGGTGCAGTACACGAACGGCCCGTTCCGCACGCCGTTCGGATACGACGTGCTGGTCGACGGGCAGGCCGTGACCCCCCGGAGGAACGAGCTCTCGCTGAACGTCCTCACCCCGCTCACCGACAACCCCCTCGCGAGGACCGCCGGCATGGCCAGGCCGAAGGAGCTCCTCTGCGTTCTCCCCGACGACGCGGGCCTCGTCAAAGAGATGAGGCTCTACCTCCAGACGGACAAGTACGTCAAACTCCACGGCGGCGCGGGCGGAGCCACTGGGCGCATCCTGAGCGAGAAGTCGGAGGCGAACTCGACCAGGTACGTCGAGCTCAAGGCGAAGGTCTCAGAGCTCCTCGACGGCGCCACGTGGGCGACCTGCGGGACGGACGTCACGAGCCAGGCCTCCGGCTCGGGGACGGCCCGAGTGGCCTCCGAGATGCTGGTGGCGGTCGCCATGTCCTATCCCCACCTCGCCATGCTCACGACCGATTTCAGCGACGCCTCCATCTACAACGCCTCGAAGGCCGGCGAGGTCCTGCCGGGCATGCCCCTGCCGGAGTACTGCGAGGAGACGCTCGGCGAGATCACGAGGGTCCTCGCGCAGTCCGACGTGTGCACCGTCGGCGGCACGGGATCCAACTCGCTCGAGAAGGCGCTCTCCGCGGGCCAGCACGGGTGGCCCCCTCAGGCAGTGCGACAGGCCGTGGGCGTCCTCGCGAAGAACGGGCGGGTGGCATGCTCCAGGAACGACGCGCCGCTGGCGGGCACCGACCTCGCCTCAGCGCTATCGAAGGGCAACGCCACGGACACGATCACGGTCCGACCGTTGGAGGAGATCGGGGCCGAGAAGCTCGCGGAGATCCGCGACGCCTACAAGGCCGTCACGGGCCAGACCGCCGTCGGCGACGACGCCCGCAGGATAGCCGACGAGCTCGGCCGCTGGCTTGCCGACAGGCTCGACGACTACGGCAAGCTCGCCTCGAAGGCGTACGGCATGCCGTTCTCGGCCCGCTACCAGGACCGCCTCTCCACGCTGCGCGAGCTCGCAGGCCGCACGCAGGAATGGCTCATAGAGCATGCCGCCGCCGCCGGGGCGGCGACCGAGGCCGTTCCCGAGCTCCGCGACATGGCAGAGTTCCTCAACGGGACCCCCTATGCGATCTTCGCCGAGGCGGAGGGCTACCTCCGCGAGCAGGCGGCGAACATCAGCGCCTGCCCGGACGCCCAGGCCCTCGCTGGCGAGCTCGAGAAGGTCCTCTCGGACGAGGACTGCTACCGAGACGGCGCCGCGCCCCAGGCCAAGAAGCTGCAACGGCAGATGGGGGACGTCATCGACGCCGCCCTGGAGGCATCGAGGTCGAGGGCGAGGGGGGACATCGAATCGTTCGCGGAGGGCTTCCGGAAGGAGGCCTACGCGAGCGCGAGCGAGGAGGCCCGCGCGAAGGCGGACGCAATCATCGCCCAAGCGACGCGGGAGATCGACTCGATGACGCAGATACAGATCGCCGACAGGGCGATCGGCGCGTTCAAGGACGAGCACGCCCCCGAGCTCCTCTCCATTGTGGCCCCGAAGGGCACCGAGGACGCCCCCGCCCCCGAGGTCCGCACGGTACGGTACTCGAAGGTCTCGAAGCCGGCGTCGTTCGACAGGCCGACCCTCTCTTCGCCCGACGACGTGGACGCCTTCGTCGGCGCCCTCAGGCAGGACCTCCTCTCCCACGTCTCGTCGGGCGAGACCATCATCCTCTAGGAGCAGCCCATGGACTCGAACAGGATAAAGCGGCTCGCGACGGGCGCCCGCGCCTCCCTCATGGCAGGCGTCTCGGCGAGCCTGGAGCGCGTTCTCGCGCCAGACTCACCCGAGGCGCTCGCCCACCCCAACGAGGTGGCCGAGCTCAGGGAGGTCGCGAGAACCGACGAGCGGGGCCTCGTCGAGCGCGTCGCCTACACCTGGTTCAACCGCCTGTGCGCCCTGCGCTTCATGGACGTGAAGGGCTACACCGAGGTCCCCGTCGTCTCGCCGCGCGAGGGAAGGACCCTGCCCGCCATGCTCGACGACGCGAGGAGGGGCACCTTCCCAGGCTACGTCCCCCAGGCGGAGCGCCAGCGCATCGCCTCCCTGCTCTCCGAGGGGTCATCCTCCGCGAACCCGCTCGGGGAGGCCTTCGTGGCCCTTCTGCTCGCCGCATGCGACTCCTGGGCCAAGCCGATGCCGATGCTCTTCGGGGCCGACGTGCGCACGAGGGCGGCAATGCGGCTGCTGGCGCCAGCCGACCTCCTCTCCGAAGGCTCCGTCCTCGCGCGCGTGCGCGAGGGAATGGACGAGGGCGACTGCCAGGACGTCGAGGTGATGGGCTGGCTCTACCAGTACTACATCGCCGAGCGAAAGGACGAGGTGTTCGAGGGGTTCAGGCACAGCAAGAAGGCGGGCCCCGACGAGCTCGGCCCCGCCACCCAGCTCTTCACCCCCAACTGGATCGTGCGCTACATGGTGGAGAACTCCCTCGGGCGCCTCTGGATGCTCAACTTCCCCGAGTCGCGCCTCAGGGACCGCATGGACTACTACATCGAGCCCGAGGGGGAGGTCGAGGACTTCATCCGCATAGACTCCCCCGAGGAGGTCACCCTGTGCGACCCCGCCTGCGGCTCCGGCCACATCCTGGTCTATGCCTTCGACCTCCTCTTCGACATGTATCTCGAGGAAGGCTACCGCGCGGCGGACATCCCCGCGCTCATCCTCTCGAAGAACCTCTCCGGCATGGAGATCGACTCCCGCGCGGCCGAGATCGCCTCGTTCGCCCTCGAGATGAAGGCGAGGGAGCGGGACGACGACTTCTTCTCTCGCGGCGTCAACGACGACATCACCGTGCTCGAGCCTGTAGCGTTCGAGCCCGCCGAGACGGCCTCGCTGGGCCTCCTTGCTGGGAACGCAAGGCTCCTCGACGCCTTCTCCCATCTCGGCGAGGTGGGGAGCCTCTACGTGCCAGACCCGACGGATGCCATCCTGGTTGGAAGCGCAATCGACTCGCTGCGCGCCAGGGACGACATGGAGTCGGCCGCGACACTGGGCAAGCTCGAGCTCATGGCCACTTCACTCGAGGCCCTGTCGCGGACGTTCGACGCCGTCGTCGCCAACCCACCCTACATGGGCAGCAAGAACATGAGCCCCTGGATGTCGTCGTGGGTGAAGGACAACTATCCCGACGAGAAGAGCGACCTCTGCACGTGCTTCATCGAGCGGGGGTTCTCGCTGGTCAAGGAAAAAAGCTATCTAAGCCTAATTACGGCGTCCTCCTGGATGTTCATATCTTCCTTTGAGGCACTCAGAAGAAAAATATTGATGAGCCGCAGCATCGTTTCGATGATTCAGCAGTCAACTCACGGCTTTCCTGACGTCACTGTTCCTACGTGCATGTTTACTTTACTTTCAGCAAATTCATGCAGGACTGGTTCGTATATTCGTCTCGAAGATTTCGATCGACCCCAGTGGCAACAGCCGAAAGCACTCGAGGCCATCCGCAACCATGGCTGCGGATGGTTCTACCGCTGCGATGCAAGGTCGTTCAAGGACATCCCCGGGAGCCCTGTTGCGTATTGGGCTTCATTGGCAGAGAAATCCTCGTTCATCAATGGAAAACTGCTTAAGCAGGTAGTGCCGACGCATGCAGGAATATCCACCGGAGATAACAACGCATTTCTTAGACTTTGGCAAGAAGTTTCCGCGCGCGACATTTCAATCTTCGGAGGAAAAAATTACTCGCCCCATATTAAGGGTGGCGAGTATCGTAAATGGTTTGGCAATCGAGAATATATATTAAAATATGATTCTAAATCACTCGAAAGAATGGGTAGTCTCCCGGGGTTCCGCCATGATGGTAATCAGTTCTACTTCAAACCCATGATTTCGTGGACAAAAATTACAAGCTCATCGTTTCATATGCGTTATTTCGAGGCCGGGTTTTCATTCGATTCCGCCGCTCCGGCAATCATCGAACTGCCAAACTCTAAATTGATAAGAATAATGGCCTTGCTTAACTCATCAGTATCGTCTTCTTTTCTTAGCTATCTCAATCCAACGCTGAATTACCCTCCTGGACCAATTTCCAATATCCCTGTTTTACCTTCCGTTATTACCAACGATCAGATATTTGAATTCTCCAGTTCGTGTATTCGATTGGCAAAGTGTGACTACGATTCCTTCGAAACCTCGTGGGATTTCCAGCGGCATCCGCTCCTCCGAGGAAAGCCGCTCCTTGCCGACGATGCCGCCGAAGTCGAAGCCGAGTGGCAGGAGCGTTTCGACTCTTTGAAGTCGAATGAGGAGGAGCTCAACCGCATTTTCGCCAAGATCTACGGCCTCGAGGGTGAGGTCCCCATCGAGGTCCCCGACGACAAAGTGTCGGTGCATCGCTTCGACCGCTCGCGCGAGACGCGCTTGCTCGTCTCCTATGCGATCGGCTGCATGTTCGGGCGCTACTCGCTTGACGTCGACGGGCTCGTGCTGGCAGACCAGGGCTCCACCCTGGAGGACTATCTCGACAAGGTGCCCAGCCCCACCTTCATGCCTGACGAGGACGGCATCCTGCCCGTGACGGAGGGCGAGTGGTTCGAGGACGACGCAGCCTCGAGGTTCTCCACCTGGCTCAGGGCCGCCTTCGGCGAGGAGCACTTCCAGGAGAACCTCCGCTGGGTGGAGGAGTCGCTTGGCACGAGCGTACGGGCCTATCTCGCCAAGCCCAGCGCGGGCGGCTTCTATGCCGACCACTGCAAGACCTACTCGGTCGCAGGGTCTGGCAAGCGCCCCATCTATTGGATGTTCTCCAGCCCCAAGAACTCCTTCAACGCCCTGGTCTACATGCACCGCTACGACGAGGGATCCGTCTCGAGGCTACTCACGGGTTATGTGCGCGAGCTCCGGCGCAAGCTCGAGGCGCAGGCCGATGTGCTCGGCCGGTCGAGCACGGCAAAGGACCAGTCGACCGCGGCGAAGTACAGGGACATGGCCTCGGAGCTCGCCGCATGGGAGCATGACGTCCTCTATGACCTTGCGCAAGCGCATGTGGCAATAGATCTGGATGATGGGGTCAAGGTCAACTACGCGAAGTTCGCGGGAGCCGTACGTAAGATCTAGACATCGGACGATTCGGGGATTGGACAGACGTATGGCGTTCGACGAGGGCGTGAGGGATAGGTTGCAGGCTGCGTGCCAGGAGAGCCGGCTTGTCTTCTGGGAGGACGAGCCGGGAGAGTTCGCCGACTCGATCGGGGGGCTCGCCCTCGACGGCGTCGAGGTCATCATCGTTCGCGGCAACGAGTTCGCCCTGAAACGGCGCATCCTTCGCGGAGGCGGCGACCGGGTTCTCGTGTACCGTGCGGGCGGTGCTCCTGCCTCGGACTTCGACTACCTGCTCGACGTCAAGCTCATGTCGCGGCCGTTCAGCTGTTCCATGGCCTCATCCTGGGCGGAGGAGTGCGGACTGGCGCCCAGCGCCGAGGCCACGCTCTCCGCCCATGCAACGTTCTTCGCGAGCGGGAAGAGGCTCCAACAGTTCTCCTCCGCATGCCATGGCTCGGACTGGCTCTCCCGCTCCGCGAGCCGCGAGGACATAGAGCTCGGCCTCCTTGCCGTCGCGTGCGGCGCGAAGGGGACGTCAAGGGTGGACGTCACGCGCGACGTCGCCAGGGCCGTCGTGAGGTCGTTCGCCCTCGAACGTGACCTCGAGGCCCAGGTCGAGAGATACGGGCTCAGGGAGGCCCTCTGGGGCGCGATGCGCGCCGTCTACGGCTACTCGTCCGATGCTCCGAGCTTCGCGGACTTCTCCACGGCCGTGGTGCTCACCTGCTGCGCCGAGCTCGTGGGCCAGGAGCCCACCCTCGGGCCGGAGGCAGCCCTCCTGCTCTCGTCCATGTCGCGCGACAGCGCCGAGGCCGGTGCGTTCGAGGCGCTCATGGGCCGCATGGAGGACGTCGAGTCCCTGGTGAGGCCCGAGGCGTGCGACCGCGAGGCGCTCGTCTCGAACCCCTACCTCCGCAGGGTCGACCGCTGGATACTCGGGGGGCTCGTCGCCGACGTGGCGGCCGGCATGGACCGGAGCGCGGAGATCGCCGACATCGAGGCTCGCCGCGGCAGCATGCACTGGTTCGGCGAGGCGAAGGTCACCTACGACGCTCTGCTGGCCGCATCGCTGGTGACGGCGGGCTGCAAGGCGCGCGAGGCCGAGACGGGGGCATGCGAGGACGCGGCGTCCGCGCTCAGGGCGTACTCCGAGCGGTGGTGCCAGACCGACGCGGCCTACCGGCGCTACCACGAGGCCCTGCGCGACCCCGGCCTTGTGGCGGACGTCGACCTGTCCGGGGTCCGGAGCCTGGTCGAGCCTCGCTACGGGAGCTTCCTGTGGGGACTCGCCATCGAGTGGCAGGACCTCGCCTGCAAGGCCGGCACGTGGCCCCCGGCAGGCATCGCGAGCCGGCAGCGAGACTTCTACGCGAGCCAGGTCGCGAGCAGGCGGGATGAGCGCGTGGCCGTCGTCGCCTCCGACGCATTCCGCTACGAGTGCGCCGTCGAGCTCGCTGACGACCTCAGGTACGGGAGCCCACGCTACCAAGCCATCCTCGAGCCAGCCATGTCCATGCTGCCGTCCTACACGCAGCTCGGCATGGCGGCGCTGCTGCCGAACGAACGAATCTCCATCGACTCCGCCACCCAGCTCGTTTCGGTGGACGGAAGGCCCGCCACCGGCATGGCGAACAGGGAGGCCGTGCTCGCCGCGGCCCACCCTGGGGCGAGGGCCCTCAAGGCGGAGGACGTGCTCTCCGACGGGACCCTCGGCGACGCCTCGGAGGCCGGACTCGTCTACGTCTTCCACAACAAGGTCGACAAGACGGGGGACAACTCCGAGACCGAGCGCGACGTCTTCGGCGCCGCGCGGGAGGCGATGAGGCAGATCAGGCGTCTCGTCTCGATACTCACGCGGGCTGGCTTCGACGAGGTCCTCGTCACGGCCGACCACGGCTTCCTCTTCCAGGACAAGGACCCCTCGGGGTTCGAGTATGCGAGCTACGACATCCTCCCCGCGGTCACCTCGGGCGGCGACGCCTCGAACACTCGCAGGTTCGTCATGGCCCCGACGCTTCCCAAGGCGGATGGCATGATGCTGTTCCCCGCCTCGAGTCTGGGCTTGGAGGGCGCCTTTGACGTCGCGATTCCCAAGGGCATGCGTAGGCTCAGGCTCAAGGGGTCGGGCGCCCGCTTCGTGCACGGAGGAGCCACCCTGCAGGAGACGGTCATCCCGGTGCTGGTGGTGAGCGCGAGGAAGCACAGGAAGGCCGAGACCGTGGGCGCGAGCATCCTCACCGGCGGGAAGACGCTGATCACGGGAAACGCGGTTGCCCTCGACCTCTACCAGACCGATCCCGTCTCGGCGAGTGCCTCAAAGATTCACGTGAGGGTCTTCGCAAGCGCTGCCGGCGAGGCGGCTCCCGAGGCGATCTCTCCCGTCGAGGAGCTCGACCTCGCCAGCGAGTCTGAGGACACGGCGGCCAGGATCTCCCACATCAGGCTTCCCCTCGCATCGACGGTGAGGGACGGCCAGCGCGTGACCGTCAAGGTGCAGAGGCGGGTGGGAGAGACGAGCGTCTACGCAGACCTCGCCTCGCAGGACTACACCGTGAGGCGCAGCTTCGGCAAGGACTTCGAGTAGGAGCGAACATCCGATGGACGACCTGAGCAGAAGGCTTATCGATGCGTTCCCTGGCTACACGGTACGCAAGGACCTGGTCAAGCAGGTGCGCGGCAACGCCGCCGTGCCCAGCTACGTGCTGGAGTACCTTCTCGGCCAGTACTGCTCCACCGACGACGAGCAAGAGGTCGCCGAGGGCATCGAGGCCGTGAAGAACATCCTCGCCAAGCACTACGTGCAGCGCAGCGAGGCCACCCTCGTGCGCTCCCACATCAGGGAGAGCGAGTATCAGCGCGTCATCGACAAGGTGCACGTTGACCTCAACGAGAAGCGCGACGCCTACGAGGCCACCTTCGAGAACCTGGGGATCAAGCAGGTGCTCGTGGACTCCGCAACGGTGAGGGCGAACCAGCGCCTGCTGGTCTCGGGCGTATGGTGCATAGCCGACCTCTCCTACATCGCCAACGAGGCGAAGGACGAGTCGCCCTTCGTCCTCGACAAGCTCAAGCCCATCCAACTGCCGTTGTTCGACTTCGACGAGTACGTGCAGGCGCGCTCGAAGTTCACCTCGGAGGAGTGGCTTGACGTCATAATCCGCACGGTGGGCCTCGACCCCGAGCTCCTGGGACACCGCTCCAAGCTCTTCCTGGTCACGCGCCTCGTCTGCTACTGCGAGCGCAACTACAACCTCATCGAGCTGGGGCCCAAGGGCACGGGAAAGTCGCACGTGTTCTCCGAGTTCAGCCCGCATGGCATCCTCATCTCGGGCGGCGAGGTGACCCCCGCCAAGCTCTTCGTGAACAACGCGAGCGGAAAGATCGGCCTGGTGGGCTACTGGGACTGCGTGGGGTTCGACGAGTTCGCCGGCAAGCAGAAGCGTCCCGGCAAGGACATCGTCGACATCCTGAAGAACTACATGGCCAACAAGGCCTTCTCCCGCGGCGTGGAGCAGGTCACCGCCGAGGCGGCCCTCGCCTTTTTGGGCAACACCTCTCACGATGTGGGCTACCTGCTCAAGAACGCCGACCTCTTCGACGACCTGCCCGACCTCTACCACGACCCCGCCTTCCTCGACCGCTTCCACGCCTACATCCCCGGCTGGGAGATAGACGTGGTGCGGGGCGAGATGTTCTGCGAGACGCAGGGCCTCATCGTGGACTACCTCGCTGAGGCGCTCCGACATCTGCGCACCCTCGACTACTCGAACGGCTTCTGCAAGTGGTTCGAGCTGTCGCGCTCCCTCTCGACGCGCGACCGCGACGGCGTGTGCAAGACGTTCTCCGGCCTCATGAAGGTTCTCTTTCCAGGGGAGGACGCCACCAAGGAGGAGGCGCGCGACCTCCTCGAGTTCTCGATGGAGCTGCGCTGCCGCGTGAAGGACCAGATCTATCGCATCGACGGAACCTTTGAGCGCGTGGAGAACTCCTACAAGGACCTCGAGACTGGTGCCGTCAAGGTGGTCACGACGCTCGAGGAGCAGGAATATCCCAGCTTCTACCACTCTCGCGACCTCGTGCCTATGAAGGGCGGATGCGCATCTCCTTTGGGCCCTCGAATTCCCGAGACGTACCGGCCGGATTCGAGCGCTGCCGAGCCTGCACCGGCGGCCATGGGTTCTTCAGCGGAAGCTGAACCTCACGCATCCAATAGCTCTCTCAAGACCGGGCTCGTCTCGTACCGCGAGAACCAGCGCGGCGTCTCGTACGACCTTCTCTTTGGGCCATACCTCGAGGGCGCGAGGAACATCGAGATCGTCGACCCCTACGTTCGCAACTTCTATCAGGTGAGAAATGTCATGGAGGTGCTTGAGGCTGTCCTTCGCCATCGCGACTACTCCGTCGAAACCATCAAGGTTCACCTCGCGACTGCGCCGGACGAGCATGGGGAGCCTGGCAAACAGGAGATGTACCTGCGACAAGTGGCTGAGGCCGTCGCCTCCCAGGGTGTCGAGTTCACCTGGGACATGGACGACCCGAACATCCACGCGCGCCACATCAAGATCGACAACGGCTGGGACATTCTCCTCGACAGAGGCCTCGACATCTGGCAGCGCTTCGACGCCAACGACGCCTTCGCGATCGAGAACCGCGTGCAGGAGGCACGGATGGTCAAGCAGTTCGAGGTCACGTATCTGAGGGAAGAAGGTTAGATCGTGCATCAGGACGCTGTGTCGAGCAGCCTCGGCTGGAATACTGATCTTGGCTGCAGATGACCTCAAGCATAAGACAAACGGGATGATACCCAACGAGTTGCCGAACGACCTTGAAAAATGACGTTGGCTTGAAGCAACGCTGCCTTTCCCCTCCCCGCCGCCGTTAGGTGTTCCTGGCGGCGGGGAGGGCGGCCGCGGGAGGGCTTGGCTGCGGCCGTGGCCTGACAAAAGGACGACCGCCCGAGTTTCCCCGAGCGGTCGCCTTTACGCTCCCAGCGGTTTGGGCAGCTAGGGTCTACTCCTCCCACTGGTAGGCGCCGATGAGGTGGCGGAGCCTTGCGCAGCGCTCGCCGACGATGTTGAGGGCGATGACGTCCACGCGGACGCTCTCGGCCTCGGGATGCCCCGCGAGCCAGAGCAGCGCGAGCTTGCGGCACCTGGCCTGCTTGGCCTTGTCGATGGCGAGCTCTGGCATGGCGTCGGAGTCCTCGCCGAGCTTGCGCGCGGTCTTCACGAGGACGAGGACGGGCGTCCCCTCGTCCTCGGCCACGGCGTCGACCTCGCCCGCCTGGCAGCGCCAGTCGCGCTCGAGGATGGCATAGCCGCGCTTCTCGAGGTAGCTGGTGGCGAGCTTGCGGCCCTCCATTGCGACCTCGGCGGCGGTCATTTCGGCGACGGGCTTCGGCTCCTCGGTCTGGTCGGTGGTCGGCTGCTGCTGGGTCTTGGTGCTCTCGGTCATTTCTGCTCCCTAGGACGTGGGGCCCCTTTGGCCCCTCGAAGGCCTTGGTGCAAGCCCCTCCCGGGGTTCCGCCGCGTCACGGGCGCGGCGTGCGGCGGGTTCACGGGAGGGGCGCCGGCCGGCGGGAAGAGGTGCTTGCCGGCCGTGCGACCATGGGCTTCGAGGGGCCAGTGAGGGTCGCCCGAGCGCACGCGAGGGCGCGGGTTTTCGACGGCGCGGGAGGATAGGGGACCTTCCGTGGGTCCCCGGCGCATCCGCGGGGTCGGAAACCCGTTCGTTTTTCGACAGGCGGAGTGACGACGCCTGCCGACACGATCCGACCTCAGCAGTGGACGCACCCACGCCTCTGGAACAATGCAGCGTACGCGATCGTCCGACCGAAGGGGGAGGCATGAAGGAGTTCGTCGCACCGGATCCCAGCACGCTCTACGTCACCGACAACGAGGGCCTCATCACGTACGCGGACATGGTCAGGGACCTTGATGAGGACGTCGTCCCGAGCTGCCAGGAAGACCTCGACCTCCTCATGTGGAGCTTCGGCGCGGAGGAGATCGGCAAGGCCGACCAAGACTGAGCGGCTGCGACGCGGATGGGGCCAGCCGCAGGGACCCCCATCCGCGTCTCGTGACCTCCCTCGAGGCTCTACCTCCCCCTCCCCTTCTCTGCGAGGGGGATCGAGTTCCTGTCGACCCAGTCGATCAGGTCGTCTCGAGAGATGAAGGCCCCCTTCTGCATCCCCGGGAAGATGCGGAAAGGCATCGGGTCGTCCTCTAGGCTCGCCCACTCGGCCACCCTCTGCCTGTGGACGTGGAGGACCCGGGCCACCTGGTCGACGGTAAGGTACTCCATCGCGAAGACCTGGAAGCTGTCGACACCAAGAGGGGGCGTCTGACGCCTGCCGATGGGGCCGCCGTCCCCCTGATGCCTTGGCATCCCCATGGCTCTCTCTGCGTCTCTGGTGCGTTTTGCTTGTGCGTTTGTGATGTCGGCCATGATGCACTCCTGAGTTTCTCGGCGGGCTGCCGGGGAACCGTCGGAGCAGAGGTCGCCTCCCGACGGTTGAGGGCGGTAACCAAGCCATATACACCGATAAGAAAGCGGAAGTCTCGGGCAGAGCCAACCTAGTCGTCTGTGGGCGTCTGCACGTCCGCGCGCATCCGTTCTTCACAGCCTGGGCGAGTACGCGATGCCGGAGGCCCTCTCCGGCCCGGGCACTCCAGGGCGCGAGAGGCGCTCGGGATGCCAGGCGGGAATCGTGCCCCGCCCGGCCCAGGAGGTACACTCTCGGACCCGGCTGGGGACGGCACGTGTCATCACTTCCGCGAACGTCGCCTTGCGTCGTGACGATCTTCTCTGGGTGCATGTTCTCATGAGGCTAGGACATTAATTCCTCGATCTTGGGCGCAAGCCTATCCAAACCCGAGCTAGAGGGACCATGCAAGGCAATCCCCTTGCCGCCAGCTGCCAATCGCTTTCAGGGGCGGATGACCACACGAAGTCCGACATCTCGCAAGCGCCGACCAATCTACCTGCTGGTTCGCGATTCTTGGAACAAGTCCAAGCGGCGCGACGGCAGAAGGCCCTGCGGCAGCGTGGATATGAAGGAGCTATGATGAGGTGAAATGTAAGAAAATCGCTATATATTCGTTAATCGTGCATAATTGCAAACACCCCGAAATCGGGGTTTTCGGGGGTTTGGTCACTCCTTGGTCACTGTTTTGGTCACTTTACATAAACAGGTCAGAGCATACCTGCTCTGACCTGGTCTTTTGTGGTGGGCGTTGCAAGATTTGAACTTGCGACCTCTTCCGTGTCAGGGAAGCGCTCTCCCCCTGAGCTAAACGCCCGTATGTGTGCCGCTCGCTCGCAGCGAGGTAGATTGTACGCGAAAAGCATCCACCGTAGCAACCACTATCTGAGGTCTTTCTCGAATCCCCTCACTACTCCCCCACACCGCCGACCAATCGCAGGTCCGAGCGCGGTTCTCGCCTGGCAAGGGCGTGGACGACTAGCTCCCGTTAGGGGCGAGGTCGCTCCCCACCACCAGGTTCTGGAACCTGTCAGCGATGAACTCGTCCGAGAAGTGGTCATCCACGTACCTCTCGATCGCGTTCGTCGCGGGCACGCCGGCGTCGCGCTGCGCCTTGCGATAGAAGCAGTAGACCGTGGCAACCACGTCGAGGGCGAGGAAGATCGTGAGGGCGGAGACCCCTATGATCTGGGCGTTGGTGGTGGGCTCGCCTATGCGGAAGATGACCTCGGGCATGATGAGACGGCACCAGATGAGGCCGACGATCCCCCACATGAGGAGGAAGCGCCAGGCAATCCACTGCGTGATGGCATCGGGAAGGCCGATGTAGGTCCACGACTGCGCATGGGCGAAGTACTCCATGCACATCCCCGTGACCTGTTCCAGCGCCCCTCCCATGAGCGCCGAGACCACGAAGACCTGGGCCGTGGGCGCCTTGCGGAAGCTCCACAGGATCGCCGTGAGCAGCACGGCCCCGAAGCCGTAGAGGGGCGAGAAGGGACCCCAGACCAGCCCCACGCGACTCTCCGTGCGACCAGACGTGATGGCCATGAAGAGCATCTCCGCGAAGAGGCCCGCCACGCTCGCGACGATGAAGATGATCACGTAGTGGTACATGCCCGGCGTCATGTTGTCGAGATAGTCGGCACGAGCCCTCTTGCGAACCGTGGTGAGCGCGCGCCGCTGCTCCGTCGAGAGGCGCGGCTTGGGCTTGGTGCGCATCGCCTCGTAGGCGCTGTCGCCCTTGTGGAGGGTCTTCCTGGCAGCCCTGTCGAGGCCGATCTGCTCGGCCATGAGACGGATGTCGTCAGGCACGCGCGCATCGCCCAGGACCTTCGAGAACTCCCGTCCACGGGCCGCCCGGAAGTTCACCGAGCGGATGATCGTGGCCACCAAAACGATGGCGGCGACGGCAACGAACACCATGACGAGAGTGCTGATCACTTGATTGAGGTCACCTTCGGAAGTCTTTGGGCAGGCAATGGCGAGGTCAGTCTGGAGAATCCCCGTCGACTTCCCCATAGTAGCGAAAAAGAGGGTTGCATGGCATCGACCCTTCACGTATAGTAACTTCTCGCATGCGGGCTTGGCGCAGTTGGTAGCGCGCCACCTTGCCAAGGTGGAGGTCGCGGGTTCGAATCCCGTAGCCCGCTCCATGCAGACCTAGGGGGCCGGGCTCGTGCCCGGCCCTTTTCAGATGGCGACGTGGCCAAGTGGTAAGGCACGGGACTGCAAATCCCTTACCCCCCGTTCGAATCGGGGCGTCGCCTCCATGTGAGACCAGAGGCACCCTTCCTTTTTCGGCAGGGTGCCTCTTTCATATCGAGACGTCGTCCTTTGGGGGCATGCGATGGGATCTGACGAGAGGATCGCCACGGACGGGTTCCACACGGCCGAGAGGATCGCCCCGCGCACGTGGCGCATCGACGAGTGCTCTATGGTCAACTGCTACCTGCTCGAAGGCGACGACTCGGCCCTCCTGGTGGACGCGGCGGTGGGTGTAGGAGACCTCCAGACGTTCGTGGCCACCCTCACGGACAGGCCCGTCACGCTCGCCGTTACCCATCGCCACCCGGACCACATGGGTGCCGCCTGGCGCTACGGCAGCTACTTCGCCGGCAGCCCCGACATCGCGCCCGTCTACTCCCTCCTCTGCCTTCCGGCGTTCCGTCGCGCCATGACACGCGCCGCGGGCCTCGAGGCGAGTTCGGTCGCGCTCGCCCACCGTCTCACGAAGGTCCTGCCCATGGAGGACGGCCACACGTTCCAGCTCGGCGGCCGCACGGTGAGGGCCATCTCGGTCCCAGGGCACACGGCAGGCTCCATGGCGTTCGTGGACGAGGACGCGGGAATCGTGCTCACGGGCGATGACGTCAACCCTGACCTGTGGATGCACCTCCCCGGCTGCACGTCCCTCGAGACATGGAGGGCAGGCGCAGATCGCATCCTGGGGCTCCTGAGAGATGGCCTCACAGGATGGTATGGCCATGGTCTGGGACTGCAGACGCTCGAACAGGTGGAGGAGACGCGCAGGCTCGTAGACGAGCTCATCGCCAAGCGCGCGAGCGGCGAGGTCGGACGTGGAAGGGGCTCATATCCCTCGGACGATGCGGGTATCGTCATCCGCTATAGGTGAGAGGGCTCCCTCACGCGGGACGTGCCGCCTGAGGCTGTCCCACGAGCTTGACGAGGCGCACGACCGTTCCCTTGCCCTGGGACTTGTGGCTGATCTCCACCGAGTCGGCGAGCAGCCGCATGAGCTTGATGCCACGCCCCCGCTCCATGGAGGCGGTGGGCTCCTCGTCGGCCGCGAGTTCGAACCCCTCGCCGCAATCGGACACCTCGAGCACCACACGGTCGGGATATCCCGTGACCGTCACGAGCACGCCCTCCGCGCAGGTATGGTCGATGGCGTTGCCCAGGGCCTCCCCGCTCGCGAGCGTCATATCGAACACATCGTCAGGCGTGAGCGGCATATGACGCAGGAGCTCGTTGACACGCTCTCGAGCGCGGCCGAGCTGGTCGGCATGGACCGGGAGCGTGCGACGCCACAGGGGGCGCACGGAGGGGTCGAGCACCGGCACGGTGGGCCTGACGCCCCTCTCCGAGACGGGGATGAAGTCCACGAGGCAGGCTATGCAGAGCATGTGGTAGACGTCGTCGTTCACCTCGGTGAGCGAGATGAGGCCGCCATGCTCGCGCATCTCACGCGCGAGGGTGAAGATGAGGGCGAGGCCCATGGAGTCCACGTAGCTCACGTCATGCATATTGAGGATGATCCTGCGGCAGCCACCCTCTATGAGACCCTCGAAGTACGTCCGCAGCCTGGGGACCGTCGAGGCATCGAGGTCTTCGGTCATTGGGACGAGGAGTATGTCTGGGCTTCTCTGCATAGAGCAGTTCTTCCCAAATGGGCGGATGCCTAACGCCGGAGGCCATCACCGTCGGCATGAGCGGTGACCTGAGGAGGCACGTCATCTTCCACCAGGCGCTCCTCCGGCACGTCCGGCTCGAGGTGCACCATGACGTCCACCACCTGGTCGAACGACGACCTCACGGCTTCCTCCACGTGGTCTCCCACGGCATGGGCCTCCACGATGGGCATCTGCGGGTCGACGAGGACATGCAGGTCCATGTAGACCTCGCCCTCCGTTCCGCGCGTGCGCACCTTGTGGCAGCCCCTCACGCCGGCGACCCCACATGCGACCTGCTCGACGTCGGCGATGGGGATGCGAGCCTCGTCGGACAGGGTCGCGTTCGCCTGGCGGAAGACCTCCCAGGCGGAGTGGAGGATGGCGACGGCGACGATGATGGAGCAGATGGGGTCGGCGATGGGGAAGCCGAGACCCACGAAGACGAGGCCCACGATGACGGACACCGAGACGAAGGCGTCGCTCATGGTGTGAAGCGCGTCGGCCGTGAGGATCTCGCTCCTGAGCTCGGTCCCACGCCCGCGCTCGTAGCGCGAGACGAACACGTTCACCACGAGCGTGCCCACCATGACGGCGAAGCTGCCGAAGTTCACCTCGACGGCCTCCGAGCCACCCGTGAGCGCCGCGAAGGCGTCCGTGGCCACGTTGTAGGCCGCGAAGAGCAGCATCACGCCGATGAAGGCCGAGGCGTACGTCTCGAACTTGGCGTGTCCGTAGGGGTGCCCCTGGTCGGCCGGACGCGAGGCGAGGTGCATGCCCACGATGCCGATGAGGTTGGAGGCGGTGTCGAACATCGAGGCGATGCCGTCGGCCTTCATCGAGACGGACCCGGTCCATATGCCGTAGAAGTACTTCGCAAGCGCCACCACGAGGTTCAGGAAGAGGATGAGCCAGAGCACGAACTGGATCTTGCGGAACCTCTCGTATGAGTCCATGCGCCCTTCACCCGTGCAGGCGCGCACGTCCTTGTCTTCAGTCGAGGTCATTCGCCCTCGCCCCCATCCTCGTCGCCCAGGTCGTCGAATCGCAGTGACATCATCGCCACGTCATCGTCCAGGTGACGTTCCGTATATGAGTCGATCGTCTGGAGCAGCCTGTCGAGAAGACCGTCCACGTCGCCGGCCGCCTCACGCATGAACGCCTCACGCAGGCCGTCGTCCCCGAAGAAGTCACCGGCGGGATTCCTCGCCTCGGTGACGCCATCGGTGTAGAGCAGGAGCATGTCACCCGGCATGAGGCCGATCACGCCGTCATGGTAGGCCATCTCGCGGAAGGCCCCCACCACGCCCGACTGGACGTCGAGCATCTCGACCTCGAGCGTCGAGGCACGTCTGAGCAGCGCGGGAGGATGGCCCGCCGAGCAGTACGTGAGGCTCGAGTCAGCGAGGTCGACGATGCCCACGAACAGCGTGGCGAACGTCTCGAGCCGGGAGAAGCCCATGAGGAAATCGTTCAGGGCGCGCACCATGTGGGCAGGCGCGAGCCCCTCCCATGCATAGGCGCCCAAGGCGGTCTTCACCGCGGCGGAGACGGAGGCCGCCTCCACGCCCTTGCCGGAGACGTCGCCCAGGATCACGCACGCCTTGCGGTCGGGCAGGCGGATGAGGTCGTAGAAGTCACCGCCCACGAACGCGGCCGCGGTGGCCGAGGAGTACAGCCCGTGGGCCGTGATGCCGTCCACACGTTGGAGTTCGTTCCTCATGCCGTTCTGGAGCGCCTGGGAGATGTGCGTGTCCTGGGAGCGCGCCTCGGCGCCTGCCACGGCCGCACGCACCTCGTCGGCCATGCGATGGAGGAACGTGAGGTCCACGTCCTCCAAGGGCTCGTCGACACCGCTCCTGAGCACCATGACGCAACGACGCGAGCCGGCAAGCGTCCCCATGTCCACGAGGGCACCGAGGGAGTAGACGCTCCTGCCCGACAGCCAGCTCGAGAGGTCGGAGCCGGAGGTGACGGGCACGACGGCGACGCCGTCCTCCATATAGCCCTCCTCGAGCTCGTCGAGGTCGAACGGCATCTCGATGGCGTCCCCCTCGCGTCCGGGAAGGCTCACCAGGCAGGTCCGCTGGTACTCGTTCAGCTCGATGACCGCAAGGTGGGCATCGAGCTCGTCGCAGATGCGCTCGAAGGTATCCGAGAACTGCTCGTGCGTGGGCGTTCCCGCCTCGATGAGCCGCTCGGACAGGTCGCTGCCCAGGCGGTCGAGCGAGGCCGCGCGCTCCGCCCTCATGGACGAGAAAGCCGCCATGAGCTCGACGGAGAGGTACTGGGCCACGGCGTCGAGCAGGCGGGCGTCCTCCTTGCGCATGTGGCGGTCCTCACGCCAGCCCACCTCGATGATCGAGATGACATGGCCGCCGAACCACACAGGCACGCACAGGAAGCTGCCGAAGGGAGGCAGGAGCTGGGCGTTCACGCGATGGAGCTCGCGGGTCTCCTCGTCCAGCACCTCTCGTCTGGCCATGCGGCCCTGTCTGAGCTCACGGCCCTCGGGGGCGACGAGGCGCAGCCTCAGCGCATGCCCGGCGCGGGTGACGAACGACTCGATGCTGTCGCCGAACGCCATGAACTGCGGGACGCGCTGGTCGTCCAGCGAAGTGGTATGCCCGCGGAGACGGAAGCCGTCCTTCTCGGCGAGGTAGATGATGGTGCCCGAGGCCTCCATCGTGTCCTTGAGCTCCTCGAGGACGCGTGAAAAGAGCACGCCCACGTCCTGGGAGTCGAGGGTGTCGAGCACGATGCGCAAGGTGCCCGACAGCCGTCTGTTGGCCTGTGAGAGCTCGTCCACCAGGCGCGTGTTCTCGCGCTCGGCCGTTCGCTCGGCGTCGAGGCTCTCGGCCACGAGCAGGTAGGTCTCCCCCGGCGCGCTCACGCGGTCGCAGCGCACGCCCACGGGCACGAGCTCGCCGCCTGGGGTGCGGAGGGTGAGGGCGGCGGCCGTGCCGTCGAGCGGGAACGGCCACGGGCGCTCATCGGCGCCCAGACCGAGGAGGTCAGCGGAAGGAGCGGCGGTGGTGGTCGACGCGTCGGCCGGGAAGAAGTCACGGACGTCCTGGCCGAGGAGGTCCTCCACGGTGCAGGAGAGCAGCAGCGCCGCCTCGCGGTTGGCCAGCAGCACGCGGCCCGCCCCGTCGAACCCCACGACGGCGTCGGTGGTGAGGGACAGGAGCGTGGCGAGGGTTCCGGGGATGCCCTTCTCCCCCATGCGCTCCACGCGCTTGATGCCAGTCGACTGCGACATGCTGCCTCCACGCGACGGTCGGACGCACCGTCCCCCGATAAGAAAAACGGGCCCGGAGGCCCGTCCTGCTTTGCATGGTGTCGGAGGCGGGACTTGAACCCGCACGACCTTTTAGTCAGTCACTAGCACCTCAAGCTAGCGCGTCTGCCAATTCCGCCACTCCGACATGCGTTCAAGCAAAGGAATCATAACACACTACGACGCGCGTCAACCGAAAAAGATGGACGCGATGCCATACGTGAGGAACGCGACCACCCAGGCGACGACGAGCTGGAAGACGACGGAGAAGACCGTCCACCTCCCCGACCTCGACTCATGGTGGATCGTGGCGATGGTGGCGATGCAGGGGACGTAGAGCAGGCAGAACACCATGAGCGACAGGGCGCTCGCGGGTCCGAACCCGATCGCGGAGAGCTGCGTGGCGAGGGCAGCGGAGGCACCCGCGCTTCCGGCGGCGCCGAACAGCACGTAGATGCTCGAGACCACGACCTCCTTGGCGGAGATGCCGGCCACGAGCGCGAGTGAGATCCTCCAGTCGCCCAGGCCCAGGGGCGCGAGCACGGGCACGGCGAGACGACCGAGCATGGCGCCGAAGCTCGCCGACATGTCGCCGTCCACGTATCCGCCCACGCCGAAGTTGAGCACGACCCACATGACCACCGAGGCCGCGAAGATGACGGTGCCCGCGCGCGAGAGGTAGTCCTTGACCTTCTCCCACACGTAGATCCACACGGTGTGGGCGTCGGGCATCTTGTACTCGGGAAGCTCGATCAGGAGCATGTCGTTCTCGCCCGTGCCGTTGTCGGCCAGCTCGCCTCGACCACCCACGTGCTTCAGCACGAGCAGGACGAGCAGAGCCACCACGATCCCCACCACGTACATGGAGTAGGCCACGACGCTCGCCATGCTCCCGAAGAACATTCCCGAGAACAGGATGTAGATGGGTAGCCTCGCGGAGCAGCTCATGAATGGGGTGACGAGCATGACCTTCTTGCGGTCGGAGGGGCTCTCGAGGGCACGCGACGCCATGATGGCCGGCACGGAGCAGCCGAAGCCCAAGATCATGGGGATGAAGGCACGACCGGACAGGCCGAGCCTGCCCATGATGCCGTCCATGACGTAGGCCACGCGGCTCATGTAGCCGGAGTCCTCGAGGAACGCCAAGGCGAGGAACAGGATGAAGATGTTGGGCAGGAACGTGAGCACCGTGCCCACGCCGTTGATGACGCCGTCGACGACGAGCGAGCTCACCAGCTCGGAGACGCCCGCGGAGGCGAGCGCCTCGGACACAGAGGTGGAGAACCACTGCAGTCCCAGCTCCATGAACCCCTTCAGTATGTCGCCCACCACGAACGTGAGGGCGAAGACGGCCCCCATGATGAGGAGGAATATGGGGATGGACGCGAAGCGGTTCGTGAGCACACGGTCCACGGCGTCCGTGGTCGCCGCACGGGAGTCATGGTTGAAGACGACCTCGTTCACCACCTCGGAGATGAAGTCGTAGCGCTCGCGGATGAACTCATCCTCGTAGCTGCGGTCGAGTATGTCGGGCAGGTCAACCGGCGTACGGCTTGTGATGGCCTCGTCGGCCTCGAGGAGCTTGATGGCGTGATAGCGCGGGTTGGGCTTGTCCGGATAGAGCTCGGCAAAGCGTGCAGCCACGGCATCGATGCGGTGCTCGAGGGCATCCGAGTAGACCATGGCGTACATCTCGTGCTTGCCCTCGAGGTCACCGGGGACCTCGTGGGTGTGGATGATGGGGTCGGGATGCGTGACGCCCTGATGGTGGACGGCCGCATGCATGAGGGGACCAAGCCCCTCGCGCTTGCGGGCGCAGATGGGCACCACGGGCATGCCGAGCATCTCGGGGAGGCGGTGCGTGTCGATCTCCATGCCGCGCTTGTGCACGATGTCCATCATGTTGAGGGCGATCACCACGGGCTTGCCAAGCTCGAGCAGCTGGATGGTGAGGTAGAGGCTGTGCTCCAGGGAACTCGCGTCCACCACGTCGATGATCACGTCGACGTCGTCGGAGAGGACGTAGTCACGCGTGACCTGCTCCTCCATGGTGTAGCAGGTGAGCGAGTAGGTGCCGGGAAGGTCGACGAGCTTGACGGGATGTCCTTGGAAGCTGGTCTGGCCCTCCTTGCGCTCGACCGTGACGCCGGGCCAGTTGGCCACCTTGAGGTTCGCGCCAGTGTAGGCGTTGAAGAGCGTGGTCTTGCCGCAGTTGGGGTTTCCCACGAAGGCGACGGTGAGCTCGCGGCCCCCCTCGCCCTCCACGAGCTCGTCGGGATCGGTCGGGCTCATGGTGTTGGTGGCCTTCTCGAACGACATCGCGCCCTTGCCGGAGGTCCCGCCCTGGTCGCAGCAGCTCCTGCCCATCAGGCCACCTCCCCCGACGTCGTGCCCTCGCCGACGGGAGTCACATGGATGCCGCGGGAGATACCGCGGCCCAACGCGAATCGCGTCTCGCGAAGCCGGATGATCACGGTGCCGTGGCTCTTGTTGTTGAGGACCTCGACCGTTATCGAGGGGGTCATGCCGAGCGACTCGAGCCGATGCTTGGTCGCATCAGGAAGGTCGAGGTAGCTGACCTCGTATGTGGATCCGATCCTTCCCTCGTCCAACGTGGTGGTGAGCTCGTCGTCCTTTATCTGGACCGCATCCCCTCGTAGTCGTGCCTCGCGTGAGGTCGCATGGCCCCGCGCAGGAAGTTTCGTCTCTCTAACATCCTAGCAGACGGACGTCCGCGGGACCCGACATGAGGTCACTCCCCTCGCACGTCGGAGGAATGGGAAAGAGACGTCCCGACACCCTCGGGAATTGAGGATGCCGGGACGAGAGGTCGAGGCTACGTCACCGCACGAGACGATCAGAGGTTGATCGAGCTCTCCTTGATGGGGAACGGCGCGGCGAAGTGACACGCGCAGAAGTGGCCGGGTGCGACCTCCTTGAGCTCCGGGCGCTCCTTGGAGCAGATCTCCTTCGCGATGGGGCAGCGCGTGTGGAAGCGGCAGCCAGTCGGGGGATCGATCGGTGAGGGCGGGTCACCGGCGAGGATGATGCGCTTGCGCGAGCGCTGCACGTCGGGGTCGGGCACAGGCACGGCCGAGAGGAGCGACTGCGTGTAGGGGTGGTACGGCTGGGCATAGAGCGTCTTCCAGTCGGAGAGCTCCATGAGGTTGCCCAGGTACATCACGGCCACGCGGTTCGAGATGTGCTGGACCACGGAGAGGTCATGCGCGATGAACAGATAGGCGGTGCCGTACTGCTCCTGCAGACCCGAAAGCAGGTTCAGGACCTGCGCCTGGATCGAGACGTCGAGTGCGGAGACGGGCTCGTCGCAGATGATGAGCTTCGGCCTGAGCGCGAAGGCGCGGGCGATGCCCACACGCTGGCGCTGGCCGCCGGAGAACTCATGCGGGTAGCGGTTGATGTGCTCGGGGTTGAGGCCGACCTCATCGAGCAGCTCGCGCACGAAGTCGAGCCTCTCCTTCTTGTCGGTCATCTCACCGTGGATGATGAGCGGCTCGGAGATGATCTCGCCGATCGTCATGCGGGGGTTCAGGCTGGCATAGGGGTCTTGGAAGATGAACTGCATGTCATGACGCATCGACTTGAGGTCCTTCTTCTTCATGTCGGCGACGTTCTCGCCGTTGAAGAAGACCTTGCCGCCCGTGGGGTTGGTGAGGCGCATGATGCAGCGACCCGTGGTCGACTTGCCGCAGCCCGACTCACCGACGAGTCCGAAGGTCTCGCCGGGGAAGATGTCGAAGGAGATGTCGTCGACGGCCGAGACCCTCTTGGACATCTTGCTCGCGAACACGCCGGAGTCCACGGGGAACTCCTTGCTCAGATGCTGAACGCTGAGCAGAGGGTACCTGCCTTGGGCATCGACATGTCCTTCGAGGTCAGAAGGCACGGAAGCGGCCGCGTCATCGGCCTTCGTGGGGGCGTTCTTCTCGTCTGCCATCCTATGCCTCGCCTCCCTTGCCGGCCACCGCGTCCGCGGCGCCGTTCTCCTCCGCGCGACGACGCGAGTTCGTGGGGGCGTTCTTCGCCACGAACTCGGGGTCCATCGAGTAATGGCACCTCGAGTAATGACCGGTCTCGGTCGTGTAGGTGTCGGGACGCTCGTTCCTGCACCTGTCGGTGGCGTAGGGGCACCTGGGCGAGAACGAGCAGCCCTTGGGGACGTTCACCAGCGAGGGTGGGTTGCCCTTGATGGGCGTGAGCGGCTTCTTCTCGTCGACCAGCGCCTCGGGGATGGAGCGCACGAGGCCCCACGTGTAGGGGTGGACCGGGTTGTAGAAGATCTCGTCGGCGGTGCCGAACTCCACGGGACGTCCCGCATACATGACCATGATCTTGTCGGCCACGTCGGCCACGACGCCGAGATCGTGCGTGATCATGATGATCGCGTTGCCGTTCTTCTCCTGCATCTCCTGCATGAGCTCGATGATCTGCGCCTGGATGGTCACGTCGAGGGCCGTGGTGGGCTCGTCGGCGATGAGGATGTCGGGGTCGCAGGCGAGCGCCATGGCGATCATGACGCGCTGGCGCATGCCGCCGGAGAACTGGTGCGGATAGTCCTTGACGCGCTGCTCGGGGTTGGGGATGCCCACCATGTCGAGGAGCTCGATGGCACGCTTGGTGGCCTGCTCCTTGGAGTAGCCACGGTGCAGGCGCAGGCCCTCACCGAGCTGGCGCCCGATGGTGTAGACGGGGTTGAGGCTCGTCATGGGGTCCTGGAACACCATGGCGATGTCGTTGCCACGGATGTCCTGCATCTGCTTCTCGGTCATCTCGAACAGCGACAGCCCGCGATAGCGGACGTCGCCGCCCTCGATCTTTCCCGGGGGCATGTCGATGAGGCCCATGATGGTCATCGCGGTGACGGACTTGCCGGAGCCCGACTCCCCCACCACGCCCAGGGTCTCGCCGCGGTCGAGGTTGTAGCTCACGCCGTCGACGGCCTTGACCACGCCGTCCTGCGTGTGGAAGTACATCTTGAGGTCATCGACCTCGAGGAGATGGGAGCCCTCGGGAACCGGCTGGTTCTTGAGGTCCATCCTCTCCCGTTCCTTGTTCTTCTTCGACATTTGTCTACGCGTCCTTCATCTTGACGTCGAGGGCGTCGCGCAGGCCATCGCCCAGAAGGGTGAAGGCGAGCACCGTGGTGATGATGGCGAGGCCCGGGAAGAGCATGAGCCAGGGCTGGGTGGCGAGGTAGGTCTGACCGTCCTCGATCATGATGCCCCAGGAGGGCGTGGGCGGGGTGACGCCCATGCCGAGGTAGGACAGGGCGGACTCGGTCAGGATGGCGCCACCGATGTTCATCGTGGCGTAGACCACGATGGAGGCGACCGAGTTCGGGAAGATGTGACGGATGACGATGCGTGCGTCGGAGGCGCCCATGGCACGGGCCGCGTCGACGTAGTCGTTCTCCTTTACGGAGAGGATCGCGCTTCTGAAGACTCGTGCGATCGACGGCCAACCCAACAGTCCGATCGCTATGAAGACGTTCGTGATCGACTGTCCGAGGACGGCTATGAGCACGATGACGAACAGCGTGTATGGGAACGCCAGGAAGATGTCGGCCAGACGCATGATGATCGTGTCCCAGATGCCGCCATAGTAGGCGGCGAGCGCGCCCATCACCAGACCGATGACGGTGGAGATGGCCGTGGCGAGGATGCCGACGGACAGCGAGATGCGCGAGCCGTAGATGACGCGGCAGAGCACGTCACGGCCGAGGGCGTCGGTGCCGAAGGGATGCTCGGCCGACGGCGGGAGCTTGGAGAGCTCGCTCATCTGGCTCGAGTCGATCTGCGTGGGGCTGCCCAGCCACTGCGGGGCCCACAGGTCGCAGGTGAGGGCGACGATCACGATGAAGATGATCCAGATGGCGCCGATCATCGCGAGCTTGTTCTTGCGGAGGCGTCCCCACGCGTCGCTCCAGAGCGTGCGGGTGGGCTTCGCCGCGGCAGTCGTCTCCGGCTCGGGCGAACCCTGGTTCACGGGACCACCTTGTGCGCCCGACTTCTCGTCTACGGCGTAAATCGGCATGTCTGTGTTCTTGTCCATGGTCTACCCTCCCCTATGCCTGATCCTTGGGTGCGCCGAACCTGATGCGAGGATCGAGGAAGGCGTAGCTGATGTCCACTATGAGGTTGATGACGAGCACCACGATGACGACGAGCGTGACGCCGCCCATGACGATGGGCCAGTCTCGTTGGGTGATCGCTCGGTAGATCTCGTAACCGACTCCGGGCCAGTTGAACACCGTCTCGGTGAGGATGGCGCCGGAAAGCATGCCGCCGAAGTCGATGCCGATGTAGGTGACGACGGGGATGAGGGCGTTCTTGAGCGCGTGATGCACGATCACGTCATGGCGCGAGAGGCCCTTGGCCTTGGCGGTGCGGATGTAGTCCTGGTTCATGACCTCGAGCAGCTGGGAGCGCATGATGCGTGCGGCGTAGGCGGTCGAGACGGCAGCCAGGGTGACGGCAGGCAGGATGTAGTAGACCCAATCCTGGAACTCACCGGATGCGCCGGATATGGGCAGGTAGAACGCGCCACCGGTCCAGTCCTTCATCCACACGCCGAAGAACAGCTGCAAGAGCATGCCTAACCAGAAGGCGGGCATGGCCACCAGGAGTGACGTTATGAGCGTCACGAGGACGTCCCAGAAGGAGTACCGCTTGATCGCCGAGACCATGCCCGCGCCTATGCCCACCACCGCCTCGATGATGATGGCCACGATGGCGAGCTTGATGGTGTAGGGATACTTCTGGGCGAAGATGTCGGTCACTGCCTGCTTGCGCGTGTAGGAGGTTCCGAGGTCACCGTGAAGCAGGCCACTCATGTAGTGGATGTACTGCTTCCAGATCGGCGTGGCGATGGTGTTGCCCTCGTCGTCGTAGATGATCGCGCCGTTGTCGTCGGTCTCGATCATGTCATTCGCGGCACGAAGCTGCAGTTCCACCTCGGGCGTGAGCGCCTTGTCACCGGCGATCAGCTTGATGGGGTCTCCCGGGACGACGGTCTTCACCACGAAGAGGATGATCGTGACGCCGAGGAACACCGGGATGAACTGCAGGACACGCTTGATGATGTACTTGACCATGCGTAGGTCTCCTGTGGTTCGCCTGTACAGATGCCTAACCCGTGCACATGCGGCCCGCCCCAAGGGGGAAGGCCAATTCGATCTGCTCCAGCAAGGTGGAGTGGTCACACGAAAGAACAGTATAGCCGCCCGGGGGGCCATTCCGTCTTGCTGGGGGAGATGCTCCACCACATCGTTTCATATGAATCTGACAGGGAGCTGAGCGACGTGGCACGAAACCCACGCGACGGGACGTCGGAAGACCGACGCCCCGTCGCCGTGGCGTGAGCTGGGACCGAACGCTAGGCGTTCAGCTCGCACTGGCTCATGTCGGCCTTCTTCTGCGGGTCGATGTAGATGCTCTTCACCTTGGAGGAGCCGACCATGCTGTGCTTGTAGTAGAAGAGGGGGATGACGGGCATGTCGTCGGCAATGGTCTTGTTCACGGCCTGCATCTTGGAGATGCGCTCGGAGTCGTCGACCGTGGTGCGGGCGTCGTTGATCGCAGTGTCGACGTCGGGGTTCGAGTACTGCGAACGGTTGTCGCCGTTGCCGGTGTAGAACAGCGGGTACAGGAAGTTGTCCATGATCGGGTAGTCGGCGATCCAGCCGAGACGACCGAACTGGAAGTTGCCGGCGTCATAGTCGTCGAGGATGGACGCCCACTCCTTGGTGGTGGAGGACACGTCGATGCCCACGGCGTTGAGGTCGGAGATGACGGACTCCATGATCTGCTTGTGCGAACCATCCAGGTTGTAGGACAGGTTCAGCGACAGGCCACGCTTACCGGAGGCGTCCGCGGGATAGTACTGGTCGAGAAGGGCCGTGGCGGCGTCCTTGTCATACTTGGAGTAGGACCAGGCGCCCTCCTCGTATCCCTTGATCGAGGGCGGGACGATGTTGTCGGCAGGCTCGCGCGTGCCCTCGAAGAGCGTGTCGCAGATGGCCTGACGGTTGATGGCCAGCGAGATGGCACGGCGGAGGTTCACGTCGGACATGACGGAATCCTTCACGTTGATGGCCAGGTAGTAGGTCGAGGGCTCGTCGCCGAGCAGGCACTGCTTGCCGCTCGTGATGGTGTAGCCGTCCTCGGACTCACCGTACTGCGAGATGGCGTCCTTGATCTGGGCGGTCGGGATCTCGGCGATGTCGATGTTGCCGGCCTGGAACTCGCGGTAGGCGGTCTCGACGTCCTTCTGGATGTTGAAGTGGACGAAGTCGATGGTGGCCTTGTCGGAGCCATAGTAGTCATCGAACTTCTGCAGGTCGATGGACTGGCCGTCCTCCCACTTCGTGCCCTCCTTCATCTTGAACGGACCGTTGCCCACGGGGGCGTAGTAGAAGGTGTCGAAGTCGCTCGAGCACTCGGGGACGGGCACGAGCGCGGGGTGCGAGCAGACATAGGGGAAGTCGGCATAGGGAGCGGTGAGCTTGACGACGAAGGTGTTGTCGTCGGGGCAGGTCAGACCGGTCATCTCGGTGGCGTTGCCGGCCTGGAGCTCCTCGTAGCCCTCGACGAGAGCGAGGTGGTAGGAGATGACGGAGGGGCTCGTGGTGGTCTTGGGGTTCACGATGCGCTCCCAGCCACGCTTGAAGGCCTTGGAGTTCACGTCGGTGCCATCATGGAACTTGGCGCCCTCGGCGAGATGGAAGGTGAACTCGTCAGCCGAGTCGTTGGCCTCCCAGGAGGTGGCGGCGAGAGGGACGAGCTCGCTCTTGTTGAAGTCATAGTTAGTCAGTGAGTCGAACAGCTGGAAGCAGACCTGCGTGCCCTGGTCCTCCTGGCAGTTGAACGGATCGATGCACTCGGGGTTGTTCAGGTAGTAATTGAGGGTTCCGCCGGTGCTGGTCGCAGCGGTGGTCGTGGTGTCCCCACCCTTCTTGCCGCAACCTGCGAGTGCGACGAGCGCACTGGCAGCCAGGCCGCCCTTGACGAAGGTACGACGGCCCATCATAGGCTGCTTGTGATCCTTCATGCATATCCTCCTTCTGCTGCGGCGCGAGACGGGACGACCCGTGCGTCCCTCTATCTCGCGTCCTGGAAACCAGGCTCATTCCCCGGAGAGGGGCCCCTGCACCCAGTTACGTAACTCAAAAGTATTTTGCATCCGCTTCAGAAATGCAAGCCTGCATCGATGGCGGTCGGTATTATTCCTGCTAATAACTCATTCCAGGCCAAAGTACACACATGGGGTCGAGAAGACGATGGCCCGCCTCGGGAATGAGACGGGCCATCGCTTGCATATTAGGGATGTCAGTCCTCTGGTCTCCCCTAGTCGGAGACCTCCCAGTGGTTCGCCTGCGTCATCTCCATGGGGCTGATGTAGGCGGTCTTGATGCGGCTCGAGCCGACCTTGTTGTGCTTGTAGAACATCAACGGGATGATCGGCATGTCCTCGGCGAGGAGCGCGTCGACCTCGCGGTACTTGTCGATGCGGGCGGACTCGTCGGTGGTCGCACGTGCCGCGAGAAGGGCCGCGTCGACGTCGGGGTTCGAATAATGGGACGTGTTGTCGCCGTTGCCGGTGTAGAAGAGCGGGAACATCATCGCGTCCATGGTGGGATACGAGGCCATCCAGCCGAGACGCCCGAACTGGAACGTGCCGTTGTCATAGTCCTGGAGGATGGAGGCGAACTCCTTCGTGTCGCTGTCCACCTTGAGACCCACCGCCTCGAGGTCGGCGATGACCGACTCCATGATCTGCTTGTGCGAGCCGTCCATGTTGTAGGAGAGCTTGAGGTCGAGACCGCGATCGCCGTTCTCGTCGGCCGGGTAGTACTGGTCGAGGATGGCCTTCGCGGCGTCCACGTCATAGCGGGCGTCCGCCCACTGACCGGGCTGGTAGCCCTGGCAGCTCGGGGCGACGACGCCGTCGGCAGGGTTGCGCGTGCCCTCGAAGAGCGTGTCGCAGATGGCCTGGCGGTTGATGGCCAGCGAGATCGCATGACGCAGGTGCACGTCGCCCATGACGGGGTCGGTCACGTTGCAGGTGAGGAAATATGTCGAGGGCTCGTCGCCCATGAGGCACTGATGGCTCGGCGTGATGGTGTAGCCGTCGTCGGACTTTCCGTACTGGGAGATGGCGTCCGAGATCTGGGCCGTGGGGACCTCGGCGATGTCGATGGTGCCGGCCTGGAACTCGCGATAGGCGGTCTCGACGTCCTTCTGGATGTTGAAGTGGAGGTTCTGGAGCTTGGCCTTGTCGCCGTTGGCATAGTCGTCATAGCGCTTGAGGTAGATGTGCTGGCCGTCCTCCCACTTGCCGTCCATCTGGAAGGGACCGTTGCCGATGGGGGCATAGAAGTAGGTGTCGAAGTCATCGAGCGCCGCCTTGGGCACGGGGCCCATCATGGCCATGGAGCACACGTAGGGGAAGTCGGCGAACGGGCTCGAGAGCTTCACCTTGAGCGTGTACTCGTCGGGGCAGGTCACTCCGGCGAGGTCCGTGGTGGTGCCGGCGAGGACGTCGGCATAGCCCTCGACGAGCTTGATGTTGTAGGAGACGACCGAGGGGCTCGAGGTGGTCTTGGGATTGCAGGTACGCTCCCAGCTGCGCTTGAACGAAGCGGCGTCAACGGTCTCGCCGTTGTGGAACTTGTTGCCCTGACGGATCTTGAACGTGAACTCGGAGGCGTCGTCGTTCACCTCCCAGGACTCGGCAGCGAGGCCCTTGAGCTCCTGCTTGTCGAAGTCATAGACGGTGAGGGCGTCGAAGAGGTTGTAGGTGACCATGTCACCGTAGACGTCCTGGGCGTTGAAGGGGTCGATCGAGACGGGGCTCGTGATGAAGTACGTGAGCGTGCCGCCATCGGACGAACCGGTCGTGGCCGTGGTGGTGTCGTCCTTCTTGCCGCAGCCCGCGAGGGCTATGGCGGATGCCGTGAGGGCACCGCCCTTCACGAAGGTGCGCCTGTCGATGCTCTGACTCTCGAAAGCCATACCTCTGCCTCCCAACATGCCCTGGATGCGGGCGATCGGATGTTGTGGTCGAGTATGGTCCTGTAAGTAAACCAAGGGACTCGAATACACGAGATGGAAACAAAAGGACCCCCGCATACACGAGGGTCCGTATCCACTTTCCTGCAAGAGGCTCTTGTGGGACCTAGTTGATGGTCCCCAGCGGGAACGTGAGCATCATGATGATGATCGTGGCCGCGAAGACGCAGGAGGCGATGACCGTCAGACGGTCGAGGTTCCTCTCCCAGACTCCCGACCCGGCGTTCGAGTTGTACATCGAGCTCGCGATCATGTCGGACACGCCGGTGCCCTTGCCCGAGTGCATGAGCACGAGGACGATGACGGCGGCGGCAGAGATGCCCCAGATGACGAGCAGGATGATGTTGAGCACGCTCACGTTATGTCTCCTTCAAGGGACCGGCACCGCCCGGAGGCGGTGCCGGCGTCTAGTCCATACGTCGTGCGAGTCTATCACAGGCGCACACGGTACCGCTACTCCTGCACCAGAACCCTACCGGTCATCTCGGAGGGGCGGTCGACGCCCATCATGTCGAGGATGGTGGGGGCGATGTCGGAGAGACGACCGTCCTCGATGCCGGCGAGCTTGGCATCGGGATCGCAGACCACGAGGGGCACGCGGTTGGTGGTGTGGGCCGTGAACGGATGCTTCTGGCCCTCGGCGTCGACGTCGAACATGTGGTCGGCGTTGCCATGGTCGGCCGTGATGAGGGCGAAGCCGCCCTTGGCGAGGATGGCGGGGATGACCTTGGACAGTCCGTCGTCGACGGCCTCGCAGGCCTTGACGGCCGCAGCCACGACGCCCGTGTGACCCACCATGTCGCAGTTGGCATAGTTGACCACGTAGAAGTCAGCGGCGTCGTCCTTGATGGCGGCGACGAGCTTGTCGGTGACCTCGGGCTCGCTCATCTCGGGCTGCAGGTCGTAGGTGGCGACCTTGGGGCTGGGGACGAGCACGCGCGTCTCGCCGTCCTTGGGAGCCTCGACGCCGCCGTTCAGGAAGAACGTCACGTGGGCGTACTTCTCCGTCTCGGCGGTGTGGAGCTGCTTCAGGCCGTGCTCGGAGAGCACGTCGGCGAGGACCTCGGCGGGGACCGTCTTCGGGAAGGCGATGTGCACGTCGAAGGTGGGGTCGTACTCGGTCATGGTCACGAAGTCGGCCAGGGCCGGGACCTTCTTGCGGTCGAAGCCGGAGAAGTCCTTCTCCGTCATGGCACGCGTCATCTCGCGGGCACGGTCGGGACGGAAGTTGAAGAAGATCACGGCGTCGCCGTCGTTCACGCCACACGGGTCGATGACCATGGGGTCGCAGAACTCGTCGCCCCTGGGGTCCTTCTCGTAGAAGGCCTTGAGGCCCTCCGCGGCGGACGTGGCGGCGACTCCCTCGCCGCAGACGATCGCGTCATAGGCACGCTGGACGCGCTCCCAGCGGTTGTCGCGGTCCATGCCCCAGTAACGACCGGAGAAGGTCGCGAACTTGGCATCGATGCCGGTCTGCTCGGAGACACGTGCGAGGAACGCGGCGAGGTCGGATACGAAGCCGACCCCGGACTGGGGGTCGACGTCGCGGCCGTCGCCGAAGCCGTCGATGCGGACCTTCTTGACGCCACGCTCGGCCGCCATGGAGACGAGGGCCTCGCAGTGGGCCATGGAGGAGTGGACGCCACCGGTGGAGATGAGCCCCATGACGTGCAGGCAGCCACCGTTGTCCTTGACCGCGTCCATGGCGTGGCACAGGGCCTCGTTCTCCTTGATGGAGCCGTCCTTCACCGCGTTGTTGATGCGCGAGAGCTCCTGGAAGACGATGCGACCGGCACCGATGTTGAGGTGACCCACCTCGGAGTTGCCCATCTGCCCATCGGGAAGGCCCACGTCCTCGCCGGAGGCGCCCAGCGTGGTGTGGGGATAGGTGGCATAGAGCGATTGCAGGTAGGGCATCTGGGCCTGGCTCACCGCGTTGTCAGGGCCGGCGGGCGCGAGGCCGCAGCCGTCCATGATGACGAGGAGCGCAGGCGTGTGCAGTTTCTTCTCCCCCATCACTCGCCAGCCTTCTCGACCATGGCCGCGAAGTCGGGGGCCTTGAGGGAGGCGCCGCCGACGAGGGCACCGTCGACGTCAGGCTGGGACAGGAAGCCGGCGACGTTGCCGGGCTTGGCGGAGCCGCCGTACAGGACGCGGATGGCGTCGGCCTTGTCGGCACCGTAGATGTCGTTGAGGGCACCACGGATGGCACCGCAGACCTCCTGGGCGTCGTCGGCCGTGGCGGTCTTGCCGGTGCCGATGGCCCAGATGGGCTCGTAGGCGATGACGAGCTTGGAACCGTCGGCGATCTCGACGCCGGAGAGGGCGGCCTTGATCTGGGCGACGACGAAGCTCACGTGCGTGCCGGCCTCGCGGACCTCGAGGGACTCGCCACAGCACAGGATGGGGACGATGTCATGGGCGATGAGGGCCTTGGCCTTCTTGCTCACGTCCTCGTCCGTCTCGCCGAAGTAGCCGCGACGCTCGGAGTGGCCGATGATGCAGTAGGTGCACCCGGCGTCCACGAGCATGTTCGGGGCGGTCTCTCCGGTGTAGGCGCCGGACTCCTCCCAATAGCAGTTCTGAGCGCCGAGGGCGAAGGGGGCGTGATCGAACTCGATGACGCCGGAGACGCCCTTGATGTCGATGGCGGGCGGGCAGACCACGACGTCGACGCCGTCGACGGGATTGGCCTTGAGCTCGTTGGACAGGTCCTGGGCGAGCTTGACGCCCTCGCTGTAGGTCTCGTTCATCTTCCAGTTGCCCGCGATCATGCGGGTGCGGTTGTTGTTAGGCATCGAGAAGGGCCTCCACTCCGGGAAGGGCCTTGCCCTCGACGAGCTCCATGGACGCTCCGCCACCGGTGGAGATCCAGCTCATCTTGTCGGCAAGACCGAACTTGTTGACGGCCGCGACGGAGTCGCCGCCACCGATGATCGACGTGCAGCCGGCGTTGTCCGCGACGGCCTCCGCGACGGCCTTGGTGCCGTGCGCGAACTGGTCCATCTCGAAGACGCCCATGGGGCCATTCCAGAAGACGGTCTTGGCACCGGCGATGGCCTCGGCGTAGAGCGCCTCGGTCTTGGGGCCGATGTCCATGCCCATGCGGTCGGCCGGGATCTTGTCGGAGTCGACGGTCTCGCCCGTGGCGTCCTCACCGAAGTGATCGGCGACGATGTTGTCGATGGGGAGGAGAAGCTTGACGCCCTTCTTCTCGGCCTTCTCCATCATCTCCTTGGCGCGGTCGACCCAGTCGGGCTCCTGAAGCGAGGTGCCGACGGTATAGCCCTTGGCCAGGAAGAACGTGTAAGCCATGCCACCGCCGATGATCAGCGTGTCGGCGGAGTCGATGAGGTGGTCGAGCACGCCGATCTTGGAAGAGACCTTGGAGCCGCCGACGATGGCGACGAAGGGACGGGCGGGGTCGGCGAAGATGCCGGTGAGGGTGTCGACCTCCTTCTCGAGCAGGAAGCCGGCGACCGCGGGGATGTAGGCGGCAGGGCCGACGACGGAGCCCTGGGCGCGATGCGCGGTGCCGAAGGCGTCGAGGACGAAGACGTCGCCGTAGCTGGCGAGCTTCTTGGCGATCTCGGGATCGTTCTTCTTCTCGCGCTTGTCGAAGCGGACGTTCTCGAGCACGAGCACGTGACCGGGCTGGAGGGCGTTGACGGCCGCGGTGGCCTTGTCGCCGTAGGTGTCATCGACGAACTGGACGTCGAGGCCGCTCATCTCGGCGAGCTTCTTGGCCACAGGGGCCAGGGATAGCTCGGGCTGGGGGCCGTCGCCGGTGGGACGGCCGAGGTGGCTCATGAGGATGACGCGGGCGTTGTGCTCCACGAGGTACTTGATCGTGGGGAGAGCGGCGGAGATGCGGGTGGTGTCACCCACGACGCCGTCGGCGATAGGCACGTTGAAGTCGACGCGCACGAGGACGCGCTTGCCGTCGACGTCGATGTCGCGGACGGTCTTCTTGGTGAATGCCATGCTGTTCCTCCTTCAAGGAAAAGGGCGCGGCCGCGGCACGTGGGTGCTGCGGACCGCGCCCTACTTCGGTTACTTCGGGCGACTCGCTCGAAATGACCAGTTAGGCGACGAACTTCTCGAAGTACTTGATGGTGCGGACCATCTGCGAGGTGTAGGAGTTCTCGTTGTCGTACCAGGAGACGACCTGGACGAGGTACTCGCCGTTGCCGATGGACTGGACCATGGTCTGCGTGGCGTCGAAGAGCGAGCCGTAGGTCATGCCGATGATGTCGGAGGAGACGATCTCGTCCTCGTTGTAGCCGAAGGTCTCGGGGTCGGAGGCGGCCTTCATCGCGGCGTTGATGGAGTCGACGGTGATCTCCTTGTCGGACTTCACGACGGCGTAGAGGAGCGTGGTGGAGCCGTCAGCGACGGGCACGCGCTGGGCGGAGCCGATGAGCTTGCCGTTGAGGTCGGGAAGGACCAGGCCGATGGCCTTGGCGGCACCCGAGGAGGCAGGCGTGATGTTGATGGCGCCGGCGCGGGCACGACGCAGGTTGCCCTTGCGCTGAGGCCCGTCGAGGATCATCTGGTCGCCGGTGTAGGCGTGGATGGTGCTCATGATGCCGCTCTGGATGGGAGCGAAGTCGTTGAGCGCCTTGGCCATGGGGGCGAGGCAGTTGGTGGTGCAGGAGGCGGCGGAGATGATGTTGTCGTCGGCCGTCAGGATCTCATGGTTGACGTTGTAGACGATCGTGGGGAGGTCGCTGCCCGCGGGAGCGGAGATGACGACCTTCTTGGCGCCGGCGTCGATGTGAGCCTGGCTCTTGGCCTTGGAGGTGTAGAAGCCGGTGCACTCGAGGACGACGTCCACGTCGAGGGCGCCCCAAGGAAGCTTGGAAGCGTCGGCCTCCTTGTAGATCTTGATGGTCTTGCCATCGACGGTGATGGAGTCCTCGCCGGCGGTCACCTCGTGGTCACGGGCGTAGTTGCCGTGAGTCGAGTCGTACTTAAGCAGGTGGGCGAGCATCTTGGGGTCGGTGAGGTCGTTGATGGCGACGATCTCGGAACCCTCGTGAGAGAACATCTGCCTGAAGGCGAGACGACCGATGCGGCCGAAACCGTTAATAGCAACCTTGACTGCCATGCTTTCTCCTTTCGCGGACCCATCCAGACGCTCTCTGCGCCATTCAAGGCCACAACTTAACCACTTAGGGAATAGTACCGCTTAATCGCCACGCGCAATCTCAGAACGGATAAATCCGTCCGAAATCCCAGCGCAGAGGCACAAATGACCACTGGTTGGTGGTCAATGTGCATCAACGCCCTCCGCCTCCGCGACAAGGGCCTCGAGACGCAGGACCCTGTGGTAGACGGCCGACTTCGACAGGGGCGGATCGCAGGCCAGACCGAGGTCGCGAAGCGACAAGTCGGGGTTCGCCTTACGCACCTCACAGAACTGGCGCAGGGCCGGGGACAGCGACGAGAGGCCGACCTCCGCCTCGACGCGGTCGATGAGACCCATCTGGTCGGCGGCGGCGTCGCAAGACCTCGCCTGGTTCGCGATCTCGGCGTTGACCCTTCGGTTCACGTCGTTCTTGACCGACTTCACGACCCGCACGTTCTCGATGGCGAGAGCCGTCCTCGACGCGCCCATGGCCGCCATGAGGGAGACGATGTCGTCGAAGCTCTTGAGGTAGATGGCGAAGGCACCACGACGTCGGTTGAGGCGCGCATGGATGCCGAGGCCGGAGCAGAGGTCCACGAGCGCGTAGGCGAACGCCTCGCCGGTCACCGCGATCTCGAGATGGAAGTCCCCACGGGGATCGGCGATGAAGCCGCCGGCCATGAAGGCGCCGCGGAGGAACGCCTCCGCGCAGCACCTCCGCGCCACGATCTTGTCGTCGACCCCCTGCGCGAGGCCCTGGCCCGGGATGAGGATGCCGAGACGGACGAGGGCGGGCTCCAGACCCGGCTGCCCGTTCACCTCTATGAGGTAGTTCCTCGTCTTGTGGAGGACGGACCTCCTCACCGTGAGCTGCGTGTCGAGATCGAGGACCTCGTGCATGAGCTTGATCGCGGTGCGCGCGACGGCGCCGGTCTCGGTCGCGATGCGGACGGAGTACTCGCCCGAGCCATGGAACGACAGGGTCCCGCAGACGCGGACGATGGCCGACAGCTGGGCAACCTCACACTCCGGACAGGTCCCCGTGACACGCGAGAGCTCGTCCTTCACCTCGGCAGTGAACGACATCCCATCACCCCCGAGATCGTGTCGGCGAGGATGCCGACGTCATGGGCGAAGGGGTTGGCGCCATCGTCGAAGTCGGCGACCCGGACGGCGATGCCCTTGTCCTCTATCCTCGCGACCTCGTGGTCTGCGGCCTCCACGGCGCGAAGGCCCCTGGGTTCGAGGCGCCTGGTGTAGGCCAGCGGGATGCCGTCATAGGTCTCCCCGTGCGCCGCGTCGGCCTCGACGGCATCGGCCGTGAGGGCATGGAAGGCGCGCGTCACGACTCCCCCGTCACCGTGGCGGCGATGGAGCAGCACGACGTCGATGGCCCTGGCAAGGCCATGGGCCTCCAGCGCGTCGACGTACTCGTCGGCGGCAAGGCCCCACGTCTCCCCCTGCGTGTCGGCCTTGGGGCAGACGAACATGCGCAGGGCGTGGGTCTCCCGGATGGCCTGGGCCACGTCGGGCACCAGGAGGTTGGGGATGATCGAGGTGTAGAGCGATCCCGGGCCGATCACGACGAGGTCGGCGGACAGGATCGCGTCCACGGCGGGGCGGTAGGCCGCGGGGGCCTCGGGCTCGAGCCATGCGTGGGACAGCGTGCAGGGACCATGGCTCAGCGCGGCCTGCCCCTCGATGAGGCGTCCGTCGCGGGTCTCGCCCGCGAGGGTCACGCTCTCGAGCGTCGACGGCAGGACGTGACCCACGCACCCGAGCCAGCGCTCGCAGATGGAGACGGCCTCGGGAAACGAGCCGCACTCCTCGGACAGGGTCGAGATGACGAGGTTCCCCAGGGCGTGCCGGTCGGCCTCGGGCAGTCTCCTGCCGAAGGCACGGGCGGCCGCTCCCTCGGGGTCATCGGCGAGGGCGACCAGGCACTTGCGGACGTCACCCGGCGGTATCGTGCCGGTCTGGTCACGGAGGCGGCCGGTCGACCCGCCGTCGTCCGCCATGGCGACCACGGCGGTGAGGTCGTAGCCGAGCGTTCGGAGGGCCCTCAGGGCGCAGGGCTGGCCCGTGCCACCGCCCACGCACACCGCGGAGACGGGACGCGGCCGACGGAGGTGGTCGGCCATGCTAGCCCCTCTCGGGGACGTCGGCCTTGGGCAGGTCGCGATGGGTGACGTCGACGTGATAGCCCTGGCCGGCGAGGTAGGCGGCCGTGGAGTTGGCGAGCGTGACCGAGCGGTGTTGGCCGCCCGTGCAGCCCACGCCTATGGACAGCTGGCTCTTCCCCTCGGCCACGTAGCCTGGCATGACGGCGTCGAGCAGGTCATACCATGCCTTGAGGAAACGCTTGGTCTCGGGACGCTCGAGCACGAACGTGGAGACCTTCTCGTCCATCCCCGTGAGGTGGCGCATCTCGGGGTCGTAGAAGGGGTTGGGCAGGAAGCGGACGTCGATGATGAGGTCGGCCTCCACGGGCATGCCGTACTTGAAGCCGAACGAGAAGACGTGGACCTCGAGCATCTGTTGGTCGGTGAGCTCGGTGAAGAGTCCTTGGATGCGGCGGCGGAGCTGGAGCGGCCGCATGGAGGACGTGTCTATCACGTAGTCCGCGCGCGCGCAGACGGTCGAGAGCTGCTTGCGCTCGCGGGCGATGGCGCTGGCGGTCGACTCACCCTCGGCCGCGATGGGATGGCGGCGGCGGACGGAGCTGAACCTGCGCCTCAGGGCCTCGTCCGAGGCATCGAGGAACAGCAGGCAATAGCTGATCTCATGGTCGCGCAGCTCGTCGAGCTCGTCGAGCAGCTCGTCGAACAGACCTTGGCTCCTGAGGTCGCACACGATGGCGAGGTGACGGCCCACGCCGGAGTTGATGCCCACGACCTGGGCGAGCGTGAGCAGGAGCGACGGTGGGAGATTGTCGATGACGTAGTAGCCGAGGTCCTCGAAGGTGTGCATGGCCTCGGTACGCCCGGCACCGCTCATGCCGGTGATGACGACGACGTCGGGCACGCCTTCCTGGCCGTCCTGGGAACCGATCGTCTCGGCCTTGCAGACCTCGGGCCTCTCGCGTCCCTCTCCCATGCCGACCTCCCCGTCGCTCGCGTCCGTGGCTCACGTCATGTCCGAGTATAACCGCGCGGACGGCTGGTGCTACATTGTGCGGGAAAGGCACCGACCGGAAGGGGACGTCATGGATCTCAAGGACTGCCTGGTGGACGGCCACGACAGGATTCGGATGGAGGACCTCGCCACCTCGGCGGGCTGGGACAAGTCGCTGAAGCCCAAGTACGTGGCCAAGACGGCCGAGAACAACCAGCGCATGGGCGAGCTCCAGGACAGGCTCTACGCCGACGGCCACGAGGGCATCGTCATCCTCCTGCAGGCCATGGACGCCGCAGGCAAGGACTCGACCGTGAAGCACGTCATGAGCGGCATCAACCCGCAGGGCGTGGACGTCACGAGCTTCAAGCAGCCCTCCTCGGAGGAGCTCGCCCACGACTACCTCTGGCGCGCGGCCAAGGCCCTTCCCCGTCGCGGCAAGATCGCCCTGTTCAACCGCTCCTACTACGAGGACGTCCTCGTCGTGCGCGTGCATGAGCTCCAGAAGGGCTATGCGATGCCCAAGCGCTGCGTCGACATGGATCCCAAGGAGTTCTTCGAGCGTCGCTACCGCCAGATCTCCGACTTCGAGGAGTACCTCTACGAGAACGGCTACCGCGTGCTGAAGCTGTTCCTGAACGTGGGACTCGACGAGCAGAAGGCGCGCTTCCTCGACAGGATCGACGACGAGAGCAAGAACTGGAAGTTCTCCGCGACCGACCTCAAGGAGCGGGCGCTGTGGCCTTCGTACATGCAGGCCTACGAGGACGCGATCAACGGGACCGCGACGAAGCACTGCCCTTGGTACGTGCTGCCGGCCGATCAGAAGTGGGTGACGCGCTGGCTCGTCTCCGAGGCGATCGTCGACGTGCTCGAGGACTGCCATCCGAGCTATCCCACCATGCCTGACGAGCAGAAGGCCCATCTGGAGGAGTGCAAGGCCCAGCTTCTGGCGACGCCCAAGGGCAAGACCGTGCCGGACGCGACGGCCTAGGACCAGGCCCTCTCTCTTCCCGGCGGCGCGGACGGCGGACACGAAGCGGTGCGGGCGTCATTCTCCCTCCACGTCGCCACCATCGTCGCCACCCAGCGCCGCCTCGCGGCCACGGCCCAGCTCCGCATCCCAGCCGCGCAGCGTGTCGTAGACGTTCTGGGCGACCTCGTCGGGGATGCCGTCGACGGCGGCGATCTCGTCGAGCGATGCCTCACGCAGCCTCTTCATGCTTCCGAAGGCCTTCCTCAGGGTCTTCTTGCGCTTGGGGCCGAGACCCGCCACCTCGTCCAGGACCGACGTGGTCATCGCCTTGTCACGGAGCTCGCGATGGAAGGTGATCGCGAAGCGGTGCGCCTCGTCGCGGACGCGCTTCACGAGGTAGAGCGAGGCCGATCCGGACGGCAGGACGACGGGCGTGTCGTCCCACGGCACGAACAGCTCCTCGTCCGACTTGGCGAGGCCGGCCACGGGGATGTCGAGTCCGAGGTCGCTCAGCTGCTCCAGGGCAGCCGTGAGCTGGGGCTTGCCGCCGTCGAGGATGAGGAGGTCGGGACGTGAGCCGAACCTCTCGTCCGCCATGCGCTCGGGTGAGTACCTCCTGGCCAGGACCTCGCCCATGGAGACGAAGTCGTTCGCCTCGTCCAGCTCCGCGCGCACCTTGAAGCGACGGTACTGCGACTTGTCGGGGTGCCCACCGGTGAAGACCACCATGGAGGCGACGGTGAAGTTGCCGTGGATGGTCGAGACGTCGAAGCACTCTATGCGCATGGGAGGCTCGTCCAGGGCGAGCGCGCTCTCGAGCTCGGTCAGCGCGAGGTTCGTGCGCTTGTCCTCATAACCCGTGCGCAGCTCATAGCGCATGAGGGCATGGCGCGCGTTGACCTCGGCCATCCCCTGGAGACGAGACTTCTCGCCCCTCTTGGGGACATGCAGGCAGACCTTCCTGCCGCGCTTCGTCTCGAGCCACTCTCCCAGGGCCTCGGCGTCGGGGAGCCCCACGGGCACGTCCACCTCGACGGGGACGTCGGAGGTGGAGTCGTAGTAGCGCTTCACGAAGCCCTCGCACAGCTCGACCCCCCCCACGTCCAGCCCCTTGTCGAGGATGAACTCGCAGGTACGCGTCACACGTCCCTCTCGGACGATGAACACGCAGGCACCGGCGATGGTCTCCTCGCGCCAGAAGCCGATCACGTCGGCCTCGACCGGCTTGGGGAACACCACCTGCTGGGAGTCGTCGAGACCGCGGATCGTCTCGAGTCGACGCTTCACGCGGCCGGCACGCTCAAAGTCAAGCTCGGAGGCGGCCGTCGTCATCTCGTCGGTGAGGACGCCGACGAGCTCGCCACGATGCCCCGACAGGAAGCGTTCGACCTGCTCGACATGGGCCGCGTACTCCTCGGGCGTGATGGCGCCGGCGCACACGCCGGGCCCCCGGCCCACGTGGCTGTCGAAGCAGGGGCGGCCCTTCTCGGCGCAGATGAGCTGGATGAGGTCGGCGTCATCCGGGTGCGCCTGGGCGATCCTCCTCACGCGGCGCCACTCCGCGCACGAGGCGGTGCACAGCGGCGTCACCTTCCGCACGATGTCCACCGTCTCCCGTGCGCTGCGGGCGTCGGTATAGGGACCGAAATAGCGGGTGTCGGGACGGTGGCGCTCGCGCGTGTACTTGATGGCGGGGAAGACGTCGCCCTTCGTGATGGCAATGAACGGGTAGCTCTTGTCATCCTTCAGGTCGACGTTGTAGGGAGGCCGGTACTGCTGGATGAGGCTGATCTCGAGCACGAGGGCCTCGTGCTCGGAGCCCACGACGACATAGTCGAAGCTCGCCACCTCGGCCATGAGCAGCGGGATCATGGCGCGGTCGTCGCTTTGCTGCACGTACTGGCGCATGCGGGCGCGCAGGTTCTTCGCCTTGCCGACGTAGAGGACGTGTCCGGCGGCGTCCTTCCACAGGTAGCAGCCAGGGTCGGTGGGGACCGCCTCCACCTGCCTCGCTATGGACGGCTCCTCGCCCACGCCCGCCTCCCCACACACACGTCGTCGCGCGTATCGCGCATCCATCGCGCGTATCTGTTCTCTCGATGCAATACGGCCCCGCGATGCGACCATGACCATAGAATAGGGGTTCGCATACCCTTCGTGCCGCATGCGGCACAGGCGATTTTGGAGCATACGTGATCCAAACCAGAGAGATCCCATTCGACGAGGTCGAGACGATCGCTGCCGACCTCGGCATCACCCTTCCCATCGAGCAGACCCACGCGTGGATGGACTACGAGGCCACGATCCCGGGGCGCACGCCCTGGGGTGCCGTCGCCCTCGAGCGCGACGGTGCCACGCTCGCCGTGGCGGCCTTCGCCGACTACGAGACCCATGGCTACCACTTCCTGAGGAGCCACCACGGCCCGGCATGGGCCACCGTGCCCACGGAGGTCGACGAGCGCGAGGCCATGGAGGCGATCCTCTCGTACGTGAGGTCCAAGGACCCCCGCATCGCCTTCATCCGTCTGTCGGTCATGGCCGACCTCGACATCTGCCGGCCGACGCTTTCCTCCATCCCCTACGACCACACGGTCATCATCGACCTGGCCGGTGGCGCCGACGAGATCATGAGCCGCATGAAGCCGCGCGGCCGCAGGGACGTGCGCAAGGCCCTGCGCGAGAGCCCCGCGGAGTGTGCCGACGAGACCGAGGAGGCGTCCGCCTCGTTCGAGGAGTACTACGACGTCATGCGCGAGACGGGCGAGAGGGACGGCTTCGTCCCCGCCCCCATCTCCGACTACGAGGACATGCTCCGCATCCTCGGGCCCGACCACGCCCGCGTGTTCGCGGGACGCGTCGACGGCCGCGTGGTCACCTGGTCCATCGTGACCATCTATGGCGGCAGGGCCGTGCGCTACTACGGCGCGAGCAGGAACGACACGATGCGCTCCCATGTGACCGACAAGCTCGTCTACACGGAGTGCGACGAGCTGTCCCGCCGTGGCTGCGCCGACTACGACATGATGGCCATAGGCAGCGACTTCTCGCCCAAGCTCATGGGCCTCAACGAGTTCAAGACGAAGTTCACCAAGGAGGTCACCGAGGTGGCCCCCGACCGTGACCTGCCCGTGAAGTCCGGCTTCTACGGCATCCTCGCCAAGGCGAAGTCCGTCGTCCAGGCCCGTCGCGACGCGGCCGAGAAGGCCGCCGACAAGGCACGTCGCGAGGCGCCCCGCGACGACCTCGTGCCGGTGATCCTCGGTGGCGACATCGGCACCTATGCGCTGGGCCGCGAGTTCCATGAGGCCTATCACGTCAAGAGCATCTGCGTCTCGTCCGGCGCCATCGGCGCCATCAGGCACTCCTCGATCTTCAGGATCGAGCAGGTGGGCTCGTTCGCCGCGGACGAGGTGCTCGCCTGCGTGCGTCGCATCGCCGAGGCGTCACCCGAGTCGCACGTCGTCCTCATGGCGAACACCGACCGCCTCATCGAGGTCCTCGAGACCATCCACGAGGACCTGCCGGAAAACGTCGTGTGCCCTCTGCCCAACCGTGAGGTGTTCGACCTCATGTCCGACAAGATGACCTTCTCCGAGCTCTGTCGCGGCCATGGACTGGACACGCCCGAGACCGAGCTCGTCCGTCTCGGTCAGCCGGGCAAGGTCGCCCCGAGCGCGATCGGGTTCCCGTGCGTGGCGAAGCCGTCCTGCTCGGCGGACTACGCGCCGTTCCTCAACAAGGGGTTCAAGAAGGTCTACTACGTCCACGACCAGGCCCAGCTCGACGACCTCTGGCGCAGGCTCGTGGAGGCCGGCTTCCTCGGCGACTTCCTCGTGCAGGAGCTCATCGAGGGCGACGACACCTACATGGACTCCATGACCATCTACATGGGCTCTGACGGCAAGGCGCACATGTTGGGCGCGGCCCAGGTGCTCTTGGAGGACCATGCGCCCACCATGCTGGGCAACCCCGTCGCGATGATCGTGCGTCCCATGCCCGAGCTCTGGGAGAAGGCCGAGGCGCTCCTGGCCGACGCCGGCTATCGCGGGTTCGCGAACTTCGACATCAAGCGAGACCCCAAGACCGGACGCACGCTGTTCCTCGAGGTCAATCCCCGTATCGGCAGGAACTCCTATTACAACTGCGCCGCCGGCGTGAACCCCATGCGCGCGCTCGTGACCGACGCCGTGGACGGCAAGGGCGGCAGATGCTTCAAGGCTGACGATCACGTCCTGTACACGCTCGTCCCCACCGACCTGCTCAAGACCTACGTCCGCGACCCCGAGCTCGCGGCCGAGGTCGAGACGCTCATCGCCGAAGGTCATGTGGCCGACCCCCAGCGCTACGACGCCGACAAGGGACCGCGTCGCATGATCGACGTCGAGCTCACCGAGCGCAACCAGGTGAGGAAGTTCGCGCAGTACTACCCCAAGCCGACCGAGACCTCCTTCTAGGCAGGTGTCGGACCGGCCGGGGCGTCAGGCGCGTGCTGCGTCTCGCCTCAGACGTCCTCGCGACGCCTGAGGCCTGCGGCGAGGGCCACGAGACCGAACACGCCGACCCATGCCATCGCGGTCCCACTGTCATCGCCCGTCTTCGGGGTCGCCTCCGCCGACGTCTGCTCGACGAGGGACGCCGCAGTGGTGGTGCCCGAGGTACCCTCGTCGACCGGCGGTGCGACGAGGGGGTCCTTCGTGTAGTAGAAGGTGTACTCCGACTGGTCAGCCGAAACCCAACCCGTCGCGTCCTCGACCGTATAGCCGGACACGTCCACGGCCGAGACGTCGAGGAGGTTCGACTCGCTGCCGAAGACGTCATCGGCGGCGATCTGCTGGCCCGTCGCCCGGTCGACGTAATGGACCGTGTAGGTGTAGGTGGGGTCAGACGAATAGATGAACTCGACGACGTTGGAGCCCTCATCGGAGGAGAGCGTGATGGTGCGATGCGAGGCGTCCACGTAGGTGTATCCCGCACGACGCGCATCGGAGACGGACAGAGCCGACACGGTCAGCGCCGAACTCACCATGCCGGTGCCATGCTCGGTCGCGAGTACCGCACCATCCGCCGTCTTGTGGACGACGGTATAGGAGACGGAGTCCTGAGGCGGATCCCACAGGGCGAAGAGCGTGATGTCGCCAGAGATGGGCTGGGAGAAGTTCCAACGGACGACGGAGCCGGTGGCATCACGATAGAACCATCAGAGGAAGGTGGCTCCCGAGGCCTTGCTGGGATTCGCAGGCTTCGACGCCGAAGAGCCCACATCCACCGTCTCTGCAGCGACGTCCGTGCCTCCATCGGAGTCGAAGGTCACGGTCGCGGTGGAGGGGGCCCATTTCGCATAGAGGACCGTCCCTCCAAGAGGCGTCTTGCCCTCGGAGACGGGGCTTCCGACGAAACTCGCGTTGTCGTACCATCCGACAAATTGATAACCTGCGATCGGAGCGGTGATGGACTTGCCTGAGAGGTCATCTGCCACGGAGAAGGACGCCTCGTAGTAGTGCTCAGCTGAGGCGACCTCGTTTCCGCCCGAGAGGTAACGGACCTCGTACTTCTTGCGCGCGAAGCGGTGCTCACCGAGGTTCGAGTCGTAGTCGAAGGTGTAGAAGTGGCCGGTATCTTGCCAGTTCGCCGGCTCAGTCGCCCAGCTGACAGAGCCAATGGCGGTAGCGTAGTTCGTCCCGTCGAAGTGCGTCGACGAGACCCTCCACTGATCAAGGGTGAATCCCGCCGGAGGAGTCACTCCGTTTCCATCGCCAGCAGACTTGAACGAGCCGGTGAACACCCGTGAGGGGTCGTCCGAGTAGTTGCCATCGAGATCTTGGTAGTAGTAATACCTGTATTCAGCGCTGTACCCATCACCTGCGAAGGTCGCGTAGACGCCGAATTTCTTATTGTCATAGTCGAGGGCACAGTTGGCGTCGTCGATGGTGACGACCCTACCCGCGGCGTAGAGGGCCCCGTTGTCGAGATACAGCGGATGCCAGCGATAGAGCAGGGCGTCAGTCGTGGAGGTCTGCTGCTCGTACTCGCTGGTGGCACGTGACGAGAAGTCCGTGAAATCGAACTGGCTGCCGTACTTCACCTTCGTGGTACCCACCAAGGTATCGGTGGCTCCGACCCGCACGTATGCGTTCACCGTGATCTCGTCGAGGTCGTAGTAGACGTTCTGCACCGTCGAACCATCGCTGGCGATCGTGCCCGTGTCGGCATGGGAGAAGGAGTACCACTTGTACAGGCCGGTCTTGGATGTGTCCAGCGCCGCAGGAGTAGTGGGCAGCGAATCCCCTGACGTACCCGTCGCGGTACTCATATTGGCGAGGTCATACTTGGAGTTGTCCTGTTTGTTCTGGGTCCAATACACGACCGTGTAGCTGACGCTCGAGGGACTCCAGACAGCATCCGCCTCGATGTTGTGGTCGGGCATCGTCGCCGGCAAGGAATCCGCCACACCGTCCCCGTCGGTATCCCATCCAACGAAGGTATAGCCCGCACGCGTGGGGGTGGCAGGGGCGGTCACGGCCGACCCCACGGTCTCGATGATCGGGTCGACCGTGCTCCCGTCGGTCGTGAACCAGATCGCGTAGCACACGGGGTCGAGGTCGTAGCGGACGGTCTTCACAGCTTTGCCGTCGCTTGTCACGGCGAGCGAGAGGTCACTGGTGACGCACTTGTATCCGGGATAGGACTTGGGCGTGACGTTCACCGTAGCCCCGGCATCGGCCGTCAGCGTCTCCGTGTCCGCGGTGTAATAGGCGGTCGACCCATTGACCTGCTTCATATGGACGACCGTATAAGAAACGGACAAAGCGCTGTATCTGACCGTATAGGTCAGGTGATGGTCGGAACCGGCGGCCGTTCCGCCCATCGTCGACTGCGTATCGTCGGCGAGGACGTATCCATCGACTGAAGGTGAGTCCACGCTCCAGGCGGAACCAGCCTGCAGGACCTCCTCATGTGAGGCGCAGACCTTATCGCCGGTCGAGGCGTCGACGTAGTCGACGGTGATGGAGTACATGTCGCTCTCGTCTACCGTCGACTGAACGGAAATCCCCTCCGAGGTCTGCGAGTCGACGGGGTCCTCCGCCGTGATCGGGGACTCAACGACAGCAGCGTCGTCTGAAGTCGAGGCGGCAGCAGGGGTGGTGGCATCCTCCGAGGAAGCACTTGGAGTCCCAGTGGTAGCCTCCGAGGTAGCAGGGATGTCCGCCACGGCGGCCTCGTCTGCATATGCCGTCTGCACCTGGGACCACGGACCCATGGTGAACACCATGAGAACGTCGAGCAGAACGACCAGAAGACGGCCGACCAGGCCTCTTGTCCACTTCATATGCACGGCCCCTCTAAGATATCAATAAGCTAGTTAGAGAATACTCCAATGAAACGTTTATGCAACTTCCATTGGCGATGGGTGCATCCGCCTCATACGAGACAGGCGAACTCGGGAGCTCAGGCGCGGGCCGCGTCCACGAACCAGCTCGTGATCGAGGTGGGATGCGTGATCGCCGTCCCTACTACGACCGACCATGCCCCGGCGTCGAAGGCGGCGCGGACGTCATCGGGCGTATGGACCCTGCCCTCACAGATCACGGGCATGCCGGGGAACTCCTCGGTCGCCGCACGGAGCAGGTCCACGTCAGGACCGTCACCCATCGTGCAGTCGATCGCGGCGGTGCCATGGGAGAGCGTGGTGGAGCAGACGGCGCATCCCGCGGCGAACCCGCGGCGGACATCCTCCATGGAGGCGCAGTCCGCCATGATGGCGACGCCCTCGTCGGCAAGCCCCTTGACGGTCTCCTCGAAGGTCAGGCCGTCGGGACGCGGACGGTCGGTCGCGTCGATGGCCACGATGTCGGCTCCGGCCGCGACGCAGGCACGCGCATGGCGGAGGGTTGGCGTGATGTAGACGCCGTCATGTCCCTCCTTCCAGAGACCGATGACGGGGACCTCGACCCTCCCCTTGATGGCGGAGATGTCGGAGAGGCCCTGGCACCTGATGGCCGCGGCACCACCGAGCTCGCACGCACGGGCCATCTGCGCCATGGTCTCGGGATGCCTCATCGGCTCCCCGACATAGGCCTGGACGCTGACGATGACCTTCCCCTCAAGGGAGTCTATGAGCTGGCTGGCTGGCATGGTCCCCTACCTTCCCATGGGTGTCTTCTAGTCGTTTTCGGCCGTCTCCGCATATGCGGGACGCACGAGGTTCTCGGCCGCTCCGATGAGCGGGGCATCGCCTCCGAGGGAGCCCTCTATGACGGGGGTCTGCCTCACGGGGGCCATCGCCTGGGCGGAGAAGCCCTCGCGCATGGCGTCCGACCAGGCGGGTCCGCACTGCGCGACGGAGCCCGAGAGGATGACGCAGGCGGGGTCGAGCACGTTGCAGAGGCTCCCGAGCACGCCTCCCAAGGCATGCCCGGCAAGGGCCTCCGCCTCGCATGCGGCCTTCTCGCCGGCAGCGGCACGGCGGTCGATCTCGGCACCGTCCGTGACGGAGGCCTCCCCGCCGAGACGGGCGTACGCGGCGGCGATGCCAGGGCCGGCCGCGACCGGCTCGAGGTGTCCCACGGCCCCGCACGAGCAGGGGACACCCGCCGCCTCGAGGCAGCTCACGTGGCCGACATGGCCCGCCACGTCATGCGCACCGAGCATGATGGTGCCACGCTCGACGAACGCACCGCCGATGCCGGTTCCCACGGCCACCACCAGACAGCTCGGAAGGCCCCGGCCCGAACCGTGCCGCGCCTCGCCCAGCGCGTGGGCGTGCACGTCCCCCATGACGCGGCAGGGAAGGCCGAACACATGCTCGAGCTCGGAGCCCAGATGGGTGCCTCCCCAGCCGGGCATGAGGTCGTTGGCGAAGGTGACGTCGCCGCTCACGGGGTCGATGACCCCTGCGCTCGAGACGCCGATGCCGCAGACGGGATCGACCGCACGGTCGAGTGCCCTCGAGACGGCACCCATCACGACGGAGAGCACGTGCTCCCCTCCCCGGGCCGCCTCCGTCGGGACCTTCTCGACCGAGATGACCTGGGGACGCTCGCCCTCATCGAGCACGACGATCCCGCAGGCGACCTTGGTGCCCCCTATGTCGACCGCGATGGCGTTCGTCATCACGTACCTTCCCTCCCCTTCCTCGCCCACGTCCGCGAGGTCTACTTGACGAGCCCGATCTGGCGAAGGACGCCACGGATGGCGGCGACGTTGTCACCGTCGAGCGCCTCCACGGGCATGGGCATCTGGTTCGTGGGGAACAGGCCCATCTCGTGCAGGGCGGTCTTGAACGCGCCCACGCCGGCTCCGAACCCACCGACCCCCTTGGTGACGGAGGTGATGCGCATGAGACGGGCGAGACGATCCTGCTCGGACCTGACGGTCTCCCAGTCACCGGCCTGGTAGGCATTCCACTGGCGGACGTAGCCATCGGGGTCGATGTTGGCCAGGCCCGGCACGGAGCCGTCCGCTCCCGAGAGATAGGCGCCGTCGACCACGATCTCGTGACCGGTGAGCACGGACAGGGGATGGCCCGCGTCCGTGTTGTAGATGCAGAGGTAGCGGAAGGAGATGTCGTCGCCCGAGGAGTCCTTGACTCCCGCGAGGACGCCGTCCACACCCAGGCGCACGAGCATCTCCGGGCTCAGCTTGTAGTGGACGCAGACGGGGATGTCATAGGCGAACATGGGCGCGCCGATGTGCGCGTGGATGTCGCGGAAGTGGTTCTCGACGTCGTGCGGCCCGGGTATCGCGTAGAACGGGGCGGTCACCACGATGGCGTCGGCGCCCAGCTCCATGACCTTGTCCGCGTGGTACATGACGCGCTGCGTCTCCATGTCGATGCAGCCCGCGAGGACGGGCACGCGATGGTCGACGATGCGGACCGCCTCGCGGATGACCTGCTCGCGGTGCTCGTCGGTCGAGAAGGCGACCTCACCCGAGGAACCGAGGAAGAACAGGCCCGCCACGCCGGCGTCCACGAGACGGTTGATGTGCCTCTCGAACGCGTCGACGTCGAGGGAGCGGTCTGACCTGAGGGGTACGACCACGGGAGGGACGACGCCTCTGATGCTGAAGTCTGATGCCATGGAAGAGCTCTCCTTCCGGGAGATGTGTCGATGGCGGCCGGCGGCTGTCCCGTCGGCCATGCGTGCCATGGGGACCGAGGTCCCCATGGCATCCTAGCCGTTCCTACTGCCCGAGTTTGGGATGCAGCAGCGATGGCGCCGCACCGAGGAGCAGCTTCGTGTAGTCCTCCTGCGGGTGCTCGAACACCTGCTTGGACGGTCCCTGCTCGACGATGCTGCCACCGTTCATGACGACGATGTCATCCGAGATGTAGCGCACGGTCTGGATGTCGTGGCTGATGAACACCATGGCGAGCCCGAGGTCGCGCTTGAGGTCGGTGAGCAGGTTCAGGATCTGGGCGCGCACGGACACGTCGAGGGCACTCGTGGGCTCGTCGGCGATGATGGCGTCGGGCCCGACGGCGAGCGCGCGGGCGATGGCGACGCGCTGGCGCTGGCCTCCGGAGAGCTGGCCGGGAAGCGCCTCGAGGGAGCTCTCCGGCAGCCCCACCATCGAGATGAGGTCACGCACCCTGCGCTCGCGCTCGACGGGCGTGTCGATCTTGTGCACGAGCAGTGGGTCGAGCAGCTGGTCGTGGACGGACATGCGAGCGTTGAGGGCGGTCGCGGGGTCCTGGAACACGACGGAGATCACGCGACCGATCTTCATGCGCTCGTCCGCGGTACGCCTCGTGACGTCGGTCCCCTTGAAGAAGACCTTGCCCTCGGTGGGCGACTGGAGACCGCACATGACGTTGGCCGTCGTGGACTTTCCGCAGCCCGACTCGCCCACGATGCCCAGGGTCTTGCCCGGCATGAGGCGCAGGGTCACGCCCTGCACGGCCTTCACCAGGTTGGGATGGAGCAGGGACCCCGTGCGCGTGCGGAACGTGACGTGGACGTCGTCCAGGAAGATGATCGGCGTCACCCCGTCCACGGTGCCGTCGTTGAGCAGCACGGGCTGGTTCTTCTCGGTGGTGGTCCCGCTCATCGTGCACCTCCCTCGGTGTGGGGCGTGAGGCCGGCCGCGACGAGGTCGGCGTCAGGAAGCTCGGCGTAGTAGTGGCTGGTGCCCGGGACCTCCTTCAGGACGGGCCTGATGTCGAGGCCCACCGTGGGATGGCTCGAGCGTGGGGCGAAGCGGTCGCCGTCGTTGAAGTCCTTGGGACTGGGCACGGTGCCCGGCACCTGATGGAGACGGCCCATGCCGCCCTCGATGGAGATGACCGAGCCGAGCAGACCCCTCGTGTACTCGTGGATGGGGTCGCAGAGCAGCTCCTTGGTGGGTGCCTGCTCAACCACCTGGCCGGCGTACATGACCGTGATGGTATGGGCCACCTCGGCGACGAGCGCGAGGTCATGGCTCACGAAGAGCATGGCGAACCCGAGCTTGGCCTGGAGGTCGTTCAGGAGCTTGATGACCTGCTTCTGAACGGTCACGTCAAGCGCCGTGGTGGGCTCGTCGCAGATGACCAGCTTGGGGTCACGCGTGAGCGCCATGGCGATGAGGACGCGCTGGCGCTGGCCGCCGGACAGCTCGTGTGGGTAGCTCTCGAGCGTGCGCTTGGGATCGAGGCCCACCAGGGTGAGCAGTTCCTCCGCGGAGCGCGTGCCGCCGCGGTCGGTGAGCTGCTTCATCTGGTTCTTGATGAGCATGGAGGGGTTGAGCGAGGAGAGGGCGTCCTGGTAGACCATGGCCATCTCGTGACCACGCAGGTCGTTCCTCTGCTTGTCGGTCATGTCGAGGAGGTTCCTGCCCTCGTAGAGGATCTCGCCGGTGATCTGCGCCCTGCGGTCGATGAGGCCCATGATCGTGAGCGAGGTGATCGACTTGCCGCAGCCCGACTCCCCCACCAGGCCCATGGTCTGGCCGGGACGGACGTCGAAGCTCACGTGGTCGACCACGTTCACGTCACCATGACGCGGGAACTTGATGCAGAGGTCCTTGACCTCGAGGAGCGGCTTCACGGAGTCGTCGGCCACATGTCTGTCGGTACGCTTCTCCTCCACGGCCTCGAGCTGACCGAGAGAGGCGTTGAGCGATGCCGCCTGCGCCTTGTAGGCGGCGACGGGGTCGGCCACGAGACGGTCGGCCTCGCGGGCGGCGTTCTTGCCGTCGTCCTCCACGGGGGCGGACGGAGCCGCGACCATGGCGTCGGTCACGCCCTCGGACAGGATGTTCAGGCACAGCACCGTGACCATGATGGCGAGGCCCGGGAACATCGCCTGCCACCAGCGGCCGGCGAGCACGCCGGCGCGGGCGTCGGAAAGGATGTTGCCCCACGTGGGCGTGGGCTCCTGGATGCCTGCCGAGATGAACGACAACGACGCCTCGAACACGATCGCGTCGGCCACGAGGACGATGACGTAGACCATGATGGGGGCGATGCAGTTCCTCATGACGTGCTTGGCGAGGATCCACGGGGCGCGCGCGCCGGAGACGATGACCGCGCGGACGTAGTCGTTGCCGTACTCGGAGACGACGTTGGCCCTCACCACACGGGCGATCTGGGGGATGTAGAGGAAGCCGATGGCGAACGTGATCGAAGGCAGCGAGTTGCCGAAGACGGACACGAACACGGCGGCCAGGGCGATGCCCGGGAAGCTCATGATGATGTCCATGATTCGCATGATGACCTCGGACACGCCCTTCCTCGCCACGGCGGCGATGCAGCCGAAGATCGTGCCGAACACGAAGGCCATGGCAGTGGCGCCGAGGCCGATGATGAGCGAGTAGCGCGCGCCGTACATCATGCGCGACAGGACGTCGCGGCCCTTGTCGTCGGTGCCGAACAGGAAGTCGGCCGAGGGGGCCTGGCGAGCCGTGAAGATGGCGAGCGGGTCATGCGGCGCGATGTAGTTCGCGAACACGGCGATGAGCACGATGGCGATGAGCACGATGCAGGAGATGCGGCTGCCGATGCTCATGGCGCGCCAGCGGCGGAGGCGCACCTTGCCGGCGCCCGCCTCCATCCTGTCGCCCAGGTTCTTTCTCCAAGCCATGGTCTACACCGTCCTTATTCGTGGGTTGACCAGGATGTAGAGCATGTCCACCACGATGTTGATGACGATGAACGCGAGCGCGACGACGAGCGTCACGCCTTGGACGAGCGTCGGGAAGTTCTCCTGGACGCCCTCGAGGATCGTCATGCCCATGCCGGGCAGGTTGAAGATGACCTCGATGACCACGGCGCCTCCCATGAGGTAGCCGATGCGGAGACCGAGGACGGTGATGGGCGTGATGAGGGCGTTCCTGAGGACGTTCCTCGAGACCACGATGCTCTTGGGGACGCCGGCGCCGATGGCGGTGCGGACGTAGTCCTTGTCGAGCTCCTCCACCATCGACGTGCGGATGACACGCGTGAGCTGGCCCGCGACGGGCACGCCGAGCGCGAAGGAGGGCATGAGCATGCGCTTGAGCCAGCCGACGGGATCCGTTCCGAAGTCAGGCAGCGCCCCTGCCGCCGGGAGGAGGTGCAGCGTGGACGAGAAGAGCAATATGAGCAGCACCGCCAACCAGAACGACGGTGTGGCTATGCACGCGATGGAGACCACGCGGATGACCTGGTCGGGCCATCGGTCCCGATAGAGGGCGGCGACCGTGCCGAGGATGAACGCGAACACCACGGCTATGAGCAGTCCCATGAAGGTGAGCTGCATGGTCACGGGGAAGGCTCCCGCCACCTTGTCGGCGACGGAGCTCTCGTTGGCGCCGTAGGTGCCGAGGTTGCCCTGGAACATGTTGCCGAGGAACCGGCCGTACTGCTCGATCCAGGGGTCGTTGAGACCATGCTGGTCACGATACTGCTCGATGGCCGTGGGGCTGGCGCCCTCTCCCAGCGCCGAGTACGCCGGGTCGATCTTCGAGAATGACATGAGGAAGAAGACTAGGAACGTGACGCCCAGGACCATGATGGGAAGGGCGATGAGCCTTCGTCCGATGAGCCGGAGGAGGTTGTTCACGACGGTCTCTCCTTTCACTCGAGGTGTGTCTCTTCGTACGTGGGCCTCGGTCCCTCGCCGACGTGTGTCTTCGACGAACCGAGGCCCATGTGACCCGCCATCGGTCCCCCGCGGCCGCGGGGGACCGAGCGTAGCCGGAATCCGGTGTTACTTGGAGACGCAGCCGACCAGGTCGACGCCGGTGGTGCCGATGCCGGCGAAGTTCGAGATCTTGTCGGCATAGTATCCGGTGGCGACGATGCGGTGGAACAGCGGGTACAGGGGCACCTGCTCGGCCAGGAGGTCGAAGCACTGGTTCCAGTTGTCCTGCTGCTCGGTGCCGGTGGACTCGACGGCCTTCTGCATGTAGCCGTGGAGCTCCGTGTACTTGTCGGAGTCCTTCCACTGCGTGCGCTTCTTGGTCCAGGTGTTGTCGCCGTACCACCAGTTCATGAGCAGGTCGGGGTCGTCGCCGAAGACGCTCGGGTCACCGGGGGCGAGGGCGACGTCGAAGTCGGGGGCGTCCACGTCCGTGTAGTTGGAGTACAGCGAGCTGGAGGCCATGGAGTTGATCGTGACCGAGAGACCGATGGCCTCGAGGTCGTTCTTGATCTGCGGCGCGAGCGCGGTGATCCAGGTGTGGTCGGTCGTGATGAGCTCGACCTGGGTGCCGGAGGCGCCGGCGTCGTCGATGAGCTGCTTGGCCTTGGCGGTGTCGTAGGTGAAGACCGTGGCGGCCTTGTGGTAGTTGGTGTGGGTCTCGGGCAGGAAGCAGCTGGCCGCGGTGGCCTTGCCGCTCATGGCGTTGGAGATGAGCTTGTCCATGTCGATGGCATAGAAGAACGCCTGACGGACCTGGTAGTTGTCGAACGGGGCCTTCTTCGTGTTGAACATGAGGAAGGGCAGGTTGAAGCCCTGGACCTCGTCGACCTCGGCACCGGCGCTCTTGATCTGGTCGGCCACGTCGGCGGGGACGGACTCCATGACCATGACGGTGCCCTCGTTCATGGCGGTGGTGCGGGCCGTGTCGTCCTTGATGATGGACCAGTCCATCTCGTTGTCCTTGACGGAGACGGAGCCGTTGTAGTTGGTGTTGGGCTTGAAGACGATGGTCTTCTCGTCGATGGAGTCATACATCCAGGGACCGGAGCCGACGGGCTTGGACGTGAGGGCGTCGTCGGTCGCGGACGTGGGGACGACCTTCACGATGCAGAGGCGCTTCTTGATGAGCGTGGGGTCCATGGCATAGGCGAGCTGCAGGTCGACCGTGGAGGAGTCCTTCGCCGTCATGTCAGAGATGAAGGCCAGCATGGAGGTGTAGAGGCTGCCCTCGGCGGTGGAGCGCTTGAACGAGCTCACCACGTCGTCGGCGGTGACGTCGGTGCCGTCGGAGAACTTGGCGCCGGAACGCATCGCGATGGTGTACTCGGTGTCAGAGACCTTCGTGGGATCGCCGGAGGCGAGCGCGTCATAGGTCTCCATGGTGTGCATGTCGAACTCATAGAGGCCCTCGACCACGTGCCAGTTGGCACCCAGGGCGAGCGCCGAGGAGGTCGTGGAGGGATGGTAGTTCTTGGTCTCGTAGGCGACGGCCGCGGTGAGCGTGCCGCCACCCTTCGCCTCTGACGAGGTCGTGGTGGACGAGGTGGTCGAGCTCGCGGACGAGCCGCCGCAGCCGGAGAGGCCGAGGCCGGCGAGGACCGCCGTCGAACCAGCGAGTCCGAGGAACGCGCGGCGGGTCATGCCCTTGTTGTTCTGCATGTTCTTTTCTCCTGTCATCGCATTTCGTGGCCGAAGCGGCCGCATCAGCCACCCTTCAACTCCCGAACGACCTCATCCTATTGCCCGCCGAAACTGGTATGCCATCGTGCCGACGTCATTCTCGGCGAGCGGTATGCAAAGGGCTCCGCATGGTCTTGATAGATGATAAACATGCAGGTTAGATAGACATTCCCTATTCCAATCATTAGATATGTCCTTTTGCATATCAGCGTCCATCAGCGGCACATGAGGAGGCGGTCACACGTCGACTATCATGGTGGCCACACACGACGGCGGGAGGGTCGCATGGCGATAGGACGAGGGTTCGGACGGGACACGGTGGTGGACTGCCACACGCACACGTCGCACTCAGACGGGGCCGACACGGCCGAGCACATGGTCGCGGCCGCCGAGCGCGAAGGCGCCCGCCTCATCGCCGTGACCGACCATCTGACGCTCCCCCATGACATGGATCCCGCATGCGAGGCGAGCGTGCCCGAGGCCGAGTTGGGCGACCTGATCGATGAGGTCTCCGCGGCGGCGGCCGCCCATCCTGCCGTCGAGGTCGTGCAGGGCTTCGAGTGCGACTGGTACGAGGGCTGCGAGGACAACGTCAGACGCTGGTCCGAAGGCGCGACGTTCCTGCTGGGCTCCGTCCACTGGGTCCACGGCGCCTGGATCGACGACCCGGACGACCGGCACATATGGGACGAGCTCGGGGCCGACGCGGTGTGGGAGGGCTACGTGGACGCATGGTGCGCCGCCTGTGCGAGCGACCTGCCCTTCGACTCCATGGCCCATCCCGACCTCATGAGGAGGTTCGAGCGAGAGGGAGCCGCCTACGGCAAGGACCCATCCCCTCTCTGGGACCGCATGGCCGAGTGCGCTCGCGACACGAACCGACGCATCGAGGTCTCCACCGCCGGACTCAGGAAGAGCGTCCGAGGCTACTATCCCGCGCCACCCCTCCTCGAGAGGTTCGCGGCCGCGGGCGTGGGCATGACCGTGGGCTCGGACGCCCACAGGACGCAGGACGTGGGCTGGGGCATCGCTGACGCATACGCCTATGCCGCCGCGGCAGGGTTCGACCACGTCGACGTCCCACGCGCGGACGGCAGTTGGGACGAGATCGCCCTGCGGTGACGCATGGCGTGGCCCGCGAGGGCCAGCGTCGCGACCATGCAATGTGTAGAAGCCGACAAGCCGACCACCGAGGATTTGGCGGGTGGGGCCGTGCCCTGCTAACATGTCTTCAGCTATCGAAAACGACCGAGGCCCGTATGCACGTATGGGCCCGACACCGATGAGGTTCTCATATGACCAACAAGGGCATGACACGATCCATCATGACCAGGTTCCTGACGGTTCTCGTCGTCGCGGTGATGGCGACATGCATGGTGCCGGCAGCCGCCTTCGCGGAGACCTCCGCCGAGCTCCAGGCTCAGCTCGACGATGCGAACAACCACCTGAACGACCTCTATGACCAGGCCGAGCAGATCTCCGAGCAGCTGAACGACACGCAGGTCCAGCTCGACTCCACCAACCAGCAGATCGATCAGACCCAGTCTGACATCGATGCGAAGCAGTCCGAGCTCGACGCCGCCCAGGACACGCTCTCCAAGCGCGTCTCGTCCGACTACAAGTCGGGCGGCGTCTCGTTCCTCTCGATAATCCTCGACTCGAGCAGCTTCGACGAGCTGGTGAGCAACATCTACTACTCGGACAAGGTCAACGAGGCCGACGCCGATAACATCCAGAAGGTGAAGGACATAAAGGAGGATCTCGCCTCCCAGAAGTCCTCCCTGGAGGATCAGAAGCAGCAGCAGCAGGAACTCCTCGACCAGCAGCAGCAACAGCAGGACGAGCTGACCGCCCAGGCGAACGAGCAGCAGAGCTACGTCGACGGCCTCAGCCAGGAGGTCCAGCAGAAGATGGCCGAGGAGAAGGCCGCCGCCGAGGAGGCCGCACGCAAGAAGGCCGAGGAGGAGGCCGCGGCGGCTGCGCAGGCCGCGGCAGCCTCGAGCAGCTCCACCAGCGGCCCGAGCGCCGACTACTCGGGCAACTCGCCCCTCTCGGGCGACGCCCGCTCGACCATCGTCTCCACCGCCTACTCCAAGGTGGGATGCGCCTATGTGTGGGCCGCTGGAGGACCCAGCTCCTTCGACTGCTCCGGCCTCGTCCAGTACTGCTATGCCGCGGCGGGATACAGCGTCCCTCATAGCTCATCTGCACTGTCCGGTTACTGCACCAAGCCTGCCTCGCAGGCCGTGGCGGGAGACATCGTGTGGAGGAGCGGTCACGTGGGCATCTGCATCGGCAACGGCGCCACCATCGAGGCGATGAGCCCCAGCCAGGGCGTGACCTTCGGATCCGTCTCCAGCTTCGTCTCCGCGGGCTCACCCTCGTAGGACGGACTCGCATACGTACGGGCGAAGGCGCCCGGCCGGGGATTCCCGACCGGGCGCCTTCTCATATGGCAAGCCGATGCCAGCAGCCGATGCAAGCCCCGCCGGCCCACCGGTCTCGGGCGCTACCTCATCCGCGCGTCGAGCTCACCGGCGAGCTCGTCCACGCCCACGCCATAGCGCTCGAGCGTCACGAGCAGATGGTAGACGAGGTCGGCGGCCTCGTAGCGGATGTGGTCGTGATCACGGTCCTTGGCGGCCATGATGACCTCGCTCGACTCCTCCGCGAGCTTCTTCAGGAGCTCGTCCTCGTTGCCGTCGAGCAACCTCTTGGTGTAGCTCGTCTCGGCAGAGGCGTCACGCCGGGAGTGGATGGTCGAGGCAAGCGACTCGATCGTCTCCCCGATGTCGCCCGGCACGACGTTTGCGGTCCTCTCACCCATGGCTAGTCCTCCCTCTCGGCGTCCAAGACGCCACCTTCGATCTCACGGTAGAAGCAGCTCCTGTGCCCGGTGTGGCAGGCGGGACCGGGCGAGTCGACCTCGACCACGAGCGTGTCGGCATCGCAGTCCACGAGGACGCGACGCACTCGCTGCGTGTTGCCGCTCGTGGCCCCCTTGTTCCAGAGCTCCTGCCTGCTCCTGCTCCAGAACCAGGTCGTACCCGTGTCGAGGGTGAGGCGAAGGGACTCCTCGCTCATCCAGGCGACCATGAGGACCTCGCCCGTCCCCTCCTGCGTCACCACGGCGGGGATGAGACCCGCCCCGTCGAGCTTGAGGGGGCCGAGGTCGGCCAAGGTGAGCGTCTCGACCCTCTCACCCGCGTATGTGCGTGCGTCGTCCATGTGGATGCCTCCCGGAAGCGGTCGAGCGTGTCAGAAGTCCAGACGCACGGGGATGCCCTGCGACGCCATGTACTCCTTGACCTGACGGATGGTGTACGTGCCGAAGTGGAACACGCTCGCGGCAAGCACGGCGTCGGCCTCGCCCTCGAGTATGCCCTCGGCGAAGTGCTCGAGCGTGCCCACTCCCCCGCTCGCGATCACCGGGATGCGGACGGCACGCGCGACCGCACGCGTGAGCGCGAGGTCGAAGCCCTCCTTGGTGCCGTCGCGATCCATGCTCGTGAGGAGGATCTCGCCTGCGCCGAGCCGGGCGGCCTGCTCGGCCCAAGCCACGGCGTCGATGCCGGTGGGCGTACGTCCGCCTGCCACGTAGACCTCCCAGCTGTCGGTCGTGCCACGACGGCGGGCGTCGATGGCGACGACCACGGCCTGGCTGCCGAAGGCCGCGCTGGCAGAGGTGATGAGCGAGGGATTGGCGACGGCCGCGGAGTTGAGGGAGACCTTGTCGGCACCCGCCGCGACCATGCGGCGCATGCCCGCGAGGTCACGGAAGCCGCCTCCCACGGCATAGGGGATGCGAAGACGCTCCGAGGCCCGGCTCGCCATGTCGATGGTGGTCGCCCTGTCATCGGACGTGGCGGTGATGTCGAGGAAGACCACCTCGTCGGCACCCTCGCGGTCGTAGGCACCCGCGAGCTCGACGGGGTCTCCCGCGTCGACCAGGTCGACGAAGTTCACGCCCTTGACGACGCGACCGTCCTTGACGTCCAGACAGGGAATGACCCTCTTGGTCAGCATGAGCCCTCCTCGGGGATGGCGCCGGTGGTGAAGGAGGCCGCCGCGAGCGCATCGGCGAGGGTGAACGACCCCTCGTAGAGCGCGCGACCCGTGATGGCACCCTCGATGACGTCATCGCCCAGCGCCGCGAGAGTCCGGATGTCGTCCAGCGAGGAGATGCCCCCGGATGCGACGACGGGGAAGCCCGCGACCTCGGCGACATGCGCGTAGGCGGCGGCGTCGATACCTGAGCGCGTGCCATCGCGCGCGATGTCGGTGTAGACGAGATGACGGAAGCCCAGCTCGACCAGGGAGCCCACGAGCTCGTCCACGGACAGGCCCGCCCCCTCGCGCCAGCCGTTGACCTTGACCTGACCGGCGATGCCGGCGACGTCGGCCACGAGCAGGTCGCCGAAGCCCTTGGCCGCGACCTCCGCGAACGCAGGCTCGCGCACGAGCACGGTACCGAGCGCGATGCGCCTTGCGCCGAGGGCGGCGAGCTCATCGATGCGGGCGAGCGAGCGCACTCCCCCACCCACGTCGACCGACAGACCCTCCACGCCGCAGATGCCCCGTATGGCCCGGGCGTTCGCGGCACGCGCGTCCTCATCCTCCTCGAGGGCGCTCGAGAGGTCGACGACATGCACCCACGTGGCCCCCGAGGCGACGAAGCCCTCGGCCTGGGCGACGGGGTCATCCGAGTAGACGTCCATGCGCGAACGGTCCCCGCGCTCGAGGCGGACGACACGACCGGCGACGAGGTCGATGGCAGGGAACAGGATCATGCGGCGCCACCCCCCACGATCGAGACGAAGTTCTCAAGGATGACGCGACCGTTGCCGGAGCTCTTCTCGGGATGGAACTGGCAGCCATAGACGTCGCCCGACCACACGACGGACGGGAAGCTGCGCACGTAGTGCGTGCGTGCGGCCACGAGGTCGGCAGGCACGTCCTCATCGGCGGCATACGAGTGGGTGAAGTACATGTTGCAGCCCGACGTCACGTTCGCGAGGAGCGGGCAGGCGGCACCGGCATGGGTGACGTCCACCTGGTCCCACCCGACGTGGGGGACCTTGAGCCTGTCGGAGACGAGCCTCGTGCACGAGCCGCGGAGAAGACCGAGGCCCTCGACCCACGAGCCGTCCGCGGACTCGTCGCCGCGGTCGAACAGGAGCTGCAGCCCGAGGCAGATGCCGAGGAACGGCACGCCGCGACGTATGGCCCCCACGACGGCCTCGTCCTGGCCCGACTCCCTCATGAACCCGATGGCGTCCTCGAACGACCCGACGCCCGGAAGCACCAGCCCGTCGGCCCTCGAGATGGACTCGGGGTCATCGGAGACGGAAGCGACGCCGCCAGCGGCCTCGACGCCGCGGATGACGCTCGAGAGGTTGCCCTTGTGATAGTCGACGACGACGATGGCCACTAGAGGCTCCCCTTGGTGGACGGGATCCCGACCTGACGAGGGTCGGGCTCGCACGCCTGGCGCATCGCGCGACCGCACGCCTTGAAGCAGGCCTCCAGTATGTGATGGGCGTTCTCGCCCGTCACCTCGCGCACGTGCATCGTCACGCCGGCGTCACGGGCCAGGCCACAGAAGAACTCGTGCCCGAGCTGCGTGTCGAAGCCACCAACGGTGTCGGGGCCGATCTCGACGTCCCAGAAGAGCTCCCCGCGACCGGAGACGTCGACGGCGCAGAGCACGAGCGCCTCGTCCATGGGGATGAGGACGTCGGAGAAGCGCGTGATGCCGGACTTGTCGCCCAGCGCCGCGCGGAAGGCCTGGCCCATGGCGATGCCCACGTCCTCGACGGTGTGATGGGCATCGACCTCGAGGTCGCCCGTCGCCTTGACGGCGAGGTCGAACATGCCGTGGCGGCCCAAGGCCGAGAGCATGTGGTCGAAGAAGCCGACGCCGGTCGAGGCGGACACCTTGCCGGTGCCGTCGAGGTCGAGGTCGACGCAGATGTCGGTCTCCCCGGTCTTCCTCGTGATATGGGCCGTCCTGGTCATGATTCCTCCTTGACGAGGGTCGCTAGGGCATCGAGCAAGAGGTCGTTCTCGGCAGGCGTGCCGATGGTCACGCGCAGGCAGTCGGCAAGGCCGTCCACGTCGGAGAAGTCACGGACGAGGATGGAGTACTCGTCACGCAGGCGCGCACGCAGCTGCGACGCGTGGGGGACACGGACGAGGACGAAGTTCGCCTCGCTCGGCCAGACGCGGATGGGAAGCGACGAGCCAAGCGCGTCGATGGACTCGATGACGCGGGCGCGCTCCGCCACGGTCGACGCGATCGCGGGCTCGAAGGCGTCACGTCTGCGGCACACGACCTCGGCGGCGGCCTGCGTGAGCGAGCTCACCGAGTAGGGCTGGCGCACCGCGGCGAGGGCATCCACCACGTCCGGGGCCGCCAGCAGGTAGCCGCAGCGGGCGCCCGCCAGGCAGTAGGCCTTCGAGAACGTGTGGAGCACGATGAGGTTGTCGTGTGCGGGGAGGAGCGGCTCCGCGGAGCTGCCCGCCGGGGCAAACTCGCCATAGGCCTCGTCCACGAGCACGAGGCCCGGACAGGCGTCGCAGACCTTGGAGACGAGATCGACCGGCACGAGGTCACCCGTGGGGTTGTTGGGGCTGGTGAGCACGACGAGGTCGGCGTCCGCCGCCGCGGCGAGCGTGGCCGCGGCATCGAGCGCCATGGTCTCGGGGTCACGCGGGACGTCGACGACCTCGGTGTCCACCATCGAGGCGTACAGCGCGTAGACGGAGAACGTGGGCGGGCAGTTGACGAGGCGACGGCCCTGGCCGCCGAAGGCGAGGAAGAGGTCGAAGAGGCACTCGTCCCCGCCGTCGCCCACGAAGACGTTGCCGCGCGCAACGCCGTGCCACCCTGCGATGGCGTCGCGAAGGCGGTTGGACATGGGGTCGGGATAGCGGTTCGTCGCGACGCCGGACATGGCGGCCATGACCTCGTCATGGACTTCGGCGGGCATGCCGTAGTCGTTCTCGTTGGCCGAGAGGATCACGCGCGTCGGCGTGAAGCCGGGGTCGTAGGGCTCGAGGCCCGCGAGGGACGGTCGCATGAGGCGACGAGCGCGCTCGGAGAGGGCGGCCATGTCACTCACCCCTCGCGGGGTCGGTCACGGGAGCGCCGGAGAGGTTGGGGACGCCGGGAGCGTCGAGCGTGCGGGGCCAGGCCGTCAGGCCCGCGTCGGCGACGGCGGAGGAGGGGTCGGCGAACGTGTCCACGCCCTGCTCGACCAGCTTCCTGCGCAGTCCCACGGACAGCGCGTGCGCCCACAGGCCCTCGGCCTGCGCCATCGCCTGGACGGCGGGAGCGTCGGCCATGAGGCCCGCCTTGGTGTAGGCGATGACGCTGGACCGCTTGACGAAGTCGTACACGCCCAGCGGGTTGGAGAAGGCCGCCGTGCCACCCGTGGGCAGCGTGTGGTTGGGGCCGGCCACGTAGTCGCCCAGGGGCTCGGAGCTCCAGGGGCCCACGAAGATGGCGCCGGCATTCTCGATGCTGCCGAGAAGCGACATGGCATCGGCGCAGTGCAGCTCGAGGTGCTCGGGCGCGATGACGTTCACGGCGTCGACGGCGACGGCGAGGTCATCGGCAACGACGCAGGTGCCGTTGTCGGCGAACGACGCCGAGACGATCTCGGCGCGAGGGCTCTGGGCGTTCAGGGAGCGAGCGGCGGACGCGACCCTGTCAGGCAGGGTGGCATCGCACGTGACGAGATAGCAGGCGGCCATGGGGTCATGCTCGGCCTGCGCCATGAGGTCGGCGGCGACCACGACGGGGTCGGCCGTGGAGTCGGCGAGGACGCACACCTCCGAGGGGCCCGCGACCATGTCGATCCCGACGTCCCCCGACACGTGGCGCTTGGCCGCGGCGACGTAGGCGTTGCCGGGACCGGTGATCTTGGCGACCTTGGGGATGGTCTCGGTGCCATAGGCCAGCGCGGCGATGGCCTGCGCGCCGCCCACGGCATAGACCTCGTCCACGCCCGCCACCGAGGCGGCGGCGAGCGTGTAGGCGGAAAGGGACCCGTCACGCTGCGGAGGCGTGACCATGATGACCCTGCGAACGCCCGCCACCTTGGCGGGCACGGCGTTCATGAGCACGGTCGAGGGGTACTGCGCACGCCCGCCCGGCACGTAGATTCCCACGGACGGCATGGGCGTCACCTTCACGCCGAGCAGCGTCCCGTCCGCACGCGTGGTGAACCAGGACTGGGTGGCCTCACGCTGGTGGAACTCCCTGATCTGCTCATGGGCCTTCCTGAGGGAGGAGAGGAACTCGGCGTCCACCATGTCGACCGACGCGGCCACGACCTCATCGGGCACGCGGAACGCATCGGGGCACGCGCCGTCGAAGCGCATGCAGTACTCGCGCACGGCGACGTCCCCCCGAGAGCGGACGTCGCCCACGATCGCGGCCGCACTCTCCATGACGTCCGCGGGCAGCGCACCCGTGCGGGAGAGGTCCGACGCGGCGAGGCGACGGCCCCCGGTAAGCTCGATGGTCCTCATGAACGCGCGCTCCTTCCCGTGACCTCGGCGAGTCTGTCGGCGAGGTCTCGTATGCGACTGTCACACCTGTACGCCGCGGGGCCCGCGAAGAAGCGGGCCGTGCACTCCATGACGTCATCGACCACGACGAGGTCGTTCTCGGCCAGGGTGGTGCCCGTGGCCGTGATGTCCACGATGCGGTCGGCCATGCCCACGATGGGGCCGAGCTCGATGTTGCCATGCAGCGCGAGGATGTCGGCCGTGACACCCATGCGGTCGTAATACATCTGGGTTATGCGGGGGTACTTCGTGGCGACGCGGATCGTGCCACGCCACGAGTAGGCCCTGTCGGCCATGCCGGCGTTCGCGCGAGGCTCGGCCACGATGAAGCGGCAGGCGCCGTAGCGCAGGTCGACCAGCTGGAGGAGGTCGAGGTCGGCCTCGATGAGGGAGTCGGAGCCGCAGATGCCGCAGTCGGCACCGCCGAACCCCACGAAGGCCGGCGCATCGGTGGGCCGCACGATGACGTACTCGACGTCCCCGGCCGGGATGATGAGCTTTCGCCCGGGGTCGCGGAGCCCCTGGACCGGCAGGCCGCAGGCCTCGAGCGCGTCGATGGTATCGGAGTTGAGGGAGCCCTTGGGCACCGCGATGCGCAGCGGCCTCTCCCCGAGGCTCACCCCGGGGGTGGCGACGCCGGCCTCTCCCTGCTCGCCCAGCACCTCCTGCAGGCGCTCGAGCGAGAGCGCGAAGCCGCAGGCGCAGGTGTCAGGAAGGCCCATGTTCGCCAGGACGGCATCGTACCTGCCGCCGGACGCCAGGCTCGCGGCGATCCCGTCGGCGTAGCCCTTGAAGACGATGCCCGTGTAGTAGTCGAACGAGTTGATGATCGAGAAGTCGAAGGTGACGCGCGAGGCACGCCCCACGTCGGACAGACGGCAGACGAGCTCGCGGAGCTCGAGGGTGCCCCTCTCCCCCATGGGCACGCCGGCGCCTGCGAGGAGGGAGTCGATGTCGTCGATGACCGAGTCGTCACCGTGCACGCGGGCGATCCCCTTGAGGGCGCGTGCCACCGGCTCGTCGAGGTCGGAAGCATCCACGAGCTGGTCGAGGCCCACGAGGTCGGAGCCATGCACGCAAGCGAGCACCGACTCGCACAGGAGCGGGTCGCTCACGCAGCGATCGAGGAGCGCCACGAGGGGCGTCACGGAGCCACACACGACGTGCCAGTCCTTGACGCCGAGCGTGTCGAGGACCTCGGCGAGGAGGCTCACGACCTCATACTCCGAAGCCAGCCCCTCCCCGCCGATGAGCTCGACGCCGAGCTGCGTGAACTGACGAGGCTGTCCCTTGAGGGAGGCCTGCTCGCGGACGACGGGCGCCGCATAGCGAAGGCGCTGCGGGCCGGAGGCCGACCTCAGGCGCGTGGCCGCCATGCGCGCGATGGGAAGGGTGATGTCGGGTCGGAGCGTGAGGAGGCGGTCGTCCGAGTCGAAGAGCTGGAACGGCGAGCCCTTGATGCGACCGCCCCTCTCGAGGACATCCCTGTCCTCGAGCAGCGGGGTCTCGACCGGATGGTAGCCATGGCGGGAGAAGCAGTCGCGGACGGTGTCCGATATGCGCTCGCGAGCCTCCGCCTCGGCAGGCAGGATGTCGCGGAATCCCCTTGGTGTCCCTGCTATCACGTGAATGACCCCGTTCTCCTCGTTGGCCGGATGGGAGTCTCACCATCCGGCCTCGTACGGTGGGTTCACTTTAGCACACTAAAGTGTCCCATGTTCTCGAGCGGTCATAGGCGACCATGCAGACGGGACCTCCATCCGCTGCAATCTGACTACGCCTTTGCGACGTCTCGAGGTGGCTCGTTGATGAAATGCCCCACTTGGAGAGTATCCCCCACTCAGGCGGCCTGCGAAACACCTGATGGCAGGAACATAAGGAATCATCCCATCCAAGGGGACCGCGCAAAAGCGGAGTCAGGATGCAGCCGAACGCGATCGGACGAGTGGAAGCCCAGCCGTCCTCGGTCAGGGTCGCCGTACCCGACCGGGACCTCGCCGTCTTCGGCAAGGTCCCCGCCAAGGAAGGGGAGGGGGTCGAGACGGCAATGCGTCTCGACCCCCTCGCACGTGCGGATGTGGATCAGCCTGAAACCCGAGGCGTCAGCCGCCGAGGTAGGCCTTGCGGACGCGGTCATCGTTGGCGAGCTCGGCCGCCGTGCCGCTCATGGAGACGGTGCCGGTCTCGAGCACGTAGGCCCGGTCGGCGATCGAGAGCGCCATCTGAGCGTTCTGCTCGACCAGCAGGACGGTGGTGCCGCTCTTGTGCAGCTCGTCGATGATGTCGAAGATCTCCTCCACGAGGATGGGCGCGAGGCCCATGGAGGGCTCGTCGAGCATCAGGAGGCGCGGCTTGCTCATGAGGGCGCGGCCCATGGCGAGCATCTGCTGCTCGCCGCCGGACAACGTGCCGGCCGACTGGTTCTCGCGCTCCTTCAGACGGGGGAAGCGCTCGAAGACCGTCTCGATGGTCTCCTTGGCCTCGGAGTCGTCGCGGGTGAAGGCGCCCATCTCGAGGTTCTCGCGGACGCTCATCTGCAGGAACACGCGACGTCCCTCGGGGCACAGCGCGATCCCCTTGCGCACGATGTCGTGGGCCTTCGCGGAGGCGAGGTTCTCGCCCTCGAACTCGACGCGGCCGTGCTTGGGCTTGAGCAGTCCGGCGATGGTGTTCAGGGTGGTCGACTTGCCGGCGCCGTTGGCGCCGACGAGGGTCACGATCTCGCCCTCCTCGACGGTGAACGAGATCCCCTTCACCGCGCGGATGTTGCCGTAGTAGACGCTTATGTCGTCGACGTTGAGCATTGACATGGTCTCACGCCTCCCTGCTCTTGCCGAGATAAGCCTCGATGACCTGGGGGTTCTCCTGGATCTGCTCCGGTGTGCCCTTGGCGATGATCTTGCCGTAGTTGAGAACGGCGATGCCCTCGCAGATGCCCATGACGAGGTCCATGTCGTGCTCGATGAGCATGACCGAGATCTTGAACTGGTCACGGATCTTGAGGATGTTCTGCATGAGGTCGGCTGTCTCGGACGGGTTCATGCCCGCGGCCGGCTCGTCGAGGAGCAGCAGCTTGGGGTTGGTCGCGAGCGCGCGCACGATCTCGAGCCTGCGCTGGGCGCCATAGGGAAGCGAGCCTGCCGTGATGCCGGCGTACGACGACATGTCGAAGACGTCGAGCAGCTCGAGGGACTTCTCGTGGAACTCGCGCTCGCTCTTCCAGTAGCGAGGCGTGCGGAAGATGCCCGGCATCATGCCGCAGTGGACCTGGTTGTGCAGGCCGATCCTCACGTTGTCCTCGACGGACAGGGAGGAGAAGAGGCGGATGTTCTGGAACGTGCGGGCGATGCCGGCCTGGCTGGCGCGGCTGATGCTCATGCCAGCCGTGTCCTGGCCGTCGAGCATGATGGTGCCACGCGTGGGGGCATAGACCTTCGTGAGCAGGTTGAAGACCGTGGTCTTGCCGGCTCCATTGGGGCCGATGAGACCGGCGATCTCAGTCTTGCCGACGGTGAGGTTGAAGTCCTCCACGGCGTGCAGTCCGCCGAAGTCGATGCCGAGGTGGCGGCACTCGAGGACGGGGATCTCGTTGACGTCGCGCTCGGGGACGATGTAGTCGCTGGGCAGCGGCACCATCTTGGTGTTGGGCTTCAGAGCCTCGGAGACCCTACTCATCGGAATCGCCTCCCTCCGGGGCGTCGCCCGCGGCCTCGGCGGCCGCGACCTTGGGTCTGCCCCTCCTGCCGCGCAAGCGCGACCTGAGGTTGGCCCATGCGCCCTTGAGCGTGGGGTTGTTGGAGACGAGCATGACCAGGATCAGCACGATGGCGTAGATGAGCATGCGGTAGTCGCTGATGGCACGGAGCATCTCGGGCAGGATCGTGAGGATCGTGGCGGAGATGACGGAACCGCGGATGTTGCCCATGCCACCCAGGACGACGAACACGAGGATGAGGATCGACGTGTTGAAGTCGAACTTCTTAGGCACGATGGAGCTGTAGTTCATGGCGTAGAGCGCGCCCGCCATGCCCGCGAGGGCCGCGGAGATGACGAAGGCCATGAGGCGGTACTTGGTGACGTTGATGCCCACCGACTCGGCCGCGATGCGGTTGTCGCGGACGGCCATGATGGCGCGGCCCGAACGCGAGTGGATGAGGTTCAGCACCACGAACAGGCAGAAGATGACGAGGATGAAGCCCGCGAAGAACGTGGAGAGCTTCTCGATGCCCACGGCACCCTGGGGGCCGTTGATGAGGATGGTGCCTCCGGACATGCCGAGCGAGTTCGCATCGGTCATCGAGAAGTGGAGACCCGCCGAGTCGAGGCCCACGTAGAGGTTGTTCATGATGTTCTTGATGATCTCGCCGAAGGCGAGGGTGACGATCGCGAGGTAGTCACCGTGAAGTCTCATGACGGGGATGCCCACCACGAAGCCCGCGATGGCGGCGCAGCCACCGCCGACGGCGATGGAGAGGATGAGCCTCAGCGCGTCATTGGGGACCGAGGAGGAGAAGCACGCAGCCGCGACCACGCCCGCGAAGGCGCCGACGCTCATGAAGCCGGCATGGCCCAAAGACAGCTCGCCGGAGATGCCGACCACGAGGTTGAGCGAGACGGCCAAGCAGATATAGGCGCAGATGGGGACGAGCTGACCCGTGAGGGAGTTCGTGATCATGCCACCGTTCGCGAGGATCTGGACGATGACGTACGCGACGACGACCATCGCATAGGTGGTGAACGTGGAACGAGCTGACTTGCTCATGCTCTTGAACATCGTCATCACCTACACCTTCTCCTTGATCTGCTTGCCCAGCAGGCCGGAAGGCTTGATGAGCAGGGCGATGATGAGGACGGCGAAGACGACGGCATCGCTCATCTGCGTGCCGATGTAGGCCTTCGCGAAGATCTCGATGATGCCGAGAAGGACGCCTCCGAGGACGGCGCCCGGGATCGAGCCGATGCCTCCGAGCACGGCCGCGACGAACGCCTTGATGCCGGGCATGAGGCCGGTCGTGGGCGTGAGCGTGGGGTATGCCGAGCAGAGCAGCACGCCGGCGATGGCGGCCAGGCCGGAGCCGATGGCGAACGTCAGCGAGATCGTGGAGTCGACGTTGATGCCCATGAGACGGGCGGCACCCTGGTCCTCGGAGCAGGCACGCATGGCCTTGCCCTGCTTGGACTTGGTCGTGAACGTGGTGAGCGCGATCATGATGACCACGCACGCGAGCACGGTGACCATCGTGACGCCGCTGATGACGAGCTGGCCGTCGAACAGGGACAGCGACGGCAGGTCGACCACGGACGTGAACGACTTGGGGTCGCTCTTCCAGATGAGGAGGGCGGCGTTCTCGAGGAAGTAGCTCACGCCGATGGCGGTGATCAACACGTCGAGCGACGGTGCGTTGCGCAGTGGTTTGTAGGCGAGACGCTCGATCACGATGCCCAGGACCGTGCAGCCCACAATCGAGAGCAGCACGGCGAGGATCGGCGAGAGTCCCAGGTATCCCATCGCACAGAAACAGATGTAGGCGCCGACCATGATGACGTCGCCGTGGGCGAAGTTGAGCATCTTCGCGATGCCATAGACCATGGTGTAGCCCAGGGCGATGATCGCGTAGATGCTGCCGAGGCTGATGCCGTTGATGAGGTTGGTGAGGAAGTCCACGTCGTCCTCCCTTCGATTCCATGTCCCGAAGACATGCCCCGGGACGACCATTGATGCAAGCAGGCGGAGACCACCGTGGAAAGGTGGCCTCCGCCTTGATAACGGGGAGTCGTCAGCGAGGGCTACATGCTGACGTAGGCCCCGTCCTTGATTACCATGCCCTTCGGGTCCTTGGAGACCTCGCCCGTGTCCGACCAGGTCATGCCGGTTCCGGTGAGCCCGTCGAACTTGAAGTCCGACGCGGTGAAGGCGGCGACGAGCTTGTCGCATATGTCGGTGTAGGTCATGTCCGCGGTGATGCCGGCCTTCTCGATGGCCTGCTTGATGGCATAGACGCAGTCATAGGAGTCGGCGGCGAACTGGTTGGGGGTGCCGTCGTAGTCCTTCTTGTACGTGGAGACGAAGCTCTGCGTGGCGGAGTCGGTCGCGTCGGCCGTGAACGGGGTCAGGAGCATGACGCCCTCGGCGAGCGAGGTGTCGAAGCCCTCGAGCGTGAGGAGGCCGTCGAGACCGTCGACGCCGAAGAACTTGGGCTTGTAGCCCATGGTGTCGGCCTGCTTCAGGATGAGCGACGCGGGCGTGTAGTAGATGGGGATGAACAGCAGGTCGGCGCCGTTGTTCTTGGCGTCGTTCAACTGGACGGAGAAGTCCGTGGCCGTGTCGTCGGTGAACGACGTGGTCGAGACGATCTCGAGACCCTGGGCCTGCGCCTCACTCGTGAACTTCTTGAAGATGCCGGTGGAGTAGGTGTCGGAGTTGTTGTAGATGATGGCGATCTTGGTGCCGAGCGACTGCTCCTTGATGTACTTGGCCGAAGCGGTGCCCTGGTTGGGGTCCGTGAAGCACATCTGGAAGACGTTGGACTTCCTGGGCGTGGAGACGTTGCCGTCGGCGTCGGGCTGGCCGCCGATGACGTCGGTCGAACTGGCGGAGGGGGTGAGCTCGAACATGTTGTCCGAGTTCGTCTCGGCCGAGACGGCCACGCAGGGAGCCGTGGTGGTCGGGCCGGTCAGGATCTGCATGCCCCAGTCCTTGAGGTTGTTGTATGCGTTGACCGACTTCTCGGGGTCGTGCTCGTCATCCTGGAAGTTGAAGTCGAAGATGACGTCGCCACCAGCCGCCTTGATCTCGTCGACGGCGATCTGGGCGCCGTTCTTGCAGGCGGTGCCGTAGATGGCCGCGGCACCCGTGACGGGGCCGATGCCGCCGAGCTTGAAGGTCGCGGTGCTGCCGGAGTCGCTCGAGCTCGAAGAGGAGCTGGAGGAGCCGCTGCAGCCGGTGACCCCGGCGACGCTTACCGCGCTTAGGGCTCCCGTAGCTCCAATGATCTTGACAAACTTCCTGCGAGACATCTCAGACTTGTAGAAATCCATCTCTCGTCCTCCTTCTGGGCTACGGTCGCCGGGCTGTCCGACGAATTCCCGCTATCATAGGCGGGCCCATTCGGGAGTCATTCAGGATTACTCACTTTCGGGCGGATGTTAACTCAGACGAAACATCACCGATGGAGGGACGCAGGGACGTTCCCGCTATCTCCCGAGGCGACGCCTCACCTTGTCGAGGATCCCGTCCAGGAAGCTCATCTCGGGCACGTGGGCACGCATGGCCAGACCGAACGTCACGATGACGGCCGGTATGCCGGCGATGACGCAATAGAGGAACGCCCTCATGGCGGAGTCTCCCAGAGGTGCCCAGAACGTCGTGAGGACCCAGAGGATGGCTCCACCCACCACGGCCCCGGCGACGCCGAACGCACACGCGCGGAGCGTGGCCACCACGACCGAGCGCATCCCCACCCTGCCGAGGGTCCTCTTGAGGCTCACGAAGGACACGAGGTCGACCGCGATGAAGAACAGCAGGGACGAGAGGGCCACCATGTCGAGTCCGAACAGCGGCGTGAAGACGAAGCAGAAGAGGACCTGCACGATGGCCGCGACGACGCTCGCCACCGCGAACACCCTCATCCGCCTCAGGGACGAGCAGACCTTCTGCAGATACGTGCACACGCCGTAGAACGGCAGGGAGACGGCCAGGACGACGAGATACCTGCCGGTCATGTCGATCTGGTCGGCGGTGAACTTGCCCGCGGCCAGAAGCGTTATGAGGCAGGGCGCGAACACCATGAGGAACATCGCGAACGGCACCAGGTAGAACATGATCTTCGCCGTGCCGGACGAGACACCGGCCACGAACCCGTCCATGTCCCCCTCGGCCACCCGGCTGGAGAGCTCCGTGAACATGGCCGTGGTGATGGGGATCGAGAGGATGGCGTAGGGAAGCGTGTACCACAGGCGCGCGTAGTAGCCAACCGAGGCGCCCGACACCGTGACGGACAGCTGGCAGCTCGTCTGCACCGAGTAGGTGACGAACGAGGCACCCGTCACGATGAGCGAGGGGATGCCGATGGAGAGCGTCTCGCGGATGGCGGGGTCATGCACGTCCACGTAGGGGCGGATGTGGATGCCGTGCTTCTTGAGCGAGGGTATCTGCATGACCACCTGGATGAGCACGCCTGCGGGGTTGCCGATGGCGAGCGCGAGGATGGCGATCGTGGGATTGGAGTCGGCAAGCGCCGCGTATATGAAGAAGGAGGCGGTGCACACGACGTTGTTGAAGATGGGTGCCGCGGTGCTCCAGAAGTAGTCCCTCTCGGCGTTCAGGATGCCCGAGAGGATCGAGGAGAGCGCGTAGAGCACGACCTCGATGACGAAGAACCGGAAGAAGTACGTGGCGAGGTCGAAGTCGAACTCCTCGGTGGCGTTGAACGACTGCGTCCAGATGACCTGGGCCGCGAAGACGAGACCCAGGACGGCGACCGCGCCCATGATGATGACCACGAGGGAGACCAGGTTGGAGGCGTAGCGGCTCGCGCCCTCGGCACCGGCCCTCTTGCGGACGGACATGTAGACGGGCAGGAACGCCGTGATGAGCATACCGCCCATGACGAGCTCGTAGAGCTGGTTGGGGAGGTTGTTGGCCACCGTGTAGCAGCTCGCCATGACCGTGACGCCGAGCGCGTAGGCCTGACCCCAGGTGCGGAAGAAGCCCGTGATGCGGCTCACGATGACGAGGACGCTCATGAGCGCGGCGGAACGGCCGACCGAGGCCTCGGCGGATGAGGCATCAGAGGCGACCGGCGGCGTGGTAGTGCCGGGCTCGACGGGAGCGGACGCCGTGGGGACCGGCTTCGTGGTGGTGCCGGCGAAGTGCCTGCCTCGGTAGGAGGACATGTCAGTCCCCCTCACGGACGACGTCGGCGAAGAGGCCGCCCACGAAGCCGGCGAGCGCGTCGGGGGCGAGTTCGAGCTGCACTCCCCTGCGGCCGCCGGACACGCAGATGGTGTCGAAGAGCTCGGCGGTCTCGTCGATGATCGTGGGGAACTGGCGACGCATGCCCACGGGCGAGCAGGCGCCGCGGACGTAGCCGCACGTCTCCTCGAGGTCGCGGACGTGCATCATGGACAGGCTCTTCTCCCCTGCCGCGGCGGCGGCGCGCTTGAGGTCGAGCTCGGAGGCGACGGGGATGCAGCAGACGACGTGGTCGCCCGCGGGAGAGACGCACACGAGCGTCTTGAAGACGCGGTCGGAGTCCTCGCCCAGCTCGTCGGCGATACGGACGCCGAGGTCGGAGTCGGTGGAGTCATCCGCGTAGACATGGGTCACGTAGTCGATGCCGCCACGGTCGAGCTCGCGCATGGCGTTCGTCTTGGGAGTCCTGTCCTTGTGGGCCATCTTGGTTCAGGCACCTGCCTTCTCGTCGAGCGCGCGCATGGCGGCGCGGGTGTGCTCGAGAACGGGTCCGAGGTAGCGTCCAGTGTAACTCTCGGGGCACGCGGCCACCTGCTCGGGGGTGCCGCAGCATATGACGCGGCCTCCCCCGTCACCGCCCTCGGGACCGAGGTCGATGATGCGGTCGGCCACCTTGATGACGTCGAGGTTGTGCTCGATGACCAGCACGGTGTTGCCCGCGTCGACCAGACGCTCGAGGACGTCGAGGAGCTGGCGGACGTCGTCGAAGTGGAGGCCGGTGGTGGGCTCGTCGAGTATGTAGAGGGTGCGGCCGGTCTGCCTGCGATGCAGCTCCTTGGCGAGCTTCACGCGCTGCGCCTCGCCACCCGACAGCGTCGTGGCGGGCTGCCCCAGGCGGATGTAGCCCAGGCCCACGTCGTAGAGGGTCTGGAGCTTCACCTTGATCTGCGGGATGTTCCGGAAGAAGGCGAGGGCCTCCGTCACCGACATGTCCAGCACCTGGGAGATGTTCTTGCCGTGATAGGTGACCTCGAGCGTCTCGCGGTTGTAGCGGGCGCCGTGGCAGACCTCGCACGGGACGTAGACGTCCGGGAGGAAGTTCATCTCGATCTTGATCTGGCCATCGCCCTTGCAGGCCTCGCAGCGGCCTCCGGCCACGTTGAAGGAGAAGCGACCGGGCGAGTAGCCCCGTGCACGGCTCTCGGGGGTGGAGGCGAACAGGGCGCGTAGGTCGTCCCAAAGCCCGATGTAGGTGGCGGGGTTCGAGCGCGGCGTACGGCCGATGGGGCTCTGATCGACGTCGATCACCTTGTCGATGAGGTCGATTCCCGTGAGCGTCTCGTACGGTCCCACCTGACGGGTGGAACGCTGGACGGCATTGGTGAGGGCCGGTGCCAGGGTGTCGGTGACGAGCGAGCTCTTGCCGGACCCGGACACGCCGGTCACCACCGTGAGGCAGCCCAGCTCGATGGAGGCGTCCACCGACTTGAGGTTGTTGCAGGTGGCCCCGGTGATCGAGATGCACCCACGGTCGGGGTGCCGACGCTCGTCAGGGAGACGGACGAGCCTCCTGCCCGTGAGATAGGCCCCTGTGAGCGACTCGGGGCACGCCATGATCTGCTCCGGCGTGCCGGCGGCCACGACCTCGCCGCCCATCTCACCCGCGCCCGGTCCCATGTCTATGACGTAGTCCGCCGCGCGGATGGTGTCCTCGTCATGCTCGACCACGATGACGGTGTTGCCCTGGTCGCGCAGGTGGCAGAGGGTGGCGATGAGTCGGTCGTTGTCGCGCTGGTGGAGGCCGATCGAAGGCTCGTCGAGCACGTAGAGCACGCCCATGAGCCCGGCGCCGATCTGGGTCGCCAGACGGATGCGCTGGGCCTCGCCGCCCGACAGCGTCGCCGAGGCGCGCGCGAGCGTGAGATAGTCGAGACCCACGTCGACCATGAAGCGCAGACGCTCGCGGATCTCCTTCACGACGCGCCCGCCGATGAACTCCTCACGCTCGGTGAGGTCGAGGTCGTCGAAGAAGGCGAGGCTCTCGCGGCAGCTCATGCGGCAGACCTCGTCGATGTTCCTGCCGCCCACGGTGACGGCCAGCATCTCGGGCTTGAGACGAGCCCCGTGGCAGGTCGAGCAGGGCTCCTCGCGGATGAACCTCTCGAGGCGCGCCCGCATCTTCTCGTTGGTGGACTCGGTGTACTTCTCGAACAGGATGGCTCGAACGCCCGCATAGGTGGTGAGCCAGTGCGTGTCACGGCCGTCCAGGGTGCGGTAGTCCACACGGATCTTCGTAGTGCCGAGGCCGTCGAGGAACGCCGTGCGGACCCGCTTGGGCAGCTTCTCCCAAGGGGTGGTGTCCTTGACCTTCATGTGGCGGCACACGGCCGAGAAGATCTGGGGGTAGTAGTTCGACTTGCCGAAGAAGCCGCCGAACACGCCTTCGGAGATCGACTTCGTGGGGTCCTCGATGAGGGCCTCGGCGTCGACCACGCGGCGCACGCCCAGACCGTCGCAGTCGGGGCAGGCCCCGTAGGGGGCGTTGAAGGAGAAGTCGCGGGGCTGGAGGTCGTCGATGGAGTGGCCGTGCACGGGGCACGACAGCGCGAGCGAGTACTGGAGCAGCTCGCCGGGCATGGCCTCGGGGTCCGTGGCGTCGGGCAGGAGGTAGACGCCCACCTTGCCCGCGGCGAGCCTCGTGGCGGTCTCCACCGCCTCGGCGATGCGGCCGAGGGAGTTCTCGCGGATGACGATGCGGTCCACCACGACCTCGAGCGTGTGCTTGAGCTTCTTGTCGAGGGTGATCTCGGAGTCGAGGTCCACCACCTCGCCGTCCACGCGTATGCGGCTGAAGCCCTCGTGCCTGAGGTCCTCGAGGAGCTTGGAGTACTCGCCCTTCCTGCCCAGCACGACGGGCGCGAGCACGTAGGCGCGCCTCCCCTGCCCTGCCGAGAGGACCTTGTCGGCCACCTGGTCGGTGGTCTGGCGCTCGATGACGCGGCCGCACTCGGGACAGTGCGGGATGCCGATGCGCGCATAGAGCAGACGCAGGTAGTCGTATATCTCGGTGACGGTGCCCACGGTGGAGCGCGGGTTCTTGGAGGTGGTCTTCTGGTCGATGGAGACGGCGGGGGAAAGCCCGTCGATGCTGTCGAGGTCGGGCTTGTCCATCTGCCCGAGGAACTGGCGGGCATAGCTGGAGAGCGACTCGACGTAGCGACGCTGGCCCTCAGCGTAGATGGTGTCGAACGCGAGGCTGGACTTGCCGGAGCCGGACAGCCCGGTGATGACCACCAGCTTGTCTCGCGGGATGGTGACGTCGATGTCGCGGAGGTTGTGCTCGCGCGCGCCGCGGATGACGATCGAATCGGATGCCATGCCTTTGCTACCTCGCAGTCCCTGTCTCGTTCCGAACCATTCGACCTCGCGAGGAGGTCCGCTCGGCCAAGCCTTCAGTCTACCGAGACGTGCGACCGAACATATGGTCGTATCCGAGATTCACGCCCTCGCCACGCCGCGAGGGCCTAGGATGGGGCGGATGGGTGTGGCACCGAAGGACACAGGGGGGACCATGGACGTCTCATCGACTCTGCTCGGATATGGCGCGATCGTGTTGTCGACCGCGTGCGTCTACCTGTTCATCGTGATCGCGATGCGCCTGTTCGGCAAGACGGAGGTGGCGCAGCTCTCCATCATCGACCTCGTGTTCGTCATGCTGCTCTCGAACGCCGTTCAGAACGCGATGGTGGGCTCGGACACCTCGCTCGCGGGTGGCCTGGTCGCGGCGGCGACGCTGTTCGTGATGGACGGCCTCTTCAAGAAGTGCCTCTACCGCATCCCTTGGTTCAGCAGGTTCCTCCAGGGGGAACCCATCATCCTCATCCAGAAGGGCCAGGAGCAGCAGCGCAACATGCGGCGGGCGCTCATCAGCCATGACGAGCTGATGGAGGCGCTGCGCGAGCACGGTGTGGAGGACGAGGGCCAGGTCGACTACGCCGTCCTCGAGGTGGACGGCAACATATCCGTGCTCTCCCAGCAGTTCCGCACCAAGACCTCGCGCCGCTCGCGCTCCCCCAAGCGCGTCAGCAGGAAGCAGCAGGGCTGAGCCGACCTCGGGAGGCTGACGGGCCCGTCGTCCCCTACGCGGGCTGGCGGTCGGTGGCGGACTGGAACTCGGCCGCGTTGTCCTCGGCGGAGACCGAGGCGATGACCTCGTTCACCTGGGCAAGCAGGTCGGTGTCCTCCTTGCGCAGCGCCACGCAGGTCCCGTCGAATCCCGGGTCGAGCCCTTGTCCCTCGGGGAAGCGGATGACCTTGAGGTCGGGATAGGTCTCGAGGTAGCCGGGCGTGTTGTCAAGGGAGACGGTGATCGCGTCGACGGTGCCGTTCTCGAGCTGCGTGAGCTGCTCGGGCACGTGCTCGACGGGCGTCATGTGGTTCACTCCGGGGATCTGGTCGATGACCGTGTCGAGCGGGGAGCTCTTCTGGCCGAGTACCGAGGCACCCGCGAAGTCGTTGATCGTGGTGCCGTTCGCATAGACGGAGTCGGAGCGCACCATGAGACCGTAGTTGTCCTTCTCGGACTTGTAGGCATCGGAGAAGGCCACCGACTCGCGGCGCTCGGCCGTGTCGGCCATGCCGGAGATGACCATGTCGACCTGGCCCTGGTTGAGCGCGGAGATGAGACCGCCGAAGCTCATGTTGACCACGACGACGTCACGGCCGAGGGCCTCGCCTATCTTGCGCATCCAGAAGACGTCATAGCCATCGGCGTAGGAGCCGGACTGGTTCTGGATGGGCACGGTGGTGTCGGAGGAGGACGAGGTGACCCACTCGTAGGGGGCGAAGGCGACCTCACTGCCCACGCGGATGGGTTCGGACGAGTCCGTCGCGGCCTGGCTGGTCCCCGCGGCCTGCGCGGTGCCACCGCATCCGGAGAGCGTGCCCCCCACGATCGAGAGTCCCGCGACGGCCGCCATGGCAGCCATGCCCCGGACGAATCCCCTGCGTGTGATCGACTCTTCCATCCTCGTCCCCTCGCGTCCGCACCGTGCGCCCCATGCGCCCGAATCGCGAGAGTTACTTTAGCAGACTAAAGCGAACAATGTGGCCGACACTTCACCACGCTAAAGTGGGACGGCCAAGGCGGCATTGCGCATGCCACTGGGTGGTGACTATGCAGGCTGCCGGTCCGTGGCATCGTCCCGCGTCCGGTCCGCCTCGCCCCGGGACGTCGCGGCATCGGTGGCCGAGTCCGAGGCAGACGAGCCGCATCCCACGAGTCCCAGGCCAAGCGCCATGGCTCCGGCCGCGCCCATCTCCACGAGCTGTCGGCGCGTGATTCCCGACTCCCTCGCGAACCTCGCGGCTCCCCTGAACGCATCCGTCATGATGAGCCCCTCTCGCCGACGCCGCCCCCTTGGCCGCGTGTCGGGGCTCAGGCTATCCGTCCCAGGTCACGTGCCGGTGGCCCGAAGGTTTCGGGAGGCTTACGATGCCGCAACCATCCCGTTGAGAGGGCATGACCACCGAGGTCGAGAGACGGTGGCATCGGGATTATTCGAGAAGACCTCATGCCGGCTCCCCACATCGGGAACAATGTGACCAGAGCGCTTGCATACCAGCGAACCACGAACGGAAGCGAGGAAGGCCATGCAGCTTGAGGGAAAGGTCGCCGTCGTCACGGGAGGGACCCGCGGCATCGGATACGCGATCGTGACCACGTTCATCCGCGAGGGCGCCAAGGTGGCCCTGTGCGGCAGCCGTCAGCAGACCGCTGACGCCGCCGTCGAGAAGGTCAAGGAGGAGATCCCGGACGCCTGCGTCATGGGTCTCGCGCCCGACCTGTCCGACGAGGCGGCCGTCGAGGCGGCACTCGACGAGGTCAGGCAGGAGTGGGGCAAGGTCGACATCATGGTGAACAACGCCGGCATCTCGCAGGCGACGCCGCTCGTCGACTACACCCCCGCCGACTTCGACAAGATCATCGACGTCAACATCAAGTCCGTGCTCAACGGCTGCCAGGCCGCGGCCCGCGTCATGGGCGAGACGGGCGGCTCCATCATCAACACCAGCTCGATGGTGGGCACCTACGGCCAGCGCTCCGGCGTGGGCTACCCGGCCAGCAAGTTCGCCGTGAACGGCATCACCAAGTCGCTCGCCCGCGAGCTCGGCCCCAGGCAGATCCGCGTGAACGCCGTCGCCCCCGGCGTCACCGCCACGGACATGGTGGCCGCCCTTCCCGAGAAGATCGTGAAGCAGCTCGAGTCCACCATCCCGCTGGGCCGCATGGGCACGCCGCAGGACGTGGCGAACGCCTTCCTCTTCCTGGCGAGCGACTCCGCGAGCTACGTCACGGGCGTGGTCCTGCCCGTGGACGGCGCCACGATGGTGTAGGGGTCCCAGGTCACGACCAGGCTCGACGGACACGAGGGGACCGGATGCGCATCGTCGCGTCCGGTCCCCTCGCACATACGTCGAACGTCCTCGGTTCGTTCGCCCATGCGGCGTTCGCCCTCGGGTCGCTCGTCCTCCGGCCTAGAGGAGAGAGGCGACGTCGATGTTGTCGCCCACGAGAGCGCACGCCGCGCCCTCGGCGGCCTTGGGGCTCTCGGGGTGTGCGAGCACCCACTTGTTGGCCTTCCAGAGGAAGGCGGAGTCGCCCACGGCAGGTGCGTCGGTGATGCGCGACCCGCAGTTGGTGCCGCTCATGAGGACGACGAGCACGCGGAAGCCCTTCGCGGGGTCGGCATGGCAGGGCGTGTAGTGGAGCGTGTCCGCGTAGACCTCGATGAGGGTGCCCGCAGGGACGCGGAAGGCGCGGACGAGGGACGTGTCGAGGGTGCCGGCCTCGATCTGGGACTCCTTGGCGAGCAGGAGGATGAAGTCCTCGCTGCCCAGGTTGAACTCGCTGCAACGATGGTACTCGAGGCAGTTGAGCTTGGTGTTGTGTCCGTTGCAGCAGCCGAACTGCGCCGGCAGCCCACCGTAGAGCGCAGGCGCCAGATGGCGTGCCTCGGGGAGGTCCTGGATCGAGGGCTCCTCGGGGACGTAGGACGTGCCCTCGGGCAGGGGCGTGGCGGCGACGGCGGACGTGAGGGCGTCGAGGGTGTCCTGCGGGCAGTCGATGACGCGACCGTATGCCGCGAATTCGGGGTCGGCGATGGGCTTGATCTGCATGGGTGCTTCCTATCTGTCGATGGCGACCTTGACGACGACCTTGCGCTCGTGACAGGGTCCGTCGAGCTGGCAGGCCGGCTTGTGCGCGTCCTCGGGACCCACGACGACGAGGTCGCCCGCTCGGAGGGGCACGCTCGTGCAGACGTCGCGCCCGTGGAAGAGGCCGAAGTCGCCCTGCTCGTCCCACTCGCCCGCAGGCTCGAGGCCTTGCGTGGGCGTGACGCAGATGAGCTCCTCGCCCGAGACGACGTACTGGACGTCGTAGTAGGCGCGATGGGCCTCGTAGTCCTTCTCGGAGGCCGGCACCGTGTCGACCTCCATGACGTTGGCGAAGACGGCGTCACCGTCTATGTCATGGCGGCCGCAGGCGATGGTGTCGAGGTCATCCCTGCGCAGGAAGGCGAAGGCGGCCCGGAAGCGGTCGCTCAGGTAGTCGTTGCGGCAGGCATCGGCGATGGTGGTCGAGAGCATGGGGGCGTCCTTTCGGCTAGGCGACGCCCACGATGATAACGCTAACACTCGACATGGGGCGAGACGGGAGGGAGCTCGTCGCCGAATGGGAGAAGGGCCGCCACCCGAAGGTGACGGCCCTTGTCGAGACACGTTCGAACCAGCAGCCGAAGGCTACTTGTTCATGGCCTCCTCGACCGCGACGGCGCAGGCCACGGTGGCACCGACCATGGGGTTGTTGCCCATGCCGATGAGACCCATCATGTCCACGTGCGCAGGCACGGAGCTGGAGCCGGCGAACTGGGCGTCGGAGTGCATGCGGCCCATGGTGTCGGTCATGCCGTAAGAGGCAGGGCCGGCGCCCATGTTGTCCGGGTGCAGGGTACGGCCGGTGCCGCCACCGGAAGCGACGGAGAAGTACTTCTTGCCGTCGGCGAGACGCTCCTTCTTGTAGGTGCCCGCGACGGGGTGCTGGAAGCGCGTGGGGTTCGTGGAGTTGCCCGTGATGGAGATGTCCACGTCCTCGTGCCACATGATGGCGACGCCCTCGCGGACGTCATCGGCGCCGTAGCAGTTGATCTCGGAGCGCTGGCCGGTGGAGTACGGGATCTTCTCCACGACCTTGAGCTCGCTCGTGTAGTAGTCGAACTGCGTCTTGACGTAGGTGAAGCCGTTGATGCGGCTGATGATCTGGGCGGCGTCCTTGCCCAGGCCGTTCAGCACGACGCGCAGCGGCGTCTTCCTGGCCTTGTTGGCGTTCAGCGCGATGCCGATGGCGCCCTCAGCGGCCGCGAAGGACTCGTGGCCCGCGAGGAAGCAGAAGCACTTGGTGTCCTCGCCCAGGAGCATGGCACCCAGGTTGCCGTGGCCCAGACCGACCTTGCGGTCCTCGGCGACGGAGCCCGGCACGCAGAAGGACTGCAGGCCGATGCCGATGGCGGTTGCGGCGTCAGCGGCGGTGGTCACGCCCTTCTTGATGGCGATGGCGCAGCCCGCGGTGTAGGCCCAGCCTGCGTTCTCGAACGCGATGGACTGCACGGACGTGACGATCTGACGGGCATTGACGCCCTTGTCCAGGCAGATCTTCTCGGCCTCCTCGAGGGAGGAGATGCCGTTCTCGGCCAGGACCTTGTTGATCTTGTCTATTCGACGGTCATAACCCTCGAAAGTGATTGCCATTGTTTGTCAGCCTCCTTCTCTACTCGCAGCGGGGATCGATGTACTTGGCGGCGCCGTCCCACTGGCCGTAGTGGCCCATGGCACCCTTGATTGCCTCCTCGGGCGACTGACCCTTCTTGAGGGCGTCGGTGAACTTGCCGAGGTTCATGAACTCGAAGGCGATGATCTCGTCCTTGTCGTTCAGGGCCATGCGCGTGACGTAGCCCTGGGCGAGCTCGAGGTAACGGGCACCCTTGGCCTTCGTGCCGAACATGGTGCCGACCTGCGAGCGCAGACCCTTGCCGAGGTCGTCGAGGGACGCGCCGATGGGAAGGCCGCCCTCGGAGAAGGCGGTCTGCGAGCGGCCGTAGACGATCTGCTTGAAGATCTCACGCATGGCCACGTTGATGGCGTCGCAGACGAGGTCGGTGTTGAGCGCCTCGAGGATGGTCTTGCCGGGGAGGATCTCGGCGGCCATGGCGGCGGAGTGCGTCATGCCGGAGCAGCCGATGGTCTCGATCAGGCACTCCTCGACGATGCCCTCCTTGACGTTGAGCGTGAGCTTGCAGGCGCCCTGCTGGGGAGCGCACCAACCCACACCATGCGTGAGGCCGGAGATGTCCTTGATCTCCATGGCCTGGACCCACTTGCCCTCCTCGGGAATGGGGGCAGGACCGTGGTATGCGCCCTTGGCGACCGGGCACATGTTCTCCACTTCAGTCGAATACTGCATGCCTCTCCTCTCATCCTTGCATCAGACGGGAGATCGCGTGAGCGCTCCCGTGACAACCAAAACCGAGGGAATCATACCGCGAAAGCACCTGCTCGAGGCCCATCGTTTCGCTTCTACGCATATCAAAGGCCATATGACCACTTCCTCGTGGCCAACTTTCGCGGACCGCCGCGCGGCGGAGAGGAGGTGGCCAAGGGGGTGCCCGCCAGACGAGTGCGGGTAGAATGGCCCACAGCGAAGGGTGCCGCGGTGGCGCCCATGAGACATGGAGAAGGAGAGGCCGATGGGCTGCGAGGAGCGCGATCGAGCGGAGAGGACCGGCGCCGACACGGGCGTGCCGACATTCGAGGGGAATCCCCTCTCCGAGGTGGGCCATGTCATCGGCGTGGTGTCGGGCAAGGGCGGCGTGGGCAAGTCGCTGGTGTGCGGCATGCTGGCCACCGAGCTCATGCGCTCCGGCGCGAGCGTGGGCATCCTCGACGCCGACATCACGGGTCCCTCCATCCCCCGCATGTTCGGGATGGGCGGCCGCCATGTGACGACCGTGGGCAACCTCCTGCTCCCCGAGGTCTCCGACGCGGGGATCAAGGTCATGAGCGCCAACCTGCTCCTGGCAAACGAGGACGACCCCGTCATCTGGCGCGGGCCCATCCTCGCCGGCGCGATCCAGCAGTTCTGGAGCCAGACCAGCTGGGGCAAGATCGACTATCTGCTCGTCGACATGCCCCCGGGAACCGGCGACGTGGCGCTCACCGTGTTCCAGAGCCTGCCGGTAGAGGGCGTCGTCATCGTGACGAGCCCCCAGGACCTCGTGAGCATGATCGTGGGCAAGGCCGTGAACATGGCCGAGAAGATGGACGTGCCCGTGCTCGGCCTCGTCGAGAACATGAGCTATGTGTCATGTCCCTCCTGCGGCGAGAGGATCGAGGTCTTCGGGCCGAGCCACCTCGCCGAGACGGCCGAGGCCTATGGGCTCGACGTCCTGGGCCAGCTCCCCATGGACCCGCGCATCGCCGGCATGTGCGACGCGGGCACGCTCGAGCGTGACCTCCCCGCCGGCATGCTCGACGACGCCGTCGCCCTGATACGCGACCTCCCCGACCACTCCCCCGCCACGCCCACCGACGCCGAAGTCGACGCGGTGGCCGGCGCGACCCCTCCCCACGTGGGCGCATGCCCCGCGGACGAGGCCTCGTCACCGGAAGGCGCCGAGTAGGACATGGCGACGTCGGGGCGCACACAGGGCAGGAAGGCCGCCCATGACGAGGCGATGAGGGCCGCGGCAGCCGTCGCGGTGCCGGGCGGCTGCGACGTCGTCGTCATCGGATGTGGCGCGGCAGGCATCGTCGCCGCGGCGTCGGCCGCCGAGGCGGGGGCCGACGTCATCGCGCTCGATGCCGCCGACGTCGCCGCCAAGGCGATCCTCGCCACGGGCAACGGTCGATGCAACCTCACGAACGAGGCGCTCGGACGCCCGGGTTGGGAGGGTCGCTACGACGGTGCCGCCTTCGTGCGCCAGGTCATGGGAGACGACCCGCTCGGTGACGTACGCGCCCTCTTCGACGGATGCGGGCTTGCCCTCACGCATGGCTCAAGCGTCACCGGCGAGACGGATGCGATGTATCCGAGGAGCCTCCGAGCCGAGAGCGTGCGCGAGGCGCTCCTGGGCCGCGCCCTTCGTGCCGGCGTCACCATCGCCCCCGCGCGCCGCGCCATGCGCGTGGTGGGACACCGTGACGGTCTTCTCGTCCGCTATGACGAGCTCTTCTGCGGAGACGACCCCCGCACCGTCTCAACCTCCCGCATCATCCTCGCCGTGGGCCATGACGGCCTCGGCGCCGTCTCGGGCCTCGGACTGGCCTCCACACCTGCCACCCCCGTGCTCTGTCCCCTCGAGTGCGTGAGCGTGGACGGGGTCGACCTTTCGGCCATGGACGGGAGGCGCGCCATCTGCAAGGTGAGCCTCGAGAGCGGATGGGAGGCCACGGGCGAGGTCCTGTTCCGCGGCTACGGCCTCTCGGGCATCGTCATCATGGACGCGTCGCGAAGGGTCGGAGAGGGCGATGTCATCACGCTCGACCTCGTGGACGGCCTCACGGACGATCAGGTCAGGCGCAGCCTCGACACCAACTCGGACCTCTCCGGCGTGATCGACCCCACCATCGCCCGGGCCCTGGGGCAGGACCCCGCGCTCGCGCGCACGCTGCGCTTCCGGGTGACCGGCATGCACGAGGAAGGCGCCCAGGTCATGCGCGGCGGACTCGACGTCGACGGGTTCGAGCCCGACACGCTCGAGTCCAGGCTCGTGCCCCATCTCCATGCCTGCGGCGAGGCCCTGGACGTGGACGCAGACTGCGGCGGGTTCAACCTCACGTGGGCCTGGCTGAGCGGGATGGTCGCGGGACGCGCCGCGGGAGGGGCTGGTCGCGCATGATCGAGGTCACCAACCTGAGGGTCCCCATCGCACGGCTCGACGGCTCGGCCGCCACCGACGAGCGTCAGGCCAGGTCGGCCCTGTTGAGAAGGCTCCACCTCGCCCCGGATGAGGTGACGAGCGTCGAACTCAGGCGCAAGTCCATCGACGCACGCAAGAGGCCCAACGTCGTCATGACCCTCACCGTGCGCACCACGCTGCGCGGCGGCTCGAACGCCGAGAGGAACCTCCTCGCACATCTCGAGGCCAGAGGCGAGGCCAAGGGCGTCGCCCATGTGGACGACGATCCCTATCGACTCCCCGCCCGCACGCGACATCCCCTCGAGGAGAGGCCCGTCGTGGTGGGTGCGGGATGCGCGGGACTCTTCTGCGCCCTGGCCCTCGCCAACGCCGGCCTCGAGCCCCTGCTGGTCGACCGCGGGGACGACGCCGAACGCCGCCATGGCGCGATCGAGCGCTTCAACCTGACGGGCGAGCTCGACCCGGAGAGCAACGTGCAGTTCGGCCTCGGCGGCGCGGGGACCTTCTCGGACGGCAAGCTCCAGACCGGCACGAAGAGCCCGGCACACCGCCTCATCCTCGAGACGTTCGTGGAGGCGGGCGCCCAGAGGCAGATCCTCTGGGACGCGAAGCCCCACATCGGCTCGGACGTGCTGCCCGGCGTCGTCACCAACGTGATGAACAGGATAGACTCGCTCGGCGGCGAGTGCCGCATGCGCACGAGGCTCGTGGACGTCGACGTGACCGGTGGGAACGTCCGCTCGGTCACGCTCGAGCACGTCGGCGAGGGCGGCCTCGTGGTGGAGGAGACGATCCCCTGCACGCACCTGGTCCTCGCCTGCGGACACTCCGCCCGCGACGTCCTCGAGCTGCTCCGCGACCGTGGCGTCACGCTCGAGAGGAAGACCTTCGCGATGGGCGTGAGGATCGAGCACCTGCAGGAGATGGTCGACCGCGACCAGTACGGCTCCGCGGCCGGCAACCCGGCGTTGGGCGCGGCCCCCTACAAGCTCGTCGAGCATCTCAGGGACGGCAGGAGCGCCTACTCGTTCTGCATGTGCCCCGGGGGCTACGTCGTGGCCGCCGCCTCCGAGCAGGGCGGCGTCGTGACGAACGGGATGAGCCTGTCCGACCGTGCGGGCACGAACGCGAACTCCGGCCTCCTGGCGAACGTCGGTCCGGCCGACCTCCCGGGCGACGACCCGCTTGCGGGCGTCGAGCTGCAGCGCAGGTGCGAGAGGGCGGCCTTCGCCGCAGGTGGAGGTGCCTTCGTGGCGCCGGCGCAGCTCGTGGGCGACTTCCTCGCCGGAACGCCTTCGAGCGCGCAGGGTTCCGTCTCCCCCACCTACCCACGTGGCGTGAGCTGGGGAAGCATAGACGGCTGTCTGCCCGAGAAGGTCGTGGGGACGCTCCGTGCCGCCATCCCGCGCATGGACAGGCACCTCAAGGGGTTCGCCTCGACCGATGCCGTCCTCACCGGAGTGGAGACGCGCTCGAGCTCACCCGTGCGCGTGACGCGCGGGGATGACGGGCAGTCCGTGAGCTGCAGGGGTCTCTTCCCATGCGGTGAGGGCGCGGGCTACGCCGGCGGCATCATGAGCGCCGCGACGGATGGTCTGCGCTGCGCCGAGGCGCTCCTCGCCGACGCGGAGCCCACACGGCGCTAGGGTGCCTCTCCCTCAGATGACGAAGAGGATGACCGCCAGGAAGTGGCAGACGCTCCCGGCCAGCACGAACAGATGCCAGACGAAGTGCATGTAGGGCTTGTTCTTGGCCACGTAGAACGCCGTCCCCACGGTGTAGGCGAGCCCTCCCGCAACGAGCAGGGCGAGCGCCGCCACGGGCAGGAGCGTCACCAGCGACGGGAGCCTCACCACGACGAGCCAGCCCATCCCCAGGTAGATGGCAGCGGAGACCCACTTGGGCTGCCTCTCGCGCAGGAACGCCTCGCAGACGATGCCGGCGATCGCGATGGCCCACACGACGCCGAACAGCACGATCCCCCCGTCGTTCGCAAGCGTGACGAGGGCGAAGGGCGTGTAGGTGCCGGCGATGAGCAGATAGATGGCGCTGTGGTCGAAGATGCGCAGGACCCTCTTCGCCGCGGGCGGCTGTATGGCGTGGTAGAGGGTCGAGAAGAGGTACTCGAGCAGGAGGGTGATGCCGAACACGAGACCGGCTGCGAGGAGCACTCCCCCGCCATCGGAGACGGCCTTCACGATGAGCAGCACGATCGCGGCGATGGCCAGGAGCGCCCCCACGCCATGCGAGGTCGCGTTGGCGATCTCCTCGCCGGTCGTGTACTGACGCTGACTCCCCTTGGGTGGCATGGCCGCCGCGACTGACGTCTGACCTGACATGAGTGCCTCCGATCGTGCGGTGATGCGGGGGGACTCGCCCTCCGCCTGACACGATGGTAGCAGCATCTAGTTCATAAAACCAGATGACCTAATTCTGTTTGCTAGATTATGTCGGGAAGGTGATGAGAGGACCCGAAGGGAACGCCGCCGGCCGAGGCCGACGGCGAACCTACTTGTCCTTGATGACGGAGATGAGCTTCTCGAGCTCGGCGTCCTGACCCATGCCAGTGAGGAAGCTCACGCCATTGAACACGGGGATGTCGAACTCGTCATCGGTCTTGACGACGGAGATGTAGGCATCGGCGGTCTTGATGTGCTGCCTCAGGGACTTGATGTCCACGGCCTCGACGTCAGCGTCGACGCCGCGCTCCTGAAGGAGACGGCTGACCTTGCTCGCCACCGTCTGGGATGTGGCGACACCCGATCCACATGCGACGATAACCTTTGCAGCCATGAAATCCTCCCGTCGGATTAAGCGTCCGGGCCCAAGGCCCCTGTGGGGGATTCTACTCGAAGTACTTGGTGATGGTGGAGACCATTCCCTCGCCCGTGGTCTGAGCCATGATGTCGGCCACCGCGTCGGAGTTCATGAAGATGTTCATGAGGTTCTGGAGCACCTGCACCTGACCGCCCTCGTGCTGGACGCCGAGGTTGACGATGAGCTGCGCGTGGACGGGGTCGCCCATGCCGGCCATGGCCTCGAAGACGATGGGGGTCTTCGGCTTGATGACGGCGATGTAGGGCTTGACCAGGTTCTCGGGATCGGTGTGGGGAATGGCGATGCCGACTCCCGGCGTGGGAAGGCCCGTGGGGTAGTTCTCCTCGCGGATCCTGATCGCGTCGAGCCAGGTGTCCTTGATGTAGCCCTTCTCGGAGAGCCTGCGGCCCAGCTCGCCGAAGAACGCATCCGTGTTGGGGGCCTCGAGGTCGAAGAAGACGAGGTCGGGCTTGAACAGGCTGGTGTCTGCTTTGGTCATGTGGCTCTCCCTTTCACTGTGACATGGCGGATGGCGTGCTGGGGGCGCGTCGTCCCAAGGTCTCTCCGAACGCCATCATAGCATCGGGTCCCAGCGGGAAGCCTCATGCTCGGGCATGCTCTCGCCTTGGGACGGACGCCCCTTACTTGTACAATAATCCAAGTACATGTTGCCAGCCACCACAAACGAGGCGAATCGGGCAACGGTAGGGCCAGCGGTGCCCGCGGTGCGGGCCGGTGGCGCGACGGCGGAGGATCGCTCAGCCCTTGTGCGGATGGAAGCGTCGGCGCGTGGCGTGTGCGCTCCCCTTGCGGGCACCGGCCTTGAGCCTGCGCATGACGTCCTCCTCGCTCGTCCCCTCGACCTGGCTCTTGAGCTCGACGAGCTGGTCACGCAGGGCCGCCGCGGCCTCGAAGTCCATCTCCTCGCTCGCCGTGGCCATGTCCTCCTCGAGGGAGGAGATGAGCCGCATGACCTCGTCCTTGGGAAGGCTCGCCAGCTCGGCCGCCACGGCCTCGGCGGTGGTGGACGAGCTGGGCGTGAAGAACTCGCCGTCCACGCGCTCGCGCTTGTCCACGGAGGCGGAGGCCTCGTTGATGAAGCTCGAGATGTCGCTTATGGCCTTCCTCACCGTCTTGGGCTCGATGCCGTGCTCGGTGTTGTAGGCCTCCTGGATGGCACGACGGCGACGCGTCTCGTCGATGGCGACGCGCATGGAGTCGGTCACGGTGTCCGCATACATGATGACCTCGCCGGAGACGTTCCTGGCGGCTCGGCCCATGGTCTGGATCAGGCTGCGGCGGTTCCTCAGGAAGCCCTCCTTGTCGGCGTCGAGTATGGCCACGAGCGAGACCTCCGGCAGGTCGAGGCCCTCGCGGAGGAGGTTGATCCCCACGAGCACGTCGATCTTGCCGGTACGCAGGTCGCGCAGGATGTCCACGCGGTCGAGCGTCTTGGTGTCGGAGTGCATGTAGTTGACGTGTATGCCCTGGTCGAGGAGGTGGTCGGTGAGGTCCTCGGCCATGCGCTTGGTGAGCGTGGTCACGAGCACGCGCTCGTGGCGGGCGGTGCGCTCGTGTATCTCCCCCACGAGGTCGTCGATCTGCCCGCGCACGGGACGGACGTCGATCCTGGGGTCGAGAAGGCCGGTGGGACGGATGAGCTGCTCGACCGTCTGCTGGCTCACGGACTCCTCGTAGTCGCCCGGCGTGGCGGAGACGTAGATGAACTGCGGGATGCGGCTCTCGAACTCGTCGAATCGCAGCGGGCGGTTGTCCAGGGCGGAGGGGAGGCGGAAGCCATGCTCCACCAACGTGACCTTGCGTGAGCGGTCGCCCTCGTGCATGCCGCGGATCTGCGGCACGGTGACGTGCGACTCGTCGATGATGCAGAGCATGTCCTTGGGGAAGTAGTCGATGAGCGTGTAGGGCGGCTCGCCGGGCTTGCGGCCGTCGAGGTGGCGCGAGTAGTTCTCGATGCCGTTGCAGTAGCCCATGTTCTCGAGCATCTCGAGGTCGTAGGCCGTGCGCTCCTTCAGACGCTGCGCCTCCAGGAGCTTGTTCTCGGCCTTGAGCTGGGCGAGACGATCGGTGAGCTCGTCGTTTATCGTCTCGAGGGCATGGTTGATCTTGGGCCTCTCGGTGACGTAGTGGGACGCAGGCCAGATGGGGATGGCGTCATACTCCCGCAGGAGCTCGCCCGTGACCTCGTCCACGTCGGCGATGAGCTCGACCTCGTCCCCGAAGAAGCCGATGCGCAGGGGGTGCTCGGCATAGGGCGGGAACACGTCCACGACGTCGCCGCGGACGCGGAAGGTGCCACGCGAGAGGTCGAAGTCGTTGCGGTCGTACTGGATGTCTATGAGCTCGCGGATGAGCTCGTCGCGCTCGAGGGGGACCTCCTTGTCCACGTTGGGGGCCAGGCCCGCGTAGTCCTGCGGGCTGCCGATGCCGTAGATGCAGGAGACGGACGCGACGCAGATGACGTCGCGACGCGACAGCAGGCTCGAGGTGGCCTGGTGACGGAGCTTCTCGACCTCCTCGTTTATGGAGGAGTCCTTCTCGATGTAGGTGTCCGACTGGGGCACGTAGGCCTCGGGCTGGTAGTAGTCGTAGTAACTCACGAAGTAGACGACCGTGTTGTCGGGGAAGAGCTCGCGCATCTCGCTCGCCACCTGGGCGGCCAGCGTCTTGTTGGGCTCCATGATGAGGGTGGGCTTGTTCACGGCCTCGATGGTCTTGGCCATGGAGAAGGTCTTGCCCGAGCCCGTGACGCCCAGGAGCGTCTGGTAGCGCAGGCCGTCGCGCACGCCTTGGGCGAGCTTGGCTATGGCCTGGGGCTGGTCGCCGGAGGGCTCATAGGGGGCCACCACGTGCAGCGGCGTGCCTTCCTCCTCCATGCCGAAGCGGCGGAGTTCCCCGCCGAACCTCTCCACGCCCTCGGACGGCGACGTGACGCTTCCTTCGCTCTCCCCCACCTCACGCCTCCTCCGGACGGTCCCGCGTGGTCCGTTCCCACGCACATGCATCACCAGTGTACCCCGTGCCGTCATATACGTACAGATGTTCTATACCCCGCTGGTCTGACGAGTCCGATTCCTCTTGACAGGGAATCAACGTGATATCACACTGGTCTCACGACGCGGGTGGTCCGCGTCAGCGGGACGGGCAAGGTCCGGCCCCGCGTCAAGAGAGGAACCAACATGAGCGTTGAGACGAAGGGTCGGTCCGTGAGCGGTTGGGCCATGCTCGTCGGTGTTGTCGTCGTCATCATCCTGAGCGTCGTGCTCTTCACGCAATCCATCCTCATCCAGTCCACCTATGACGCCTACGGGCGCGTCGCGCCCCTGTCGGCCTACATGGGCATGATCGCCGCCATCCTCATCTGGTGTCTCATCTGGATCCCCTGCAACGGCTTCTTCACGGTGCAGCCCGGGCAGGCGCGCGTGTGCGTGCTGTTCGGCAAGTACGCGGGCACCGTACGCGAGCAGGGATTTCGCTGGGCGAACCCGTTCTACTCGAGGAACCTCGGCAACTCCGGCAGCACGGGCCTCGCAGCGGCGCTCTCCGAGAGCGGCCTGGGCGGTGGCAAGCACCGCACCGGCAACTCCAAGGTGAGCGTCCGCGCCCGCACCCTCAACGGCGAGCACCTCAAGGTGAACGACAAGATGGGCAACCCCATCGAGATCGCCAACGTCGTGGTGTGGCATGTGGACGACACCGCCAAGGCCATGTTCGACGTGGACGACTACGAGGAGTTCGTCGACATGCAGGCCGAGACGGCGCTGCGCCACGTGGCGAGCATCTACGCCTACGACCACATGGAGGACACGTCCGACAGCTCCGTCACCATCACGCTGCGCTCGAACATCGAGGAGGTGTCCGAGTCGCTCAAGGCCGAGCTGACCGAGCGCCTCGCCCCCGCAGGCGTGGCCGTGGACGACGCCCGCCTCACCCACCTCGCCTACGCCCCCGAGATCGCCCAGGCCATGCTTCGCCGTCAGCAGGCCGAGGCCATCATCGCGGCACGCAAGAAGATCGTGGAGGGTGCCGTGTCCATGGTGGACATGGCCGTGAAGGAGCTCTCCACGAGCGGCACCATCGACCTGGACGACGAGCGCAAGGCCTCCATGGCGTCGAACCTCATGGTGGTGCTGTGCGGCGAGTCAGAGGCCCAGCCCGTGCTGAACGCCGGCACGCTCTACCAGGGCTGAAGAGGTATCAGGCCATGGCCAAGCGCAAGCAGTACCCACTGAGGATCGACCCGGAGGTCTGGGAGGCCGTCGAGCGCTGGGCCGCCGATGACATGCGCAGCGCCAACTCGCAGGTGGAGTTCATCCTGCGGGAGGCGCTGCGCAAGGCCGGGAGACTCCCCAAGGGGAGGTCGGGCGAGAAGGGCTCGGAGTCCTAGGGGCCTTCCGCGTCAGCCAGCGATGAAGCACTGCTCGTCTGCGGGCGTGAGCGTGAGACCGAGACGGCGCTGCAGGGCGATGGACGCCTCGTTTCCGAGGAAGATCTGGGCCCAGGGCACGTGGCCCTGCGAAAGCTCGTGGTTCACCTTCGCGGACTCGAGGATGGTGGCATAGCCGTGTCGACGGAAGCCGTCGAACACCTCGAGCATCCCCATGCTCCCCTCCACGTGGTTGCCGATGTAGCCCACGAGCTCGCCCGCCGCGTCGAAGCCGCCGATCATGAGACCCTCGCGGCAGCGGCGGCGGAACTCGTCCATGGTGAAGAACTCGGGATGCGAGTAGTGGTCGCGGATGGTGGACGCGTACTCCTCGCCCAGGATGCGGCACTCGAGGCCATCCGCCACCTCGAGCGGCTCCGTCCTCTGGTAGATGGCGAGATGGAAGGGCTCCGGCGTGCCGTCAAGCCCGAGCGCGTCATGCACGACGCCGGCGAGCGAGGGCGTGGAGAGGGTCACGAGCGTGGGCTCCATGAGCTCGCGCACGACTTTCTCGCCCAGCGCGACGTCGGGGGCATAGAGCATCTGGTTGCCGTCGGGGAGCACGAGCAGCACCGCACCCTCCTCGGCGAACCTCACCTCTCCGATGCCACGGCGGATCGTCTCGGCCAGGGGGAAGCAGCGCGCGGGACCCGCCTCGAGCACCTCGAGCGCCGTCGCCGCGAGGTCGTCCGCCTTCGCGGCGCCATCCGTCCCCTGTCCTCCCGAGACCCGTGCGGTCCCCTTCTTCTCGTCGGTCATGCCTTCACTCTCCCCTTCCGTATCAGTGGTCCCCACGACGTCAAAGAGGGACATCTGCCTCGGTATCTCAGGATCAATGGGCGAGGGCGCACCTCGCTGTGACTCACGCGGTCCCTCCTCGCGCCGCACGGCTCTCCTCGGCGTCGTGCGACGGACGTCGGCCTGCCGCAGGTCGGTCTCACGTGGACGCGCGGCAGCGGCCGAAGGGGACGAGGACAGGCCGGGGACCATCTCGCCCAGGAGCGACGCGACGCGGGTCGCGATCATGGCGAGGCCCTCCGCGGACGGATGCTCACATGCGTCCGCAAGCAGCGCGACCTCATGGTCGAGGAGCATGGAACCTTGGGCCAGACGCATGGACGGATGGCGGGCCGCCTCACGCGCGATGATGGAAGCCACGTCATCGAAGCAGCTGCGAGGATGGACCGGGGCGTTCTCGGGCGAGTGCCAGGTGGGCGTCACGACGAGCGTGGGCACGTCGGGCCACTGCCGCGCCACGCGGTCGAGATACGCCCGCACGTCACGCGCGACCTCCGCCCGGCCGCAGGGCTGCCAGCGGTAGTTCTCGCCGTACGCGACCACGATCGCGACGGGCGAGCCCACGGCATCGGCGCAGGGAAGCGAGCTCTCCTGGAACACCTGGCCGGAGATGGCCTGGTCGAGAGGATCGAGCCCGAGCATGGATGAGACGCGCACGGGCCAGGTGAAGGCGGGGTCTCCCGCGACGAAGCCCTGCGATATCGAGTCGCCCAACACGAGAAGGCGCGCCCGCTCGCCGACGGGCGTGATGTGCGAGCCGTCGCAGACGACGTCACGTATGGCACAGCCTCGAAGGCACGGGAGCCAGATGCGGACATGGTGCTCCGGGCCGAAGCCCGGGAGTATGTGGACGGAGCCCGAGGGCTGCGGTCGCGTGGTCCCCGGAGCGGGAGCGGGGCCCTCGGCCAGCTGGAACTCGAGGGCGAACCGCCCGTCCTCCGGGAGGCGAGGCGGGAGATGGCGCCCGTCCACGTCGCAGGAGACGCCGTCGTGGGGCTGCCTCGCGTGGCCCGCCACGGAGTCGACCACGCCGAGCACGCCCGCCGTCTCGGCGTACTCGTCGTCACAGACGACCTCGCAGACGACCTCGTCGGCATCGGTCACGAACTCCAGCGAGATGCCACTCGTGCAGCGCGACATCTGCACGTGGTGGCCTGGGTGCCAGGCCATGCAGCTGCCAAGTGCCCTGACCTGGCCGGGAGTGACCCTCCAAGGCCGCACCCAGCCGGTCCCGGCCGTGTGGGGGACGTCTGCGGGGGCCACAGGCGTCGTCGCCAGGGCGCCATGGAGCAGCGTCGCGGCACTCACCCTCAGGAGCCCGTCCGTCCTGGTCGACCCCTCGTATGCCATCACGTCGTCCGTATGAGACTCCCCCATCGACCCCTTGGTCCAACGCGTCCAATTCTCGCACACGCGGGTTGTGTCGAGTCGTGGGGCGTGCCAAGATTGACCCATCGGACAGGCATGGGATCGGCCGCGTACGCAATCGCGACCTCGGGAGGTCGCGCGTGAGGGCTTTGAGCGGGCAGGGACACGTCAAGTCGGTGGACGAGACGTATCGGGAGATGACCTCCTCGCCCATAGCGCCGCTCATCGTCTCGCTTGCCATCCCCACGGTCATATCGAACCTCGTGACCACGATCTACAACCTCGCCGACACCTTCTTCATCGGCCAGATCTCCACCTCCGCCTCCGGCGCCATCGGCGTCGCGTACGCGATGATGACCCTCATCCAGGCGGTGGGCTTCTTCTTCGGGCAGGGAGCGGGAAACGCCGTCTCGCGTAGCCTCGGCGGCAAGGACACCGAGCGTGCGGGTATCATCGCGGCCGTAGCCACGGCGTCGGCCTTCGCAGGCGGCATCGTCATCGCCATCATCGGCCACATCTTCCTCGAACCTTTGTGCATCCTCTGCGGGGCGACCGACACGATCCTGCCCTATGCCGAGACCTACCTCGGGATCATCCTCATCGGTGCCCCGTGGATGGCCACCTCGCTTGTCCTCAACAACCTCCTGCGCTTCGAGGGCAACGCCTTCTTCAGCATGGTGGGGCTCGTCTCCGGCGCGGTGCTCAACTTCGTGCTCGCGCCCGTCCTCATCTTCGTGTGCGACCTCGGGATAGCCGGCGCGGGGCTCGCCACCATCACCTGCCAGCTCCTCTCGTTCGTGCTTCTCCTCATCGGGATGCAGAAGGCGGGCACGGTGAGGCTCTCGATGGCAAACCTCAAGCCCACGGCCAAGCTCTTCAAGACGATCGCCAACGGCGGCCTTCCCAGCCTGCTGCGCCAGGTGGTCTACGGCTTCGCCACCATCTGCCTGAACACCGCGGCCAGGCCCTACGGGGACGCGGCCATCGCCGGCATCGCCGTGGTCACGCGCGTGGTGAGCATAGGCAACTGCGTCCAGATCGGCCTGGGCCAGGGCTTCCAGCCCGTATGCGGCTACAACTTCGGGGCCCGCAGGTACGGACGCGTGCGCGAGGGCTTCTTCTTCGCCGTGAAGGCGTCGTTCGTGGTCCTGGCTCTCATGTGCGTGGCGGCCTTCGCCTTCGCCCCTCAGATCGTGGCGTTCCTGCGCGACGACCCCGAGGTCGTGGCCGTGGGCACCGCCACCCTGCGCTTCCAGTGCATGAGCCTCCCGTTCACGGGCCTCGCCATGATCACCAACTTCATGCTTCAGACCACGGGCAAGATGTGGCGCGCGAGCTTTCTGGGCGTGGCGCGTCTCGGCATCATCCTGGCCCCAACGGTCATGATCCTGTCGAATGCGCTGGGCCTCTTCGGCATCGAGATGAGCCAGTCCGTCTCCGATGCGATCACGCTGGTCATATCGATCCCCATGGCGACGTCACTGCTGCGCGAGCTCGCACGCAGGCAGGCCAAGGCGGACGAGAAGGCCGCGTCTCAGGAGTCGGCGGCCTCGCGCAGCGGGGCGTAGGCCTCCACCAGGCGCGGAAGGCTCCAGCTGGCGTTCGCGGGGCTCGTGGACGGCAGTCCCGTGCATCCCACGCCACAGACGGGCTCCACCAGACGACGGTACAACCTCGTGGCGGTCGAACCCGTGGTGATCACACGCGCGATGCGCGAGCCGTCGAGAAGACCCGCCACGTCGTTTGCCACGGGCTTCGAGATCGAGGCGTCCGAGGCACCGGCGATCCGGCAGCTCGCGAGCACGTCCCAGAGCGCGACGTGCCTCCTGTGGCAGAGCTCGCGACGCGCCTCGTTCACCGCATCGACGTCATCGAGGAGGCGGCCGTCCGCGCCCATCCCGGGAACGGGCTCGTCCCAGAGGGCCGCGAGCACGCGCCAGAAGCGGTTCTGAGGGTTGCCATAGTAGAAGGAGACCTCACGGCTCTTCGGGCTGGGCATGGTACCCAGCACCAGCACGCGGCTGTCATCGTCGACGATGGGCGGGATGCGATGGATGATGAGCTCGCCAGAGGCACCCCCCGAGGACCCCTCCCCAGGGGCAGCCGTCCTACTCGCCATCGGCTATGGCCGCGTACCAGGTCCTGCGGTCATCGAGGCGGATGACGCCCACCTGGCCGAGACCCGCGCCGGCCGCCGCCGCGCAGTCCGTGGCTATGCGGTCGGGCACGCCGCCCGTCTCGTCACATGCGCCCACGTCCAACATGAGGGCATGATCGTCCTCATCGACCAGAGGTCCGTCGACGTAGTTGGCGAGCTGGGCCACGTACGGCGTGGGCGTGTGCCCGGCGACCACGACCGGTCCTCTGCCGGACGAGTCCTTGAGCCCGGTGGGCCTTCCCCAGAACTGCTCGCGCACCCATAGGAGGTTCTCCGGGGACTGGTGCCCCATCATGTTCTCGAGGGCGACCGCGTCCCATGGGGCGCGGCCCCCATCCGCTCCCAGACGCGGGCGCGGGGCGATGATGCCCGCGTGGACCAGCACGTAGTCCTGTGCCTCATCGCCCTCGCCCACCGTGACCACCTCGAAGAGAGGCAGGTTGCGCACCCAGTCCATGAGCGAGGAGTACGTCTCGGTGGGAAGGGCCTCGAGGCCCTCGGCCGTGGTGGAGGCCCCGTTCATCGACCAGTTCACCCATGCCATCTCGTTGCTGGGATCGTCGACCGCGTCGAGCATCAGGTCCTCGTGGTTCCCCATGAGGACATGGCAGTTGGGAAGGCCGCGCAGCAGGCGGATGACGCCCATGGGGTCGGGCCCGCGGTCCACCATGTCGCCCAGCACGTAGAGGACGTCCGTCTCGCCCATGGAGACCTTGCCGAGGACCGCGTCGAGTGCGGCCACATGGCCGTGGACGTCGGAGAGCACGTATGTCGCCATGGACCTCACCTCCCGTGGTGGACGTGGCGAGCGGGTCGGGACCGTCCCGACTCGTCTCCCCCATTGTGCGCCACATGCCGGGCAAGGGGGACGTGGCATCGTGAAAGGCCCATGTCCCGTGCTCGATGACGACTCACGGGTGCTCTCGGATCCCTCCATGGGCGGAGACCCTGCCGCATAAGGCGAGGGGCCCCGCTTCCACGGGACCCCTCGGGGACGATGTCTGCCGGTCAGGACCTATGCGCGACCCTTCCTCCTGGAGACGACGCCGACCACGATCGCGACGGCTGCCACGAGCGCGAGACCGAGGAACTCGATCTGGGTGGGGTCGCCCGTCGCGGGGATGACGGCCGGCGTCACGGACGAGCCGGCGTCCGAGGTGCCGCCCGCGTCCGGGCTGGTGGGATTGGTGGGCGTGGTGGGCTCCGCGGGCTTCCTCACGCACGTGGCGGTGATGGTGACGTCACCGTCCACGAGGTCGCCGGGCACGAAGAGCTCGCCGGTGGACGAGTCGTAGGTGATCCCGTCTGCCGTGGGGGTGCCGCTCGTGACGACGTGGTCCACGCCGCCGATCGTGACGGTGACCGTGTCGGGGAGCTTGTAGCCGTCGTCCGGCTTGATGGTGGTGGTGAGGTCGACGCCCTGGTCGACCACGGTCCCGTCGGCGATGGAGATGTGCCCGTCCGTGACGTCGTCGGTCACGACGGCGGTCCTCACGGCCTCGGCCACGACGTGGATGTCACCGGTGACATGGGCGCCGTCCACGGTGACCTTGCCCGTGGCCTTGTCATAGGAGATGCCGTCGACGGTCGCGCCGCTCGCGACCACGTGCTCCACGCCGGCCACGGTGACGGTGACGGAGTCGGGCCTGCGATAGCCGTCCTCGGGCGTGAGCGTCTCCGTGTACGTCTCGCCCATCGAGACCTTGGTGGCGTCGTTGTCGGTGACGAGGTTCGTGAGGTCGTTGGTGACCGAGAAGTCCGCCGCGGCCGTGATGACGACGTCACCCGTGATCTCGCCGCCGCCGATGGTGACCTTGCCGGTCGTCGGGTCGTAGCCGAACTCGCCGGGCTGGGGGTTCCGGGGGTCGTTGGCCTGCTTGAGCGACGTGCCGCCCACGGTCACGGTGATGGTGTCGGGCAGCTGGTAGGTCTTGCCGGACTCGTAGGCGGGCGTGAGCGTCTCGGTGTAGTCGGTGCCGTAGGTGACGGTCTGCGTGCCGCCCTTGTCGGACGTGAGGCCGGTGAGGACATTCGTGAGAGAGTGCTCGTCGGGGACGAGGGAGACGTCGTAGACGAGGAGGGAGGCCTTCTGGTCCTCGGAGACGATGGAGCCGGTCTTCCCGTCCGCGCCGGTGGTGACGGTCACCGTCGTGGTGGTCGAGCCCACGGTGATGGTCTGTGGCGTGGTCAGGGTCGGGTCGAGCGTGGCCACGACGTTGCCGGACGAGTCACGGACCTTGATGGTCGACACGTGGTAGTTATCGTCGGCCGCGAACGCCACGGCGGTGGGGTTCGCCCCGCCGGTGGTGGACGCGAGCACGGTCGTCGAGGTGCTGGACGTGCCCACGGCGGCGGGCGTCGTCGAGGCGGACGTGCTCACGCTGCCGTGGTCGGCCGTGGCGGCGACGGAGCCGTCCGCGGCGTAGGTGGCCGTGAAGGTGACGTCACCGAGGACGGGTACCGTGGTGTAGTCCGTCGTGGTGCCCGAGTGCGTCTTGCCGTCGAGGCCGACGTAGTCGTAGGTCCAGCCCAGGAACGTGTGGCCGGACTCGGCCGTGGCGGTCGCGCCCGCGCTGGCACTGTCGCCATAGCCGACAGTCTGGGGGTCGTCGCCGGAGATGGTGCCTCCCGCCTCGGTGGCGAATCTGACGGTGCACGGGGTCGCGACGGCCGTCGCGGTGACGGTGACGTCGCCCGTGATGGAGTCACCATCCACGGTGACCTTGCCCGTGGCCTTGTCGTATGAGATGCCGTCGGAGGTCGTGCCGCTGGTGACCACGTGGTCCGTGCCGCCGATGTTGACGGTGATGGTGTCGGGCAGCTCGTGGCCGGTCGTGGCCGTGAGCGTCTCCTCGTAGTCGGTGCCCTCCGTGACCTTCTGCGAGACGGGCTTGTCGGTGACGATCGAGGTGAGGACGTTGGTGAGGTCGTGGACGGGCGTGCCCACGGCGACGACCACGATGTCGTCGGTGACGGAGGCACCGGGCACGCTCACCTTGCCGGTGGAGCTGTCATAGACGTACTCACCGGCCTGTGGGTTCGATGGGTCGGCCGCGGGCGTGAGCTCGGTGCCGCCGACGGTCACGCTGATCGTGCGCGGCAGCTCGTAGCCGTCCCTGGCGGTGAGGGTCTCCTCGTAGTCGGAGCCCGTGGGGGTGGTCTTGGCCTTGTTGTCCGTGACGAGGCCCGTAAGCGTGTTGGTGACGTTGACCGCGTGGATGACCTCGGTCTCGGTGGAGTTGACGCTCACCGTATGCGTGTCGCCGGCGATGTCGGGGGAGTACACGGTGGCGCCGTTGCCGAGGCAGCCCAGGCAGTGCGTGGTGTCGAACGGGATGGACAGCGCGTAGCCGGTGCCCACGGGCATGGTGCCCACGAGCACGAGCGCGGTGGAGTCGGTCGCGACATCATAGGCGGGATCGGTGTCGGTGCCCACGTTGGCGGCCTCGACCCACGTGCCGTCACCCACATCCACGCTGCCGGCGTTGTAGCTGGATGATTGCACCGTATTCGAGGTGGTGTAGTACAGCTTGAGCCCGTTGGACGACACGCTGGCCCCGCCGGTGTCGAGCGTGACCCGCTTGACCGAGTAGGCGCCCGTGTAGTCGGTGCCGAGGGTGTCACCGTTGTAGGGCAGCACGTCGAGCACCTTCATGTCGGTGATGTCCACGGCGGAGGTGTTGTCCATGCCGAGGTGGTAGGTGAGGCCGTTCTTAGCGCTCGCCTTCGTGCCGGTGGCGCCGGTGGAGTCATCGGTCTCGACCGTCTTGGAGAAGCGGATGTCACCGACCTTGACCACGGAGTAGGAGAGCACGTGGCCGCCATTATTGGTCGCGGCGGTACTCCCCTCGTCGCCTGTGTACAGCCAGACTCTGGTGCTGATGTCCTCGCCGTTCGAGACCGCACTCGAGTCGATCGAGGCACTGAAGGTCAAGGCGGTGACCTGACTCGGTCTGATAGAGGGAACGTCATAGAAATAAGTGGAGTATCCCTTTGCGCTGTTGTGCGTCACCTTTGTCCAGGTGATCGCTTGACCATTTAGAAACGCGCTTCCTTCAACGTACGGGGATTTGTCGCTCAGCCGTACGATATACCTGACTGAGACGGGGTCGTCCTTGCTCGCCGAGATGTTCGGTTGGACCTTGAAATCAATCTGTTGGTCACCGTTCGAGACGTTGTAGACGGTCTTTGCGGCGCCCCCGTCGTCCTTCGTCTCGATCGTGTAATCCACGGTCGCCGCAAAGCCACTGACGTAGAAGGAATTACCCAGGAATGCCTCGCCCGTTCCCGACGTACGGTTCCCGTTCTCGTCATGGCCCACGGGAGCGAAGCCGTTGCGAACTTGGACGCGGGAATAGTTGCTGTCGCTATCGCCCGCGCTGTACTCCACGTATGCCTTCTCCTTCGCAGCGACCTCGGCATGCGTGTCGGAAGAGGGGGTGTAGAGGCCCGATGAGTACAGGCGACTGTTGTAGACGCACCAGCCGACCGCGTCCTCATCGATCAGCGACCTGTCGTTCTTCACCTGGAACGCGTAGTACGGGGTTATGCCCGTACGAATCGAGACATCGTTGTAATAGGAGACGTCGCGGACCTCCATGAGGACACCAAGGCAGGTCGCTCCCGCAGCCTTCAGCTCCTCACGCGAGTCATAGAACACCATCTCGCGCATTGACGTGTTGTTGGCCTCCTCGTAGCCGGTCCAACCACTCCCATCCGGCTTGGCGGCATAGCGAATCGTGACCTTGCAGTTATCGATGCTCGATTGGTCAGCACCCGAGAGGACGACCCCCCACTCGTCGGTATCGGGCAGAGTAAGCACGTTTCCGTCGATCTTTATCAGGAAATCGCCGCCAGTGATGGCATTCGCCTCTGACGTGAATGGACTATGTCCAGGCTGAGGATCAGTTTTTGCACAGGTGTAGATGGTCTGGCCAGGATAATACTCCTCGTCGTCATGACCCCAGATAAGGGCATTGGAGACCTTGTTGCCGAGGGTCACCTTGTAATAGTCGTCATCTTCCAAATACGACGAGGCACAGCACCCTACATACCAACTCCCCCTGAGCATCTCGAATGCCTGGTTGACATAGTCATCCGTGGTGACGGACTGATTGTCGTTGGTTCCTTCCGTCGCAGCGGGGAGATCCGTGCCTGATACGCCTTTGGCCACGAGATTCGTGTCCGTGACGGTGATCTCGTACTTCTCGTTGTTGGGGATGGTCTGGGGCTGCTCCTGGAAGACGCCCACCTTGAGGTCGACGATGTCTATCGGGGTGGAGGTCGATGCCGTGAGCTCGGGGATATCGTACCCGCTCACCGTGACCGTGGCCGTACCGTCCCCGTTGTCGACGTAGGATGTTGTCGCCTTGCCCGAGGCGTCCTCGACGTAGGCGATGCGCGGCGCAGCCGTGTCAGTGGTGGCTCCACCTGCCGTGTGCTTTCCCGAGAGGTTGAGGGTGAATGTGACGGGTCCGCTCGGGGCCTCGGAGCCCTTGGCGCTGTCGGTCGAACCAACCTGGATGCTGGCCGTGATGTCCTGCACGATCCCGTTGCCGAGCGCGGTTCCCTTGCTGGAGGTGACGCCCTCGGCGTATGCCTTGCCGGTGCTGGCCTTGGAGAGAGCGACGTTCATCGTGGGCGTGGATGAGACGGTGAACTGCTTCGCGGTCACCGACTTGGTGCCGGACGCCGCGTCGCCGTCGAGCCACACGCTGAACTCAGGGGTATAGGTCTGCCCCTGGTAGCTGGCCTTGACCAGCAAGGGGATGGAGAGCGTGCCGGCCCCGGGGATGGCCGTGGGCAGGCTCCCGTTGGTGAGGTGGCGCTTTCCCGTGAGCACGACGTCACTGCCCACCTGCTTCTGCTCGACGTCGGTGGCCCAGCTCATGGAGTCGACGTCGAACTGAGCCTCGGCCAGCGTGCAGCTGGGGATGGTCGCCTTGAAGTAGAGGTCTCCCTCGGTGTAGCCGGCGGGGGGCACCTCGCCGACGGAGGTCTTGAGGGCGGTCGCGTAGGACAGGGTGTAGGTCACCGTGTCGAAGGTACGGCATATGTTGTTGGAGCCCGAGGAGTCGAGGCCGGGGCCGTCGGTCGTCGTGAAGTCCGTGCCGTCGATGGTGCTCGCGATGGCGAGGCCGGAGACGGTGGCCTTGCCCGGCACCAGCGGCGTCGGGCTCGTGACGGCATCGCTCGCGAGGGCGACGCCGGGCATGGCAATCATCACCGCCATGAACACGGAGAGGATGGATGCCACGAGGGCAATGGGGCGGCGTGGGCTCTTGACCATGATGACCTCATATCAAATGTAAGCTGATGCCATAGCTAAAGCGTTTTCATAGTACGCTAAAATCAAACTGATTTCAGATGAAATATCCATGAATCCGCCAGCGTCATGAGCTTGCATGGCTCCCATCATGGCCGAGAGGACCCTCTCGCCCTGAGGCGTCCCCTCCGTGCGGCGAGCTCCCATGCCGCTGGCGAGCCTATCTCCACCATGCGACCGATCCCCGGACCCCCGTCGCCCGCACGCTCCAACTCACATACCACGTCAGCCACGGTCGCGTCCACATGCCCACGCTTGAGGTCGTGCTCCCATACCACCACGACGCACCAGCCCTCCCCCACCAGCTCGCGCCATTCGCGACGGTCACGCTCGCGGTTCCGCGCGAACTTCTCCTCCCAGAACGCCGTGTTCGTCTTGGGGGTGGTGAGCTTGCAGCGCGAGCAACGGTGCCAGAAGCAGCCGTTCACGAAGATGGCCACCCGACGGCCCGGATAGGTTATGTCGGGATGGCCCGCCGCGTCCTTCCAGTGGAGGCGATAACCGGGGTAGCCCGCGGCACGCAGGGCATGGCGCAGGACCAGCTCGGGTTTGGTGTCCTTGCCCTTGTTGGCCTGCATAACATGTCGCGTGGCAAGCGAGGTCATATGCCCGTCAAGCCTTCCGAAGAGGACGGTCGTGCGTCGCATGCAATCATCGCACTGTTCCAGGCAGCACAGGGGAAGCGCCGGCCCCTTTCCCTACGATCGCTTTACTAGCAAGCGTTTCGGTCGAATCAGGTCGTCAGTATCCGCTCCACCTCAACTCTAACGCAGGCTTACGTGTCGGCCCGCCGCTGTATGCTCGATGGGAAAGCAGGGACGGAACGATGAGAGGGGTCAATTCCATGAGCTCAAAGACCGGTAACCAGAGACCCGTCTATGAACATGGCGTCGACTATGACCCCTCGAGTCGCTTCTCGATCGTCAGCTACGCGCAGCAGCTTGAGAAGACAACGCTACGAAAGAAGCTTGGGCTTGCTCCCAACGAGAAGCTCCAGAGGAAGGGCAAAGGGGGATTCGGCGAGACCGTCGAGGAGGTCTACTTCGGCTACGAGCCCAATAGCATCCAAGGGCCCGACTTCCCCGATGCCGGCCTCGAACTCAAGGTAACGCCAGTCAAGAGGCTGAAGGACGGGACCCTCGCACCCAAGGAGCGCCTCGTCGTCACAATGATCAACTACATGACCATCGTCACCGAGACGTTCGATTCCAGCACGCTCGAGAGCAAGCTCAGAGACGTCCTCTTCATGTTCTACGAGTATGAGAGGGACAAGGATCCTCTCGACTACTTCTTCCGCCTCGTAGAGGAGTGGCATGTCCCCGAGGAGGACAGATCCACGATTCGCAAGGACTGGGAGACCATAGCCGAGAAGGTGAAGACAGGTCACGCGCATGAGCTGTCCAGCGGCGACACGATGTACCTCGAAGCATGTACGAAGGCAGCCGATTCGAGCAAGACGCGTGAACAGCCCTTCTCCGAGGTCCCCGCGAAACCGCGTGCTTTCGCGCTGAAGCAGTCATACATGAGGTCCGTGCTTGCCAGAGGCCTCTCCGCGCAGAGCATCGAGCGGGAAGGCAAGCAAGAAGGACTTGATCTTGTGTCCCTGGTGAAGACGAGATTCCAGCCCTTCCTAGGGAAGAGCAGCGAAGAGCTGGCCGCGCTATTCGGCATCAAGAACACTGACAAGGGCTTCTACTCGCGCATCACGCGCAGGATTCTCGGAATCCAGGGGAGTGGAACGAAGATTGCCGAGTTCGAGAAGGCAGACATCAACCTCAAGAGCATCCGTCTCAGACAGAACGGGATGCCAAAGGAGGCCATATCGTTTCCCGCTTTCCGCTATTGCGACATCGTTGATGTCCCTTGGGAAGATAGTGACCTCTATGCCCAGCTCACCCGCCCGTTCCTCTTCGTCTTGTTTCAGATTGAGGGAGCCGAGTCTGACAAGGAGGCACCCACGCATCTCAAGGGGATTCGCTTCTGGAGCATGCCGTCAGAGGACCTCGCCGAAGCAGAGAGGTGCTACGAGCAGACAAGGGAATTGGTCAGGAACGGTCAGTATGACCATCTGCCGCGCTCAACGGAGAACCGTTGCTGTCATGTGCGACCCCACGGGAAGGACAGCCATGACACGCTCCCAACACCCCAAGGGACACAGGAGCCGAAGAGGTGTTTCTGGCTCAACGCCAGATATATCGCGGGCCAGCTTGCGCTGATGGAGATCTCGAAATAATGCGGGCAGGTTCTTGATCGAAAGCCGAAGATCGGCGACAATCGATATAGCAATCTCGACTTGAAGGGACGCCCGTCTGATGCCCACCACCCCAGCCAAAAAGACCATCCGCATAGCAGAGCTCTTCGCTGGAGTGGGAGGCTTCCGCGTCGGCTTCGAACGAGCCAATGACGCCATCGGGAACGACGTCTTCAAGACCGTATGGGCAGATCAGTGGGAGCCTGGTACCGAGAAAAAGCAATTCGCATGGCGCTGCTATGAAAGCCATTTCGGTGAGGGCAGCTGCGTCAACGAGGACATCAACATCGTTCTCGACCAGGCCCGTGCGGGAGAGCGGTCTATTCCCGACTTCGACCTTCTGGTCGGCGGCTTCCCATGTCAGGACTACTCCGTCGCGAAGACCTTGTCCCAAGCGGCGGGAATCAACGGCAAGAAGGGCGTCCTGTGGTGGGACATCTATGGGATGCTTGAACTCAAGAAGCCCAAGTACGTCCTTCTGGAGAACGTCGATCGTCTTCTCAAGTCCCCCGCATCCCAACGGGGACGTGACTTCGCGATCATCCTCTCCTGTCTCTACCAGCTTGGTTACTCGGTCGAGTGGCATGTGATCAATGCGGCGGATTACGGGATGCCCCAGAAGCGGCGGCGGACGTATATCTTCGCAGAGCTCAAGGCACGCAAGTGGGACCTCGAGCATCATCTGCTCCACGATGGCGTTCTCGCCTCCGCATTCCCGATCGAGGCGGAGGGCAAGGCCAGCACGTTCTCCATCTCCGATGACCCCCATGAGGTCTCAGAGACCTTCGGCCTCGGCAAGGAGACCTCCCCCTTCCTGCTTGACGGCGTCATGCAGAAAGGACAGGTCCTCACATGCAAGGGCGTGTCGGTCTATGACGGTGACAAGCGGACTCTCGGCGACGTGCTCATCCCTGATGACCGAGTGCCTCCGGAGTACTTCGTGAGCGAGAAGGACCTGCCTCGCTGGGAGTACTTGAAGGGCTCGAAGAGCGAGGAACGCGTCACGAAGACAGGTCATAGATGGCATTATGCCGAGGGATCGATGGCCTTCCCAGACCTTCCCGAGAACCCGGCTCGAACCATCGTCACCGGAGAGGGAGGAAGAACGCCTTCCCGTTTCAAGCACATCATCAAGTGTGAAGACGGCCGCTATCGTCGTCTCGTCCCAGATGAGCTAGACCAGATTCAGTGTTTCCCCAAGGGTTGGACTGACACCGGCATGACTGTCGGACAGAGGGCCTTCTGCATGGGTAACGCGCTCGTCACCGAGATACCTGAGCGTGTTGGTATCGAGTTGGCCAAGCGACTCTAAGCTCGACACGATTCGTGCGACTAGGTCTATTCGCGTTGCACTCCCCATTAGCTTCCGCCCAAAGACCGTTCGCCCCACGGTCTCAGGCCGGCTTCGGCAAGAGGACGGATGGCGCGGGAAGAGCTAGGCTGGAAGGCCGAAGGACACCGCTCGCACGAAGGGAAGTCGCATGACAGACACGTCGTCGGACAAGGGCCTGCCGACCATCCACGTGGCCGCCGCCATCATCGCCCATGAGGGCCGAATCCTCGCCTGCCAGCGAGGGTCAGGCAGCATGAAGGACGGATGGGAGTTCCCCGGGGGCAAGGTGGAGGCAGGCGAGACGGCCGTCGAGGCCTGCCGACGCGAGATCTCCGAGGAGCTTGGCTGCGAGCTCGGCTTCTGCTGGCTATTCGACACGGTGGAGTACGACTACCCCGACTTCCACCTCTCCATGGACTGCTTCGTGTGCCCGCTCGCCGAGGGATCCCAGCCCCACATGCTGGAGCACGAGGACATGCGCTGGCTCACCCAGCCCGAGCTCCCGGACATGGAGTGGCTCCCCGCCGACACCGAGCTCGTGCGTCAGCTGGGCGTGGCCTGGGACCAGCTCTTCTCGGACATGCACCTATAAAACGGAGCGGTCCTCTCGGCAGGCCCTAGGCATCCGAGCGAGAGAAGCCGTTCGCCATCCCCATGCTCGCCTCGTAGAGGACACGGTCCAGCAGGTCGTCCGTGTCGCGACGCAGGGCGTCCGCCGTGGCGTCGTTCGCGGCCTCGAGCGTGGGCGCGGCGTCCGCGTACGAGATGCCGGCCGCACCCACGCAGGCATCGGTGCGGGCGAGCGTGGCGTGGCCTCGGGCCCCCACCTTCTCCTGGTAGCGCTCCACATGCGCCGCGCACTCGTGGAAGTGGGCGTCGGCGAGCGCCGCGATGATGCGGTTCGCCCAGTAGTGGCTCCCGGTGGTGACGTGCGAGGTCGTGTTCGAGAGGTACTCGGGCGTGCGGTCGACGTTGGCGTAGAAGGGCACGAGGGCGTTGAAGACGTTGCAGCCGTAGGCGATCCACTGGACCGCACGGCATGGCTCGGGCTCGTAGGGGCGCAGCTGCACCACGGAGAGCTGGCCGTTGCGGTTGATGCCGATGGGACGGAACGCGCCGCGCGTGGAGTCGTCACCCCAGCGGCCGTACGGGTCGTAGACGGTCCCCTGGTAGTGGAGGGCGAGGGCATACCTCACGTCCTCCACGGTCACCTTGCGCTCGGGCACGCGGCACCAGGGGATGTCGTCCGCCATGGGACCGTGGGGTGCGTCCGGCGCGTCCCAGGGCTCGGACGTGGGATTGAGGAAACGCTGCATCGCCCAAGCGCGGGGTGTGTTGTAGACGTGGTCGGCATCCGACGCGCTGCCGAAGGCGTCGCGGGGGTCGAGATGGCCGTCGAGGGACGTATCAAGGTGGTTGTCCTCCACGAACTCGCGGATGTCGGAGCTCGCCATGAACTCGCGCTGGGCGCCCGTGGCGTCATCCATGTCGAGGGTGTCGAGCCCCAGCTGGTTGGGCATGGTGACGTAGCAGTCGTCGGGGACCCTGCGGGCGATCCAGTGGTGGCCGCCCACGGTCTCCAGCCACCAGACCTCGTCCACGTCGGAGAAGGCGATGCCGTTCATCTCATAGGTGCCATAGCGCTCGAGAAGACCGCCGAGACGAGCCACGCCCTCACGCGCCGAGCGTACGTACGGCAGCACGACGGTGACCATGTCCTCCTCGCCGATGCCACCCACGATCTCGGGAGCCGACCCCTCCTCTCCCGGCTTGCCCACGGCCGGGACCAGCTCGACCAGGGGGTCCGCCCCCAGCACGCGCTCGTTGGAGGTGAGGGTCTCGGTCGCGCTCATGGAGACGTTCGCCTCGTTCACGCCGGCCTCGGCCCAGATGCCACGGCTCCCGTCGGCGTCAGGAAGCGAGGTGTAGCGCATGGGATCACAGGGCAGGTCGAGCTCGAGGTGGGAGATCACGCAGCGATAGTGGCGTGGTTGGTCCGCGGGGTGCACCACGACGAAGCGCTTGGGGTTGAACTCGCCGTTGGACGAGTCCTCGTTCCTGGCCACGATGGTCGAACCGTCGTAGCTCGCGTCCTTGCCCACCAGCAGCGTCGTGCAGGCCATGTCGTCTCCTTGCTCGCGGGCGCGTGCCCGCGGATCGGTCGTCTCCCCCACCATATGGGCGGCCCACGCATGGGTCGCGCTCACGGTCGAGTGTAGCGCTCGTGGGCGAGGCGCGCCGAGGGGCCGCTTCGGTTAGAATCTTGTAAGAACATGACGGACGAAAGGACTCGCCACATGGTCGAGAACCCGCAGAACGATCCAAACGCGAACACCGCCCAGCCTGCCCAGGCACAGCCCGCGGCCCAGCAGCCCGTGGCCCAGGCACAGCCAGTGGCCCAGGCACAGCCAGTGGTGCAGCAGCAGCCCACGGCGCCGGAGCCTCCCGTGGTCGAGAGCGCGAGCGCCACCACCTCCAGCGAGAAGAACAAGTCGGGCAACGCCGCCTACTTCATCGCGGGCGCCGTCATCGTGATCTGCTTCCTCCTCGTCAACGCGATCAGCAGCTGCACGTACGATGCCCTCACGTGGTCACAGGGCTACTACGGAAGCTACGGATATGGAAGCTCGAACGGCTACGGCTACGGGTCCGGCAACTCGAACGGATACGGCTACGGGTCCGGCAACTCGAACGGATACGGCTACGGGTCCGGCAACTCGAACGGCTATGGAACGAGTGCCAGCACCGACGAGTCCCTCTCCACGAAGTCCGGTCTGGCCTATGAGCTCGACCTCTATGACAACAACATCGGCAGCTCGGTCGCGGCGACCGACTACTCGGGCGCGCAGTCGAGCGTCTCGGACTTCACGCACAAGGTCGTCTCGATAGACAAGACCGCCAACGAGCAGGTCGTGAGCCACCTCAGGGCCGCTGCCGGCGCCGACGACCCCACCACCGAGATCGAATCGGCCATCGATGTCGCCGACAAGGCGAAGTCGGACATCGAGGCGCTCACGCCGCCATCCGACGTGTCCGGCTCGCAGTCCTCCGCCATCATCAACAACCTCATCGTGAGCAAGAACTACGCGGCCGATCGCTGGAGCGCCATCTCCGACCAGCTCGCCATGATCGAGGACCCCTCCGGCAAGACCGTCTCCGACCTCTCGTCGTCCGACGACACGGCCTCGTCGTCTCGCGAGAAGTCCTCCTCCACGCTTCAGAAGGCGCTCTCGCTGTCCGCGGCCAAGTAGTCGCGACCATTGGTGGGACAAGGCTGACGAGACGCACCGGCGGCACGCCGACGGTGTAACGTGGCCAGCAGGCGTGTATGGCATCCCTCGAGACGGAGGTTTCCCGATGAGCAAGGCGGACGACCTGTTCTGCGACATGTGTCATGACATCATCGACCATGGGACCACCACCGAGGGCCAGAAGGTCCGTCCCCACTGGGAGGACGGCGAGCCCGCCTACACCATCAAGCGCTTCGGCGTGACGAACCGCTACGACCTGCGCGAGGAGTTCCCCGCGCTCACGCTTCGCCGCACCGCCCTCAAGAGCGCCATGGACGAGATCCTCTGGATCTACCAGAGGAAGTCGAACGACGTCCATGACCTCAACAGCCACATCTGGGACGAGTGGGCGGACGAGTCCGGCAGCATCGGCAAGGCCTACGGCTACCAGATCGCCCAGAAGAGCCACTACCCCGAGGGCGACTTCGACCAGATGGACCGCGTGCTCTACGACCTCGAGAACACGCCCTACTCCCGCAGGATCATGACGAACATGTACACGTTCGCCGACCTCTCCGAGATGCACCTCTACCCCTGCGCCTACTCCGTGACCTACAACGTCACGCAGGACCCGGGAAGTGACCGCCCCACGCTCAACATGCTGCTCATGCAGCGCAGCCAGGACGTGCTCGCCGCCAACAACTGGAACGTGTGCCAGTACGCGATCCTGCTCATGATGGTGGCTCAGGTGGAGGGCATGGTCGCAGGAGAGCTGCTGCACGTCATCTCCGACGCACACATCTACGACCGTCACGTGGACATCGTCCGCGAGCTCATCGAGCGTCCGAGGCTGGCCGCCCCGAAGGTGAGCCTCAATCCCGACGTCCACGACTTCTACGACTTCACCACCGATGACCTCATCGTCGAGGGCTACGAACATGGCCCCCAGGTGAAGGGCATCCCCATAGCGGTCTAGGAGGACCCACATGACCCGTCACATCAACGCCATCGTCGCCGTCTGCGACGACTGGGGCATAGGCCAAGGCGGCGGTCTTCTCGTCAGGAACAAGGCCGACATGCGCACGTTCGTCGAGCACACCATGGGAGGCACCGTGGTGATGGGCCGGCGCACGCTTGAGAGCCTGCCCGGCGAGCGTCCGCTCAAGGGGCGCCGCAACGTCGTGCTCACGCGCGACGAGGACTTCTCGCCCGAGGGTATCGAGGTATGCCATGGCGTGCGCGAGGTGCTCGAGCTGACCGCCGCAGACGATGCCGTCTGGATCATCGGGGGCGAGTCGGTGTACCGCAGCTTCCTGCCGCATTGCGAGCACGTCTACGTGACCCGCAACCAGTGCACGCTCCCCGCCGACGCATTCTTCCCCGACCTCGACCGGCTTCCCGGCTGGCAGCTGGTCTCGACGAGTGACGGAGGAACGACCGAGGATGGCACGCCCTACTCGTTCGCGACCTACGAGCACGTGGTCTAGGGGACCGCAGACGCAGGAACGGCAGGTGCGACCCTACTCGGTCGTGATCGCCGTGCTGGAGGAGTTCGAACCGGAGAAGCCATCGGAGCTGGACGACGCGTCGGCGGAATCAGCGGACTCCTCGTCGGTGGTCGGGCTGGGGGAACCCGACGTGACCGAGGCGATGTCATTGCCAGCGAGGAGGGCCGACGTGAGCTGGCTCTGGTCCGACATGGACCAGCTGCCGTCCGAACCCTTCGTGAGGTCTATCGTGACGTCCTCGGTCTTTGTGGGAGCATCGTCGGCGTTGAGGTCGTCCAGGAGCATCTGGAGCCCCTTCTTGACGACCCCGTCCTGGCCATCGGTCGAATAGAGGTCGACGGCCTCCGTCGTGCTGACATAGTTCGTGAAGTCGGACTGCCATGCCATGTAGATCGACTGGAAGTCGACGTTGGTCACCGTGAGGCTCACCGTGGCGGAGTCCCCGTCGACGGTGGAGCCGTTGTCCGTGTAGGAGAAGTGATTGACGAGGGCCGAGTAGAAGTCGGCTGGGTCGATGCCATAGGCGCGGATCTGGTCACAGAGCGTGGAGCCGAGCGTGGACTCCACGGAGGTGCTGTCGGTGGCCTTGAGGTCGTCCAACGCGGAGTCGACGACCTTCTTCGACGCGTCCTCATCCGAGACACCGCATCCCGCGAGGGCGAGCGTCGCGGAGAGGGCGAGCACGAGGGTCAGGCAGGTCGTGACGACGACTCGCAGCCATGACGTGCGCTTGCCCCGGTCGAGACTCTCTTCCATGGTCCACCTCGCTGTCCCTGCGCCATGCGGGCTGTCGCCGGCGCCATCCGCTGTGACCTTCCCAGCCTAGCAGAGGTGGACGTTCGACGACGACAAGAGGTCCCGACCCACACGCAAAGGGGACCGCCCGCGCGAACACGGGCGGTCCCCTCTTCGAGACGTCGTTCCCTCGGACCCAAGGCCGAGGGAGGCCGATCCCTACTGGTAGTCGGCGACGTCGACCCAGCTCATGAGGAACTCCTCGTTCACCTTGCGGTGACGGGAGAGCTCGGAGGCGGCGACGATGGACAGCCAGTGGCGCACGACCTGCTTGGGCGTGTCGGCCTTGGCGCAGTAGAGGTCGAGGTACTCGTCGGCCGTCTTCTGGTCGTCAAGGGCGAAGAGCAGGTAGGTCATGGCGGCGTCGGCCTCGCTGCAGCCCTGGGTGGCGTGCGCCCAGTCGCAGACGTAGAGCTTGCCGTCGTCACCCACGATGACGTTGGTGGGGTTGAAGTCGCCGTGGCAGACCGCGGTCTCCGGCTTCATGCCGTCGAGGCGCATGAGCAGCTCGTAGCGCGTCGTGGCATCGAGGCACTCGAGACCGTTGATCATACGGGCGTACTTGTCCTTCTGGCGCTGGAGAAGAGGGCTCGTGTGCTTGTGGATCTCGAGCTGGAGGGCGACGAACTGCTCCATGTACTTCTTCTCGTGCTTGGGGTCGTCGGCGACCTTCTTGGCCAGCGTGGTCCCGGGGACGTTCTCGGTGGCGATGGCCCAGCCACCGTCGACCTCGGAGACCTCGAGCACCTTGGGACAGCGGATGCCGGTCTCCTCGATGCGGGCGAGGTTCAGCGCCTCGTTGAACACGTCGGAGACGGGCTTCTCGCTGTTGAAGACCTTGACGATGCGGTCCCCGTCAGCGTAGACGACCTTGTTGCCACGACTCGCGAGCTCGACTTTCTTATCGGAAAGCTTCATGGTGACACTCCTTCGGACGCGGCTGCGACAGCGGGGCCGCAGCAGAGGTGACTGGATTCGTTACTCGTCCTCGTAGGACCTGGGCTCGCGGCCGTAGTAGGCGTCCAGGTAGAGCTCCTTCATCTCGCTCATGAGCGGGTAGCGGGGGTTCGCGCCGGTGCACTGGTCGTTGAAGGCCTGCTCGGTCATGTCGTCCAGCGTGGCGAGGAAGGCCTTCTCGTCGATGCCGAAGTCCTTGATGGTCTTGGGCACGCCGACGTGCTCGTTCAGCGCGTCGATCTTGGCGAGGAACTTCTCGAACACCTCGTCGTCGTCCTTGCCGGTCACGCCGCAGAAGCGGGCGGCCTCGGCGTAGCGGGCCTTCGCGTGGGGATAGCCGTACTGCGGGAAGGTGCCCATCTTGGTGGGGCGCTCGGCCGCGTTGTAGCGCATGACCCTGGTGAGGATGATGGCGTTGGCGATGCCGTGCGGGATGTGATGGAAGGCGCCGAGCTTGTGGGCCAGCGAGTGGTTGAGGCCGAGGAACGCGTTGGCGAAGGCCATGCCGGCCATGCAGCTGGCGTTGGCCATGCCCTCGCGGGCCTTGGGGTCGGAGGCACCGTTGTCGTAGGCCGAGGGAAGGTTCTCGAAGACCTGCTTCATGGCCTTCAGGGCCACGGCGTCGGTGTAGTCGGAGTGCATGATGGAGACGTAGGCCTCGAGGGCATGCGTGAGGACGTCGACGCCGGAGGCGGCGGTGAGGCCCTTGGGCTGCGTCATCATGTTGTCGACGTCGACGATGGCCATCTCGGGCATGAGGGCGTAGTCGGTGATGGGCCACTTGGTGCCCGTGTCGGAATCGGTGATGATGGCGAACGGCGTGACCTCGGAGCCGGTGCCCGAGGAGGTCGGGATGGCGATGAAGTAGGCCTTCTCGCCCATCTTCGGGAAGGTGTAGATGCGCTTGCGGATGTCCATGAAGTCCATGGACATGTCCTCGAACTTGCACTCGGGGTGCTCGTACATCATCCACATGATCTTGCCGCAGTCCATGGCCGAGCCACCGCCGAGGGCGATGATGCAGTCAGGCTCGAAGGCGCGCATCTGCTCCTCGCCACGACGGGCGCACTGCAGCGTGGGGTCGGGAGCGACGTCCCAGAAGCAGGAGTGGACGATGCCCATCTCGTCGAGCTTGTCCTCGATGCGCTTCGAGAAGCCCGACTTGTACAGGAACTGGTCGGTCACGATGAAGCAGCGCTTCTTGCCCATGACGGAGCCAAGCTCGTCGAGCGCCACCGGCATGCAGCCGCGCTTGAAGTAGACCTTCTCCGGGGTACGGAACCAGAGCATGTTCTCCCGCCTCTCAGCCACGGTCTTGAGGTTCAGCAGGTGCTTGGGGCCGACGTTCTCGGAGACGGAGTTGCCGCCCCAGGAGCCGCAGCCCAGCGTGAGCGAGGGGGGCATCTTGAAGTTGTAGAGATCGCCGATGCCACCCTGCGAGGACGGGGTGTTGATGAGGATACGGCAGGTCTTCATGGCCTCCTCGAACTTGTCCATCTTCTCGGTCTCATCGGTGTTGATGTAGAGGGAGGAGGTGTGACCGTAGCCGCCATCGGCCACGAGGCGCTCGGCGTGAGCCATGGCGTCGTCGAAGTCCTTGGCCTTGTACATGGCGAGCACCGGGGAGAGCTTCTCGTGCGCGAACTCCTCGGACGGGTCGACGCTGGTGACCTCGCCGATCAGGATCTTGGTCTTGACGGGCACCTCGACGCCGGCGATCTTGGCGATGGTGTACGCCGACTGACCCACGATCTTGGCGTTCACGGAGCCGTTGATGATGATGGCCTTGCGCACCTTGTCGAGCTCGGCAGGCTTCAGGAAGTAGCAGCCACGAGCCGCGAACTCGGCCTTCGCGGCCTTGTAGGTCTTGTCGCCCACGATGGTGACCGACTGCTCGGAGGCGCAGATCATGCCGTTGTCGAACGTCTTGGAGTGGATGATCGAGTTCACGGCGAGACGGACGTCAGCGGTGTCGTCGATGATGGCCGGCGTGTTGCCGGGGCCGACGCCCAGGGCGGGCTTGCCCGAGGAGTAGGCCGCGTTGACCATGCCGGGACCACCGGTTGCCAGGATGATGTCGGCCGAGTGCATGAGCTCGTTGGTGAGCTCGAGCGTGGGCTGCTCGATCCAGCTGATGATGTCCTTGGGGCAACCGGCCTTCTCGGCCGCGTCACGGACGATGCGGGCCGCGTCGATTGTGCACTTCTTGGCACGAGGGTGCGGGGAGATGATGATGGCGTTCCTGGTCTTCAGGCAGATGAGGCACTTGAAGATGGCCGTGGACGTGGGGTTGGTGGTGGGGATGACCGCCGCCACGATGCCGATGGGCTCCGCCACGCGCTTGTAGCCGAAGGCCTTGTCGTCCTCGACGACGCCGCAGGTCTTCATGTCCTTGTACTTGTTGTAGATGTACTCGGAGGCGTAGTGGTTCTTGATTACCTTGTCCTCCACCACACCCATGCCCGTCTCCTCCACGGCATCCTTCGCCAGGGGGATACGTGCCTTGTTGGCCGCCATGGCAGCCTCGAAGAAGATCTTGTCGACCTGCTCCTGAGTGAACTTCGCGAACTCCGCCTGCGCCTTGCGCATGGTCGCGATCCGCGCGGTGAGCGCATCGACGCTGTCGATGACTGGTGCCGCCTTCGCCATTCCAGACCTCCAACTGTCTCGATTACCGATACCCGTCGGGTTCCGTGTTGCTTCGTCCATTCTAGACGCATAAGGTGGCGCGCGTTATCCACGAGACACAATCTGTGGAAATGAATTTGCCATCTACCTGCGGTTGTACAGAGATTACTGGTCATTCGAAAGGCAACCGCGGACGGCTGCGGAGGCAGGACGTGGGGGTGCGCCGGCTTGTGGCATGGGGTGCGGCGGAGCGCGGCGGCCTGTGGCGGGGCGTTCGGAGGCGTCAGGCGAGGTCGGTCTCCAGGCGGGCGATGAGGGCCCGGGCGTCCGCGTCGGTGCAGTCGAGCAGGACGGGGACGTCGGCGCCACGCCGGACATAGGACACGTAGGGGCCGAAGCCGGCATGCAGCGTCGAGGTCGCCACGGCATGGGACGGGTCGTGGGCGAGCCCTGGATAGCGCACGGAGGAAACGGCTGGGTGGCAGGCGAGATAGCCCGCGACCACCTGGGCCGCATCGGAGGCCGAGCGGCGGCGGGCGAGACGTGCGGGGAGGTCGGCCGCGGTCGCGACGAGCGTCGCCACCGAGGGAGGGCAGGTGGCGGCGAGGCCATCGAGCACCGAGGTCAGGAGGCGCGTCGAGGCTGCGGCATGTCTGGAGAGACCGAAGGCGAGGACGGTGGAGGCGTCGGCGGCCCCGGCAGGCAGGTCGAGACGGCAGCAGGCGATGTCGGCGCCCAGCAGACATGCCTCGCAGCCGCCAAGGCCCGCATCGGTGACGTCGGCCACGAGGGGCGCGCCGCGGCCATGGGCCTCCCGTGCGAGAGCGCGGAGGTCGGCGACGTCGAGGGTCGAGGGATCGAGGACGCGGACGGGGCTCCCGAGCAGGGCGGCGGCGGTCCTCTCGGCAGCGGTCCTCTCGGCAGCGGTCCTCTCGGCGGCGGTACCGGCGTCGACGAGCCAGACGCGGGACGCCCCGAGGCAGCCGGCCACGACCGCGCAGGTCGTGGAGGCCGCCGTCGGGGCGTCCGTGGAGATGGTGGAGCCTGGATCGCACTCCCCCATCGTCGCTACTCCGGGATGTAGCTCGTACGCTTCGAGACCTCTTCGGTGATGTCGGCGATGAAGTCGTCGAGGGAGCGCGAGGTGGTCTCGTTCGTGCGGTCGCGCACGGAGATGGTGCCGGCCTCGGACTCCTTCTCGCCCAGGATCAGCATGTAGGGAACGCGGTCGATGGAGCGGGCCTCGCGGATCTTGTAGCCGATCTTCTCGTCACGCTCGTCGAGCGTCGCACGGATACCGGCGGCCTTGAGCGCGGCCGTCACGCCCTTGGCGTAGTCGAGGGTCTTCTCGGAGACGGGAAGGACCTTGACCTGGCAGGGGGCCAGCCACGTGGGGAACTTGCCGGCGTAGTGCTCGATGAGGATGCCGATGAAGCGCTCGATCGATCCGTAGATGACGCGATGGATCATGATGGGCCGCTTCTTGGAGCCGTCCGCGTCGGTGTAGGTGAGGTCGAAGTTGAGCGGCATCTGGAAGTCGAGCTGGATCGTGCCGCACTGCCACGTGCGGCCCAGGCTGTCCTCGAGATGGAAGTCGATCTTGGGGCCGTAGAAGGCACCGTCGCCCTCGTTGATCGCGTACTCCATGCCGAGCTTGTCGAGGGCCGCCTTGAGGCCGTCGGTCGCGGCGGCCCAGTCCTCGTCGGAGCCCATCGAGTTGTCAGGGCGTGTGGAGAGCTCGACGTGGTACTTGAAGCCGAACTTGGCGTAGACGGAGTCGATGAGGTGGACGACGCCCATGATCTCGTCGGTGATCTGGTCGGGACGCATGAAGATGTGCGCGTCGTCCTGCGTGAAGCAGCGGACGCGGAACAGGCCGTGGAGCGCGCCGCGGAGCTCGTGACGATGGACCAGGCCGAGCTCACCGGCGCGGATGGGCAGCTCGCGGTAGCTGTGCGGCTTGGAGGCGTAGACCAGCACCCCGCCGGGGCAGTTCATGGGCTTGATGCAGTACTCCTCGTCATCGATCGTGGTGGAGTACATGTTGTCCTTGTAGTGGTCCCAGTGACCCGAGGTCTTCCAGAGCTGCTTGTTCATGATGAGCGGCGTGGAGATCTCGACGTAGCCGTCGGCCGTGTGGATCTCGCGCCAGTAGTCGATGAGCTCGTTCTTGAGGATCATGCCGTTGGGCAGCCAGAACGGGAAGCCGGGGGCCTCGTCGCGCATCATGAACAGGTCCATCTCGCGGCCGATCTTGCGGTGGTCGCGCTTGGCGGCCTCCTCCAGCAGCTTCATGTGGGCCTCGAGCTCGTCCTTCGTGCGGAAGGCGATGCCGTTGATGCGCGTGAGCATCTTGTTGTCCTTGTCGCCCTTCCAGTAGGCACCCGACTGACCGGTGACCTTGAAGGCCTTCAGACCCTTGGTGTAGCAGAGGTGGGGGCCGACGCACATGTCGATGTAATCGCCCTGCTGGTAGAAGGTGATACGGGCGTCCTCGGCCAGGTCGCCGATATGCTCGACCTTGTACTTCTCGTGGCGGTCCTCCATGAGCTTGATGGCCTCGTCGCGGGGAAGGCAGAAGGTGGTGATCTTCTCGTTCTCCTTCACGATCTTGCGCATCTCGGTCTCGATGGCCTCGAGGTCGGAATCGTCGAGCTTGCGGTCACCGAGGTCGACGTCGTAGTAGAAGCCGTTGTCGGTGGCGGGGCCATAGCCGAAGTCGGCGTCCGGGTAGAGGCGCGAGATCGCCTGCGCCATGATGTGGGCCGCCGTGTGCCTGATGACGTGGAGCTCCTCGTCCTCGGGGCACTCGTCGACGTGACCGTCGTTGTAGATGACCTTCATGTTCTTCTCCTCACGTGACTTACGTGAATCGTTACCTTACGTGTTCGGGCATCGGTCTCTCGCGGCGCGCGCCCGACGGACGCCCCGCGCGACATGAAAACCGCTCGCCACCGCGAAAGCGGCAGCGAGCGGCCGAGCGCACTCATCCCCGCCGACGAAAAGCCGGCACGGACGGGAGCGCCTAGAGGATGCGAGTTCGACAATAGGGGCAGACCTTCCAGTCCGCGTTGAGCGGGCGATGGCACGTGGGGCAGACGTTCCTGACCTGCGTGTTGCACACGGGACAGACGACGAAGTCCTTGTCGATGGGCGTGCCGCACTTGGGGCAGATGCCGTAATGCGACAGCTGGTGCTCACGCAGCGCGATATCGAGGTCCTGCTCCTCACGGTCGACCAGGTAGGAGCTCGGGCGCAGGATGACGTAGGCGAGGAGGCCCACGATGGGCACCACGGAGATGATCGCCCAGAGCCACCAAGGCTCGGCGCCGCGGCGCTGGGCGTCACGGATGACATAGACGATCGAAAGGACGTACAGCATGATGACGCAGGCAAGCATGAGGTAGAGAACCATGCGTACCTCAGGCGTGATCAACTGGTTGAGGAGGTCGCTCATGGGGTGTTGCGCTCCTAACGGACTTGTCCCGGCGGGCACATGCCCGCTCGTATCGGTTGGGATTGTAGCAAAAGGAAGGCCGGGCCGCGCGGAATGGGCCAAGGCAGGCGCAAGGCGGGGCATTCGACGGGCCATTCTCCACAGAGCCGAGACATGGAGGCCGTGGAGTGGCGGGACGTCCGGCGTGGCGGCCGAGGGATGGATTGGCAGCCGGATGTGGCTGGAAGCCTCACTAACCGTTCGATTCTGGTACTCCGAAGGCGTGTCGGTACCAGAATCGAACGGTTAGTGACGGCAGAACAGGGCTGACTGCATAACTCGACGGAGACAAGCCTGGGATGGATGTACCCGTGCATAGAATCCGAATTCGGCATCACTAACCGCCTGATTCTGGTACCGAGGAGGGCCTTTGGGACCGGAATCGAACGGTTAGGGATGCCAGCACGGGTAGGCGGGACCAGAATCGAACGGTTAGGGATGCCGCTCGCCCACCGGAGGCAGACATCCGCGATACGCGAGGAGGTTGCGACGCAACTCGACCCGAAGCGAGACGTCGTCATAGGCAACCTTCTTCCACTTCTTGCCGATGGCCTTCGCGACCTGTCTGGCGACCTGATCCATACGAGAGACGGAACGCAGCTGGCCGTTGGTCACCGTGATCGTCTCGTATCCAAGGTAGGAGAGGGTGTTCCTCCGCTTGGCGTCCCTCTCCATCCCGGCCGCGTTCGCATGGAATCCCTCGCTGTCGTACTCGACGTCGCATTTCGCATCGGGATAGCAGAGGTCGAGGAGGTAGAAGGCCTGGCCAGACATCCCGCGAGCGTGGTCCGGGACATCGACGCGATGGTTGGCGATCGGCCCCGACAGGCCGTATCCCCCAAGGCGTCGGGGCAGGGTGAGCGTCGCTGCCATCACGGCCTCCATCGGGCTCGCCGTCCCCTCGAGGACGAGGTCGCGCGCTCGCCTTGCCAGCAGGATGCCATTGGCCGACCCCGCGTCGAGGAGAAGGTCGCCGAGGGACGCGGCGGTCATGACGGGCAGACGGTCGATGAAGCCGCGGTCGTCCGTGGCAGACAACGCATAGCCACCGCACAGCTCGAAGGCCAGCGAGACGACGCAGGCCAAGGCACCGGAGGCATCCATGTCCGACGTTCCGGCCACGCTCGCCATGCGGAGGAGCACGAACTCGGGCGTGCAGATGTAGACGTGCTCGGAGACGCGGTGGAAGGCGGCCGCGGGAAGACGCCCTCCCCAGACACGCGTCTCGAAGCTGGCGTTGGACACACGTGCCCGCTGGCTCGGCACCAGAAGGGAGAGACCCTCCAAGGGAAAGCCCAGACGCTCGAGCTCATCTGCGGGGAGCTCCGAGGAGGTCGGGTGGGATCGCTCGAAGAGGGCGTCGATGCCCTCGGCCACGCGACCGTCCCGCGGCGGCGGCAGTCCTCCCGCCGGCAGGACGTGCGTCCGCCAGTAATCAAGCGAGGATATGTAGTCGATGAACGTGTCCATGATCGGACGCTACCATAGTCGGCGAGCGTTGGCCAAAAGGCCTCTGAGCTGCGGTCCACCACCAAGTATGTGGCAGCACCCATCGTGAACGCCTCGCGGGGAAGGTCCCCCTGCCGAGAAGATCGTCACGTGACATTCGACGAGCGGTCATGGCCACACGTCGCAGCGCGAGGTTACGACCGTGGTCGCAGGACACGACCCTCCGTGACCACGATGTCGACCGGGACGTCGTGGCGCCCCACCGCCCCATCGCGGGTGAGATTGGCGCGCAAGGAGCCCTCGCGGCATAGGCCCACGGATGTCCCGGGGAAGGTCGAGAGGAAGACGTCGTAGTAGCCGCCGCCGTATCCCAGACGGAAGCCGGCAGCGTCGAACGCCAGACCGGGGACGATCGCGATCGTGGACGCAGATATGGCCGTCTCCCCCACCAGACGCGAGGGGTCGCGCGGAGGTTCCTCGATGCCATGCTCGCCCATCACCAGGCCGTCGAGGGAATCGACGCGAAACCACTCCATGTCGCGAGGACCGACCATGTCTCGGGGACCGGCCATGTCTCGAGAATCCTCCGCATCGCAGGGTCCGTCGACGCACCTCGGAAGGGCGACGGTCTTTCCCGCAGCCCACGCAGTGCGGATGATGCCGCGGGTCTCCACCTCGGAGCCGAGCGAGAGGTACGAGAGCACGAGGTCCGCGGAGACGAACTCGGGCAGATGACGGACGGCGGTCGCGACGAGGTCGTCGACGCGTCGGCGCTCGGCTTCGACGAGGGCGCGACGCTCACGCATGAGCCTGGCCCTCATGGCTTGCTTGGCGACGTCGGCACGGTCTTCTCCCATGGAATGGCTCCTTAACGGAGAAGACCCGCGACCTCGCCCGCGGTGGTGATCGACCCGCAGGCGACGAACGACGTCCCGGCGGACGTCAGGGCCTTCACGGCCGTGGGCACGTCGGGGTAGACGTCGGCAGGCTCCACGCCCTCGGCGCGGAACAGGTCGGCGAGGGCCTCGGCCGAGATGGCGCGAGGCGAGGCGGTGCGCGTGACGTGCACGACGGGGAACTCGTGGGCGAGGAGGCGCACGATGCCTGCCACGTCCTTGTCGGCCAGGACGGCGCAGAGGAGGTCCGGCCGCTTGGAGACGTCCGGCTCGACCTCGCGAACGGAGGCGAGGAACGTCTGGACGGACTGCGGGTTGTGGCATGCGTCGACCACGACGAGGGGCTCCGTCGCGCGGGGCGCGCCTGACGCATCCCCCTCGCATGTCGCGCGAGACGCGCATGCCGTATGGTCCGTGCCGCCCGTCAGAACGTCGAAGCGTCCGGGCGTGGGGCATGCCGCCACGGCGGAGCGCAGGGCCTCCACGTCGAGGTCGTGGCCGAGGAGGACCTCGGCGAGGCAGACGGCGCAGGAGACGTTCGCGGCCTGGTAGATGGGCTTGGCCGCGGAGAGGCCCGCATAGGTGGCGTGCGGGGTGGTGACGTCGAGCGTGAGCACGTCGCCCAGGGAGGACGGCCTGTGCGTCACGACGTAGCTCGCATGAGGCAGGTCCGCATGGGCGCGAGGGACGCCGGGATGCATCTCGCCGGGGGCATCGGCCAGGTCGGCGGGACGGAGCAGGACGGGGACCACGCCCTCGTGGTCGCACTGACCCAGGAAGACGTCCTCCACGCTGTCCGGCGTCGCGGTGCCCACGCCCAGCACGCACGAGCGACCACGACGGATGATGGCGGCCTTCTCGGCGGAGATCTTCTCCAAGGTGTCACCGAGGATCCGCATGTGGTCGAGGCCCACGCCTGTCACGGCGACGGCCGCAGGCGAGGTGGCGCTCGTGGCGTCCCACCTGCCGCCCATGCCGCACTCCAGCACGGCCACGTCGACGCCCGCCTCGGCATACATCTCGAGGGCGGCCACGGTGAGCAGGTCGAACTCGGTTATGTCGTACGGGCGCTCGCCGGCGCGCTCGCGACGTGCGTTGACGCGACGACCGGCCTCGGCGGCGGCCGAGACCCCGTGCGCGAAGGCCGCCTCGGAGACGGGCGAGCCACCCACCTCCATACGCTCGGTATAGCTCACCAGCTCGGGGCTGGTGTAGAGGGCCACCAGGGGATGCGACCCATCAGCGGCCGGCTGGGCCGCGAGGATCGCGGCCGTGTAGCGAGCCGTGGACGTCTTGCCGTTGGTTCCGGCGATCTGGACGATGCGGTAGCTGCGGTCGGGACGGCCCAGCTCCTCGAGCATGTCCTCCACGCTCTCGAGCATGGGGCATATCCCGAAGCGGAGCGCGCCCTTGAGGGTCGCGATCGCCTCGGGATAGGTGATGTCCGGGACGGATATGGCGGATGCCATCGGCCCTCCCCTACGCGAAGTCGGCGATCTGTGCCTTGAGCTGCTCGATGGTGGTCGTGAGCTCGGATGCCTGGCCGCGCTTCTTCTCCACGACCTCCGGGGCCGCCTTGGACACGAAGCCCTCGTTGGAGAGGGTGCGCTCGATGCCCGACAGGTCCTTCTCGGCCTTGGCGAGATCGCGCTCGAGGCGCTTGGACTCCGCCGCGAGGTCGACCAGACCACCCACCACCACGAAGACCTCGAGGCCGCCGTCGATGACGGAGACGGAGCCCGCGGGCTTGTCCTGCTCGGCCCCGAGGGCGAGCTGGTCGATGTGGCCCACGCCACACACGAAGTCACGCTGGCCCTCGAGTGCCGCGGCGTCGGCGGCGTCGGAGCGGACGGCCACGTCGAGCTCGGCCTTGGGGCTCAGGCGATAGCGGGCGCGCGTGGAGCGCACGGCGGCCACGACGCGGCGGGCGAGGTCGAACTGGCCCTCGGCGACATCGTCCACGAAGCCGGCCAGGGCGTCCGGGTCGGGCCAGGCGGCCTCCATGAGGAAGGGGGCCGAGTGATCGTCGAGGCCGCTCGCAGGCATGGAGTCCCAGATCTTCTCGGTGACGCACGGCATAACGGGATGGAGCATGCGCAGCGAGCAGTCCAGCACGAACATGAGATTGCGCTGCACCTGCAGGCGCTGGTCGGGCTCGCCGTCGAGCAGGCGACCCTTGCACAGCTCGATGTACCAGTCGCAGACCTCGTTCCAGAAGAAGGTCTGCAGACCGCGGGCCATGTCGCCGTACTCGAACGCGTCGAGCGACGCGGTGGTGGACGCGACGGTCTTGGCCAGGCGGGACAGCATCCAGGCGTCCTCGGGCGTGACGGCCTTGGCCGGACCCGGCTCGTAGCCGTCCATGTTCATGAGGACGAAGCGGCTGGCGTTCCAGATCTTGGTGACGAACGACTTGGCCGCCTCGGTGCGGGGGCTCGCGATCGAGCCGTCCTTCTCCTTGATGGCGTCGAAGCGGACGTCCTGGTTGTTGGTGACGAGGGTGAGCAGGTTGAAGCGCATGGCATCGGCGCCGTAGCGCTCGATGAGCTGCATGGGGTCGACACCGTTGCCCTTCGACTTGGACATGCGGCTGCCGTCCTTGGCAAGGATCGTGGCGTAGATGACCACGTCGTGGAACGGGACCTCATGCGTGAAGTACAGCGAGCTCATGATCATGCGGGCGACCCACAGCGCGATGATGTCGCGGGCGGTGACGAGGGCCGCCGTGGGGTGGTGACCCTCCATCTGCTCGGGATGGTCGGGCCAGCCCTGCGTGGCGAAGGTCCAGAGCTGGGACGAGAACCACGTGTCGAGCACGTCATGGTCCTGGTGGACGTGATGGCCGCCGCACTTGGGACACACGTCGGTGTCCTCCATGAGGGCGTCCTCCCAGCCGCAGTCCTCGCAGTAGAACACGGGGATGCGGTGGCCCCACCACAGCTGACGCGAGATGCACCAGTCCTTGAGGTTGTCCATCCACGTGAGGTAGGTCTGCTTCCAGCGCGCGGGATGGAAGGTGACCTCCCCGTCCTCGACCACCTTGGTGGCGGGTCCCTTGAGCTTGTCGACGGCGACGAACCACTGCTCGGAAAGCCAGGGCTCGAGCGCGGCGTCGCAGCGGTAGCAGTGCATGACCGAGTGGTTGATGTCCTCGATGTGGTCGAGAAGACCGTGCTCGTCGAACCACTCCACGATGGCCTTGCGGGCGGTGTCGCGGTCCATGCCGGAGACGTCGCCGTAACCGTCGACGACCACGGCATGCTCGTCGAAGATGTTGATCTGCGGCAGGTCATGGGTCTGGCCCATGGCGAAGTCGTTCGGGTCATGCGCAGGCGTGACCTTCACGAAGCCGCTGCCGAAGTCCTTGTCGACGTGCCAGTCGGAGAAGATGGGGATGGGCCTGTCCACGATGGGCAGGATCACGTTGTGGCCCACGTACTTGGCCTTCTCGGGATCCTCGGGGCTCACGGCGACGCCGGTGTCGCCCAGGCAGGTCTCGGGACGCGTGGTGGCGATCACGATGTAGTCATGGCCGTCGACGGGCTCGTCCAGCGGGTAGCGGAGATGCCACAGATGCGAGTCCTCGTCCTTGTACTCGGCCTCGTCGTCGGAGATGGCGGTGGTGCAGCTGGGGCACCAGTTGACGATGCGCTTGCCGCGGTAGATGAGGCCTGCGTGATACCAGTCGCAGAAGACCTCTCGCACGGCCTTCGCGTACTCGGGCGACATGGTGAACTTCTCGTCCGAGAAGTCCACCGAGCAGCCCATGCGGCGGATCTGGCTCACGATGGTGCCGCCATACTCGCGACGCCAGTCCCAGCAGGCGTCGAGGAACTTCTCGCGACCGATCTCGAGACGCGAGATGCCCTCGCTCTTGAGCTTCTTGTCCACCTTGGTCTGGGTGGCGATGCCGGCATGGTCGGTGCCCACGATCCAACGCGTGGAGAGACCCTTCATGCGGTTGTAGCGGATGAGCGTGTCCTGGATGGTGTCGTCCAGGGCATGGCCCATGTGGAGGATGCCCGTCACGTTGGGGGGAGGGATGACTACCGTGCAGTCGCCTACGCCCTTGCTACGCTGGTAGCATCCGCCATCGATCCAGTTCTGGATCATGAGCGGCTCGGTCTGGGCCGGGTCGTAGGTCTTCGGCATTTCCTCCACGGGATTGGTCCTCTCACGAGACGGGCGCCTGGTGACGTCCGCCGGCCAATAGTGCTAGCTCACGAGGATAGCACGCATGGCGCCGTGCCGCGCGGGCACGGACGTGGGGACGGGCGTGGGAAGGTGAGCCTACGCCAGCGCGACGCCGCCGAGCCAGCCCCAGCGTGGGGTGACCGTGGTGCTGTAGTAGTTGACCCACTCGTCGAGGCTGATGGTGCGGATGTAGCCCACGTTGTCCATCATGTTGCCGCCGCCGACGTAGATGCCGATGTGACCGTAGATGCTGCCGGCGCTGGTATGGGAGTGGGTGGAGACGGCCACGATCATGCCCGGCTGGATGGCCGACTTGTCCGAGCTGGTGCAGTACCAGTTGTACATGTCGCAGGCGTTGCCGGAGAACGAGCCGATGCCGGCGTTCACGAACACGTTGGTGACCCATGCGGCGCAGTAGCCCAAACCAGGCGACGGCGTGGAGTAGCACGCGCTCACCACGGCCTGCTGCGACCCGGTCCCGCCCGTGAAGGAGGGCGTGGTGCCGGTGGTGTAGTTGGCCGAACCCGACGCTCCCCCGCTTGACTTCTTGGCGGCTGCGGCGGCCTCGGCGGCTGCGGCGGCGAGCTCCTCGTCACGCTGGTTCATGAGGTCCTTGACCTGCTGCGAGAGCCCGTCGAGAAGCGTCTGGGTCTCCGCCTGCTTGGCCTGCATCTGCGAGGCCTGGTCGTCGAGGTCGGCCTTGATCTGCTCGAGGTCGGCCTTCTCGGACTCGAGCTGGCTCTTCTGAGCGTCGAGGGCGTCCTTGGTGTCCTTGACGTCCTGGATCATGGACTCCTCGGAGGAGTTGATCTTGCCCGCGTAGTAGACGTTGGTGATGAGGTCGTCGAAGGACGTGGACGAGAGGACCATGTCGAGCATGCTGCTCTGCCCCGACTTGTAGTAGCTCGAGATGTGCTGGGAGAGCTGGTCCTTCTTCTGGTCCAGCTCGGACTGCTTGGCGTCGATCTGGGACTGGGTGTCGTCGATCTCCTTCTGCTTGGCCTCGAGCTTGTCCATGGTGTCGGACTGCTGCTTGGCGATCTCGACGTACTCGCTCGAGATCTGGTCGAGCTGGGCCTGCGCGGCGTCAAGCTGGGACTGGGCCGCATCGAGGTCGGACTGGGTGTCGGCGAGCGCGCGGAGGGGGTTGCCGAGCATGACGACACCCGCGGCGACGCCGCCGGCGAGGACCCTCAGGGCATCGCGACGCGTGATGCCCTCACGCGGGGAGGGCGCGGGCTCAGAGGTCGAATCGATGGCGTTGTGCTTGGTGTCTGACACGTTGGCTCCATTTGCGTTGTGTTAGGTCAGATATAGAAAGTATATCCCATGGGCGATCTGCCCACCACATGCCCATGTCCGAACGGCACAAGGACGAGGGGCCCGTCGCACATGGCGGCAGGCCCCTCGGACTCACGTGTCATCGACTCGCGTCGGCGGCTCTCAGCTGGCGCGATGGCCCTTCTTCTCAGGCTCGAGCCTGCGCGGCTGCTCCGAGCCGTCGACGGACTCCTTGGTGACGACCACCTTGGCGACGGACATGTCGCTCGGCAGGTCGAACATCGTCTCCTGGAGGCACCCCTCGCAGATGGCGCGCAGGCCACGGGCGCCCGTACCACGCTTGAGCGCCAGACGCGCGATCTCGCGCAGTGCCTCGTCCTCGAACTCGAGCTCCACGCCCTCGAGCTCGAACATGCGCTTGTACTGCTTCACGATGGCGTTCTTGGGACGGGTGAGGATCTCGACGAGGTCGTCCTCGCCGAGCTGCCTGGTGGAGCAGATCACGGGGATGCGGCCCACGAACTCGGGGATCATGCCGAACTTGTGCAGGTCCATGGGCGTGACCTCGCCCATGAGCTCGTCCTCGGAGTCCTTCACCTTGGTTGCGAGCTCGGAGTTGAAGCCCACGCCACGCTTGCCGATGCGCTCGGCCACGATCTTGTCGAGCCCCACGAAGGCGCCGCCGCAGATGAACAGGATGTTCGTCGTGTCGATGTGGATGAGCTCCTGCTGGGGGTGCTTGCGGCCGCCCTGGGGAGGCACGCTCGCCTCGGTGCCCTCGAGGATCTTGAGGAGGGCCTGCTGCACGCCCTCGCCCGAGACGTCGCGGGTGATGGAGAGGTTCTCGGCCTTGCGGGCGATCTTGTCGATCTCGTCGATGTAGACGATGCCGACCTGCGCGCGCTCGACGTCGCCGTCGGCGGCGGTGATGAGCTTGAGAAGGATGTTCTCCACGTCCTCGCCCACGTAGCCGGCCTCGGTCAGGGTGGTGGCGTCGGCGATGGCGAAGGGGACCTCGAGGAAGCGGGCGAGCGTCTGCGCGAGCAGGGTCTTGCCCGTGCCGGTGGGCCCGAGCAGGAGGATGTTCGACTTGGCGAGCTCGACGTCCTCGTCGCCGTCATCGTTCGAGTCGCCGCACATGACGCGGCGGTAGTGGTTGTAGACGGCGACCGACATGGCGCGCTTGGCGTCCTCCTGACCCATGACGTACTGGGACAGCTCGTCGTATATCTCGTGCGGGGTGGGAAGGTCCTTGATGAGGTCCTCCCCCGAGGTCTCGGTCTGCTCCTCGTCAAGCGCCTCATCGGTCGAGATGGACTCGCCGATGATGTCGGCGCAGGCGCTCACGCACTCGTCGCAGATGTAGACCCCTCCGGGCCCCTGGACGAGCTTGCGCACCTGGTCACGGGTCTTGCCGCAGAACGAGCAGCGCATCTGGTCATCGTAGCCGTGGGCGTCGTGGTCGTGGACCGTGCCCTGGGTGTCGTCGGTTCCCGCCATCGGCTACTCCCCGGACCTCTCGGAGGCGTCGTCGGACGTGGCGGCCTCGCCGTCGGCGCGGGACTTGATGACCTTGTCGACCAGACCGTAGGCGCAGGCCTCGTCGGCGGACATGTAGTTGTCGCGCTCGGTGTCGGCCTGGATGGTCTCGATGGGCTGGCCCGTGTAGTCGGCGAGCATCTCGTTCATGTGCTTGCGCAGGCGCAGCGTCTCGTCGGCGACGATCTGGATGTCGGTCTGCTGGCCCTTCACGCCCGAGGAGGGCTGGTGGATCAGGATCATGGAGTTGGGCAGAGAGAAGCGCTTGCCCTTGGCGCCGGCCGCGAGGATGAGGGCGCCCATGGAGGCGGCCATGCCCACGCAGATGGTGGAGACCTCGGGCTTGATGTAGTTCATCGTGTCGACGATGCCCATGCCGGAGTAGACGTCACCACCGGGCGAGTCGACGTAGAGCGCGATGTCCTTGTCGGGATCCTGGCTCTCGAGATGCAGGAGCTGCGCGATCACGAGGTTGGCGGAGTCGGGGGTGACCTCCTCGCCCAGGAACACGATGCGGTCGTTCAGGAGGCGGGAGTAGATGTCATAGCTGCGCTCGCCACGAGGCGTCTGCTCGATGACGTAGGGGATGTTGGGGATGTTGCGTGCGGGGTTGATCATATGTCCTCCTATGTCGACACCTTTGCCTGGCGAGACCAGACCCCGCGCGCAGCCGTTTCGCACGGCGACGCGCGGGGTCATGGGACGCACACGCTACTCGGCGTCGGCGGTCTTGTCGGCCTTGGGGGCTGCGGCCTTCTTGGCGGCAGGCTTCTTGGTCGCGGTCTTCTTGGCGGCAGGCTTCTTGTCGTCGGCCTTGTCAGCCGCAGGCTTCTTGGCTGCGGCCTTCTTGGTGGCCTTCTTGGCGGCGGGCTTGGCCTTGGCCTCGTCGGCGCGCTTCTTGGCGATCTCGTCGACCTCGGTGACCTTGGCGTTCTCGACGAGCCAGTTCACGGCCTTGGTGCGCTTGATGGAGTCGCGGATGGCAGGCATGCGGCCCTCGTCCATGAAGTTCTTCATGGCAGCCTTGACGTCGGGGGCGCCGGCGGCCTTGAACTCGTCGACGATGTCGTCCTTGGTGACTTCGAGCTCGAGCTTCTTGGCGATGGCGTCGAGTGCCAGCGACTGGCGGGCGCGCTCCTCGGCCTGCTGGTGCAGGTCGGCCATGAACGTCTGCGCGTCGATGTGGCGGGCGCTGAGGAAGGCGTCGAGGGTCATGCCCTGGCGCTGGAGCTGGTCGAGGAAGTTGTTGGCGAGCTCACGGAAGACCTGGTTGAGATAGTCCTCGGGGACCTCGTCGAGCTTGAGGTGGCTCGCGAGGGCCTCGACCACGCGGTCCTCCTTGAGACCGGGCAGGCTCTCCTTCTTGTCGCCCTCGATCTCGGACTTGACGGCGTCGCGGAGCTCGTCCACGGAGCCGAAGCCATAGCCCTTCTTGACGAACTCGTCGTCGAGCTCGGGGGTGACGCGACGCTTGATGGCCTTGACGGCCACCTTGCAGGTGATGGTGGTGGGCTCGGTGCCCTCGGGGGCCTCCGGGGTGAAGGAGACCTCCTTGGTCTGACCCTTCTTCATGCCCAGGATCTGCTTGTCGAACTCCTCGGGGAAGGCGCCCTGCTCGAGGGTGAACATGCGGTTCTCGCCGGCGAAGCCCTCGGCGCCGGAGACGTTCTCCACGTCGGCCTGGACGATGTCATCGGCCTCGATGCCACGGTCCTCCTCGACGTCCTCGAAGGTGGCGTGGTAGCCCTGCAGCACGTCGATCTGCTCGTCGACCTCGGCATCGGTGACCTCCGCGGGAGGCATCTCGATGTCAGGGGCGTCGTAGCTATCGAGCTCGCAGGTGGGACGGAGCTTGATGGAGGCCTCGATGTGGTAGGGCTTGCCCTCGGCGACCAGCTCGGGGTCCTCCCCGTAGTCGATGTCGGCGACGGGCACGATGTCGAGCTCCTCGAGCATGGCAGGCTCGGCCCCGTTGATGAGGGCGTTGGTGGCCTCGGCGAGCACGGCCTCGCGGCCGACGATGCCGTCGATCACCTGACGGGGCGTGTGACCCTTGCGGAAGCCCTGGAAGCTGTACTTGTGCGAGATGTCCTTGTACGCCTTGTCGACGGCGGCATTGACGTCCTTGGTGGCGACGGTGACCTTGGCGGCCAGCTGGTCGTCCTTAGGCTCCTCAGCGGTGACGGTGATCTTCAACGTTCCTCCCGATACAGGTTTGGTGGTGATTCCACAGACGGTGGCTATTCTCGCCCACTTCGGGCTTGAGGTCAAAATTACATACGCGCGGGCGCGAGGCGGGGGTCGCGAGACGACGATGCGGGAGGCGGGGGGACAAGAGAAAGCCGGGCGACCACCAGATGATGGACGCCCGGCGCATATGCCGCCCTCGCCTCGTGCTCTCTCTTTGGGTCGCTACGCGAAGGGGTTCTCGGATGGGTAGGGAAGTGACTTCGGCTGGTTGTACGAGATGTCACCGACGCCCAGGTAGGTGAACACGTCGAACAGTGCCTTGCCGCAGTGCTTGAAGGCGACCGCACCATGGTGCGGGAAGTGCTTCTGGATGAGGACGTGGCGATAGAAGCGACCCATCTCCGGGATGTCGAAGATCGCACGTCCACCGAAGGAGTGCGTGGGCGCCGGCAGGATGTCGCCCTGGGCGATATAGGAGCGCAGCGTACCTTCCGAGTCGCACTGGAGACGGAAGAAGGTGATGGGGCTGGCCGCGATGTCGCCCTCGAGGGTGCCACGGGTGAAGTCGGGGTCGGAGCCGGCGGGCTCGAGCAGGCGGTGCTGGATGAGCTGGTAGCGGACGGCACGGTCCGAGCACATCTTGCAGCTCGGGGTGTTGCCGCAGTGGAAGCCCATGAAGGTGTCGGTGATGTCACCGGGCGTGGTGGGTGCGATCTCCTCGTCGTAGAGGCTCTTGGGCACGGAGTTGTTGATGTCGAGCAGCGTCACCGTGTCATCGCTCGCGCACATGCCGATGTACTCGGACAGCGCGCCGTAGACGTCGACCTCGCAGGAGACGGGGATGCCGCGGCTCACGAGACGGCTGTTGACGTAGCAGGGCTCGAAGCCGAACTGCGAGGGGAAGGCCGGCCAGCACTTGTCGGCGAAGGCGACGTAGTCACGGCTGCCCTTGTGGTCCTCGGCCCAGTCGAGCAGCGTCAGCTCGAACTGCGCCATGCGGGGCAGCAGGTCGGGATAGTAGTTGCCCTCCCCCATCTCGGCGGCCATGTCGTCGCAGACGTCCTTGATGCGCGGGTCGTCGGCATGCTCCTTGTAGGAGACGAGAAGGTCGAGCTCGGAGTTCTCCTCGATCTCGACGCCGAGCTGGTAGAGGCCCTTGATGGGGGCGTTGCAGGCGAAGAAGTCCTGGGGACGAGGCCCGAAGGTGATGATCTTGAGGCTCGAGACGCCCACCACGGCGCGCGCCACGGGGACGAAGTCGACCATCATCGAGGCGATGTCGTCGGCCGTGCCCACGGGATAGCTCGGGATGTGCGCAGGGATGTGGCGCATGCCGAGGTTGTACGAGCAGTTCAGCATGCCGCAGTACGCGTCACCGCGACCATCCACGAGGTCGCCGTCGCCCTCGGCGGCCGCCACGAACATGCAGGGGCCATCGAAGCGCTGGGCGATCTGGGTCTCGGGGGTCTCGGGGCCGAAGTTGCCGAGGAACACGGTGAGGGCGTTCACGCCGGCGGCCTTGGCCTCGTCGACGGCCACGAGCATGTCGGCCTCGCTCTCGACCGTCTTGCTCACCTCGACGACGTCGAGGCCTCGGGACGCGCACGCGGAGACGATCGCGGCACGCCTGCGCTCGGACAGCTCGATGGGGAAGCAGTCGCGGCTCACCGCGATGATCCCGAGCCTCACCTCAGGGATGTTGGATGACTTCATGTCGATTCGTTCCTCTCTTCTCGTCAGGCCCTCGGGCCTCGGCTCCTCAAGGTCGCCTCTCGCGACCGCATGTCATGTGTCGTGCGGCCCCTCAGGCGAGGTCAGCCGCGATGTCGATGTTCGGCCCCGTGAGTGCGCGGACGGCTCCCGATGCCGCCTCGGCGCTCTCCTCGTGCGCGAGCAGCCACTTGTTGGAGGCCCAGAGCAGGTCCGAGTCGCCGGCATCCGGCACGTGCTCGGGCTTGGGCCCGTTCGTGCCGTCGGGAAGCGCCACGAGCACGTGGAAGCCGGTGGAGGCGTCGACGTGGCAGGGTGCGTAGTGCAGCGTCGTGGCGAAGACCTCCACGAGCGTGCCCGCGGGGACCCGGAACGCCTCGACGCACGAGGTGTCGAGACGACCTCCCACGATGTCGTCCTGCTTCGCGAGGAGCAAGACGAAGTCCTCGCAGCCGAGGTTGAACTCGCTGCTGCGGTGATACTCGAGGCAGTTGAGCTTCGTGTTGTGACCGTTGCACCAGCCGAACTGGGCGGGGATGCCGCCGAAGAGCGCGAGGGCGAGCTCGCCCGCCTCGGGAAGGCCCTGGATGGTGGGCTCACAGGCGACGTAGTCGGTCGCCTCGGGAAGGGGCGTGGCGGCCAGCGCGGACAGGATGGGCGCGGTCAGGGAGGCAGGGGCGTCGAGCACCCTGCCGAAAGGCGCGAAGGCCGCGTCACGCACGGAACGGATCAGCATCATCGATCGACCATCCTCTCGAACGAGCCCTTGAGGGCCGGGTACAGGCCATGCCATGTCTCGTGGCGTCTGGCATATGCATCAGCCAGGTCGGCGCGCGGGGCCACCTCGCCACGGACGCGCACCAGGGAGCGGGAGCAGCCCGCGACGGAGTCGAAGTCACCACATGCCACCGCGACCAGCATCGCGGCACCGTAGCCGGGACCCTGCTCGGTCTGCGGGAGCTCGAGGGTCACGTCGAGGATGGTGGCGAGCATCTCGAGCCACAGCTCGCTTCTCGCCCCACCCCCGCAGACCGTGCTCCTGCTGACCTCGACGCCCTGCGCACGCGCGATGTCGAGGCAGTCGCGGAACGCGAACGAGACGCCCTCGAGCACGGACCTGCCCATCTCCTGACGGGTCGTGTCGAGTCTGAGGCCCACGAAGGCGCCACGTGCGGAGGGGTCGTTGTGGGGACTCCTCTCGCCCATGAGGTACGGGAGGAAGTACGCGAGGCTCGGATCCACCGCCGCGACGTCGACGCCACCCACCGCACCCGCGTAGTCATCGGTGCCGAGGACGTCCTCGCACCACCACCTGTTGCAGCTCGCGGCGGACAGGATGCAGCCCATGAGGTGATAGCCGCCGTCGGCATGGTCGAAGGAGTGGAGGGCGTTGCCGCCGCCCGCACGGAACGTGTCGGACGTGATGAAGATCGTGCCGGAGGTGCCGAGGCTGATGTTGCACCTACCATCCCCCACAGCCCCACAGCCCACCGCGGCCGCGGCGTTGTCGCCGGCACCGGCGCAGACGATGACGTCCGCAGGAAGCCCCAGCTCTCGCGCGACCTCGGGCAGGAGCGTGCCCACGGCGTCGGCGCTCTCGTGGAGTTCGGGCAGCTGGGACTCGGTGATGCCGCACAGATCGAGCATCTCCTGGCTCCAGCGCCTGTGCTCGACGTCGAGCAGGAGCATCCCGGAGGCATCGGAGAAGTCGGTGGTGAAGGTACCCGTGAGACGACGGTTCACGTAGTCCTTGGGAAGCATCACCTTGTCTATGCGCGAGAAGAGCTCGGGCTCGTTGTCCCTCATCCAGAGGATCTTCGGCGCGGTGAAGCCCGCGAAGGCGATGTTGGCCGTCCAGGCGCTCACGCGATCGCGGCCGACGACGTCGTTGAGGTAGTGGACCTGCTCCTCCGACCTCCCGTCGTTCCAGAGGATGCAGGGCCTGATCACGTGGTCGTCCTCGTCGAGGACCACCAGACCATGCATCTGACCCGCGCAGCCGATGCCGCGGACCTCGCTCGCGTCGACACCGGCGATGAGCTCGGGAATTCCCGCGCGGATGGCATCCCACCAGTCCTCGGGGTCCTGCTGGCTCCAGCCCGGATAGGGGTAGTCGACGGGGTATTCCTTGCTGACGATGTTCCTGATCGCGCCCTTCTCATCCATGAGCAGGAGCTTCACTGCCGACGTGCCGAGATCGACTCCGATGTAGAGCACCTTCCGGCCTCCTCGCCTTCCATTCGCGCAATTACTTACGGCAATTTCTTTTCGCAAATATAATACTGTAAGTGCGGTGGAAGGCGGTGGATGAATCGTGAGCGTCACGTCCGGCGCCGTGGATGGTCCGTTCTGGGTACAGGACGTATACTTTCCTCAAGTCTGATTGCCAAAGTCAGCCCCCACGGGCGAGACGCTCATCAGCACGCCAGCCCTCGACCCTATCGTTGGAGATCGAATGCAGAACATAAGCGGACGCCGACAGCTCACCCGAAACCGGATCTTCCGAAGCCTCTACGAGGCGAAGGACGGCCTGACGCAGCAACAGCTCTCGAACGAGCTGGACCTGAGCCTGCCCACCATCCGTCAGAACCTCACGAACCTCTCCGAGCTCGGCCTCATACACCAGGCGGGACAGCTCGAGTCGACGGGTGGCAGGCGCGCGCACGTGCTCGAGGTCGATCCGGCCGCCCGCACCTCCGTGGGCATCTCCCTCACCGAACACTGCTTCCAGTTCGTCGCCCTGGACCTGCTCTGCAACACCATCGCCACGCGCAAGCGCGAGCACGGCCCCATCTCCGACGTCTCCGCCCTGGGCGAGGACATGGCACGTGCGCTCGAGAGGTTCCTGGATGACGAGGGAATCGCTCGCGAGAGCCTGCTCGGGGTCGGCATCGCGGTTCCGGGCATCGTGGACGAGGGTTCCGGTCGCATCCTCACGGCCCCGACCCTCCACGTGCACGACGTCGACATCTCGACCCTCACGCAGAGGATCGGCTATCGCGTCCACGTCGCCAACGACGCGAACTGCGCGGGATACACCGAATGGCTGGCCCACCCCGACCTGGACAGCCTCACCTACCTCATGCTCTCCAACGGCGTAGGCGGCGCCATATTCATGGACGGCAAGCCCTTCAAGGGCGACGACGGTCGCAGCGGCGAGTTCGGGCATCTCTGCGTGGAGCCGGGCGGTCGCGAGTGCTCCTGCGGGAGGCACGGCTGCCTCGAGGCCTACTGCTCGTCCTCATGCCTGAGCGATGACCAGGGGATGAGCCTCGACGGTTTCTTCGCCCGCCTCGACGCGGGCGATGCCCACGCGAAGCAGGCTTGGGACGACTACGCCGATCACCTCGCGATCGGGCTCAACGACATCCACATGGTCCTGGACTCCGACATCATCATCGGAGGCTCCATGTGCCAGTACCTAGGCGAGCGCCTGGACGAGATCCGCGATCGCACGGCGAGGCTCGACTCCTTCGCGGGCGACGGCAGCTACGTCCGCATCGCGAAGGTCGTGCATCGCGCGGCACCCTTCGGCGCCGCCTATCACTACGTGCATCGCTTCGTCGAGACGCTCTAGAGGGCACTCCCGGCGGAAACGCCCATATGTGAAAGAAGGACGCCGCCGCAGCAGGTGCTGTGGTGGCGTCCTCGTCCATATCTATGGTGCGGGCGAAAGGATTTGAACCTTCACGGGATCTCTCCCACTGGAACCTAAATCCAGCGCGTCTACCAGTTCCGCCACGCCCGCATGCCCGACAGTGCTGAATGATACCAAACCGAGAGGCACGCGGGAATCGGCGGCTATGCCCTGCGTGATGCCGCGACCAAGAACGGCAGATAGAGCAGCGTGCAGGCGACCACGGCCAAGAGCTGCACGCCCACGGCCACGAGGCTGCCTCCCGTCCCGAGGAACGCGTCGAGAAGAGGCGGGCACACCCACGTCATGTAGGCACTGAACACCGGCATGACCCCCGCGACCGTCGCCGCATAGCCGATGCAGAGCCCGACCACCGGCGCCACCACGAAGGGGACCATGAGGAGACGGTCGCCCACGATGGGGTAGCCGAAGATCACCGGCTCGTTGATGTTGAACGCGCCGGGCCTGATGGCGTCCCTGGCGCACTCGCGCCATTCGTCCCTCCTGCAGAACAGGAGGGTCGCCAGGATGAGGCAGAGCGTGGAACCGGAACCTCCGATGAGGGCGAACGACGAGACGAGACCCATGTTCATGACCTCGGTGACGGCATTGCCAGCCAGGACCTGGGACATGTCCCGGCACATGTTGAGCAGGAGGAGCGGTTCGAGCAGGACGCCGGAGACCACCGACTGATGGATGCCGAAGCAGAAGAGCAGGTTGGAAAGGATGAGGATCACCGCGCATCCCACGAGGCTCGTGTTGATGGCGACGAGCGGTCCCTGGACCCATGTCGAGAGGATCCCCACGAGGCTCGTGCCCACCATCGACAGACCGATGGAGGCGAGTCCGAACGCGACGAGGGAGACGAAGGACGGCACGATCGCCGCGATCGCCCCCGACACAGCGGGGGGCACGCCCTCGGGCAAGTCGAGACGACAGACCCTCGTCCGCGAGACGGCTGCCATGAGCTCGGAGACGACGAGGCCCACGATCGCCCCGGCGACGGCGCCATCGACGCCGACGAGCGGGCTCGTGAGGGCCGACGCGCCACCTTCCGCATACGGCAGGGACACCACGAAGCAGATCACGGAGCAGACCGCGGCCAGGAGCGGGTTGCCCGCGTCCTTGGCCTTGGTGAGGGTGTAGGAGAAGGTGGCCGCGAGGATGAGGCCCATGATGCCGAAGACGGACATGCCCAGGACGCGTCCCCACGCCCAGGCCCCGTCGAAGGCGTCACAGACCAGCACGACCACGCCCATGGCGAGGAACAGCGGCGTGGACACGCCGGAGCCCTCACGTATCGCACGGGCGCAGGGATAGTTCCCGAGCTTGGCGACCGTGCAGGTCACCTTGTCGACGTCGAGGCTCACTCGGCACCCTCCCATTCGAACTCACGCGTGCGCGTGACGTCGCGCAGCCATGCGGCGGACGCCTTGGGCCTTCGCTCGTATCCGTGGGCGAGGTCCACCTCCACGAAGCCGTAGCGGTTCTTGAAGGCGTGGTTCCATGACCAGTTGTCGATGACGGCCCAGTAGTGGTAACCGCGGCATCGCGAGCCCTCCGAGACCGCACGCACCAGCCAGGCGAGATGCCCGGCCACGAAGTCCACGCGATAGTCGTCGGCGATGAGCCCGTCGGCGCCGCGGTTGGCGTCCTCGCCCTCGATCCCGATGCCGTTCTCCGAGACGTACCACTCGAGGTCGGGGTACTCGTCGCGGATCTTGAGGCCGAAGTCGTAGAGGCCCTTGGGGTATATCTCCCAGCCACGACTCTCGTTCATGACCCGGTCGGGCCAGACGTAGGGATCGGCGAAGATGGGCTGGCCGTCATCGCCGGTCGGACGCGCCGGCGCCTGGACGCGGTTGGGCTGATAGTAGTTGCATCCCAGCCAATCGACCACGCCCCGCGAGAGGATCTCGTCGTCCCCGGGACGGATGCCCAGTTCAACGCCCGTGGAGGCGAACTCATCCATGACGTCCTCGGGCAGGCTCCCCTTCGTGACGAGGTCGAGCCACCAGCGATTCGATATGCCATCGCTCATGCGGAGCGCCGCGAGGTCGGCCTCGGACGGATCGTCCCTGGTGTAGGCGGGGGCGAAGCTGCTTACGAGCCCGATGCGCGAGTCGGCGCGCACGACGCCGGCCTCCTTGGCCCGGCGGTACTCCCAGACGCCGAGGGAATGCGCCAGTGAGATGTCGTACTGACAGGTGCGGCAGCGCTGGAAGTCACGCACGTGCGGGTACCACTCACCCGTGAGATAGCGGTTCTCGGGCTCCACGATGGGCTCGTTGAACGTGAACCAGTACCTCACCTCCTGGCCGAACTCGGCAAACGCCTTCCTGGCGTAGCTCGCGTATGCCTCCACGACGTCCCTGCTCTCCCAACCGCCGCGGCGGTAGAGATAGGTGGGCATGTCGAAGTGGTAGAGGGTGACGAACGGTTCCAGGCCGGCCTTCCTCGCATAGGCGAAGAGACGGTGGTAGAAGGCGGCGCCCTCGGGGTTCACCTGGCCGTCCCGGTCGAGCAGGCGGCTCCACTGGATCGACGTCCTGAAGGACGTGAGACCCAGACCCTTGAGGAGGTCGATGTCGGCCTCGTAGCAGTGGTAGAAGTCGTTGCCCACGTAGGAGCCGACCTTGTTGGTGAACGAACCGATGTCGAGGTCGCTCCAGGTGTCCCAGAGGCTCTCGAGCTTTCCGCCCACGGCGTAGGCGCCCTCCGTCTGCGCGCCGGACATGGCCGCGCCCAGGAAGAAGCCCTCGGGAAGCCTCACGACCGACATCTATGCCTCCTTCGCGGCAGAGCTCATGACCTCGAGGGTCACGCCCGGAAGCGGACGGGAGAGCTCGAGGGAGGCCTTGCCCTCCGTCATCGTCGCCGTCGCCGTGGCGAGCACGGAGCCGGTCTCGTCGACGATGCGGCACGTGGCCGGCACGTCGGGATCGGGTGCGTACCAGCGCAGCGTGAGACCGTCTGCGTAGTCGTAGTCGGGCCTGTCGTCATGGGAGCCGACCGCCACCAGGGCGTTGGGCCTCACGTACAGGGGCAGGTGCAGGTAGTCATAGGTCCCCTCGTACCAGCGGCCGCCCTCGCGGGTCTCACCTGTGAACCAGTCGGTCCAGGTCCCTTCCGGCAGGTAGTAGCTCGCGGAGCCGTCAGCCGAGAAGACCGGGGCCACGAGCAGCGAGTCGCCAAGCATGTACTGCATGTCGAGGTAGCGGCAGGCAGGGTCATCCTGGAACTCGAGCACCATCGGGCGCATGACGGGCACGCCGGTCTCGTGCGCGTGGACGGCCATGTCGAAGACGTAGGGCATGAGGCGGCACTTCAGCTGCGCGAAGTCGCGCACGACGTCCACGGACTCCTCGTCGAACACCCAAGGCACGCGGTAGCTCCCCGAGCCGTGCAGGCGGCTGTGACTCGAGAGCAGGCCGAACTGGGCCCAGCGCTTGTAGAGGTCGGGCGTGGCCGTGGCCTCGAAGCCGGAGATGTCATGGCTCCAGAAGCCGAAGCCGCACATGGACAGCGACAGACCACCGCGAAGGGTCTCGGCCATGGAGGGGTAGCTCGCCATGCAGTCGCCGCCCCAATGCACGGGGAACTGCTGGCCGCCGGCCGTGGCGCTGCGCGCGAACAGGACGGCGTCGCCATGACCACGCTCGCGCTCGAGCAGCTCGAAGACACACTTGTTGTACAGGTACGAGTAGTAGTTGTGCATGGAGGCGGGATCGGACCCGTCGTGATAGGTGACGTCGAGGGGGATCCTCTCGCCGAAGTCGGTCTTGAGGGAGTCCACGCCCTGGTCGAGCAGGACCTTGAGCTTGGACTGGAACCACGTCCAGGCATCGGGGTTGGTGAAGTCGACGATGCCCATGCCGGCCTGCCAGTGGTCGGACTGCCACACGCCCTTGCCATCCGAGCGCATGAGCAGGTATCCGTTGCTCACGCCCTCCTCGAACAGGTAGGAGCTCTGCGCGATGTAGGGGTTGATCCACACGCAGGTGTGGAGGCCACGGTCATGGGCACGGGAGAGCATGCCGGCGGGGTCGGACGTGACCTCGGGGTCCCACTTGAAGTCACACCAGTGGAACTCGCTCTGCCAGCAGGTGTCGTAATGGAAGACGGAGAGCGGGATGTGACGCTCGGCCATGCCGTCCATGAGCTTGGTGGTGATCTTCTCGTCATAGTCGGTGGTGAAGGACGTGGAGAGCCACAGCCCGAACGACCACGCGGGAGGGAGCGCCGGACGACCGGTCATGGCCGTGTACTCGTCGAGGACGTCGTGGAGGTCGGGGCCCCAGAAGAACACGTACTCGATCGACTCGCCCGCCACGCTCATCTCGACGGCGCTGACCTTCTCGCTTCCCACCTCGAAGCTCACGTCGTCGGTGGAGTTCACGAAGATGCCGTAGCCGCGGTTCGAGGCGTAGAAGGGCACGCACTTGTAGGCGACGTCGGAGGCGGTGCCGCCGTCCTCGTTCCAGGTGTCGAGCGACTGGCCGTTCTTGGCGAAGGCACCGAAGCGCTCGCCCAGGCCGTAGACCGACTCGCCCGGCTCGAGCGTGAGCTCCTGCACCATGTAGGGATCGCCCGTCTCGGCGAGGTAGTCCTTGCCCGGACGGACCGTGGAGGTGCCGCGGTCCCACTGCATGTGGGCGAGGTTGCGCCAGCCGCAGCCCGTGATGCGGCGGCCATCGGCCTCGAACCAATAGGTGAACTCGCCCTTGGTCACGTGGACGGTGACGTCACCCGTGGTCAGGCGGTACTCGGCGTCGTCCTCCTCGATCGAGAAGGGCTCCTCCGTGCGATTGAGCTCGAAGGCGGCCACGTGCGCGTCATAGGCGGCGTGGTGGGTGCTGCGCACGCTCACGGCGTTGTGGCCGACCACGACGAAGTCGACCGTGAGCGCGGGACAGTCGACGGTCTGGGAGCGGTTCTCGCAGACGCGCGTGGGCACGAGGAGCCTCATGCCGCCGGCGATCGGCTCCATGGAGTAGGTGTAGGTCGCGTAGAGCTCGTGGGCGCGCTCGCTGCGCAGCCAATAGCCTTCCGTGTATTTCATGGCGTACCTTCCTTCGAACGGGTCGTCTGGTTCACGAGGGCCGCGTTCGCGGTCCCCCGGGATTGCCTGTCAGCTCACGCCCTTGATGGACATGATGAACGCGCAGCCGCCCATGCAGGCCGCGATCGCGACGGGAAACGCCGCGCCGTAACCGCCGGTCACGGCGACGATGGTGGATGTGAGGAGAGGGGCGATGGCCTGTCCGGTCGAGGTGGAGATGTTGATGATGCCGAGGTCCTTGCCCACCTCCCCTCCCCGAGGAAGCACGTCGACGTTCAACGCACCATCCACGGAGCCGAACATGCCGTAGCCGAAGCCGCCGATGAGCGCCAGCGCCACCATGCCGACGACGCTGCGCATGAGCCAGGCGCACGCGAGACCGGCGCAGACGAGCAGGACGGAGACCACGACCGGTGCCCTCCTCCTCCCGAGACGGTCGGAAACGGGTCCGCCCACGAGGCCGGCCACGGTCGAGGAGACCACCGAGGTCGCTCCCATGAGCCCGATGACCGCCGCGGACTCCGCGAGCCCCAGGCCGACGTAGTCCTGGAGCAGGTAGAGCTGGTATCCGGTGATCATCGTGTAGCCGAGGAACAGGGCCATCCTCCCGCCGAAGGCACGCCAGAAGTCAGGCGCGTCGCGTGGCGGGGCGAACGACCTCACGAGGGAGACGAGGCCGGAGCCATCGGGCGGCACGTCGGCCGTCGACTCGTCGGCGGGCCAGACGGCGACGGTGAAGAGGGCCGCGAAGAGAGTGATGGCCCCTGCGATGGCGAACCCCTGGGCGACGGAGTCGATGAAGCAGGCACCCAGCGCGGCCCCGAGCCCGGAGCCGAGCGCGCCGCCACCGGCCGAGAGGGCCGACATCGTGCCGCGGAGCCTCTCGGGGATGCGGTCGGCGAGGGGGGCCGCCTCGGGGGCGAGCATCATGTTGAGGCCGACGATGTAGGAGCAGAAGAGCAGGCCGACGCCCATCACGTCCGACGCCATGCCCATGAGGACGAAGGAGGCAGCCGCCAGCAGCGACCCTCCGACGACCCAGGGCTTCCTCCTCCCGAACCGGGAGCGGGTGCGGTCGGAGAGGCCTCCGAACAGGACGTTCGAGACGAGGCCCACCACGGCGGCGATCGAGTTGATGACGCTGATTGCCACGACCTTGCCCGCGGGGTCGAGCAGACCCAGGGTCTGGGGCATGAGCACGCCCGACACCATGCACGAGCCAAGCAGCCACAGGCATGGGAAGCCGAAGAACATGACGGCGAACCTCACGACATCCGAATGCGTGAGGTCGATCATCCCCGAGGGGGCCGTGAGCGCTGCCTCGACCTCTTCCGACATGACCCTCCCCTCGCGTCGGGCCACGCGCATGGCGAGCCCATGTTCACTCCACACGTGAGAAGCTACCACGGCGCGCAAGTTTGCAAAGCTACTTTTTGAAATTTCCTTTTCTAAACGGCGAATGGTGGGTTGATGGGCAGGGACGGTCATGAGAAAAGGGCCCGGGCACGAGACCCGGGCCCCTCATGGATGCGTTCCGGTCGACCTCGAAGACGTCCAGCCTAGACGATGCCCTGGGCCATCATGGCGTCGGCGACCTTGAGGAAGCCGGCCACGTTCGCGCCGACGACGAGGTTGCCGGGCTTGCCGCACTTCTCGGCGGCGTCGGAGGCGTTCTTGAAGATGTCGGCCATGATCTGCTTGAGCTTGCCATCGACCTCGTCGAAGGTCCAGGAGAGACGCTCGGAGTTCTGGCTCATCTCGAGCGCGGAAACCGCGACGCCGCCGGCGTTCGAGGCCTTGCCGGGGCAGAACGAGATGCCCTGCTCGAGGAGGAAGTCGGTCGCAGGACGGGTGGTGGGCATGTTGGCGCCCTCGGCCACGACCTTGGTACCGTTCGCGACGAGCGCCTTGGCGTCGTCGAGGTCGAGCTCGTTCTGGGTGGCGCAGGGAAGGGCGATGTCACACTTGACGCCCCAGACGCCGCGGCCGTCCGTGTAGGTGGCGTTCGGGCGGGCCTTGACGTACTCGGAGATGCGAGCGCGACGGACCTCCTTGATGTCCTTCACCACGTCGACGTCGATGCCGTCGGGATCCATCACCCAGCCGGTGGAGTCGCTCATCGTGAGCACGGTCGCGCCGAGTTCGGTGGCCTTCTGGGCCGCATAGATGGCGACGTTGCCGGCACCGGAGATGCACACGCGCTTGCCGGAGAGGGTGTCGCCCTTGGACTCGAGGAGGTTCTGGACGAAGTAGACCAGGCCGTAGCCGGTGGCCTCGGTGCGGGCGAGGCTGCCGCCCCAGGTGAGGCCCTTGCCGGTGAGGACGCCCGTGTACTCGTTGCGGATGCGCTTGTACTGGCCGAACAGGAAGCCGATCTCACGCGCGCCCGTGCCGATGTCACCGGCGGGAACGTCGGTGTCGGCACCGATGTGACGGCAGAGCTCGGTCATGAACGACTGGCAGAAGGCCATGACCTCGCGGTCGGACTTGCCCTTGGGGTCGAAGTCCGAGCCGCCCTTGCCACCGCCGATGGGAAGGCCGGTGAGCGAGTTCTTGAAGATCTGCTCGAACCCCAGGAACTTGAGGATGGAGAGGTTGACGGAGGGATGAAGGCGCAGGCCGCCCTTGTAGGGCCCGATGGCGCTGTTGAACTCGATGCGGTAGCCACGGTTCACCTGGACCTTGCCGGAGTCGTCGACCCAGGGCACGCGGAACATCACGATGCGCTCGGGCTCGACGAGCCTCTCGAGCAGCGCCGCCTTCTCGAACTCGGGGTGCGCGTCCAGCGCGGGCTGGATGGCGTCGAGGACCTCGCCCGCCGCCTGGACGAACTCGGGCTGGTCAGTGTAGCGGTCCTTGAGCTCCGCCTTCACCCTCTCGGAATAGTTCACGTTCGCTCCTCTCAGAGGCCGCGCTTACCGCGGCGTTCGCTGTATCGAGGATACAAACGCGACCCCTCCCGGAAAACAGGCAGGGCCCCATGCGTAACACAATGGATACCGTCTCCATATTCCCACCTCGCCACGCTCGCTCGGACGTCCGTGATTGTCTCGGCGCCCAAGGTCACCTATACTTGTCCGGCGGCTCCGGGGTGTAGCGCAGCTTGGTAGCGCATCTGCTTTGGGAGCAGAGGGTCGCTGGTTCGAATCCAGTCACCCCGACCATGTGCGGCAGTAGTTCAATTGGTAGAGCCTCAGCCTTCCAAGCTGATTGTTGCGGGTTCGAGTCCCGTCTGCCGCTCCAGAAACCCGAGGGTGGGGCCATGAAATCGGTCCCGCCCTCTTTCTCTTCCCATCGAAAGGCGGACGCGATGGCTCGTCTCGGCCGTACCCTCGTCATAGCGAACCCGGCAGCACAGAACGGCAAGGGAAGACAGGGCGCCGAGTTCGTGGAGCGTTTCCTCCAAGGATACGAGTCGGCCACCGATGGCTTCGAGGTCACCCTCACCGATGGTCCCGGGCATGCAGAGAGGATCGCCCGCGGGGCCGACGGGACAGACACCGTCATCGCGCTCGGCGGGGACGGGGTGATCCACGAGACCGTGAACGGCCTCATGGGCATCGACGCCTCCTCGAGGCCCAGGCTCGGCGTGATAGCCCTGGGCTCGGGCAACGACTACGCCCGCACCCTCCATGTGGAGCAGAACGCGCCGGAGGCATCGCTGGGGCAGCTCTTCCAAGGCAAGGCGCGACGCCTCGACCTCGGCCGCGTGAACGGCACCTACTTCGTCGAGACCCTCTCCTTCGGACTCGACGCCGCGATCGCCCTCGACACAATGCAGAAGCGAGTCGAGAACGGCGAGCATGGCACGAGGCTCTTCGCGAGCTCGGGCATCGAGATGTTCCGCGACCACCTACGCGACTACGCCTACGAGGGGACGCTCGACGAGGAGCACGTCTCGGGGAGGTCCGTCGTGTTCGCAGTCCAGGTCGGCCCCACCTACGGAGGCGGCTTCAAGGTCTGCCCCGCCGCCTCCCCCACCGACGGCAAGCTCGACGTCTGCCGCTCGGTGAGGACGCCCTCCGTGCCACGCACCCTCGCCCTCTTCGCCCAGGCGCGCATGGGGCTCCATGTCGGTTCGAGCGTCCTCGACCTCAGGAGGGTCACGCACATGACGCTCGACTTCGAGGAGGCCCTCCCCTGCCAGGCAGACGGCGAGCGCGTCGAGGGGACCCACTTCGAGATCGAGTCGGTCCCAGGCGCCCTCGAGGTCATCGTCCCCAACTCGTTCCGCTACTGAGCAGGTTCCCGTCCCCGGGTGACGTCTCCCTCGGGCATACGGCCACCCGGACGCGATCGACATGGACGAGGGGTCCCGCTCACGCAGGACCCCTCCTCCATGTCTCTCTATGTCAGATAGGGCTACTTGGCGGCCGCGGCGAGGGCACACTTGACCTCGTCGGCGGTCTTGAGCGCCATGACGGTCTCGGCCAGGGAGTCGGCCTCGGCCTTCGTCCACTGGGAGATGATCTTGCGCGTGCGCAGGATCGACGGGGCGGAGACGGAGAACTCGCCCAGGCCGAAGCTGATGAGCATGGGGATGAGCAGGGGGTCGGCCGCGGCCTCGCCGCACATGCCCACCATGATGCCGGCATCGTTGCCGCACTCGACGATGCGCTTGATCGAGCGCAGGACCGCCGGGTTGTAGACGCTGTACAGGTAGCTCACGCGGTCGTTGCCACGGTCGGCGCACATCGTGTAGCCGATGAGGTCGTTGGTGCCGATGGAGAAGAAGTCGCACTCCTTGGCGAGGTCATCGGCGATGAGGGAGGCCGCGGGGGTCTCGATCATGGTGCCGACCTCGATGTCCTTGTTGTACTCGACATCCTGGGCATCGAGCTCGGTCATGCACTCGCGGACGAGGGCCTTGGCGGAGCGGACCTCGTCGATGCAGGTGACCAGCGGGAGCATGATCTTGACGTCGCCGAAGGCGCTGGCACGCAGGAGGGCGCGCAGCTGGACCTTGTACTGGTCGGGGTTGTTGAGGCAGTAGCGGACGGCACGGAACCCCATGAAGGGGTTGTCCTCCTTCTGGAGGTTGAGATACGGGATCTCCTTGTCGCCGCCCACGTCGAGCGTGCGGATGATGACCGGCTGGTCCTTCATGCGCAGGGCGACCTTCTGGTAGGCCGCGAACTGGTCGTCCTCACTGGGGAGCTCCTTGGCGTCCATGAAGAGGAACTCGGAGCGGAACAGGCCCACGCCCTCGGCATCGTGCTCGGTGGCGCCGGTGGCGTCATCCGGGTTGCCGATGTTCGCCACGAGGAGCTTCTTGTCCCCGTCGGCGGTCTCGGTGGGCTTGCCGCGATAGGCCTCGAGGGCGGCCTTCTCGGCCGCGGAGGCGGCGGCGGCCTTCTTGGCACGCTCGAGCTCGTCGGCAGGCGGGTTCACGGTGACCTCGCCCTTGGTGCCGTTCACGACCAGCGTGTCGCCGTTCCTGATCGAGGTGCAGCAGTCCTTCACGGACAGGACCGCGGGGATCTCGAGGGCACGGGCGATGATGGCGGAGTGGGAGGTGCGACCGCCCGTCTCGGTGACGATGCCCGCGACGTTCTCCTTGTCGATGGAGGCGGTCATCGAGGGCGTGAGGTCATGCACGATGATGATCGAGCCCTCGGGGAGGACCGAGAGGTCGATGAGCTGCTTGCCGAGGAGCTCGGCCATGATGCCGGCACGGATGTCCTGGACGTCAGCGCAGCGCTCGCGGATGAGCTGCTCGTCGGAGGCGTCGAACATGGAGTAGAACATGTCGCAGACCTCGTCCAGGGCCTGCTCGGCACACATGCCCTGCTTGATGCGGTTCGTGATCTCGTCGACCATGAACGGATCGGAGGCCATGGTGATGTGGCCGGTCATGATCTCGGCCTCGGACTCGCCGACGGAGACCTTCATGCGGTCGGCCTGCACCTCGGTCTTCTTCGAGAAGGCGTCGAGCGCGGACTTGTAGCGGGCGATCTCCTCCTCGTCGGTGTCCTGGTGGGTCGACGGGGTGTAGGAGAGGTCGGGCTCGACCGCGACCTGCGCGGTGCCGATGCCGATCCCGTCAGATGCATTTACGCCTTCGAACATGGGACTCCTCCTTGTGATTGCCGACTGCCGTGCAAGACGAGGAGGGAGGGCACGACGCACTGCGACGCACCCTCCCCCTCTCGGTTCCGTATGACGTGATAAGTGAGCGGGCGTTACTCGCCGATGCCACTCTCGACGAGCTGGACGGCGGCCTCGAGGGCGTCGTTCTCGTCGGCGCCGTCGCACTTGATCTCGATCTCGGTGCCACAGCCGATGCCGGCAGCCATGAGGGCCATGGGGCTCTTGCCGTTGACGTCCTTGCCGCCGGCGACGACGGTCACGTCAGAGGCGAACTTGCCCATGGTGGAGGCGAAGGTGCCTGCGGGACGCATGTGCAGACCCTGGGGATTGGTGAGGGTGACCTTCTTGGATACCATATGAGACTCCTTGTTCTTCCTTATGACCCGTGAGGGTCCCTTGTCGATGGGGGATGCCACCACATGCGGCGCCATCCCTTAAGCTCCTTCGGTCAGTGTAGCAGAAAGGAGCTGTATGACCTCGCGTTACTACGCCTTGTCGACAGACCCTTCGGACTGCTTCGCCCCGGACTTGGCGGAAGCGGCCTTGGGAGCCTTCTCCGACTTGGGATGGGCCGCCGCGGCGGCCGCGGCCTTGCTGGCGGACTCGGCCATGAGGCGGTCGAGGCTCGCGGCGAACTTGTCGATGGTCTCGCGCTTGGCGATGCCGTTCGAGGCCGCCGTGGCGCTGCCACACGCGCTGGCGAAGCGGAGCGCGTCGTCATAGCTCGCGCCCTGGTTCACCTTGGCGAGGAAGCCGCCGACCATGGAGTCGCCGGCGCCCGTCGCGTTCACGAGCTTGCAGGGCGGGACGGCGGTGATGTGCTCCTCGCCGTCCTCGTCGATGAGGGCGCTGCCGTGACCACCGCAGCTGACGATGACGTTCCTGGCGCCACGCTCGTGGAGCATGCGCGCGTAGGGCAGGCACTCCTCGGGGGTCTCGGGACGGACGTTGAAGAGACGCCCGAGCTCGTGGTTGTTCGGCTTGATGAGGAAGGGCTCGGCCGAAAGCGACTGGAGGAGCAGCGAGCCCGCCGCGTCGACCACGAAGCTGATGCCGCGACCGGAGAGGCGGGTCATGATGATGTCGTACATGTCGTCGGGCAGGCACCCGGGGATGGAGCCGGTGAGAACGAGGGTGTCACCGGAGTCGATGCGGTCGAGGCGCTTGAAGAGCTCGTTGACCTTGTCGTTCGGGATCTTCGGGCCCATGCCGTTGCACATGGTCATGACGACGCCGTTCATCTTCACGTTGATGCGCGTGAAGCCCTCGGCGAGCTCGACGAAGTTGCAGGTGATGCCCTCGGACTGGAGTCGCTTGAGGATGTAGTCACCGGTGAAGCCGGCGATGAAGCCGAGCGCGATGTTGTCGGTGTCGAGCTCGTTCAGGATGCTCGCGATGTTGAGGCCGTTCCCGCCACAGTAGAGCTCCTCCGAGCTCGACCTGTTCGTGAAGCCCATATCGAGCGTGAGCGGGTGCATGACGTAATCGATGGCTGGGTTGAACGTCACGGTGTAGATCAACGGGGACTCCCTTCCCGGCCAGCGGCCGGCCCAATGCATTCCGGCAACAGTATGACTCTCTTGCCACGCTCCGCAAACGAAAACCCGGGCGCCCCAAGGGGACGTCCGGGTCTGTCGGAGCAGGTTGACCACCGAATCGTGGTCAGGATCGCCGCGTCGGTCGACTACTTGTCCAGACCGTCGTTGATGGTCTGCGCGATCTGCGCGGGGTCCTCGCTGGCGAGGACGGCCTTGCAGAAGTCGGCATGCATCAGCATGACGGCCACCTTGGACAGGAGCTTGAGGTGCGTGGTGCCCGCCTCGGTGTCGGGGATGAGCAGGGCGATGGCGACCTTGACGGGCTTCTCGTCCATCGTGGTCCAGTCGACGTCTCCGGAGAACTTGACGACCTCGACGGCTGCCTTGTCGATGGCCTTCGACTTGGCGTGGGGGATGGCGAAGCCACCCATCATGCCCGTGGAGCCCTCCTCCTCGCGAGCCTTGAAGGCCTCGAGGACGGCGGCGGCATCGGACGAGATACCAAGCTCGACGGCCTTGTCGGACAGGAACTTCAGCGCCTCGTCGCAACTCGTTGCCGGGTTGTCCAGAAACACGTTAGAAGCGCTTACGAAGTCACTCATGCGGTTCCCCTTCTTGTGAGATGCGCGCGGCATCGAGCCTAGGCGGCCTCGAGGCCCTTATGCGCCTTGTCGTACTCATACTTCTTGAATGCGACGAAAAGGATACCACCAACGACGGTGCCGATGAGGATGGCGAGCACCCACAGGCCACCTCCGTCGACCACGGGAAGGACCAGGAATCCACCGTGGGGGGCAGGGTCGTGGACGCCCCAGAAGATGGTGAGGATCGACGCGATGGACGAGCCGCACATCATGATGGGCATGACGGGCCAGATGTTCTTGGTCATGAACGGGATGGCGCCCTCGGTGATGTGCGTGCAGCCCAGGATCAGGTTGACGATGCCGGCGTCGTGGTCCTCCTGCGAGAAGTACTTCTTGCCCACGATGACCGCGAAGGTGGTGATGAGTGGCGGGACGATGCAGGCGGCGGAGACGGCGGCCATGAAGTTGGTGCCGAAGTTGTACGTGTCGGTGCCGACGCCGGCCGTGAGGGCCTCGGTGAGCAGCGCCGTGCCGGTGACGTAGGCGGCCTTGTTCACGGGGCCGCCCATGTCGAAGGCGCACATGCAGCCGATGGCCAGGCCGAGGACGATGGGCCCTGAGGAGTCGAGGCTCTTCAGGAAGTTCATCATGCCGGTGTTGATCGTGGCCATGGGGCCGGAGATGCCGAGCATGACGAGGCCCACGATGAACGTGGACAGGAGCGGGTACAGGAAGATGGCCTTGAGACCGTTGAGGTTCTCAGGCATCTTCGAGAGCAGCTTCTCCAGGCCGAGGATCACGTAACCGGAGAGGAAGCCGCCGACGATTCCGCCGAGGAACCCGAAGCCGACGCCGGTGCCGCCGGCGTCGATGAGGCCGGTCTCGGCAGAGACGGGAAGGCCGGTGATGGCGATCATGCCGGCGACGAAGCCGGGGACGAGCGCCGGGCGCTTGCCGATGGACTCGGCGATGTAGGCCGAGAGCACGGGAACCATGAGGTTCATGGCGATGCCGCCGATGATCTTGAGCATCGCGGCGAAGGAGTTGTAGTCGGACGCCGTGGAGTCGTAGCTGGTGATGCCCCAGAGGAACGAGACGGCCGTGAGGACGCCGCCGGCGACCACGAAGACGAGCATGTGGCTGACGCCGTTCATCAGGTGCTTGTAGATGGTGTGACCGACGGTCTCCTTCTCGACGACCTCGTCGTCAGAGCCTGCGGCCGCGACCTCGGACGTGACCTCGCCCGCGGGCTTGGCGGCCAGCGCGCGGTCGATGAGGGCCTCGGCGGCCTCCTGGGACAGGCACTTCGAGACGCCGACCGTCACCATGGGCTTGCCGGCGAACCTCTCGGCCTCCACGTCCTTGTCAGCGGCCACGACGACCGCCTTGGCGGCCTTGATCTGGGCAGGCGTGAGCTCGTCCTCGATGCCCACCTGTCCGTGGGTCTCGACCTTGATGGTCAGGCCCTTCGCGGCCGCGGCCTGCTGTAGGGCCTCCTTGGCCATGAAGGTGTGGGCGATGCCCGTGGGGCAACCAGTCGCTGCGATGATGTCGTAGGTCTGCTTGTCTTCGGCCATGTCCTCCTCCTCTCTCGCGACGGTCGTGCCGCCGCTCTCTCTTGGACACTGCTCGTGCCTCGACGTCGACGGTCTCCGAGGGGAAACGAGGGGACCGTCCGTTCTGGATGATGTTATGGGAATTGCCTCCACATCCGCTCCACAATTCACAAGTTTTTTGTCAACGAGACGACGTCGGTCATCTGAGCTGCGGGAACGTTCTCATACTTTTTCCAAACGGCACCGGTGGGCGGTGTCGCGGAAGGCGTCCATGCCGCCGGCGGTCATGGGAGTCGGAAGGCACGGGGACGCTACACTCTTGCTGTGACGGGCGACACGCCCGTGAGGCGAGGGGAGACCGGGCCGCGGAGGCGGTCGGCGAGGGGGAAGCACAGATGGCACGGGATGACGACAAGGCACGGGAACTCACTCCGGAGCTGCTCCGGCAGGTGAGGAAGTCCCAGATGGACGAGGTCATCGGCACGGCGGCCTACGCCTACATGGCCAAGCGGGAGAAGGACCCGGCGAACGCCGCCACGCTGGCGCGCATGTCCGCCGACGAGGCGACCCATGAGCGCGTATGGGAGAGCATCACCGGGGAGTCGATGAGCGCGCCGTCGTTCAAGATGGCATGGCTCAAGGTCCAGACGACCATCCTGGGCTTCACCTTCGCCCTGAAGCGCCTGGAGGCCGACGAGAGGGTCGGCCAGGAGGGCTACGCTCGACTCAAGCAGGAGCTGCCCGAGGCCGCGCGCATGCTCGATGACGAGCGCAGGCACGAGGACGAGCTCGAGGGCATGCTCGACGAGGAGCGGCTCCACTACGTTGGCTCGATGGTGCTGGGTCTCAACGACGCGCTCGTGGAGCTCACGGGTGCCATCGCCGGCGTGACCTTCTCGCTGGCGAACTGCAGGCTCGTGGCCCTCACGGGCATCATCACGGGCATCGCGGCGACCCTGTCCATGGCCGCCTCGAACTACCTCGCGGAGAGGGCCGAAGGTCATGATGACGCCGCGAAGTCCAGCGCCTACACGGGTGTGGCCTACCTCGTGACCGTGGCGTTGATGGTGCTCCCCTATCTGCTCTTCCCCGACGACATGTACGTGGCCGCCTTCGCCGTCATGCTCGCCGTGGTCATCACCATCATCGCGGCCTTCAACTACTACCTCTCCGTCGCGACCGACCAACCCTTCGCGAGGCGCTTCATCGAGATGGCGACCATCTCGCTATCCGTGGCGGCGATCTCGTTCGTCATAGGCCTTGCGGCGAAGGCGCTGCTCGGGATAGACGTGTGAGTCGCCGCGACGAAGGCTGGAAAGGCACGTTCTTGCGATAGAATGGGCCCACGGCTCGCCATGACGCGCCGCGAATGCGCTCGTAGCTCAATTGGATAGAGTGCCGGACTTCTAATCCGTTGGTTGTGGGTTCGAGTCCCACCGAGCGCACCAGACACACCCGGGCGGGCGGGCGCCGGCGCGCGGGCGCCCGTCCCATGTCGAGACACCGTCACGAAAAGACATACCGCCAACCAAATGGATATGTCCTCTCGCAAGAATGCCATGACCTCTCGTCCCCACGAGGAGTAATCAATAAGGGGATGGAGGATGGCGGCATGGCCGCCCTGGGATGGGTCTGGGAGGACCGATGCTGAAGTACGAGATGGTCGCTCGCGACATCCAGTCGAAGATCTCACGTGGCGAATACCGCCCCAACGAGCAGCTCCCCGTCATGTCGGACCTCTGCGAGACCTATGGCGTGAGCAAGATCACCATCAAGAAGGCCATGGACATGCTCGTCTCGCGTGGCCTCATCATCAAGCGTCGCGGCAGCGGCAGCTTCGTCAAGAACATAGCCGTGGAGGAGATCAACCCACCGCTTCAGGACATGTCACGCCAGCTTGCGGGATTCACGGGCGAGTACCTCGACACCGGCGTCGAGGTGAGCACGATCGTCCACGAGTTCTCGGTGATCCAGGCGACGCCGAAGGTCGCGGGACGGCTCAGGGTCCGCCCCGAGGACTTCGTCTACTACATCTGCCGCACGAGATGCGCCGACGGCGTCCCCCAGGAGATCGAGTACACCTACATGCCCATCAGCGTGGTCCCGGGCCTGTCATACGAGGACGTGCAGGGCTCCATCTATGGCTACATAGAGCGTACGCTCGGGCTCAAGGTCTACAGCGCCCATCGCTCGATCAGGGCGGTCATGCCCACGGCCGAGGAGCTCACGAGGCTCAAGGTGGGGCGCGACGTGCCACTGCTCGAGATCGACCAGGTGGTCTATCTGGAAGACGGACGGCTCTTCGAATACTCGATATGCCGGCACGTGGGCGATCGCTTCACGTTCTTCTCGATAAGCACGAACTGAGCGGGCGCGAGCCCTCAGGCCTGCGGCCCCTGGTAGGTCGCGCTGCCGTACCCGAGGATCATGACGAAGATCGGGTTCAGGAAGATGAGACCGAGGCAGTAGCCCATGCCCTTGCCGAAGGCCTTGGACATCTTGTAGCACTGGATGATATGGATGATGGCGCCCACGAGACCGAGGATGGCGATCTCGGCGGCCTGGATGCCCGTGGCCACGTCAGTGCCGCTCGGCTTCAGGCAGGCCTGGACCACCGCGACGACGATCATGGCCAGGAATGCCAGGCCGGACCAGCTGATCTTGTACTCGATGTAGATGTTGTACAGGGGGATGATCGACTTCCAGCCAGGCTGGTCCGCCTTCTTGAAGACCTTCCAGAACCCGATGATGTAGAGGACCCATATGACGAGCGCGAGAACCAGGGACACTCCGGCAAGCCCGAGAAGCGCCCAATCTCCTGTGGTCATGAGAAAACCCCATCCTCACGGGCCGCTGAGTTGACCCATGACGTTTCAAACTACTTCCGACTTGTGCGATTCCAAGATACCACTCGGCGAGACGGGATGAGAAAACGGGAGAGGGGCAGGACCGGATGGTCCCGCCCCTCTCGTCGAACGCACGGGGCACGCATGAGCCCCTTGATGACGTCCCTGACTACTTCTCGTCGATCTGCTTGTAGACGTCGATGAAGTCCTGGGCGAGGATGCGGAAGGTCTCCGCGCTCATCATCTGGTCCTCCGCGTGGATGAGGATGAGGGCGAACGTGGCCTTCTTCTCGCCCGCGGCATCCTGCTGGAGCATGGTGGTGTGGGTCTGATGGCCCTTGCCGTAGTTCTCGTTGCCCTCCTCGATCATCTTCTGGGCGGCCTCGAAGTCATGGTCCTTGGCCTTGTTGATGGCCTCGATGTAGCTGGACTTCGCGGCGCCGACGTATCCGATGATCTCGAAGCAGGTGCTTACGAGCTCCTCCTCGGTCATGTCTGCCATGGGTCTCCTCCCCTAGCCGATGATGGCCATGGCGTCGGCCAGGACCTTCTTGGCGTTCATGCGACCGTAGTCGGCCATGTCGATGACGGTGACGGGCACGTCGCCTGCGGCGGCGACGGCGTCATCCTTCGCATACTTGATCTGGGGCCCGAGCATGAGGATGTCAGCACCCTCGATGTGGTCGAGCGCCTGGTTGAGCGGGTAGGCCGCGACCTCGACGTCGAGACCTTGAGCCTTCACCTCGGCCTGCATCTTCTGAACGAGCAGGCTGGTTGACATGCCGGCGTTGCAGGCCAAAAGGATCTTCTTCAAATGGACCACGTTCCTCTCGTCTTGGGGCCGTCTGCCCCTTCATGAGTGTACTACCCAAAAGTGGCCTCGGGACCCAAGGCATAGGGTCCCGAGGCCGGCAGAGGGAGAGCGGGTTACGCCGCGTCGATCGCGGGGGCGTCCTCGGACTTCTCGTCGAAGGTGGCCTCCTTGGCCGCGACCTTCTCGGAGACCTTCATGAAGGGCAGATAGACGGCCATTCCGATGGCGACCTCGAGCACCTGCCAGATGACGGCGCGGAAGTCGCCGGCGGTGGCCAGGAAGCCGGAGATGAACACGGGCGTCGTCCAGGGGACCATGACCACGCAGGGGGCGATGAGGCCGGCGCAGGTGAGGCCATAGGTCGCCGCGATGAAGAGGTCAGGCAGCAGGACGAACGGGACCATCAGGGGCAGGTTGAAGACGATGGGATAGCCGTAGATGACAGGCTCGTTGATGTTGAAGATGCCAGGGGCGATGGCGAGCTTGCCGACCGTCTTGGACGTCTTGGACTTCGAGAACAGGAACGTGTCGAGAAGGAGCATGAGCGTGCAGCCCGAGCCGCCGATGAGGGCGAAGGTGTTGATGATCTGCATGTTCATGTAGTGGTCGACGGGGATGGTGCCACCGGCGGCGAAGGTCGCCATGTTGTCGGTGATGAGGATGGTGAGCAGGGGCTCAGCAAGCACGCCGGAGATCGTGGACTGGTGGATGCCGAGGCAGAAGAGCAGGTTTGCGAGCGTGTAGATGATGAGCACGCCGGCAAGGCTGGTGTTGAGGCCCATGAGCGGGGTCTGGATCCAGACCTTGATGAGGTCGATGAGGTTGGTGCCCAGGAAGACCTGGAGGCACGCGGCGACGACACCGAAGATCGAGAGGCTGAGGATCATGGGGATCAGGGTGTTGAACGAGTCGGAGACCGCGGGCGGCACACCCTCGCCGAGGTTGACGCGCAGCTGCTTCACGCTGGAGATCTTGATGAAGATCGTGGTGGCCAGAAGGCCGATCAGGATGCCGCCGAACAGGCCGTTGGTGCCCGTGTTGGTGGAGATGAGGCAGTTGATGACGTTGGCGGTCTGCTTGCCGTCGGGGTCGGTGGAGACCACGGCGTCGACCGTCTGCGGCATCATGATGACGAGTGCCGAGATGGACATGACGGCGCAGCCGATGGCGTTGTCGAAGCGCTTGTTCTTGCCGAGGCAGTAGCCGATGAGGGCGCACAGGACGAGGGCGGCGATGTTGAGCGTGCCCTGCGTCAGGCTGGAGCCCCAGGTCTTGGCTGCCGTGAGGGCGTCACCGGAGAGGAACAGCGGGAACACGACGTTGTTGATCAGTACCGCGACGCCAGCCAGGATGTAGAGCGGGCAGATCGTGGCGAAGGCGTCACGAAGGCTGCGTAGATGCACCTGGTTTCCGATCTTCGCGGATACCTCCGCGAACTTGTCGAGGAACGCCTGGCCCTTCTTGGGCTCCTCGGCACCTGTCGTAGTGTCTGCCATGATCAGTTCTCCTCCTCTGTCATGATGACGTGCGAAGACGCCACCTGCTTCAACCACGAGGCCGACTTCTTGGGACGGCGTGCGTAACCGTCCTGCATGTCGACCTCGACGAACCCATAGCGGTTCTTGAACGCGTTGTTCCAGGACCAGTTGTCGATGACGGCCCAGTAGTGGTAGCCGCGGCAACGAGCGCCCTCCTGGATGGCGCGGGCGACCCATGCGAGGTGCTGACGCACGAAGTCGATGCGGTAGTCGTCCTGGATCTGGCCGTCGGAGTTCTTGAAGGCGCGCTCGCCCTCGATGCCGATGCCGTTCTCGGAGACGAACCAGTCGAGGTCGGGATAGTCGGCGGCGAGCTTCATGCCGAAGTCGTAGATGCCCTTGGGGTAGATCTCCCAGCCGCGGCTCTCGTTCATGACCGCGTCGGGCCAGACGTAAGGGTCGGCGAACACGGGGCAGCCCGCCTCGTCCACGTCGTGCGCAGGCGCCTGGACGCGCTCGGGATGGTAGTAGTTGAACCCGAGCCAGTCGACGACGCCCTCCCTGAGGATCGCATCGTCCCCCGGACGGACCGGGAGCTCGCAGCCGCGCTCCGCGAGGGTCTCCACCACGTCGGAGGGGAGCTCGCCCTTCGTCACGATGTCGAGCCACCAGCGGTTGGAGACGCCATCGGTCATGCGGACGGCCTCGAGGTCGGCCGGGGACGGGTCCTCCTTGGTGTAGGGCGGCGTGAAGCAGTTGATGAGACCGATGCGCGAGTCGTCCATCATGAGGCCGGCGGCCTTGGCGACACGGTACTCACGGACGGCGAGGCTGTGCGCGATCGAGATGTTGTACTGGACCGCACGCGCGCGGTTGTAGTTCTTGATGAACGGATACCAGATGCCGGCGGTGTAGCGCTGCTCGGGCTCGACGATGGGCTCGTTGAACGTGAACCAGCAGCGGATCTCCTTGCCGAAGGCACGGAACGCCTTGGCGGCGTAGTTCGCGTAGGCCTCGACGACCTCGCGATTCTCCCAGCCGCCACGACGGAACAGGTACGTGGGCATGTCGAAGTGGTAGAGGTTGACGAAGACCTCGAGACCGGCGTCATGCGCGTCGGAGAAGAGCTTGTGGTAGTAGGCCTCCCCCTCCGGGTTGACGTCACCGTTCTCATCGAGGAAGCGACTCCACTGGATAGAGGTCCTCATCGTGTCGAGGCCCATCGACCTCAGCAGCTTGAAGTCCTCGTCGTGACGCTTGGTGAAGTCGTTGCCCGCATAGGACCCGACGCAGTCATGGAAGTCGTCGATCGCCTCGTTGGACCATGTGTCCCAGAGGTTCTCGAGCTTCCCGCCGCTCCTCCAGGCTCCCTCCGTCTGCGGGCCCGACATGGCCGCGCCGAAGAAGAAGTCCTTGGGAAGCTTCAGCTCCTGCATCTCGCCCTCCTTTGCTCTCGTCTCCTGCCCCTCACGCCCTCGCGGAACGTCCGGGTCGTCATGTTCATGACTAACATGCCTTGTTCTCAACCTGACATGTCTGATTTATAAGTTAGTAAGTTCTACTCGGAATGGAAATACTGTTCCCGCAAACGGTAGGTATAGTTGAGCGAGCGGCCGACTAGGCCATAATGAAAGGACAAGGTCACTGCGAAACGAGCGCTTGGGTATAGGTGACCAGGAACGTGGCAGGACATGAGAAGCGAGGAGCCCGCCGATGATGAAGTACGAGACGGTCGCGAACGACCTCAAGGGGAAGATCTCCGGTGGGACCTATGCCGCGAACTCGCAGCTGCCCTCGATGGGCGAGCTGTGCGATATGTACGGCGTGAGCAAGATCACCATCAAGAAGGCCATGGACGAGCTCGAGCAGGCCGGCCTCATCACCCGTCGTCGCGGGTCGGGCTCCTTCGTCAAGAAGGTCATCCCCCAGTCGAACAAGCTCAGCAACTACGAGCTCTCCAGCCAGATGATGGGCTTCTGTGGTGAGCACTCGAACACGGGCGAGAAGGTCGAGAGCGTCGTCCACGACTTCTCCGTCATCTGCCCTCCCTCGGACGTCGCCGAGTGTCTCGGCATGGACGAGGACCAGTTCGCCTACCACATCATCAGGGTGCGTCTCGCCGACGGGAAGCCGCTTGCCATCGAGTACACGTACATGCCCATCGACGTCATCCCCGACCTCCGCAAGAAGACCCTCTACGCGTCCATCTACGAGTACATCGAGGGCGACCTCGGTCTCAAGATCGACTCCGCGCACAGGATCGTGAGGGCCGTCATGCCCACGGCCGAGGAGTGCGACTGGCTCTCGATCACGGAAGACGAGCCGCTCCTCGAGATCGAGCAGGTGGGTTACCTCGACGACGGGACGCCGTTCGAGTACTCGGTGTCCAAGCATCCTGACAGCTATGAGTTCAGGAGCATCAGCTCGAAGTAGTGACCGCACGATGCCAAGGGTCGAAAAAGAAAGCAGGCCAACCGACATGTCGTCGATTGGCCTGCAAATTCACATATGGTGGGCCGTCAGGGGTTCGAACCCTGGACCTTGGGATTAAGAGTCCCCTGCTCTACCAGCTGAGCTAACGACCCATATGCAACTGTTAATGGGGTGGGTGAAGGGGCTCGAACCCTCGACCTACGGAGCCACGGTCCGTCGCTCTTCCAACTGAGCTACGCCCACCATTTCGCCACCTCGCGAAGCAGCCTGTCTATTCTGCACGACACGGGCCATGAGCGCAAGGGGTCAATCCGAACAATTTGGGAACTCCCTCCCCCACCCCGCGAAACTCCGAGGAAGAGCCCTAGATCGAGGCTCCGAGCTCATATGCGGCCTGGGGATACTCGCTGTTCTCGGCATCCGAACGCTTGGAACAGCCGCTCGCCAGCACCTGTCCCGCATCCTTCCAACCCATGTAGGAAAGGAGGGACTCGTAGCTCGCCGAGCAGTTCACGAGTGACTCCGACGTGGTGTCGGCACAAGTCGCGAGGAGGACGCCCGACTTGTCGGATCCCTCGAGGATCGAGTCGATGGCATAGAAGCGGTCGATGACGCACTTGAGCCGGCCGCTGTACGAGTAGTAGTAGATGGGTGTGACGAACGCGATCAGGTCGGCGGCCTCGACCGCCGGATAGAGGGCCTCCATGGCATCGTGCTGGACGCAGGGTCGCTCCCCGCATCCGCACACGTCGCACGCGAGACAGAAGCCGACCTTCTCGAAGGCCATGTCGAACCGACGCACGGAATGCCCGGCCTCGGCGGCGCCTGCGCAGAACCTGTCCGCGAGCAAGGCGCTGGTGCCTGCCCTATGGTGCGACGACGTGATGACGACGACGTTCATGATGCTCCCTTCGATGGATGACGAGGAGAGCATAGGACCCGAACCTTGGTCGAAGTCAAGAGGCCATGCGCGGGAGTGGGTCCTACAGCCAGCGATAGCTGACCGTGCGGACGCCCCAATCCTCGGCCTCGGAGTAGCCAAGGGCCTTGTAGCAGCCAGGCGACAGGTCGAGCGAGCGCTCACCGTTGTTCATGTAGCCACAGTCGGTGCAACGGGCCGTGATGGTGGTCCCGCCGTAGCTGATCTCGACGTAGCGGCCGAAGAAGGAGCGGTAGTTCGACCATGCCATGGGAACGGCCACCGTGGGCGTCGTCCAGTCGAGGAGAGGCCCCCAGGCGGTGGCCTGCCCCACGTCGTCATAGGCGCTGGCCAGTCCCCTCTCCCACGTGCCGTCAGGCTGGTCCGAGGAGGACTTCGCCGTGCTCGGTGCCGAGGAGGACGACGCGTCGGTGGTGGTGGACGTGGAGTCGAGCGAGGCCTGCTGCTTGGCTGCTGCCTCCTCCTCCGCCTGCTGGCGGGCCCTCTCGTCGTCGGCTATCTGCTGGAGACGGGAGTCTATCTGGGCATTCGAGGCCTGGAGCTGCTGGACGGTGTCATATATGTCCTGCTGGTTCTGCTGCATCTGCTTGATGAGGTCCTCCAGCTGGGACTTCTGCGAGGTGAGGTTGTCCTGCTCGGAGCGGACGTCGGCCACGCCCTGCGTGAGGGAGTCGGAAACCTTGTTGCCATAGGTCACGCGGGTGACGAAGTCGTCCCAGTTGGTGCTCGAGAGCACGACGTCGATGAAGCCGCTCTCCATGCCCGAGCGGTACTGGTAGTCGACGATGCTGGCGACGTTCGCCTGGGCATCGGAGAGACGCGAGGACGTGTCCGTGAGCTGAGCGCTCACCGTATCGAGCTGGGACTGCAGGTCATCCTGCTGATTCGCGAGATCGGTGGCCTTCTCCTGGGCCGCGGCGATCTGGGCGGAGTTGTCGGATTGCTCCGCCGCGAGGTCGGACTTCTCGTCGGCCCATGCCACGGCGGGTGCCGCGACCAGGAGCAACGCAGCTGCGACAGCGACTGCGATGACTCCGAGGGGACGTGCTGACCCTGACTTCTCGACCAAGGCTTCTCCTCGCTCGGGGACAGATGCATCGCGCACGAGCGGCATACAGCGCGACTCGCCCATTTTAGGGGAGGAAGCGGTCAGCCACGACGGGCCGGCCCCGATTCCCGAACATCACCATGAGCGGGGATCGTGGCCGGCGGGAGGAGACGACCTACCTGATGAGGAGCTCGGCGATCTGGACGGCGTTCGTGGCGGCACCCTTGCGGATCTGGTCCCCGCAGCACCAGAACGTGAGGGCATTGGTGCCCGAGGGGGCGGAGATGTCCTCACGGATCCTGCCGACGTAGACGAGGTCCTGGTCGGAGGTGTCGAGCGGCATGGGATACAGACCCGCCTCGGGGTCGTCGACCACCCTGACGCCAGGAGCGGCCGCCAAGACCTCCCTGGCCTCGTCCGGCGTGATGGGACGATCGAACTCGCAGGTAATGCTCTCGGAGTGGGAGCGCATGACGGGGACGCGGACGCAGGTGCAGTTCACGGCGAGGTCCGGGAGATGCATGATCTTCCGGCCCTCGTTGCCCATCTTCATCTCCTCGGACGTGTAGCCGTTCTCGCCGAAGCCGCCGATCTGGGGGATGAGGTTCATGGCGAGCTGATGCGAGAACGCGCGAGGCTCCTCGATCTGCTCGCCCGCAGCGATGCTCCGCGTCTGGGAGGCCAGCTCGTCGATGCCAGGCGCGCCGGCACCGCTCGCGGCCTGGTAGGTGGAGACGATCATTCGCCTCAGGCCAGCCTTGACGTGCAGAGGCCAGGCGCACATGAGCCCGATGATCGTCGCACAGTTGGGATTGGCCACGATGCCGTGGTTCTCGAGGGCATCGGCACCGTTGATCTCGGGGATGACGAGGGGGACGTCCGCGTCGAGGCGGAAGGCATGGGAGTTGTCGACGACGACCGCGCCTGCGGCGACGGCCTTCGGGAGCAGCTCCTTGGCGACGGCGTCCGACGCGGCGCCGAGCACAAGGTCCATGCCCTCGAATGCCTCGGGGCAGGCCTCGCGCACCTCGACGGGCTTGCCACGGAAGTCCACCGTGGAACCGGCGGAGCGCTTGGATGCGAGCGGGACGAGACGGCCCACGGGGAAGTCCCTCTCCTCCAGGCAGGTGAGCATCTGGCTTCCGACCGCGCCCGTGGCCCCCAGGATCGCGACGTTCTTGAGTCCGCTCATCGCGCACACCCTTCCTCGGACACGAACGCGTCGTAGATGACGCGGATGGTCCTCTCGAAGTCCTTGTTGTTGACGCCCATGATGATGTTGATCTCCTGGGAGCTCTGCGTGATCATCCTGACGTTGATGCCGGCATCCCCCAGCGTGCCGAACAGGCGACCCGAGGTGCCGGGGCGACTCGACATGTTGCGGCCCACGACGGAGATGAGCGCGAGCTCGTCTATGACCTTGACCTCGTCGGGCTCGATCTCCTTCTGGATGTCGGCCACGATGGAGTAGATCGAGTCCTTCACGTCCGAGCCGTTCACCACGACGCCGAACGAGTCGATGCCCGTGGGGATGTGCTCGATGGAGACCCCGTAGCGCTCGAAGATCGCGAGCGTGCGGCGGAGGACCCCCACCGCGTCGGACATGTGGGTCTTGGAGACGTGCACGGCGAGGAAGTCGCGCTTGCCGGCGATGCCGGTGATGAGCGGCTCGTCCTCCCCCTCCTCGGCGGTCTCGCGGATGATCGTGCCCGCGTCCTGGGGCCTGTTGGTGTTGAGGATGGCGATGGGGATGTTCGCCTCGCGGACGGGGAAGATCGCCTCCTCGTGCAGGACGTTCGCCCCCATGTAGGACAGCTCGCGCATCTCGTCGAACGTGATGCGGCGGATGGCCCGCGGGTGGCTCACGATACGGGGGTCGGCCGAGAGGAACCCGGACACGTCGGTCCAGTTCTCGTAGAGGTCGGCCTCGAGGGCGCGGGCCAGGATGGAGCCGGTGATGTCGCCGCCCCCGCGGTCGAGGAGGCGCACCTCGCCATCGACGGTCGCGCCGTAGAAGCCGGGCATGACGAAGCGTCCCACGCGGACGACCGCCTCGTGCACGCGGTCGTTGGTGCGGGCCAAATCGAGCGTGCCGTCGTGGTGGAACACGATGACGTCCGCGGCATCCACGAAGGGAAGTCCCAGGTACTCGCTCATGAGCTGGGCCGTGAACCACTCGCCGCGGCTCACCACGTACTCAGGACTGTAGTCGGCGATGTGGCTGGAGAACTCCTCGAACCTCTCGGCCATGGGATAGTCGAGGTCAAGCTCGTCGGCGATGTCGACGAAGCGTTGCTCGATGTCGGCCAGGAGGGGCACGCAGCTCACGTGGTACGTGCGGTGTGCGTTCACGAGGTAGAGCAGGTCGGTGATCTTGTTGTCCGACTTGTCACGCTTGCCCACGGCGGAGACGACCACGAACCTTCGTGACGGGTCGGCCTCGATTATCGACTTGACCTTGCGGAACTGAGCGGCGCTCGCGACGGACGAGCCACCGAACTTGGTGATCTTGATCATACGTGCACTCCTCGAGGGAAGGACCCTATTGCGGGTCGGGCATACGGGCCATGAATGCGGCCGGATCGGCCTCGATGGTAGTTCGCAGCATCTCGCGCGCGGCGAGTGCGGTGAGACCGGTGAACAGGCTCGTCCCATCCGGACGGGCGCTGCCACCCGCGGGCATGGCCGCGGCATCGGCGCGCATCACGTAGTCGCCCACGAGCAGGCTCGGGTCGTAGGTGATGGAGGAGTCGAGGTCGAAGGAGGGACGCACGCCCTGCTCGCAGTCGATGAGGTCCTGCACGATGGCATTGCCCGTGGGCAGGCTCCCCGCACCCTGGCCGTAGAACTTGAGGGGACCCACCGTCGTGCCGACGAGCGTGGCGATGTTGAAGTTGTCGGGCACGCAGGCCTCGACGGAGTCCGCGGGAAGGAGCTGGGGCTCGACGGCCACCGCGTAACGGGCGCCCTCGCACACCCCCCTGCCGATGAGCTTCACGATGAGGCCCTCGGCCGCGAAGGCGTCCATGTCATCCTTCGTGAGGTTGCGGATGCCCGAGACGGGCAGGTCGTGCGTGCAGTCGCAGCCGAACGCGGCCGCGGCGGAGATGATCGTCTTGTTGGCCACGTCGATCCCGTCGATGTCGGCGGAGGGGTCATGCTCGGCATATCCCAGCTCCTGGGCACGCGCGAGCGCCGCGTCGAACGTGGAGCCGTCCTTCCTCATCCGATCGATGAGGTAGTTCGAGGTGCCGTTGAGGATGCCCGAGAAGGAGCCGATCTCGTCGATGCGGCGCACCTTGGCGATGCTCGCGATCCAGGGGATGCCACCGCCGCTCGTGGCCTCGACGAACAGGCCGACGCCGTTCTCGGCGGCGACGCGGCACATCTCGCCCAGGTTGGCCGCCACGACGGCCTTGTTGGCGGTGACGACATGCTTGCCCGCCGCGAGGGCCTGGAGGATGAAGGTGCGGGCGGGTTCGAGACCACCCATGACCTCGACCACGGCATCGATCGAGGGGTCGCCCAGGATGTCATCGTAGTTCGACGTCATGCAGGGCTCACAGACGTCGGCGGGAAGGCGCAGTATGCGGCTCACCGTGATGCCGGGGACACGCTCCTCGATGATCGTACGCACTCCCGTGCCCACGGTACCCAGTCCCAGGATCGCTACGTTCATCTTCGCTCCAACCTTTTCCGCTTTGTGACCATCCGTCCGCCGGAGGGCCATATGACGGTATCATGTGCCCAGACGTCGAAACCCGACCGATCCCCTATGCGAGGAGCGATATAGGTGAGTACTTTCTACCACAGCACACGGTCTCGGAACGAATCCGTAACAAGCAGGAAAGCAATACTCGAGGGTCTCGCCGACGACGGGGGTCTGTTCGTGATGGACTCCCTTCCCTCCATCGCCCCCTCGCTCGAGGCCGCGATGGGCCAGGGATACCATGCCAACGCACGTCTCGTGCTCGGGAGCCTCCTCGACGACATCACGCCTGACGAGATATCCGGCTGCGTCGAGGCGGCCTATGCGGACAACTTCGACACGCCCGCCGTCACCCCCGTCACGCCCATGGGCGCGGACTGGCTCCTCGAGCTCCATCACGGACCCACGAGCGCGTTCAAGGACATCGCGCTCCAGATGCTCCCCCAGCTCATGCGGGTCGCACGCGAGGGCACGGACGAGCGGGTCATGATCGTCTGCGCGACCAGCGGCGACACGGGCAAGGCCGCGCTCGCCGGGTTCGCCGACGTCGCCGGCTGCGGCGTCACCGTGTTCTACCCGGCCGGGAAGGTCTCCGACATCCAGCGGCTCCAGATGGTCACCCAGCCCGGCGCGAACGTGAACGTCTGCGCCGTCGAGGGCACCTTCGACGACTGCCAGACCGCGGTCAAGCGCACCTTCGCGGACACGGCCCTGGCGATGCGCCTCGCCAAGGACGGCGTCGTCCTCTCGTCCGCGAACTCCATCAACGTGGGCCGCCTCGTCCCGCAGGTGACCTACTACCTGGACGCGTATGCCCAGCTCTCGCGCCGCGGCACCGTCACCCTCGGGGACCCCGTCGACTTCTTCGTCCCCACCGGCAACTTCGGCGACGTCCTGGCCGGCTACTACGCCAAGCGCATGGGACTGCCCGTGGGACGTCTCGTCGTGGCCTCGAACTCCAACGACGTGCTGTATGACTTCATCTCCACCGGCACCTATGACCGTCGCCGGCCCTTCGTCAAGACCATCTCCCCGAGCATGGACATCCTCGTCTCGTCCAACCTCGAACGCCTCCTGTTCTACCTGTCGGACGGTGACTGCGAGCTCGTGGCCTCCCTCATGTCCGACCTGGACGAGAAGGGCTCCTACACAGTGCCTCCCTCGATCCTCGAGCGCCTTCACGAGACCTTCTCGGCAGGCCGCGCCACGGACGAGCAGACCGCCGAGGCGATCCGCTCCACATGGGAGGGCGACCACGTCCTGCTCGACCCGCACACGGCCGTGGCAAAGCACGTGCTCGACGGCGACGACGGTGAGGCGCCGCGCGTCTGCCTCTCCACCGCGAGCCCCTTCAAGTTCTCCGCGGACGTGCTGCGCGCCCTGGGCGAGGACGCGCCCGCCGACGGCTTCGCGTGCATGGACGCCCTCGCGGGCCTCTCCGGACTCACCCCGCCGTCCGGCCTCTCCTCGCTTCGCGACGCGGAGGTGCGCTTCTCCGACGTCGTGGCCACGGACGGCCTCGAGGCCTATGTGGAGTCCGCCTGCGCGAGGACCTTCGCATGAGCGACGCCATCCGCGTGAGCGTCCCGGCCACCACGGCGAACCTCGGCGTCGGCTACGACTGCTTGGGCCTCGCCCTGGACCTCAGCGCCGACTTCACCTTCGAGCCCTCGGACACGCTCGAGGTGGTCGGATGCGAGGAGCGGTTCCGCGGACCGGACAACCTGGTATGGACCACGTACGAGAGGACCATGCGCGAGCTCGGCCGAGAAGCGAGCCCCCTGCGCATCGACATCGACTCGCCCATCCCGCTGTCGGGGGGACTCGGCTCCAGCGCGGCATGCGTCGTGGCCGGGGTCCTCGCCGCCACGAACATGGCGGGCGTGGACCGCGAGGAGGCCCTCGACATCGCGACCGCGGTCGAGGGACATCCCGACAACGTCGCGCCGGCCCTGCTGGGAGGCCTGGTGAGCTCGTTCGTCACAGCCACGGGCGAGACCGTCTCCACGAGGTACGACGTGAGCGACCGCCTCCGCTTCGTGGCGATGGCTCCCTCCTATGAGGTGCGCACGGACGAGGCACGAAAGGCCGTTCCCACCGAGGTGCCGACGACCACCGCGATATGGCAGATGGGCCGGATCGTGGCATGCGTGACCGCGCTCGTGCGCGGGGACGCCGACCTCCTGGCGAAGGCCGAGGACGACCGTCTCCACGAGCCCTACCGTCGCCCTCTCATCGCCGACTACGAGGGCCTGCGCACGGCCAGCCTCGACGCAGGCGCGAGCGCGTTCCTCATATCGGGATCAGGATCGACCATGATCGCGGTATGCGATGGCGCCCCCTGCGCGGATGCCGTGGCACGGGCGGCGACGGTCTCGGTCGATGGCATCTGGTGCCGAGACCTCTCCGCGAGCGGCTCGGGTGCCGTCGTGGAGAGCCTCTAGCTCGAGCGGACCCTTCTCACGAGGGCACGGACGCCCGTCGCCACCAGCAGACCGAAGACCATGCCGCAGACATCCAGCAGGACGTCCGTGAGCTGGCCGGACCTGTTCGGCACGAATCGCTGGATCGTCTCGTCCACACACGGGACCGCGACCCCCATGAGGACCGCGGCCACGGCCGTGGCCGACGGGTGGCGCCAACGGGGTCTCCATGCCATCACGAGGAGGATTCCCAGGGCGGCGTACTCGAGGAAGTGCGCCGTCTTGCGGACGATGAGGTTCATCGTCCGGGCGTCGCCTACGCCCCATGACGTGAAGGTCGACGACAGCATCGCCACCCAGCCATAGCTCTCCGTGTTCGAGGCCTCGCCAGGCACGAGGGAATGCCCCCAGATGAAGGCGACCCAGGCGAGAAGGGCGACGAACGCGATCGCGCGCACAGGCGAGACCCTATGCGTGGGAATGCTCTCGAAGCGAGGGGGCTCCTCCGAGGAGAGGAGGTCCGATGTCGTCCGTTCGCCCTCGCTCATGCCTGCTGCGCGACGCCATCGGGAGTACGCGGGTACTCCTGGCTGCCACCCTCGATGACCTGGAGGAAGTCACGCGAGCTCTTCCTCGCGGCATGCGAGGAGTTGCGCGAGAACTCCTGGTCGATGAGGTAGTCGACGTACGAGTCCGTGTCGACGACCTCGGGGTGCCCGGCAGGCATGCGGAACGGGATGAACATGGTGTCGGACTCGAGGCCATCGGGCTCGTCGAGGGAATCGGCGCCGCCCACGACGTCGTTGAAGGGTCCGATCGGCCCCACGCTCTCGCTCACCTGCTCGTCGAGGGCCTCGAGGGCCGAGGCCCACATGTCCTGGCGCTCCTCCGACCACTGGCGGCTCTCCGGGAACAGGCCGTCGTCTATCCCCGAGAGACGGGACGCTATGCGAGCGGCCCTTCCCCCTTCGGCGGCCTTCGGGGCCTGAGCGGAGGGGCTCGAGGTGGTCTGGGTCACGGGTGAGGCAGCGGACGCGGATGCGGGCGCGGAGGAGGCACGGGGTGTGGTCCGAGGCGTCTGCGCGACGGGACGCGAGGCGGCGGAAACAGGCTGACGCTCGGCGTTCGCGAGGTCGGGATTGATGACGTCGGCGTGCTCGAAGACCACCTCGGGGAGGTCGTCACCGATCACGGAGCCGGTGCTCGCGTTCGAATCATGGTCGAGGGACTCGTCCCACCAGGAGGTGCCGACGTCGCCCACGGAGCCGTCGGCCCGCTCGATCACGGGCAGACCGTCCATCATGTCGCCCTCGAGGCGGTCGGAGAGCACCTGGGCGACACCGCGCGCACGGGCGCCCATGCGCTCGACGAGCGTGGCGTGGCTGACGTACCTCTCGGCGACCTCGCCGTAATCGCTCATGTCAGTGAACGACGGGGTCTCCTCGACCTCGGGAGCCACCTTCTCGGACGAGACGGCCTGCACGCGGATGTTGCCGGTCTCCTCCCACGTGCGCGCGTTGGCATGATGGGGAGCACCCGCAGCGTGACGTGCGACATACGTGTGACGGGGGCCCTCGTTCACCGTGGTGGCATCTGCCTCCGCCTTGGCAGGGGGCTCCACGACCGGCGAGGCCTGATGGCGCTCTTCGGAGGTGATGTGTCCGATGACGACGGTCGCCACGCCGGTGGCGACGGCACCGACCGCGGCACCGGTGAGGAACGGCACCATGGACTCGGGGCTCAGGAGCTGTGAGGAATCCTCACCGAACAGGGTGAGGGCCCAAGCGGACCGAGGCCATGCCCATGCCGCGCCACCGATGAGGCCGGCGAAGACGGCCGGGTTGCGATGTCGCTTGCTCATTGCCCACGCACCTCCCTATGCGCATGCGGATGCATGCGGATGTCCGCGAACGGGAGATGAGGCCACCTGTGTTGTCTCGAACGAGCCCATATGCCGCACGGCCATGACCGGCCCATGCCTTGAGGACTAGCTCGTCAACGGTTGGTTTCGTTTCATCTGCGTGTACCGTCGCGAACGCGATCCCTTGCCTGACCACTGACTCATGGTCTGAGTGCACTATACCCCTGTTCACGCAAAACGCAACTTGTGAGGGTGCGAGAGGCATGTTGGCAGGCGCGCGCGGGACCGTCGGACGTGCTGTCGGCAACGCGCGTATTCGGGAACAAGGAGGAATGACTGCGTTCGCGTGACGCCGGGGGCGCGATCCATGCGAGCCCACCGCGTCCAGAAGGGGGAACGATGAAGAGCATCGCCATAGTGACCGGGGCCTCGTCGGGCGCGGGCAGGGAGTTCGTGCGTCAGCTCGATGCCGGGATCGGTGGTCCCATAAGCGAGATCTGGGTCATCGCACGCAGGCAGGACCGTCTGGACGAGGTGGCCGCATCGTGCACGACGCCGGTCCGCACGTTCGCGCTCGACCTCACGGACCCCGCCTCCTTCGACGTCGTGTCCGAGGCACTCGAGGCCGAGCCGTCGGCGAACGTGCAGTGGCTCGTGAACAGCGCCGGCTTCGGGAAGTTCGGGGAGTTCGGCACCATCGGCGAGCGCGGCAATGCCGGCATGGTACGGCTCAACTGCCTCGCCGTGGTCGAGATGTGCTATCGCTGCATCCTCTACATGCATGCCGGTTCGCGCATCATCAACATGGCGTCGGTCGCCGCACTCGTGCCTCAGCCCGAACTCACGGTCTACTCGGCCTCGAAGCGCTTCGTCCTGGACTTCTCCAGGGCCCTCGACGCGGAGATGGGCGGCGTCGGCATCCACGTGACCGCGGTGTGCCCCAAGTTCATGGACACCGAGTTCCTCTCCAAGCCGGGCGACCCCGAAGCCGTGAAGCACATGACCTTCATCGGGTTCGAGAAGCCCGCCAACGTCGTGGGGACCGCCATCCGCTCCGCCATACGGGGCAGGTCGATGTGCGTCCCCTCACCCGACATGAAGGTCGTCCACGTGGCCTCGAAGGTCCTTCCCACGAGGTTCGTCATGGCGGCCGAGCGCGTCTTGGGCGACTGGGCGTCGAGGGACCTCACGTAAGGCGAGGCCCCTCCGTTCCCTAGAGGCTGTCGACGTAGTCGCTTGCCTGGGCCTTCTTGGCCGAGCGAATGAGGAACTCCTCGTTGGAGTTGGTCTGCCTGAGGCCCTTGATGAGGGCCGTCTCGGCACGCTCGGTGTTGTTCATGTTGGCGAGGATGCGACGGATGCCCCAGACGAAGGGCGCCAGCTCCGCGTCCATGAGAAGCTCCTCGTTCCTCGTGCCGGATGCGATGGGGTCGATGGCCGGGAAGATGCGCTTGTCAGCGAGCTCGCGATCGAGCTTGAGCTCCATGTTGCCGGTGCCCTTGAACTCCTCGAAGATAACCTCGTCCATCTTGGAGCCGGTATCCACCAGCGCGCTCGCGAGGATGGTGAGGGAACCGCCGTTCTCGATGTTGCGCGCGGCACCGAGGAAGCGCTTGGGCGGATAGAGCGCCGCGGAGTCGACGCCACCGGAGAGGATGCGGCCGCTCGCGGGCTGGGCGAGGTTGTACGCACGTGCGAGGCGCGTGATGGAGTCGAGCACGACCACCACGTCGCGGCCCATCTCGACCAGACGCTTCGCACGCTCGATGACGAGCTCGGAGACGGCGGTGTGGTTCTCGGCAGGCATGTCGAAGGTCGACGCGACGACGTCGCCATGGATCGAGCGCTCCATGTCGGTGACCTCCTCGGGGCGCTCGTCCACCAGCAGGCAGATGAGATAGACCTCGGGGTTGTTGGCCGCGATGGACTCGCAGATCTTCTTGAGCACGGTGGTCTTGCCGGCCTTGGGCGGGCTCACGATGAGGCCACGCTGCCCCTTGCCGATGGGTGCCACGAGGTCGATGGCGCGACCCGTGATGGATTCCTTGCCGTGCTCCATGACGAGGCGCAGGTTCGGGTAGATGGGCGTGAGGTCACGGAAGCGGGGACGATTGCGCATCTGCTCGGGATCGACGCCGTTGACCTCGGTCACCTTCGAGACCGCGGGATACTTGTCATTGGGGCGAGACGGGCGGACCGTGCCGGCGACCTGGTCGCCACGACGCAGCCCGAGCTGCTTGATCATCTGCTGGGGGACGAAGGCATCATCGTCACCGGCCATGTAGTTGCCGGTGCGGACGAAGCCGAAGCCCTCCCCCACGATGTCGAGGATGCCGGTGACGGTGCGGAATCCCTCGGCCTTGGCTGCCGCGAGATAGACGGCCTCGGCGAGCTCCGCCTTCTTGATGCCGGCGAAGGGGATGCCAAGCTCGTCGGCCTTCTCCCGAAGGTCAGCCACCTTGTACTCGGCGAGCTCCTCGCGGGTCAGCTTCGGCGTGGCAGGGACCTGGTTGCTCTGGTTGCCATGGCGATTCCTGCGGTTCCTGCGACCCTGGCCCTGACCGTTCTGCTGACCACCGTTGTTCTGGTAGCGACCGTTGTTGTTGCCGCTGTTGCCACCGTTGCCATTGTTGTTTCCGCCGTTGTTGCCATTGCCACCGTTGCCGTTCGAGAAACGCTCGTTCCTCTGAACGTGATGACGACGTCCGCCGTTACCCGAGTTGTTGTTCGAGCCGTTGTTCGAGCCGTTGTTCGAGCCGTTCCCGGAGTTGCCGTGGTCGTGAGCGGCGGCATCCGAATTGGCACGCTGCGAGGAGTCCTCGTCGACGGGGTGCTGGCCGCTGCCGGACCTACCGCCACGGTCACCTGGACGGCGGGTCGAGCCCTTCCCCGCACGGGAATCGGAGGCCTCGTCTGCCTCGCGAAGGGTCGCGGCCGGCGCGGGAAGCACCTCCGCCGTGCCATGTGTCGCCTCTTGGGTGGCCTTCGTCATCGGATCGACGGGATTCTTGCGAGGACGGCCAGGGCGACGCTTCGGCGCCTCGGCCTCGGAACCCGTGGACTTGGCCGCGGCCTTCTTGGCAGCCGGCTTCCTCGTGGTGGACTTGGCGGGCCCCTCGGTCCCCTCGGCCTTCTCGGCGGTCTTCGCCCTCGACCTCGTGGCCGACTTGGTGGCCGGCTTGGTGGCCGGCTTGGCCGCCGTCTTGGTGGCCGGCTTGTCACCTGCCTCGCTGGCGGCGGTCTTGACCCTGCGCGCACGCGTGGTAGGTGCGGCGGTCTTCTCGGCGGCATCGGCCTTCACGGCCGTACGCCTGGTCCTCTTGGGGGTCTCAGCAGCGTTGTCTTCCATGAGCCTTCCTTGTGACGTGATTCGCGGTAAGCGAGTCCAACACGCACGTGCATGACGCCGTCGCGGCGTCCCACCTGTCCCGAATCGGGGCTCGCACATGACCACATGACCATGGGTCCTGGCATGCAGGGTTATGCTCGTGCGAAGGGTGTGATTGCAAAAGGTGATCCGCGCACCTCCGTGCGCCGGACATTGGCATGAATATAGCACGTATTCGTGCCCATGTGCGTGCGAGGACCCAGAAAAGCGGACGGGCGACGCACCATAGCGGCGTCGCCCGTCGCGGACGTGATGGGATGGCTCGAGGGCCGCAAGCCCTACTCGGCGGTCCCTTCCTTGTCGGAGCGCCTCTTGCCCGAGCGCCTGACGATGGCATCGCATATCTGGCACTCCACGGGGTAGATCGCCTCGCTGCCCTTGTGGGTGATCGCGACGCAGACCGTGCGGGAGGTCTCGCGTGGCGTGCGGTTCCTCTCGACGAGTCCCTCGCCGGTGAGCGTGGAGACGGACATCGAGATGGTGGGCTGCAGGAACCCGAGACAGTCGACGAGGCCGGTCACCGAGGAGGAGCCACCAAGCTCGGTGTCGAGGGCGAGGAGGATGAGGTCGCCCGCCATGCAGAAGACGGAGCCCATGGCATCGGCGTACTTGATGATGCGGCTGCCGGGGGCGCGCCCCAGCGGCGCCGTCTGCGGGATGCACTTCGAGACCTCGTCCGAGAGCTCGTTCATCTTGCTCATGCCGGCGTCGGAGATGGAGACGCAGACGTTGCGGCGATCGGCGAGACCCTCCGCGCGATCGATGAGGCCCAGACCGGCGAGGTGGTTGGAGCGATGGGTCATGGTGGGCCTCAGCACGCCCTGGTAGTCGGCGATGGCCGACGTGTTGAGGGGACGATCCTCCTCGCTGAGGTGGCAGAGCATGGAGAACTCCTCGAACGTGAGGCGTTCCTCCGAAGGCAAGGACTGTCGGACCAGGTTGTAGGCCTTGCGGACGGACAGGTACTCGCGAATCTCCATAACGACATCCTCCACTGCGCGACATAAGAACGAACACATGCGCACCAAAGCGAAAGAGACGAGCGGCTTTGGTGGGAGTCGCGCCCCTCCCCCCGGGAGGCGACCTACGTACCACGAACGCAGGCATCAAATGGATGCAGCGCACAAAGGGACGATAGTGAAAACGTGCACTGAATACAAGAGCAAATTCGATATAAGACCATTAATCTTCATGCAATCTCGAACTATGCGCGGGACGGACGCCGCCGACCGTCATAACACGACCGCCGACCTCCTCTCGGACGTCGGCGGTCGTGTGCCTTACATCTTCTCGGGAGCCGAGACGCCGATGAGCGAGAGGGCCAGCGCGAGGGTGATCCTCACGGCGTCGCAGGCCGCGAGGCGGGCCTTGGACAGCTCGGGATCGACCGGGTGTCCCTCGCTGGGGAGCACCTGGCAGTTGGCGTAGAAGCCGTGGAAGTCGCCCGCGAGCTCCTCCACGTAGTGGGTGATCCTGAACGGGGCACGGTCGCGGGCGCAGCTGGCGACGAGCTCGGTGAACTCGGAGAGCTTGCGAGCCATGTTCGCCTCGGTCTCGTCGGTGAGCAGGGACAGGTCGGCCTCGCCACCGATGGCGCGACGTGCGACCTCCTCCATGCCGAGCTCATCGGCCTCCTCCTCGGTGACGCCGGCGGCGCGACGGAGGATGGAGCAGATGCGGGCATGTGCGTACTGGACGTAATAGACGGGGTTGGACTGGGCCTTCTCCTTCACGGCCTCGATGTCGAAGTCGATGGTCTGGTTGGAGGAGCGGCTGATGAGGGTATAGCGGACGGCGTCCGGACCCACCTCGTCGATAAGCTCGCGGAACGTGACCATGATGCCCTTGCGCTTGGACATGCGGACGGGCTCACCGTTCCTCAGCAGGTTCACGAACTGGCCGAGGAGGACCTCGAACTCGCCGTTGCAGCCCAAGGCGTCGCACACGGATGCGACACGCTGGATGTAGCCGTGGTGGTCGCAGCCCCAGATGTCGATCACGTGGTCGACACGCTGGAACTTGTTCCAGTGGTAGGCGACGTCGCTCGAGAAGTAGGTGTACTCGCCGTTCTCCTTGATGAGGACGCGGTCCTTGTCATCACCGAACTCGGTCGACTTGAACCAGAGGGCGCCGTCCTTCTTGTAAAGGTAGCCGTCGTCGTCGAGCTTCTTGAAGGCGCGGTCGATCTGGGAGGTGCCCGTCTCGTCCTTCACGTAGAGGGAACGCTCGGAGAACCACACGTCGAAGTCGCAGCGGACGTCATGGCAGGTCTGGCGCATGTCCTCGACCATCTGCTGGTAGGCGCGCTCGCGGAACTCGACCATGCGATCCTCGTCCGGCGCGCTCGCCCACTTGTCGCCGTCGGTGCGGTAGAAGTCCGCGGCGAGGTCGATGATGTAGGTGCCACCATACGAGTTGCCACCGAGCTCCTCGGTGAAGGCGTCCATGTAGGGGTGGCTGTCGGGACGCTCGTCATCCTCGTCCTCGACGTAGTTGTTGCGGTCGGTCGCGAGGATGTCGCGGGCGGCGTCCAGGCCCACGCCCTCCTTGCCCATGATGTCGACGAGCTGCATATAGCGCTTGGACACGGAGCCACCGAAGACGTCCATCTGGCTACCGTGGTCATTGATGTAGAACTCGGGCTCGACATCGAAGTTCGTATGCGCGAAGACGCGGCAGATGGAATCGCCCAGCGCGGCCCAGCGGCCGTGACCCACATGCATGGGCCCCACGGGGTTGGCGGAGACGAACTCGACCTGGATCTTCTGGCCATGGCCCACGTCGGAGCGACCGAAGTCGGAGCCCTGCTCGCGCACGGTGGCGAAGATCTCGTTGCTGGCGGCATGCGAGAGGTAGAAGTTCACGAAGCCGGGACCGGCCACCTCGATCTTCTCGATGGCGGGGTCGGAAGGCATGTGCGCGGCGATCTCGGCGGCGATCTTGGCGGGCGCCATGTGGGCGAGACGTGCGGAGCGAAGGGCCACCGTGGAGGTCCACTCGCCATGAGAGGTGTCGGCCGGTCGCTCGACGCCGCAATCCTCGACCTCGAACTCCGGGAGGTCACCCGCGGCCTGTGCGGCAGCGATGGCGGCCCTTACCAGCTCCTCGATTGTCTCGGGCATGAGTTGCTCCCCTTTCGTCGTCACCGACGACATCGTGGCCTCGCGGCCCGTCTGCAAAGTTCAAACAAGTGTATCAGAGGGACGTGAGCCACGACACGTGAGAGCCGCGTCCCGGACCTGACATCAGGCCTCCTGGCGTCGGCCCGAATGCAGGCGCTCCTCGCGGGCGAGGTCGACACGGAGCTTGGCGAGGCCCTCCTCCATACCCACCGGATAGATCTGCGGGTTGAGGAAGCGGCGGACGGCGGGATCGAGGTGCATGAGGGCATCGCGGCAACGCTGCTTCGACGCCTCGAGCGAGGGTCGACCTGCCTCGGTGCCCCTCCCTCCCTCGACCATCTGCCGGAGCAGCTCGGAGGAATCATGGCCGGACACGTCATAGGTCGTCTCGGGATCGAGCACGTCCACGATCGTGGTCGTGCCTCCGACGGCGACTGAGTCATCGACGATCATGTCGCCCGCAGGACAGCCCGCCTCGTCGCGGAAGCGGAGGACGTGCTGGACGCCGGGGATGGTGCGCTTGTAGGCCATCTCGGAGAGCTTGATTACGGGGCTCCACTCGACGGCACCCGCCGCACGCGTGGCCGACAGCTTGTAGACGCCACCGAGCGACGGCTGGGGGTCGCAGGTCGCGAGCTTGGTCCCGACGCCGAACGAGTCGATGGGGGCTCCCTGGGCGAACAGGGACTGGATGGTGTACTCGTCGAGGTCGTTCGAGACGGAGATCTTGACATAGGGAAGTCCCGCATCGTCGAACATCCCGCGGGCGAGCTTGGAGAGCTTGGCGAGGTCACCGGAGTCGATGCGGACGGCGGCGAGCCTCTCCCCCGCGGCCTCCATCTCCTTGGCGACCTTGATGGCGTTGGCCAGACCACGTCTCACGTCATAGGTGTCCACGAGGAGGACGCAGTTCTTGGGGCTCGACTTCGCGAAGGCACGGAACGCCTCGATCTCGGAGGGGAACGCCATGACCCAGGAGTGGGCATGCGTGCCGAAGACGGGGATGCCGTAGATGCGGCCGGCGAGGCAGTTCGAGGTCGACGCCGCGCCTCCCACGTAGGACGCGCGCGCCACCGCAAGGCCACCGTCAGGACCCTGGGCACGACGCAGGCCGAAGTCGGAGACCATGTGACCCTCGGCCGCCTGCACCACGCGCGCGGTCTTGGTGGCCACGAGGGTCTGGAAGTTCACGAGGTTGAGAAGGGCCGTCTCCAGAAGCTGGCAGGCGATCGCCGATCCCTCGACGCGCACGAGGGGCTCGCGGGGGAACACCACGTCGCCCTCCGGGACGGCCCAGATGTCGACGTCCATGCGGAAGTCGGAGAGGTAGTCGAGGAAGCCCTGCTTGAACATGTCCCCGCCACCGGGCGCCTGGAGCGATGCCAGGTAGGTGATGGCCTCGTCATCGAAGGTGAAGTTCTCGACCAGGTCGGCGATCTGGCCGGTCCCGCACGCGACCGCATAGCCACCGCCGAAGGGATTCTCGCGGAAGAACACGTTGAAGCAGGCTTGGGTGTCGACGAGACCCGACTCCCAGAACCCCTGCGCCATGGTGAGCTCGTAGAGGTCGGTGTTCAAGGCCACGTCCGTAGGCTTGGTCCTATCGGTGAGGGACATTCGGTCTCCTCCTTGATGCGTAAGCCATGCCGCCCGGAGGGCGGCTCCTGGGCCAACAGGTTAGCACTCGGCGCTAGAAGAAGGGCAGGGACGCGCAGGAGAGAGACGCACCGGCGCCCCGACTCGTCGTCGGGACGCCGGTGCGAGAGCAGGACGATTGCCTATGGGAGCGCTACTCGACCGATGCCTGCGGCGCGGGCGGAAGACCCTGGGAGTCGTCGTCACCACGCTCGTGGTCGCAGCAATCATGACCATGCCCCTCGGAATCATGGGCAGAGGGGGCATGCATCCCGAGCCAGGCGCACTGGATCACATAGCCGAGCAGGTAGACGAACGAGGCGAGGACGACGACCACGCCCAGGAACGGGACCTTCGTGGCGACACCCAGGACGGCGCCGCCGAGCGCGGCCGCGCCGAAGCGGTTCCAGCCAGGGAACACGAGACGGGTGACGGACGCGGCGGCGAAGGGTACGGCGACCATGAAGAGGGTCAGAAGGAAGGCCAGAAGGCCGCCGGCGAGAGGAAGCGTGAGGAAGAGCACGCAGAGGATGATGACCGCGGGAATCATCGCCACGAGGCCGACGACGCCGGACACGACGAGAGGGGCGGTCCTCTTGCGGGCCATGGCCGCCGAACCATCCACCGCGACCGGCAGGACCAGCGTGAGGAGGAGCGCTATGACGCAGAAGGCTGCCGCGAAGTAGAGGTAGCCGAGGAGGTCGATGGTACCCGAGACGGCCGTGTCGTCGGACGAGTCGGACTCGATCGAGACGCTAAGGTGCCCGACCTTCGCCGCGGACGACACCTCCGGCTGGTCGGAGGACTGGATGTCGAGCGTGCCCGTGATGGTGGCCCCGTCCTTGACCACGACATGCTTCGCGCTCACATGAGCGTCCCCGTCCACGGTGCCGGCTATGGTGACCGTCTCTCCGGCTGCGGCGAGGTCGGAGCACGTGCCGGAGAAGGTGACGTCGCGGCCGGCGAGATAGACGCCGCTCGCCTGGGAGCCCTCGCCGAACGTGACGTCCTCTCCCGCCGAGGTGACGTTGCCGTTGATGACGCATCCGCTCACCGTGAGGGAGCGGGAGGCGCTGCGCAGGCTGGAGCCGATGCTGCAGCCGCTCAGGCTGAGGTCCTGTCCCGCCGCGATCACGTCCTGGCCGACCTTGGCGCCCTCGAGGGAGAGCTCGCTGCCGGTCCAGTAGAGGTCATGGTCGACGCCCGAGGCGAGGGCGGGTGCGCCCTCGGTCGAGAACACGTTGCCGGCACCCACGGATGACATCTCGGCGGCAGATGCGGAGACGGGGGACGAGCCGATCGCGAGCACCCCGGCGAGTGCGACGACGAGCAGGGCCGCCGCCAGGGGTGACGAGTGGTGCGATGCGAGGGATGGAGCGACGAGCTTCGAGTGCTCTCTCATTTATTACTTCCTTTCATGGACATGAATGGGTTCAGTATGAGCCCATCCCGCATCCATTGTCGTCATCAGAGTCGCAATATCTCGGGCGAGCTCGCTTACTTACGAAAATGTAAGGGACAGGTAAGCGACGCGTCACCCTAGCTCGCACTCGTCTCCGTATAGTCCGAGAGGATTCGATCGCATGGACGGACAGGCACCACGGCCGGCAACGACAGCTGACCGGACGAAGGAGGAAAGAACGACGATGGCATTCGACGACAACGAGGGAACGGGGCGTGCCGACAGGCTCAACGACATCCCCGTCATCGAACCCGCGGAAGGCGAGGCCCCCGAAGGACCCACGACGCTGATCACGCCCGTACGCCCCACCCAAGGTGAGAGTGCTGACGACGGGACGGACGACGTCTTCCGCGCGCTCGAGGACCATCGCCGGGCCACGAGGCGAAAGAAGCTGCGTCGTCGCATAATCGTGGCCTCCGTCATCGGCCTCGTGGTCATCGCCGTGGTCGTCCAGGGCATGCTCGGGGCACAGGCCGCGGGCGACTCGCAGACCGACGTCGCCACGGCGCAGGTCACCATGACCGACTTCGTCGACGCCGTCTCGTCATCAGGGACGCTCGAGCCCGTCTCGTCCGTCGTCGTGGCACCTCAGACCGACGGCACCATCGACTCCGTGAACGTGGCCCAGGGAGACACCGTGAACAAGGGCGATGTGCTGTTCACGATCAAGAACGACTCCCTGGATGCGGCCGTGAGCACCGCAGAGCAGCAGGTCAAGACGGCCAAGAACGGCGTCCGTCAGGCCCAGGCGGCACTCGACGACGCCAAGAGCGCCGCACAGTCCGCCAAGCAGGCCGCCCAGGCCGCGGCGGCGTCAGGCGAGACGACCGGCGAGACGGGCGGCTCCGCGACCTCGACCGATTCGGCCGAAGCCTCCCTCGACGGGGCCAAGATCACGCTTGAGACCGCGCAGCAGGCCTATGACCAGGCCGTGGAGGCGGCTGACAAGCGCACCGTGTACGCACCGGCCTCCGGAAGCGTCATCGCGATGAACGCGGTCTCCGGGGCGGCCCTGGGATCGGGCTCGTCGACGGCCGCCACGAGCTCCGCGCCTCTCGTCCAGATCGCGGACCTCTCGCAGATGAAGGTGACCGTCCAGGTGAACGAGGTCGACATCCCCAAGGTGACGGTCGGACAGGCCGCGAAGGTCTCCTTCTCAGCCGTCGACGGGCTCACGCTCGACGGCACCGTGACCAACATCGCATCCACGAGCTCGGCTTCGGCGAGCGCGACCGCCGGCGCCTCCGGCACAGGCGGCTCCGGCGTGGTCACCTATGCCGTGGAGGTGCTCATCCCCCAGCCGGACCCCCGTCTCAAGCCCGGGATGACGGCCACCGCCAAGATCACGACCCAGACCCTGCCCGGCGTGCTCACGGTTCCCATCGCCGCACTCCAGACCAGGGACGACGGAAGCACCTACCTCCTCGTCAAGCCCGAGGACGAGACCCAGCCGGCCGAGGAGCGCACCGTCACCGTCAAGGCGAAGAGCGCCACGATCGTCGCCCTCGAAGGGGACGTCTCCGATGGCGCCACCGTGGTGATCCCCACGGCCACCGACACGACCGCCTCCACCTCGGAGGCCTAGACATGCCGCCGGTACTCGACATACGCGACGTCCATCGCGTGTACGACACGGGCGCGGGACGCACCCACGCGCTGCGAGGGGTCTCCCTCACCGTCAGACGCGGCGAGTTCCTCGCCATCATGGGACCCTCGGGGTCGGGGAAGTCGACCCTCATGAACATCCTCGGATGCCTGGACACCCCCACCTCAGGGTCTTATCTGTTCGAGGGTCTCGACGTGTCCAAACTCGACGACGACGAGCTCGCGGACGTCCGAGCCACGCGCCTGGGCTTCGTGTTCCAGTCATTCAATCTGCTCCCGCGCGCCACCGTCCTGAGGAACGTGCAGCTGCCGCTGATCTACACCGACTGTCCCAAGCGGGACCGCGAGCGGCGGGCCGTGAGCGCGCTCGCATCGGTCTGCTTGCCGGCCGACTACTACGACCACCGCTCGAACGAGCTGTCCGGCGGCCAGATGCAGCGCGTGGCGATCGCGCGTGCCCTCGTGAACGACCCCGCGCTGATACTCGCCGACGAGCCCACGGGCAACCTCGACTCGGCCACCGGCGAGATGGTCCTGGAGACGTTCAAGAGGTTGCGCGACGAGGGCAAGACCATCGTCCTCATCACCCATGACGCCGAGGTCGCCGCACATGCCGATCGTCTCGTCCACATCCGCGACGGGCGCCTTCTCACCGACGACGCCGAGCGCGAACTCGTACTCCACAGCACCACCCACGGAAGGGGGCTCACATGAGAGCCAGCGACCTCGTCCAGGAGACGTGGCAGGCACTCGACGCGAACCGAGGCAGGAGCCTGCTCACGGTCCTGGGAATCGTCATAGGCATCAGCGCCGTCATCGCCATGACCGCGCTCATAGGCGGCATCAAGAACTCCCTCATGGGAAGCCTCGGGCTGGATTCCTCCCGAGCCATGTACCTGTACGTCTCCTCCGTCGACGGGATGACGTCTGACGACCTGAGCCAGATCGAGCAGAACGTGTCCGGCTATGACTTCCTCACGGGAGCCGTGGGTGCGTCGGCCGACGTCACGACGGGGACGACGTCCAAGGGGGCCTCCGTGACGGGCGTCGAGCCGCGATACTTCTCGCTCATGGGGAGCAAGATCGCCCAGGGACGTCTCTTCACGGACGCCGAGGAGAAGAGTGGCGCGCAGCTCGCGGTCATCGACCAGAACGGGGCGAAGGACCTGTTCGGGGATGACGCCGACAACGCGGTGGGACGCGTCGTGCGCATAGGCGGCGACGACTACTCGATCGTGGGAGTGCTCAAGTCGACCTCCCTCACCTCGATGGGCTCCGTCTCCATCTATCTGCCCCGGATGACCGCGCAGATGAGGGTCACCGGAGGAGCGACGACATATAGCCAGGTATACGGCCTGGCCTCGTCTGGCACCGACATCGACGACCTGACCCAGCGCACGACCAGCTATCTGGCCTCGTACTTCAAGGTCCCGGACGAGCAGGTCAAGAACGTGATCGACGTCGAGTCAATGAAGTCCGCCATCGACTCCGTCAGCAGCCTCATGACGTCGTTCCAGGTGCTCATGACGGCGGTCGCCGGCATATCGCTGCTCGTGGGCGGAATCGGGATCATGAACATGATGCTCACGAACGTCACGGAGCGCATACGCGAGATCGGCCTCAGGAAGGCCCTTGGCGCCAAGCGTCGCGACATCACCACGCAGTTCCTTCTCGAGTCGGTCACGTTGTGCCTCACGGGAGGGGCGATCGGAATCGCCCTCGGCCTCCTCGGGGCGACGGGGCTCGCCGGGATCGTCTCGCTTCTCCAGCCGAGCCTTCAGGTCTCCCCGCTCATCGCGCCCGACTCCGTGCTGTTCGCCGTGGGGGTATGCGTGGCCATCGGAATCATCTTCGGATACTACCCGGCCCGCCGCGCGGCACGGCTCGATCCCATCGAGTCGCTCCACTACCAGTGACGGCGCGTCTGGCGTGGCGGACCAGAATGTCTATCCCTTGCACATGCATGGAGGAGATTCAAAGACCAAGGACCAGCCGAAGGGTCGGCGGTCGGGGACTATACTGAAACGATGAAACGGAGACTGAGTGGGATCCCAAGGGTCCGAGGATCTTCCGAAGGTCCGGTTATAGCGAAATCCATCTGACGAGAGCGCGAGAAACGGGAGACATGAGTCCAACGGACATCAACAGAAAACTGTCTCCCGCACTCGATTCATATTTGAGCTGGCTCGAAGGGCAGAAGAGGTTCAACATCGACGAGACCGACACCTCGGTCCTCCTGTCTCCCTCCACGTCCTCCCCCTTCCTTTCGGTCGTCCTGCGCACCCAAGGGAAGAGAATCGGGGAGCTGGGCGATGCACTTGAGTGCCTTACCCAGCAGAACGACAAGGACTTCGAGGCAATCGTCGTCGCACATAACGTCGATGAGGAGTCGCTGGACCGAATCCGGGCTGTCGTGTCAGAACAAGCCGACATGATTCGCGGAGGGCTGTGGCTCGTCAAAGCCGATGGCGGGAATCGAAGCAGGCCACTCAATGTTGGCTTTGCCACCGCACGAGGAGATTACATATCGATACTCGATGACGATGATCTCGTTGACAGAACATGGGCCCAGGCATTCAAGCACGAAGCGTTGGCCCATCCGGGAAGCGTAATCTACAGCTTCACACGGACCCAGGCCTGGAGGCAGGGCGAGGGTGACACGCCAGCCCACCCCCTCGAAGAACCGAAGATGACCTACTGCCACAGGTTCGACTCAGCAGAGGAGATCACAGACAACAACTGCCCCTCGATCGGTTGCGCCTTTCCTCGGGCCGTGTTCCATGAGATCGGACTCCACTTCGACGAAAGCTTGGACACGCTGGAAGATTGGGACTTCCTCTTGAGAGCCTGCAACGTGTGCGGTCTCCATATCCACGAGGAGCCGACCTCGACGTATAGGCTTTGGGACAGGGCGGACAGCTCGCACTTCGTCCATGGGGAGGAGACATGGTCAACCGACAGGCTGACGATCGGGGAGAAACTCTCGTCCATGCCCCTGCTCCTTCTTCCTGGCTCCGCTCGGAGTCTGATTTACTCAGCAAGCACTAAAGAGAGGGACTCCCTCGCAATCGACTCCCGTCTCTACATTGACACGGGAGACGGCTTCAACGAGGAGCAGACGAGGGACCCCGATACCGTGCGCTCCGACGGAGTGTTCTCGGTGCTCGAGTTTGGGAACCTCGAGCACCTTGGTCATATCAAACAACTCAGATTTGACCCGTCCTCTCGCGGACTCATATGTATGGCGAACATAGGAATCGAGATCGGTGGGGCAGATGGAACCATCCGGCACCTGTCCATCGGCGACCTCGCCTATGACGGTGTTCGCATGGAAGGTGATCGTCTCGTCTTCCTGAAGGACGACCCCAAGGTGGTGTTCTCTACCGACCCCTCGAAAACGACCTGCTGGGTCAAGATCAGGTTTGAGCTCTCGGAGAAACTCAACCCCAAGGATATCGACGACGCAATCGATCGTTGGGTCGAACGTAAGCTCATCGAGCAGCGAACGAGCTAACGCCAGCCGTCCGTATCGGAGCGTCAGGCCCCTCGCACGAGGTAGTAGACGACGGCGACCATGATGAACGCCACGAGCACGAGGATGACCTTCTGAGCGATGGGCATCTTGATGTCATCGTCGTCCACGTCGGGCTCGACGAGCTTCCGGTTGCGCTCACGACGCTCGGCGATCGCCTCGTCGGTCGCACGGTCGGCTGCGGCCTGTTCGGCCTGGGCCTCGCCGGTGGCCTTCTCGGCCCGCAGCGCCTCGAGCTCGGAGCGCTCGGCGGCTTCCGCGGCCGCCTTGGCCTTGGCGGCCTTCTCGGCCCGCAGCGCCTCGAGCTCGGCGCGCTCGTCATCGGAAAGCGGGTTCGTCTCGTCCGCCATTGGTTCCCCTTCTCCATCCGGGCGACCGTCGGTCGCCGCTCATGAATGCATATCTACCCATACGCGGGAGACGGCACGCGCGAGCCGCCCATACGCGGGTGATAACCGTTCGCGCGCCTCCGCCGGCCTCACAGCTCGGGACCCTCCACCCCCGTGGCGTCGAAGGACGGCACGAAGCTCTCGGAGACCGTTCCCCCCTGCTGCCACCACATGCGCTCGAACCCGAGGTCATCGGCATGGTCGAGCACGCGTTCGTACTCCTCGTCGGTGACCGCGCGCGCGAGGTCGCCGCCAGCGGCGAGGCACAGGTCGTTGGGGGTGTACTGGTTCATGACCGAGAGGTCGACGGCATTCCCGCACCCCTCCCACACGCGGTCGAGCACGGCGCAGGAGTCGTCGACATGGCCGGGGAGCACCAGGTGACGCACGATGACGCCGCGGAGCATGCGGCCATCCTCCCCCATGAGGGCTCCCCCGGCCCTCTCCACCGAGGAGACCATGGCCGAGAGCGCCGTTGCCGCGACCTCGGGGTAGTCAGCCGCCTTGGAGAGCGCTCCCGCGAGCGCGGGATCGGCGTACTTGAAGTCGGTGAGCCACACGTCCACGACGTCGGACATGGCCTCGACGACCTCGGCTCGCTCATAGCCCGAGGTGTTGCAGACGATGGGGACGGAGAGACCGGCATCGCGCGCGGCGAGGACCGCCTCGCGGACGTGGGGCGCGAAGTGGAGCGGCGTGACCAGGTTGATGTTCAACGCACCCTGGCCCTGCAGCTCAAGCATGATGCGAGCGAGACGGGACTCGCTCACGTCGATGCCGAACCCGCCTGACGAGATCTCGTGGTTCTGGCAGAAGCGGCAGCGCAAGGGGCATCCCGAGAAGAACACGGCCCCGGAACCGGCCTCACCCGAGATGGGGGGCTCCTCCCAGAAGTGGAGGGCGGCGCGTGCCACCCGAAGCCGCGGGCCGGCGCCGCAGGCACCTCGCTCGCCATGGGCGCGGTCCGCACGGCAGCGGCGTGGACACAGCTCGCAGCCCTCGTATGACTCACGCGTGATGACCATGGCGCCTCCGTGGAAACGTGCAATGAAAAGGACCCGGACGCGCCGAGGCATCCGGGTCCCGACCAGGCGCGAGGCCTGGCAACGAATTCATGGTGGAGACGATGGGATTCGAACCCACGACCTCTGCCTTGCGAAGGCAGCGCTCTCCCAGCTGAGCTACGTCCCCGGACGTTCACGTGCGGGTGTCATTCTCGCAGTCCGCAGGCCGGGTGTCAACGGATGGCGGAGGCCATGCGGAAACGGTGTCGGACATGGTGGACGGCGGACATGACAGCGTCGCCCCCGCGGTATAGAAATGAACCCACCTCCATAAGGTGGGTGTCCTCGATCGCCCGTTCCAGCTTCCTCAGCAACGGAGGATACCTGTACTAGGTACGAGATACGGACTCCCTCAAAAAACTCGTCGGTTCACCCAGTTTGTACCGCGGGGGACGACACCACCAACTATACGGGCAATCCGGGCCGAATCCAGTCTTGACTTCAAGCGCTCGCTCGAGTCGCCACGACGTCGACACCCGTGCCACAGACGTCGGGGACGAGCACGTCACCTATGGAGACGGGCGGCTCGACGGTGGTGGCGGCGACGGCCGCGAGCACGTCGGCCACGCACTCCTTCGGGACGGGGGAGACGGTCTTCACGCTCACGGGGCGGAAGTCGCCTGCGACCCTCACGAGGGAGGTCACGACGCGTTCGGGATGCGTCGCCTCATGCTCGCCGTAAGCATGCCCGCGAGGACAGCCGTTGCCCGTGACGTCCGTCACGACGCCATCGTCCAGGCTGACCGTGAGCGAGCAGCCCATCGGGCATCGGACGCAGGTGAACTCACGCCTTTCCACGTCGGACATGCTACTCGACCCCCTCCCTCTCCGAGCAGGACACGACGAGGTCGCCGGTCACGGGTGCGAGGTCAGCCGGCGTGAGCCGGACGGTCTGCATCTCGGACGGGACCACCACGCGCTTGCGGACCCTCTTCACGACGGCGTCCCCGCTCATGATGGAGATGACGGCATCGGTCATGCGCGAGCGTACGCGCAGCCTCAGCGTCACCTCATCGGCCGGGTCGCGCAGACGCTGTGGGGTGAGCGAGCCGACGCCCTCCCCCTTCGTGACCCGCACCCATGTGGGGGCGGCATCGCGGTCGGCATCGCCGAGCGCATGGGCTGCGGCGGCATGGCCTGCGGCGCCGCCCTCCTCGCTCACGAAGTCCACGAGGTCGTGCACGTGGAGCTCGTTTCCAGCCACGAAGACGCCTGGGACCGAGGTCTCGAGGGACTCGTCCACGGCAGGTCCACCGGTGGTCTGGTCGATCTCGGCTCCGGTGGCGGTGATGACGGCGTTCTCGGGGATGAGTCCGACCGAGAGGAGCAAGGTGTCGCACTCGACGCGTCGCTCGGTGCCGGGGACGGGTACGAGGGTCCGAGGGTCGACGTCGGCTATCTCGACGGCCTCGAGACGATCATGGCCGAACACCCGCGTGACCGTCGTGGACAGATGCAGGGGGATGGAGTTGTCGTCCAGGCACTGCGCTATGTTGCGCCTGAGGCCACCGGGCTCGCTCGCGAGCTCGCACACCATGAGCACGTGAGCCCCCTGCCAGGTCATCCTGCGTGCCATGATCAGGCCGATGTCGCCCGAGCCGAGAACCACCACGCGCCTGCCCACGAGCGCGCCGTCACAGTTGCAGAGCCGCTGCGCCGAACCCGCGGTGTAGACACCAGCAGGTCTCGAGCCCGCGATGCCTATGGCGCCACGGCCCCTCTCGCGACTCCCGCAGGCGAACACCACGGAGCGGGCGCTCATGTGCGCCATCCCCACCTCGGGACCGACGAGGGTCACGTCGAAGGCATCGTCATCGCCATCGACCGCGAGGACCGACGTGTCCATGAGCACCCGGATGGACGGATCCGCCTCGACCATGCGCGCATCGCGCGCGGCATACTCCGGACCCGTGAGCTCCTCGCCGAAGCGATGGAGCCCGAACCCGTTGTGGATGCACTGTTGGAGGATGCCGCCGAGATGTCCCTCACGTTCCACGAGGGTGACGGTCGCGCCGTCCGAGGCAGCGGCCGATGCCGCCGCAAGGCCCGCGGCGCCACCTCCCACCACGATCACGTCGGAGCCGTCATCATGGCCGCATGGAGTGGTCCTCATCAGCGCACCTCCCCGATCGCCCAAGGGGCGACCTCCGAGCCGGGTCCCTCGAGTCTCACGTCCTCGAGGGGGATGCCGCACTCCCTGCTGATGATCTCGGCCACGAGCGGCTCGCAGAAGCCTCCCTGGCACTTCCCCGTGCCCGCGCGGCATCGTCTCTTCACGCCGGTCACCGTGGTGGCTGGGATGGGTGCGTGTATCGCCGCGAGGACCTCGGCCTCGCTCACCTGCTCGCAGCGGCAGACGATGTGCGCGAACAGGGGGTCGGCCGCGATGGCGGCCGTACGTTCGGCCTCGTCCATCTCGATGAAGCGCAGGGGACGTTCACGATGGCCGTCGAACGTCGGGTTGGGCGCAGCGCCGAGGCGATCGGCCACGCGCGAGGCGATGTCTGCCGCCACGGCGGGGGCCGAGGTGAGCCCCGGCGAGTCGAAGGCGGCGATGTCGTAGAAGCCCGGGGCGTCGTCAGGCTCGCCTATGACGAAGTCGCCATCGTCGCCCGATGGCCTCACCCCGCAGAAGTTGACGATGACCTGGCGGCGGTCGTAGCCGGGCCAGAGGTCGTGGGCCTTGTCGACCACCCAGGCGAGACCCTCGGGGGTGGTCCAGGTGTCGCTCGCGCAGGTCCTGTCCTGGGCATCCGGTCCCACGATGAGGTTGCCCTCCACGGTGGGGCTCACGAGCACACCTTTGCCGGCAGGTCCGGGCACGCGGAACATCGTGTGCGAGAAGGTCGTCCCCATGTCACGGCTGAGCAGGACGTACTCGCCGGCACGAGGTCTGCTCGCGATCTTGTCGGCGCTTACCTGGTCGTGGATCGCCATGGCACCCACGCCGGCGGCGTTCACCACGCAACGGGCGTGCACGTCACGGCCGGAGACGCTCACCAGCCACCCCTGGCCGTCATCGGCATGACGCACGCCTTCCACGGGACTCTCGAAGTGGAACCGAGCGCCGTTCGCGGCGGCGTTCTCGGCGAAGGCGACCGTCATTCCGAACGGGTCGCATATGCCGGAGGACTCGCAGAGCAGGGCACCGAGCGCGGCGGGGTTGACGTTGGGTTCGAGGGATCGCAGCTCATCGGCCGATATCGCCCTCACGTGGTCGACACCGTTGGCGTGGCCGCGATCGACGAGCTCTTCCACACGCGGTAGGTCGTCCTCATCGAGAGCCACCACCAACGAACCGTTCGCCACGTAGCGAAATCCCAGCTCCTCGGCCAGCGACGGTATGAGACGCGCGCCGGCCACGTTGTAACGCGCCTTGGCGCTGCCGGGCTCGGGGTCATAGCCGCCGTGGACGATGCCGCTGTTCGTTCGGGAGGCGCCACATGCGAGGTCATAGCCGGCCTCGAAGACCTCCACCGTGAGGTCATGGCGCATGAGCTCGCGAGCCACGGCACACCCTGCGATGCCCGCGCCGATCACCACGACGTCGACCACGTCAGGCCTCCCTCCGGAGGTGCGACCCTTCGCACCCACTCGACCATGCATACCCATCATCCGCCGCGCGATTGCGGAGGAAGGGGCATGGACCACGGCAATGGTCCTGCTTCGGCATGGGAGAGGTTCATCGGGTATCATGTTCAGAGCATGTCGACGTGGCATGCAAACGACACGGGGGTCGTCTCTTGGTTGATTGGTGGGTGCCCTATGTGAGCCTGTTCGTCGCGGCCCTCGCCACGGCGGTCCTCACCACTCCCCTCGCGCGCAAGATCGCCTGGAAGCTCGACGCCGTCGACTACCCCAGCGCACGACGCATAAACAAGAGGCCCATCCCGCGCATGGGCGGCATCGCGATCTTCCTCGCCCTCGCCGTGGCCGTGGCCGTCCAGTACGTCGGGACCACCCGTTTCCACTGGCCCGTCGTGCTCGTGCCGTCCCCGCGCATGACGGTCGACTACTATCGCCTCGCACTCGCCTTCCTCATCATCTTCGTGACCGGTCTCGTCGATGACATGATCCAGCTCAAGCCCCTCCCCAAGCTGCTCGGCCAGGTCGCGGCGGCTGTCGTGGCCGTGAGCGGTGGTCTCGTCATCGGCGACATCGTGAACCCGTTCGTGGGCGGGGAGGTCACGTTGGGATGGCTCACCTATCCCATAACCGTCATCTACCTCGTGGCATACGTGAACATCATCAACCTCATCGACGGCCTCGACGGCCTCGCCACGGGCATCACCTGCATCTCGAGCATCACGATGTTCGTGCTGGCGAGTCTCGCGGGAAGGCTCGACGCGGCGGCGCTCTCCATCGCGCTCGCTGGTGCCACGCTCGGGTTCCTCTGCTACAACTTCCATCCGGCATCCATCTTCCTGGGTGACTCCGGGTCGCTCCTGCTGGGCTTCGCGCTCGGCACGATCTCGCTCCTGAACGTCACGCGCGTCGCCGGGCTCACCACGATCATCCTGCCGCTGCTCATCGCGGGGATCCCCATCATGGACACCTTCTCGGCCATCATCCGCCGCAAGAGGGCGCACGTGAGCGTGAGCCATGCCGACAAGGGCCACATACACCATCGTCTCATCCATGAGGGGTTCGACCAGCGCCAGGCCGTCCTGCTCATGTACGCGTGGACCGCGCTGCTCTGCCTCGGCTCGTTCCTCATGACCCAGGTCGAGGTATGGCCGCGCGTCATCATCTTCGCGCTGCTCATCGCCGCATCGGCAGGCTTCGCCATGCGGCTCCATCTCTTCGAGCCGGTCCTGCGCCACCACTATGACGACAAGACCGGCGAGGACACCATCGTGACGCCGGAGGACCCCGCCTTCGCGGAGGAGAGGGACGCCGCCGAGGAGAGGCGCGAGGAGCGCCATGAGGAGCTCCGCGAGCGGATCCATGGCGGACACGAGTCGGACGACCAGCCCGACGACGAGACCAACGGCTCCGACGAGTAGGTCTCCCTCCCCTCCCCGGCACGCGCCCTACATGACACATTCGCATGGGACCGCATGAGAATCGGGGCGCCCGTCGTCTCCGACAGGCGCCCCGATCAGGCGACGTGCATGTATCCGTGACGCGAGGTCACGGAGGCGGTGGCTACTCGGCCGCCGCGATGGCCTTCTTGGAGACCTCGGCGAGGTCGGCGAAGCTCGTGGGATCCTCGTAGGCGATCTGCGAGAGGACCTTGCGGTCGAGCTCGACGCCAGCGAGCTTCAGGCCATGCATGAACGTGGAGTAGCTCATGCCGTTGATGCGGGCCGCGGCGTTGATGCGCTGGATCCAGAGCTTGCGGATGTCACGCTTCTTGTTGCGACGGTCACGGTACTGGTACTGCAGCGAGTGCTGGACCTGCTCCTTCATCCCGCGATAGGTGCGGGAGGAGGTGCCGTAATAGCCCTTGGAACGCTCGACGACGGTACGACGCTTCTTCTTCGCGGCAACTGCGCGCTTGACTCGTGCCATGTTGAATCAACTCCTAGTGAATGAACGTTTGGAACGCGTTGCTGCGCGTTACTTGCCGAGACGAGAGGAGATTACCTTCTCGTCGGAATGGGCGAGCTCGGTCTCCTGGCGGAAGCCACGGATGCGCTTGGGGCTCTTCTTGGTGAGGATGTGGCTCTTGAAGGCCTTGGCGCGCATGATCTTGCCGGTGCCGGTGCGGCGGAAGCGCTTGGCCGTACCCTTGTGCGTCTTCATCTTGGGCATGCTAGTTCTCCTTCTTGTCCTTCTCGTCGGCCGTAGCCTTCTCGGAGTCGTCCACGTCGACCGCGGGCTCATCGTCGAAGGCGCCCTTGATCGGCGCGACGAGCATGTGCATGTTGCGTCCCTCCATCTTGGGCTGGGACTCGACCGTGGCATAGGGCTTGAGGTCGGCGGCAAGCCGCTCGAGGACGTTCAGCCCCTGCTCGGGATGGGCCATCTCACGACCGCGGAACATGATCGTGACCTTCACGCGCGCGCCCTTCCTGAGGAAGCGCATCACGTGGCCCTTCTTGGTCTCGTAGTCGCCCACGTCGATCTTGGGGCGGAACTTCATTTCCTTGATCTCGACCTTGACCTGGTTCTTGCGGGCCTGCTTGGCCTTCATGGCCTGTTCGTACTTGAACTTGCCATAGTCCATGACCTTGCAGACCGGGGGATCGGCGTTGGGCGCGATCTCCACGAGGTCGAGACCCTGATCGTCAGCGACGCGCTGCGCATCGGACACGCCGAACAGGCCCAGCTGGGCACCGTCGACGCCGATGAGACGGCAGGATCTCGCTGTGATCTCCTCGTTGATGCGGGGACCTTCGGGCTTTGCTATCTTCGACACCTTCCTCTCACGTGCGACGTTGCCGTCGCAAAGAAAAAACCGGAGCCGCTCATATCGCAGCTTCCGGCAAGATTCCCTGATTCGAGGCCCTGGTGGGTGCCCTTAGGTTGTCTGACCAGACAGCTGCCACGTGGGCGCCGTGCAGGTGGGGACCGAGGTCCCACTTCGATGCGCGAGCCATCCGCGCAACGTCCAGTATCTTAGACCGTCGCACCGTCGAAGGCAAGCGCGCTCCCCACCGGAAGGCGCACCTCCTTCGCCTCCACACCTGGCAGCTCGAGCGAGAAGGATGCCTCGCGCGTGGCCGTGACGGAGAGCCGCGTGAGCGAGCCGGCCTCCCAGGCCATGTCGAGCACGCACCCGCGCCTGGTCCTGACCCCGCTCAGGCGGCCGCTCGCGAGCTCGGACGGGAGCGCGGGCAGGATGCGGAGGAGGTCGCCTTGGTCCTGGACGAGCATCTCCAGGATGGCACGCGCTCCCCCGAGGTTGCCGTCTATCTGGAAGACGGGGTCGTCCACGAGGAGGTTGTCGGCGTTCAGGAGGTCGTCCATGGCGGATCCGGCGAGAAGACCGCACGTCGCCTCGTAGGCGGCCTCGGCATCGTGGAGCCTCGCCTGACAGCAGGCCACCCAGGCACGACTCCAGCCTGTGGCCCCTCCCCCGTTGGCGAGCCTACGGTCCAGGGTGACGCGTGACGCCTCCACGAGCTCGTCATCCCGGCCATACCTCACCTGGTCCGCCGGGAAGAGGGCGAAGAGAGGCGAGAGGTGACGGTGCCCCGGCTCCACCTCCTCGAGGTCCTCGACCCATTCCATGACCTGGCCGTGCGAGCCCACCTGCAAGGGCCTCAGCCCCACCAGACGCATGGAGGCACCGCGCACGACGTCATCGTCCACGCCGAGCTCCTCCGAGACCGCGAGGAACCCCTCGTACAGGTCGCGTAGGAGTTCCTGGTCCATGGTCGGCCCCATGCACAGGGATGTGGCATGGCCATCGGGGCCCACGTAGGAGTTCTCGGGAGAGGTCGACGGACCCGTCGTCCAGTGTCCCGACGAGTCACGCACAAGATAGTCGATCGTGAAGAGGACGAAGTCCCGAAGCACGGGATAGTACCTGCGCGAGAGGGCCTCGTCATGGGCGTACTCGAGATGGCTCAGCAGATGCAGGCACAGCCAGACTCCTCCCATGGGCCAGATGGTCGCCGGCATCCAGCGATCGACGGGTGCGCAGTCGGCCCAGATGTCGGTGTTGTGGTGGCAGCATGCCCCCCGCGCGCCGTACATGGACTCCGCCACGTCACGGCCGCGCTCGTCCATCCTGCACAGGAGGTCGAGCAGGGGGAGCTGCAGGGAGCCGAGACCCGTGGCCTCGGCCACCCAGTAGTTCATCTCCTCGTTGATGTTCAGGGTGAACCGCGAGTTCCAGGCCGGGTCCAGGTCCTCGTTCCAGATGCCCTGGAGGTTGGCGGGCAGGCTTCCCTCACGACTCGACGAGACGAGCAGGTAGCGTCCGTAGTCGAAGTAGGTCCTCAGGAGGTCAGGATCGGCCTTCCCCTCGCGAAGCCTCGAGAGACGCGTCGCCGTGGTCTCGCCCGAGACGGCGTCATCGGTCCCGTCGAGCTCGAGGGAGCATGCCGAGAAGAGCGCGCGGTGGTCCGCCACGTGATCGGACAGGAGCCTCGCGTAGGGCACGCACGCGGCGTCGTCGAGCGTCGAGCGACACCACGCGATGGGATCGGCGGAGCGGAAGGCGGTCCTGCCCGTGATGAGGACGGACGCCTCTCTCACACCCTCGGCCTCGATGCGCCCGCCCTGGGCGCGAGCGACACCCGCCTCGGTGACCAGCCTCGTCGCGAGGGCGAAGGCCATGCCGTCTTGCTCGCCCTCCTCGGCCGCCACGCCCGTGAGGGCGAGGCCGGCCCCGTCGAGGGAGCTGACGTCGCACGGCGCGCCATCGCGGGAGAGGGACACCGTGAGGGCCATCGGGGCATCGGAAGATACGTGGAGGACGGTCACATGCGCGGGCGCCGACGAGAACCACTCGCAGGTCACCTGATGACCGTCCAGGACGTAGGAGGTCGTGCCCACGGCGCGGTCGAGGTCGAGGGAGCGGCGATAGCGCTCGGGCTCGGGCGCATCGGAAGGCGCCAGGCCCACCCATACGTCCCCGAGCGTCTGGTATCTGGCCTGCTCGGGAGGCGTCGCGTACAGGGAGCTCGCGGCCTCCTCCTCCGCGTCGGCACCTCTCCCCTGCCTGAGGAGGGCACGGACGTCGTCGAGACGCGCGAGGGCGGCCGGATTCACCCGCTCACGACGGCCGCCGCACCACAGGGAGTCCTCGTTGACCTGGATCCTCTCGGTAGTCGTGCGCCCGAACACCATGGCACCCAGCATGCCGTTGCCGATGGGCAGCGCCTCACCCCAGCGCTCGGCCGGTCGGTCGAAGACTATCTCGCTCACATGTGCTCCTTCGAGAAAGGACGTGGGCGCCCCATTCCCCCGTGGGACGCCCACGTCCGCGATCCGTGCCGCCGAGGACTAGATGAGGTTCTTCTCGGTGGCGGGGTCGAAGAGGTGGATGAGACGCGTGTCGAAGGAGAACTTGACCTGCGACTTGCGCGGGAAGGAGCTCGGGTCGAGGTTGGCGGTCGAGACGACCGCGACGATGTCCTGGTTGCCGGCGTGCAGGTGCAGGTGGAGCTCGCTGCCCATCAGCTCGGAGACGTCGATCGTGGCCGGGATGCCCTTGTCGCCCACGACGAGGTGCACGGGACGGACGCCCACGGTGACCTTGCTCGTGCCGATGCCGGCGGCCTTGAGCGCGGCGTTCTGCTCGTCCGTGAGCTCGCCGGTCTCGCCCATGATCTCGATCGTGTACTTGCCGTCATTGCAGGTGAGCTTCGAGTCGGGGAAGAAGTTCATCTGCGGCGAGCCGATGAAGCCTGCCACGAAGAGGTTCGCGGGGTGGGAGAAGACCTCCTGCGGCGTCCCGATCTGCTGGATGACGCCGTCGCGCATGATGACGATGCGGTCGCCCAGCGTCATGGCCTCGACCTGGTCATGCGTGACGTAGATGAACGTGGTGTCGATCTTCTCACGCAGCTTGATGAGCTCGGCACGCATCTGGTTGCGGAGCTTGGCGTCGAGGTTGGAGAGGGGCTCGTCCATGAGGAAGACCTTGGGGTCACGCACGATGGCACGGCCGATGGCCACACGCTGACGCTGGCCGCCGGAGAGGGCCTTGGGCTTGCGGTCGAGGTACTGAGTGATGTCGAGGGTCTCGGCGGCCTCGCGCACCTTCTTGTCGATCTCGTCCTTGGGCATCTTGGCGAGCTTGAGCGAGAAGGCGATGTTGTCATAGACGGTCATGTGGGGATAGAGGGCGTAGTTCTGGAAGACCATGGCGATGTCGCGGTCCTTCGGCGCCACGTCGTTCATGAGCTTGCCGTCGATGTAGAGCTCTCCGCTCGTGATCTCCTCGAGGCCGGCCACCATGCGCAGCGTCGTGGACTTGCCGCAGCCGGAGGGCCCGACCAGGACGACGAACTCCTTGTCCTTGATGTCGATGCTGAACTCCTGGACGGCCACGACGCCGTCATCGGTGATCTGCAGGTTGTGCTTCTTCTCGGGGACCTCCGCGGAGGCTCCCTTCTTCTTGCCGCGCTTCTTCTCCTCGCTCGCGTCGAACGGGTAGACCTTCTTGATGTCCTTCAGGATGACCTCGGCCATGACCTTCTCCTTCTCCTCCACACGCGCTTCTCGGATGTCTAGATCTCCAGCAGATACCTCTCATATGCGTTCACGATCGAGGTGGGCCCCCTCTTCTCGACCCTCGGGATGTCGCTCCCGTAGTTCATGTGCACGTGGCCGTGAACGAGATAGCTTGGTCGCTCACGGTCGATCAGGGGGATGAAGGCCTCGAACCCCCGATGGGCGTAGTCGTCGTCATCGCCCAGGCCCTGGGGCGCGGCATGCGTGAGGACGATGTCCACGCCGCCTGCCCTCCTGAGCCTCAGACGCTGGCGCCTGATCCTCTTTCTCATCTCGGCCTCCGTGTACTGGTAGGGACCGTTGTTATAGCGGGCGCACCCACCCAGCCCGAGGATCCTGAGGCCACCGACCTCCACGAGACGGTCCTCGATGCACTCGCAGCCCTCCGGCGGCCTCCTCTCGTAGCCACCGTCGTGGTTGCCATGCACGTAGAGCACGGGCACGTTGGCCATCGTGGTGAGGAACGACAGGTACTCGGCCTTGAGGTCACCACTCGAGAGGATGAGGTCCACGCCGTCGAGACGGCCGGGCTGGTAGTAGTCCCACAGGTACTGACTCTCCTTGTCGGAGACGGCGAGTATCCTCATACGATCAGCCCTCCCTTCTCGGGCGGGAGGTCCTGCCTGTAGACCCCTTGGACGCGGACGAGGGCACGTGCGGCGGGAGTGAGCTCGTCAAACGGGGGGATGCTGCCCTCCACGCCGTCGCAGAGCCAGTTCATGTTGAGGATCTCCTCGGCCGTGGGCCAACGGCTGCCGTCGTTGAACACGGTGCCGTCCTGCCTGCGGACGACCCTGTGGAAGACGGAGATCCTGTTGGAGGCGATCTCCTCGCGGAGCATCTCGGCGAGCTCCCGGGTGGAGTCGGGAAGGCTGTGGCCGAGCCTGACGTCCACGACCCCGCTCGCCATCCCCCACCAATAGCTCACCGCGGAGGCATCGCTCCTGGCCTCGAGCGCGTCCCAGCCGCCGCTCAGGATGCTGCCCATGAGCTTCGAGTAGAACACGCCCCAGTTGAGGCTCGGGACGGCGAGCACACGCTCGAGCCCCTTGCCCTCGATGAGGCTCAGCCCCTCGAACTCCTGCTCCTGCATGGGAGCGGGGATGTCGCAATGGGCGATCACGCGGACGCCGGCGTCCTCGAGCTCGCCCACGGGATCGCCTGCGACGCCCGACCAACGGAGACGGACACGTGCGTCGGGGTCGACGAGACGCGCTCCCAGGGAGAACGCGTTCACCTCGGCGAGCCTGCCCAGGACCGGTGCGTTGGCCACGTAGCCCAGGGTCTTGCCACGCGAGAGCGCGCCGGCGATGGCGCCGGCTATGAAGAGGACCTCATGGGTCCTTCCGGAGTATGTGCGCACACCCGCATAGGGCATGGCAGCCGAGCAGGACAGGACCCTCAGGTCGGGATGGCGCGCGGAGAGCTTGCGACACTCGTGGACGAGCGAGGGGGAGGTGGCCACGAGCACGTCGGAACCCGCGGCGGCCTCCTCCATGACATCGGCCACGGGACGATCGGCGCCGGCGCAGTGCTCGCTCACGCTCACGCGGCCGCCGAGCTCGCGCTCCATGTAGCGCATCCCCTGCTCGTGAGCCATGAGCTCGAGCGAGCTCGACGGGGCCGACTCGAACACGAAGGCGGTCGTGAGGCGGTTGGGCGAGGTGACGTTGTCGATCAGGCGGCCGATGACGCCCTCCTCGGCCTTCTCGGGCCCCATGCTCATCGAGATGGGACCGCCCATGCCCACGGCCTCGATGTCCTTGGCCACGGCGATGACGGAGCGATCGAGCTCCGCGGTCGACATCGACTTCAGGTCCGACAGCGGATAGACCTGGAGCCAGACGAGAAGGGCCTCCGCGCAGGTGACCTGGTCCTCCTCGAGACCCAGTGGGATGAGTGCCCGCTTGAAGCGGTAGTAGTCGGAGATGAACGCACGCCTCTCGTCCGCGGTCCAGACGTGGTCTGCGTCGAAGCCCAGTGCGGCCTGGATCTTGGCATAGCCACCCAGCCCGTTGAAGTGCACCTGGCAGACGCCGGAGAGCGCATAGAAGTCGAGGTACTCGTAGTAGACACGTGTGGGGAGGTCATCCGACCAGACGGGGATGATGCGCACGACGTCCCCGGTGATGGACATCGCGCCGAAGCTCTTCATCACGCTGACGCGCTTGTTGCCCTCCTGGACATAGAAGCGGCCCATGTACTCGAACGCACGGATGGGGCTCTGGATGCCCACGTCGTCGAGGTGCGCCTCGCACAGGGACACCCACTTCATCCCGAACTCGGTGTCGGCGTCGAGGAGGGGCATGAAGTCGGCGGCGAAGGCGGCCTTCCTCCCTGACTCACGGGTGCCGGCGATCTGGTCGATGGGTATCTCGACCTCGCCCAGGTCGACGGTGCCCTGCGTCTGGGTGTCGGAGAGGATCTCGTCCAGGACCTGCAGATAGGGGTAGCGACCCGCGCGCACGCACTCGCGGTAGCACCTCCGGCCCTCCTTGAGGGCCCGGGCGTACTGGGTCTTTGCCTCCTGCCTGCTCATATCCCTACTTCCACCCCTCGTCGCTCTCGATGGCCATCCCCAGAGGCTCGAGGGTCACGAGGTGACCGTCGACCATGAGGCCCTTCTCGTCCATGGTGTCGTTGAAGAAGAATCGGTAGGTGCCGCCCTCGCCGGAACGCTCGCAGACCTCGACGCCCGCGGGCAGGTCGTCCAGGTGCGCCATGCCACGCTCGCGCATGATCGAGCCCATGAGGGTCCGGTACAGGTCCCTGTCGCCAACGGTACCCACGTAGTAGACGAACCCCTTGCCGTATGCGTTGCAGGTGATGGCAGGGATGCCGTCATACGGCCGGTCCTCGTAGCTGGCCCAGACGCCGGCCGTGTCGCACTCCACGAGGTCACACCAGCTCGTGACCGCGAGCGTCGTGTCGTGGACGGTACGGACCTGGCGACGAGCCCGACCGATGGGATCGTACTCGAGCACATGGCAGCCGCACATGTCGGCGAGGAGCCCGGGAAGGGGGCGGCCCACCACACAGTTGCCGTTCATGTCCTTCACGCCGCTGCGACAGGTGACCACCACGGTGGCACCGGCCTTCGCCGCGGCCTCGAGATGGCTCACGACCTCGGGATCGCACACGATCATGGAGGGGACGATCACGACCTCGTAGCCCGCGAGGTCACTCGACTGCTCGATGACGTCGACGCCCACGCCGAGGTTCATGCACGCGTCATGGAAGAGCCTCAGCTGGTCCCAATAGGCGAAGCCGTCGGACTGACGCTGGTCGCGGAAGCTGAACTCCTGGTCGGCGCCGTAGAGCATGGCCACCTTGGAGACGGGCTCGGTGTCGTCGAGGCCGGGCATGGTCTTGAGCCTGGCGACGAGCGACTCGAGGGCGCGCGTGCGGCTGTTGGGGATGTTCGCGTGGTCGAGCAGACCATGGCAGAACATCTCGGCACCCGTCGAGGCCGTGCGCCAGCGGAAGAAGCTCAGCAGGTCGGCGCCGTGCGCCACTGCCTGGAGGGAATACCCCTCGAGCATGTTGGGGGCGAGGGCGGGAGAGATCGGTCCCCAGCAGCCCATCTGCCCCCCGAGCTCCTCCATGATCCAGAAGTCGCGACGCTTGAAGCCCCTCACGAAGTCGAGGCCGAACGCATTGGAGTGGGGCTCGTCGGCCGAGAAGGTCACGGGCGGGTAGTTGTCGTAGGAGGCGACGTCGAGCGAGGCGCACTCCTCGTGGAACCCCGGCATCATGTCACCGCCGAAGCAGGTGTTCGTGGTGATCGTGGCGTCAGGGTCGTACTCGCGGATGATGTCCGTCTGGAACCGCACGTAGCCGGCCGTCGACGAGGCACAGAAACGCTCGTAGTCGAGGTAGTAGGCCGGGTTGTACCAGTCGGGCTGGAACCCCTCGCCCTGGCGCATGAGCGGCGGGGTGAGCTGGCCCCAGTCCGTGAGCTGACCGCTCCAGACCTCGGTGCCCCAGGCGGCGTTCACGGCGTCGAGCGTGCCGTAGCGGGCCTTGACCCACGCCTTGAACGCGGCCGTGCAGGTGGGGCACGTGCAGTGGTTGATCTCGATCTCGTTGTCTATCTGCCAAGCGGCGATCTCGGGCCTGCCCGCGTAGCGCTTGCACATCTCGCGGATGATGCGGGAGGCGTAGTCGCGGAACGTCGCGCTCTCCTGACAGCGGTGGCCGCGGATGCCCAGGTTGGTGGGACGTCCGTCGCGGTCCCACTGGACCGTGTCGGGATGGTCGACGTACATCCAGCGAGGTGCGCAGTTCGTGGGGGTGCCGAGGATGACCCTCATGCCATGGGAGGCGATGAGATCGACGGCGTCGTCGAGCCAACCGAACTCGAAGCGACCGTCCTCGGGCTCGAGGACGCCCCAGGCGAACTCGGCGACGCGGACCACGTCGACGCCCATCTCCGCCATCTTGGCGATGTCGGGCTCCCACATGGACCTGTCCCACTGCTCGGGGTAGTAGTCGATGCCGATCTGGATCATCTGCGTGTTCCTCTCGTCTCGCGTTCGAAGGTCGTGACGTCGTCTATCTGTCGCCGGTGATGTTCAGCGCGTCCGTGTCGCAGGAGTCGTCCTCGAGCCGACGGAATATCGGCATCGACACCTGGCTCACCGTGTAGATGGTCAGGATCGGCGCGCAGAACACGCCGACGTAGATGAGCACGGACGAGGTCTGGAAGAAGAGCAGGTACTGGATGAGGAGGATGCCGAGCAGCCCCAGGGTGCGCGGGAAGAACCTCACGAAGAGCATGCGCGCGTTGATGAGGCTCTGGCGCAGCGTGTTCTCATATCGTGCCTCGAGGGCGAACACGTAGAGGAAGTGGCTCACAAGCAGCACGACCATGAGGATGGCCAGGATGAGGAAGCCCACGGGGTTGTCGGAGAGCTTGTCGAACAGCTGGAAGTTCATCCAGACCGCGTAGACCCCGGCCGCGAGGATGAGCGTGAGCAGGATGCCGTGCTTGAGGTTCGCGACGTAGGCCTGCCAGAACTGCTTCGTCATGCTGAGCGACTCGCGGTCCTCCGAGATCTTGAGGCACACGGTGAACGCCGCGATGGTGGAGGCACCGATCGTGACGATGGGCAGGCAGCCCAGTATCCAGAACAGGTTGAGGATCAGCAGGTTGGTGAGCTTGATCCCAGCCTGGATGAACGGTGAGTCGACCTTGAGTGTCATCGCATTCCCTCGCTTCCAGTCCCTCCCGGGCGGGCCACACGCGACCCGCCCGGGAGACCGAATCATCGGCACGCCTATCGGCGTGCGTCCCTCTTAGCTCTCCTGGAGGCCATAGCGCTTCTCGGCCTGGTCCTTGCACCAGGAGACGCAGTCGTCATAGCCATAGCCGGAGCAGGTGGAGCGCATGTCGGAGACGAGCGACTCGAAGCTCGCGTCGTCATCGGCATACATCGCCTTCCAGGAGCCGTTGCAGATGGCGGTCTTGACCTGCGACCACTTGAGCTCGAGCTCGGAGTCCTTCTCGTCTGCGGCGTAGTTCGCGGCCGCGACCACCGAGAAATTGGTGGACTCGAGGTACTCCTGGGTGTTGTTGGCACCGGTCTTGTCACGCCAGTCGGACTCGGCGTCGCACTTGGGATCGGCGACCGTGCTCTTCCAGAAGACCTCGTCGAAGCGCTCGCCGTTGGAGTCGGGGTTGTCGGCGCCAGGGGCCCAGGTGATGTTGTTGGCCTGGAGCAGACCGTCGTTGAACGTGCCGGACAGGTCGTAGGAGGTGCCCGACTCTCCGGTCCACGTGGTGCCCGTCATATCGGTCGTCGCATCCGAGTAGCAGGTCTTGCCGAGGTCGGTGAAGTAGGTGTTCTTGTTGTCGTCGTAGTCCCACATGAGGCCCTTGATGCCGTACCAGATGCCCATGGCACCCGTGGGCGAGCAGAGGTAGTTGAGCAGCTGCATGCACTTCTCGGGATACTGGGTCTTGGCGCCGATGGACCAGATCCTGGTCTGACCGCAGGGGGCGAGGCCATAGACGATGGTGTGGGCGTCATCGGGGGCCTTCGGGGCGAACCACTCGTTCTTGGCCACGTGGGCGTCCTTGTTGAAGGCGATGGTGCCGGCATAGTTGAACAGCGAGAACAGGACGTCGCCGTTCTGGGCCTTGGAGATCATGGTGTCGTAGGTCTGCGTCATGGAGTCGGGGTCGAGCAGACCGGCACGGTACATCTTGTTGCAGAACTTCAGGGCCTTGAGGTACGGGCCGTCCTCCTCGAGTGCGTCATAGAAGTCGCCGTTGGAGGAGTCGTAGAGGCCGAAGCCGAGCTCGTCGTAGCCATAGTAGCCGGAGGCGAGGGCCTTCACGTACATGACCATGTTGCCGTCCCAGTCGGGCCAGATGGACAGGCCGTAGGTGGAGTCGCCGGTGTCGCCCGTGGGGCAGAGCGCCTTCATCTTGCCGAGGACGTCGATGAGGCCATCCCAGTCCTTGATCTCGGGGTAGCCGAGCTGCTCGTAGAGGTCCCAGCGCAGACCCCACTCATAGGAGAACATGTCATGCTCGCCACTCTTGTTGGTGAGGTAGTTGGCGATGCCGTGGATCTTGTCGTCACCGCTGATCGTACGGTTCGCCTCGAGGCTGTCGGAGAAGTAGCTCTCGATGTCGGGACCGTAGTTCTTGACGAGGTCCTCGTCCTCCCAGTCATAGAGGAGTCCCTTGTCGATGGCCTCCTTGTAGTCCGTCCCGTTGTCTCCGAAGACGACGATGTCGCCCAGGTCGCCCTTCTGCATCCGGGTCTCGAAGGTGCCGTTGACATCCGGGATGATGGTGAGCTCGATGTTGAACTTGTCCTTGAGCAGGGCCGCGCTCCAGCCGGCCTGCGCGCCGGAGAAGTTCGCGGTCTGGCTGAACACCGTGAGCGAGATGGTGTCCTTGTTGTCCAGCACGCTCGTGTCGGCCGTGGTGGTCGAGCCCGAGCCGGTGGAGCTGCCACCGGACAGCGAGCAGCCGGACATGGCCGCGCCCGCGCCCGTGATCGCGGCGAGCGAGAGGAACTGCTTCCTCGTGAGTGACATCTTTCCAGTCTTGTCCTTCATGATTCCCTTTCCCCTTCCGTCCTGCGAGGCTCCTGGCCCCGCTTTACCAGACAAATGACGCGCGAAGCGCACCCGTCAGCCCTTGACGGCGCCGAGCATGATGCCTTCCTCGAAGTAGCGCTGCATGAAGGGGTACACGAGCATGATCGGGATGACCGTGACCATCGAGATCGTGTACTTGATGACCTTCGTGTTGAGCGCCGCCGCCGTCACCGTGCCGCCGGACTGCATGGCGGTGGCGAGGTTCGACGAGGTGTTCAGGTAGATCCAGAGACGGTGCTGCAGCGTGTAGAGCTCGGGGCTGTTGGCCATGAGGATCAGCGAGTCCTGCAGCGAGTTCCAGTTGGCCACGGCGCCGAAGACGGCGATGGTGGCGAGGATGGGCTTGGACAGCGGCACGATGATCTTCGTGAACACCTGCATGGCGCTGGCCCCGTCGATGGTCGCCGACTCCTCGAGGGAAGACGGGATCGACTCGATGTAGGTCTTGACCAGGATGATGTTGTAGGGCACCACGAGGCACGGCAGGATGTAGCCCCAGAAGTTGTCCGTGAGGCCCAGACCCAGCATGTTCATGTACCAGGGGATCAGGCCGGCGTTGAAGTACATGGTCACGACGACCGCGCGATACCAGAAGCTCCTCTTCCACATCTCACGCTTCGTGGTGAGATATCCCGCGAAGGCCGACACGATGACCATGAGCGCCGTGCCGAGCACCGTACGGGCGATGGTGACCATGATGGAGTTGCTGAAGTCACTCACGTCCTTGAGCGCGATGTAGTTGTCGAAGTGGATGCCCACCGGGTACAGCGTGATCTGGTTGGCAGCCACCAGGGAGTTGTCCGAGATGGTGTTGATGAACAGGTAATAGAACGGGAAGATGCAGATGAAGGTGAACAGGACGAACACCGTTATGTTCACGACGTTGAAGACGACGTCACCCGCTGACTTCTTGATGAACGAGCCACTCTTCTTTCTTGACATCCTCACACCTCCTTAGATGATGCTCTCGCCACGAAGCTTCTTGGACGCGGCATTGGCGCCGAACAGCAGGGCCACGCTGACCACCGACTTGAACATGCCGATGGCCGTCGACATGGGTATCTGTCCGCTCCCGATGCCGAGGTTGTACACGTACAGGTCCAGCACCTCGATGGACGACGAGTTGGCCGCGTTCGAGAAGACCAGGTACTGATCGAGGCCGTTCGTCAGGATGTTGGCGATGGACAGGAGGAGCAGGACGAAGAACGTGGGCAGCAGGCACGGGATGGTGACGTGCCAGATCTTGGCCCAGCGGCCCGCACCGTCCATCTCGGCGGCCTCGTACAGGGACGGGTCGATGCCGGAGATGGCGGATATGTAGATGATGGCGCTCCAGCCGACGCCCTTCCACAGGCCCCAGAGCAGCATCTTCAACCACATGTTGTCGCCGTTCATGAGGTAGTTCACATCGGATGAGATGCCCAGGTAGTTGTTGAGGAAGCTGTTGATGAATCCGTCGGACGAGAAGATCGCGAGGGCGACGGCGTAGACGACGACCCAACCCAGGAAGTTCGGCACCGTGGTGAACGTCTGGACGACGCGACGGAACCTCTTGGACGGCACCTGGGTGAGGAACACGGCGAAGATCATGGGGATCCAGCTAGTGATGATGCCCAGCCCGCTCATGGCGAGCGTGTTGGTGAGCACGCGGATGACGTCGGCACGGGTGGTGTCGTTCTGGAACAGGATCGTGAACCACTTGAGGCCCACGAAGTTGTCGGCCGAGAGGGTGCCACCGGCCTTGTAGTCGAAGAACGCGTAGCGCCAGCCCCACAGCGGCAGGTAGGCGAAGACGAAGGTGAGGGCGAGGACGGGGGTGAACATGAGGAAGAGCTTGTACTTCTCCTTCATCTCCGGCTTGTCCTCGAGCGGCTCCGTGCGACGCTTGTCCTGAATGACCAGCACCAGCGTGGTGAGCAGCGTCACGACCGTGAGGAAGACGTAGTAGACGTAGCCACCCGAGATGTAGCCGGGGACGCTGCTCACCCCGAGGGAGGCGATCGTGTTGGCGAGCAGGAACATGCCCACCAGGCTCACCACCATGAGCAGAGACCCTATGACCGGGAACTTGAGCGCGTCATGACGCATGCGGTTGTTGCCCAGCGACATGCAGGCCCCGGCCACGCACAGGCCCACGCCCACGATGCAGATGATGCTCATCACCTGCAACACCGTGAAGATGCTGCCAGGCACCGTGCCCTGGTTCACGACACGCTGGAAGTTCGCGACCAGCGAGTCGAACGAGAAGCACGACACGAGCAGACTCACGTTGGTGCTGATCGCCGACGAGATCCTGGCCGGGTTCAGCCCCGGGTAGAACGTCGCGGCGCAGGCGAGGACGATGGCCGCCCTCTGGACGTTCAGGACGAACCTCCCCTTGGGCCTGGCCGCCTTCTCGATTGGTGCACTTGCAGTCTTTGCTGACATGCACATCCCTCCCTCTTCTTCCGACTTGCGACGAGCTGGTGGTGCTACCGGGCTTGTCCCGGGTCAGAGCCTGATGGTCACCTTGTGGGCCGCATGGTCGCGGGGACGCGCGATCTCACGTCCGCAGGGCCTTCCGTCCATCTCGTAGGTGGTGTCGCCGCTCGCGCGGAACCTGCCCTCACCACCGATGACCTCGACGTCGAGCTCGGAGTCGTCGAGTCTCAGCACGTATCCCATCTCATGACGACCGGACGGCAGGACGGGGTCGACCACGATCTCGTCGGCCGTGACGTCGGCGCCGAGGAACTCGTAGACGGCGAGCGTGAGCCAGGTCGCGGTGCCCGAGAGCATGGGCCCGATGTTCTCGCCCGTCTCGGAGTTGTTGTACTGGGTGCAGAAGCGTGGGTTGCCCTTGATGACGAAGGGATCCGACAGGGTGCGGTACGGGAGCGTCTTGTCAATCATGAAGAAGGCGAGGTCGGCGAGGTCGGCCGCGAGCGTGGGATCGCAAACCTGCTTGGCGGCCTTGAGCGCCGCGACCGTGGCCATCATCGCCGCGTGCTTGAAGACGCCACCGTTCTCGCGGTCGCCGGGGAAGTAGAGCGCCGTGCCCGTGGCGATGCCGAGCCTGTCGAAGTCGACCAGCGTGGAGAGCCTGAGGCCGGCATCGGTCATGAGATCGGCGCGGACGTGGGCGAGCATGGAGCGGACCTGGTCCTCGGTGGCGACGCCCGCGAGGATCGACCAGCTGAAGGAGTTCAGGAAGTAGGTGCCGTCCGCCATGGGGTCGAGCGCCAGCCCGTCACCGTCGGAGCCCAGGTAGGTCTGGGGACGGCCGTCGTTGATGAGGCAGCGAGCGAAGTACGTGCCCTTCCAGGCATTGGACTGCATGCTCTCGGCCACGGAGGAGGCGAGCTCGCGCGCCGAGGCGGCCTCGGCCGCAAGGCCAGCCAGACCGAACATCTCGGCCGCCTCGTCCGCCGCGATCTTGAGCAGGCAGGCGTTCATGACGCTCTCGGAGAGGGTGTTCTCGAACGGTGTGCCGTAGGGTTGGCCGGTCGCCTCGAGCTGGGCGCGATAGAGCTCCTCCTTCTCGGGCCCCTTCATGACCCTGCGGTCGAGGCGGAGCGTGTCGTTCCAGTCGGCCTTGTCGAGGAGAGGCAGGCCATGGGCGCCCACGGAGATGTGCCCGGAGTAGGTGAGGATGGCCGAGATGGTGTCGGCGAGGGACCTGCGCTCGGCCGAGCCCGCCATGCGGTACTGCTCGGAGAGGAAGGCGACGTCACCGGTGAGGCGCACGTAGCGATACACCGCCTGGACGAGCCAGAGCTGGTCGTCCGAGCAGTCGCCGGGCTCCTTGCCCTTGAACGTGAAGTCGTGGTAGGCGTAGCCCATGGGGAAGACGTTCACGATCCAGTTGGACAGGAGCTCCTTCACGAGGTCGGACTCCCCCATCGCGCACAGGTAGTACATGGAGGCGTAGATGTCCTGGATCTCGCGGAAGCCGGTCTCGCGATAGGACTTCTGCGTCCACGCGAAGGCACGCGAGACGTAGGTCTGGTAGAGCACCTGGAAGGGCAGGTTGTGGCCCACGTAGGTGTCGAAGTCGGCGTCGCCGAGCTTGGGCGAGAGATAGGAGGGATAGCGCTTCCAGAAGTCCACGACACCCTGGTAGGTGGTGGCGAGCGCGTCGGGGTCGGAGTAGCGCTCGACGAGCTGGGCCAAGGCGGCGTCGAACGACTCGGACACGTCGCCGCCCTCCTCGGTCTCCATCATCCCCACGAACTCGTCGACGACGGTCGTCTGGCCGGCGCCCACGGACAGCGACTTGCCCATGGCGAAGAACGGCGTCATCTTCCTGCCGAAGCGGTTGGGAAGGGCGCTCACGAGCTCGGGGTGCGCGAGGGTGCCGGAGCCGATGAAGTCGGGGAGGCTCACGCAGAAGGAGTCGAGCGTGCCGCCATCGGAGAGCAGCATCGCGAAGCGCTTCTCGGACGCGCACTCCTTGGGCTGGTGGTGGACGGTCATCGCGACCGGACGGTCGTGGAGGTAGGCCATCTCGCTCTCGACCACGACGTTCGCGTAGACAACGTCGTTGGCGAGGGTGGAGGGCTCGGTGATGCCGAACATGCCGGTCATGACGATGTCGATGTGACGCTCGCGGTCGGTGTGGTTGACGATCTCGACGCGCTGGGCCTCGACCGCGTTGGGCATGCCCTCCTCCTGGGGGAGGATGAAGATGGTGCGGCGGATCTCGAGGCCGCACTCGGTGTGGTAGGTGATGGTGGTACGACCCTGCGAGTGGACGCAGACGGCGGTGGCGACGTTGTCGTTCACGTCGGCCGACCAGAAGATCTGGCGACCGTCCTCGACGAGGTAGAACTGCCTGTTGGCAGGCTCGCCGTTCTCCTCGAGCGCGAGAACGTAGCGGCTCGCCAGGACCTGCTTGCCGCCGGTCCCCCTGAACGAGCCGCGGCCCAGCCCATCGAGCGCGGACTTGGGCGTGGTGTAGAGCGGGTAGGGATAGCCGACCCTGTTGCCGAGGAGGAGGTTCACGGGATAGTGGGGACCCACCGGATAGGACTTGAGGTCGAGCACGAGCTCGCCCGTCTCGTCCAAGGTGCCGGGGCTCCTGAGGATGCGGTCGTAGACGTCACGCACGGCCTTCTCGACCTCGGCCGGAAGCTCCGCCACGTCGCGGCCGGTGCGGTGGGTGAGCCTGCCGTCGTCCATGACGATGAGCTGCGAGCCATCGAAGGTGGCGAGGTAATCGCGCACGACCTTGTCCGCAAGGAGGTGCGAGCAGATGGGCGCCTCGAAGGGCAGCCCGGAGAACGCGAGGACCGAAGCCCTGTCGGCCGAGAGGAACTCAGCGTCCGTGGAGCCGTTCAGCTCAGCGCCGCGGAAGGAGTCCTCGGCGATGTCGAGCGCCGTGACGCTCTGGTTGCGTGCCTGTTCGAAGCGATAGTTTCTCATCCGTCTTCCTTCGGGTCAGTCGATCCTGGCAACCGTCCCGCCGAGCTGGACTCGCCCGGCGACACGGATGACTTCCTTGTCCTGCGTTCCATCCCCGCCCATCTCGCGGAGCAGAGCCTCCACGGCGATTCGCCCCATGCCGGCGGCGTCCTGCCGATAGGTGGTGAGGGCGGGATCGAGATCGGCGGCGAGACGCATCCCGTCGTAGCCGAAGCAGCTCATGTCATCGGGAACCGTGAGGGAACGGTTGCTCAGCTCGGCGATGCCGCCGAGGTAGGAGTAGTCGTCCGGGAACATGATGCATGTGGGCGGAACGCCGAGGGAGAGCAGCCGGCCCGTGGCCTCACGGGAGGCGGCAGGGTCCTGGAAACGCGCCGCCACGACGTAGTCATCCGGAACCTCGATGCCGCACTCGGCGCACCCCTGGCGGAAGCCTTGGATGCGCTGGCTCGTGACGTCACCCATCTCACCGTGGACGAAGGCGATGTGCGTGTGCCCCATGCCCGCGAGGTAATGCACGGAGTCCCTCATGCCCTCGAGGTTCTCGCTGAGGACGGAGGTGTGGCCGGGGTGGATGGAGTCGATCGAGACCACCGGGGTGGGGCTCGCCAGAAGCCGCTCCATACCCTCGGGGTCGAAGATGTGATGGACCACGATGACGCCATCGCACTGGAGGCGCATGACGTGACCGTAATACCCACTACCCCGCTTGTGCCTGTTGCTCAGGAGCGTGACGTCGTAGTCCTCGTCCTCGAGCCTGTCGCGGATCTCGTCGAGGATGGCGGAGAAGAACTCGTTGGACACGCCGCTCTCGAAGAGGACGCCCACGTTCCTGCTCTGCCTGGTCTTGAGCGTACGCGCGGCGGCGTTGGGGTAATACCCAAGCTCGCGTGCCTTGTCGCGGACCATCTCGGCATTGCTCTCGCTCACGCCGGGGAGATGGTGCAACGCCTTGGAGACGGCGGCGCTGGACAGCCCGCACTCCTCCGCGATCGTCTTGAGTGTCACCATCCGCCCATCCACCATTCTTGTTAATCGTTTACGTAACTTCTTTTCTAAAAGTATCTGAGACAAGATTTGGTGTCAATCAGCCTCCCGCAAGCGGTAAGCGAGATGCGCCGATTTCGACTCTTCGCCGCTGGTAGACATGCGTTAATGGGAGTCCCCTGATTATCTCCCGTGAACGGTAGGTGTGAGGGCATTCTTGTTAATCGATTAACGTGATTCGCGCCACTTCGCACTTCGGAACCGACGCCCGCTCGCGGTATCCTGTTCGGGTCACCCAACACACGAAGGAGAGAAGCGGATGCTCACCATCTCCCATGCCGTCCTGCACGTGTTCGACCTCGAGTCAGGCGGGTTCTATCCCTCCGAGAGGGAACTCGACATCTCGGAGCGGACGACCAAGTCATATGTCCAGCGCCATCTGCGTCGCGCCGCCGCGAGCGCCGAGGCCTCGCACGGACGCTTCTCGGCAGGGTCGACCTTCCTCGGCGAGCTCAACTCGTATCTCTCGGGTGCCGTGACCTTCCTGGACTTCTCCACGACCGTCGCACGCTTCCTCTACGACGAGCTCCGCAAGAGCGACGACGAGTGCCAGTACGACCTGCTCGTGGCTGACTTCGATGACTCCGTCGACACGAGCGACACGGAGGAGGGGGACAACTCGCGCGCGGTCAAGGCCTCGTTCGAGGGGGTCACGGAGCGTGGATTCGCGATGCTGCTCCTCCCCCGCCGTCGCACGTTCATGCACGTGACCGACGAGGAAGGTGGCGAGCGAGTGAACGAGGTGGTGCGTCACGACTCGCAACTTCCGAACCCCACGCAGAAGGTCGACACCTATGCGGTCGTCGACGTCGCGTCCTCGGACGTGACCTTCCACGACAAGGAGAGGGTGGTCGCCGGCGAACAGGCCCTCATCATCCCCGACGGTCTGCTCTCGTGCACCAAGGAGGCGTCCACCCGAGAGGTGGTGGAGGCGGTGAGCCAGCTGGCCGAGCGCGTGGCCGAGGAGGCCGGCGAACTGCCGACCGTGGCCCTGGCTTCTGCGAAGGCGGCCGTGGCCCGCTGCGTGGAACGCTCCGAGGAGCTGTCCTGCTCCGAGGTGGCCGACGTGGTGTTCGAGGGCAAGCCCGACCAGAGGCGCAGCTTCGAGGCGGCCGCGGCCGAGGAGGACATCCCCGCGAGCATCCCCGTCCGCAAGGGCGTCGCGAACCGCCTCACGAGGAACCATCGCATCAAGACGGATACCGGGATCGAGGTGACCTTCCCCTCCGACTATGCCGACAAGCCTGAGTTCATCGAGTTCGTGACCGGCGCGGACGGGAGGGTCTCGATCGAGATCAGGAACGTGGCCTCGATCGAGGACAAGTAGGCCGCCGCGGACCTCGCGCGCCTACTCCGTGAAACCGTCCACGTAGGCGACGTAGTTCGCGAGCTGCTGGCCGAAGTGCTCGAGGCTGACCGAGTCATACAGCGACGTGGGAGCGCAGGTCACGGCTATGCTCATGCCGTCGGAGCCCTTGAGGATGAAGGCCGTCCAGGTCTTGCCGCCATCCGTGGCAACCCCGCAGGCGAACGTCTCGGAGCTGGGATCGGACCCCAGACCCGTCGCGATGATCGAGTCCTGGTCGCAGAAGCTGTCGAGCGAGGGGTCGGACAGGCCACACGCCTTGAGACAGCTCATGACCCCCGCGCGGTCATAGGTGACATCAGAGAAGACGCCCGTGACCGTGGGCTCGAAGCGGACGCCCGCGATCTGGGCGCCGTCCGCAACCATCACGTCCAGCGAGGTCTCGCCGAACGCCCCGTTGTGGTGCGAGAAGGGCTCTGGCGTGAACACGAGCTCGCCGATACCGGACTTGGAGAAGCCCTCCTTGGCGTACGTCCCGCCGACGACGGTCCCGTACTCGAAGGTCCATCCGCTCGACTCCAGCCCGCTCGCGGTTGCGCCGGGGTCATCTGTGAGGTAGCTCGCCAGGTCGATGACGGAGGAGGCACCGGCGACCGTGATGGTCACCTTGTCGCCTGCGTTGACGCGCGTGCCGGCGGCCGGGTCGGTCGTCAGGACCGTGCCGGCGGCCTTGTCGGAGGCTGACTCGACCACGGTCGACGTGAGGCCGGCGTCGGAGACGGCCTTGGTGGCCGCATCCGTGGTCATGCCGATGACGTCGGGCACGGTGTAGGCCTGCGCGATGGTGAGCGTGATGGTGTCGGTCGACTTGAAGGTGGCCCCCTCGGCGGGGTCGCACGACACGACGGTCCCCTCGGTCTCGTCCGAGGCGACGTAGAGGACCTTGAGGTTGGAGGCGCCCGCATCCTGGAGGGCCTTCTTGGCATCATCCAGGGTCTTGCCCTTGACCGTGGGGATGGTGCGGGCGGCGCCCACCACGACCTTGACGGTGGAGCCGGACTTCGCCGTGGTGCCGGCGGCGGGGTCGGTCGAGAGGACCGTGCCGACGCCGTCGTCCGTCGCCTGCTCGGAGACATCGGCCTTGAGGCCGGCCTGCTCGAGCTTCGAGGTGGCCTCGTCCTGCGAAAGGCCGCCCACGTCAGGGACGGACACGCCGCCTATGAGCCCCGTCGTGAGGCCATAGGCCGCACCCGCCGCCACGAGGACCGCGACCACGACAAGGGCGATCACGAGGGGCTTGCGGACCTTGTGGGAGGCGGGCTCGTCGTTCTCGGCGGCACCGCCCTCGTCCCCATCGGGGTGGTGCGGGGGCGCCGCGGCAACGACCTGCTCGGTCGTGTCGCGTCCAAGCGAGTCCACGGCCTCCGCCGAGCCATCGTCCTCCATGAGCTGGGTCATGCCGGCGTCCATGCGGCTGGTGGGAGCATCTCCCATCCGGCGCGTCGCACCATCGGACATGGGTCTGGTCTCGTCATCCGACATGAGGCGGGTCGCGCCGTCGGCCATGTGCCTGGTCTCGTCGGAGATGGGCCGGGTCTCGTCATCCGAGGACGATGAGGAGGCACCCGCGCCACCCATGACCCTCGCGATGTCCGCACCGCACTGTGGGCAGACCCTCATGCCATCGGGAATCTCGGCACCGCATCTAGGACAGAACATGGCATCCCCCTCGCTCGGTTCATCCGTCACCCTCATCATGCCCCTCTTGGGACGCGGATAGGCCCAGACCGCCCAGACCACGGCCAACGGAGGCGACGGGACCGCGGGAAATGGCACTGTCTGCCACCGAGAGACGGTCGCAGGCGGCGTCAACTCTGGTACCATCGCAACTGCACGCTCGGGCCCGAGTGGCGGAATGGCAGACGCGGAGGTCTCAAACACCTCTTGGAGCGATCCAGTGTGAGTTCGAGTCTCACCTCGGGCACCATGAGCGCGCGTATGACGGTCTAGTCGCAGCGACGTCTACCAAGGGCCAACGCACCCGCGAGGGCCACGAAGGCCAGAGCGGCGAACGCCACGGGGATCGTCATATCCGTCATGTCGCCAGTGCGCGCAAGCGGGCCGGCGGAAGACGACGAGCTCGTGGTGGCGGAGGTCGTGGTGGCCGGTGCAGGCTCCGCGTAGCTGGGATCGAGCTCGATCTTCGCCACCTTCACCCCGTCTGACTCCCTCTCGACCGTAACGACTGGATCGCAACCTGTGGAGACATAGAGTGTCATGACGTAGACGCGGGTCTCGTATGTGTAGCCGTCGACGTGATCGGACGCATCGGCAAGTCGATAGGTGTATTTACCAGGGGCCGCCGAGGCGCAGTCGATGTCGATGGTCGTGGATCCGTCCCCCGTGAGCGAGAACGCGTATGTGCGCCCGGTCGATCCGTCGGGCATGGGAGCGTTCGCGTCGGATGCCGTGAGGACGTAGTCGAAGGAGTCCGCGACGCCCGAGACATCGCTCGTGAAGTGCTGGCTCACGGGTACGGAGACCGTGGCCTCCGCAAGAGCAGTGACGGGGCAGGCGAGCAGGGCGACGAGGGCCACGAGCACGAGTGCGATATGCCTACGCGCGGAGGTCATCCTTCTCAGCCCTCCTCCTCATCCTTCTCAAGCGCCAGTGGGTTATGGCGCGGTCGACCAAAGCTGCGACCAGTATAGCCAAGATGACCCAGAGCCACCAAGGTAGCTGCATGAAAGGATTGCTCTTCGGCACGGACGAAGCCGTGTCCTGAGTCGCGAAGGGGTCGGGCTGGACGTCGTCGGTGATCTGACAGAGCAGCACATGTCTCGCGTTGCCGGTGCCGGAGGCGCAGGTGGACAGGACGACCAGATGGTCGGACGAGGTCGTCCCCACCTGACGGGACTGGCTCGCCGAGGCATAGGCCCGCTCGAGGTACGCCTGGGCGGCGCTGCCCCCGGAGTCCACGATCGAATAGACGCCCTGGTCGTAGGCATCGACATCGGCGGCCGCGATGATCGTGAGACCATGTAGCGAACCGTCATACCAGATGGTCCCGTACTCGTGGCTCTCGAAATAGCTCGCGTCATCGAAGTCCCCGAGCTCGCCGAACATGACGGGGGCCTCCATGTGGTGGCCGTAGACGATGTTGTCAAAGGCGGAGAAGTCCGCGGGCGCGGCGCGGTCCAGGAAGGGGCAGCCCGTGAGGGAATAGTCTCCCAGCGCATCGTGGTTCACATAGGTCTCGTTGTCCGCGCAGTGCGCGATGGGGTAGTCGATGCCCGTACCGTAGATCTCGACCCACCCGATGATGTCCGGGTTCACGGACTGTATCTCGGAGAGGGACATGGTCTGCGTGGGCTTGTACTCGCTCCAGCGATCTGACGAGGCGCCTTCGTTGACCTGATCGGCGTCCCATACGGCATAGGCACCGAAAGCGAGCAGGGCCGTGAGTGCGACGAGGATCGCGGCATTGATGACGCCGTCGGCTACGCGGACGATCCGCGTGCCGACGGCGTCGGTTCCCTTATCGCGAGGGGAGCTCACCTTGATTGGCTAGTCCTGTGCGTGGCGACGACGGGAGACGATGTAGGCGGTGAAGCCGGCGATCGCGATGACGCCGATCAGGATGAAGGGCAGGTTGTTGATGATGATGCCCGTGGGAGTCACCTTGACGTACTGGTTGTCGACGGTCGACTTGGTCGCCTCGTCGTTACCGACGACGGTGTTGTCGCTACCGAGGGCCTTCGAGGTACCGACCTCGAGGTTGGCGCCTGTGTCGACGGTCACCGTTGCGTCATCGGCGACCGTGTCGGTGTGTACCGTGGCCGTCGGCTTGTAGTTGGTCACGCCGGTCTCGGTGAAGTCATACGTGGTGCCGGTGGGAAGCAGGCTGTCGCCCGCTTCCGTGCGGAGCTTGACGTCCTGGCCCGCGCACAGCGAGAAGGTGACCTGCGCGGTGCCATCGGCCGCGAACGTGGTGGAGGTGTAGACCTTGGGGTCCGCGGTCGTGGAGTCGCTCCTGACGAACGTGACGGTCTTACCGACAAGGGACATGTCCGTGGCAGGGAGCTTGAGGTTCAGCGTGTACGAGAACTGCTTGGTCTTGTCGGCCACGTCGGAACCGCCAGCCGAGGAGACCGTCTTGGCGATCGTCAGCTGATGGTTCGTGCTGTATGTGTTGGTGAAGTTGAAGTCGGAGCCGGTTTTGCCCTCGGGCTGGGTGGGGTCGACCTTGCCGGAGCCGGTGGCTTTGGCGTCCGTCAGCAACTGGTTGACGGTGATGCCGCTGATGGACAGGCTGGTCCCATCGTTGACGACGTAGACGCGCAGCTCATACTTGGCCTGTGAGTACTTGACGTTGTCCAGAGGGCTGGTGCCGTCCTCGGTGATCTCGTAGATGTACTCGCCCGCATGCAGCCACTTGTTGCCCGTGGTCGTCGAAGAGATCGCGGGGATCCAATCGGTGCCCTGGGCGACGCCCTTGGTCGTGCCCTTACCGGCCGACACGGTGATCGAGACCTTGCCGGAACCATTCGTGCCGAGCATGGGCATCTCAGCCTTGTCGGTATCCGTGTCAAGCCCGTTGACGGACACCTTGGCGATGTCGAATGTGAAGGTCATGGCATCGTGTGTCGCGTTGTCCGCGGCCGCGACCGTCTTGGTGAGATAGGTCACGTCCGGCGCATAGGTCGTGGCAGGGACGGGGTCGTCGGCGAACGCCGGCGTCGCCATAGCGCAGATGGCGGCAACCGTGGCGAGGACGCCCACGAGAGTCTTCCTTAGTGTTCCCTTCATGATTACCTCCAGCTTGGCAACGAAAAGTAACCGAAACAGCTTAAAGAATACCCCAAGAGCAATGAAAAGGCGTTATATTCCTCGTCGGCGGAGTATTCCGACCACCGTACCGGAGGTGTCGCTCACGTCGACGCAGCCGAGTGAGCGGCTGTCCACGGCCGACTCACGCGCATCGCCCAACACGAACACCTGCCCCTGACCCACCGTGAGCGGGAACGTGACGTCGGCCGAGACGGCATAGGTGCGCTGACCGTAGGTGTCGATTCCCACGGGGGCACCGCCGTTCACCGTCACCCCGTCATCGGTCATGTCGATGACGTCCCCCGCGACGCCGATGACGCGCGAGACGGAGACCTTGCCGTCAACGTCCATGAGAAGGACGTCATCCTGCTCGTAGTCGCGATCGAGCCGGTAGTACAGGACGAGGTCACCATCGCGGACCGAGGGATCCATGTCGCCGGTGTCGCAGCGCCACAGACCGAAGACGAAGGTGACGAGAGCGCCCGCCACGACCACGATCACACCGACCTTGATGAGAAGGCGAAGGATGTCCTGCACGAGCGTCGTACGCGGTCTGAGGTCGGCCGCGGTGAGCTTTCCGCCGGCCCTCCCCGGGGCACCGTCGGGATCGATCGCGGAATCCGCCACATGATCGGTCGTATCGGCCTCGCACATGGGGTCAAGGTCCTGTCTGAGATGCGTCGCCATGTCCTACTCGCAGATGTAGGCGCTGACGATCTCGCCGTAGTACGCCACGTGGTAGAAGTCGTTCCCGCCGGCGTCGATGTCACTCACGTGGGGATAGAAGCGCTCGCGCACGTCGGCAGGGACGCCGCCGCGATCGAAGGCATGCTGGTAGATGACCTTGCACTCGAGGGTGAGCGGCAGCTCCGCCAGGGCCGGGGCCGTAACGACCCGCGGCTCGACCATGGTGAGGCCGAGCTCGGAGATCTTGTCGTGGTCCCGTCCGCTCATGGTCCCGCACATCTTGAGGACGTCGTTCGGCATGGGTGCATCCATGGGGACGCTCACCGTGAACTCGGGGTTGCGATCGAGGAGCGCATAGGTGTGCCTGCTCGGGCGGACGAAGGCCGTGAACGTGGGGCGCGACCAGAGGGTGCCCACCTGCCCCCAGCCGATCACCATGGTGTCAACCTCGCCGTCGGCCTCCGTGGTGAGCAGGATGCCTTTGGGATTGGCCCTCGTGATGACGTTCGCGTACTCGAACGGGTCTATGTCATGTCGTGCCATGTGAGCCTCCATATCGTCGCGTCGTCAGCATACCCGTGCCGTCACACCGACATGCGGGCGATGCGGTACTAGCGCAGGTAGGGATTGCCCTCGAGCTCGGCCGCCATCGTGGTCGAGGGACCGTGCCCCGTGAGGATCGTGGTCGACGGGGGCAGCTCGGACTTGAGACGCGAGAGCGTGCGGGCGAGCGCGTCGGCGTCGCCGCCCTCGAGGTCGGTGCGGCCGGCGCTTCCCGCGAAGAGGGTGTCGCCCACGAACGCGAGGCCCTCGCCCACGAGCGTGATCCCACCCGGGGTGTGCCCCGGGCATGAGATGACGCGGAAGACGGCAGGACCCACGTGGACCTCGTCACCATCGGAGAGGATGACGTCCGGACGTGGGGCGTCGTCATCATAGGGGACTCCGTCGAACTGGCCGAAGCCGGCATGGAGCGCCATCTCGACATCGGGGGCCGCCATGGAGAAGGGGGCAGCCGTGGCCGCCTTCAGGGCGGCGACGCCGCTCACGTGGTCGCCATGCCCGTGCGTGGCCACGATCGAGGCCACGTGGACGTCGGAGAGCCTCTCCGCGATCGCTTTGCCCGAGGCTCCGGGATCGATCACCATGCACTCCCCGTCACATATGACCGCATAGCAGTTCGTCTCGATCGCGCCGACCACCATCTGGCGGATCTCTATGGGGCTGGGTGCGTCCTCGGCCATGTCACGCCCTCCTCTTCATCTGGTTGGATCCCTCGCCTGGCATGATGCGGCGGGCGTCGAACACGGAGGGGACACGACTCACGGTGGCGAGCAACGTGTCGAGCAGGCTCGCGTCGGAGATGGCGATGAGGAACCTCAGACGTGCGACACCGGTGGACGTGGTCTGGGTGGCGGCCGACAGGATGTTGCCTCCCGCATCGCCGAGGGCGATCGTGACGTCCTTCAGCAGTCCCATGCGATCCGTCGCCTCGACCACGATCTCGACCTGGAACTGGGTGGCGCCGGAGGCGTCCCACTCCACGGAGATCATGCGCTCGGGATGGGCCATGAGACCCTTGACGTTGGGGCAGTTGGCACGGTGCACCGAGACCCCACGACCACGCGTCACGAAGCCCACGATGTCGTCGCCGGCCACGGGGTTGCAGCAATGGGCGAGATGGACGAGCAGATCGGGGTCTCCCTTGGCCACGACGCCGCAGCTCGAGTGCCTCTTCTTGTCGCGTCCCGTCGTGGTGGCGACATGGCGCGGGGCCATGGGGGCATCGGAGGCGAAGGCCTTGGCGGCCTCCTCGGCCTCCTGCGCGGCCTTCTGCGCGGCGGCGAGCTGGGCGGGCGAGCCCTCCTCGAGCACATCCTGCACCTTGTTGGCGATCTGCTTGGCCGTCGACTTGCCCGTGCCCACCGCGGCGAACATGTCGTCGACGGTCTTGAACGCGAGTTGGTCGGAGACCTTGGCGAGCGCCCGGACCGAGCGCTGGGTCGAGATGCCGTAGCCGCGCTTGCGGAGCTCCCGGGCGAGGTCGCCTCTCCCCTGCTCGGCGTCGTCGGACTTGGTCATGGTGGTGAAATAGCGACGGATCTTCGTGCGTGCGGAGGGCGTCTGAACGATTCCGAGCCAGTCGCGCGAGGGCTTGGAACCCTTGTTGGTGAGGACCTCGATTCGGTCGCCCATCTCCAACGTGGTCGTGAGAGGCACCACGACGCCGTTCACCTTGGCGCCCACGCAGTGGTTGCCCACCTCGGTATGGACGGCATATGCGAAGTCGAGCGGCGTCGAGCCCGCGCGGAGGCTCATGACCTCGCCCTTCGGCGTGAACACGAATATCTCGTCCTCGAAGAGGTCCACGCGCAGGTTGTTGAGGAACTCGCGGGGGTCTCCCATGTCGTCCTCGACGGTCCAGTCGAGACTGCGACGGATCCAGCTGATCTGGCTGTCGATGCTCTTGTCGTCGGCGGCCATGACGCCCTTGGAGTTGCCGGCCTTCTTGTAGAGCCAGTGGGCGGCGATGCCGTACTCGGCCTGCTCGTGCATCTCGAGCGTGCGGATCTGTATCTCGATGGGACGGGCGTCAGGGCCCACCACCGTGGTATGGAGGGACTGGTAGAGGTTGGGCTTGGGGGTCGCGATGTAGTCCTTGAAGCGGCCGGGGAGCGGGTGCCACAGGGAGTGGACGGCGCCCAGCGCCGAGTAGCAGTCACCCACGGAGCCGGTGATGACGCGCAGGGCGATGAGGTCGTAGATGTCGGAGAACTCCTTGTCCTTCCGCTTCATCTTCTGGTAGATGCTCCAGAGGTGCTTGGGGCGACCGGTGATCTGGAAGCCGGTGAGGCCCACGCGGGTGAGCTCGTCCTCCAAGATCTTGATGGTCTCGTCGGTGGAGCGCTCGCGCTGCTCGCGTGAGTCCTGCACCATGCGGGCTATGCGCTGGTACTCCTCGGGCTCGAGATAGAAGAACGCAAGGTCCTCGAGCTCCCACTTGACCGAGGAGATGCCGAGGCGGTCGGCCAGGGGCGCGTATACGTCCATGGTCTCGCGCGCCTTGAAGATGCGACGGTCGGGCGGGAGCGCGGCGAGCGTGCGCATGTTGTGCAGACGGTCGGCGAGTTTGATGACCACGACGCGGATGTCCTTCGACATGGCGAGGAACATCTTGCGCAGGTTGAGCGCCTGCTTCTCGTCCATGGAGTCCACCTCGATGGAGGTGAGCTTCGTGACGCCGTCCACGAGCTCGGCCACCGTGGGGCCGAACTGCTCGGTGAGGTCATCGAGGGTCGCCGGGGTGTCCTCGACGGTGTCGTGGAGGAGCGCGGCGCAGATGACGTCCTCGTCGGTGTGGAGGTCCTTCGCGAGGATGATGGCCACCTCGACGGGATGGTTGATGTATGCCTCCCCGCTGCGACGACGCTGCGTGGCGTGGTACTCCGCCGCGAACCGATAGGCCCGCTCCACCTTGGCCATGCCCTCGGGCGTGAGATAGCCCTCGCAGGTCTTGCGAAGGAGCGGGTAGTTGTCGGCGCCGACGAAGGCCGGTCTGGCCGCCTTGGCCGTCGTGCCCTTGTCGTCTGCCATGGGTGCCTCCCCCGTCAGCTCACCCTCGTGCCGAAGTCCGGCACGATGGGCCTGTTTATTCGTGCGAGCAGCTCGTCGGCCGTGGCCTCGAGCGCGAAGTCACGGAAGGACGAGAAGTCCTCGCGCGACCTCAGACCCTCAAGATAGCGTATGGAGTCCTCGAGCTCCATCTTGTCAGGCGAATCGACCATCGAGATCCGCCTCGCGGAGCCGTAGCCGCTCGTCTTGAGGAATCCCAGCTCCCGGAAGACCGAGATGCCGCACGAGACGGACCTCTCGTCCAGCTTGGACGACGGTTCGAGCTCGACGGCGGCCTGGGCGATGTCCGCGTTCGACCGCGCGAACGAGTCCTCGCCCTGCTCGGCCAGGGTCCTGCGCCAGATGGTGGTGAGGACGCGGTAGAGCGTGACGAGCTCCTTGCGCGACGGGGCCGAGGCCTCGATGATGCGCTCGTTGATGCGCGCGTCACGCGAGCCATAGAGCAGATGCACCACGGCGGGCCGACCGTCGCGGCCGGCGCGGCCCGACATCTGGTTGAACTCGATCTCGCCGAAGGGCATGTGATAGAGCATGACGTGGCGGATGTCGGGCAGGTTCACGCCCTCCCCGAAGGCGCTCGTGCTCACGATGCAGCACAGGTCGCCGGAGCGGAACGCGTCCTCCACGGCGGCGCGGTCGGCACGGGAGAGGCCCGCGTTGTAGAAGGCGATGCGGTGTCCAAGCTCCCCGACGCGCTTGCGCAGCATGCGCGCGAGCGCGACCGACTGCTCGCGGGAGTTGACGTAGACGACGCACTTCTCGCCGGTGGAGACGCACGACACCAGAGCGCTCTCCCGGTCGCGAAGCTCGCGCTCGTCGTCGATGGAGAGGTTGTCACGAACGGAGTCGTCCACGATGACGTCGACGATGGAGAGCAGGCGGCAGACCTCATGGGCCACCGGGGTGGCGGCGGTCGCCGTGCACGCCAGCACGACCGGGTCGCCGAGCTCGGAGAGGACACGGGGCATCTCCTGATATGAGGCCCTGTTGCCGCCCTTGGAGGTGCCGGCGTGATGCGCCTCGTCGACCACGACGAAGCCGACGCGACCGGACGCGGCGAATCGGTCCGAATGGATCGAGAGGAACTCGGGAGTGGTGAGCACGACGTCCACGCCGCCCGAGGCCAGCGCGGCGAACGCCTCGTCACGCTCGTCCATCGAGGTCTCGCCCGTGAGGACGCCGACGTGCATGCCGAGGTCGGCGAAGGCCTCCGCGAGATGGAAGGACTGGTCGGAGACGAGGGCGCGGAGGGGGTAGACGAAGACGCTCGCACGACCGGCGAGAAGGGCCGTACGCGCGGCATGGATGTGGAAGACGAGGGACTTGCCTCGACCCGTCGCCATGACGCAGAGCGTGGAGCGTCCGGCCGCGAGTGAGTCGAGGGCCGCCGCCTGCGCGGGAAGGAGCTGGTTGTCGCCGATGAGGGAGTGGGTGAGCTCGCGCGTGAGCGCGGTCTGGTCCATCGAGGAGAGCTCGTCCCTGCGTCGGGCCGAACGCATCGACGATGCGTCGGCGGCATCCGCGGTCGCGTCCTTGCGGGTCACGGCGACGTTCACGCCGAGGCTCCTGCCCTCCTCCCCACCGGTGACCTGGCGGACGCACGCCTCGTAGCGCGTGCCCCCGTCCATGAGAGGCGCGATGGCCGCGGCGATCTGCCTGCGCAGGAAACCTATCTGGTCGCCCGATGCGGTGACGAGCGCGACGGCGTTCGGGTCCTTCTCGTTGTCGGCCTGACGGACGACCTCGAGCACGTCACCCTCGGCGAGGTGGGAGACCGTCTCCTGACGCCCCTCGAACGAGACGCCGACCGCCTTGGTGACGAAGCTCGTCGCCTCGGCGATGCCCGCATACTCGTCGCGCGCAAGGATCTCCGGGGCACGCGAGAAGAGGTCGTCCACGAGGGTGGCCGAGGGAGATGGCTCGGCCTCGTCAGCGCGATAGATGATGTCACGCACCATGAGCTTCGGCTTCGTCCTGCCCTGCCAGGTCTCGACGACGGCCTCGAAGACGAGGTCGACCGCGCCTTCGTAGTCGGCGGCGCGCTCGATGTCCGGCGTGCGGAACATGATGGCCGGCACGGAGTCGACGCCGTCGGTGGCATAGAAGCGCATGTGCTCGCCGGAAGACCCCACCCGCGCGCGACCGCGCATGGTGACGCCCCTCACCGCGAGAAGGGGGACCTTGTTGCCTTGGCCGAACGGGCGGAGCATGCCCAACGACGAGATCGTGGGGATGTCGAGCTCGGAGAGGCCCACGATGGCCGCGACCTCGCCCTTGTCCTCGAACTGCTCGGCCGGCAGGGCGTCCAGGACCTCCTCGAGGCGGTCACGGAACGCATCGATGTTGGCGGCGTCCAGGGTGACGCCGACGGCCCCCTCATGACCGCCGAAGCGGACGAGGAGGTCGGAGCACTGCTCGACGGCGTGGAACAGGTCAACGGTGCCGACGCTGCGCCCGCTGCCATGGGCGACGCCGTCGGAGATGCTGAAGAGGATCGCGGGCACGTGATATCGGTTGACGATGCGGCTCGCGACGATGCCCTTGACGCCCTCGTGCCAGCCCTCGCCCCCTATGACGACGCAGCGTCCGCCCTCGTACGTGGCCTCGACCATGGAGAGGGCCTCGCCTGCGAGTTCGGACTCGATCTCGCGCCTCTCCGTGTTGATGGAGTCGAGACGCGCCGCGAGCTCGGCGGCACGCGCCGGGTCATCGGTGAGGAGAAGGTCGAAGGCCACCTCGACGTCGCCCATGCGCCCGGCGGCGTTCAGACGCGGGACCAGCGAGAACGGGAGCGAATCGGCCTCGATGGCGGTGAGGTCGCAATGCGCGACGGCGGCGAGGGCGACGAGGCCGGGACGATCGGTGTGGCGCATGCGCTCGATGCCGTCGGCGACGAGGGCGCGGTTCTCTCCGGTGAGGAGCATCATGTCGCTCACCGTGCCGAGGCAGCACACGTCGGTGTAGCGAAGCCAGAGGTCAGGCATGCCCCTCCTGCGACCCAGCTCGCACACGAGCTTCAACGCGACGCCGGCACCCGCGAGCTCACGCGAGGGGTTGTCGGGGTCGAGCTTGGGGTCGGCCACGGGGACCGTGGAGGGGACGAGGTCGGCAGGCTCGTGGTGATCGGTGACGCAGACGTCGATCCCCTCCCCCAGCGCGAACTCGACCTCCCGGGCGCTCGCGATGCCCGTGTCGACCGTGACGACGAGGTCGGGATGGCATCCCTCGACCACGCGGTCGAGAGCCTCGCGGGAGAGGCCGTATCCCTCGTCGAAGCGATGGGGTATGAAGGGATGGACGTCTGCGCCGAGGGCCCTGAGGCCAAGCGTGAGCAGGCACGTCGATGACATGCCGTCGACGTCGAAGTCCCCGAAGATGGCGATGGTCTCATGGGCGTCGAGGGCCGCCTCCACGCGGTCGGCCACGTCGGAGAGGCCGGGGATGACGAGAGGGTCGTGCCAGTCACGCTCGAGGGACGGCGAGAGGAACTCGTGCGCCGCCTCGGGCGTCTCGATCCCACGCGCCACCATGATGCGTGCGACCAGTGGCGGGACATGGCATGCGTCGCGAAGGCACCCCTCCGCCTCCAAGGAGACGGGGAGCACCTCCCAACGTCGGCTCTGATCGAGGCCCGCCATGGGACGGACTACCTGCCGTCAGACTCGGTGGCGTCGGCGGACGCGGGCGTGGTGCCCTCCGCGGCCTCGACCGCCGCGGGCGCCTCCGCCGCGGCGATGGCATCCCATCCATAGCGACGCTCGAGCTTGGTCCACTTCTCCTCATGCGTCTTCCACATGGAGAGCAGCGGGCTCGCGACACCGATGGTGGAGTACGCGCCGAGGACCAGGCCGATGGCCATGGCGAACGCGAAGTCACGCAGCGTGGACCCACCGAACACGATCATGGCGATGACGGGCACGAGCGAGGTGATTGAGGTGTTGATCGTACGGACGAAGACCTCGTTGATCGAGAAGTTCGCGATCTGGTAGAAGGTGCGGTGCTTGCCGTCCTTCAGCGCGGTGGCGTTCTCGTTCATGCGGTGGAACACGACCACCGTGTCGTAGAGCGAGTAACCCATGATCGTGAGCAAGGCGGCGATGACGTTGGGCGTGATCGCCGTCTGCGTCCAGGCGTAGATGCCCACCGTGATGATGAGGTCATGCATGAGCGAGGCGACCGCGGTGAGCGACATCTTGAACTCATAGCGGATCGACACGTAGGCGATGATCACGAGGATGGCGACGATGAAGGCCTCGGCACTCGACTTCGTGATGTCCGAGCCCCAGTCGGGACCGATGGTGGTGACCTTGTAGGAATCGTCGGACAGGCCCAGGGTGCCCGCAGCCTTGGTCGCGTGTTCGGTGGCGACCGTGGGGTCGGTCGTGTCCGAGCGGACGAGGAAGCCGTCCGCCCCATCGGTCACGGCCGTCTGGACCGTGGCGCTGCCCTCGTCGACGTCGGCGAGGGCGGAGCGCATCTGCTCGATGGTGATGTCGCCGGTGTTCCTGAAGTCGATCTCGGTGCCGCCTGAGAACTCGATGCCGAGCACGAGGCCACGGCAGCAGATGCCGACGATGGCGAGGGTCACGAGGATGGCGGAGACGATGAGGAACTGCTTGCGGTGCTGGATGAACGGAATCTCGCGGCTGAAGTGACTACGCATTGTCGGCACCTCCCTTCCCGGCCTTGGCATCCGCCTTGGATACCGTGGAACCATGCCCCTTCTCGGCTTCCTTGGCCGCGGCGCGCTCGGCGGCCTCGTCGAGGTCCTCCTGGATGCCCCAGAACCTGGGGTTCTTCTGGATGGTCCCGCGAGCCAGCAGGCGAAGCGCCGGCGCCTTGAAGCAGAACATGGTGATGATGTCGCAGGCGATGCCGAGCGCCAGCGTGAGGCCGAAGCCCTTTACCGAGCCCACGGCGATGAAGAACAGCGCGAGCGCGGAGACGAGCGTCACGACGTCCGCGTCGACGGAGGTGCCGATGCCGTGCTTGACGCCCGAGAGGCTCGCGTTGCGGACGCTGCGGCCCATGCGGATCTCCTCGCGGAACCTCTCGAGCACGAGGATCGAGGAGTCCGCCGCCATGCCGATGGTGAGCACGATGCCTGCCAGGCCGGCAAGCGAGAGCGCGAACGCGCCGTAGTACGACAGTATCGCGAGGATGCCGAGGTAGACGATCCCGAACACGCCGATGGAGCCGAAGGTGAGAAGGCCCAGACCACGATAGAAGAAGAACAGGTAGATGACGACGATGGCCACGCCGATGGCGATGGCCATGAGGCCCTGGGAGAGCGAGTCCTGGCCCAGCGTGGGGCCGACGACCCTGCTCTCGGAGTAGGTGAGCGTGACGGGAAGGCTGCCGGAGTCGAGGACCGTCTTGAGCGACTTGGCCTGCGACTGGGTGTAGCCGCCGGAGATCTCGACCTGGCCGCCCGTGATCTCGGACTGGACCGCCGGCGCGGAGTTCACGACGCCATCGAGCACGATGGCGATCTTGCCGTTCGTGGAGACGAGCTCCTTGGTCACGTCGGCGAACAGCTGCGTGCCCTCGTCGTTCAGGGTGATGTCCACGACGTAGTCGCCGGAGGAGGAGGTCGACGACTGGGCGACCGTGACGGACTTGATGTCCTCGCCCGTCATGAAGGCGGTGTAGGTGCCCTCCTTGAGCTCGACGTCCTCGGTGCCGGCATTGATCTGGGCGAGCGCGTCGGCGTCACCGATGTCGGACACCTTGACGAACTCGAGCTTGCCGGTCTTGCCGATGGTGTCCACGGCGGACTCCGCGTCGGTGGCACCGGGGATCTGGACGAGGATCGAGTTGGTGCCCTGCTGCTGCACCGTCGCCTCGGAGGCACCGAGCGAGTTCACTCGGTTGGTCACGATGGTGGTGGCGGTGGCCATGTCATCGGAGGTGACGTCGGAGCCGTCGGCCTTGCTGGCGGTCATGATGACGGAGACGCCGCCTGAGATGTCGAGGCCCTGGGTGATCTTCTCGCTCAGGGGCGTGAAGAGGAACACGCAGACGATGCAGGCCACGACGAGCACCACGAGCGTGCTCACGTAGCGCCGGGCCTCCTGCGGCATCTTCTTGCCGTTGTGGGGACGACGCGTCTTGCCGCGCCTGGCCTTCGCCCTACCCCCCTTGGCCTTCTCCTTCTTCTTGGACGAGGGACCCGAGGTCTCCTCACGCCAGCTGTCTATGCCGGTCTTGCGACCGTCCTCGCTCTTCCTTGGCATAACGCTTCCTTCGATGCGGCGCGGCTGACGAAGGCCCCATGGGACCATCTGCACGCTTCCGGACTATCGGTCATTCCGGCTCATTATAGAAGCAAGCCGACGCATTTGGCCCGAGGGCGTTGCCATCTATAGGCATCACATCTTCAATTCAGGAAGAGCCATGATGCCGCCATCATGCCTTCCGCACACCACGCCCGCTCGACATGCAGGGTCATCGTGGGCCGAGAGGCCTAGCGATCCCAGCCCGCCGGACTCGCGCACCACTCGCTCACGAAGTCGGCATAGGTGCCCGCGATGATGGAGGCCCGCACCTTCCTCATGAGGTCGGTGAGGTAGTAGATGTTGTGCTCGGAGAGCAGTATCGCCCCGAGCATCTCGTGCTGGCTCACGAGGTGGCGGATGTAGGCACGACTGTAGCCGCCCGTGCAGACCGGGCAGGTGCAGGCCGGGTCGAGGGGCGAGTCATCCGTCGCGTAGCGCGCGTTCTTCATGTTCATGCGGCCCTCGCTCGAGAAGGCCGTGCCCATGCGTGCGGTCCTAGTGGGCAGCACGCAGTCGAACATGTCGACGCCGGCCGCCACCGCACGGACCAGGGTGGTGGGGTCGCCCACGCCCATGAGATAGCGGGGCTTGTCCTTGGGCATGTGCTCGGAGACGAGCGGTGTGAGGGACTCGAACATGAGCTCGATGTCCTCACCCACCGAGTATCCCCCTATGCCGTAGCCGGGGAAGTCGCCCGACTCCTCCAGGCGGGACAGCGAGGAGAGCCTGAGGTCGAGGTCCATCCCCCCTTGGACGATTCCGAACAGCGCCTGGTCGGGCCGGTCATGGGCCGCGAAGCACCTCTCGGCCCACATCCCCGACAGCTCCACCGCGCGCTCGACGAACGCGCGGTCGGCGGGGTATCCCGGGCACTGGTCGAGCTGCATGATGATATCGGCCCCGAGCTGCTCCTGGATGTGCATGTTGAACTCGGGCGTCCATGAGACGTGCTCGCCACCGTAGTCCACCGCACGGAAGGTGACGCCGTCGTCCGAGAGGCGGACGAAGTCGCCATGGCTGAAGACCTGGAAGCCACCGGAGTCGGTGAGGATGGGTCCGTCCCACCTCATGAACTCGTGCAGCCCACCCATGCGCTCGACCACGTCCGCACCGGGACGCTGGGAGAGGTGGTAGGTGTTCGCGAGGACCACCTGGGCCCCGAGGTCGCCAAGGGCCGTCGGCAGAATCCCCTTCACCGTGGCCTTGGTGCCCACGGGCATGAAGACGGGCGTCCGCACGTCACCGTGTGCGGTATGGAAGGTGGCCGCCCTCGCGCTGGTGGTGGGGTCGGTCGCCTCTATGTCGAACGAGAAGAGCCCTGGCACGTCTCGTGCCTCCTTGTCCATCGGTCGCGCCCGGGATGCCGGGCGCCCTAGAGATACCGCTCGAGCCAGCATGCCACACCATCGTCGGCGACCGAGGGGCAGACGTCATCGGCGGCGGCCTTGATCTGGTCGGTGCCGTTGCCCATCGCCACGAAGGTGCAGTCCCTTCCCGTCATGGAGAGGTCGTTGCCGGAGTCGCCGAACGCCACCACGCGTGACTCGTCCATCCCGATCCTCGAGCAGAGGATTCCGAGGGCGCTGCCCTTGGTGACGCCTGCGAGCGTGAGCTCGAGCTCGGCGGGACCCATGCGCGCCACCTCGAGGTCACCACGGGAGGTGAGCCTGTCCTCGGCCTCGACGCTCGTCTCGGGCGTGGGAAAGCTGCAGCCGAGCTTGTCGACGTCGGCACGGTGGCTCGCGAGATAGCGTCGGACCGAGCGGACGTGTCGGACGTTGGGGATCGCCCGTCTGATCTGCGACGGGGTCTTGGGCAGGTGCGGACGGTCGGAGGTCGCCTTCCTTCCCGCCATGTACGTGAAGTTCCTCAGCTCGAAGACGGGACCCCCGGGAGAAAACGCGTTCCAGGCCGCACGCAGGTCCTTGAGCGAGTCGATCACGTCAAGCGCCATGGCATGGGACATCGGCCTCCTGACGAGGATGTCCTCATCGACGCCTCGGTCCACGCAGGCGCCGTTCACGGTGATCCTCCAATCGAGCCAAGGTTGGTCGTCGAACTGGTCGTCGAGCATCCCGATGGGGCGCCCGCTCACCACGGTGGTCTGGACGCCAGCGCCGTGGGCCGCCACGAAGGCGTCCCTCACCCTGTCGCTCATGCGCCTCGTGACGTAGTCACCGATCACGGTGCCGTCGAGGTCGAACGCTATGAGGTCGAACGCTGGCACGAGACGATGCCTTTCCCACGTGAGTGGGCCACGGGCGACATGCAGCCCGCGGCCCACGATATCTGACGAGAACCATGCAAGGACGATACAGGAACGAGGACGGGAGCGCGCCTGTCACTCCCCGCAGCCGCTCTCCAGGAGGTCGATGAGGGAATCCACCGCGGCACGCTCGTCGGGGCCCTTCGCCGTGATCCTCACCGTGGTGCCACAGCCCATCCCCTGAGCCAGGATCATCATGATCGACTTGGCGTTCGCGGGAGCGGAGCCCTTGTCGACGTCCTCGATGGAGATGTCGCTCGTGAACCCCTTCGCCTTGAGGACGAACATCGAAGCGGGGCGGGCGTGGAGCCCGGAGGCGTTCTTGATCGTGGTCGTGGCAGATACCATGATGCCCTCCTCGAGCGGGCCGACGCCCGCATCGCACTAGGTCTTCCCTTCCCGTCGCTATCCTACAGCTCGGAGCCGTTGGACTCTATCAGCTTCTTGTACCAGAAGAAGCTATCCTTCCGCGAACGTGCGAGCGTGCCTTTCCCGTCGTTGTCCTTGTCGACGTGGATGAAGCCGTAGCGCTTCCGCATCTCGCCCGTGCTGGCACTCACCAGATCGATGCAGCCCCAGGGGGTGTAGCCCATGAGGTCGACGCCGTCGGCGATCGCAGCCGCCATCGCCTCGACATGGGAGCGCAGGTAGTCGATGCGGTACGTGTCGTGAATCGACCCGTCCGGCTCGACCTCGTCCACGGCGCCCAGGCCGTTCTCCACCACGAACAGGGGGATGCGGTAGCGGTCGTAGACCTCTTCGAGGTAGTAGGTGAGACCCTTGGGGTCTATCGCCCAACCCCAGTCGCTCTGCTCCAGATGGGGGTTCCTCGCCGCGGAGAAGACGTTGCCCGAGGTGGCCACCTTGGGGTCGCACGAGGCGGTCGAGCTCATGTAGTAGCTGAAGGAGTAGAAGTCGACCGTGCCTGCCTCGAGGGTCCAGGCGTCCTCGTCGGAGACGTCGACGTGCACGTGCTGCTGGGACCACACGCTCTCCGCCCACGCCGGATAGCTGCCACGCACCTGGACGTCACCGCAGTAGAAGTTCGCCGTGCGTTCCATGCGCTGGGCGAGCAGGACGTCGTCGGGGTCACAGCTGTAGGGATAGACCACCTGGGCGGCGATCATGCAGCCGACCTTGTTCTCGGGGTCGATCTCGTGGGCCGCACGCACCGTCTTGGCGGAGGCCAGGAACTGGTGATGGAGGGCGTCGAAGCGCCTCTGCGGCACGTCCCAGTCGCAGCCCGAGGAGAGGTCCATCGCCACGTCCTGGCCGGGAGGCAGTATCCCTCCGCCCATGATGTTGCCGAACGCCCCCATGAGCAGGCAGTTTATCTCGTTGAACGTGAGCCAGTAGCGCACGAGCCCCTTATAGGCCCTCATGACCGTGGTGGCGTAATGACAGAAGAGGTCGATGAGCTCGCGGTTCGCCCATCCGCCGTAGTCCCTGGCGAGCCCCAGCGGCAGCTCATAGTGGGAGAGCGTGACCAGAGGCTCAATCCCCGCGGCCTTGCAGGCGGAGAAGACCCTGCGATAGAACTCGATGCCCTCCCGGTTGGGCTCGGCCTCATCACCGTGCGGGAAGATGCGGGCCCAGTTGATCGAGGTGCGATAGCACTTGAAGCCCATCTCCGCGAAGAGGGCTATGTCATCGAGATAGTGATGGTACATGTCGACGGCCTCGTGGCTCGGGTAGTTTCGACCCGGCAGCACGCCGTCGGTCACGTGGCGCGGCTCGGAGACGCTTCCGGCCGTCATGACGTCAGGCACCGACAGGCCCTTGCCTCCCTCGAGGTACCCTCCCTCGCACTGGTTCGCGGCGGTCGCCCCGCCCCAGAGGAACCCTTCGGGAAACACGTCTGCCATGTCGAGCTCCTCTCGGATGACGTGGCCGACCTGACACGTCGGGCCGGCCACATGCGGGTCCTTCAGACCCGCCCTCACAAGACCATCCTAGGCCGAATCCACCCTTGTCGCAGGCTCGATCCTCTCGGCCGCGCGACCATATGGACGGGAATTCGCCTACACACATCTGAAAGTTCGTCGGAATGGACGATCGGGCGCGCACATGGGACCTTCGTTGCGCGAGAATGGGAGCGAAAGCGAATGGGCCGCGCTCCATGTGGGCGCGCGGCCTCGCACGAGAAGGGACCAACCCATGTCAGACGACAAGCGGTCGACCACACAGGCGACGAACGACGAGGCGGGTCAGCCCACGGACAACAGCACCGAGCAGGGCTCGGCCTTCTCGAAGGTCGCCACGGCGAGCAAGAAGGTGGCGGACTCCGCCACCCACGCCACCGCGAGCGCGACGAAGACAATGAACGGTGGCTTCAGCGCGATGCGCGAGGTCAGTCGTGCCAAGAAGGAGGCCGCCACCGCGAGGGGCAAGCTCGACGCGCTGAGGAAGGACCTCGACGCCGACACCGCCGAGCACGACCATCGCACCCAGATCGAGGCGGACTTCGACTCGATCGTGGCCGATGCGACCGCCGAGCTCACGGACGCCCGGTCCGCGATGGCCGCGGCCGACGCCGACGAGGAACGGCTCAACTCCGAGCATGACAAGCTCGCGGCGGACCTCGAGGCCATGAAGGCCGACCATGAGCAGAAGCTTCGTCCCTACAAGAACCTCGCCGAGTCGTCCAAGAGCCGCTCGGATGACGCAGGCCGTTCCCTGTCCGACGCCAAGAAGGCGCTCCGGGTCGCCGAGGGCAACGTCTCCGAGTCGACCGGAAGGCGAGACACGCGCATCTCAGCCGCGAACCGTGCCGTCGACAACGCCGAGGCCCGCCTGCGCAAGCTCCAAGACGAGCTCGACCGTCTCCAGAAGGACCCTTCCACCGGCATGAAGGAGCTCTCCGACATGCGCGGCGAGGTGGCAAGCGAGCTCGCACACCTGAAGTCCGCACAGGAGGACGTCACCTCCGTCACCAACGAGACCAAGCAGGTGGTCGACAACGCTCAGACCCATCTCTGGACCCAGAAGCAGTCCGTGGAGGTGGCCGAGAAGCAGGCCGAGGAGGCCCGCGCCGACGCGAAGTCCCATCAGGAGGAGTACGACAAGCTCTACCAGGACGCCATGACCGAGGAGGCCACGCTCGACAACGAGGTGGTCGCCCGTGAGATGAACCTGCGCGAGACCCATCGTGACCAAGAGGCCGCGAAGAAGCGCATCGACGCCGCCCAGGCCAGGATCGACGAGGCCAACGACATCCACGCCACCCCCCAGACCACCCAAGAGCTCGCCGGCCGCATCGCGGACACGCAGGCGGCCATCGACGTCCAGCAGAAGCAGGTCGACTCGCTCGCCGGCGTCGAGAAGGACGTCCGCGAGCGCACCCGTCAGCAGCGTCTCATCTTCATATGCGTGATCGTGGCCGTGGTGGTCGTGGTGCTTCTGGTGCTCTGGTTCGTGTTCGGGGCCGGCACGTCCGGGGCCAGCGAGTAGTCAGCCTCCCTCAGGCGGCCATCTCGGCCGAGGAGGCCTTGCGCCAGAGGACCAAGCGGAGGATGCCGCCCAGCACGAGCAACGCCGACCCCAGGATGATGACGAGGGCCGCGTCGGGGACGAACCCCACGAGCTCGACCCACTCGATTCCCAGGTACTCGGGGATCGCCGCGAGCAGCACGATGGGAAGCAGGACGTGCACGAGGGCCGCGATGGCCAGACGCACCTTCCCGCGGGTCGTGCCCCACTCGGACGACATCTTCCTCGCCCACCTCCGGCACAGTGCGACCTGCCAGCCACAGGCGACGAGGTAGACCAGGCACGAGACATCCACCCCAAGGTGGGCCTGCAGGTATTCTCCTGAGTCCGCGTCAGCCAGCGTCGTGCCGAACAGGAAGGCCTGGATCGAGTCGTCCGAACCGCCGTCCGCGGACTCGTCGGCCATGTCGGAGGACTCGGCGTCGGCGCTACCGTCACCCGCCGAGACCGCCGCATCCGTCTCGTCCGCCGCGACGACCGGGTCCTCGCCCATGGCGAGGGTGATGATGTCGCTCATCATGGTGAATGTCGCGTAGTTGCCGTATGTCGTGTCATTGAGGTCGGCGAGGAGCACCACGGCGATCCCACGCTCGGGCAGGATGCACATGCTCGCCGTGTAGTTCTCAACCTGTCCATCGTGCGACTGGACGAGCTCGCCCCCGCGATCATAGGTGGTCCATCCCATGCCGTAGTAGGTGTCGGAGCCCTCGTCGTAGACGTTGGATGAGAACATCTGCCTGATCGAGTCGCCCGAGAGGACGCCCTCGCCGCCGTCGAGATACATCTGGAGATAGGAGCACATGTCGGAGAGGCTCGAGGATATGTAGCCCGAAGGCTCCTGCCCCCATGCGTCGTCATCGCACGTATGGACGAACCCGTCGGCGACGGTCGCCCCGAACCAGCTGCGGTGACCTGGGACGAGGCCCGCGGAGACGGCCTCCTGGAGCGAGGCGTAGGTGTTGGTGAGGCCCAGTGGCTCGAATACGTTCTCGCTCATGTAGGTGGAATAGCTCTGGCCCGAGACCCTCTCGATGACCTTGCCGAGCAGGTCGTAGTTCACGTTCGCATACGAGAAGGCCCCCTGCTCGCTCACCACATGGGCCTGGTTCACCGACTGGTACCCGCCCAGCCCGCTCGTCTGGTTGAGGAGCTGACGCACTGACACGGGGGCACCCAGGTCGAGCTCGGGCACGTAGAGGGTCACGTCGGCGTCGAGGTCGACCTTGCCTTGCTCGACGAGCTGCATCACGCCCACGGCGGTGTATGACTTGGAGAGAGACCCTATGACGAACGGCTCCGACGTCGACCCGCAGTCCCCTTCCGTGTCCGACCAGATGACCCCGTCCCTGCCCACGACGGCGACGGCCATGCCGGGGACGTGCGTCTTGGGCCAGGCGGTGGACATGTAGGCGTCGAGCCTGCGGGAGAGCGACGACGCCACGACCGTCGACTGGGCGCCCGAGGGGTCAGGACTCTCGAGCCCGTCCTCGCCCCATCCGGGGAAGAGGTCCGACTCATCGAGATAGGTGAGGTCACCGGAATCGGCCGAGTCGGCCGTGCCGTCCAACGCATCGGAGGAGCCGGCCGCGAGGTCCGACGAGAGCGAGGGGGCGTCCGTGGTCGAGGCGTCCGCGACATCGGCCGCCGAGGCGATGCCCGGGGCGGAGAGGCACAGGAGAAGCGAGACGCAGGCGACGACCGCGCAGGCCACCCACGTCCTTCCTCCCGAGAACCCGTCGCCGGACATGAGGTCCCCCTACTCGATGAGCATGGCATCACCGAACGAGAGCATCCGGTAACGCCTGTCGATGGCCTCGTGGTAGGCGTCCATGATCTGCTCGCGCGTGGCGAAGGCCGAGACGAGCATCATGAGCGTCGAGCGAGGCACGTGGAAGTTCGTGATCATGGCGTCTATGACGTGGAACTCGCTTCCGGGCATGAGATAGAGGTTCGTGGTGGCATCACGGCGGACCACGATGTCACCCTTCGTACCATCGGCTGCCGTCGCGTCAGCGTCCCAGGCGCTCTCGAGTGACCGCACGCTCGTGGTGCCCACGGCGACCACGCGATGGCCGGCCGCATGCGTCGCGTGCACGGCATCCACCACATCGGGGCCCACGTGGTAGCGCTCGGTGTGCATGACGTGCTGGGTGGGGTCATCCTCCTCGACGAGACGGAACGTGTCGATCCCCACCTCGAGCTCGACCGTCGCCCAGTCGATGCCTCGCTCGCGCAGACGGTCGATGAGCTCGGGTGTGAAATGGAGGCCGGCCGTGGGTGCGGCGGCGGAATGCTCGTCGTGCATGGCGTAGACGGTCTGGTACTTCTCGGGATCGCCATGGTAGTCGGTGATGTAGGGAGGCAGGGGCACGCGGCCGGCCTCGTGCATGGCATCGTCGAGCGAGAGACCCTCGGCAGGCTCGAAGCGGACCAGACGGCCGCCCCTCGAATCATCGACGTAGCCCTCGACGGTGCCCGTGAGGACGACGGGCGCGCTCATGGGGGCGTGGAGTCCGCCGGGATGGTACTCGATCGTCGCACCGGGCTTGAGACGCTTGCCGGGGTTCACGAGACACTCCCAGACATGGCCCAGGGCATCCATGTCCTCCCGCCGCTTGAGCAGGAGCGTCTCGGCGACACCACCCGTCCCGGCCTTGTGGCCCACGAGGCGAGCCGGCATGACGCGGGTGCGGTTGGCCACGAGGAGGTCGCCGGGCTCGAGGTAGTCGCCTATGTCGGTGAAGTGACGATGGTCGATCGCGCCGTCAGTGCGATGCAGCACGAGCAGACGGCAGGAGTCGCGGGGGTCGGCCGGTGCCTGGGCGATGAGTTCCTCGGGGAGGTCATAGTCAAAGTCGTCCGTACGCATCAGTCGATGTCCTCTCGATCGTTCGTGTCATGTGCCGAGGGAGCCGCGCCATCCCGGCGCGCCCTCTCCCTCTCGGCCGCCCGCATGTCCCTGGCCTCATGCCGCTCGATCGCGGCCTCGGCGGCGGAGAAGCGGCAGCCGCAGTAGTTCTGACGATACATCCCCAGCTCGCGGGAGCGCCTGGTCGCCTGGGGATACTCGGGGCGGAAGTCCCGCACCACGGGTCGGAGGCCATGGGCATGGGCAAGCGTCACGAGCTCGTCCGTGCAGACGTCGAAGAGTTGGTAGGGCGAGACCGCGAGCGTGGTGGAGACGTGCTCGAAGCCCAGCTCGGCCGCCATGCGGCACGTCTCGGCAAGGCGCAGCGCATAGCACGCGCGACATCTCCGGGGCCGATCCATGCCGGCCGGTGCGCAGGCACGCTCCCAAGCGCCACGGTCACAGGCACCCTCCACCACGGCCACCCCAGCCGAGCGCGCCCATCGCAGGAGCGTCACATACCTGAGGTCGTGCTCGGCGTCGGGTTGGATGTTCGGGTTGGTCCAGCAGATCGTGGGCTCGAAGCCCTCCTCGCGCAGGATGCGGACGGGTTCCAAGGAGCAGGGGCCGCAACAGGCATGGAGGAGGATCGGGACGCGAGTCCGTTCGGTCTTCTCGCCCATGTCGCCCTCCCCTGCCTCGCCGTGCGTCCGATGCGTCCGTCGAACGTCGATTGTAGGGTACGCGACAGGCGTGCGGCGGACGAAGACCTAGACTTGACACGACAACCGCGAGCGATGGAGGCATCCCATGCGTCGACTCATCCCGGAGAGGGCCCACCTCATGTGCCCGAACATGGAGCTCGGCATGGTCGTGCATGTCGACGCGCCCTACGACGCCGGTCGCATGGCGCAGGCCCTGACCTCGGCCACGTCCTCCCATCCCGAGCTACGCTCCCGCGTCCTCGCCGATGACGAGGGATTCCACCTCGTGGACGACGGAGCTGACGTCATCTGCGTCGAGACGGGCTCCGACCCCCTCGAGGCCTTCGCCTGCGAGACGGCGCGCCCGCACGACGTGACCGCGGGAGGCCTCCTCCGTGCGCTCGTGCACGTGGGCACAGCCGAGGAGGGCTTCGACCTGGTCGCCATCGCGAATCGCGTCGTCGTCTCCGGACATGCGCTCAGGGGTGTGATCGAGCGTGTCATCGACACCTATATGGGCGGGAGCACGGCGAGCGAGCCTGCCGGGCACGAGTCCCCGGCCGACCTCTCGCACCTGGCCCCTCGGGGCGTGGCCAAGGCCAACGATGCATGGGAGCGGGAGAAGGATCCTCTGACCTGGGACGACTATCTCACGTTCGCGGACGGGTTCTCCGACGCGCACGTCGTGGCCCATGCCCAGGTGATGCTCGAGCGGTCCGAGACCGACGACCTGAGGCGTCGCTGCGAGATGGCGGGGGTGAGCGTGACGTCGGCCGCGGTGGCCGCCGCGAGCCTCGCGTTCGAGGCCCCCTCCGCCGACCTCGCCTTCGATGCGGACGGCGACCTCGCCGTGGACGCAGCGCCCCTCGTGAGGGTGGACTGCACGGGCGGCGCCGGCGACTATCGTGCACGGACCTCGAGCGTGGAGCGGAAGAGCAGGCGACTCCTTTCGAGCACGCGCGACCGTCTCCGTCGTGCCGCGGCCTACCAGGCCATGGACCCCGCGCTCGTGGACGTCCTCGCGGCCGCCGCGCTCGGCGGGCATGGCAGCGACGCCGCCAGACGTGCCGCCGCACTCGTGGGGCTCGGACCCGAGCCGTCGGGGCTGGCCGTCGAGGACCTGGGCGCCATGGGGACGCGAGACGTCTCCGCCGCCCTCCTCGTGCCGACCGCATCCCCCGCGTACGCCACCACCGTGGGCCTTGTCGAGGCCGGCGGTCGTCTCGGCATCTGCACCTCCTCCTACCTACCCGCGGATGAGTCGCAGGCGCGGCTCGACACCATGGCGGGCCTCATGACCTCGGTCCAGCGCTCATGGCCATGGAAGACGTGGAAGGACCTGCTGAGGTAGAGAAGGGACTCAGGCGGAGGGGAGGTCCTCCCCGAGGAGTCTGATGCCGCGGTCGGTGTCCTCGCACATGGTGACGGCCGGGTCGCGGATGATGGCGGCCGAGAAGGCCCAGTCACCCGAGCATCCCGAGAGATGCATCACCGCCGCGACCGCCGCACCGAGGGGGACGCCGAGCACCAGACCTCCCACGAGGAGCACGACGGTGACCACGAAGGTGGGTGCGAGCAGCACGAGAAGGAAGCGGCGCCTCCCCAACACGATCCCCGGGGCGCCCGCGTAGAGCATCCCCGCCTTCGCACCGAACCTCACGTGCGCGTCCGGTCCGCCGAGGACGCGGAAGAGGGCGCCATGGACGAGCTCATGGACCGCGAGCGAGATGGCGGTGACGACGAGGGTGACGAGGAGCCAGGGGACGCCCACCGCCTCATGAGGCATCCCCGATGCGAAGCAGGCGAAGACCGCAGCGAGACCTAAGGCGAGGGTGACCAGCGAGCAGGCGGTCATGTGCCTCATCAGCGCCTCGTCATCGAACACGTCTATGTCACGGATGACCCTCATGAGGCGAGGATACCCCACGCCGACCGCCCGCGCACGACGGCCACCGAAGGGTATGGGTGCGGACATGGAATCCTTCTCACCAAACGCTATCATGACGAGACGGAATGAGAGGACCCCCGAGGAGGCCGGCGGATGAACATCAACGAGATCGCGAGGATGGCGGGAGTCTCCCGGGCCACCGTGTCACGCTATCTCAACGACGGATACGTGAGCGAGGAGAAGCGCGACGCCATCCGCAAGGTGATCGAGCGCACGGGATACGTCCCCTCCTCGCAGGCGCAGACGCTCCGCACGGGGAAGACCAAGCTCGTGGGCGTCATCATGCCCAAGATCAACTCCGAGTCCGTGGGAAGGATGGTCGCGGGCATCTCGGAGGTCCTCAAGGACTCCGGCTATCAGATCATCCTCGCGAACACCGACAACCATGAGGCCGAGGAGGTCAAGTACCTCAAGGTGCTTGCCGAGGACCAGGTCGACGGCATCATCCTCATCGGCACCGTGTTCACCCCCTCCCACCTCAAGGTGATGCGCGACCTCCGGGTCCCCCTGGTCATCCTCGGCCAGTCGCTCGAGGGCTACTCGTGCGTCTATGACGACGACTATCACAGCATGCTCGAGATGGCCCGCCTCGTCCTCACCCATTCCCACCGTCCCGCCTTCCTCGGCGTCACCGAGAAGGACGAGTCGGCCGGCGCCGCACGTGCCAAGGCCTTCTCGGACGCCTGCGCCGAGGCCGGGATCGAGTTGCCGAAGGGGGCCATGAACTCGGGGGAGTTCACCATCGACTCCGGCTACTCCATGGCGGAACGCGTGCTCAGGCGCATCCCCGACGTCGACGCGTTCGTCTGCGCCACCGACAACATCGCCGCCGGCGCCATGGCGTGTCTGCGCGACCAGGGGCGCTCCGTGCCCGGCGAGGTCCAGGTCACCGGGGTCGGCGACTCGCGCCTCGCTCACGTGGTCACCCCCACTCTGACCACGCTGCACTACTACTACCGCACGAGCGGGGCCGAGGCCGCCAAGCTCCTGGTGTCGATGATGGCCGGCGAGGACGTCGTGAGCCGCGAGATCAAGATGGGCTTCGACGTCGTCAGGGGCGGCTCCACGCTCTAGCTTCTCGACGCGACCGAGACGAAGCGGTCACCCCTTTGATGGACATAGGAGTGGGACCGATACCACATAGCGCCGATTATCGACCACTCACCGCAGAATCGTCACAATGGGATGAGCTGCTTTCCTTCGACTGATACATTAGTCCCGGTCGATATGGGAACGATTCCATACCAAGGTGGTCGACAAGAGAGAAAGGGAGCCAAGATGGACTACAGGAAGGCAGCAGAGGAGGTCCTGGCAGCGGTCGGAGGCAAGGACAACATCGTCTCCGCGGCGCACTGCGCCACGCGCCTCCGCCTCGTCATCGCAGACAACGATAAGCTGGACGAGAAGGCCCTCGAGGACATCGAGGGGGCGAAGGGAACCTTCCAGGCCCAAGGTCAGCTCCAGATCATCTTCGGCACCGGCACCGTCGACAAGGTCTTCGAGCAGTTCATCGCCATCACCGGCATCGACGCCTCCACCAAGGACGAGGCCAAGGAGGCCGCGGCCGGCAAGCAGAACGTCTTCATGCGTGCCATCAAGGTCCTGAGTGACGTCTTCGTGCCCATCATCCCCGCAATCGTCGCCTCCGGCATGCTCATGGGCATCATGAGCGCGGTGAGCTACATGGGGACCTCGGTCGCCGATGGCGGCGCGGGCTTCTTCGTGCTCGACACCACCACCGTCTGGTGGCGCATCGCATCGCTCATCAACGCGTGCGCGCTCGGCAACCTCCAGATCCTCCTGGGCTTCTCCGCCGCCAAGGTCTTCGGTGGCAATCCCTATCTCGGAGCATCCTTGGGTGCCCTGCTCATCAGCTCCGACTTCATCAGCGCCTATGACGCCTCCACGGCCATCGCCAACGGCACGATGATCACGCTTGACGTCATACCCGGCCTCTACAGCATCGACTGGATCGGCTACCAGGGACACGTCATCCCCATCCTCGTGGGCGTCTGGATCCTGTGCTTCGTCGAGAAGCGTCTCCACAAGGTCGTCCCCGAGATGTTCGACCTCTTCGTGACCCCGCTCGTCTCCGTCTCCGTGGCCGCCTACCTCACGATCCTCTTCGTCGGCCCCGTCTTCGTCTGGCTTGAGAACGGCATCCTCGGCGTGCTCCAGTTCCTGCTCTCCGTGCCCCTCGGCCTCGGCTACATCGCCATCGGCCTCATCTACTCGCCCTCCGTCGTCACCGGCCTGCACCAGATGTACACCACCATCGACGTGGGCATGCTCGCCTCGCTCGGCGTCACCTACTGGCTGCCCATCGCCAGCTCCGCGAACATCGCACAGGGCGGCGCCTGCCTGGCCGTCGCGGTCAAGACCAAGTCCGACAAGACCAAGGGCCTCGCCGTCCCGTCCGGTATCTCCTGCCTGCTCGGCATCACCGAGCCCGCGATCTTCGGCGTCAACCTGCCCCGCGTGAAGCCATTCGTCTGCGGCATGATCGGCTCCGCCTGCGGCGCCCTGGTCTGCTACATCACGCAGCTCGCCGCGACGGGCACGGGAGTCACCGGAATCTTCGGCATCCTGCTGTGCATCAACCAGCCCATCCAGTACATCATCATGTTCGCGGTCGCCTTCGGCGTGGCGTTCGGCCTCTCCTTCATCACCGCCAAGGACGATGACAAGAAGGGTGCCGCCAAGGAGACCCTCCCCGAGAGCTCTCCGACGCCCGAGCCCGCGGCCGTCATCGGCGCGAATCACACGGCCGAGACGATCTGCTCGCCCATGACCGGCGCGTGCGTGGCCATGTCCGACGTGCCTGACAAGACCTTCTCTACCGAGGTCATGGGCACGTCCACCGCGATCCGTCCCACGGACGGCCGTGTGGTCTCCCCTGCCGACGGCACCGTGACCATGCTCTTCGACACGCTCCATGCCGTGGGCATCACCACCGCCGCGGGCGCCGAGATCCTCATCCATGTGGGACTGGACACCGTCGAGATGGGCGGCAGCCCCTTCACCGCCCACGTCAAGCAAGGCGACACCGTCAAGAAGGGCGACCTGCTCATCGAGGCCGACCTCGACGCGATCAAGGCCGCCGGCCATGACACGGTGACCCCCGTCATCATCACGAACACCGCCGACTACGCTGGGGTCAAGCGCGTGGCCGAGGGGACCGACGTCTCCTGCGGCGATGCCATCCTCGAGCTCTCCTAAGGAGCGTATCGTGACCACTCGTTCAGACATGGCTTGGCGTCAGGGGTTCCACCTCATGCCCCCGGCTGGTTGGCTCAACGACCCGAACGCCCTTTGTCAGTTCGATGGCACCTTCCACGTCTGCTTCCAGTACTGGCCCAACCGCCCCAGCCGCGCAAGCCGCGGCTGGGGGCACTGGGAGAGCAAGGACCTGGTGAGCTGGACATGGAGGGGAACGCCTCTCATGCCCGACAGCCCAACCGACTGGGACGGGGCCTTCTCGGGAAGTGCCTACCTCGGAGCTGGCGGGATCCGCATCTACTACACCGGCAACGTCAAGGAGCCGGGCGAGCACGACATGGTGAACGAAGGCCGCGGCGCCAACCAGATCCTGGTCACCAGCGAGGACGGCGAGACCCTCTCCGCCAAGGAATGCCTGCTCACCAACGAGGACTATCCTTCCTGGGCAAGCTGTCACGTACGTGATCCCAAGCTCTGGAATCAGGATGGACTCACCCACATGGTCCTGGGCGCCCGCGACCGCGACTCGCGAGGGGCCCTGCTCGTCTACGCGAGCGACGACGGGCGCGACTGGAAGCTGGAGCGTACCATGCGCAGCCGGGGCGACTTCGGCTTCATGTGGGAATGTCCCGACCGTCTCGAGTTCGACGGCCGTGAGTGGCTCGCCATCTGCCCGCAGGGGATGGACCACGAGAGGACCCGGAACCAGAACGTCTACTCCGCCGGCTATGTCGCCCTCCCCGGACGTCTGCTGGACTGCGATGGCATCGAGCCGACCGACTTCCGGGAGTGGGACCACGGCTTCGACTTCTACGCCCCGCAGACCTTCGTGGACGAGGGCGGCCGCACCATCCTCATGGGATGGATGGGCCTTCCAGACGTCGATTACACCAACCCCACGACTGGTCTGGGCGACGAGTGGTGGGAGCACTGCCTCACTGTCCCCCGCGTCATCACGGCAGAGGGCGATCACCTGCTCCAATGGCCCGTGGCCGAGCTGGATGAACTACGCGGCGCAGAGGTCGACGGCCTGGACGGTCACCATGAGGTGGCCTGCGGCCGAGCCGACGTGTGCCTGCAGGGCATCGCGGACGGATCCGCGCTGCGCCTCGAGGCCGGAGACGACGCCTGCGTGATTACCTATGAATCAGGCGAGCTCGCCTTGGGATTCGAGGGGACATGCGGCTATGGCCGCGGAGAGCGCCATGCGATCGTGGGCGAGCTGGACGACCTGCGCGTCCTGGTGGACACGAGCTCGGTGGAGGTCTTCGCCAACGGTGGCGAGACGGTCATGACCACACGCTGGTATCCCCAGGAGACCGGGCTCGTGGTAAGGACCCCCGATGCCGACGTCACTCATGTGTTCCCCATGGCCGACGTCATGTCCGACGCGATCACCGTCGCGCGGGCGGATCACCATTGGAAGGAGCTCTCATGATCTCGGTAACCGCCTTGGGCGAGCTGCTCGTGGACTTCACCGATGCCGGCACCTCGCCGGCAGGCCAGAAGCTGTTCGAGAGGAATCCCGGAGGAGCACCGGCGAACGTGCTCGTCGCCCTCCAGCATCTCGGCCAGAGCACGGCCTTCATCGGCAAGGTGGGCGACGACATGCACGGCACCTTCCTGCGTGACGTCCTCGTGCGAGAGGGAGTGGACTGCTCCGGCCTCGTGCTCGACCCGGACTGCTTCACCACCCTGGCCTTCGTCGCCCTGAACGAGAACGGCGACCGCACCTTCTCCTTCGCGCGCAAGCCCGGGGCCGACACGCGCCTTGCGACCTCCGACCTGCGTCGCGACGTCATCGAGGCGAGCCACGTGTTCCATGTGGGATCCCTCTCGCTCACCGACGAGCCCGCTCGCTCCGCCACCCTCGCGGCGCTGGACCTCGCCAAGGAGGATGGCTGCGTCCTGTCGTATGACCCCAACTACCGCGCGAGCCTCTGGAAGAGTGCCGACGCCGCCTCCGAGCAGATGCGCTCGGTGCTGCCGCGCATGGACCTCGTGAAGATGTCCGACGAGGAGTGCGTCCTGCTCACCGGCCAGGGCTCGCCTGAAGAGGCCGCCAAGGCCGTCCTGGCGCAGGGCGCCTCGGCATGCGTGGTCACCCTCGGTGGCGACGGGGCCTACGTGGCCTGCGCGGATGGCGGCACCACCGTGGACCCCTTCCCCGCCGACGTGGTCGACACGACGGGTGCCGGCGACTCGTTCTGGGGCGGCTTCCTCACGGCCTTCTGCGAGAGCGACCTCGAGCCCGCCGAGATCACTCTCGACGACGCACGCGGCTTCGTGAGGTTCGGCAACGCCGTGGCCTCCCTGTGCGTGCGCGGGCGCGGCGGCATCCCCTCCATGCCCGAGAGGTCGGCGGTGGACGCCCTCCTCGGCGAGTGACGACGGGGCGCGGGCCGATCTTCTCGGCAGCGACGCAAGGGGCCGACCGATGCACGAAAGGATCGATGCACGAAAGTCGAGTAGAGAACGACTAAGTCCAAGTGATCGAGTCTCCACAGCCAATGAGAACCTGGGCCACTTGGACTCGGTCGTTCTCTACTCGCAATACTTGCGAACGCGGCATCGCATGCTGACGCGGCATCGCATGCTGACGTGGCGTCGCGCGTCTCCTGCGGCACGGGTCCCGGCAAAGGAAGAGGGGCCTGCGCCCGGACGTTGTGGGATACTTGGACGAACGCAGCCGCGGGCCGCACCTGGACCCTGCGGCATGAGCATCCGCACACGTCATCCGAGGACCTCCCACATGGCAGACAGCACCGTAGAGAACGACACCGAGAACCGCCCGCACTTCCCCGCACGCGCCGTCGTCACGGCCGGCATGCCCTACGGCAACAAGGGGCTCCACTTCGGCCACATCGGCGGCGTCTTCGTGCCGGCCGACTTCTTCGCGAGGTTCCTGCGCGACCGCATCGGTGCCGACAACGTCCTGTTCGTCTCCGGGACGGACTGCTACGGCTCCCCCATCATGGAGGGCTATCGCAAGAAGGTCGCCGACGAGGGCTTCGAAGGCACCATCGAGGACTACGTCCGCGCCAACCATGACCGTCAGAAGGCCGCCCTCGACGCCTACGACATCTCCCTCGACCTCTACGCCGGCTCCGGCCTCGAGCCCGCCAAGCCGTTCCACGCCGCCCTCTCCGACGAGTGGATCCGTCGCCTCCACGAGCAGGGCGTGCTCGTGCGCCGCTCCACGCTGCAGTTCTATGACACGAAGGCGCAGACGTTCCTGAACGGCCGCCAGGTGCAGGGGCGTTGTCCCGTGCGCGGCTGCAAGTCGGAGAAGGCCTATGCCGACGAGTGCGACCTCGGTCACCAGTTCGACCCCGAGGAGCTCATCGCCCCCGTCTCGCAGCTCACCGGCACCACCCCCGAGCTGCGTCCGGTGGACAATTGGTACTTCGACCTCCCCGCCTACCAGCGCTTCCTCGAGGGACTCATGGACGAGTGGGACACCGACCCCCAGGTGCGCGACATCGTGACCAAGACGGTGCGCGAGAGCCTCGTGGCCCCCGTCATCTACGTCAAGTGCGAGGCACGAGCCGACTTCGACGCGGTCGCGGGAAGGCTTCCCTCCCACACGGTGCGCGAGGCGGAGGGCAACCAGACGTCCTTCTCGGTGGAGTTCGCCGACTGGTCCGCACGCGACGCGGCCCGCGAGGTGCTCGAGGACGCGGGAGTGCGCTTCCGCACGGGCAAGTGCCTGCTGCCGTTCCGCATCACCGGCAACATCGACTGGGGCGTTCCGGCTCCCGACCTCGAGGGTTCCGACGGCCTCACCGTGTGGTGCTGGCCCGAGAGCCTCTGGGCGCCCATCTCGTTCGTCCAGTGCGCCCTCGCCGAGGACGCCAAGCGCGACGAGCCGCGGCAGGCGGCGGCCCATGGCGACTGGCACGACTGGTGGTGCGCCGACGACTCGCAGGTGTTCCAGTTCATAGGCCAGGACAACATCTACTTCTACTGCGTGGTGCAGCCGGCCATGTGGGAGGCGATGGGGTGGGACCTCAAGCAGACCACGCCCGTGGCCAACTACCACATCCTCTTCATGAACAAGAAGGCCTCCAGCTCGGGTGCCATCAAGCCGCCCATGGCGATGGACCTGCTCGACCACTACACGGCCGACCAGCTGCGCTGCCATTGGCTCTCCCTTGGCCTCGACTCGAAGGCGGTCTCGTTCGCGCCCAAGCCCTACGACACCTCCGTCTCGCACAAGGACAAGGCCACCGGCGAGGACGTCCTGGTGCGGGATGACCCGCGCGTGGTCGACCCGGCCCTCAAGGAGAGTGCCTTCCTCACCAACATCTTCAACCGTCTGGCACGCTCCTGCCTCTATGGCGCGGCCAACGTGTGCGACGGCCATCTGCCCTCCCGTGCCCCCTCGGCCGAGGCCGTCTCCGCATGCCGCGAGGCGACCCTGGCATACGAGAGGACCGTGGCCGGGCTCGACTTCCACAACGCGCTGGCAGGGGTCGAGGACTTCGCCCGTGCCGCCAACAAGCGCTGGGACGCGGCGTCCAAGGCCGCCAAGGGCGATGACGACGCCTACGCCGCGGCGCTCGCCGACGCGTTCGCGGCGCTGCGCACGGTGACCCTGCTCATGCACCCCGCCGTCCCTGACGGGTGCGAGGCGGTCTGCTCGCACATGGGGTTCGCTGCCACCGACTTCTTCTCCTGGGACCACGCCCTGGAGACCCCCGACGAGCTCGCGAGGAGCTTGGGCGAGACGGGCCCGCACGCCATCGTGCCCCTGCCCCCGCGCTTCGACTTCTTCGAGCGCCACGAGAGCCAGGGCAGGTAGTCGGTAGATGACGTCGGCCGAGAGCGAGGACCCGATCCGGGAGACGTGCGTCGTCGTGCGCATGCCCGACGGGGCTGACATCCATGTCTACGTCCACGCCCCCTCGAGCGTGCCCGACGCCCCCGGGACGCCCTTCGGAGTGAGGCGCGACGTCACGCCTCTCGTATGCCTCCATGGCAACTGCGAGGACCACCTGACGTTCCGTGCCGTGGTGGATTCCCTCGCACGCGAGAGGGCGGTCATCACGATCGACTCCCGTGGGCAGGGCACGTCCTCGAGAGGGATCGACCCCCTCTCCTATGAGCTCATGGCGGCAGACGCGCTCGAGGTCATGAGCAGGCTCGGCGTGTGGGAGGCACATCTCCTGGGCTTCTCCGACGGCGGCATCGAGGCCCTGCTCATGGCGAGAAGGGCGCCACGACGCATCGCCTCGCTCACGGTGATGGGGGCGAACCTCACGCCCCGAGGCCTCACCGATGACGCCCGTGACGCGATCGAGGACTCCTGGGAACGTGCCGAGAGGCTGAGCCGTTCCAGGCTCGCCGGCGACATGTCCACCATGGCCGAGCTCCTCCGCCTCATGCTCGACGAGCCCCACATAGGGACCTGGTCGCTCGAGGGGGTGGACTGCCCGTCCTGCGTGATGGCCGGCAACCACGACCTCGTGCGCGCCGAGGAGACCGAGCGCATCGCGGACGCCCTCCCCCATTCGTGCCTCCGCATCGTGTCCGATGCCGGCCACGACCTGCTCGCTGACGCGCCCGATGACGTCATCCGCGAGCTCTCGGCCACCATCTCCCGTGCGGAGGCAGGCGGACGCGGGCCCCTCTCCGCCGCGGACGTGCCGGAAGACGTCGTCATCCTCCCCCTCTCGAACGACCCCGCATGGCTGGTGCCCGTGAACGCGCTCTACGACCACGTGCTCGACGTCTGCGCGGACGCCGGTGACCCCACGGGCTGGAAGCGTGGGAACTGGCCCATACCCTGCGACATCCTCACCCGTCTCGCGGAGGGCGGGTTCCTCGGGGCCTTCGAGGCCAGCGCCGGCGTCGGCGCCCAGGCGTCCGGGACCGCGGGCCCCGAGCTTGCGTCACGCCTCGTCGGGCTCGTCGCCACCGACGGCGACCTGGGCATCTCCGGCGACGTGGTGGGGGCCGGCCCGGACTGGTCGGAGGAGGATGACGTCCTCGTCCCGCACCTCCTCGCCGTGGACCCCCGCGCACGTGGCCGTCGCGTCTCGGTGGCCCTCCTCGCCGCAGTGATCCGTCGGGCGGAAGGATCGGGACGCCAGGCGGTGAGGCTCAACACGAGTCCCGAGAACGTGCCCGCCAACGAGCTCTACCAGCGCATGGGACTTCTTCTCCACAAACCCGTCTACCTGCCCTACGAGGGCCTGGACATCACGCCGTGGTCGAACCTGTGGGAGCTTCGACTCCCACGGCGGTGACCCCGGCGGTCCCGAGCGCCCGCATGAGGGAGTCGGGCAGCAGGTTCCTCGCCCCGATCGAGGCGAGGCTCTTGATCGTCTCCACGAACATGTCGCGCTCGTCCGGCGCCATCCCCACGAGGGCCTCGGCGCTGGCCTTGTAGTCGGTCATGGTCATGTCCTGGAACTTCTTCGTGCCGCCCGCACCGAAGACGTCGAACAGGGCGTTGGTGAACCGCTCCATCTGGTCGGTGTCCATGCTCGAGATCCAGTCGGAGAGCGTGGAGTTGACGTAGTCGGCCCCGCCGGAGATGCCCTCGGCCGGCACGAAGTCGCCTTCGCGGACCTGCCACGAATAGGGATCGTGCTGCATGATCCCTACGGCATCGCTCTTGATCACATGATAGGCCTCCTGGTGCTCGAGCAGCATCCCCACCATCGACGACTCCGGTACGCTCTTGTCCACACGGTCGGCGATGGCAGAGTACGCGGCCCCACCGAGGGTGCGCTCGTTGAAGCCCGGGCCGTCATGGCTGAAGATGCGGTCGATGCGGTCGCGGGTCGCCTGCTCGCAGCGGGCCGCGGCATAGACGGCGAGGTTGCCGCCCTTGGAGTGGCCGCCCACGCGGATCGTTCCCTTGAGGTGGGCGGCGGCGCGGTCGAGATATCCCACGGCGGCGCGCTGGGCCGGGACGGCACTCGCGAAGGCGAGGTTGAAGTCCTCCTTCCACCCCACGATGGTGTTGTCGGTGCCGCGGAAGGCGACGTAGACGGTCTTGTCCGGAAGGAGGAAGGTCGTGGCCGAGAACTGCTTGGCGTCCCGCTCGTCCACCGAGTCGACATGGTGGGCGACGCGGACGTCACGGAAGCGGGGACTCGCCGCGAGGGCCGAGAAGAGGTCGCGGTCGAGCTCGCGGTCGAGGACCGTCTCGAAGATGGTGCCGAAGTCTTCGGCGCGATAGAGGTCGCGGACCGTCGGCTGATGCCTGCCCCCGAACCTCTCCGGGACGCCTGGGACGCCCTCCCAGTGGAAGTAGGCGAGCTTCGCGAGGACGAGGCTGTCCACCTCGGAGAAGGGTCTCTCGGACATGGTCGCCATCTCACCTGCGACATAGTCGACGATGTTCGCGTGACCACGCTCGGGGATGAGCGCCGTCGACCCCTCGGGGACGGCGGTCCTCTCGTCATGTGATGGGGCAGGTGACATGTGGCCTCCTGAGCGACGCGTCCGCAAGGGCTGAAGAGAAGGATACCCGACCCCCGTCGGGCGGACGGGACGCATCCGCGACCGTAACTGGGGTACGATGTCCGTCGACGGGAGAGGACAGACGGCAGCGGGCCATACGCCCGCACGTAGTGAGGAGTGCAACCGATGTTCAAGGCAATCGTGTGCTGCAAGATCGGCGTCGCCACGTCCATCCTGCTCAAGATCAAGGTGGACGAGGTGATCGAGGAGAACGGCTTCCCCATCGAGACGGAGAACGGAACCATCGACACCCTCTCCGGCTTCGACGGCGACCTCATCATCACCAAGGACGACCTCTCCGGAAGCATCAAGCATGACCACGCCACCGTGATCGGCATCCATGACCTCACCGACAAGGACGAGATCAAGGAGAAGCTCGCGGCTTACGTCACGGAGAAGTGGCAGGCCTAGCCACTCGCACGTCCCGATGCCGCCCTCTCGTGGCATCGGAAGAGGGGCTTCCGCTGACGTTGCGCGGCCCTTCCAGGCACCAGAACGGATGACCGATGAGGGAGGAGGGGCACGAGCCCCTCCTCCCTCATCGTCTCCCTACGGGTCCCACATCATGATCGGCATCATGAAATGCCCGCTCATATGGCCCGCAACCAAAAGTTCCCCCTTTTTCCACCCGGAGTTGGTAGTGCAACCAGGACCAGCCGACGGAGGATGCACCCGTCAGTCGGATGGCGGCGGGCGTGGCCCACGGGACACGTCGCCACGGGAAACGGGAGGAATCCGTGAACGAACTGCTCAGCGTCAAAGAACTCGAGAAGAGCTTCGGCGACAAGCACGTACTCAAGGGGATTGGCTTCGACGTCAGACCTGGGGAGGTCCTCGCGCTGCTCGGTCCCAACGGTGCCGGCAAGTCGACCACGATCAACATCGTCTCGGCGGCGCTCCAGGCCGACTCCGGACAGGTCCTGTTCAAGGGCAAGCCCATCCGTGGGCAGATCAAGACATACAAGCAGCGACTTGGCGTGGTCCCGCAGGACATCTGCCTCTATGAGGAGCTCACGGCCAGGCGCAACCTGAGCTTCTTCACCTCCCTCTACGGCCTTCACGGGGATGACCTTGAGGAGGCCGTAGACCGGGCACTCGAGCTCGCCGGTCTCGCCGACCGGGCGGACGACCGGGTCAAGACGTTCTCGGGCGGAATGAAGCGACGCCTCAACATTGCCTGCTCCATCGCCCATGACCCCGAGCTCGCCATCATGGATGAGCCCACCGTGGGCATCGACCCGCAGAGCCGCAACCACATCCTCGAGTCGATCGGGGATCTGCGGGCGAACGGGATGGCCGTGATCTACACCACGCATTACATGGAGGAGGTCGAGGCCATCGCCGACCGCATCGTCGTGATCGACCACGGCTCCGTGATCGCCACCGGCACGAGCGACAGCCTGAAGAACGACTACGCGACGTCCGACGCGAGCCTCGAGGACGTCTTCCTCAAGCTCACCGGCCGTACGCTCAGGGATTAGGGGGGCGCATCTTGGAAACCATCGCCATCCAGGCCCGTTGCGTCACCGAGACACGATGGGCCGGCATCCGACGCTTCGGCACCATATTCCGCATGGACATCGAGAACGACTTCCGGAACCCCGTGCTCGTCGGCTACAACACGGTCCTCGCCGTGTTGCTCATACTCATCATGGGATCGCTCGTGGGAGGGTTGTTCGCCGACCAGTCTGACGCCTTCGCCTACTACACGATCACGTTCTGCGTCTTCGGCATGCTCATGACCTGCACGACGGCTGCGAACTCCTTCATGGAGAGGGACATCAGGCGGCCCAACCTCCGCATCATCCACTCGCCGGCGGGAGCATTCCCCATCCACTTCTCGAAGACGCTCGCATCGGCCACGTTCGGCTACATCTGCCATGTCGGGCTGCTCCTCGTGGTCTGCCCCCTCTTGGGGATGTCCCTGGGTGAGAGCCCCTTGCTCTTCGTCGCCCTCATGGCCCCCGTCGAGCTGGCGTCGGCGGCCCTCGGGACGTTCTTCTGCTGCGTGTTCAGATGCGAGGAGACCACGAACATGCTGCTCTCGACCGTGGTGGAACTCATGTCGGTCCTCGGGGGGACGTTCTTCTCGCTCGACGGCATGGGCGATATCATCGCAGGCTTGTCCGCGGCCTCGCCCGTCAGATGGCTCGACGACGCCTTCTTCCGACTCGCTTTCGATGGTGACGCCGCCCTGGTGATGCCCGTGTTCCTCGGCGCGGTCGCAGTCGCAGCCCTATTCGTCGCAGGCAGCTGCCTGCTCTTCAAGACGGAGGATTACCTATGAGGACGTTCATCGCCGTGTTCGGCAACAACATCCATCGCCTGCGCCCATACGTGGCGTCCCTCGCCGTGATTACGCTCGTCACCATCGGCTCCATCTGGGCCGCCGTCTTCGTGACGGGGCTCCAGCAGACCCGGGCGCATGTGGCCTACGTCACATCCGACGTCGCGAGCGCCCCAGCCTCGTCGGAGCAGATCACCATCACACCCGTCTCCACGGCGCCGAGCCGCTCGCAGCTCATGTGCCAGCGCTATGACGCGTCCGTGACACCCCAGGCGGACGGCTCGCTCGCCGTCACGACACTGCGCGGGGATGACTTCGCCCAGCTCGTGCGCATGCTCGTGGCGAACCCGAACGCCGAGTTGCCACCCTCGGGCACCGACCGTGGAACAGGCGTCAACGTCGTGGGATTCCTCATGATGTTCCTGCTCAACATCTCGCTCTCCTGCCTCATCCCGTTCGCCGAGGACCGCGAGAAGGGCATGCTCTCCCGCGTGGCCGAGACCCCGGCGTCGCTCATCGCTTACCTCACGGCCAACGTGATGCTCTGCCTGCTGCTCATGACGCCCGAGCTCGTGGCCATCGCCCTCATGGAGCTGGCTGGCATCGACCTGGGATTCCCCCTGGCCACCTTCGCGGGCCTGATGCTCGTGATAGGCCTGCTTGGCACGGCGCTCTCGCTGCTCGTGCACATGCTCATACGCAAGTCCGACGACGCGAGCATGCTCGGCAGCGCCATCGTCATGCTCACCAGCCTGTTCTCGGGGACGTTCTTCTCGATGGACGGGACCAACAAGGTCGTCGCGGCCATATCGAACGTCCTGCCACAGCATGCCCTCATGGACTTCGCGACGGCGCTTCAGAACGGGACCGCAGGGGCGCAGATCGGCTCTCTCGTGTTCGTGCTGGTGGTGACGGCGGCCATGGCAGGGGCCGCGCTCGTGATCCTACGCCGGACCTATCTGCGCCTGTCCTAGCTACTCGCCAAGGACCGAGCCCGGACCCGGGAACGTGACCGTCATGACGGTCCCGCTCCCGGGTTCGCTCTTCATGTCGATGGTCGCCCCATGGAACGTCGCGGCATGCTTCACGATGGCGAGCCCCAGGCCCGTCCCGCCGCAGCTCCTCGACCTGCTCGCGTCGACACGGTAGAAACGCTCGAAGACCTTCGCCTGTTGGTCGACCGCGATTCCGATGCCGGTGTCGGACACCGTGAGCGTGGGACTGGTCCCCACCATGCGGACGTCCACGTCGACGCGACCGCCGGGGCGGTTGTAGCGGATGGCGTTGTCGCAGAGGTTGTAGACGAGCTCGTCGAGCAGCCTCGGAAGACCGCGCACCATGACGCCCTCGCCCGTGACCGAGATGGTGACGTCGGCGGCCTGGGCGGTCGGGCGCAGGCGCTCGGCGACGTCGCGTGCCGTACGCGTGAGGTCGACCATCTCGACGCTGCCGAGGAGCGCATGGTCGCTCGTGCGCTCGCTCTCGTCGAGCTTCGACAGAGTGAGGATGTCGTTCACCAGCGAGGTGAGACGCGCGGCCTCGTCATAGATGCGTCCCGCGAAGCCGGGGACGTCCTCCGGCCTGGCGATGCCGTCGCGGATGAGCTCGGCCGCCCCGGAGATGCCGGCGAGCGGCGTCTTGAGCTCGTGCGTGACGTTGGCGGTGAACCGGCGGCGCATGAGGTCGGAATCCTTGAGCTCGTCGACCTGGGCGGAGAGCTGCGCCTGCTGCGTGGAGATCCTCTCCACCAGCGGACGCATCTCCTCGTAGGTGACGGATGCATCGGGAGCGGCGGGGTCTATGGCCAGGACCGGCTCCGCGATCCTCGCCGAGAGGGCACGCGCCACCAGCCAGCTCACCACCACGAGGCCCACCGCCAGGAGGGTGATGAGCCACGCCTGGCCGCCCACGAGGGAGCTCACGCTCGCACGATCGACGGACAGGCGGAGCACGTCGCCGTCGGCGAGGCGGACCGCCTGGTAGACGCTCACGTTCCCGGCCGTCTCGCTCGCACGCTCGGAGGAACCCTCCCCATCGGCCAGGGCCGAGGCCACCTCGGGCCTGTCGGCGTGGTTCGGCATGGTCGCCGCATCGGTGGTCGAGTCGTAGACGACGGTGCCGTCCGCAGCGACCAGGGTGACGCGGACGTCTCCCATGTCGAGGGTCGACAGGGATGACACCTGGTCGGCCGACGTCCCGATCGCGCTCGAGACGAGCGAGCACTCACGCGAGAGCTGGGAATGGGCGTCCGCCACGAGCGACGACTGCCACACGACCGACGTCACCGCGATCGCCACGGCCATCACGACGGCGGACATCGCGAGCAGGGCGAGGAAGACGTTGCGGGCGAGCGACGGTCTTCTCGCCATACCTAGCCCCTCAGCCTGTAGCCCACGCCACGGACCGTCTCGATGAGGTCGGCGTCGTCGGCGAGCTTGGTGCGCGTGGTCTGGACGTGAACGTCGACCGTACGGCTGCCGCCGTCGAAGTCCCAGCCCCAGACACGCGAGAGGAGGGTCTCACGATTGAATGCGACGCCCGGGGAACGCATGAGGAAGGCGAGCAGGTCGAACTCACGTGAGGTGAGGCCGAGGTCGCGCCCGCGGCAGGTGGCCTCGTGGCGGGACACGGAGAGATGGAGCGGGCCGACGTCCAGGGACTTCTCCTCGCCTGCGGACGCTCCGGCGAGGGCACTCCTCCTCAGGAGGGCGCGGACTCGGCTCACCATCTCCATCATCCCGAAGGGCTTGGCGAGATAGTCGTCCGCACCGCCATCGAGGGCGCACACCGCGTCGAGCTCGGTGTCCTTGGCCGTGAGCATCATGACCGGGACGCGGGACAGCGCCGGGTCATTCCGCATCCTCCTGAGGATCTCCAGGCCGTCGGTGTCGGGGAGCATGATGTCGAGCAGGACCGCGTCAGGTGTCCGCGCCGAGCAGGCCGCGCGGAAGCCGGTGTCGTCGGCGAAGCCACGGGACTCGATCCCCGCCTGCGTGAGGGCGTAGATGGTCAGCTCGCGGATGTTCTTGTCGTCCTCGACGTAGTAGACCACGTCCCCGCCCTCCGTCCTAGTCGATGCCGGCGCCGCCATGCTCGCCCGTGTCACGGAAGACCGCCCAGTCGGCGATCCGCTGCGCATGGTCGCCCATGCGCTCGTAGTACTTCGCGACCATGAGCAGCTCCGGACAGGCGCGAGCCTTGACGTCGCCGCTCTTGATGAGCCTCACCACCGTGGACTCCGCCTCGTCGTAGAGGTCGTCGACGGCATCGTCCGCGGAGAAGACGCTCGCGGCCTCGTCGGTGTCACTCGAGAGGAACGCGTTCGTGGCCTTCTCGACCATTGTAGCGACCTCATCGGCCATCTGGGGAATCACGCCGCCCAGGCTCCTCATCGCCTTGTGGGGCATCTCGGCGGCCACCACCGCGATGTCACGGCTCATCTCGTCGATGCGGACGAGGTCTGACACGAGTCGGAACGACCCCGTCACCAGGCGGAGGTCACCCGCCACGGGTTGTTGGAGGAGCATGGCGGACATGCAGGTCGACTCGATGGCCTCGCGCAGGCGGCCCATGTCCTTGCGGCTCGCGGCGAGACCCTCGCCGGCCCCCTCGTCGCCGTCGGCGGCCAGCGCACTCGCACGGACGTCCGCCACCACGAGCACGCCGAGACGTGCGACCTGCTCGCTCAGATCGTCGAGCTGTCTTGTGTATTCGGTGCGTGTCTTCATGTCAGCCAAACCTTCCCGTGAGATAGTCCTCGGTCCTCTTGTCCTTGGGATGTGCGAACAGCTCGGGCGTGGGTCCCGCCTCGACGAGCTCTCCCAGCAGGAAGAACGCGCACTTGTCCGACACGCGCGTCGCCTGCTGCATGTTGTGCGTGACCACGATCACCGTGTGGTCGCGTGACAGCTCGCGCATGAGCTCCTCGACCATCCCGGTCGAGATGGGATCGAGGGCGCTGGTGGGCTCGTCCATGAGCAGGACCTCGGGACCCATGGCGATGGCGCGGGCGATGCAGAGCCTCTGCTGCTGGCCGCCGGACAGCCCGAGCGCGTCATGGGAGAGGTCGTCCTTGACCTCGTCCCACAGCCCCGCGCGCCTGAGCGACGTCTCCGTGAGCTCGTCGAGGTCCGCGTGTGACACCTCGGCATGACGCCTGGGGCCGTAGCAGACGTTGTCCTTGATGGACATGGGGAACGGGTTGGGATGCTGGAACACCATCCCCACCTTGAGCCTGAGCTCGTTCGGGTCGACGCCGAACACGTCGGTGCCGTCGACGGTCACGCTCCCCTCGTGACGTACCGCCTCGGCCAGGTCGCACATCCTGTTGAGCGTCCGCAACAGGGTCGACTTGCCGCAACCCGACGGTCCGATCATGGCGGTGACCTTGCCTTCGGGCATGGTGAGGGAGATGTCCTTCAGCGCCTGGAAGTCCCCGTACCATAGGTCGAGATGGTCCACGGCGACCTTCGCGGCCGCCTCCTCGTCAATCGTGTCCATGTGATCAACCGAACCTTCCGGTGAGATAGTCCTCGAGCCGACTGTCGGCAGGTGAGGCGAACAGCCGCTCGGTGGGGCCGCATTCCACCATCTGCCCCATGTAGAAGAACGCGGTGCGGTCGGAGACGCGCGCGGCCTGCTCCATGTTGTGGGTCACGATGACGACGCAGATCCCGTCCGCGGCCATGTCACGGATCGTCTCCTCCACGGAGAAGGTGGATATGGGGTCGAGCGCGGAGCAGGGCTCGTCGAGCAGGACCACGTCCGGACGCATCGCGAGGGTGCGGGCGATGCAGAGGCGCTGCTGCTGACCACCCGAGAGGGCGAGGGCGGATCGGGAGAGCTTGTCCTTGACCTCGTCCCAGATGGCGGCCCTGCGAAGGGAGGTCTCCAGGAGCTCGTCCAAGACGGCCTTGTCCGTGACGCCGTGGCGCTTGGGCGCGAACAGGACGTTCTCGCGGATCGACTTACGGAACGGCGTGGGCTGCTGGAACACCATCCCGATGGACTTCCTCAGCTCGAACGTGTCCACGTCCGTCGAGTTCACATTCTCACCGTGGTAGAGGATGTCGCCACCCACACGGCATCGGGGGATCTCTCGGTTCATGAGGTTGAGGCAGCGCAGGAACGTGGACTTACCGCAGCCGGAAGGCCCTATGAGCGCCGTCGTGCCTCCCTGCTCGAACGAGAGGTCCACGGGATGGAGCGCCTCGTGCGTGAGGTCGTAGGAGACCGTGCAGCCGCGCGTCTCCAGGACGGGCGTGACCCTGTCATCACTCATTCGGCCGTCAACCTCCTCGCGATCGCCTTGCCGGCCCAACGGGCCAACAGGTTGAAGGCGAGGATGCACACCATGAGCACGGCCGCGGTGCCGTTCGACACGGCCTCCAGGTCGGGCACGACGCCTTCCGAGTTGATCTTCCAGATGTGGACCGCGAGGGTCTCGGCGGGTCGGAACACGTTCCACGGGCAGCTCGCGCTCGTGAGGTCGAAGTTCAGGAAGTCGAGCGCCGGCGCGGATTGGCCGGCGGTGTAGATGAGGGCGGCGGCCTCGCCGAACACGCGGCCAGCCGAGAGCACCACGCCGGTCACGATCGCAGGCATGGCAGCGGGAAGGAGCACGTGGATCGTGGTCTCCCACTTGGTGAGCCCCAGGGCCAGGCCAGCGTCGCGCTGCGTCCTGGGCACGGCCTCGAGCGCCTGCTGGATGGTGCGCACCAGGATGGGGATGTTGAACATGGTGAGCGCGAGCGAGCCCGACAGAATCGAGAACCCCCAGCCACACTGCAGCACGAAGAACAGGAAGCCGAAGAGGCCCACCACTATGGAGGGGAGGCTCGAGAGCGTCTCGATGGCCGTCTTCGCCACGGTGGTCGCCGCGTTGTCCGGCGCGTATTCGGCCAGGAACACCGCCGCGCCGAGGCTCACCGGCACCGATATGACGAGCGTGAGGACGAGCAGGTAGAAGGAGTTGAAGAGCTCGGGGCCGATGCCGCCGCCGGCACGGAACTGCTCGGGCTTGGAGGTGAGGAACGAGACGTCGAAGAGCTTGCCGGCTCCGTTCACCAGTATGTAGCCCACGATCGCCACGAGGACCGCGAGGACGAGGCCGACGATCGCCGTGAGCACGCCGGTGGCGAACCTGTCCTGGGCCGCGATGCGCCGCGCATGTCGCGCGGCACGTACGGCCTGCGAGGGCACGGACGTGACGTCAGCCATGGCGCACCGCCCCTCTCCCACCGATGAGGTGGATGATGAGGATGAACACGAGGCTCATCGCCATGAGGAGCAGGGCGAGGCTCCAGAGCACGTCGTTGTAGACGGTCCCCATGGCCTCGTTGCCCATCCCCATGGTGAGCACGGACGTGAGCGTGGAGGCGGGGGTGAGGAGGCTCCCGGGGATCTGTGCCGAGTTGCCGATGACCATCTGCACGGCGAGGGACTCGCCGAACGCACGGGTCATCCCCAGGATCGTGGCCGTCATGAGCGATGGCGTGGCGCTCCTGAGCACCACGTTCCAGATGGTCTGCCACCTCGTGCAGCCGAGGGCATAGGAGCCCTCGCGATACTCGTGGGGCACGGAGGCGAGCGCGTCTATGGAGAGGCTCGTCACCGTGGGAAGGACCATGACCGCGAGCACGATGGAGGCGGAGAGGATCCCGTAACCGGTCGATCCCGACCATGACCGCGTCCAGGCCACGACCACCGAGAGTCCGATGAGACCGTAGACCACCGACGGTATGCCCACGAGCAGCTCGATCAGGGGCTGGAACACGCGTCGCCCGAACCCCGGCGCGACCTCGACCACGAAGATCGCGCTGCCGATGGCGATGGGCAGGGCGATGACCGTGGAGAGGATCGTCACCGCGAACGACCCGCAGATCATGGGGAGCGCACCCACGGTGGGGTTCCCGTTGGCATCCGCCTGATGCGGGTTCCAGGTGGTGCCGAGGAGGAAGTCGCCCACGGCGATCCCATCGTTCGCGAACGTGGCGAGGCCATGGCTCGCGACCATCACGATGAGGGTCACCACCAGCACCGTCACCAACGCCACGCAGGCCCCGGTGACGGTGAGGCCACATCGTTCGAGACGGTGCTTGGGCATGACCCGCCGCCTCGTCATATCTCTTGGCATCCGATAGGTCCTCTCGCGGTCGATGGGCTAGTTGGCGGAGACGGCGCCGGTCGCGTCGCGCGTGACCTTCATCCCGGAGACGGGGATGTAGCCGTTCTGCTCGACCAGCGAGCCCTGGACCTCGGATCCCATCATGTAGTCGATGAAGGCCTGCGTGGCCGCATCGGGAGTCGAGGCGGTGTACATGTGCTCATAGGCCCAGATGGTCCACGAGTTGTCCTCGACCGACGCCGCCTCCGGCGAGACGCCGCCCACCTTGAGCGCGTGGAACTTCGTGTCATCGAAGTAGGAGAAGGCGAGGTAGGAGATCGAGCCGGGCGTCTCGGCGACCATCTTGGCGACGGTGCCCGACGAGTCCTGCTCCTGGGGCTTGAAGGTGTCGGGGACGGTGATGCCAGCCAGGACGTTGGACTCGAACGTCGCACGCGTGCCGGAGCCGGAGGCGCGGTTGATCACCGTGATGGCCTGGTCGGCACCGCCCACCTGGCTCCAGTTGGTGATGGTGCCGCAGAAGATCGAGGCGAGGTCGGCGAGCGTGATGTCGGAGACGGTGACGTCGGGCGAGACGATCGGGCCCATGCCCACGACGGCCACCTTGTTGTCGGTGAGCTTGGAGGCGTCGGCCTTGTCGGCGAGCTTCTCCTCGGCGAACACGTCGGAGTCGCCGATCTGGACCGCACCCTGGCTGATCTGCGTGATGCCCTGGCCGGACCCACCACCCTGGACGGTGATCTGGACGCCGGCGTTGGCTCCCATGAACTGCTCGGCGGCTGCCTCCACGAGAGGCTGCAGGGCGGTGGACCCGACGGCCGTGATCGAGCCGCTGAGGCTGGTAGTGGTGGTGGATGCGGTGGAGGAGCTCGCGTTCGAGCCACCGCAGCCCACGAGGCCGAGACCGGCCAGGGCCGCGACGCCTCCGGCCACCTTGAGGAACTGACGACGTGAGATGTCCTGACGTGCCTGCATGGATGGGACTCCCTTCGAGGATGCGTGTGTTCGACGGGACTCGCCCGTCTCGACAGCGATGCTATGACGTCGGGGGTCGCGTTCCGGGGCTTGGGACCAGGCCCTTACCTTCGTATGACCGATGCTTACCGCGGGCTTACATCCGCCTGACACGGACATGCTTCGACATCATGACGTGAACGTTCGGAACCTAATCATTAGGTACCTTGACATCATCCTCCGCACGCGATAGCATTCCCTCCGAACAACTCAGAAGGGAACAATCCATGTCAAAGGAAACCTCAGCCGCGGCAGGCGATGACTGCTGCAGGCAACCCTCCTGCGCCCCTCCCCCGCAAGGGGAGCCGACGCCGGAGACCCGGAGGTCACGGGCCATCCTGTCCTGCCTCGGGTACTGCGGACACTTCCTCCACTTCAATCTGGGAGGACGCTCCGGCAAGGCCCACATCCTGGTCAGGCTGTCCAGACATGGTGGCGAGATGGGCCAGCGCGAGCTCCAGGAGTGCTTCGACCTCAAGGCGGGGTCCCTCTCCGAGATCCTCTCCAAACTCGAGTGCGCCGGCCTCATCGAGCGCACGCGCGCGGAGGGCGACAGAAGGCAGCTCGTGGTACGCCTCACCGAGACCGGATGGGCCATGGCCGAGGAGGACAGACGCGACCGCGAGCTGTTCGAGAGGACGGCCTTCTCGCCCCTCTCGCCTGCCGAGCAGGAACAGCTGCTCGGGATGCTGACGAAGATACAACGACATTGGGAGTCGAACGATGATTAGAGAGATAACCGGGAGTCTCCGGGAATACAGGAGGGCATCCATCGCGACGCCCCTCCTGGTCATAGGCGAGGTCGTGATGGAGGTGCTCATCCCCTTCATCACCGCCCAGCTCATCAACCAGATCCAGGCGGGATGCGGCATCGCCGTGATCGCACGCTACGGGGCCGTACTCGTCGTGATGGCCCTCACGAGCCTCGCCTTCGGGGCGGCCGCAGGCACCACGTGCTCGACCGCGAGCTGTGGATTGGCCAAGAACCTGAGGCATGACCTGTTCGAGAGGATCCAGACCTTCTCGTTCGCCAACATCGACCGCTTCTCGACGTCGAGCCTGGTCACGCGCCTCACGACCGACGTCACCAACGTGCAGATGGCCTACATGATGATCATCCGCACCGCCATCCGCTGCCCGCTCATGCTGGTCTGCGCCTTCATCATGGCCTACATCATGGGCGGTGGCCTGGCCGTGGTCTACCTGTGCGTCATCCCCATCCTGGGCGTGGGCCTGTGGCTCGTGATCCGTGCCACGATGCCTCTGTTCAAGCGCGTCTTCCACAAGTACGACAAGCTCAACGAGAGCGTCGAGGAGAACATCGAGGGCATGCGCGTGGTCAAGTCCTACGTGCGCGAGGACTACGAGAAGGAGAAGTTCGGCCGCGCCGCCCAGGACGTGTGCGGTGACTTCACGAAGGCCGAGCGCATCCTCGCCCTGAACTCGCCCATGATGAACTTCTGCGTGGACGTCGTCTTCGTGTTCATCCTCTACTTCGCCAGCTACACCATCGTGACCACGCGTGGCGTCGACCTCAACGTGGGCCAGTTCTCGAGCCTGTTCACCTATGGGTTCATGATGCTCATGAGCCTCATGATGCTCTCCATGGTCTTCGTCATGATCACCATGGCCGAGGAGTCCTCCAACCGAATCGTCGAGGTCCTCACCTGCCAGAGCACCATCACCGATCCGTCCGACCCCGTTCGCGAGGTGGCCGACGGCAGCATCGACTTCGACCACGTGAGCTTCAAGTACTCCGAGAAGGCCGAGCACCGTGCCCTGAAGGACGTCGACCTCCACATCGCGAGCGGCGAGACCATCGGCATCATAGGCGGCACGGGCTCGTCCAAGAGCACGCTCATCCAGCTCGTGAGCCGCCTGTACGACGCCACGGAGGGGACCGTGCGCGTGGGCGGCGTGGACGTGCGCGACTACGACCTCGATTGCCTGCGCTCGCAGGTCGCCGTCGTCCTCCAGAAGAACGTGCTGTTCAGCGGCACGATCAAGGAGAACCTGCGTTGGGGCGACAAGGACGCCACCGACGACCAGATCGAGGAGGCCTGCCGCCTGTCCCAGGCCGACGAGTTCATCCAGACCTTCCCGGACAAGTACGACACCTACATCGAGCAGGGCGGCTCCAACGTCTCCGGTGGCCAGAAGCAGCGCCTGTGCATCGCGCGCGCCCTGCTCAAGCGCCCGAAGGTCCTCATCCTCGACGATTCGACGAGCGCCGTCGACACCAAGACCGACGCCCTCATCCGCGCCGGGTTCAAGCAGTTCATCCCCACCACGACCAAGATCATCATCGCCCAGCGCACGGCCTCGGTGGAGGACGCCGACCGCATCGTGGTCATGGACGACGGACACATCAGCGCCGTGGGCACGCACGACGAGCTCATGGCCACCTCAGACATCTACCGGGAGACCTACACCTCCCAGAACAAGCAGGGAAAGGACGGTGAGTGACATGGATGAGAGGCGAGAGTCGGCCGACGTCGCAGGCGAGGTCATCGAGCCCGAGGCCAGAAGGTCCGAGCCGCACGCGTCCAGGACGCATGTCATCGGCCGCGTGATACGCACGCTGTTCGAGTTCTATCCCGTGTACGTGCCGGTCGTCATCATATGCATCGTCATCTCGGCCATCGTGGGCGCGATCCCCTCCGTCTTCATGCAGACGGTGCTGTCCTACGTGACCGGCGCCTGGGAGTCGGGAGACTGGGAGGGCGTCGTGGGACCCATCACGAACGCCGTCGTCATCCTGGCCATCCTCTACGCCATCTCACTCGCCGCGACCGCGACGTGGAACCAGCTCATGGCCATCATCTGCCAGGGCTCCCTTGAGAAGTTCCGCGAGCGCATGTTCGACCGCATGCAGGACCTGCCCATCCGCTATTTCGACACGCACTTCCACGGTGACGTGATGAGCCACTACACCAACGACATCGACACCCTCCGCCAGATGATCTCGCAGTCGTTCCCGCAGCTGCTGCTCACCGCCATCACGCTCACGGCCGACCTGTTCATCATGCTGTGGTACAGCGTGTGGATGGCGCTCGTCGTCCTCGCGGGCGTGGCATGCCTCACCGTGGTCACGCGCAACCTCGGGAGCAAGTCGGCCCACTTCTTCATACGCCAGCAGAGGTCCATCGGCGAGGCGGAGGGTCTCGCCGAGGAGCTCATGGCAGGCGAGAAGGTCATCAAGGTCTTCTGCCACGAGAAGGAGAGCGAGGCCGCGTTCGGACGTGTGAACGAGCAGCTCTACCAGGACTCGAAGGCGGCCAACACCTACGCCAACACGCTCATGCCCATCCTCATGAACATGGGCAACGTCCTCTATGTGTGCGTCGCGCTGGCCGGGGGCCTGTTCCTCACGTTCGGCACACCCAACGTCTCCATCTCGGGCACGGCGCTCACCATCGCCGTCGCCGTCCCGTTCCTGAACATCACCAAGCAGTTCGCCGGCCAGATCGGACAGGTCTCCCAGCAGATCAACGCCGTGGTCATGGGTCTCGCCGGCGCCGAGCGCATCTTCGACCTCATCGACGAGCAGCCCGAGGTCGACGACGGCTACGTGGAGCTCGTGAACGCCCGCATGGTCGACGGCAAGCTGGGTGCCGTGCCCGAGCGCACGGGGCTGTGGGCCTGGAAGCACCCACACCACGACGGCACCGTCACCTACACGCCGCTCGCGGGTGACGTGCGCCTGACCGATGTCGACTTCGCCTACGAGCCCGGGCACACCGTGCTCCATGACGTGTCGGTCTTCGCCACGCCGGGTCAGAAGGTCGCCTTCGTCGGGGCCACGGGCGCCGGAAAGACCACCATCACGAACCTCATCAACCGCTTCTACGACATCGAGGACGGCAAGATCCGCTACGACGGGATCAACATCAACAAGATCAAGAAGGCCGACCTGCGTCATTCCCTGGGTATGGTCCTCCAGGACACCAACCTGTTCAGTGGGACCGTCATGGACAACATCCGCTATGGCCGGCTGGACGCCACGGACGAGCAGTGCGTGGAGGCCGCCAAGCTGGCTGGCGCCGACGGGTTCGTGAACCGCCTCCCCGAGGGATACGACACGGTCCTCTCCAACAACGGGTCGAACCTCTCGCAGGGCCAGCGCCAGCTGCTCTCCATCGCGCGCGCCGCGGTGGCGGACCCTCCCGTCATGATCCTGGACGAGGCCACGAGCTCAATCGACACGCGTACCGAGGCCATCGTGCAGCGAGGGATGGATGCGCTCATGGCAGGCCGCACCACGTTCGTCATCGCGCACCGCCTCTCGACCGTGCGCAACTCCGACGTGATCGTCGTCCTCGACCACGGCCACGTCATAGAGCGCGGCAGCCATGACGAGCTCATCGCCAAGAGGGGCACCTACTACCAGCTCTACACGGGTGCCTTCGAGCTGGAGTGACGTCACTCGTGCCTCGGCCCCTCACCCCCGTGCGAGGCCGAGGCACGTGAGCGGTACTCGCTCGGGCTGCATCTGAAGTCCTTGCGGAAGAGACGCGCGAAGTTCGACGGGCTCGCGACGCCGACGGCCCTGCCCACCTCGGCGACGGGAACAGCAGGGTCGTTGGCGAGGATGGTGGCCGCACGGACCATGCGCGTGTAGAGCAGGTAGTGCGAGGGCGTCATGCCGATCGACCTACGGAAGCATCGCAGGCACTCGCGCTCCCCCACCCCCGCGGCCGCCGCGAGGTCGCCCACGCGCACGTCCTCGCGATAGTGTTCGTCCACGTAGTCGCACATGGCCTTGATGCGGGCCGCGTCGATGCCACCACCCGTCGTGTCGGCGTCCGAGGGCACGTCGGCCCGAGCGAGCATGTCGAGCAGCAGGTCGCTCATCTCGTGACGCACCACGAACTCGTAGCCGACCCTCTCCTCTGCCAGGGCCTCTATCCCACGGCGGAGACAAGCGAGAGCGTCGTCGTCCGTGCCGACCCTGAGCGCGCAGGCGGTGAAGTCGTCCCTCTTGGCGAGCGGACCCACGTATCTCGTCGAGAACACCGAGTCATAGGTCCCGCACACGAGCAGCGGGCTGAACACGACGTCCCTCATCGAGGCCCACGGCTCTCCCGCCACCTGATGCATGACGCCGGCGTTCACGAAGACGCCGTCGCCCTCGGTCGCGAGGAACGAGCCCCCGGGGACGTTCACGCGGAGCGTCCCCTCGCACACCTCGATGGCCTCGAAGTCGTTGTGCCAGTGCCAGGGCACCACATCGGCAGGATCGTCCGAGTGCTCCTCCGCATATCCCACGCAGGGGAAGTCCTCCGTGCCATGCGGGAGGAGCTCGTGGCCCTCCTCGTCCATGACGAACCCGCAGAATCCCCTGAGCATCGTGAGCCCCCTGCTCCCATGCCTATGATGTCGGATTCTTTATAGCATAGGTCGGCATCGTGTCACCATCCGTCATTCGTGGTCGGTATCCTTGTATCAGTTGGACGAGAAGACCACGAACAGACCTGGAGTCCCGAATGCCCCCAATGCTCCTTCCGATCATCTACCTCGCGTTCGTGAGCCTCGGGCTCCCCGACGGCCTTCTCGGCGCCTCATGGCCGCAGATGCACGTCGACCTCGGCGCGGCCGTGGCCATGCAGGGCGTCATCTCCATGATCATCGCCGGCGGCACCATCGTGTCCAGCCTCAACACCGACCGTCTCATCGCCAAGCTCGGCACGGGGAAGCTCACGCTCGCCAGCGTCGCCCTGACGGCGATCGCCCTGTTCGGCTTCGCCTCCAGCCCCACCTTCGTCACCACCTGCCTATGGGCCATACCCTATGGGCTGGGTGCCGGCGCGGTCGACGCGGCCCTCAACAACTTCGTGGCGACGCACTATGCCGCGCGTCACATGAACTGGCTCCACTGCAGCTGGGGCATAGGCGCCTCGGCAGGCCCCCTCGTCCTGGGCGCCGTCATGCTCACGAGCGCCGGATGGCGCGGAGGATACCTCGCGATCGGCCTCGCGCAAGCCGTCCTCGTGGCCGTGCTCGTGGCCGCACTTCCGCTCTGGAAGAAGGCACGTATCGCCCATGAGGAGGGCGGGGCGACCGAGACGCGACCCGTCCCCAAGGCGGAGCTCATCCGACTTCCCGGGGCCAAGTACGCCCTCGTCGGTTTCCTGTGCTACTGCGCCATCGAGAGCAGCTGCGGGCTGTGGGGCTCGACCTTCATGGTGCTTGACCGCGGCATCGACGCGGCCACGGCGGCCACGCTCGTCTCGCTCTTCTACGTGGGCATCGCCCTGGGGCGCTTCGTGTCAGGCGTCCTCACCCTCCGCATGGGAGGAGAGGCCCTGACGAGGCTCGGGGAGGCCCTCATCGCCGCCGGTGTCGTCGTGCTGCTCGTCGGTCAGGGCATGGTCCCCACCGCAGTCGGCCTCCTGCTCATCGGTCTGGGATGCGCGCCCATCTACCCCCAGATGATCCAACTCACCCCCAAGCGCTTCGGCGAGGGAGCCTCGCAGTCCATGATGGGTCTGCAGATGGCCTGCGCCTATGTGGGCTCGACCTTCTTCCCGCCCCTCACCGGCCTCATCCTGGACAACATCTACGCCGGGGCCCTGCCCTGGATCGTGGGCTGCCTCGTGGCCGTGATGGCCTTCTGCATGATGCGTGTCGACCGCAGCACCGCGGTCGAGAGGTCCTAGAGGTCGGGGCGAACTGATGAAACACGCCCTCCGCCTCGTGAGGCGGTCCGGAAGCCTACCCCGGACCGTCGCACGAGGCGGAGGGACCACACGAGGAAGGCGCCCACATACCTGGGCCCACGGAAGAGGGGAACCACGAATGATCTGCGACTACCATGTCCACACCGGATACTCCGATGACTCCCACTATCCCATGGAGTCCGTCGTCCGCGACGCCATCCGTCAGGGCATCGACGAGCTTTGCTTCACCGAGCACGTCGACTACGGCGTGAAGCCCGACTGGGACTCGGCCGCCGGCGCACGCGTGGAGGACGGCCGTCCCGTCACGAATCCGTGCTACCCCAGCTACTTCTCAGAGGTCGACCGCATGCGTGAGGAATATGGCGACCAGATCGAGATCAAGCGCGGCCTGGAGCTCGGCGTCCAGACGCACACCGAGCCCGCGTTCGAGCGTCTCTGGGAGAGGTGGGGAGACCGGCTCGACTTCGCGCTCCTCTCCATCCACCAGGTGGGTGACCACGAGTTCTGGAACGGCGACTTCCAGAGCGGGAGGACCCAGGCCGAGACGAACGACGCGTATTACCAGGAGCTTCTCGACGTGGTGTCGAGCTTCTCGCACTACTCGGTCCTGGCGCACCTCGACCTCATCAAGCGCTATGACCCATTCGGCATCTATCCGTTCGAGAGGTCCCGCGACATCACCGCCGCGATCCTCGAGCGTGTCATCGCGGACGGGAAGGGCATCGAGGTGAACACCTCGAGCTTCCGCTACAAGCTGCCCGACCTCCAGCCCTCCCACGAGGTCCTCGGGCTCTATCGCGAGCTGGGCGGCCGGATCATCACCATCGGCAGCGACTCCCACAAGCCCGAGCACCTCGGGGCCTACATCCGCCCCGTACAGAAGAGGCTCGCCGCGATGGGCTTCGAGGGGTTCTACACCTTCGACGCCATGGAGCCCACCTTCCACGCCTGGGACTTCGCGTAGGCCCAAGGTCCACGAAGACCGAGATGCGGTGCGAAGGGCTAGACTCGGGTCACGAAGATACCCCGTCGACACGGAAGGTGGTCGGACGTGACCCAGCTCGAGACCCCTCGCCTCATCCTTCGCCCCTGGGCCGAGGAGGACGCCCCCGCCCTCTACGAGAACGCCAAGGACCCCGAGATAGGACCCATCACCGGCTGGCCCGCCCACAGGAGCGTGGACGAGAGCCGACAGGTGATCCGCGACGTCCTCTCCGTCAGGGAGAACTACGCCATCATCCTCAAGCGCCATGCCCTGGTGAACCGTCCCATCGGCTGCGTCGCGCTCATGCTCGGGCAGACCTCCTCCATCGGGCTTCCTGACGACGAGGGCGAGATAGGCTATTGGATAGGCAGGCGTTGGTGGGGGCGCGGCCTCATGCCCGAGGCGGTCATCGAGCTCATGCGTCATGCCTTCGTCGACCTCGGACTCGCCGCCGTATGGTGCGGCTATGACGAGGGCAACGACAAGAGCAGGCGCGTGCAGGAGAAGGTGGGTCTCAAGCCCCATCACGTCCTCAAGGACCGCGTCCGCCCCGTCATGGGCGACGTCAAGACCGAGTACCTGGCCCGGCTCACCCGCGAGGAGTGGGTCTCCGCACGTGCCGCCGACCCCGTGGACGACGACACGATCGCGCGCCAGCAGGCCGAGGACAGAGACCTGTGCGAGAACATCGAGCGCATCTCACTCATCCGAGCGGGAGGACAGACCGGCTCGGACCGAGGCGGCCTCGACGCAGGTCGCGACCATCACGTGCCCATCTGCGGATGGTGCCCCAAGGGCGGCCTGGCCGAGGACCTGCCTGACGCACCCGGTCTGCTCGGCCCCTACCCCGAGCTCGTGGAGACGCCCAGCGAGGGCTATGTGCAGCGCACCGCATGGAACGTCCGCGACTCGCACGCCACCCTGATCGTGGCGCCCGACGGGCTCGAGCCCAAGGGCGGCACGGCGATGACGGTTGAGTTCGCCAAGACCTACGGTCGTCCCGTCCTCGTGCTCGAACGCCCCGAGCAGGTCGACGAGGCGTGGAGGTGGATCGAGGGGCTGGGCCACGAGCTCACGCTCAACGTGGCGGGTCCGCGGGCGAGCAAGGTCCCGAGCGCCTATGGCATGACACGCGACGTGGTGGGAAGGCTCCTGGAGAAAGACGCCCGCTGAGAGCACGGGGCGCCCAGAGGGCGTCTGGAACAGGGCTCACCGAGGCCTCTGCCGGGGGATGCTGCGAACCGCTCACTCCTCGGAGAAAAACCATCTCTGGGCGGCGGTGCCGTTCGAGTCCCAGCACTGGATGTTACTCCCACGGGCCGTACGACCCGCAGAGAGGTCAACGGTCCTGCCGTTACACGCGCAGAAAAGCGTGTATGTCCCATCGGTGTTCGCGTATATGCTCCAGCACTGGGCAAGCGTTCCGTTGGATGCGTATTGCCAGATGTTCGTTCCATTCCATGCCGCACCGCCGCATGCGTCAAGCACACATCCGCTATTGACGTTCCGCAGCGTGTAGTAGCCAGTCAATCCGTTGTACGACAGACTCCACTTCTGTGCATCCGTGCCGTTGTAGTCCCACAGTCTGATGTTAGCACCAGAACGGTTGCTCCCAGCCTCCACGTCGGCCACACGGGAGAGGAGCGCAGACGAACGCAAGACATACGTGGAGGTGCAGGAGAGACCCGCATCGCAGTCTCTCACCGTGAATCGCTGTGCAGTGGTGGAATTCCCTGTCCATTGCTGGAGGTTCGCAGAACTGGCAGAGCTGCCACCAGCCACGTCGAGGGACAAGCCACTCCCCACGTTGACGATCTCATAGCCCTTCGAGTCCTCGAGGAACACCCAACGCTGGGCCAACGTCCCGTTGCCGTCATATTGCTGGACGTTCGCTCCGTTCTTCCGCGAACCGCCCGCTACGTCAAGGACTTTACCCGAGGCCACGAACGTGAGCGTGTAGTAGCCGATCCCATCTCCCGTGTCGTGAAAGACGGCAATCAGACGTTGCGCAGGCGTCTCGTTCCTCGTATACATCTGGACATTCGCTCCGTTGTCCCCAGAGGCCCCCGCGACGTCCAGCGCACATGCCGAGGAGAGAGAGGACGTGATCACGACGACCTTGCCCGAACCCGCATCGAGGATGTCTTCGCACGCGTTCTTCAGGACGGTCACCGTCTTCGTGTACGAGATGGTGGGGTGGGAGGAGCAGGTGGAGGTAACATCGACCTGACCCGTCGCGGAGGCGCTGAGCACGCCCGAGGTCTCACCGATCGTGGCGACCGAAGAGTCCGACGTAGAGTACTTCCAGACGAGACCCGACGGATTGCAGTCCATCGAGTACGTGGCGGTTCCGCCCATGAGAACGTTCGAGGCACCGGAGAGCGATCCGGCGAAGACCGTCACCGTCTTGATGGCGACGACGGACGAGTCCGTCGTGCTGACGGCCTTGATCGTGGCCGTCCCACCGGCACGGCCCGTGACCGTACCGTTGGCGTCGACGGTCGCGACGCTGGTGTCCAAGGAGGACCAGGTCCAGGAGTTGGTGCCGTCAGCAGAGGCGGAGAGGGCGATGGAGGACCCGCTCTTGACGGCGTCATCACCCGAGATGGGCAAAGCGGAGGTCACCGCGGCGGCCGCATCGACCTCACCGTAGCCGTACACGCAGTCCCAGCCGGTGTCCCCCAGGTCCTTCGCCGTGCCGTAGAGGGCGTCCTTCACCTGAGCGCAGGTGAGAGAGGGGTTCTCGGCGAAGAGCAGCGCCGCGATGCCCGCCACGCAGGGGGTGGCCATGGAGGTGCCGGTCTTCTCCCCATACGAGTTCGTGCTGCCGTTTTTGGTGCTCTGGTAATTCGTGCCAGGAGCGGAGATGTCCTTCGTCAGAGAGCTCGACTCGGTGGTACCGTCCACGTTATAGTTGGAGCCACCGTTCTTCGTGACGGAGGTCCCGCTTTGCATGAGGTTGATGACGCTCACGCAGGTACTGTAATCGCCGGGATACTCCGCATAAGGAACGCTGAGGCCACTCCCACTGTTACCCGCCGCGCAGACCGTGAGGATGCCCGCATTGTATGCCTCGTCGACCTTATTGAGCAGGGCGTTGTCTGACTTGCACTCGCCTTCTCCACCTATGCTCATGTTGACCACGCGGATGTTGTACGTGTCCTTGTTGTCGATCAGGTACTTGTACGCAGCCACGAGTTGCGTGGTGTGGAACTGGCTGTCGGATGCCGCGGCCTTGATCACGACCAGGTTGGCGTTATAGGAGGTCCCGGAACAGCCTACGCCGTTGTTCGTGGTGGCACTCGCGATCCCCGCAACGTGGGTGCCATGTCCCATGTTGTCGGTGACGTCAGAGCCCCCGTCATTCGCGTTGTAGGTCGCCACGATGTTTCCCAGGTCCTCATGAGTCGTGAGGGCCCCGGAGTCGATGATGGCGATGGCCACCTTGTGATCGCACTTGGCGGTGGCCCACGCCTGGTAGGCGTTCACGCTCTGGAGCGCCCACTGCTCGTCTGCGTAGGGGTCGTTGATGGTCACGGAACTGGCCGCCGCGCTGAGGGCGGCTGCGCCCGTGGTCGGCGTAGCTTCCGTGGTCTGGGCGGCATCCGTCGTCTGAGACGTTTCCGCGGTCGATGTCGCGTCCGTGGTCTGGTCTGCCTCAGAGGCCTGCGCGGTAGCCGCCGACTGGGTGGCGGCGAGGGTCTCCGGACTCGTCGCGGCCAGCAGGTCGGAGACGTCCTCATCAGATGACGCCTGGTAGATGTAGTTTGGCTGGGCCCCATCCACGAGGGGCGAGGTCTCGAGTTGGGAGGTCGCTTCGGCCACGGTGCAGTCCGGCGCCACGTCGAGGGTGATGAGGCCACTCTCCACGTCTGCCTCCGTGACCTCCTTCGTAGTGACACCGGGGATGGAAGCGAGCATCGCCTCGACGTCGGCGACCGTGGAGCCCTCTTTCACACTCACGAGGACCACACCGGCCTCGAAGGTGCTCCCGGCGCCGGCCTCCTCGTCGGCCTTGGTCGCAGCGTCGACCCGCGTAGCATAGTCATCGGCAGTGGCATCCCCGTTCGAGGAGGAGTCACCGGTGTCTCCCACATCATCCGAGGTCGTCGCTGCATCCGTGACCGCATCGTCGATCGTGGACGCGATGACGTCGTTCACCAGAGGGGTCTGGGCTGAACCGGTGCCGCCACTGGAGGAGGCTCCCGGCACCCTCGCCCACACGATGACGGCGACGATGGCCACCGCCAGGCAGGCGAGCAGGACGAACATGTATTTTCGCGGGACCTTGTGCATGGTCGTCCCCCCATAGCATCGATGCCAAGTCGCAGCCATTATATTACGGGGCCGACCGTATGACGGAGCCAGCGGGATTGACGGTCAGGCGACGGTGTACGGAAGGAACGAACCGCATCGGGCCCCATCCCTCCCGACCATCAGTGACGGCGGCGGAGATGCCTGCGGTAGATGTCCCATCCGAGCCAGAGGGCGAGCACCAGCCCCACCACATAGCCAGCCGCCCCGAAGAACGAGACCTCGCCGAGCAGCGGCGGGACGTCGGCATAGCACAGGACGGACGAGCCGATGAGGAGGCCGGCGATGATGACGCCGGTGGTCAGGCGGTCGGCGATGTGCGAGAGGTCGTCGATGGGGTCATCCGAGCCGGCGAAGTCCATGTTGAGCTTGAGCTGACCCCTCGTGAGCATCCCCATGGCGAGGTCCGCCTGGGCGGCGGCGCCGAGCACGCCATGAGCGGCCTTACGGGAGTCACGGGCGAGGACGAGCGCCTCCTCCCTCATGAGGGACTCGGGCGTGTCATGGGCCTTGATGTGCTGCTCGATGATCTCGATGATGCTCACGCCGGGGAGGAACTCGTCCACCACGCCCTCGAGCGTGACCATGCCGCGGGCCACGTTTGTGACCGTGCCGGGCAGCTCGATACCGTTCCTACGCGCAAGGGTGATGATCGCGCCCAGGAACTCGCCGATGTCCAGGTCCTCCAGGCTCATGTCGCCATACTCGGCCACCACGGCGTCGAGGTCGGAGAGGAGCTGGGCGTGGTCGACGTCGTCGACGCTTCCGGTGGAGAAGGAGAGCAGACCGTCCTTGAGGCCGGGCGTGTCATGCTGGGCCACGGCGAATATCATCTGGCGCATCACGGCGCGGTAGCGAGAGGAGAGCCTGCCCATCATGCCCAGGTCAATGAAGACGATCTTGCCGCCTGAGACCATGATGTTGCCCGGGTGGGGGTCGGCATGGAAGAAGCCCTCGTCGAGCACCTGGGTGGCGTAGTTGTCCACGAGCTTCGTGCCGATCTCGGTGAGGTCGTAGCCGGCCTCGACCAGACGGGCCGGCTTGGATATCGAGATGCCGTCCACGTAGTCCATCACCACGACGTGCTCCGTGCACAGCTCCATGACCGGACTCGGGCAGTCGACGTAGACGCAGTCAGCGTTGTTGGCCTTGAACTCGGAGAGGCTCCTGGCCTCGACCAGGAAGTCGGTCTCCTCGCGGAAGGAGTCCCACAGCTCCTCGACCACGCTCGCGAGGTCGACGAACTGGTCGCCATGGATGAAGCGCCCGGCGTGCTTGACCACCGAGCGCATGATGTCGATGTCCTGCGCCATGATCTCCTGCACGTGCGGGCGCTGGACCTTAACCGCCACCTCGCGGCCGTCGAGGAGCGTGGCGCGATGGACCTGCGCCACGGAGGCCGACCCCAGGGGCGTGGGGTCGATGTGGGAGAAAACCTGGTCGAGGGGGCGGCCCAGCTCGCTCACGAGGGTTGAGCGCACGAGCTCGAAGTCCATGGGGTCGACGTCGGCCCTGAGCTTGGTGAGCTCCGCGCAGAACCTCTCGGGGAGGATCTCGCTGCGCATGGAGAGGATCTGACCGGCCTTGACGAAGGTGGGGCCGAGGTCCTCGAGCATGCGGCGGAGCTTCACGGGCGTGAGGCCGTGGAGGACGTCGTAGCGCCTGATGATGGAGAAGATCTGGCTGAGCCGCGCGCGACGACCGGCCTTGCTGAGGTTGAACCTGCTGGTGGCCGATGCCGCATGGCCGCCGAAGAGGCCTATGGTCTCCTCGACGTCATCCTCGTCGGCAGAGGTGGTCGCGGCATGGGACATCCGCGAGGCACGGGCGGCGTCATCCCGCTCGACCTCGTTCTCCTCGTCACGTGACTCGTGGGCTATGGGGGAATCGAACTCGTCCGTCATGGGTCGCGGCACGCAGTCGCGCTACTCGGCCTTGTCGGCCTCGTCGGCGTCGACCTCGACCTTGGTGGTCTTGGCGTCGACGTCAGCGGCGATCTCGCCGAGATGCGCCACGTAGGCGGCGCGCTCGTCGGCGGTCATGGACTCGAGCTTCGAGCGGAGGAGCGCGTCGGAGGAGTCGGTGGCCGCGGCCTTCGCCTTGATGGTGAGCTCCTGGTTGAGCGCCTTGCCCTGCTCGACCGTGAGCTCGCCCTTCTTGACCAGGTCGTCCACGACCTCCTGGCCCTTCTCGGCACCCATGGCGATGGCGCCGACACCTGCCAGGAACACCTTGCGGATGCCCTCGGTGAGATCGATCTGCTGATCCATGTCGTCCTCCTCTTGATCCAAGCGCGGGTGTGACCCACGCATCATCTGCCTTCTACCCCTCGTCCACCTCGCCTATCCGAGCAGCGCCCGGCCGAGGCCGTCCACGTCCTCCACGATGACGCATGCGCCGGCGTCGTCGAGCTCACGGCGAGGTGCCGTGCCGAAGAGCACGCCCACGCAGGGGACGCCGTTGGCGGCGGCGCCCTCGACGTCATAGGACCGGTCGCCCACCATGACGGCGTCGGTCGCGGGGGCGTCCATGCGGCGGAGCGTCTCGGACACGAGGGAGGCCTTGTCGGCATGCGCGGGGTCGGTCTGCCCCACGACCTCCTCGAACAGGCCGTCGACACCGAGGTCGACGAGCATGCGGTCGACCATCTCCTGACGCTTCGAGGTGGCCACGGCGAGACGCCTTCCCGCATCGGAGAGGGAGACGAGCACGTCCCGCATGCCATCGAACAGGGGGTAGGTCTCGGGACCCAGCGTGTTGTAGATCGCACGGTACCTGCGGGTCACCTCGGCGGCATCATCGGCCGAAAGCCCGTATATGAGCGAGAACGCCCCCGGGAACGGAGGTCCGACGATGCGGCCGACGTCCCCCATCTCGGCGTCCGTCATCCCCCAGTCCGAAAGGACCTTCCTCGCCGTGGCGACGATCGAGGGCTTGGTGTCGGCGAGGGTGCCGTCGAAGTCGAACAGGACGCAGGCGCGCTCGCGTGGGTCCGCGGCGGCGAGTCCCTCGCGTCCCCCATCGGCCGTGTTTGCCATGGAACCACCCATCCCCTCCCATGCGCCGCCCACACGCGGGAGGTGCGGCGGCTAACCTGTCATATGAAGGCATTGTCACACAAGACGGACGAGGGGGACGGACCCATGACAGGCACCTTGGCCGACCTCGCCGACGCGCTCTCCTCCCTCATGGGCTCCATGCCCTGGCTCGAGCGCGCCCTCGAGCTGGGCATGCTCGTGATCGTCGTGGTGATGGCGGTCGTGGTCGTGAGGAGGACCGACTCCGCGAGACGCCTGAGGGCCTTCGGCACGCGCTACGGCTGCGCGGACCTCCTGGGCGGCTTCACGGCATCCGCCGGCGAGAGGACCTGTCCGGGAGCGTTCCGGCTCGTGGCGCCTCGCTGGGAGCATGCCAAGCAGGACGGGACCGCCGACCTCCGCATGGGCGACAACCACGTCATCCGCGAGCCGAGCACGCTCGATCTCGATGGGTTCCACCTCGCGGTCGACGACCCCCGGGCGATGTACGCGCTGGTGCGGAGGCTCCGCGCCGTGGGCGCCCAGGTGGCCCCCTGCGAGGAGGAGCGTGCCGCGGCGGAGAGGTCCGGGGCGGTGGTGGGCTCGGCGGTCACGGCCGCGAGCGTGGACGACATCGTCGCGCGGTTCTCGGACAGGCCCCAGGACTTCGAGGGATACTGCGCGTGGCTCCTCCGCGTGAGGGGCTATTCCGCCGAGGTCACGCCGCCGTCACGCGACGGCGGCTATGACGTGATCGCCGAGCGCGACGGCACGAGGGTCATCGTCGAGTGCAAGTGCTTCTCGGGGACGACCGTCGTGGGAAGACCGCTCCTGCAGAAGCTCGTGGGAGCCAACGCCGAGGTGAGGGCCGAGCGCCTCCTCTTCATGACGACCTCGCGCTACTCCGCCGAGGCCCTCGCCTACTCGCGTGAGGTGGGCATGGACCTCGTGGACGGCGACGCGCTCGTCGCGATGGCGAGAGCCTCGGAGGATGACGTGGACGCGAGCGTCTGGGATATGCCGGGATCGTGCCTGCTCGCGGATGACGACCTTGACGCGCTCTATCCCGCAGACCTCAGGCGCAGGCCTCGGGCGAGGTCCTGAGCGGCCCCGACGTCCGTCTCCTCATGCTCGACACGCACGTTGTTACCGTATTGAAACGACTTCCTCCCACGAGCTCGTTACGGCTATGCTTGTCTGCAAGCGCGGCGGGCCGGGCCGCGCACGGATGGGAAGGAGTCCCATGGCTCGCGTCTACAACTTCTCCGCCGGACCCGCGGCACTGCCCGAGGGCGTGCTCTCCGAGGCCGCGGACGAGATGCTCGACTATCGGGGATGCGGCATGTCCGTCCTCGAGATGAGCCACAGGTCCCAGGACTTCCAGTCCATATTCGACGACACCGAGTCGACGCTGCGTCGCGTGCTGGGCATCCCCGACACGTACCGCGTCCTCTTCCTGCAGGGAGGGGCCACCCTCGAGTTCGCCGGCATCCCCATGAACCTCATGCGCAACGGCCGCGCGGGATACCTCGTGACGGGCAACTTCGCCCGCAAGGCATGGCAGGAGGCCGAGAAGTACGGTCAGGCCGACGTGCTCGCGACGAGCGAGGACACCGACTTCGACCGCATCCCCGACCTCGACGGGCTCAGCGTCCCTGAGGGCGAGGACTACGTCTACATCTGCCAGAACAACACCATCTACGGCACCATGTTCCACGACCTCCCGGAGACGGGCGACGTCCCGCTCGTGTCGGACGTCTCCAGCTGCTTCCTCTCCTGCCCCATGGACGTCAGCCGCTACGGCCTCGTCTATGCCGGGGCGCAGAAGAACGCGGGGCCGGCCGGCGTGACCGTCGTCATCGTGCGCGATGACCTCCTCGCGGACGGCCCGGCCCTGACATGCTGCCCCACCTACCTCGACTATCGTCTGGAGTCCGAGAAGGGCTCCATGCTGAACACGCCCAACACCTTCGGCATCTACCTCTGCGGGAAGGTGTTCCGCTGGGTCGAGGAGCAGGGGGGCCTCGCGGCCATGGGCGCCGTCAACGCCGAGAAGAGCGGGATGCTCTACGACTACCTCGACGCGAGCGAGACGTTCCACGGCACGGCCCGGCCAGGCAGCCGCTCGATCGCCAACGTGACGTTCCGCACCGACTCCGTAGCCACGGACGCCGCCTTCATCGCCGGCGCGAAGGAGCGCGGCCTCGTGGGCATCAAGGGTCACAGGCTCGTGGGTGGCATGCGCGCGAGCGTCTACAACGCCGTCCCCGTCGAGGGAGTGGCCGCGCTCGTCTCCTATATGCGCGAGTTCGAGTCCGGACGATCTTCCTAGCCGGCTGAGGCCGGCCCCATCCAGGAGGAACATTCGGACACGGACATGAGGAGACACCCATGCGCGAGATCAAGATAATCGACGACATCACCAAGAACGGCCTGGACACGCTCGGGGCCGGCTACGAGATCACGGACGACGACACGAAGGCCGACGCGATCCTCATGCGTTCGACCGACCTCCACGGCTACGAGCCCCCTCACGGCATCCGTGCCATCGCGAGGTGCGGGGCAGGCGTGAACAACATCCCCTTCGACGAGTACGCACACGAGGGCATCGTGGTGTTCAACACCCCCGGCGCCAACGCCAACGCCGTGAAGGAACTCGTCATCGGCCTCATCATGATGACGTCACGCGACGTCATCGGTGGCATGCGCTGGTGCCGCGACCACGCCTCCGATCCCGACATCTTCGTCGAGGTCGAGGCCAACAAGAAGGCCTTCGTGGGACGCGAGGCCATCGGCCGCAGGATCGGCATCGTGGGTCTCGGCAACGTCGGCTCGAAGGTCGCCAACGCCTGCGTCGACCTCGGCATGGAGGTCTACGGCTACGACCCCTACCTCTCCGTCGAGCATGCCTGGCAGCTGTCGCGCGACGTCCGTCGCGTGAATGACCTCGACGACCTGTGCCGAGGCTGCGACTACCTCACCATTCACGTCCCCTCCAAGGACGACACGGTCCACATGATCGGCGCCGGACAGCTCGCGCTGCTGAACGACGACGCCGTCGTGCTCAACTACTCCCGCGAGACGATCATCGACGAGCCCGCCATGCTCGCCGCCCTCGAGAGCGGACACGTGGCCCGCTTCGCGACCGACTTCGCCACACCCGGTACCATGACGATGCCGAACACGCTCGTCACGCCGCACGCAGGTGCCGGCACGGGCGAGGCCGAGGAGAACTGCGCTCGCATGGCCATCGCCGAGCTCAAGGACTACCTCGAGAACGGCAACATCAAGAACTCCGTGAACTACCCCGCCTGTGACCTGGGCGTGGCACGGGCCGGCAGCCGCATCGCCCTGCTCCACGCGAACGTCCCCGGCATGCTCGGCAAGATCACCGAGATCGTGGGCAAGGCGAGCGCCAACGTCCAGCGCATGACCAACGAGGCCGCAGGCAAGAACGCCTACACCATGTTCGACACCGACGAGCACCTCGAGCCCGAGATCATCACGAGCCTCAAGGACGTCGACAGCATCTGGCGCGTCCGCGTCATCAAGTAGCCACGCCGTCTGGTGGCCCTGTGCCAGAGCCGCCGAGGAGGACACATGAGAGTCGAGCCGTTCGCCTGCCTGAGGCCCACCCCCGAGAGGGCGGCCGAGGTCGCGGCACCGCCCTACGACGTGTTCGATCGCGAGGAGGCGGCCGCCTACGTGGCGGCCCACCCGCGCTCGTTCCTGGCCATCGACCGCCCGGAGACCCTGTTTCCCGCCGACCAGGACATGTACGCACCCGAGGTCTACGCGAACGCGAGGAAGACCCTCGACTCCTGGGTCGGCGACGGCACGTACCTGCGCGACCCGAGCCACAGCTACTACCTCTACCGCCTCGAGGCCACCTCTCCGGACGGCACGACGCACTCGCAGATGGGCGTCGTCGCGTGCTGCTCGGTGGACGACTACGTCGACGGCACGATCAAGCGCCACGAGAGCACCCGCGCGGACAAGGAGGCCGACAGGATCCGTCACATCGACGCCCTCGACGCCCAGACCGGCCCCATCTTCCTCGCCTATCGAGACAGCATGGCCCTGGACATGATCATCGGCGCGGCCTCCACCGGCGAGCCCCTCTATGACATGACCGACGAGGAGGGCGTCCGCAGCACCGTGTGGCGCGTCTCCCGCCCCGATGCCGTCGAGGCGATCCGTGGCTGCTTCGAGCACGTCCCCTGCGCCTACATCGCCGACGGCCATCATCGCGCCGCGAGTGCCGTGCATGAGAGCCTGGCCCGCCGCGAGGCCGCCGGCGTGGCCGAGGACGACCCGCACGTGGCCGCCTACGACACCTTCCTCTCGGTCCTCTTCCCGGCCAGCCAGCTCATGTGTCTGCCCTACAACAGGGTCGTCTCCGACAGGAACGGCCTCACGGCCGAGGGGCTCCTCTCCGCGTTGGGGGCGGCGGGTCTGACCGCCACGCCCTCCGACCATGCGGTGGAGCCGTCCGAGAAGGGCACGTTCGGGATGTTCGCCGACGGACGCTGGTGGACCCTGTCCTGCGACGACGCGCTCCGCTCCGCTGCCGCCGCCGCAGGTCCCGTGGGCTCGCTCGACGCCTCCGTGCTGCAGGACCACGTCCTCGGGCCCATCCTCGACATCGAGGACCCCAGGACCGACCCGCGCATCTCCTTCGTGGGCGGCATCCGCGGTACCTCCGAGCTCGAGCGCAGGGCAGGCGCGGACGGCGTGGCCTTCTCGCTCGCAGCCACGACGGTCGACGAGCTCATGGCGGTGGCCGACGCCGGCCTGCTGATGCCGCCGAAGTCCACCTGGTTCGAGCCCAAGCTCAGGAGCGGTCTCTTCATCCATAGGATCTAGCTCCACGGAACCTCGCCTCGCCGCTTGCCATCCCATGCTGGCGGCGATTTCCTGCTTCCTTGTGTCGCATATACCCCCATGGGGTATACTGCCGTCAGACATCGGGACGGACGGAGGCCCCACATGGACGAGGACGAGAAGACCGGCTGCTGCTGCCGCATGAAGGCGACGCCGCGCAGCGAGTCGATGAAGGCCGACGTGACGCGCCGGCTCAACCGTGCGATAGGCCAGCTCAACGGGGTGAGGTCGATGGTCGAGGACGACCGCTACTGTGGCGACGTCCTCACCCAGCTCGCCGCGGCCCAAAGCGCCATCAAGGCGGTATCGGGCATCATCCTCAAGGACCACATGGAGACCTGCGTCGTGGAACGGGTGCAGGCGGGGGACGTCGAGGTCGTCGACGAGGTCGTCGACCTGCTGAGGAAGTTCTCATGAGCGACGCCGCCCAGGAGCCGAGGCGCGTCCGCTTCGACGTCACGGGGATGACCTGCGCGTCATGCGCCGCCCACGTGACGAAGGCCGCCCAGGGTTCGCCAGGTGTGGCGGACGCCTCCGTGAACCTCCTCAAGAACGACCTTGAGGTCTGCCTGACGCCCGACGCCGACGAGGCCGCCACGGTCGAGGCCGTGGCGAGCGCCGTCCACCACGCCGGATACGAGGCCGCGCCCGAACACCCCGCCTCCGCATCAGGCCAGGCACGCGAGGATGCGGGGCCATCCCCCGCCTCGCAGGCCGCCTCGGACACGCTCAGGCGCCTGGTCGCGTCGATCGTCTTCTGCGTCCCCCTCTTCTACGTGGCGATGGGTCCCATGTTCGGCTGGCCCCTCCCACCGGCGCTCGAGGGCGACGCGGCGGCCATGGTCCGCGCGCTCACGGAGCTCCTGCTCCTGATTCCGATACTCGTGTTCGACAGGCGCTTCTTCACGGGCGGCATCCGTGCCGCCGCACACGGGGCGCCCAACATGGACACGCTCATCGCGCTCGGGGCCGGGGCCTCGACCGCGTGGAGCGTCGTGGTCCTCTACCGCATGGCCGCCGCGCTGGGAATGGGCGAGGTCGGCCTCGCGGCCACGCTCGGCCACGGGCTCTATCTGGACAGCGCCGGCATGATCCTCACCCTCATCAGCCTCGGGAAATACCTCGAGGCGAGGGCGAAGGGTCGCACGACAGATGCCATCTCCCAGCTCATGGACCTCACCCCGAGCACGGCACGCGTGAGGAGGGACGGTCGTGAGGAGACGGTCCCCGCCGGCTCCGTCCGCGTGGGCGACGAGGTCGTCGTACGCGCCGGGGAGTCCGTTCCCGTGGATGGTCGCGTGATCGAGGGAGCCGCCTCGGTTGACGAGTCGGCCATCACAGGCGAGCCCATCCCCGCGGAGAAGGTCGTGGGGTCGCAGGTCACGGGTGCCACGGTGAGCCGCGGCGGCTGGTTCGTCATGGAGGCGACCGCCGTGGGCGACGACACCACGCTCGCGGGCATCGTGCGTCTGGTCGACGAGGCCACGAGCTCGAAGGCACCCGTCGAGAGAGTGGCAGACCGCATGAGCGGCGTCTTCGTCCCCATCGTCATGTCCATCTCCCTCATGACCCTCGTGGTCTGGCTCGTGTTGGGAGCTGATGCGGGGACGGCCCTCACGCATGCCATATCCGTGCTCGTCATCTCATGCCCATGCGCGTTAGGCCTCGCCACCCCCACCGCGATCATGGTGGGCACCGGCCGAGGCGCCCGCATGGGGATCCTCGTGAGGGACGCCGCCGCTCTGGAACGCGCGGGAGAGGCGACGGACGTCGTCATGGACAAGACCGGGACGGTCACCGAGGGCCACCCCGTGGTGGGCGACGTCATCACCGCCGACGGCGTAGGCACCCAGGAGCTCCTGCGCGTGGCCCTCGCACTCGAGTCGAGAAGCGAGCACCCGCTCGCACGGGCCGTCACGGCCTACGTCGAAGACGAGGTCGCGTCAGGCCACGTGAACGAGCCTGATGCCGCAGTGGAGGGATTCTCCCAGGTGGAGGGGGGCCTGAGCGCGAATGTGGACGGCACGCGCTGTCTGGCGGGAAACGCCCGCCTCATGGCGTCGGCCGCGATCGGGCTCGGGGGCCTTGCCAGGGAGGCGGACGACCTCGCCTCACGGGCCTCGACGCCTCTCCTGTTCGCGGCAGGGGGAAGACCCCTCGGCATCATCGCCGTCACCGACCGGGTGAGGCCCACCGCCGCGGCGGCCTTCTCGGAACTCAAGGCCCTCGGGATGAGGACGACGATGCTCACCGGCGACTCCGAGGCGACCGCACGCGTCGTCGCCCGTCAGGTGGGATGCGACCGCGTGGTGGCCGGCGTCCTCCCCGCCCGGAAGGAGGCGGAGGTGAGGGACCTTGGTCAGCACGGCAAGGTCGTCATGGTGGGCGACGGCATCAACGACGCGCCGGCGCTCGCGACGGCCGACGTGGGCATGGCGATAGGCGCCGGCACCGACATCGCGATGGGCTCGGCCGACATCGTCCTCATGAGGAGCGATCCCTTGGACGTGGTGCGTGCGATCCAGCTCTCGCGGGCCACCATGCGCATCATCCACCAGAACCTGTTCTGGGCACTGCTCTACAACTGCATCTGCATCCCCATCGCCGCAGGGACGCTCTCCGGCATGGGAATCGACGCGAACCCCATGATCGGGGCGGCCGCGATGTCGATGAGCTCCGTCTGCGTGGTCACGAACGCACTGCGTCTGCGCGGATGGAGGCCAAACATGGGAGAGCGGGACGAGACGACACGAACCGACGACAACGATATGGAGGACATGATGGAAAGGCATCTCAGCATCGAGGGAATGATGTGCGCGCACTGCGTCGCCCATGTGACGGAGGCACTCGAGGGAGTGCACGGGGTCACGGAGGCACAGGTGAGTCTCGAGGACGGCACGGCCGATGTCACATGCGGCCCGGACGTCACCGACGAGGCCCTCGTCTCCGCGGTGCACGAGGCCGGCTACGAGGCCCGCGTCTCCTAACGTCCCCTAACGGATGATGATACCGGCCAGCAGCGAGGCCACGCAGGCAAGGGCCACGATCGCAAGGAACACGCGGACGAAGGTGAGCCGAGCCGCGTGGGAGCCGTCACAGATGTCACGGACGTACTCGTCGTCGGCGAAGGAGCTCGTGGCGCGGACGGCGACGCTGCCCTTGATCACACGGGAGAATCCCAGGACGGAAGCGTGCTCGTCCGCCGCATGACGGACGAGCACGTGACGGCCCGTGAGAGCCGACTCGTCGACCAGGGCGGAGCCCTCCACGACGACGCCGTCCACCGGGATGCGCTCACCAGGGTAGACGAGGACGATCTGGCCCTCCTCGACCTCCTGGGCGCTCTCGGTGACCATGCGGTCCTCATGGCCCAGGCTGGGGACCACATGGGCCCTCGCCGTGCGCTCGATGCCCTCGAGCTGAAGCGCCGAGATCGTCTCGCTGAGGTCGCCTGAGACGACCATGCCCGCATCCAGTACCGCCTCGTCGTCCATGGCCATGGCGATCTCCTCTCGTCGTCCTCCCACTTGACGAGACAATCATCGCGCCCGAACCCTAAAGTCGGCATGAAGGACGGGCCCCGGACGTTAAGGTCGGATAAAGGACGCCCGCTTCGCGCGCCCCTCTCGCTCGCGGCTTGCTCAGCTGCAGTGACGCCAGCGCCTGTCCGTGAGGGCACGCGCCAGGGCGAGGCCCAGCGGCAGGAAGGCCACGATCATGACCGCGCGCATGAGCCAGCTCATGCTGTCCGCCACGGCGAAGCTGCCCATGTAGTAGACGGCTCGGTACATGTAGAGGCCGGGCACCATGATCACGATGGACGGCACGGTGAGCGAGATGCGGGGGAATCCAAGTCTGCGGCCTATGGCACTGGCGAGAAGACCGGACGCGAGCGCGCCCAGGAACGCGGCCGCCTCGGGGGGCATGCCGCCGAGGGAGACGAGCTCGAGCCTGAGCGTGTTGGCGACGGCGCCGATGACGCCGGCCGTGGCGGCCATCCTGGGCGTGCTGTTGAACATGACCGAGAAGCCGAAGACGCCGCAGAAGCTCGCCACCAGGCGCAGGCCGCACATGACCGCGGGAGACAGCCCCAGGTCGACGAAGTCGTCCGGCCAGAGTTGGACCATACTCGCCACCATCCAGCCCACGAGCGTCGCCACCACGATCACGGACACCGCGTAGGCCAGGCGTTCCAGCCCGCTCCTCATGTCGAGCTGCATGATGTCGAGTCCGCTCGTGATGAGGGGGAAGCCCGGGATGACGAACAGCATCGCCCCGATGTAGCCCGCCTCGTGCGTCATGGCGTTGGGATCGCCCAGGGAGATGAGCATGAGGGAGACGAGGTAGCACACGCATGACGCACCGACCGACACACCAATCGAGAAGAACTGGTTGAGGCCGTGGTCGAGCATGCGGCGACGGACGTAGTTGCCCACGCCCGCACCCACGAAGGCGCAGGCCATCTCAAGAAGACCCCCGCCCAGGAGGAACACGAAGGCCGCACACGCGAGGGCGGAGGCGAGCCCCGCCTGGAGCGGCGAGTAGTTGGGGCGTCTGTGCTCGATGTCATCCATGAGCTCGTGGTACTCCTGCACCGTGAGCTCATGTCCTATCGCCTCGACCTCATGGGTGAACTTCTCCATGAGCCAGATGCGCTCGGTGTTGACGCCCGAGGTGGGAAGGGCCACCACCTCGGAGAAGGACTGGTCGCCGTCGACGACCGTGCACTCGATGTCCATGAGGCTCACGTCGGTGATGACGGTGACGCCCAGGACGCGGGCGATGCGGTTCATCTCGTCACGGACGCGCCAACCTCCAGTGCCGCCTGAGAGCAGCAGCAGACCGGCGCGGCAGATGATGGTCGCCTTGTCGTCGATGGGGGCGTCGACCGCGAGCCCATCGGAGGCGGTCACGGTCTCGTGCCAGCGCACGGGCATGTGGTGCGGGCTCAGGGTGGCACGATCCCCCGTGCCACCCCGTGATGCGATCGCGTCCCTCTCCAACGAACGGGCCCCCTCGGCTGGTCGCGCCCGAAGGCGCACGTCTTCCATCGACACAAGGCTAGCGCAACGCGGCGAGCCGAGAGCGGGAGAGACGGATCAGAAGCGCGTATCGACCTTGGTCATGAGACGCATCCCGTTGAGGATGACGATGAGGGCCACGCCCGTGTCCGCGAACACGGCCATGTACATGTTGGCGATGCCCATGACGGCGAGCACCATGATCACGACCTTGACCGCGATCGCGAAGACGATGTTCTCGCGCACCACGTTCATGGTGCGGTGCGAAAGCTCGAAGAACGACGGCAGCTGGGCGAGGTCCCCGGAGAGCAGCGCCACGTCGGCGACCTCGAGGGCGGTGTCGGAGGCAGCCGCACCCATCGTGATGCCGAGGTCGGCCGCGGCGAGCGCGGGGGCGTCGTTGATGCCGTCGCCCACATGCGCCACCTTGGTGCCCTCGGCCTGGAGACGACGGACCTCGTCGACCTTGCCGTCGGGAAGGAGCTCCGCGGCGACCTGCGTGATGCCGGCGGTGGCGGCCACGGCCTGGGCGGCGCGGCGGTTGTCACCCGTGAGCATCTCGAGCGTGGAGATGCCATCGCGGTCATGGAGACGGGCAAGGGCGTCGGGCGTGGACTCGCGGATCGCGTCCGCCACGCCGATCACCCCCAGCGGCGCATGGTCGCGCATGACGACGAGGGCCGTGGCACCGGTCCCCGTGAGCTCGTCGACGGCGGAGGTGACCTCCTCGCCCAGCTCTCCCTCCAGCGCGGCGAAGGCGGGTTTGCCGACCGAGCAGGGAAGGCCGGAGACGACGCCGCGCATGCCGCCCGCGACGACCTCCTCGACCTCGGTGGCCGAGACGGGGGTCGCGTCCGCGGACGCCCTCTCCACCACGGCCTTCGCGAGCGGGTGGGTCGAGTTCGCCTCGAGCGCGGCCGCGACGGCGAGCACGTCGCCTTCCGAGGCGTCGCCGATGACGCGGACTGCCGAGACCTTCGGCTCGCCGCTGGTGAGCGTCCCCGTCTTGTCGAAGGTGATGGCGTCCACCTTGCAGGCGAGGTCGAAATAGGCCCCACCCTTCACGAGGACTCCCATCTTGGCCGCACGCGTGATTGCCGAGACGAACGAGACGGGCGTGGAGATGACGAGCGCGCAGGGGCAGGCGATGACGAGGAGCGTGAGCGCCTGGTAGACCCATGAGTACCATTCGACGGAGGCGAAGCCCGAGACGAGTCCCATGACGAGGGGGACGCCCACGCCCACCACGATGGCGAGCGCGACCACGACGGGCGTGTAGACGGCGGCGAACCGGTCGACGAACGCCTCGTAGGGGGCCTTCTCGGCCTGGGCGCCCTGCACCATGGCGATGATGCGGGCCAAGGTGGACTCGTCGGCGTCGCTCGTGGTGGTGACCTCCACCACGGCGGAGGTGTTGAGGGTGCCACCGAACACGTCGTCGCCCACCGTCTTGTCCGCGGGCACCGACTCGCCGGTGACGGGGGCCTCGTCGAACGATGACGAGCCGCTCTCGATGCGGCCGTCCAGGGGCACGCGCTCCCCGGGGAGCACGCGGACGAGCGTGCCCTCCTCGACGTCGTCGGCGTCCACGTCCGTGGTCGTGCCGTCGGCGGACACCACATGGGCGATGTCAGGCGCCAGACTCATGAGCTGCGTGACCGAGCCGCGGGTCTTGCGCATGGACCATCCCTCGAGCCACTCCCCCACCTGGTCGAGGAAGATGACGACGGCCGCCTCCTCGAAGCACCCCATGGCGAGCGCCCCGATCACGGCGATGGTCATGAGGACGTTCATGTCGCAGGTGCGGCGGCGGAGGGCCGAGACGGCCATGGGCAGGATGTAGGCGACGCCCGCCACGGCGCCGATGACGAACAACACGCGGGCGGCGGCGACCTGCGCGAGGAGGTTCTCGCACAGCAGACCCGCCGCGAGCGCGACGCCGGAGGTCCCCATGAGGACCTGCTCGCGATGCTCGACCAGCCAGGGGCGCTCGGCCTCGAGCTCTCCCCTCTCCGTGTCCGTGAGATCGAGGTCGTGACCGCACTCGCGCACCGTCTGGAGGACGTGCCTGCGGCAATGGCCCACCTCGGCCGCCGGCTTCTTCTCGACCTCGAGCGTCCCCGTGGCATAGTTCAGGCTGGCGTCCTCCACGCACTCGAGGTTGCGCACGGCGTTCTGGCAGGAGAGCGCGCAGGACGGGCAGTCGAGGTCGGTCACGTAGTAGGAGAACGTGGGGTCTTCCATGGCTATCGGCCTTCCTTCTCACCCGCGTGCTCGAGGCCCACGGATATGAGCGTGCGGACGTGGTCGTCGTCGAGCGAGTAGACGGAGCGCTGGCCGTCGCGGCGCACGGAGACAAGGCCGCGGTCGCGCAGGAGCCTCAGCTGGTGCGAGATGGCCGATTGCGAGACGTGGCACCCGTCCACGAGCTCGGCCACGCATAGGTCCCTCTCGCACAGGGCCCCCAGGATCTGGAAACGCGTGTAGTCGGACAGGGCGTCGAACATCTGGGTGGTGTCATAGATGACCTCGTCATCCTGCAGGTACTCGGCGATGCGGTGACCCTCGCCGGCCTTGTCCACGTCGTGCTCGTCCATCTTCGCTCCCTTATATATGAATGCTTGCTCATATGTTCACCTATGAGGATACACGAAAGCGGCGGGAACGCAACACCATCGTGGCTTTCCGTCGGGACTTGCGGGTACCATTGGGTGAAAGGCACGAGGGACACGAAGGCGGGAGGCGAGCATGGGCGAGATGACGCCGCAGGAGAGAGGCCAGGTAAAGGGGATCGCGGTGGCGGCGGCATGCGTCCTTGCCATCGGGCTCGTCCTGGCCGCCTTCGCGATGACGCACGGCGGCTCGTTCGCCGCGGCCACGACCGCGGGATACCTCGTCGCGGCCGGCATCGGCGGCGTGGCGGTCTCCCGCATCACGGCCAGGATGTACCGCGGCGCCGCCGGCCGGCGCCTTCCCGTACCCCCCTCCCCCGAGCTCGCGCATGAGCAGGCCGTCAACCTCGGACTCGAACCCATCGCGAGGCAGGAAGCCCCCACGAGCGTGACCCATGAGGAGGTGGCCACGTCCCGCCTCGACTACGCGGCGCTCGTCTCGACGCTGGACGCCACGGACGACCCGTTGGCCACCCTCAAGCTCGCCGTGGGCGACATCCGCACCCGTGAGGCCGCCAGGGATGATCTGCCCGCGGGGACGCTGCCCCCGAGCGGGCTCGAGCGCTTCCTCGCCCGCTCCCTCGAGGAGGCGGGGCTGTTCTCGAACGACATCGACATGCCGGCGGTCCGCATGGTGCGTCCTCATCGCAGCGGGCTGTTCTTCCTGCGTTGCGAGGATGACACGCTGAGCTATGGCGCCAGGCTCCGCATCCTCTCGCTCGAGGCGGCCATGAACTCCGTCCACTTCGCCCATGCCGTGCTGCCCGAGCCCGACTCGCAGACCCTCGAGCAGTGCTATCTCATCAACCAGCAGCTCATGAGTTCGATCTGCTCTCAGCTCCCAGCCCTGGACGAGCCTGGCTCGAGCCGTGACGGGTCCGAGGGCGACGGCGAGTGGGCCGTTCGCCAGGCGATCGCCGTGGGCCTCGAGACCTTCCAGGTCCCCTTCCGACTCGAGACGTCGTTCCGCACGAACGTGGCGGGAGGGGCCGCGGCCGTGGAGGTCGCCGTCACCCCGTCGGAGGTGTTCCCACGTTCCTACTGGTCCGCGGAGCTCGGGAGGATGCTGCCCACCACGGGCCTCATGCGCAGGCAGCAGGCGAGCGCATACGCCCTCCGTCTGGGCATCCTCGTCGCCTCCCACGTGCTGCGCTGCTCCGAGAGGATCTCTCACGTCCTCGTGGCGGGCGTGCTCGACACCTCCACGAGCCACACCTGCCACTACTCCGTCGACTTCGACCGGGAACGCCTCCTCGCGCTCGACCTCACGGCCGTCTCCGACCCCGTGGCCACGTACGAGTCGTTCGCGGCGACCCTCTCCTTGGAGGACGGCGTGCTCCAACCCGTCGTCCAGACCTTCTCCCTCGAGGAGGAGAGGTTCTGCCCCGCGAGGCGCTACGAATCCGTCGACCTGTCCGACCGTAGGCTCGACGGCGACATCGCGCGTCGTCTGGGCACCGACACGGTCGCCGGGCTCGGCATCCACGAGGAGGCACGTCGCGAGCACGTCGCGACCGACATCGCGCGAGAGCTGGGTTCCTCGACCGAGAAGAACGTGAGCCTCATCCTCGGCATGTCCCGTGACGATCCCGATCCCACGGTGCGCTCCTCGGCCGACCGCACCGTCTCCAAGCTCATAGACGGCACCCTCTCCGAGGAGAACTTCCTCGACGTCGAGGACGAGTTCGTGAGCGGAGACGAGCTCACGCAGGCCGTGCGACGCTCGGCCGACCTCCTGGAGGCGAAGGACCCCGCCAAGGCGGTGAGGATCCTCACGGCGGCCCTGAGGCCCATCGATGCCGCCGGCACCTATGAGGACACGGGGCTCGTCACCTGGCACGCCTTCCAGAGCTACGTGGAGCGTGCCCTCTTCAACCGGCTCCACCCGACCGAGGGTCGAGAGGTCAGGCTCGTGCCCGACTCGTACTACGACGCGCAGCTGGTCTTGTCCTCCGCACTCCTGCTCACCGATGACGCCACGTCCGCCCTCGCACATGCCCGCCGTTGCGTGGAGCTCGACCCTCTGGGCAGCCAGGGATACCTGCGGGAGACGAGGTGCCACGAGACGCTGGGCGACTATTCCTCGGCCATCGACTCTCTCCTGCGTCTGCTCGAGGTGGCACACGACCCCGACACGCTCGGCATCGCCTACTACAGGCTCGCCTTCATGGAGTGGAAGGGCGCGAACCTGCTCGCGGCGAGGGCCTGCTACAGGAAGAGCCTGACGTTCCAGTCGAGCTGCTCGACCTTGGCGGTAATGGAGCTCCACACCTTGGAACTCACGAACGCCGACGGTCCCGACGAACTCGCGGACGGGGCTGCCGTCGACGCGGCCCTCGTCGCACACGGCATCCCCATCGCCCCCACGGAGCAGATCTCGGACGGGCTCATGGAGTGCGCCGAGGCCTCCCTGGACGCGGAGGTGTTCCCGGTGGCAAGGAACTTCGCGACCCTGCTCTGCTCGCTCACGGGCGACGACGTGATGGTGGACATAGTCCGCTCCATCGAGGCCGAGCCCGACCGATAGGCCCGGGCACCCCCTAACCCAAGGTCGTCATGCTGAAGACGAGGAGCGCCACGATGACGGCCACGAATCCGGCGATGATGGCCCAGACGGCCGGGCGCGCGAGGTTGACCGTCCAGCCCATGCCGAACCTCTCGGGGAGGAACAGGGCGGGTTCGTCGCGGTTCACATAGAGGACCCCGGCCGCCCAATGCGAGTCGTCATCGGCAGGCATGTCGGCCGCGGCCTCGACACGCGCCACGATACGCGAGCCCGCCTGACCATAGACCAGGCCCATCACCATCGAGGCGACCGCGGACACCATGGCCACGAGGGTCACGACGAGTGCGGCGACGGGCAGGGTCATGATTCCCGCGAACGACAGCGGGATGCAGACCATCGCGAGGTTGATGACGACGCCGAGGACGACGAGAAGGACGCTCTGGGCATGGGCGTAGAGGCCATAGGCATAGGCCGAGGAGACCGGCGCGGAGGGCGAGGACGCCTTCTTCGAGTGCGTTATCCCCCAGTGTGCGAGGACCATGGACGCGAGGATCACCACTTGGACCAGCACGGGAAAGACGATGATGGCAGTGCTCTTGGCGGTCCAGTCGGTGACCGCGCCCGTCAGGTCCATGTGCATGGGAACCTGGTCCGGCATGCTCGGATAAAGGATGAGGCCCACCGCAAACGTGGCGATGATGACCGGGACGTTGAGCGCCTCCCAGCCAAGCGAGACGGGACCCGGGATGTCGACCTCGGCGACGATCGCCGAGTGCTTCGCCGAGGTCGTCTCCCAGCCCATCTCGCGCTTCAAGCCCATGGTCCTCGAACGGAAGAGGAGCATGAGCGCGAAGGAGAGCGCCGGGATGAGGAGGACCGCGACGATGAGCGAGACGGTCGCGGGACCTTGCCCTCCCATCATGACGGCGGAGACGACGAGTGCGGTGGCGCCGGCCGTGACCAGGGCCATGGCAAGCGTGTACCGGACCTTGAACCCGCGGATGCGGACGTCATCGCAGGCGGATGTCGGAATGGTCACCGCGAAGACCTCCCCCTCCCTCTGCACCCAGGGCAACGCCATCGACACGATGCCGACAAGCGGCACGGTCATGATGGTGAGGACGAGGAACGCCAATGTCTCGGCAGTCATCTAGAGCTCCCTTCGGTGGCGGCGGAGCCGTCATCCATGCCGTCATTCCCTTCGAACACGGAATCCAAGGCGGTTTCGACCGCGTCGAGGAACCCCGCACGCGACCCACCGCGAGCCTTGTGTGCGAGGACGAGACGGCGCAGGTCCTCGGCCATGAGCTCCTCCTGCTCCTCATGCGCACGCCGAACGCCATCGGCCCCACGATCCGCGACGACGGCACCGGCCCTGCCGCGCATGAGCAGGTAGCCCTCGTCACGCAGGACCGCATAGGCCTTGTTCACCGTGTGTAGGTTGATTCCCAGGTCCCCCGCAAGCGACCTCACGGATGGCATGGGATCTCCCGGCGAAAGCTCACCGGAGGCGATGGCCGCGATGACCTGCGATCGAAGCTGTTGATAGATGGGGTCTGACGAGGATCCGTCAACCGTGATGACCATCGTGGGCCCTCCCTTCCATTGTTCTATCTGTACTATAACAGATGGAACAGGAAAGGCAAGCGGCCCATATGGTGGGACCTCGCAGGCAGAGGAAGACCACCGCCTTGGGTCTCACATGCAATCAGAACTCGGCGTTGCCCACCGTACGCGGGTGCGGGATGACGTCGCGGATGTTGTCCACGCCGGTGAGGTACATCACGAGGCGCTCGAATCCCAGGCCGAAGCCGGCATGCTTGCAACCACCGTACCTGCGCAGGTCGCAGTAATGCTCGTACTCCGAGGCGTCCATGCCCAGCTCGGCGATACGGCCCTCGAGGACGTCGAGTCGCTCCTCGCGTTGGGACCCGCCGATGATCTCACCGATGCCCGGGACCAGGCAATCGGCGGCGGCGACGGTCTTCCCGTCGTCATTGAGCCTCATGTAGAAGGCCTTGATCTGCTTGGGGTAGTCGGTGACGAACGTGGGCCTGCCGAAGTGCTCCTCGGTGAGGTAGCGCTCGTGCTCCGTCTGGAGGTCGATCCCCCAGCTCACGGGATAGTCGAACTCATGACCCGCCACGACGGCATCCGTGAGGACCTCGATCGCGTCGGTGTAGGTGATGCGAGCGAAGTCCGAGCTCGCCACATGCTCGAGGCGATCGTGCAGGCCCTTGTCCACGAAACGGTTGAGCATGTCGATCTCGTCGGGGCACCTCTCGAGGACCTCGGAGATGACGCTCTGGAGCATGGCCTGGGCCAGGTCCATGTCATCGGCGAGGTCGGCGAAGGCGATCTCGGGCTCGACCATCCAGAACTCGGCCGCATGCCTGCGCGTGTTGGAGTTCTCGGCACGGAAGGTGGGGCCGAAGGTGTAGACGTCGCCGAACGACATGGCGAAGTTCTCGGCCTGGAGCTGACCCGACACCGTGAGGTAGGCAGGGGACCCGAAGAAGTCGGCGGACCAGTCCACGCTGCCGTCATCGGTGCGAGGCGGGTCGGCGGGGTCGAGCGTCGTCACGCGGAACATCTCGCCGGCGCCCTCGCAGTCGGCCGTGGTGATGATGGGTGTGTTCACATAGACGAAGCCACGCGACTGGAAGAAGTCGTGGATGGCGAACGCCGCGACCGAGCGCACGCGGAAGACGGCACGGAACAGGTTGGTACGGCTGCGCAGATGCTGCTGCGTGCGGAGGAACTCCGCGGTGGCACGCTTCTTCTGGAGCGGGTAGTCGGGCGCGGACGTGCCCGCGACCTCGATGGAGGTGGCCTGAAGCTCGAAGGGCTGCTTGGCGTCGGGCGTGAGCTTGAGCGTGCCGGTCGCGATGAGGGCCGCGCCGACGTTCTGCGCCGCGACGGCATCGTAGTCGGCGAGGGAGTCACGGTTCATGACCACCTGCAGGTCAGCGAAGCAGCTGCCGTCGTTCAACGTGACGAAGCCGAAGTTCTTCATGTCCCGGATGGAGCGCACCCATCCAGCGACGGTGACGGTGCTGTCGCCCATCCGCTCGGAGTCGGCGTACAGCCCTGCTATCCTCGTACGTTCCATGTGACGGTACCTCTCGTGTGACGACGTGGACACTCAGCGGCTCAAACCATATCGCATATCGGCACGCTCATGCGCGAGCCAGCCGCGAACAGGCGCGCGATCGAGGCGAGAGAGGCGGATGGACCTCGGAATCGAGGCCCATCCGCGTTGCGACGCCTTGGTCATGCCGTGCCCATGGGTCCTAGAGGTCGAGCTCCATGAGGCGCGTGATGGTCATGATGTAGATCTTCATGGCACGCTTGAGCGCGTCCTCGGAGATGCCCTCGTCGGGACCATGCTCCGGGCCCACCCAGGAGGGCGTGGGGATGGACGGGTCGTTCGGACCGAAGCTCGCGGCATGCTTGAAGTCACGCGAGTAGGTGCCACCACCGATGGTGAACGGCTTCGCGTCGCGGCCGGTGTACTCGTTGTATGTGGCAACCATCGTCTGGATGGGGGCGGAGTCGGGCTCGACGTAGAACGGCACCATGTCCATGTCGACGGTGAGCGTCGCGCCATACTTCTCGCCCAGCGCGGTGAGGGTCTTCCTCAGGTACTCGCCCGTGGTGGACTTGGGATAACGCGAGTCGATGGTCTGGTAGAGGTGACCGTCCTTGGTGCGGATGGTGCCACCGATGCAGGTGAGCGGGTCGAAGATGTCATCGGTCGCGGCGATGCCCAACGTGGAGCCGTCGGTGGACGAGAAGATCGCCTTCTGGAGCAGCAGGAACGGGTGCTCCTTCTGGCCGTACAGCGAGTTGTCGAGGAGGTAGTCCACGAGCATGCCGATGGCGTTGACCGTGCCCGCGGGCAGGCTGGCGTGACCACCCTTGCCGTGGGCGGTGAGCTTGGCGAGACCGTCGCCGGCGTCCTCGATGTCGATGTCGGTCGCCGCGGGGAGCTTGGACGCGTCGGCTCGTACGGTCACGGAGGCAAGACCCGGGATGGCGTTGCCCACGGTGCCGCCGTCGAAGTCGACGATCACGTCGCCCACGATGGCGCCGGAGTCGTACGTGGCCGAGAAGCCGCCCTTCTCGCCGCAGATCACGGGGAAGTCCGCGTCAGGCGAGAACAGCCATGCGGGCTCGGGCTCGTGCTTCAGGTAGTAGTCGACGTCGCCCATACCGGTCTCCTCGTTGTTGCCGAGGATGCAGCGGATGGTGTAGGGCAGGTCACGGCCCTTGAAGAACGCGGCGGTGTAGAGCGAGACCACGCAGGGGCCCTTGTCGTCGAGGCAGCCGCGACCGATGAGGTAGCCGTCCTTCCTCGTGACGGAGAGCGGGTCGAACGTCCAGCCGGTGCCCAGGGGCACGATGTCGGTGTGGGCGATCATGGCGATCTGCTTGTCGGAGGCGCCGGCAAGGTCGGCATAGCCGATGTAGCCATCCATGTTGTGGGCATCGAGGCCCAGCTTGTCGGCGATGCCCACGGCGCAGTCGAGGGCACGACGGCTCTCATGACCCCAAGGTTCGCCGGGCTTGGCCTCATCGAGGTTCTCGACGCTCTCGATGGAGACGAGCGAGTCCATGTCATCCACGAGGTCGTCCCAGGCGCGGTCCACGTAGTCGTCGATCTCGCGCTTCAACGCATCATCTGCTGCCATGACGCTCCCTTTCGTATGAGAATCACCTGAGCCTGCATACCGAAATCAGTGTACCCCGAGCAGGGAATGCCTAGCTCAGGAAGTCCTCGAGGATCTGCTCCTCGGCCTCCTCCTCGGTGAGCCCCAGGGTCTCGAGCTTCACGATGGCGTCGCCGGCGATCTTGCCGATGGCCGCCTCATGGACGAGCTGGGCCTCGGTCGAGCGGGCGTCGATCGCGGGCACGCTCTTGACCTGGGCATGGTCCATGATGATGGCATCGCACTGCACGTGGCCGCGGCAGCTGGCGTTTCCCGTCACGACAGGCTGGAAGAGCTGGCGGGACCGGTCGCGGGCGACGGAGCGCGAGACCACGCGCACGGAGGAGCCGTCACCGTCCATGACGAAGTCGAGATCGGACTCGGCCGTCTGGTCACCGTGGGTCATGAGCTTCTCGACCACCGTGAGCCTGCAGTCGGCCGCGAGCTCGCCCCTCGTGGTGCGGACCGTCGAGGAGACGCCCTTGATCTGGTCCATCTCCATCTCCATGGAGGAGCCCTCCTGCATGTGCACCTCGGTGGTGGGGTTCAAGATCCGCTCGCCGGTTCCGTCGCCCTCGCCGTAGTGCTTCTCCACGTAGACCACGTGGCTGTTGGGCTCGAGATAGAAGGTGTGGATGCCATCGTGCTCGCTGGCGCAGTCGCCGTCGTTGTGGATCCCGCAGCCGGCCACGATGTAGACGTCGGCGCCCTCGCCGATGTAGAAGTCGTTGTAGACCATGTCGTTCTCGCCCGTCTCGGTGAGCACGACGGGGATGTGGACCTGCTCGCCCTTGGTGTGGGGCGCGACGCGGATGTCGATGCCGGGCTTGTCGGCCTTCGTCTCGATCCTGATGTTCTCGGAGTTGGTGCGGGCGGCCAGACACCCATTGGCGCGGATGTTGATGGCGCCGGGGGTGTCCTCCCCCATGTCGGCGATGACGCCGAGCATGTCGCGGCTGATCTGGTCGAGCTCGGCCTGCTTGAGCACGGTGTCGCGCTCGCCGGGAGCGGCCTGGGCGGGAGCCTGCGGGATGAGGGTGTTGGCGGTCGATTCCATGTCTATTCCTCGTTCCTCGTCGAGGCGGCGACGGCTGCCCTGGCGGCTGCCTCCGCGGCTCCGAAGTCGACGTTCTTCTCGCGCGTGAAGGCACAGCTGGGATCCACGTTCTTGCCGAAGCCGAGCGTGGGATACACCTCGTCGCGTGGCCCCTGGCGGACGACGCGGCCGTCCTCGATGACGACGATGTCGTCGGCGAGCGCCATGATGCGCTCCTGGTGGGAGATGATCACGATGGTGTGGTCGGGCTCCTTGTGGTGTAGCTCCTCGAACGTCTCGCACAGGCGCTCGAAGCTCCAGAGGTCGATGCCGGCCTCGGGCTCGTCGAAGATGGCGAGCTTGGGGTTCCTAGCCAGCACCGTGGCGATCTCGATGCGCTTGAGCTCTCCGCCCGACAGGGACTTGTCCACGTCGCGCATGAGATAGTCAGCCGAGCAGAGCCCCACGCTGGTGAGGAACCTGTTGCAGGCGGCGCCGGAGAGCTTCTCCCCCGACGCGATGCGGATGAGCTTGCCCACCTTCATGCCCTGGAACTTGGCGGGCTGTTGGAAGCCGTAGCCGATGCCGAGACGGGCACGCTCGTCTATGGGCATGTGGGTGACGTCGGTGCCGTCGAAGGTGATGGTGCCGCCCGTGGGCTGCTCGATTCCCATGACGAGCTTGGCCGTGGTGGACTTGCCGCCCCCGTTGGGCCCGGTCACGACGACGAGCCTGCCCGTCTCGACCGTGAGGTCAAGGCCACGGATGATCTCGTGGTCGTGATCGTCATAGGAGCCCTGGCCCGGCTTGACCGTGTAGATGAGGTCCTTGATCTGGAGCATGTCCGCTCTCCTGCGTTCGGCGCCCCTCGCCGTCCCCGCCGAGGCGGGGCACATGGCTTGGAGGGGCGAGTGATAGACTCGTTCGCATCCTTCGCGACGGACGGGGTGGCCCACCGCCGCATCTCATTTCACGACGCAAGTACTATACCCGTTTAGGGGTCCTCGAGGACTCAAATGCTACAGGAATGAGGCTATATGCCTGGTGGCTCGGAAGAGGACTACGACATAGGCTGCCTGTGGCCCTTCGGCTTCGAGGCGGCGATATTCGACTTCGACGGGACCCTCGCGAGCTCGAACAGGGTGTGGAACGAGGTCGACCGTCGTTTCATGGCCGAGAGGGACATCGACTACACCCCCGACATGTCTCGCGAGCTCGCCGCTCTGGGATTCGCCGACGGCGCCCGCTTCGTCATCGACCGGTTCGGCCTGGACGAATCCGTCGAGGACATCTGCGCCGAGTGGAACGACATGGGCAGCGCCCTGTACGCCGAGCAGGTATCCCTGCGGCCCGGGGCGGAGCGCTACCTCAGGGCCCTGAGACGTGCCGGCGTGCCGCTCGCACTCGCCACCACGAACGCACCGGCCGTGCTCGACTCCCTGAAGCCCCGCGTCGACATCGACGAGCTCTTCGACGTGAGGGTCCATGGCGTCGACGTGGCCCGCTCGAAGCACTTCCCCGACATCTACCTCGAGGCGGCACGACGTCTGGGCGTGGACCCCGACGGCTGCGCGGTGTTCGAGGACATAGTCTGCGGGCTTGCCGCGGCGCAGGGCGTGGGCATGTTCGGTGTTGGTGTGAGGAGCACCGACCCCGAGCAGGACAGCGCACGGCTCGCCCTCCAGTCGGATCTGTGGCTGGAGGGCTGGGAGGACATCGAGCCTTAGACGCGCCCCGACGCGAGCGCGCTACTGTGCCGCCGTGAGCCTGAACAGCTGCGAGGCCGTCCCGTTGTACTTCCAGAGCTGCACGTTCGTGCCGGAGCCGAGAACGCCGCCCGCCACGTCGAGGACGAGGCGCGAGTTGTCGTTGACGATGCGGTACGCAGGTTTCCCATCCGCCTTGCTCCTGCCCACGTACTGGACGTACCACATCTGCGAGCCGGTCGCGTTGTACGACCACTGCTGGACGTTCGTCCCGTTCGAGGTCCCACCGCCGGCGGCGTCAAGCGAGGAGAGGGACACCAGGGGCACGATCACCCTGCTGCTGCTCTGACCCACCTGTGTCACGAGGAACTTCTGCGAGATGGAGCCGTTGCGCTTGTAGATCTGGACGTTCGCGCCGTTCGAGGTCCGGCCGCCCGACACGTCGAGGACGAGATTGGAATCGCTCGCGAGGGACACCGTGTAGGTCGAGGCGACCGAGGTGAAAGTGAACCTCTGGGCGATGGTGTCATTGTCCGTGTACTGTTGGAGGTTCGAGCCATACCTCAAACTGCCGCCAGCCACGTCCATGCACTTGCCCGAACGCTCGGAGATGACCTTATATGTGCCGTCGGTCTGCTGACGGAGGTACCAGCGTTGTGCAGAGCTGCCGTTGGCCGTGTACTGCTGGACGTTGGCGCCGTTGGAGGAGCTGCCGCCGGCGACGTCGAGCACCTTGGCCGACGCAAGGCAGGTGAGCGTGTAGGCGCCGGCACCGTCATAGCGCACCAAGTACTCCTGTGCATATGAGTTATTCCAGGTGTAGACCTGCGCGTTGCCCCCGTCCGTCTTGACCGACCCGCTGATGTCGACGGCGAGTCTGGAGTTCCCGGCCACGCCGATGCGATAGATGCCCTCCACGAAGCGCTTGACCAGCTTGAAGGACTGCGAGTCGGTGCCGTTGTAGGTCCAGGTCTGGAGGTTGGTCCTGTTCTGCGTGCTGCCACCGGACACGTCGAGGACCTTGCCGGACTTGGCCGAGACGAAGGCCCAGTAGCCGTTGCCCTGGTCCTTGAGCTTCCAGAGCTGCGACTCCGTCTGGTTTGCCGAGTACTGTTGGACGTTCGTGCCGTCCGCGGTGCCGCCGCCGGCGACGTCGAGCATCTTGTCGGAGCACTGCGGGCTCACCGTGTAGTAGCCCTCGCTCACGTACTTGATGTTGAACAGCTGCGAGGGGGTCTGGTTGTCCACGTAGATCTGGGCGTTTCCGCCGTTGGAGGTCGAACCGCCATCGATGTCGACGACCTTGGTCTCGTCGAGCTTCGAGGCGATGGAATAGGCACCGTCCTCGACGGTGGGCACAACCGTGACGTGGCAGGTGAGCGTCTTGTCACCGATGATGGCGGTGACGTCGGTCTCCCCTATCTCCTTGCCCGTGACCAGGCCGTCTTCGACCGTGGCGATGCCGGAGTCGGCGACGGCCCAAGAGGAGACATGCGAGCCGTCGGACATGATCGAGACGTCCTCGAGGGTCACGGCCTCGTCCACGCGCAGGGTGAGGTCGGCATGGTCGAGGGCGGCGCCGACGACGGTGATGGCAAGCTGGGCACGCGTGCCGTTGTCGGGCGTGGCGGCCGTGATGATGGTGGTGCCGGTGGAGACGGCGCTCACGAAGCCGCTCTCGTCCACCGTGGCGACGGACGGGTCGGACGAGGTCCACGTGGCATTGGAGCCACAGTCCACGGAGCCGGGGAACGAGGTGAGCGACAGCGTCTGCGTCGCCCCCATGTCCATGCTCGAGGAGCCGCCGATGACGGCCGAGAAGGTCTGGACGGCCGGCGTCGTGGCGATCCGCTCGATGGTGGAGGTTCCGTCCGTGTGGACGACCGCGAGCGAGAGGTCATGGGCCGACGAGAGCTCGTCGACACCGTAGGTGAGGCTCACGCTGAAGGCCCCCGACGACGCCACGGTGGCAGGATATGCCTTGGTGATGCTGCCGTCGGACGTGACGACATAGAGGTCCTTGACCGCGGACGGATCCCTGAGGGAACCGGCCACCGTGGTGCGGTTGCCCACGTCGGTGACGGTGACGCCGCCCGTGGTGCCCGCGGTCCCTTCCGTGAAGGAGGAGAGGTCGACGTCCGTGGCGGGCGTGGGGCCGGCCGTGCCCTTCCAGGTGATGCCCGCGGCATCCCCGTAGGTGTAGGCGAGCTTCGTGATCTGCTTGCGCTCGGAGCGGTAGATGAGGCAGTACCTGACGCCTGCATTGGGCTCGGCGTCGAGCTCCCAGACTATGTTGCCGTCCTTGTCGCTCTCGATCACGCTGGCGTCGTTGGAACCACCCGCGCCACCCATGGGCGTGTCGGAGACGTCCCCATTGGCGTCGGTGCTGTGACCTCCGAACGTGCCGAGGTAGTCGCCGTTGGGAAGCCCGTCGGCATCACCGATGAAGCAGCAGTAGTGGTCCGACCCAAGGCCCTTGCCGAATGAGTAGACCTGCTCGACCGTCATGTTCGACTCGTCCACGCGGTAGCGCACGACACGGGAGTAGTTGTCCGCCGGCGCGACCATGTTCTCCGTGGTCTTGGTGCGGTAGCAGCCGTTGTCGAACAGGAGGATGTCCCCGTCGGAGCAGACCATGGGCGCATGCTGGGCATACTGCCACTCGAACCCATCGCCCGTGGGCGTGAGGCACTTGGCGGCGAGCTGCGTCCCCTCGAAGCCGGTGGGATCTCCCAGCACCCATTCGATGGTGCCGTCGAGCTTCATCTTGAACACCGCGCACTGGTGGCGACTCGAGATGAGCATGTAGTCGTCGCTCTCGTCATCGGGCGTGCCGTTGTCGTTGTAGCAGACGCAGTTGTTGTGGATCCAGTCCTGGTCGTAGGAGCCATCGGCGTCGGTGAGGTGGTCGGTGATGCCGAAGCACTCGGCCTCCTCACGCTTGAGCCCGTATCCCACGAGGATGTCCGTGAGGTCCCACTTGTTGACGACCTCCCCGGTCTTGCGGTCGAGCTCGATCACCACGTCCTCGACGGTGTCGCGCGTCGTGTCGCTCATCGCGCAGATGAGGTTGCCGTTGTCGAGCTCCTTGACCTCATGGTGGAACGCCATGTCAGGCGCGTAGTAGCGTTGGTACTCGCGGCCCACGAGGTCGATCTCGTGAACGCAGGAGCCGTTCTTCTTGGCGTTCGTGTTGGTGAGGCTGTCGGCGACGAGCAGGTGGTCGTCGCTGGTGAAGTTGATTCCCGAGGCGCCGAGGGACGCGCTCTGCGAGTAGTACCAGCGCACGGCTCCGCTGCGGTCGACCGCGTAGTAGTAGCTCATGGGGGACGCGCAGAAGGTGAGCCCCGGGGCGATGCTGGAGGTGTCGGACGAGACGTTCGAGACCTTCAGGTCAGGCAGACCGGCGTCGGCGGTCCCGCAGCTGAGGTTGAGCTCCTTCTCCTCGGTGGTGCCGTCCGCATGCGTGAGCGTGAGGGTCACTCGAGTGGTCCTGTCGTAGTACAGACCGACTATCTCGATCTCGTGCAGGGTGCGCGACCCCTCGATGTCATAGGAGACGTCGAGAGAGGAGTCATCCCGCCCGTTGGCGTCCTGGCCATGCGCCGTCACATCGACCGAGCAGAGGTCATCGGTGGAGAAGAGCGCCATCGCGGTGAGCGGTGAGGTGCCGAACGGGTCCTGGACCACGGACATGTCTTGGAAGCTCGACGTCTTCGCAGCGGAGAGCATGCCCTCGAGCTTCTGCTCCTGGGTCCCGTCGGGAAGCGAGGTCGTGAGGGTCACGTCCGCCGCGGCCCCCTTGCCAATGGTGAGCGTGCGGCCGAGCGACTGGGTCACGGTGCCCCCCGAGGTGGAGGTGACGCTGAGGTAGAGCGAGTAGGTGCCGTCGGGCAGAGACGAGGTCGGGATGCCCCTGCCATAGAACCCGCCGTTGTCCAGGGTGAGGAGATCGAAGGAGTAGGTGCCGTCGGAACTCGATGCGAGCACCTTGGCCGACGCGGTGGACGCGCCCTTCGCCGTCTTGGCCGTGCCGATGATCGAGAGGGTGTCGTCATCGCGCGTCAGCTGCGTCAGCGACAGTCCCCAGAGGTCGCTCGTGTCCCCGAGGGAGGTCTTCTCCCAATAGGACTGCTCGTAGTCGTGGTTCTCGACGCCCTTGGTGGACGTGAGGTCGTAGTTGGAGAACGAAGTCCCATAGGTTGAGACGATCGTGCGGTATGCGCCGCAGATGGAGCTCGAGTACTTGTACTCGGCGACCACGTTGCCCTTGTCGTCGCTCTCCACCACGCGGGACTTGTTGGTGTTGCCGCCATCGACCGCGAAGCAGGTCACGAGATGCCCGTTCGAGGCGATGACGCGCGCGCCGCCGCGGTAGAAGGAGTAGAGCTCGCTGCGGTCCTTGCCGTAGTCGCGCACCAGGGTGACCGTCTTGTTCTTCTTGTCGATGCGATAGATGACGCCCCTGCTGTACTGCTCGTCGTTCACGGGGTCGCCGGCGTTGTAGCGGGCCAGGCCGTTGTCGAACAGGACGATCTCCATGATGCCCGTGGAGGTGTCGTTGGAGATGACGTTCGCGTCATGCTGCTCATAGAACCAGTCGAAGTCCTGGTCCGTGGGGGTGATGTACTTCCCGGCGAGCGCGCTCTGCTGACCGGCGGCCTCACGGTTCGAGAGGGGCGTGAGCGCCCACATGATGTCATCTGCGGTGACCGGCGTGGTGCCGCCGTCGCGGAGGCTCACCTCGAACACCATGCTCTGGTTCCTCGAGGAGATGATCACGGCATCGTCACCTTCGACGTAGTTCACCGTGTTGACGTGCCAGAGGTCGTTCCAGTCCGGATAGCACGGGTCGACGGAGGAGTCGAACACGTCCTTCATGACGAGCCAGGGTGTGCTCTTCCCCGTGTTCATGTCGAGGCAGTAGATCGTGGCCTCGTTGCTCATCCCGTCATGGATGTAGAGGACCTTGTCCCCGGGGATGAGGGTGCTGTCGTGATCCGACTGTGCGCTGGCGTTCGAGTCCAGGAAGTAGATCTTGCCCAGCCAGTCGGCCTCGACCATCTCCTCGCCCTGCCTGCCATAGGTGTTGCTCGTGAGCTCGTTCCTGAAGTAGACGAAACGCGACTGGTCGTCGTTGAACTTCAGGCTGTAGCCCGTGTCGTAGTTGACGTCGGTCGTGTACCACCTGATGTCACCCTTGTTGTCGAAGGTGACCTGATGCGGGCTCTGCATCACGAGGAGCTGCCCCACCTGCTGGCTTCCGTTGCCGGCCGTGCGGGTGATCGTCTCGATGCCGTCCGGGAGCGCGTCGGTCGTGATATAGATGTCCTGCGTCGAGCCACCGGCCTTGATGGTGACCGTGTTCCTGCAGCCGGGCGTAGAGGCCGTAGACGGGGACCTCGTGGCGCGTGCTCTCTCCGGAGACGGTGTACGAGACATCGCAGTCGTCGGTCTTGCCGTGGACCGTGACCGTGACGTCGCAGGATGAGGCCGTGTCGAAGATGACGAGGGCGGTGAGCGGAGCGGTGCCGTACGGATTCTGCACGATGCAGGGATCGTCGAGCGTCTTGGTGCCCGACGCCTCATAGCCGGACATGATCGACGCCTCGGTCTCCGCCTGATCGTCGACGATGCTCGACTGACGGGTGACCGCGGTGTTCGAGGAGTCGAAGGGAGACGAGCTGTCCGCGCCATAGCTCACGGTCCAACCGTCACCGTTTGACGAGGAATAGGACGAGGGGGATCTCGAAGATGATGGAGCCACTGTCCTTGGTGGAGACGGACGCAGCGGAGAAGTACGGGAGGTTATGGTGCTTCGCCAGGGAGGGGATGTCCGACGAAAGGCTGCCTGAACCACTCGCCGAGTTGGTCGTGGGGTTGTTGCCCGACGTCTTCGCCGAATACGTCGTGCCATCCACCGTGAGCTTGACGTCCGCGAGCTCGAGTGGGTTCGTCGCCGCAGCCTTGACGACGGACATGTCGACGATCGCGTAGCACCTCCCGGATGCCGGGGCGTCCGTGTAGGTGATGGCGCCGGTGACGTTGCCACTGTAGTCAGTGTCCTCGAAGGAGGTGGTGAGCTTGGAGCTCATCTTGATCGAGGAGATGGACAGCGACCAGTCGGCGGCGTAGGCCATCGCCGGGAGGGCACCCCACATGAGCGCGACGACGAAGGCCGCGATGGCAAAGGGAACGAGGCTCTTACGACGATGGGCTGCTGGCATAGGACCTCCAAGCGACGGGGCCATCACGCGTGGTCGATGGCCCCGTTTGATATGAATGTCCTTAGTATACAGGTTCCATTAAGCCGAGCTCCCATCAGAGGGGTCACCGACGGAGAGCCACGTCTGGCCGCATCCCCTATCCGAGCGAGGCCCCACAGCTCATGCAGAAGGTGTCCCCGGGATTGACGGGAGCACCGCAGCGCGGGCATGTTGGACCAGCCGCGGGCTGAGGGGCCGCGGCCATGACCTCGGCGATGGGAAGTCCACAGCCACCACAGAACCTGCTGCCGGCGTCCACGTTCTCGCCACACCTCGGGCAGACGTAGGACCGCGGGACGGCAGCGGGCTCGGGTGTGGCGATGGGAGCAGGAGCAGTGGCAGGCTGGACCTGGGGCTCGGGATCGGCAACCTGCTCGGTATCTGCAACCTGCTCGGGCTCGACGGACTGCTCGGGCTCGACGGACTGCTCGGGCTCGGTGGGCTGCTCGGGCTCGGTGGTCTTCTCATCGTCGGCTGGCGTTTCGGGTTCGACGGTCTGCTCGGGCTCGGCGGTCTGCTCGACAGGCGCCGCTGCCTGCGCCGCGGGATCGACGGGCTCGACCTTGGCGCCGCAGTTGATGCAGAAGACGTCGTCGACGCCCATGGGAGCCCCGCAGTTGGGGCACACGCGACCCGTCGGAACCGCAGTGGACGTGACAGCGGCAGACTCGACCTTGGCGCCACAGTTGATGCAGAAGACGTCATCGACGCCCATGGGAGCCCCGCAGTTGGGGCACACGCGACCCGAGGTTGCGGGGCTGGCCGCGGGGGCGGCCGCCATCACGTCGGCGATGGGAAGGCCGCATCCCATGCAGAACAGGTCGGTCGCGGCGACCGCGCTCCCGCACCTGGGGCAGCGATACGTCTGGGCCGAGGCCTGGGCCTGGGCGGCCTCGCGCTCGATCTGCTCGATCTGCGCCTGGATGTCGGCGCGCTCGCGATCGATGGCGTCGATGCCGTCGTAGAGGGCCTCGCGGCCCTGCCTCATGGCCGGGTCACCCTTCGTCGCGTCGTACAGGCTCGCGCCAAGCTGCGCGGCAAGACCTTGCCGCTGCTTCAGGAGCTCGGAGATGCGATGGTTGAGCTTGACGGTCTTGCCGGACCTTCCGGCGGCGTCCATGCCGCGGTTCAGGGACGACGACATGCTGTCGAGGATGCTCATGGTGATTCCCCCTTGTGACCGAGGCTCGTGCCGTCGAGCGGACGGGGCGCGAACCATCATCGGTGATTCAGACTACATGTTGAAGAGAATACCCCTCGAACCTCTCGTGACGTCGGCGTCATGCTCAAGAGGCAAAATACGGGCACCAGGGCCTCAGTGCTTACGAGACACGTCGCCAGGAGTGAAGCTGGGCGAGACCTTCTCGACGATGGCGTCGCACGTGGAGGAGTCCGAGGCGGGATAGCTCATGGACACGACGCACATGCTCCCTGACCCGCAATAACCCTTGAAGTACGCCACCGTGGAGCCCGAGTCCGTGTAATACGAGCCTGCGAACATCCCGTTGTCCGTGGCCTGATATTCAGCCACACTCCCGCCCAGAAATCTCGAGAGGTAGTCCTTGTCGGTCATCCCGGTGGTGTTGTTCTCGCCATAAACCGAGATGTTCATGCCGGAGTCATTGAAGAATATGGCGTTGTCAGAAGCAGACATCGCCCGATAGAAGCCCGCGGGGATGGTCACCTTGAAACCGAACTCCTGGTTCGTGTAGAGGTGATCGGTCGTATAGGGGTCCGCGAACGCGCGCGTCGTGGTGGACGACGTCGAGCTGGACGACGCCGCGGCGGGAGACGTCGCACTGGACGACGTCGCCGGCGAGCTTGGTGGCTGAGAGGAGCCGACGACCGTCAGCGCCTCCTCCGTCGTCGCCGCGATGGTGGTCGCCGCTGTGGAGGAGACCTCGTCAGTGGCAGGCTCGGAGGAACCCGCCACATCGAAGGGGCCGAGCGGGGACACGAGGAAGACGACGGCGAGGGAGGCGGCCACGACCGCGACGCACGCGATCACGACGGCATTCCCCCTACGCGGGGCCTTCCGCACCTGGGCCTCCCCCTCCGCAGGCGAGTCCGTCGTCTGCGGGCCTCCCGCAGACTCGCCCATAGGGGCACCGCAGTTCGTGCAGAACCTGGTTCCCTCAGGCATCTGCTTGCCACATCGCTCGCAGAACATGCTTCTCGCCTTCCCTTACATGAGGGTAGTGACGTCAATGCCGCAGCGGCCGGTCGTGGCGTCGTACCCAGCATAGTCCGGACCTCGGAACATGCAGCAGACGACGTCACCATACGCTTTCGTGGGGAGTGTCGAGTAGGACACGCGGTCGACGATGCCCGAGTCCTTGGCCACGAAGTACCTCCCATAGAGCGGGGTGATGGTGGACGAGAGGCTCGAGTCATAGGAGTTCGCGCCAGGGCTCTGGGAGCTCTCGACCTTGCTCACCCTCTGGCCTTCATAGGAGAACGAGTACGTCTTGGTCGATCCCCTGTCGTTCGTTCCCTTGATCGAGCTCACGCGGCTCTGGTCGTCGTAGGAGTACACGTACGTGTAGGCATAGTCCGATCCACCGGCGGAGGAGCTCAGGCTCACGTCCAGGTATTGCTCGGTCGCCTTCGACAACCTCCCCGAGCCGTCGTACTCATAGGTGAAGCAATCATTGAGGCCGTCATCGCCTGCGTCGCTGGAGAAGGCGAGCCTGCCCTGGTCGTCGTATCTGTACGTGTTCATGTTGAACACCTCCTCGGCCCCTCCTGCGGTCGTGTATTTGCTGTCGACCGAGGTGATCCGTCCGGAATCGTCCCTCGTGAAGCTCAGCGTGCTGTCGGATGCCTGCGAGCGACCCATCGACTGATAGGTCGAGTCGCATGAGGTGAGCCGACTCGACCCGTCATAGCCGTAGCGGTCCGTGATGGTGTTCGTCCCATCATCCTTCACGCTGCTCGCGAGCAGACCGTTCGCGTCATAGGAGAGGGTGCTGGACGAGACGCTCGATGACTTGCCCGTGGTGACCTCCATTCCCGAGACGAGGGTGTTCGCGTCGGCGGGGCCATTCGGGTAGGTGTACGAGGTCAAATATGAGATGGAGCCGGTGCTCACGCCCTTGTTCGTGATGCGGCCGTTCTCGTCATAGACAAATGTGGTCATGGTCGAGCTGTTGCCCTTCGAGCCACCCCATGACGTCACCTTCTCGATCCTCGTGGTGAGCCACCTCTCCTCGAGGTTGGTCTTGTCGAGACCATCGACCTTGACTCCCGGGTCGAGCATGAGCGTCTTCAGGCCGGTGTTGCCGCTCACGTCGACCTCTGAAAGGTACGGACACTTGCAGGCATAGAGCGTGTCGAGGGAGGAGAGCCGTGAGATTCCCTCGAGCGAGGTCACCTGCGTCCCATCGACACCTACCGTGGTGATCGCGGAGACCTCGGCGCGTGAGAGCTGGTGGTCGCCGTCCGTGTCGAAGTTCGTCTCGATGTAGTCGCGGAAGACCGCGTCCTTGAAGGTGCCCTCGTCGATCTGGACGAAGTTGACCGCATGCCAGATGAGGTATCCGGCCACGCCTGCCACCACGAGCGCGGCGATGATGATGAGTGGCTTCACGTAGGAACGCTGGCGGGGGGCCATGGGAGCAGATGTCGGCATCGGGGCCGCCGGGGGCGGCGTCTGGCTGCCAGGGGTGTGGTTTGCCGTCGCGGTAGGCATGGCCGAACCGCATACGGGGCAGAACCTCGCCCCGTCGGTCACCTTGGCCCCGCACTTGGGGCAGAACATACGCCTCTCACCTCTCGCATCTCGTCAGTCGAGCCCGCATCAATAATCTAGCTGAAAACTTCGAACCGATAAAGGGTTCAGGGAGGAGCATGCGCGCGGACTTGGGTGATTCGGGCGGCGCGAGACCGAACCACGCCCTTACACGCACCAGCCGCGTGTTGGCCTATGCTTGAGCCACGTCAACGGAAGGGGTCACGTCACATGTGGGTTCTGTACGCGTTCGGAAGCGCCCTCTTCGCGGGCCTCATGTCGATCTTCGCGAAGGTGGGCATCCATGAGACCGACTCCACGGTCGCGACGGCGGTGCGCACCATCGTCGTCCTCGTCTTCTCCTGGGTCATGGTCGCCATCGTGGGCTCGGCGGACACCATCGGTGGGATCGACGCCCGCTCGTGGGTGTTCCTCGTCCTCTCCGGACTCGCCACGGGTGCCTCCTGGCTGTGCTATTTCCACGCCCTCCAGATCGGCGACGTGAACAAGGTCGTCCCCGTGGACAAGAGCTCGACCATCCTCACCATCATCCTCGCCTTCATCTTCCTGGGCGAGCCGATCACACCGGTCAAGGCCGTGGCCGTCGTCCTCATCGGCGTGGGCACCTACCTCATGATCGAGCGCAAGGCGGAAGTCCCCGGGATCGAGCACAAGGGCGGGTCATGGCTGCTGTTCGCCGCAGGCTCGGCCGTCTTCGCGGCCCTGCAGGCGATACTTGCCAAGGTGGGCATATCCGGCGTGGAGTCGAACCTCGGCACGGCCATCCGCACGTGCGTGGTCCTCGTCATGGCCTGGGTGATGGTGTTCGCCACGGGCAAGCAGAGCAAGGTCAAGGGGATAGACGGGCACGAGCTCGGCTTCATCTGCCTGTCGGGCTTGGCCACCGGCGCCTCGTGGATCTGCTACTACAAGGCCCTGCAGGAGGGACTCGCGAGCGTGGTCGTGCCCATCGACAAGCTCTCGATGCTCGTCACCATCGCATTCTCCTACTTCGTCTTCCACGAGCGGCTCACCAGGAAGAGCGGGACGGGGCTCGTCCTCATCGTGGCTGGCACCCTCGCCATGGTTCTCGCCTGAGTCAGGGCGCGCGGGGCGGCGGACAGCGGGTCGAGACATAAGAAGAGAGGGACGCCGTGGAGCGTCCCTCTCTTGTCCAGTCTCTGTAAGAGATTACTTACTGAGCCTTGTGGACGTTGGAAGCCTGGAGCTTGCCATTCTGGCCGGTGGTGATGTCGAACTCGACGGCCTGGCCCTCGTCCAGAGTCTTGAACCCGTCCATCTGAATCTCGGAGTAGTGGACGAACAGATCGTCGCCATCCTCGCGAGAGATGAAGCCGTAGCCCTTGTCCGGATTGAACCACTTAACAGTACCCTGAGCCATGACGTGCCTTTCTTTCGTTTGCCCCTCAGGACAAAACCAGTGCGCTTACGCGCGGAACATACGACCTTTGGCCGCAGGGCATAGTCTACCCCATGTGTCGCGAGGAAGAGCCCGAGAAAGTCCCACGCCCCCGTAAGCGGCATATCCTCGACATGAGCAGGAGGGCCGATACCCCATCGGGTGTCGGCCCTCCTCCATGACCACATGATGCTGGGGAGACCTAGAAGAGTCCCGTGATGCGGCCGTCCTCGTCCACGTCGATCCTCTCGGCGGCAGGATGCTTCGGAAGGCCGGGCATCGTCATGATGGCACCGGTGATGCCCACCACGAAGCCCGCCCCGGCCGCGACATGGACGTCGCGGACGGTGATGCGGAAGCCCTCCGGCGCGCCGAGCTTCGAGGCGTCGTCCGTGAAGGAGTACTGCGTCTTGGCGATGCAGACGGGAAGCTCCCCGAAACCGTTGGCCTTGAGCGTGGCGAGCTGCTTGGCCGCCGCGGGCGTGAAGTCGACGCCGTCGGCATGGTAGACGCGCTTGGCGACCGTCTCCATGGCGACGTCGATGGGGGTGCCGGTGGGATAGGAGAAGTCGAAGTGGTTCGGCTCGTCCACGAGGCGCAGGACCTCGCGGGCGAGGTCCTCCCCGCCCTCGCCGCCCTTGGCCCAGACCTCGGACAGGCACACGTTCACGCCGAGCTTGCGGCACTCGTCCTCGACCAAGGCGAGCTCGGATTCGGTGTCGGTGGGGAAGCGGTTGACCGCGACGACGCAGGGCAGCCCGTAGACCTCGCGCATGTTGTGGACATGGCGGAGCAGGTTGGGAAGGCCGGCACGCAGGGCGTCGAGGTCCTCCTCGCCCAGATCGGACTTGGGCACGCCGCCGTTGTACTTGAGGGCGCGGACCGTCGCCACGACCACGACCGCATCGGGCTTGAGACCCGCCATGCGGCACTTGATGTCGAGGAACTTCTCGGCACCGAGGTCGGCACCGAAGCCGGCCTCCGTGACACAGACGTCACCGTAGTGCATGGCCATGCGCGTGGCCATCACGGAGTTGCAGCCATGGGCGATGTTGGCGAACGGGCCGCCGTGGACGAAGGCGGGAGTGCCCTCCAGGGTCTGGACGAGGTTGGGCTTGAGCGCGTCCTTGAGGAGGGCAGCCATGGCGCCCTGCGCGTGGAGCTGGCTTGCGCAGACGGGCTCGCGATCGTAGGTGTAGCCGATCACGATGCGACCCAGGCGCTCCTTGAGGTCCGTGATGGAGCTGGACAGGCACAACACCGCCATGACCTCGGACGCGACCGTGATGTCGTAGCCGTCCTGGCGAGGCACGCCGTCGCCGATTCCGCCGAGGCCATCGACGACGTTCCTGAGCTGGCGGTCGTTCATGTCGACGCAGCGACGCCAGGTGATGCGCCTCGGGTCGATGCCAAGCTCGTTGCCCTGCTTGATGTGGTTGTCGATCATGGCCGCGAGAAGGTTGTTGGCAGCCCCTATCGCATGGAAGTCGCCGGTGAAGTGGAGGTTGATGTCCTCCATGGGGACCACTTGGGCGTATCCGCCACCAGCGGCTCCGCCCTTGATGCCGAACACGGGGCCGAGGCTGGGCTCGCGGAGGGCCACGACGCTCTTGGTCCCGAGGCGACGCATGGCATCGGCGACGCCGATGGTCGTGGTCGTCTTGCCCTCACCTGCGGGCGTGGGGTTGATGGCGGTGACGAGGACGAGCTTGCAGTCATGGCCGGCGTCCTGCTTGAGGACGTTGTAGTCGACCTTGGCCTTGTCGTGGCCATAGGGGATGAGATGCTCCGGCGAGATCCCCAGCCCCTCGGCCACCTCCTCTATGGGCTTGGTGGTTGCCGACTGTGCGATCTCGATGTCTGTGAGCATGCCCTCAGTTTCCCTTCGCCTCGTCGAGCTCTCGCTCGAGTCCCTCGAACTCCTCCGGAACCTCACCCGCAGGACAGTTGAACGCGGTCGCGATGGCCTTCGCCTGGGCGTGGCGCACCGGTCCCGCGGGGTCGGACTCTGCATCATAGGCATCGCCAACGTGGTCGAGCGCATAGGCCACGTATGACGCGACGGACTCGCCCACGCCGGAGAGCTGCATCATCGTCACGAGGGACTCCGGCGAGAGCGCGAGCGCGCACTCGGCATCGAGGTCGAGCACCTGGCCCACGGCGGCCTCGACGTCCTGCGTCGAGGAGAGGTCATGGAAGAGGAGCGCCTGACGCAGGGCACGCACGACGACGTCGCAGAAGTCCCGGATGAGGTCGACTATGTAGTCATGTTGCAGCATGGCACCATCCTAGGCATTCGAGGACGACATTGTCACGAGGATGCGGGAAGCAGGAGACCGAGATGCTCGAACGCGGCCGGGGTGGCCTGCCTGCCCTGGGGCGTGCGGATCATGAGGCCCTGCCGGAGAAGATAGGGCTCGTAGACGTCCTCCAAGGTGGAGGGGTCCTCGCCCACGGCACTCGCGACGGTGGTGAGACCCACGGGACGGCCCCGGAAGGTCTGGGTGAGGGCGCGGAGCACCTTCATGTCCATCCAATCGAGCCCCATCTCGTCGATCTCGAAGAACGACAGCGCCGCGGCGGCCACCTCCCATGTGACGGTGCCGCCGGCCTTGACCTGTGCGTAGTCGCGCACACGCTTGAGAAGGCGATTGGCCAGGCGCGGGGTGCCGCGGCTCCTGCTCGCGATCTCCGCGGCGGCCTGCTCGTCCACGTCCACGCCGAGGATTCCGGCGGAGCGCGAGATGATGCGCGTGAGCTCGGGGACCGAGTAGTAGTCGAGGCGGAACGAGATTCCGAAGCGGTCGCGCAGGGGGCCGGTGAGCAACCCGGTACGGGTGGTGGCGCCCACGAGCGTGAAGCGGGGGACGTCGAGGCGTATCGAGCGCGCGGCGGGGCCCTCCCCTATGACGACGTCGAGGCAGAAGTCCTCCATCGCGGGATAGAGGACCTCCTCGACGGCATGGTTCAGGCGGTGGATCTCGTCTATGAAGAGGACGTCGCCCGGCTCGAGGTTGGTGAGGATGGCCGCGAGGTCACCGGTGCGCTCGATGGCCGGCCCGCTCGTGGTGCGCATCCTCGAGCCCATCTCGTTGGCGAGGACGCCCGCGAGCGTGGTCTTGCCCAGTCCCGGAGGGCCCGAGAAGAGCACGTGGTCGAGGGGTTCCTTCCTCGAACGTGCGGCCTCGATGAGCACGCGGAGGTTCTCGCGCACCCTCTCCTGGCCACAGTAGTCATCGAGCGTCTGGGGACGCAGGCTGCGATCGACCTCGACGTCATCGGCGGTGAGTTCGCCCGTGACGGCGCGTGGTCCGGCGCCGGCGGCATCATCGTCGGCGAAGAGGTCCTTGGAGTCGTCGGCCTCCCACATCACGCGCCACCTCCCAGGCGCCTCAGCGCATAGGTGATCATGGCCTTGGTGTCATGCGCCCCGGCCTCCTCCGCGCCCTCGAGCGCGAGCTCGGCCTCCTGAGGGGTGAAGCCCATGGCGAGCAGCGCCGAACGCGCCTCGGCGAGACGTGCCTCGGGACTCGCGGCGACGGCGGCGACGTGCGCGGACGGTGCGGCGCCCACGAGGCCCGCGAGGTCCATGTCATGCGCGAAGACCCCCTCGAGCTCGAGGAGGAGACGGTCGGCCTTCTTCTTCCCCACACCCGGCACCGCCGCCATGCGCGACGCGTCCTTGGCCGCGACGACGCCGGCGAGGTCTGACGGGGAGTAGGTGGAGAGGACCGCGAGCGCGAGCTTGGGACCCACGCCGGAGATGGCGGTGAGGCGATCGAACAGGGCCCTCTCCTCGCGCGAGGAGAAGCCGAAGAGCGTGAGCGCGTCCTCCCTCACGACGAGACGCGTGAGGAGCGTGACGCCCGGCTCACCCACGGCCGGCAGCGACGCCGCGGTGACGGAGGAGACCCCCATCTCATAGCCGATGCCGCCGACCTCGAGCACGACATGCGTGGGCATGACCTCGACGAGCGTTCCGGTGAGCTGGACTATCAAGACGCCTCCCCCTCATCGGTCAGGGCGATCGACACGACGTCGTCCTCGCTCATCCGCGAACGTGCGAGCGTGGCGGTGCGTGTCAGGTTGGCATGGCATACCGCGGCGGCGAGGGCGTCGGCGCAGTGGTCCGGCTTGGGGTCGTGGTCGAGGCCGAGCACGTTCCTCACCATGTAGGTGACCTGGTGCTTGTCGGCGGAGCCAGTCCCCACGACCGCCTGCTTGATCTGCATGGGGGTGTACTCCCCCACCTCGCAGCCGCACACCGAGCACGCCACGAGGGCGGCCCCCCTTGCATGGGCGGTCGCGATGGCGGAGCGGGTGTTCTGACCGAAGAAGATCTTCTCGATCGAGACCACGGTGGGGCCATAGTGCTCGATGACCTTCGAGAGCTCGGTGTAGATGATGCCGAGACGGACGTTCAGGGCGTCCGCGGGGGTGGTCGTGACGCAGCCGTACGCGCGGGCGCGCATCAGCGATCCGCGGGTCTCCACGATGCCCCAGCCGGTATGGGCGAGCCCTGGGTCTATGCCGATGATGACCACACGCACCTCCGCTCGTCCGTTCTAGAACATCCGTTCTATGGTACCACAGCACCAGCGGGAGCACGGCAAGTCCGTGTCTCAGTTCTTGGAGAACAGACCGGTCCCCCAGAGGTCCCCGCCGTCCGTGCGCATACCGCCACCTTGGGCGAAGTCGGAGAGGAACCCGAGCGCGTCGGCGGCGTCATCCCCCACGACGGCCTGGTCGTCGACCTTCGTGCCCATCTGCCTCATGAGGCCGTCGACCCTGTTCCTCAGGGACTCCTCGTCCACGGGATCGACAGGCGTGCGGGGCCGGTCCTCCCAGGCGAGCGTGGCCGGCCACGCCCTCTCCCCGAACGTGCGCGCGCTCACCACGGGGGACATGGGCATGACCCTGCGCGCGAGCTCCATGGAGCGGACGCGATCGAGGACGCGCGAGACGACCTCGTCGTCCCCCCTCTCCGAGGAGATCGTGGTGAGGCCCATCCCCTGTTCGACGTGGAGCAGGAGTATGGCGTCGAGCTCGGACAGACGCCCCTCCTGGGACGTCGAGACCACCTCGAGTCCGAGGTCGGAAGGCACGTCGAGACGATCGAGGGCGCCCTCGGGGATGACCGGCGAGACGGTGTCCCGCTGCCGGACGAGCGCGCAGACGTCCGTGCGGTACACGTCACCGAAGGGGGCGAAGGACCTCGCGGGCGTGGGCATGATGGGTCCCACCCCCGCGCTGGTCTTATCCGCAGGGGAGCAGATGACGAGGTCGGAGGCCTCGGCCATGGCCGAGAGGGCCGTCCAGGCAAGGGAGCCCACCGCGTCGGGCGCGAGTCCCAGCGAGGATGCGGCGCCGGCCAGCGTCTCGTCCCCGAGCTCGCGAACGTCGAGGCGGAGGTTCTGGGCCAGGGTGCGGGCATCGGCGAGGGCGGCGGCATCGATCGTGGGGGCGATGAGGGCGTGCACGTTCACGGGCCCCACCGCGTCGACGGCGAGCGTCGCCGCGGCCGAGGACGCGAGGCTGCCGTCGAGCAGGACCGCGAGGCCTGCCGCCCCCTGCTTGTGGACGAAGTCGCTCACGGAGAGGGAGAGCGCGTCCCAGAGGAACGCCGACCGACGGTAGTCGGGGATGCGCCTCGGCTCCGCGAGGGGTCCCTCTGACATGACGTCGATGTCGCAGATCCCGAGCGTCTCCTCGAACGAGGGGCAGACGCAGGCGAGCTGTCCCCATGGCGCGAGGACGAAGCTCCCGCCGGTGAAGACGGCGTCGTCGTAGCCGCCCACGGGCCCGCAGGCGACGAGCCAGGAGTTCGCGTCAGCCGCGTCCTGGAGGAAGCAGCCGCTCGAGATCGAGGGGGCGAGGGCGGTGGATTCGTCATCGGCGTCGAAGCCGTGGAACGGCAGATAGAAGATGACATCGGCTGCGGCGTCACCTGACGCGAAGGCGGAGAGGTCGACCGCGTCGAAGGCGAGTCCGCAGTCGACGCCGTTGAGGTCGAAGGTCGCGGGAAGGTCGAGGGCCTCGGCCATGTCGACGTCGCCCTCGCTCACGCGACCGAGGCAGTCGGCGAGCCTCAGCGGCGTCGCGGTGTCACCCTCCACATAGAGGACCTCGTAGTCCTCCCCCGCCCCGAGATCGAGCACGAAGGGCACGAGGCACGGACAGGCGAGCCTGCCGGCAAGCGAGTCGAGGGCGTCCGAGAGGTCGGCGAGATACTCCTCCGAGTCGAGCAGGCCGGCGGGATCGAAGCCGGTGAGCGTGGTGGAGGGGAACACGAGCACGTCGGCGCCCTCCCTCGCGGCCGCCTCCGAATTGGCCGCCATGCGGTCGACCGTGGCCGAGAAGGCTCCCATGACCGTGTCCATCTGGGCTATCGCTATCCTCATGCGGACTCCTCGACGAATGTGGGACGGCTGCGTCCCGAGATGCGGGACGGACGACGCCCGCAAGGACGCCGTCCGTCAGTTGTTACCCATTCAGACCACCCGCCGCACAGGGCGGGCGCAGACCCCCGCGGGTCTTCTAGAACTCGGCCTTCCACAGGCCGTGGAGGTTGCAGTACGCGTACACGGTGCCGGACTTGTGGACCTCGCCCGCGAACATGGCCATGGGCTTGTCCGTGGGGGCGAGCCTCACGATGTCGACGCGACCGTCGCCCACCATGGCGATCCACTCGATGTGGTGCTCCTCGGTCATGGGGTGCTCGACCTCGCCGACGGTGACCTTCCAGGCGTGCCCGCCCGCGATGCTCTCGACGACCGGCACGTGCTTCTCGGTGGCCGCGTCGGTGGAGTTGGCGCTCAGGAGCTCCATCTTCTCACCGCAGCACATGGGGTTCACGCCACCGTCGACGATGGTCGCGAAGACGTTCCCGCAGTGCTTGCAACGCCAGAACTTGGTCTCTGCCATTTTTCTTCCCTTCTCCTGACGCGACGAATGACCTCGGTCGCGTCCATGCCCTTTTTCGTAGACGAACTACTTGTATCCACCGGGGACGGAGTTGATTCGCCCTCCTCGGCAAGAACATATGTTACTACGTCTACAACATATTGCGGACGAGAACGGGACGAGCGGAGACGGACCCCTACGCCAACACGGCCTTGCCTCCGTCGCCGAGAAGGGCTGTGACCTCGGCGAAGAGGACCACGTTGTGGGCGTCGACCTTCGTGGGGATCTCCATGCGCATGGTGTCGCCCGAGTTGGCCTCCACCCGCAGCTCCACATGGTCGAGGCCGGGGTAACGGCCGAGGATCTGCTGCAACCCCTCCATGAACGTGCGCGACAGGCACCTCGACTGCATGAGGACCTCGAGGACCTTGGGCTTGTTGGTCTTGTCGGACAGCTCGATGGGCTCGACCTTCTGCGCCAGGAACTGGTCGCCGCGATCGGTCCGGTCGAGACGGCCCATGATGCGGACGAAGACGTCGCCGGTCTGCTCGCCGGTCTGCTCGTCCACCTCGCCCGACAGGACGGAGGCCGACTGCCGGTAGGTCTTGGGGAAGACCACGACCGTGATCTCGCCCTCGAGGTCCTCGAGCGTGGCGATGGCCATCATGTCGCCGTTCTTGGTGGTCTTCTTCTGGAGCCCGGAGATCATGCCCGCGATCCAGAGGGTGCGGTCCTCGTCATGGCGCGGCGAGCCATCGGGGCCGACGCCTGCCAGGAGCTCGTTGATCGAGCGGTCGCGGGCCTTGGCCAGCGCGTACTCGTAGGGACGAAGGGGATGGTCGGACACGTAGATGCCGAGGACGTCCTTCTCCTGGGCGAGCTTGACGCGGCGGTCCCACTCCTGGCCGTCGGGCTCGGGGACGTCGGCCTCGAAGCCGGAGCCCTCGACCTCGGCGAACATGTCGAACAGCGAGCTCTGGCCAGCCGCACGGTCGCGCTGGCGCTTCGAGGCGGCGTCGATGATGTTCTCGGGGTTGGTCTTGTCGACGAACTGCATGAGCTGACGGCGGGGGTATCCGGTGGAGTCGAATGCGCCGGCCTTGATGAGGGCCTCGATGACGCGGCGGTTCGCCTGCGTGGAGTCCACGCGGTCCACGAGGTCGTGGAGGTTCTTGAAGGGACCACCGGAGGCGCGCTCGGCCAGGATGCACTCGGCGGCGCCCTCGCCCACCCCGCGAATGCCGGCGAGTCCGAAGCGCACGCCCTCCTTGACCGCGGTGAACTCCGTGCCGCTCTCGTTGATGTCAGGGGGCAGGATGGCGATGCCCTCGTGACGGCATGCGGAGACGTAGTGCACGATCTTCTCCGTCTTGCCCGTGTAGCTGGTGAGGACCGCGGCCATGTACTCGTTGGGGTAGTGGGCCTTCAGCCATGCGGTCTGCATGACGAGGATGGCGTAGCCGGCCGAGTGGGACTTGTTGAACGCGTAGGAGGCGAACTTCAGGACGTCGGCCCAGATCTTCTCGGCCACCGCACGGCTGTAGCCGTTCCTCACGGCGCCGTTCATCCAGTGGTCCTCCATGGTCTCGTCGGTGCCGTCGTCCCAGTGCTGGACCACCTCCTGCATGAGCTTGATCTTCTTCTTGGCCACGGCCTTTCGCACCTTGTCGGACTCGCCGGCCGAGAAGCCGCTCATCTTCATGGAGATCTGCATGACCTGTTCCTGGTAGACGATGGTGCCGTACGTCTCCTCCAGGATGGGGGCCAGGCGGTCGTCGTAGTAGACGACGTCCTTCTTGCCGTTCATGCGGTCGATGTAGTCGGTGACCATGCCGGCGCCCAGGGGGCCCGGGCGATAGAGGGCGATGAGGGCGACCATGTGCTTGTACTCGGTGGGCTTCATCTGCTTGATGGTCGCCGTCATGCCGCCGGACTCCACCTGGAAGACGCCGGCCGTGCGGCCCTCCCCCATGAGCTCGTAGATCTTGGGATCGTCGAAGGGGATGGAGTCCACGTCGATGTCGATGCCGTCGTTCGCCTTGATGTTGGCCTTGGCCTTGGAGATGACCGTGAGCGTGCGCAGGCCCAGGAAGTCCATCTTGAGCAGGCCCATGTCGGCCACGGTGTGGCCCTCGTACTGGGTGATCTCCACGCCGCCCTTGGTGTCGAGCTTGGTGGGGACGTGCTCGTTGACGGGGTCGCGGCAGATGAGGACGGCGCAGGCATGGACTCCCTCGCCGCGGGTGAGGCCCTCGATGGAGAGGGCCGCGTCGATGATGCGGTGGTCGTCGGGGTCTGACTTGTAGGCCTCCGCGAAGTCGGGGCTGTACTGGTCCTCCTTACCCTCCGTCTTGGTGAGGGCGAACTTGAGCTTGGCGTTCGGGTCGCCCGAGATCATCTTGGAGAGGCGCTGCGCCTTGAACACCGGGAAGTCGAGCACGCGCGCGGAGTCGTTGATGGCCTGCTTCGCCTTGATGGTGGAGTAGGTGATGACGTGCGTGACCTTGTCGGCACCGTAGCGACGGCGGACGTAGTCGATGACCTCGAGCCTTCTCTCGTCGTCGAAGTCCATGTCGATATCGGGCATCTCGGTTCGCTGGGGCGAGAGGAACCTCTCGAACATAAGGCCGTTCTCGAGCGGGTCGAAGCTCGTGATGTCCATGGCATAGGCCACGATGGCGCCCGCGGCCGAGCCTCTGCCGGGGCCCACGCCGATGCCGTTCTCCTTGGCCCAGCGCACGTAGTCCTGGACGATGAGGAAGTAGGCGGCGAAGCCCTTGTCGCAGATGATCTTGTACTCGTACTCGAAGCGCTCGGACACGTTGATGCCCGCCACCTCGACGTTCCTCCAGTCCTCGCCGTAGCGTCTGGCGAGACCCACCTCGCATTCGCGGCGGAACTGGCTCTCGTTCGTCTCGCCGGGGTCCAGGGGGTAACGCGGCAGGAGGATGTGACCCCACTCGAGCTCGACGTCGCACTTGTCGGCTATCTCGAGGGTGTTGTCCAGGGCCTCGGGGCAATACGGGAAGAGCTCGCGCATCTCCTCCTCGGTCTTCATGTAGTACTCCGTGCCCTCCATGCGCATGCGGTTCTCGTCATCGACCTTGGAGTTCATGCCGATGCACATCATGAGGTCCTGCGTGGGGGCATCGTCGCGCGTGAGGTAGTGGAAGTCGTTGGTGGCGATCACCTTGACGCCCACGGCGGTGGCCACCTGGATGAGCCTCTCGTCGAGCTGGCGATCGGTGACGCCACCGGTGAAGGTGTTGCCGTGGTCCTGGATCTCGATGTAGAAGTCCCCCGGGGCGAAGGTGTCCCGGAAGGTGGTCGCCCACTTGAGGGCCTCATCCGGCTGATCGGCGAGGATGCGCCTCTGGATGATGCCGGCCACGCATGCGCTCGTGCAGATGAGACCCTCCGCGTGCTCGCGCAGGGAGGCCAGGGTGACGCGGGGCTTGTAGTAGAAGCCCGAGGTGGCGGCCGCGGACACGACCTGCATGAGGTTGACGTAGCCGGTCTGGTTCTTGGCGAGCAGGATCATGTGGTAGAGCTCTGGCTTGCGGTCGCGCGCGAGGGTCTCGTCGGGGGTGAAGTAGACCTCGCAGCCGATGATGGGCTTGATGAGGGGCTTGGGCTTGACGGCGGAGGGGTCCTGACCGGCCTCGTGCGCGGCGACGTCGGCGGCCCACTGGGCGTGGGCGACCTCGTCGGCGGCGTCAGGCTCGTCCACGGGACGGCCCTTCTCGAAGCACTCCGTGTCGTGGCTCCACTGCTTCCAGTCGGCCTGGGCGTGGTTGTACTTGTCGCACTCGAGGGCGAGGTCGGGCACGCCGTACATGTAGCCGTGGTCGGTGATCGCGACGGCGGGCATGCCGAGGTCGACGGCCCTCTTCACCATGTCCGGGATGCGCGTGGCCCCGTCGAGCATGGAATAGTCGGTGTGGTTGTGGAGATGTACGAACGCCATGTGATCGGCTGCCTTCCGCGTCGTGTTTTCCATCCAAGAGGATAGCCGATGGGACGGACACGACGGGGCGTCGGCGGGCACGCTCCACGGACGCTACTCCACGGACTTCAGGCTCTCAACCATGTCGATGTCACGGAGCTTGCGACGCATGGCCAGAAGGACCACCGCCGCGAACAGGAGCGTGAGCGCGAAGGCGGCCACGAAGCTCGCCGGATGGATGATACGGCCGAACATCACGCGATTCACCTCGGCCGTCACCACGCAGAAGCCCTCCATGAGGACACCTGCGCCAAGACCCGCCGCGGCCCCTATGCAGGTGAGCAATATGGTCTCGCGATAGATGTAGGAGTCGACCTCGCGCGGCGTGAAGCCGAGCACCTTGAGCGTCGCTATCTCCCTCTGCCTCTCGGCGATGTTGATGTTGGTGAGGTCGTAGAGGACGATGAACGCCAGGGCCGCGGCAGCCACCACCAGAACCACCATGATCACGTTCACGCTGGAGAGCATGGTGCGGTACATGTCGATCGTCTCGTCGATGAAGACGATCGTGTTCACATGGGCCGTGTCCTGGAGGTGGGACGAGATGGATTCGCGCTCCGTGGTGTCGTTGGCCACGGAGGCGTAGATGGTCGAGTACGTGGGCTCGGTCTCCGAGACCGAGGCATAGGCGTCGTGCCCCAGGTAGAGCAGGTCCCCGATGTAGTTCTCCATCACGCCCGTGATCGTGAGCTCATGCCCGTCACCCGTGGCGTTGCCGATCTTGTCCTGGTCGTACAGCTTGATGGTGTCTCCCTCGCCCACCCCCAACGTGGTGGCAAGCTTCTCGGAGATGATCACGGAATCGTCGTCGAGCGTGATGGGGTCGTGTCCCAGCCGCGTGCGGAAGGTGACCATCTGCGAGAAGGAGTCGTAGTCCATGGGGACGCTCACCTGGACCGCCGTGGCGTCATGCGTGTCGCTTCCCACCTGCATGTTCACCGACTGCGAGCGCGCCTGCGAGGAGACGTCGCCCGTGGACGAGAGGTAGTCGACCACGCCCGCCACGTCGGAGCTCGTGGCGGAGTCGTCCAGCGTGATGGTGGTCTCGTAATGGAAGATGTCATCGAACTGGTTGTCGATGATGTCCCAGATGGCGTCCCTGATGCCCAGGCCCGTGAGCAGCAGTCCCGTGCACCCGGCAATGCCGATGACGGTCATGAGCAGGCGCTTCTTGTAGCGGAAGAGATTGCGGAACGTGACCTTCCACGTGAAGGACATACGCCTCCACAGCGGGCGGATGCGCTCCAGGAGGATGCGCTTGCCCGCCTTGGGGGCGCGCGGCTGCATGAGCGCGGCGGGGGTCTCGCGAAGCGACGCCCATACCGCACCGAACGTGGCCAGAAGCGTGATGCCGACGCCGATTCCGATCGTGCCCACGGCAAGCCCCGGGTCGATGCCCAGCGGGAACGACTCGAGCGGGATGTTGTAGATGATCCCGTAGGCGTCGATCACCACGACGGGCAGGACCTGCGTGAGGACGAGAAGGCCGACCACGCCGCCCGCGACCGAGGCGACCGCGGCGTAGACGAGGTACTTGGCCGAGATGCGCGCCGTGGAGTATCCCAGCGCCTTGTACGTGCCGATCTGGACGCGCTCGTCCTCCACCATGCGCGTCATGGTGGTGAGGCTCACCAATGCGGCCACCAGGAAGAAGAACAGCGGGAACACGGCCGCGATGTTGTCGATGCGCTCGGAGTCGGACTGATGGGAGGCGCAGCCGTAGTTCTGCGTGCGGTCGAGCGTGTAGATGTCGGGGAACTCGATCTGGTCGATCTCGGTCTGGGCCTCGTCGATGTCGGCCTGGGCGTCGGAGAAGCGCTTGTCGGCGTCGGAGCGGCTCTGCTCGTAGGTGGCGAGGTTGTCCTCGTACTCGGAGCGACCCTCGTCCACCTGCTCTTGGGACGAGACCAGCGTGTCGTGGGAGGAGTCGAGCGTGGCCTGGGCCTCGTCGAGCTGGGCTATGGCCGAGGCGCGCTCATCGGCGAGACTCGAGTAGCCCTGCTCCACCTGGGAGCGTCCGTCAGAGATCTGGTCGAGGCTCGACTTCCATGTGTCGAGCGAGTCCTTGGTGGACTTGAGCGTGGACTCGGTGTCCTCGAGCCCGGAGATGGTCGACTGCGTGGATGCGATCGACGTGTCGAGCGCGGTCACGGCGCCGTCGTAGTCGCTCGCGCCCACACCTTGCGCGATCTGGGCGATCCCCTCCTCGAGCTGGGTCTTCTGGCCCTCGAGCTGAGCGAGCGTGGTGGGGTCGGTGGTCTGGGCGATCGCGGCCTCCACGGCATCGAGCTTGCTCTTGAGGTCCTCCAGGTCCTCGAGCGTGGACTGCGCCTTCGCAAGACCCGTCCGAGCCTGCGTGAGGCCGTCCTCCACCTGGTCCCAGCCGCTCTGCCAGCTGGCGAGCGCGCTCTGGTAGGCGTTCTCGTCGCCCGCCGACGCGAGCAGCTGGTCATAGGCGTCGTCGAGCTGGGAGCTCTTCTCGTCCAGGGTGGCCTGCGCGTCGTCGAGCTGGGCGTAGGTGTCGGACCTCTTCTGAGCCAGCTGGCTCACGCCGTCCTCGTAGGAGGCCCATCCGTCATCGATCTGCGCCTGGCTGTCGTCGAGCGTGGCCTTCGCGTCATCGAGCTGGGACTTGGCATCGTCGAGCTGGGCATACGCATCGGTCTTCTCGCTGTCGAACTCGGCCTTCTTGTCGTCGAGCGTCGACTGGGCGTCTCCCTTGACCTCGTCGAAGCGGTCCTGGGCGATCCCCGGGACGGCGGCCTCGATGTTCGACTTGACCTCGTCCACGCGGTCCTGGTAGGCGTTGCTCGTCGCGTCGAGGGCCTGAGCGCCCGACGCCTTCACGAAGACCTCGGTGTAGGGCGCGTCCGCGGAGAAGTTGTCGGGGCTCACGTACATGTACTGGCCGAGAAGACCGCTCCCCAGCGTGGTGGATCCCAGGCTGGTGCTGCAGACGTAGGAACTCGAGCTGACGAGTCCCACGATGGTGTAGGTGCGCACGTCGAGCGTGCCGTCGAGGTCGTCCGAGCCGTAGAGCACCTCGACGGTGTCGCCCACGGAGATCCCACCCGTCACCTTGTCGGCCGAGAGCACGCACTCGCCCTTGGCCGTGGGCCAGCGACCCTCCTGGAGCACGGGCCGGTTCATGTAGGAGTCGTCATCCGACTGGACGTGGATGCCATCCGTGCAGGTGGAGGCATTGGCCGCATCCGTCGGCAGGCTCGAGAGGCGGACGGCGTACTGCTCCCCTCCCAGGCTCGCCATCACGTCGGTCGAATAGCCGGGCTGCACGGCCTCCACGCCGTCGACGCCGGCGATGTCGGAGACGGCCTCGTCGGAGAAGCCCAGCGTGGAGACGAGCTGGATGTCGTAGAGGTTCGTGCCGTCGTAGAACTCGTCGGCATCGGAGCGCATGTCGGGACCGCACATGTTGAGGCCGGCATAGAAGCCGCAGCCCAAGGCCACGATTCCCGCGATCGCCAGGAAGCGGCCGATCGAGCCGGTGATGGACCGGACGATCTCCGTGCGGAAGGCGTTATGTGGGCCGCGACGTGCCACCGCTCACCTCACCATTCGACCGTGCTCGCGTCCACGGGACACGCGTTCGTCTCGACCGAGGTGGCACGCCCCTCGTGGATGTGGATGACGCGATCGGCTATGTCACAGAACGCCTGGTTGTGCGTGACGATGGCGACGGTGCGGCCACGCTCGTGGCAGGTGTCCTGGAGGAGTTTCAGGATCTGCTTGCCGGTGTGGTAGTCGAGCGCGCCCGTGGGCTCGTCGCAGAGGAGGAGCTTGGGGTTCTTGGCGAGAGCACGGGCTATGGCCACGCGCTGCTGCTCGCCACCCGACAGCTGCGCGGGGAAGTTGTCCTCGCGCTTGGCGAGGCCCACCTCGGACAGCACCTCCCCGGCGGGAAGCGGGTCCTTGCAGATCTGGCTTGCCAGCTCGACGTTCTCGAGAGCGGTGAGGTTCTGGACGAGGTTGTAGAACTGGAAGACGAAGCCGATGTCGTAGCGACGGTACATCGTGAGCTCGCGTTCGTCGAACGAGCTGACCTCGCGCCCGTCGAGGACGATGGTGCCGGAGGTGCATGAGTCCATGCCGCCCAACATGTTGAGGACGGTGGTCTTGCCGGCACCTGACGGCCCGACTATCACCACGAGCTCGCCCTCCTCGATGGTGAAGTCCATGCCGTCGACGGCGGCGACCTCGACCTCCCCCATGTGATAGACCTTGCGGACGTCCTTGAACTCGACGAAGGCCATTCGGCTCCTCCCTGCATGGCTCCCTTGCATACGATTGTGCCCGATACCGGGGCGCCGGAGTCCCACGGGATGGCGTCGGCGGACATGTCCCCACGAACGGCACGACCCGAGGCCCCCTCTGGGTACATCATGGGGAGACGACGACGAGAGGGGACGAGGATGCTGTTCGGCAGAAGGCGCACGCAGGGACGGGGCGAGGCGGACGATGCGGACGAGACCGCGCCCGCGCCGCTCGCCGAGGACGCCGTGCGCAGGCACCTCCTCTACGAGGGCCAGGTCCAGGGCGTGGGCTTCCGCTGGAACGTCCAGAGGCTCGCGGTGCGCCTCCACGTGACCGGCTGGGTGCGCAACCTCGACGACGGCACGGTGGAGATGGAGGTGCAGGGCTCGCCCGATGCCCTCGCCCGTCTCAGGAACGACATCGTGGACACCTATCGGCAGTTCCACATGGTGCCCGTCATATCCGACGTGCGCGAGATGGACCTCGACGCCAGCGAGAGGGAGTTCCAGATCCGCTACTGAGACCACGGGGCCACGGTAGAGGACGAGGCCCCGGACGCGCGACTGCGTGCCCGGGGCCTTCCATGTGAGGCGAGCTGGGGAGCAGGGCGGACCCTACGCCTCGGCCTTGGCGGTCTGGGCACCCTTGGCCCCGTCGCCCTCGAAGCGCTTGTAGGCCCACGAGGTGATGAGGGGCGTGAGGATCGCGGTCACGATGGCGCAGGCGGCGACCTGAGCCGTGGCGGTGGCGAGGATGTCGCCGCCGTACTTGGCCGCGTTCACGGAGGCCATGGCCGCGGGCGTGGCCACGTTGGCGCCGGCGCAGCTCGAGATGGCGGCACCCGCGACGCCCGTGCCGCCGGTGAGACGGTCGGCCGTGATGTTGATGACCGCGCCGCCCACCGAGCAGATCACGCCGAGCAGGATGCCGGGAAGGCCCGCGTTGACGATCTGGCCGAGCGTCATCGTGGAGCCCATGGCGAAGAACACGATGATGATGATGCCGGAGAGCGCCTTGGACAGCGTCGCCTTGAGGCTGGGGAAGCAGTTGCCGAGGATGATGCCCACGACGATGGGCAGCACCGCACCGAGGAGGCTCCAGCCGATGGGGGCCTGGCCGGCCGCGCCCAGGGCGATCATGGTCACCGGGGGGCCGACGATGAGCGTGGTGATGGCCACCGCGCCGCGCTCGGTCTCGGAGCCGTAGTCGCCCATGAGGCCGGCGTACATGGCGTTGTTCGCCCCGGAGCAGGCCGCGAGGATGACCATGGACGAGAGGCCCAGCAGGTTGTCGTTGCAGGCGAACAGCACGATCATGGCGAGGGCCACGCAGAAGACGACCTTCGTGATGATGATGATCGCGCCGCGGGCCGCCGCCTTGGGAGCTGACTTGAACGAGATGGTCGTGCCCACGATGAGCAGGAACGCGCCGACGAGCGCGCCGGAGCCGTTGGTTGTCATGGCCGTGGTGAAGCTGCCCAGGGCGAACACCTGGGGGAAGAACGTGTTGATGATGCAGGCCGAGAGAAGCGGGACGAGGATGTTGGCTCCGGGGATCTTGCCGAGCTTCTTGAAGAAGCCCTCCTTGGGCTCCTCGGCGCTCTTCTCTACGGCAGTCGCCGTGGTATCGGACATGTCGTGGTTCCTTTCATGAGGTTCGCCCGCGCCCGACGGGGCATGGGCGTCGGGTTCGCTAGTCGAGGACGATGCCGCCGTCGCAGTCGCCGATCTCGCCGTTCACGAAGCTCGCGGCCTCGGAGGCGAAGAACAGGATCATCTGCGCGGGCTCGGAGGCCTCGGCGGGACGGCCCAGCGGGATCATGGCGATGACGCGGGCGTTCTTGTCGGGATCGGCGGAGAGGTCCTTGGTCATCTCGGTGTGCGTGAAGCTCGGGCACACGGCGTTGGCGGAGATGTGATACTTGCCGCCCTCCTTGGCGAGGGCCTTGGTGAGGCCGTTCACGCCGGCCTTGCTGGAGGCATAGGCCGCGGTGCCGAGAAGGCCGCCGCCGATCTTGCCGGCCACGGAGCTGACGTTGACGATGCGGCCGCCGCCCTTGGCCATGAAGTACTTGTAGACCTTGGAGCAGACCGCGAACGTGCCGGTGAGGTTCACGCGGATGGTGCGCTCCCACTCGTCATAGGAGACGTCCTCGAACTTGGACTTGGCGATGACGCCGCCGGAGTTGACGCAGACGTCGATGCGGTCGAAGTCCGCGAACACCTTGTCCATGGTGGCATCGATGCTCTCGTGGTCGCCCAGGTCGACCTGGTACCAGTCGGCGTTGGCAGCCCCGAGCTTCTCGACGGCGGCATGGCCGTTGCCCTCGGTGCGGCTCAGGATGACGACATGGCCGCCGCCCTCGACGACGCCCTTGGCCACCTCGAACCCGATGCCACGCGAGCCTCCGGTGATGACGACGGTCTTGCCCTTGAAGTCGAACATGGTGCTCCTCTCTTCGTTGTGCTTGACGCACATATCAAGAACGTTCGACATGACCCACCAAAGGGTCATGATTCCCCCTGTTAAGGAACGTATATGGATTGAACTGGTCTCGCTATATGACCTAGGATAGATAGTCAAGTAGGCGTATTCTATGGACGTCGCGAAGAAGTATTGCGCATCGATTGTGCAAATATGACAAGGTGGATGCCATGGATGTGGACAACCGGAAGGGTCCCGACGCGACGTCACTGTCGGTCCCCGCGGCCTGCCTCGCAGTGTCGGACGCGAGGACCCAGCTCATAGAGCGTGCGGTCGCCACGGACGACATGGACGTGATATCCGATGCATGCGCGGACTTCCTCATGAACCCCGTGACCGTGATCACGAGCTCGTTCAGCATCGTCACCCACTCGAAGGCCCACGAGGTCCCCGATCCCATCTGGCGCAACGCCGTCGATCGCGGCTACATCACGCTCGAGTTCGCCGCCACCCTGAACAACTGGGACGACCTCACCGACCCCGTAAGAGGAGACCGCCTCGAGCGGATCACGGTCGACCAGATCTCGCGATGGCGAAGGCGCTTCTTCAAGATGAGCTACCAAGGCCACCTCATGGGCTACCTCAACGTCGCGGAATGCGAGACCGCGCTGGACGACCATGCCGACGCGGACTACGCGCTCGTCGCGAGCATCCTCGCCAAGGAGATCTCCGTCCGTCGCACGAGCTCTGTGGGAGCCGATGAGGGTCGACGGGAGGACGTGGTCCTCTCGCTCATCAACGGAGAGTACGTCGACCGTCTCCACTTCCTCGAGATGATCCGTGGCACGGAGCTCGACCGCTCGGCCGACTACCTCGTCGCGTGCCTGAACGTCCACGACCTGTTGAGCTTCAACGCAGGCCCCGACACGTTCAAGGACCAGCTGCTCTCGTTCTTCCCGGGCGCCGTGATCGTCGTGGAGAGCGGTGTGCTCACCATCCTGTTCGACCGCAGCTCGCATCCGGAGGTGGACGTCGAGGGTGACGCCCGCCTGTCCACCTACCTCGACGCGCACGGACTCGTGCTGGGCATCTCGGACACGTTCAGCGAGCTGTTCTCGCTTAAGGACCACCAACGCCAGGCCCTCTTCGCGCTGTCGCGCGCCGACGCGGACAGGAGGCAGGGCAACCTGGCGCGCTACGAGGACGTCAAGCTCCTCGACCTCATCGACCACATCCCCGCAAGCGAGCGCGAGGGCTACTGCAGCCGCGGGGTCAGGGACATGGCCCACTACGACGCGGCGCACCACACGTGGTACCTCGAGACGTTCTACCAGGTGCTGTCCTGCGGGGGCAACGCGAGCGAGGCCGCCTGCGCACTGTGCGTGCATCGCAATACCGTGCGGTACCGGCTGGAGCGCATCCAGGAGCTGTTCGGGCTCGACCCGCATGACGCGCACATGGTGGCGGGCCATCTCCTGAGCTGCATGATCATGAGGTCGGAGGCCTACTCCTGCAGGACCGGGCTCTACTCGGCGTCGAACACCTCGACGACCCCCATGGCCCAGTCACGGTCGATCACGTAGGAGGGCGCCCCCTCCATGCGGGAGCGCATGACGTCATCGGCGACGATGTTGTCGTAGTACTCGCGCGGGATGTCGATCGAGAGCGTCTGCGAGCCGTGGATCTCGAAGGCGAGCTTCTCGCCGTCACCGGTCTCCTCGTCCGTCCTGACCCCCTCGAAGGTGAGGCCGCTCACGTCTATCCCGGGGTGCTGGTCGCGGATCATGGCCTCTCCCACCGGCTTCAGCACCTCGATCACGCGGTCATCGAGACCCCAGAAGAGAACCCGCGCCTTCTCGGCGAGGTCGGCGTGGGTGGTGACAACGCGGCGCACGAGGTGCTTCGGGGCATCCGTGGCGGCGTCGGCCTCGTCCAGGCGACGGAACTGCTCGACCGCGCGGGCCGCCTCGTCGGCTCCGGGCAGGTAGTAGACCATCGCACGATGCGCGAGGTCCTTGTAGAGCAGGGAGTGGTCCAGCTCGCAGATGGCCCCGCAACTCGCACAGGCATGGCGGAAGAGGGTGCCGGCCAGGAGCTGCTTCGCGGCGTCCGGCTCGCGCTCGGCGGTGAGGCTCTCCCAGCAGTCGACCTGCTCATGGGCCCCGCAGGTGGGACATACGAAATCGATGGTCTTGCTGCTGTCCATGGCGTGTCGCTCCCGCTCATCGTCATGCGACCGGGATGCGGTCGCGAGGTTCATGCAGACAAGACTGTACCCCACAGGGGCCGCGAGCTAGCCCAGCGTCGCCACGCCATCCCCGAGCGTGACCTCACGGCGGTCACGCGCGATCTCGACCGCGGAGGCGAACTCCTCGTCGAGGAACATCGCCAGCACGATGCGGTCGAGACGGTCCTCCCACCTGCACACGCACGCGAGGGCCACCTCGAACGCGTCCTCGAAGGGATATCCGTAGACGCCGCAGCTGATGGCCGGGAAGGCGATGGAGTGGTCACCGGCGTCGAAGGCGACCTGGCACGACCGCTCGTAGCATGAGGCGAGCTGCTCCGAGCAGGTCTCGGATCGGGCCGCGGACCACACCGGACCCACCGTGTGGACGATGTGCCTGGCCCAGATGATGTCATGGGCACCCGTGAGCCTCGCGTCCCCCGTGTCGCATCCGCCGAGCGCCCGGCACTCCTCCAGGAGGCCGGGGCCGGCGGCGCGGTGTATCGCCCCGTCGACTCCCCCACCACCCAGCAGCGTCCTGTTGGCCGCGTTCACTATGGCATCGACATGCTGGTCGACCACGCTTCCATGAACGATCTCGATCACGCCCGGCCCCCTAGGTCTTGCAGCCCGTCCTCTCCACATGAGTATGCCCCTCCGGCCGCCCCCGACGCAGGCGGGCCATCCCGCCGAGGGGACGGGCGGGTCGACGTGTCCACAAGGCATACTGGAGCCCCCGTGAGGTGAGGACTCACGACGATGCCGGTGAGGATGGAGTCGCCATGCCCCACGCCGAGACCCTGGAGCTGCTCGCCTTCGCGTCCGTGTTGGTCGTGGCGGCCGCCATCGACCTCAGGAGCCGCCGAATCCCCGACGCATGCATCGTCAGCGCCGTCGCCATACGTCTCGCCTATCTCGTCCATGTCGCGGCGACCGGAGGCGACGCGGGAGCCCTCGTCACCAGGTCTCTCGCGGGCGCGGTCGGCGTGACCATACCCCTCGTGGCGCTCGTGCTCGTGATGGACAGGGTGCTGGGTCGGCCCTCCATGGGAGGAGGGGACGTCAAGTTGCTTGGAGTCTGTGGCCTCTACCTGGGTGTCGTCCAGGTGATGCTCCTCGTCGCGGTCGCCTGCGCGGTGGGTCTCGCGGGAAACGCCCTCTCGCGGCGGCCGAGGGGTGCGACACGTCCTCGCGACTTCCCCTTCGCCCCCGCCATCGCCACGGGTTGCATGGTCGCCATCGCATGGGGTCCGACGTTCGAGGGATGGCTCCTCGCCGCCTGAGGCGCCCATGGCGGACGTCCGACCTTCCAGGCGAAGCGCCCCTCCCTATTCGCTCCGCAGCGCCACCGCAGGGTCCTTCTTGGCCGCCATGCGGCTGGGGATGAGACCCGCGAGGAGCGTGAGGGCGACCGACAGCGCGATGAGCGCGACTGCGTTCTCAGGCGAGAGCTGGCAGATGTTCGAGACGTTGAGCGAGCTCTCCACCCAGGCGTTGATGGGTATGGACAGCAGCAGCGTGACCACGATGCCCAGCACGCCGGATATGAGACCCTCGATGACGGTCTCGGCGTTGAAGATCTTGCCGACGTCGCCCTTCGAGGCGCCCAAGGCGCGCAGCACACCGATCTCCTTGGTGCGCTCGAGCACGGAGATGTAGGTGATGATCGCGATCATGATCGACGAGACCACGAGGGAGATGGACACGAACGCGATGAGCACGGTCGAGATGGTGTTCACGATGTCCGTGACGGAACTCGTCATGGTGCCCACCAGGTCCGTGTAGGTTACCTTGTCGGTGTCGACGCTCACCTGCGAGTTGTACTCGTCGATGAGGTCGGAGACCCGCTGCTTGCCATCGAAGTCCGTGGGGTAGATCGAGATCTTGCTGGGCTGCGAGCGATCGACGTAGCCCAGGGCCGAGAGGACGTCCTCGTAGGTGGACGGCGTGGAGCTGGAGTACTGCGCCATGAGGGCGGAGAGCTGGTCGGACGAGAGAGACATGCCAGTCAGTCCCGCGTAGCTCGAGAGGTCGAGCGAGCTGCCCCCCATGAGCGCGGCGATCTCCGCGGAGGAGAGGCTCGACATGTAGTCGGACAGGTAGCTCGACATGTAATCGGACAGCTGGCTCGAGTAGTCGGTCGTGCCACCGAACTGCGAGATGAGCGAGGCCTTGTCCGAGTCGCTCATGTTCGACATGAGACTCGAGATGAGCGCCTGCTTCTGGGCGTCCGTGAGGCTCGCGACGTCGGTCGCGGAACCACCACCGAACTGCGAGACGAGGGCGGACTTCTCTGCATCGGTCATGTTCGCCATGAGGTTGGAGATGAGGGACTGCTTCTGCTTGTCGGTGAGCGCGGAGAGCATCTGCGCGAGCTGGGCGTCGGAGATGCCCCAGGTGGCGGTATACGTGACGTCGGCCGTCACCTTCGGCAGGTCGGCGGAGGCGTAGACCTTGCCGTCAGCCGAGGACTTCCATCCCGCGAACGTGTAGCCGTCCTTGGTGGGATCTGACGAGACGGTGGGACGCTGGCCGTCGGTGACCGTCACGGACGTGGTGGCGCCATCGATGACGAAGGTCACGACGGATGTCGTCGCCGACGTCTCCGGCGAGGTGGTGGTGGCCGACGTCGTGGCCGAGGTGGTGGCCGCAGGGGTCTGGGACGTGGCATCCCCCACCTGCGTGATCGTGTCCTTGGACGAGTCGGAGTCCTCGCCGACGGTGCGGACCGTGGCGATGCCGACGTGCATGAGGGCGTTGTCGGAGGGATGGTAGTCGCCCACCGAGGTGGTGGCCACGGACGTGGCCGCGCCCTGGCTCACGAACGCCGACTGCGTGGTGGTGGAGCTCGTCGAGGACGAGTCGTCCGACGTGTCGAACGCGGTCCCCGTGAGGACGTTCACGGAAGGGTCGGCGAGCTGCTGGGTCACGACGTCGGTGGACGAGGCCTCGTCGATGAGGGCGTCCACGAGACCGCTCGTGTAGGCGACCCCGCTCGAGACGGAGGCCGAGTCGTTGGCCCTGAGGACGCACGTCACGTGGACGGTGATGCCCCTGTCCTCGTCGTAGAGCGTGGAGACGTAATCGGAGTCATCCGACTTGTCCACCCAGATCGGCTCGCCCGTGTCGCCCGTCTCGTCCGACGTGTCATAGAAGTCGGCCTGTGAGAACACGCGGTACTCCCGCCCGAGGGCGTCCGAGTAGGAGAAGGAGTGCGCGGGGTCGTCGTAGTCCTGTCCGGCGTCGACCTTGTCCTGGAGGCTCTTCATGTCATCGATGTCGAGAAGGCCGAGCGTGTAGAGGTCCCAGTCGGAGACCTGGTCCTTGGAGGAGACGACGAGCGCCACCTCGTCCGAGCCGGACGGCCAGTCTCCGGCGACGAGCTCGTACTGGCTCTCGCGAAGACCCTGGTCGTCGACGAGCTGGCCCCACTTGGACGTGGTGGACGTGTTCATCCCCATGGAGGAGTACATGTCGCTCAGGGTCGAGCTCGACCAGGTCTTCATGGTGGAGTCATCGGTGAGGTCGGAGGGGCTCACCTGCACGTAGCCGTCGTCGGCCGAGTCGGCGTCCTTCGTGCGATACACCTGCGGCGTGACGTCGTAGCTCGTCTCGACCGCCCGCACGGAGCCGTCGAGGTCGGAGATGTGCGAGTCGAGGTAGGACTTGAACGCACCGAGGTTGTTCTTCACCGTGAGCGAGTTCACCGTCTTGGTGGCCTTGGCCACGATGTTCTTCGAGGAGAACGTGCCGTCCGAGGAGTCCGCAGAGTCCGCGGCGGCGTCGGTCGTGGAGTCGGTGGCCGCATCAGAGGTCGTGGCGTCCGTCGAGCCACCCATGAGACCGGAGGAGTCGGACCCATCGTCCGTGTCAGAGCCGCTTCCCTGGATGGACGAGAGGTCGATGGTCTCCTTCTCCAGCTCGATGGGGTAGTCGCCCATCGTATCCGTCTCCATCTGCTTGATGTAGGCGTTCATGCCGTTGGACAGCGACAGGATCAGCGCGATGCCGATGATGCCTATGGCGCCCGCGAAGGCGGTGAGGAGCGTGCGGCCCTTCTTGGTGCGGAGGTTGTTCGCGGAGAGCTCCATCGCCGTCAGGAACGACAGGTGGACGCGACTCGTGGGGGCGGCGGCCGGTGCCGCCTCCAGCTCGTCCGCGGTGACGGGATTGGTGTCGGAGACGACCGTGCCGTCCTTGAGCCTCACGACGCGCGTGGCATATTCCTCGGCGAGCTCGGGGTTGTGCGTGACCATGATGACGAGGCGGTCCTGCGCGACCTCCTTCAAGAGGTCCATGATCTGGATGCTGGTGGTGGAGTCGAGGGCACCGGTGGGCTCGTCGGCCAGGATGATCTCCGGGTCGTTCACGAGGGCGCGCGCGATGGCCACGCGCTGCATCTGGCCACCGCTCATCATGCCGGGCTTCTTGTGGATCTGGTCGCCCAGACCGACCTTCTCGAGAGCCGCGACGGCGCGGGCCCGGCGGTCTTCCTTGGACTCCCCCGATATCTTGAGCGCGAGCTCCACGTTCGACAGAACGCTCTGGTGCATGATCAGGTTGTAGCTCTGGAAGACGAAGCCCACCGAGTGATTCCTGTAGGCGTCCCAGTCGGCGGGGCGGAAGTCCTTGGTCGAGCGCCCATTGATGACGAGGTCGCCCGACGTGTAGGTGTCGAGGCCGCCCATGATGTTGAGCAGCGTGGTCTTGCCGCAGCCGGACTGACCGAGGATGGCCACGAACTCGGAGTCGCGGAAGTCGACCGAGACGCCCTTGAGGGCGTGGACCGCCCCGTCGCCTACGGCATAGTCCTTCGTTATGTCCTTGAGCTGCAGCATCTTATCTCCGTTCGCAGCCGCCTCGCTCCCCTTTCGGGACAAGGGGACGAGAGGACCGCATTCGACATGCGGCATATCATACCCAGAAGGGGCGCGGCCCACGTCTCCTCCGCTCCGACACCACTGGAAGCCGACCATGTGACGCATGTCGTCCGGCCCGATAGAATGGGCCTCGTGGGGCACCGACGCGACAGCCCCAGACGCGACGGACGAGGGGATGCCATGTACGGGCTCAAGACCGAGAGCAGCTTCGACAGCGCCCACTTCCTGGCCGACTACCACGGGAAGTGCGAGAACCTCCACGGGCACCGCTGGCGCGTGGTCGCCTACATCGAGCAGGACTCCCTCGGGGAGTCAGGCACGGAGCGCGACATGGTGCTCGACTTCGGCGAGTTCAAGGCGGCCCTCCGCGGACTCACCGCACGACTCGACCACACCTTCCTGGTGGAGGAGGGCACGCTCAGGCCCGAGACCGTGACGTGTCTGGAAGGCGAGGGGTTCACCCTCACCATGCTCCCGTTCCGCACCACCGCCGAGAACCTCGCGCGCTGGTTCTTCGACCGCATGTCCGAGCAGGGACTTCCGGTCTCGCAGGTGGACGTCTACGAGACGCCGCTCAACTGCGCGACCTATCGCCGCTAGACCCCGTTCGCCTTGCCGACGGCGTCCCCCACGACGCCGGGATCCTTCGGCTCGCGACCGACGAGCGCCGGCACCTTGCCGGCCACGAACGCGGCCACGGCCAGCCATGGCAGGTCGGCCAGCGGGAAGCACAGCACGAGGATCGAGACGGCCAGCACCGGCTTGCGCGTGACCCCCGCCACGGTGGCCGCGCAGGTGACGGCGACCATGAGCATGGGATCGGCACCCGTGAGGGCGGCGAGTCCGTATCCCACCGACACGCCCGAGAAGATCATGGGGAAGAACGAGCCTCCCATCCAACCGAACGAGATGCACGTCTGCGTGCAGGCGAGCTTCACGACTCCCGTGAGGATCAGCGTCGCGGCCCCCGTCGTCACCCAGGTGCCCGCGATGGTGCCGGTGGCCTCCTCGCCCGAGAACAGGACGTCGGGAAGCGCGAGCGCGACGGCGCCGAGCAGGAGCCCGCAGACGGTCGCCTTGAGGACGGGTCTGTCACCCAGGACATCCGCGGCTCGCCTCGCGATGGTGGCGAATGCCCTCGAGACCTGTGCCAACAGATAGCCCACCGCGAGGGGGAGCGGGAACCAGACGAGTCCGTCCAGGAGGCCGGCGCCCACCGCATCGAGGTGGGGCAGCCCGCCTCCCCCACCGCCGACCAGCTTCGTGACCAGCATGAAACCTGCCAGGCCGCCCACCGACGCGAGCGTGTAGAGCACGACCTTTCCCCAACGCCCGAACGTGAAGCGTTCGAAGTCCGCGGTGTCGGCGTCCTCCATGAGCGCGGCTATGCCGAAGAGCGGCGTGCCGAACACGGCCGAGAAGACCGCGGGCATGGTCACCTCGGTGAGACGCACCGCCTTGAGACCCGCCTTGCGCATGGACTCGCCGGCCCACGTGACGCCGGCCGCGATGAGGCCCGAGGCTCCCGCCTCGGGACCGACGGCACCGCCGAACGCGAGCGGCAGCGCGAAGGAGACCAGGGAGCGGGGAAGACTCGACACGTGATAGCCGCCGGTCTCCTTCACCTTGGCGAGGACCTCCTCGAGCGAGTCGGGGACCCCTCCCACATGACGGACCCACAGCCCGATGAGGACGCCACCTGCGGTGCAGGCCACGAGCGGGAAGAGGGGACACGCGACCACGCCAGCGAGACGATCCCAGACGAGGGACGTGGCGAGGTCCGCGGCCCAGAGGACGAGGCGGACGACGAGGCCCACCACCAGTCCGGCCACCAACGAGACGGCCACCATGCCCACCGTGAGCCTGGCCCAGTCGCCGGCCCCGAGGGGCCCTCGGGCGGCATCGCGCACGAGACGACGGGCACCATCGTCCTTATCGGCAGCCTCGTCCCTATCGGTCCTCTCAGCGGCCATGTGGCTCCCGTCCTCGCGGCATCCGCCAGATTCCCCCGATTCTAGCAAAGCACCTATGGGCGACATCGACAGTGGTGAGAGCGTCGCCCTGTGGTCGCGAGCCTCCCACCTGCGGATGCAACCACAAGGCGCATATGAGTGGACCTACAATGAAGCCTCAGGTTGGTGGAACGCGCCCGGCGGCCGGCCCATGCTTCCCTTGTACGTCGGGACGCGGAGGGCTCGCCCCCCCGCCCGCGAGCAACCACTATGAGAGAGGCACCACATGAGCTTCAGGGACAACCTCCAGCACCTCCGCGCGACGCGGAACATGACACAGGAGCAGCTCGCCATGCTGCTCGGCGTGAGTCGTCAGTCGGTATCCAAGTGGGAGGCCGAGAGGAGCTATCCGGAGATGGACAAGCTCCTCAAGATATGCGACCTGTTCGACTGCACCCTCGACGACCTCGTCTCGGGTGACCTCACCGGCCGTCCGGACGAGACCAGCTCCGCCATCCCCTCCGGACCCGCCACCGACGTCACCGGCTATGACGAGGCGATGCGCCGCTTCGCCTGGAAAATGGCTCTGGGCGTCGCCATCATCCTGCTGGGAGCGGCCCTCGCCTGTCTCCTCTCGGGCGTCTGCACCATCCCCGGCGCCGACCCGGACACGTACTCCGTCATGGGAGTCCTCGGCGGCGTGGCCGTGGGGCTCGCGTTCATCATCCCCTCGTCACTCGAGCGCACGTCCTTCGAGAAGGCACACCCCTACGTGGAGGACTTCTACACCACCGAGGACAAGGACGCGGCAAGGCGTTCGCTGTCGCACGACCTCGTCGGCGGCATCGCGATCGTCATGGTCGCGGTCATGAGCGGTGTCCTGCTCTCCTCCAATGACAACCTGTGCGGGTTCGCGATCATGGCCATCCTGGCCCCCGGGGTCTTCCTCCTGGTGAGGGGACCGCTCCTCTCGTCCCGCACGGACGTCGAACGGTACAACGACGACGCGCTGGGCGAGCTCAGCGATCGCGAGGTAGACCAGCTCGGCGACCCGTCGCTGCAGGAGCGCGCGCGGACCTCCCGCAGGGAGAACGGCATCTACGGGTCGATCATGGGCGTGGCCACGATCGTGGGACTCCTCCTGCTGTTCGTGCCGGCCTTCCACGCCCAGCCATGGTTCTGGGTGGCCTGGCCGATCGGCGGGCTGGCCTGCGGGCTCGTGAGGAGCCTGCGCTGGAGGCAGGCCTAGGCCGCGCGCCATGCCGCAGGCGCCTCACTCGGCGTTGAGGTCCTCCTCGGCATCGAACGCGTAGCGCACCACCACGGGCTCGCCATGGCCGTCGTCGCGCTCCACGCACACGAAGGCGCAGTCGACGTGAGTGAATCCCAATCCGAGCAGGATCCCCGCGTAGAACCTCGCCTGCATGGCATGGGAGGCCCTGAGCTCGTCCATGCCCTTGTCGGCGTCGCCGGTCTTGTAGTCCACGACGAGGGCCGCGCGTGCCGTCGCGTCGTCCGGCGACGCGGGGTCCGTGCCGAGCGCGTCCATCGCGCCCTCGCACCAGCGGCCATATGCGGTGTCCACCTCGCGGAAGAAGGGGACCTCGGCACGGACGAGTCCGTGGGAGAGCAGCTCGCGTCGCACGGACGAGTCCCGCCAGCGCGCGAGGGCCTCGTCGAGACGCGTCCTCTGGCGGCGCGAGACGTGCCAGGCACGGGCCACGGCATCCACCCGGCTGACATCCGGGAACTTCCCGGTCTCGATCATGAGCTGGGCGAGCTCATGGAAGGCCGAGCCCAGGTTCGTGGCCTTGTCGCCATCTGCCATGGTGGAGGCGTCTGTGTCGGCGGCGGCATCATCGGCGGGACCCACGGCGTGCTCGACGGCAGGACCGCACCCCACGTCATCGGGTGACGTGGCCCCATCGGGACACGCCGCGCCCTCCACCGCCTCCGGGCCCAGGTCGCGCACCATGGCGGCATGGGCGGAGGAATAGCTGTACACGCCCTCATGAGCGGACCAGCCATGCGTGGCGGGCATCCCCACGTCCTCACCCTCGAACAGGGCGAAGGTGGAGGGACGGACATCGGCGGGATCGGTCGCAGCGAGACAGGAGACGGCTCGCGTCCCCTCGAGTGTCGGCAGCGAGCCTGCGGCATCGATCGTGACCTGGTCCCTCGAGTCCGCGAAGCACACGTCCACACGACGGATCGCCGCCGGGGCCGAGCCACCGTAGCCGAACGTGGCCTCGCCCACGGCGGGCAGCGTTCCCTCCCACGCGGGCCCGCCATGACCGGAGAGCGCCGCGAGGACCCGGGTGGAGAGGGAGTCGGACGGAGCGGTTCCCTTCGCGTCAAGGGGGGCGTCGAGCGCGAGCACCACGGCCTCGCGGGCGCGGGTGAGCGCCACGTAGAGCAGTCGACCCCTCTCGGCGGCCGCGCCGGTCCGCTCCATGCACTCGAGATGACGACGCCAGTCGAGCAGCGTGGCCGAGCTCGAGGGCGTCTCCGAGGGATCGCCCTCACCCTCGGCCGCCTTCACGTCCGGGGTCTTGAGGGAAAGGCACGTCTCGTCACCCACGACGGCCGAGACGAGTGGGAGCGACGAGTCGTCCTTGGGCCTGTCGCACGTCTCGGCGACCGCCACCACGGGGAACTCCAGCCCCTTCGAGGCATGGACCGTCATCACGCGAACGGCGTCGAAGCCACCCCCCACGAGGGAGGCGGGACCGACCTTGGTCGCCTCGAGCCAGTGGTCGAACTCCCAGGCGGCGCGGACGGGACCGAAGTCGACGTCCTCCGTGAGCTCGCGCACGTAGCGCACGCAGGCGAGGAGGTTGGCGGCCACGGCACGTCCCTCCACGCCGTCGCCCTCCAGACGCGCCAGCCAGCCGCTCTCGCGCAGGACGTCGAGCATGACGTCGGCCACGGGCATGGAGCCCATGCGGCCCCATGCGGAGACGAGCACGTCGTGTGCCAGGCGCAGCCGCCTCGAGGGGCGGACGTCGTCGCGGAACGTCATGTCGAAGAGTCCTCGGTCGATCCCACGCTTGGTGGGCGCGTCGATCACGTCCTGGGTGCAGGTGGCGAGGGCGCAGAGGTCATCGGCGTCGAGCGCGAACATGTCGCTTCCCAGGACGGGGTAGAGACCCGTCTTGGTGTCGTGGGGATTGGCGAGGACGTGGAGAAGGGCGGCCATGACCTGCGTCTCCGGTGCGGACGAGAAGGTCGACCCGCCCGTCACGACGCAGTCGAGGCCATGTGCGCGCAGCGCGTCGACGTAGAGGCCGGCATGGGACATCGATCCGAGGAGGAGCGCCATGTCACTCGCGTGCTGGCCGGCCGCGGCGTAGCCCGCGAGACGGTTCGCGACCTGATCGGCCAGAAGGGCCCTCCTCACGTCGGCGGAGGGAGCCGCGGCGGGTCCTCCCGCCACCTTCACCTTCGTGGAGCTCGCCACCTCGACGGCGACGCGAGGCAGCGAGCGTGCCTGGTAGAGGTCCTTGCGTGTGGGACACGCGTCGAGGTCCATGAAGCCATCGAGCAGCGGACACCCATCCGCGTCGACGCCGCCGCAGACGTCCGCCACGAAACGCAGCACGTCATCATGGCTGCGGAAGTTCATCGTGAGGCGGGCGAGACGACCGTCGCCGGACCTGGAGTCCGCCTCGCGGCGACGGAACACCGAGACGTCCGCACCACGGAAGCGGTAGATGGACTGCTGCGCGTCGCCCACGGTGGCCAGGCGTCTCGCCCCTCCCGAGAGGAGCCTCACCAGCTCGACCTGCTGGGCGCTCGTGTCCTGGAACTCATCGACCATGACGAGCCTGAACCTGTCGGAGTAGGCCGCGGCCACGTCAGGATGCTCCCTCACGGCATCAAGCCCGCGGCGGAGGAGGTCGTCGTTGTCCAGCATGGCCGCTGCACGCTTGGCGGCGGAGTAGCGCTCGCTCACCTGGTGGGCGAGGTCGACGATCTGGGGCGCGAACTCGGAAGCACGCCCGAGGGCGAGCTCGCAGAGAGCCTTGTCTCGGGCGGCACGCGCCTCGACGAAGAGTTGGTGGACGGCCTTGGCCCGCCACTTGCCGCCATTGGGGTCGCCCACGCGGTCGCGGACGAGCTCGTAGGCGGACGAGACGTCGGACGAGGCCGGCGTGCGCAGGAAGCCCTCGAGCGCCTCGACGGCCGACGCCATCCTCGCGTTCTCGCACTCGTCCTTGACCTGGTTCGCCGCAAGGGCCTGGTAGCAGGTGAGAAGACCTCTGAGCTCGGAGACGGGGTCGGCCGCGGCACCCGGCCACGAGAGCGAGTCGAAGCCGTCGGGCGCCGCCGCGGCGAGGTCACAGACACGCGACACCATGCCGAAGACGCTGCCCGGCGCGTCACCCGCACCGAACCTGCCACCACGCGCCGGGTAGGTCGAGAGGAGGCCGGCATAGGCGGGGTCGTCGCGCACGGAGCCGAACACCGCCTCGACCGCCTCCTCCCGCATGAGCTCGCAGTCCACCGGGCGCGCCACCTGGAAGTCGGGGTCGAGTCCCAGCTCGAGGGCGTTCTCGTGCAGGATCCTCGAACACATCCCGTGGATGGTCGAGATCCATGCGGAGTCGACCCCGAGGGCCGCCTCCGCCATCCCGGACTCGCGCAGCGTGGAGCGGACCCGCTCCTTGATCTCGAGGGCGGCGGCGGAGGTGAACGTGATGACGAGCACCTGGTCGAGCGAGTCGATGAAGGGCGAGCCGTCCGTGCCGGAGCCCGGCGTGAGCGCCCAGGCGATGCGACGCGTGAGGGTGAACGTCTTGCCCGAGCCGGCGCCCGCGGCCACGAAGAGCGGCTCGTCGAGGGTCGTCACGATGTCGCGCTGCTCGGGGCGCAGACCGTCGAGGTCGATCATGAGAGCCTCCTCTCGCACCGCAGCACGGGGCACCATTCGCAGGCATGGGCGTCGACGGGCCGCGCGGGGATGTCCCCCGCCATCATGTGGCGCACGGCGGAGGCCATGGCCTGCTCGGCCTGGTCGAGCAGGGAGTCGAAGGTGGGTGTCGCGGCGCACGACTGGACGCACATGCGCTCGCGCGCCTTGTCGCTGAGGCTCGCGGGGAACACCTGGTCGAGCGCATCCCGGTCGACCGCCCCGGCAAGCGCGTGGTCACCCTTGGTGGACAGGTACACCGCACCCACCACCTTGAGGCCGGGCAGCGTCGCCCTCGCCACGGAGGCGTAGACGAGCGTCTGCACGCGACGCGGGAGCGCGAAGGCATCGCACTCGCCCGGCCAGAGGGAGTACTCCGGCACGAACGCCCCCGGCGACTTGTGCTTGTAGTCGACAACGACCGCGCGACCGTGACCGTCCACGTCCACGCGGTCGATGCTGCCCACGAAGTCCGCACCGGCATACGTCACCCGCGCGCCCGACCTGCCGCCGAAGCGGAGCTCGAAGAAGCGAGGCTCGAAGCCGGCGAGGACGCCCGTCTCGTAGTCGAGCTCGCTCGCGAGGTCACCCGCGAGCCGCTCCAGGAGGTAGCCCTCCGTGTTGCTGTGGGGAACCAGGGCCTGGTCGGAGGGCTTGTGGCCTTTGCGGTACTGATGGCTCAGGTGCTCGGAGAACTCGGCCGTCAGGAGCTCGCGCGCATGGGCGAGGTCGTCGGGCGTGACCCTCGAGCCCGGAAGCCGGCCCACCGGGTCGCCGGCGACGATCTCGGCGACCTGGGCGTCGGTGAACGAAGACCCCTCGCGCGCGCGGACCGCCTCGGCGAGGAGCCTCGCATGCGTCACCTCGAGCACACGATGGGCGAAGGTGCCCGTCTCCATGGCCGAGAAGCCCGCGTCGCAGTCCTGGAGCCTGAGGCGGCGGAGCGTGAACCACTTGTAGGGACACTCGAGGTAGCTCTCTATCTGGGAGGCGGAAAGGGACGGCCTCCCCTCGGGGAGCTCGGCCTCGCCGTTCCTCGGGACCACCACGTAACGACGGCTCGCCCCCGTGAGCACGCCCGCAGGCGACGACGTCTCCGTGCCCGAGGACGGCGGGAGGGTGCCCTTGGTGGAGAGGTTCTCGCAGATGACGTCCTCTCCCCTCCTGCTCACGGGAAGGGCGGGGGTCCCCGGCTCGGGGGCGGAGCCGTCGGCGGGAAGGCCATAGGCCGCGAGGACCTCGGACAGCATCACCGACGGGTAGGTGGGCTCGGAGTCCGCGTCGTTCGTGGGCCGCGAGAGGACGAGGGAGGACGTGGGGACCGACACCGCCGCCATGAAGGAGGCGCGGGCCTCGTCGAGAGAGGACGGCACCGGCTCGAGGCCGAGGGCGTCGAGCAGGGACGTGAGGGCGTCGTCATGCGGGGAGACGGGGCACGAAGCGGTGGTGAGCGAGCAGCAGACGAGCGCATCGGCGCAGACCGGGGCCATCGAGATGACGTCCATGGGGCTCACGAGCTCCACCAGGCCCGCTCCCCCCTCCCCGATCGCGACGCGGGAGGAGACGGACGCCGAGGCCACGGCGGACCGCACGAGTGCGACGAGCGTCGCGAGCGGGACGTCGGGACTCGAGATTCCGAGCGTGCGGAGGGCATCGGCCGCGTCGAAGACGGATCCGAGGGCGCAAGCCGCCTCCGCGGTCCCCTCGCCATCGGCCATGCCGTTCGTGAGACGCCTGGTGGCGGAGCCGATACGGCCCCTGAGCAGGTCGGACGTGGCCTCGGCCACGGCCCTCGAAGTCCTGCTGGGCTTCCGAAGCACATCGAGCACCATGTGAGGCGTGAGGAGGCGGTCCCCCCGCCACTGGGCATCGAGGGCCCAGGCGGTCTCGGCAGGCACCCCCGACACGGATGAGAGCAGGAAGTCGACGATCGCGCGAGGCGGCCACCAGCCCATGTCACCAAGACGGGGGACGGGGCCTCCGGGTCCGTCCACGGGAGCCGGCCATGACCCGTCCAGCTCCTGGAGATGTGCCACGACGTCGGCGAAGTCCAGGAACGTCGCCGCGGCCGAGGAACTCACGGGGACGCTGACGCGCGCGCGTACCTCGGCCTCGTCCGAGAGCTTGGGGCCGAGGTCGCGCCATGCGGCTCGCACGTCCGGCACCATCACCACGACATGCCCGGCGCCTGAGGACAGGAGGGTACGGACCCTCTCGGCCACGGCCGAGGCCTCCGCGGAGGGCCCGGCGGCCTCGATGAGGGAAACGGCCCCGGCAGGGACCAGCGGGGCGACGCCCTCCTCGCCCGCGCGGAAGATCGACGAGCGAAGGGACTCGAGTTCGGGCACGCGAACCGTGGCCGCGGCGGAGGTCCGCTCACCCGCACGCTCGACCGTCACGTCCACGCCGGCAGCACGCGCCTCCGACGTGAGGGTCGCCACGAGCGAGGCGGCCTGGTGCCAGGCCGGACCGACGCCGGCCTGGATGACGACCTCGGCGGATCCCGCCATGGCCACCGAGACGACGAGGTCGCGGACGGCCTTCGTCATGGACGAGAAGCCCGCGAGGACGACGGCGGGCGGCAGGGGACGGGAGGCGGCAAGCGCCAAGGGAAGCCCGGCCGCACGTGAGCAGGGCTCGGCAAGACCTCGGCTCCCGAGCTCGTCAGCATAGCGACGAACGAGGGAGATGACCTGGGCCTGGGCGGAGGTGAGCCCATCGGGGACCGACGCCGCGAGGGGCGGTGTCACCCAGGGGAGGTATCCCTTGGCGAGACGGCAGAGGAGCCGAAGGGTGCCCGGGCCATGGTCCAGACCGCCGTGCTCGGCATCGGGCGTATCCGCGAGGAGGGTGTCCATGAGGATGGAGCGCTGCGCATCGGTCACGATCGTGGCATCGGGCCCGTACAGGCGAGCTCGGTCGATCGCCCATGAGCCGGGGACGTCCACGGTGACGCCCATGGAGAGGATCGGGTCGGCCGAGAGCTCGAGCTCGGCGCGCAGCGCGATCGGGCGGGACGGCACCAGGAGCGTCGCCTCGCCGCCGACATCCAGCGCGTCCGTCAGCGCAGACGTCACGGCGCGGCAGGTCAGGCGCTCGCCCGACGTCTCGACCAACCTGAGTGGCATGACCCTCCTCCCGCATGGACGTCCGCACGAGGAGAGCGCACGGGCCTGATGATTTCGGATGATGCAATGGTAACGCCACCGCCCGACACGTTCGTTCCGATGTGGAGGCGCGAGGGAGGAGGGCGGGGCGTGGGACCGAGGCTACCTGCCCGCGTCGGCCGAGGACATGCGGTCGAGCACGATGCGATAGCCGCCCTCGGGCCCGTTCAGGCATTTGGACACCCTGCTCACGGTGGTCGAGCTCGCACCCGTCGCCTCTTGGACCTCGAGATATGACTCACCGGCGTCGAGCAGGCGCGCGACCTCGAGGCGCTGGGCGAAGTCCTCGATCTCCTTCGGCGTGCAGAGGTCGAGCATGAGGGCGCGCGCCTCCGCAGGCGTGTCCAGGACGCAGAGGGCCTCGAGCAGCCTGCCCGTCTCGTCCGTGCCCATGATCTCGTCGTGCGTCATGCCGCCTCCAGATGAAGTGTCCCCGGCCGATGTCGTCGCGGCCGTGGGCGTTGTCGTCACCTGCTACTTTACCCTATTAAAGTGGAAGCGCGGTCGAGGGGTGGCGAGGTCCGCGTCCACGCCATGGGTATACTGCCCATACGTATCTCCCGCGCTTCGCGCGTCACACGTCAATCCGTCCCGATCGGGGTTCACATGTTGAGGTTCATAGGCAGATGGTTCGTCATCTTCCTCGCGGTCGCCGCCGCGATCTGGCTCGTCCCGGGCATCGACATCGTGGGTGGCCAGTATGCCGCCCCCATCTTCACCGCGCTCACGCTCGCCCTCATCAACATGACCCTGAAGCCTCTCATGAAGGTGCTGAGTCTGCCCATCACCTGCCTCACGCTGGGTCTTTTCAGCCTGGTGATAAACGCATGCGCGCTGGAGCTCGCCAGCTGGTTCGCGCGCAACCTCTTCCAGGCCGGCATCACCATCGACACGTTCGGCTCCGCGATCCTGGGCGCCATCGTCGTCTCGATCGTGACCGCCCTCTTCGGCGGCCTCGCCAAGGACTGAGCGGGCCGCGGGGTTCCCATCCGCGGGGTTCCCTTCCGCATGCCTTCATCCTCGAAATCCATACCCGGCCTAGAAGGATGACGGCGCGACCCCTCACGGGACCGCGCCGTCTCATGTGACCTGCGACTGGTGTCGCGTGTCGTCTACTCCACGTCCTGGAGCGCGGCGACGCCCTCCTCGCCCGTCCTCACCTTGACGACTCGGTCGACGTCGTAGACGAAGATCTTGCCGTCGCCGATGTGGCCGGTGTAGAGGACACGCTTCGCGGTGTCCACGACGTCGTCCACGGGCACCTTGCCCACCACGACGTCGACCTTCACCTTGGGAAGCAGCGTCGCGTCGATCTCGACGCCACGATAGCGCTCGCCGGCGCCCTTCTCCACGCCACAGCCCATGACCTGGGTCACGGTCATGCCCGTCACCCCGAGCTCGTTCAGGGCACGCTTGAGCGCGTCGAACTTGCCCAGCTGCACGATGATCGTGACGCGGTGGATCCCGCTGGGCATGCCCACCGCCAACGCCGCGGCGACGTCGGGGCTCTGGCGGACGACGGGGACGGCGGCGGCCACCTTGGCCTCGCTCGCGACGTCGATGTCCGACTCGCCCAGGTCGCAGTTCTCGTTCACGTCCATGTCAGCGTAGGTGGCATCTGAGATGGAGAAGCCCGAGTAGGCGCTCGCAAGGCCATGCTCGTGGATGTCGAGGCCCTCGATCTCGACCTGCTCGGGAACGCGCAGTCCGATGGTCTTGTCGATCACCTTGAACACGACGAACATGACCACCAGCACGTATGCCATGACGCTGACCAGGCCCAACGCCTGGCAGCCGAGCTTGGCGAGGCCACCGCCGTAGAACAGGCCACCGTCCGTAGCGAACAGACCCACGGCGAGCGTGCCGAACGCGCCGTTCACGCAGTGGACCGAGATGGCGCCCACGGGGTCGTCGATCTTGGCCACACGGTCGAAGAACTCCACGGACAGGGTGCAGAGGATGCCCGCGATGATGCCGATCGCGGCGGCACCGAACGGGTCGACCACGTCGCAGCCGGCGGTGATGGCCACGAGGCCGGCGAGCGCGGCGTTGAACGTGAGGGACACGTCGGGCTTTCCGTAGCGGACCCAGGTGAGCAGCAGCGCCGCGCACACGGCGAGGGCGGCCGACATGTTGGTGTTGAAGCAGATCAGGCCGGCCTTGGTCATGACGTCATCACCGGTCATGGAGACGGTCGAGCCGCCGTTGAAGCCGAACCAGCAGAACCAGAGGATGAACACGCCCAGCGCCATGGCCGTCATGGAGTGGCCGGGGATGGCGCGCGGCTCGCCCTTCTCGTCATACTTGCCGATGCGCGGACCCAGGAGCTTCGCGCCCAGGAGCGCCGTGGTGCCGCCCACGAAGTGCACGGCCGTGGAGCCTGCGAAGTCGTGGAAGCCCATCTGCTGGAGCCAGCCTCCACCCCAGATCCAGTGTCCTGATATGGGATAGACGATGAGGCTGATGGCGGCCGAGTAGCACAGGTAGGCCTTGAAGTTCGTGCGCTCCGCCATGGACCCGGAGACGATGGTGGCCGCGGTGGCGCAGAAGACCGTCTGGAAGATGGCGTAGACCCACACCGGCAGCGTCCCGAAGTCGTAGCTGCCCTGGATGAACGGGTCGATGCTGCCGATGAGCGCACCCGTGCCGCCGAACATGAGGCCGAAGCCTATGAGCCAGTAGCAGGGCGTGCCGATGCAGAAGTCCATGAGGTTCTTCATCAGGATGTTGCCCGTGTTCTTGGCTCGCGTGAGGCCCGCCTCGCACAGCGCGAAGCCCGCCTGCATGAAGAACACCAGGAACGCCGCGACGAGCGTCCAGGTGACGTCAGCGGAATCGTACATATGGTCTCCCCTCTCTTCTCTCTTCGTGTGGGCATGCCGTGTCTCGGATCGAGACGTCGGGTCCGAGGCGCGGGCCTTGCCCGTCTGGAAGCACCTTGCGAGGGGAAGGTTTCGAGTCTGAGTCGCGGGAGGCCTTTGGAACCGTTGTTAACAGAGACGAAAAACCCGTAACACGCTCGAAAGATGAGTTAACGAAGACGAAAGCGAACCGAAAGGGGGACGAAAGCGAGCCTAAACCAGACCATGACGACCGCGAACTAGGATGGTCTCATCGACCGGGAGGAAGGCAGGTCCATCATGGCCATGACGACGGAGATTGGACGAGAGACGGACGGCATCGCGGTGGCCGGGCTCACGGGGACGCCCGTGATCGCCATCCCCGCGGTGGCCAGGAGGCTCGAGAGGCGCGGCCTTCGCGAGAAGGTCACCTCCGACGGCACGATAGCCGCGGGCGTCATGGTGGTGGCCGCCGTGGCCGCGATCATCGTGGCGAACTCGCCTGCCTACGGAGCCGTGAGCTCCTTCCTCCAGACCCCGCTCACGCTGGGCGTCGGGTCCTTCTCGGCGAGCCTGACCGTGGAGGGGTTCGTGAACGACTTCCTCATGGCCATCTTCTTCCTGCTCGTGGGAATAGAGCTCAAGTACGAGATGACCGTGGGGCAGCTGCGCCAGCCACGACAGGCGGCGCTTCCCATCCTGGCGGCCGTGGGCGGTGTCATGGGACCGTGCATCATCTATGCCCTTCTCAACATGGGAGGCACCCACATGGACGGATGGGCCGTCCCCATGGCGACCGACATCGCCTTCGCCCTGGGCGTGATGAGCCTCCTGGGGGATGCGGTCGCACCCGCCACGAAGGTCTTCTTCTCGACCCTGGCCATCGCCGACGACCTGCTCGCCATCGTGGTCCTCGCCCTGTTCTACGGTCAGTCGCCCGACCCGGTATGGCTCGCCGCATCCGCGGCCTGCGTGGGCGCGCTCGTCCTTCTCGGCCGTCTCCACGTCTACAAGGCGCGTTACTACCTGCTGGTGGGACTGGTGCTATGGGTCTGCATGTTCAACAGCGGCGTCCATGCCACGCTGGCCGGCGTCATCCTCGCCTTCTGCCTGCCCGTGAGAAGCGAGCTCGTCCTCGACTCCGTGACCGACTGGCTGGGCGAGAGGGCAGGCGAGCTCGACGAGTCCTATGACGAGGGGAAGCACGTCCTGGGCCAGCACGACTTCACCGCCTCCGCCGCGCGCGTCGAGCGTGTCATGCACCACGTGACCCCGCCGCTCCAGCGCGTGGAGAACGCGATCTCCGTGCCGGTGAACTTCGTCATCCTGCCGCTGTTCGCCTTCGTGAACGCGCAGGTGTGCCTCGCCGGCGTCGACCTGGGCGCGCTGGTGGGCGACTCGGTGACGCGCGGCGTCTACCTGGGCGCCCTTCTCGGCAAACCACTGGGCATCATAGGCATGGTCGCCCTGCTGGTGGCGGTGGGCTTCGCCCGCCTGCCGCACGGCATGGACTGGCGTCAGGTGGTCGGAGTGGGCCTCATGGGCGGCATGGGGTTCACGATGTCGATCCTCATATCAGGTTTGGCCTTCACGGACCCGAACGAGATCCTCGCCGCGAAGTGCGCGATCCTGGCCGGCTCGGTGACGTCGGCCTTGGTGGGCTCGGCGTTCATCAAGCTGTCGTCGAAGGCGTCAGGCGACGGACGAGGCCGAGCCGTCTAGCCGGTCCATCCAAGGACCTAGGGAAGCCGTGGGCCCTCGTCCTCCCCCGGCGCGGTCATCTCGAACGGGAAGGTGCCCGCGCGATTGAACGCCGAGATGAACATGCGGATGGCATTGGAGGGTGTGGTGCCGATCCGCGAGGTGGCGTCGTAGAAGCGTTCCTTCTCGGAAGGAAGCACCTTCGCGACGACGGGTGTCATCTTGTCTGCCACGTTTCACTGCTCCGGTTGTGCTTCGTCTTGGTATAACTTGGTATGTTTAGGTTATACCCTCGAGGACATGATAACCCAAGACCGGACGTCCGCAAGTGGGATCGTCCGGTCGACCGTTCGCGTCCGAGGACACGCCGACCATGGGAGGGATGGAGGCGCGCGGGGATGCGTCCGATGAACGAGGGACCGTGGGATGACGGTCTTTCGCGTAGGGGCCGGACGGCCTCATCCCCCACTTTGTCGTTCATCGGACGAGGGCGGCCCGGCGGAGACCGGGCCTCGGGTCCCAGCCTGAGGCCGAAGCCTGCGGCCAGGACCCGGGACCTAGTTGTTAATGCGTCCCCCCCTCCTGCATCGATTCCCGCGTCCACCATACGACACGGAAGGAAGGTCGCAGGACCACGCCCTGCCCATCGGTCGCTACGAGGCCTCCCGCATACGGGCGCGCCCCACCGCGAGGGCCACGGCAAACGTCGCGACCGCGAAGAGCGCCGCCACGCCGATCTCGCCCAGCACGCCCGCCACCGCGGTGCCGCTCACCATCGACATCCCCGCAGCGTCATTGACCGCAGTGATCGACCAGTAGCTAGGCAGGAAGTGAGCCAATGTGACGATGGCGTCGGGCAGGAGGTCGAGCGGGATCCAGGCCCCTCCCAGGACGCCCATGAGCATGCCGCCGATGTTCGCGACCGCGTTGGCCGCGTTCTCGCTGATGCCGAGCTGTCCCAGGAGGAAGCCTATGGCCACCGCAACGGCGGCATAGGCGAGAAGCGACAGGCAGATGAGTGCCACCTGCACCCCAGACGTCCGCAGTGCCCCCTGACCGAAGAGCACCAGGCCCAGCAGACAGATCCATACCCATGAGACGAGTCCCACCACACAGCAGGCGCCGAACATCCCGACTCCGCGCGCGCTCGCACGGGTGGGAGCCGCGAGCATGCGCTGCCGCTTGTCTCGGTCGTTCATCACCTTCATGAGGACGGCGATCGAGACCGTGATGGCCGCGAAGAGGGGGTAGGTCGAGAAGGCGGCATAGATGATGAAGCGGGAAGAAACGGGCGTGGCGTCCTGGGCGACGGAGCTCAACGTGCTCGTCGCCGACATCGCGTCGCCCGCCAGGCGAACCACCTCCCCCTGGTCGTCGGACACGGTCGAGGCGAACCCATATGCGGCTTGGAGGTACTCCTTCACCGAGACGTCCATGAGCGATCCCGCCGCACTCTGGTAGCTCACGACGGTCTCGAGGGCCGGTGCGTCCATACCCGATGCGGCCGCCGCCATGAGGTCATCGCCGTAGCCGGCTGGGATCACGAGGATGTACTGGGCCATGTCGGTGGCCGTGGCATCTTGGATCGCGGCATCGGTGTCATCGATCCGGACCACGTCGCCCTGACCTTCCACGAACGCCGAGATGCCACGCGAGACGTCGCTGCCGTCGCGATCGATCACGGCCACCGTGGGAGTCGACCCACCTACAGTACTTCCGCCCTCCTCCACGTTGCCCACCGCGATGAGGCTCCCCATGAAGGAGAGCATCACCAGGTAGATGAGAATGTAGGCCCAGTGTCTCGAGAGGACGCGGATCGCGGTCCTAAAGGTGCTCATAGCGCTGCCTCCTCATGCGGATGACGGCAAGTACCAGGAACGGCACGGAGATCGCCACGAGACCCAGACAGCTCGCCGCGAACGGCCGGAGCGAGTCGTAGTAGAGAAGCGAGAAGAACGCATGGGAGATCTGCCATAGGGGGTTCATGGCCGAGAGCCATGGGAAGGTGCGGGCCACCGTGTCCGAGAGTGTCTGGACCCCTGGTCCGTAGAGCCCCGAGAATATCGACAGGAGGCAGGTGAGGCCGCTGATGATGCCCGCATGCAGGCGCACGAACGTGCCGAGGAAGGCTCCCACGCAGGTCGCCATCGCAGCTGACAGCACCAGTGCCACGAGGCACCACCCCTCGCGGCCCCCGAAGTCGACCCCTATCACGAACCGCATGAAGCAGAAGGCCACAACGAGGCATGCCATGGAGCACGCCCAGCTCGCACCCATGGTGGCCACGAGCACCTTCCAGCGCGGGATCCCCCCCATGACGCGCCGGGCCCCCACGGGCGAGGTCGTCGCCTGGCAACGCCGGACGGCCTCCGCAGCGATCATGGCCGCCATGCCAGCGGCCATACCCAGAAGGGCGTAGTAGTAGCGCATGGATGACTGAGGTGCCGTTCGGGTGACCGAGAGCTGCGTCGTCGAGACGGCGGACGTCGAGAAGACCGCGAGCGCCTGAGGGTCCGCCGCAAGCTCGGGCCTCTGGGAGATCGCCTCCTTGTACTCGGCGGCCGTGCGCACGTAGGAGTCCATGACCGCCTTCGAAATCGAGGCGGCGTAGGTGCCGTTCATGCGCGTGGCGAGATGGAGCTCGGGCGTGCCGTCGCTCGAGACGGTGAGGTAGCCGTCGATGGTGCCATCATTGGTGAGCCTCGTCGCCTCGTCCACGTCCGCGCAGTCCGTGAGCTCGAAGTAACGCGTCTGGGCATCCTCAGCCGAGACGGCATCGAGCATCTGGTCCAGGCCCGGAGCCGCATCGAAGTCGATGTCGCGAATGATCCCTAGGTGGACGGTATCGAAGGCGTAGCTGTCCTGCTCCTGCAGACTGGAGAACATGAGGCCGAAGACCATCGACATGATGATGGGGAACAGGAGCGTCCAGACCAGCAGGGCGTGGTCGCGGACGAGCGAGAGTACCGTGGTCTTGAAGGTGGATAGCATCGACGTCATCCCCTAGCCCACGTGCTCGTCGCGGAGCTCTTTGCCTGTGATCTCGAGGAAGACGTCGTTCAGGGTGGGCGGCTCTGAGTACACGCGGCCATAGGAGACGCCCGCCCCACTGAGGATGCCCAACACGTCAGCGAGGTTGTGGGCACCCGTGGAGCACTCGCAGGCAAGCTCGCCCGCCTCGTAGATGGCGTGGCGCACGTGCTCGACGCGGCGGATGGCCTCCAACGTGTCCTCTTCCAGGGGCGCGGTCTCGATTCGGATGTGCTCGCCCGTACCGATCATCGCCTTGAGCTCATCGTTGGTACCCTGCGCCACCTCGTGTCCCGCGTCCATGATGAGGATGCGCGAGCAGATCTGCTCGACCTCCTCCATGTAGTGGCTGGTGTAGACCACGGTCGCGCCCTCGTGGTTGAGACGGGAGATGCCGTCCAGGATGGAGTTCCGGCTCTGCGGGTCCACGGCCACGGTGGGCTCGTCGAGGAAGATGAGCTCGGGCTTGTGGGCGATGCCGCAGGCGATATTGAGACGACGTCGCAGGCCTCCCGAGAGCTTCTTCGGACGGAACTTGACGAAGTCGCCCAGACCCACGAACTCGATGGCCTCGTCCACGAGCTCGCGGCGTCGACTCCTGTCATCCACGTAGAGGGCGCAGAACGCGTCGACGTTCTCGCGTACCGTGAGCTCGTCGAACACGGCGACCTCCTGGGGCACCACGCCGATCCTACGCTTGAGGTCATAGCGGGTGGGTTCCATGGGTTCGCCGAAGAGTCGGATGTCTCCGCGGTCGTAGGAGAGCAGCGACAGGATGCAGTTGATGGCCGTGGTCTTGCCGGAGCCGTTGGGACCCAGCAGGCCAAAGACCTCGCCTGCGCGAATATGCAGCGAGAGATGGTCCAGAGCGACGAGATCGCCGTAGCGTTTCACCAGGCCATCGACGGCCACCACATCGCTTGTCGGGGCTGGCTGGGGTGCGTTGTCCGTGTCCATGGAACTCCCTTCTTGGATGTCATGACCATCCTGGGCCGGATTCGTCCCCGGGAGAAGTGAGCGGCGTCACGATTCCGCCTCTGACGTCATGACGATTGTCACGCTCGTCCACCGCTACCATGGACCTATGAGAAGACTTGCCGACAAGGGCCTGATCGCCATCATCTGCTGCTCCATCCTCTGGACTGTGCGTCCGATGGATGTCGCCGGCGTCGTCTGCCTGCTGGTAGCCGTCACCTCGGGTGCGTCCTTCGAGTATGTGCGGGGTACGGCGCGCTTCCTGGGGCCGGCCGCGCTCCTGGTAATCGCGTTCGCACTGCCGGACGTGGGCTGCGCGACGCTACCGGTCGCGGCGTACGACCTTGCGACCACGGGGGACGAGAGGGGCGACATGCCGCTGACCGCCCTCTGGGCGATACGCCTCGCCTGGGTCATCCCACTCGCGGTCGCAGCTAGGACACCGGGCTCGGCGGGGACGTCCCTCATAGTCGGAATCGGACTCGCCTGCCTGGCGGCGACCCTCCTCTCGAGGAGGACGAAAACGACGCTCGTCCAGGACGGCGAGCTCCACGTGCTTCGCGACTCACTCCAGGAGAAGATCATCCAGCTCGACACCAAGAACCAGGAACTCGTCCAGGCGTCTGACGAGATAATCCATGGCGCAGCCCTCATGGAGCGGGCACGCATCGCCCGCGACATCCACGACAACGTGGGTCATCTCCTCACGCGAGCCGCGCTCCAGGCGGAGGCGTTCCAGGTGATCCATGCACAGGAGCCTGTGATTGCTGATGAGTTCTCCCAGGTGGGAGCAACCGTCCATGAGGCTCTGGACAGCGTGCGCGACAGCGTTCATGCCCTGCGCGACGAATCCATCGACCTCGCCACGAAGCTCAACCAACTTGCTCGGAACAGCAGCGTAGATGACACCGTGGTGGAGATCACCGCGGACGATGCCGTGCCAGCCGAGGTCGCGGCCTGTTTCACGGCCGTCTGCAAGGAGGCGCTCACCAACGCGGCGCGCCACGGCCACGCCACCCAGGCGCACGTACGCGTCACCGAATACCCGGCGCTCTGGCAGCTCGTGGTGTCCGACGACGGTGACGTCTCGACGCTCTCCGACGTCGATCAAGATACGCTCCTGGACAGGCTGGCCGCGCATGGGATGGGGCTTCGCTCCATGCAGGAACGCATCGAGGCGCTCGCGGGAACGTTCCGTGTGTCACGAAGGAGCGGCGACGATCACGGGTTCACGGTGTTCGCGAGCATCCCAAGGAGGAACGCATGAAGGTCATCATCGTGGACGACGATCCGTTTGTTGTGCAGTCGCTGGATACGATCCTGTCCGCCTCGAACGACATCGAGGTCTCGGGTACGGGAACGGACGGGACCGATGCCGTCAGGCTCTTCGGTGACGCGTCTCCGGACGTGGTCCTCATGGACATACAGATGAAGGGGATGGGAGGGCTCGAGGCGGCCGAGGCGATCCTCGCGTCCGACCCGCAGGCGCGCATCGTCTTCCTCACGACCTTCTCGGATGATGACTACATCGTGCGTGCTCTGCGCCTGGGTGCCAAGGGCTATCTCATCAAGCAGGATGTCTCCACGATCGCCCCAGCGCTTCGGGCGGTGATGGCGGGGCAGAGCGTGCTCGAGGGCGAGGTGCTTGAGCGGGCGACCTCCCTCAACGTGAGGGAGGCGGAGGTACCGCGCGACGAGTCGGCGCTGACAGGGCTCTCCGAACGCGAGCGTGAGGTGGTGCGTGCGGTGGCCGAAGGGTTGGATAACGCCCAGGTGGCCGATGAGCTCTGCATGAGCGAGGGGACCGTGCGCAACCACATCAGCGCCATCCTCGCCAAGCTGGGGCTCAAAAACCGCACGCAGATCGCGGTCTACTACTATCGCCGATGCCACTAGTTGTTAATTGCCAAGACGTTGTTTACACGTGACATCGGGGGAAGGCCCCCGCAGGCGCTGTGCGGCCTGTCCCGATTGTAGTGGTCGATGAAGGAGGGGAGGGCCTCGCCGCCACCGACGCGGTCGACCACGGTCCTGCGCCCCAGGGGCGTCAGCCGTGCGTCAGGATGCCGTGACGAGGGAGGACCTCCTCTCTCGCCGTGGACCTCGATGATCCACGGCTTGGGGGAAGCCCTCCCGTCCGTCACTTCCTATTCTGTAAACAACGTCTTGGCACACGACACCTAGGCCTCGAGCTTGGCCGTGAGCAGTTGGTTGAAGAGCTTCGGGTTGCCCTTCCCCTTCGAGTCCTTCATGCACTGGCCCACGAGGAAGCCCACGACGCGCTTGTTGCCGCCGCGATACTGCTCGACCTGCTCGCCGCAACGCGCGAGGACGGCGTCCACGATGGGCTCGAGCGCGCCGGTGTCGCTCACCTGGCGCATGCCGCGCGCGTCCACGATCGCCGCGGGGTCATCGCCGCTCTCGGCCATGAGGCCGAAGACCTCGCGACCCTGGTTCGAGCTGATGGCGTCGCTGGCGAGAAGATCGGCCAGGCTCTTGACCTGTGCGGGGGTGATGCTCGTCTCGGAGATGGCGATGCCGGCCGCGTTGAGATAGCCGGTGAGGTCGTTCACGATGACGTTCGCCACCGTGGCCGCGCCCTTGGTCGTCTCGCCGGCCACGGCCTCCTCGAAGAAGGCCGCGCAGTCGGGATCGCCGGCGATCTGCTCGGCATCGGCGCGCTTGAGGCCGAAGTCGGCCATGTAGCGGTCGCGCTTGGCATCCGGCAGCTCGGGTATCTCGGCGGCGCAATGGGCTATGAACTCGTCGGTGAGGTCGTAGGGAGCGAGGTCGGGGTCAGGGAAGAGGCGGTAGTCGTCCGCGGTCTCCTTCACGCGCATGACCACGGTGCGGCGGCGGCTGGGCTCCCAGTGGCGCGTCTCCTGGTAGATGACGCCGCCCTCCTCGAGCACCTCGGCCTGGCGGCAGATCTCGTAGGCGAGGCCGTCGTGCAGGCTCTTGAAGGAGTTGATGTTCTTGAGCTCGGTCTTGGTGCCCAGGCGGGTCTCGCCACGACGACGAAGGCTCACGTTGCCGTCGCAGCGCATGGAGCCGTGCTCCATGGAGCAGTCGGAGATGCCCAGCGTGAGGTAGATGCGGCGCAGCTTCTCCATGAAGAGGCGCGCCTCCTCGGGGGTGCGCAGGTCGGGCTCGGTGACGAGCTCGGTGAGCGGCGTGCCGCAGCGGTTGTAGTCGATGAGCGACTCGGTGGCCGACGTGATGCGGCCCTCCTCGCCGCCGAGGTGATTCATCTTGGCGGCGTCCTCCTCCATGTGGATGCGCAGGATGCGGACGGGGGTGGTGTACGAGCCGTCGGCCGCCTTGTCCACGCCGGTGCCATCGGGACGCTCGGCCGCGCCTTCGCCGGCAACGTCGAGGTCGAGGTGCCCGTACATGCAGAAGGCGACCGGCCCCTGGGTGGTCTGGAAGTTCTTGGCCATGTCGGGATAGAAGTAGTGCTTGCGGTAGAACATCGAGTGCTTCTGGATCTCGCAGTTGCAGGCGAGACCCGCACGCACGATGGACTCGATGGCGGCCTTGTTGGGCACGGGGAGCGCGCCCGGCATGCCCAGGCAGACGGGGCAGACGTTTGCGTTGGGCTCGGCGTCATGCGTGTTGGGGCAGCCGCAGAACATCTTGGTCTCGAGCGTGGTGAGCTCACAGTGCACCTCGAGGCCTATGACGGCCTCCCAATCCTTCAGCACGTCGGGAAGTTCCCTCATGCCAGGTCACCTCCCCTTCCGACGAAGTCGGGTGCCACGGGCGCACCGTCCCCCATGCCGGCACCGGCGTCGGTCCCCCGCTCGAGGGCCCGTGCGAACGTGAGCAGCGAACGGTCCTTGAACGCAGGACCCACGAGCTGGGCCGAGACGGGAAGGTGCGTGTCCGCGCCCAGCCCGAGCGGCACGGAGATGCCTCCGTTGCCCGCGATGTTGATCGAGATGGTGTACATGTCGGAGAGGTACATCTCCGTTGGGTCGCTTATCTCGCCGAACTTGAAGGCGCTGCGCGGGCTCGCGGGCATGAGGATGACATCGACGCGCTCGTAGGCGGCGGCGTAGTCCTGGGTGATGAGCGTGCGGGCCTGCTGCGCGCGGTAGTAGTACTTCTCGTACACGCCGGACGAGAGCAGGTAGGCGCCCAGCATCTGGCGGCGCTTGGCCTCGGGACCGAAGCCGGCGGCGCGGCTGCGGGAGCTCTGCTCGGCCAGGGTGGCGCAGCCCGGCTCCTGGTATCCGTAGCGGACGCCATCGAAGCGGGCGAGGTTCGAGAAGGCCTCGCAGGGACCGATGACGTAGTAGGCGGCGATGGAGTCGCCCATGTGCGGCAGGTCGACCTCGACGAGCTCGGCACCCTGCGACTCGAGCGTGCGTGCGGCGCCCTCCACGGCGGACTTGACCTCGTCCGTGAGACCCTTGGCCTCCATGAGCTCGGGGATGATGCCCACACGGCGACCCTCGACCGGGTCGTCCAGGTGCTCGAGGAAGTCGACGGGGCAGTCCTGGCTGGTGCAGTCGCGCGGGTCGCGCCCGCCGGCCACGAGGGCGTTCATGGCGAGGGCCACGTCGCCCACGGTGCGGCCGAAGGGACCCACCTGGTCGAGCGAGCTGCCGAAGGCCACCACGCCGTAGCGCGAGACGGCGCCGTACGTGGGCTTCATGCCCACCACGCCGCAGAGCGCGGCGGGCTGGCGGATGGAGCCGCCGGTGTCGGAGCCGAGCGAGACCGGGACCTCGCCCGCGGCGACGGAGGCGGCCGAACCGCCCGAGGAGCCACCGGGCACGCGCTCGGTGTCCCAGGGGTTGTACGTGCGGTGGAAGTGGCTCGTCTCGGTGGAGCTGCCGAAGGCGAACTCGTCCATGTTGGTCTTGCCCATGGGCGTGGCGCCGGCATCGAGCAGACGCGAGACGCACGTGGCGGTGTAGGTGGAGTCGTAGTCGGCGAGCATGCGGGAGGCGCAGGTGGTGCGCGTGCCCACGAGGTGCATGTTGTCCTTGAAGGCCACGGGCACGCCGGCGAGCGGGCCGACCTTCTCGCCCGCGGCGATGGCGTCGTCGGTGGCCTTGGCGGCGGCGAGCGCGAGCTCGGGCGAGACCTGCAGGAAGGCGGCGACCTCTCCGTCGCGGGCCTCGATGGCGGCAAGGGATGCCCGTGCGACCTCGGTGGCGGTGAAGTCACCTGCGACGACGCCGGCGGCGATCGCCGAGGCGGAGAGCTGGTCGAGTTCGGTGGCCACTATGCGACACCCCCGTCTCCCAGGATGGAGGGGACGCGGAAGTAGCGCTCCCTCGTGGAGCCGGCGTTGGCGAAGGCGGTGTCCAGGTCGAGGCCGGGAGTGGGCTCGTCGGGACGCATGACGTTGGAGAGGTCACCGATGGGATGGAACGTGGGGTCGACCCCGTCGAGGTCGTACTCGAGGATGGGGGCCAGCATGTCCACCGCCTCGTTCATGTAGGTGGTCATCTCCGCGAGCTCGTCGTCGGCAAGCGCGATCTGCGCGTACTCGGCGATGCCCGCCACGTCCTCCTGGCTGAGCGCCATGCGTTCCTCCTAGATGAGCGGCCATGCCGGCCGCGCGTGGTTTTATCCGCCCCATTCTACGGCACGACGCCGTCGACCGCCCTCGGGGGACGCACCTCCGTAACGTGACGAACACGTAAGGCACGCGTAAGCCCAATCGATGGATGACCCCTCCCCTTCCTGCGACTATTGGGTCATCAAACGGAGGGGCCGCGAGGGCCCCGGAGGAGAGGAACCGACATGAGCATCGCAGCCTTCGTCATCATCGCAGCCGTCATCATCGCAGTGGGGTCGCTCGTGGGCGTGGCACTCGCCGGCGACGACGTGGACTTCGTCGCCCTCTCCGGCGCCTCGAACCAGCCCGGGATCCTCGACGACTCCTCGAGCCTCATCACGCTCTAGCCGGCGATCCCGTACCCGCGGGACGTGCCTCACGCCCTCCTGCGACGGGTCCAGAGCCACGCGCCGAAGGCGAGGGCCACGCAGGAGACCATGGCGGACGCGCAGAAGAGCACTGCCTGCACGCCGAACAGGTCCGCCAGGGCGGGAGCCACGAGCAGGGGGATGATGCCCGCGCTCTGGAGTCCCGTGCGCATGGTGGCCATGACGCGGCCGAGGTGGTGGAGGCTGACGTCGCGTTGCACGAGCAGCGTCTGCAGGGGTTCCAGCACGCCGAAGCCCAGACCGGTCACGAGTTGCCCCACCATCGCGCAGGCGACGAACGGCGTGCCCACGTAGAGCATCGAGCCGGCGCCCACCACGAACAGGGCCACCACCAGGGAGCCCATGGTGAGTCTGCGCTCGGACATCCTCATCATGACGACGGCGCCGACCACGCAGCCCACGCCCATGATCGCGGTGAGCCACCCCATCCAGTCGGCACTCACCCGGAGGACGTCACGATAGAACAGCGACTCGAGGCTGTCGAACGCGCCGAACGCGAAGAAGCCCAGGAAGCCCAGGATGAAGAGCGTGCGCAGGAACGTGGACGAGAAGGTCACGCGGAACCCCTCGGACAGGTCGGCCAGGAAGTGGCCGTTGCCGGGCTCGCCCTCCTCGGCGACGCGCACGGGATGGAACTCCTCGTGCGTCGACAGGACGATGGCGAGGGCCACGGCGGTCGATGCCGCGTAGAAGACGAACACGCGCAGCACGTCGAAGTTGGCGGATATGATGCCGCCGACGGTGGGGCCGGCCACCACGGACACGTTGGTGGCGAACTCCACGAGGCCGTTCGTGCGCTGGAGGGCGGCATCCCCCTCCACGAGATAGGGCGGGAACGAGCGCAGCGCCGTCTCCTCCAGGCCGCTGATGAGTCCCACGGTGGCACCAAGCGCGTACACGAGGACGAACGACGGGACGAGGAACTGCACCACCATGGCGAAGGCGACACCCAAGGCGAGCGCCCCCGCGCAGGTGAGGCGCGGGCCGATCCTGTCGACCACCACGCCGCCGAGGAGGTTTCCCACCACCACGCAGAGGTTGAGCAGGAGCATGAGCATGGAGACCTCGGTGGCGTTGGCACCCAAGGTGTACGTGGCCAGGCCGAGAATGCCGATGAAATAGGACGAGTCGCAGGCCATGCGCTGGAAGAAGCGGGCGGCGACGAGACGGCGTTCGGGCGCGGATGTGGCGCGAAGGGACTCTATGACTGACATGGGTGGCTCCGGATCTGATGGGAGGGGTGGACGGACGGGTGGCATCACGCGAGCTAGTGCTCGAGCGGGTATGCCTTCCTTCCAGCCATGGATCATTCCCCCTGCATCAGGGCGACCGTCGGACACAAAGCCAGACGACCTCGTTCGGAACCTACGCGGATGAGTCTACTCCTTGGGACCCGAACCCTGTCCGTCGTCGGCGGTCTTCTCGGCAGACGTCATGCTGAGACGGGCCCGCTCGCAGGTCGCCTCGTTGCGCTCCGCCTCCGACGCCACGAGGGCGCGCATGCGGCTCCCGAAGCCCGCGGCGATGACCTGTTGGAAGAGGGTCCCGCACATGACGGGGAACATGACCTCCCCGGGGAAGAACGCCGCCGCGATGACCGCGCCCGAGGAGATGTTCCTGAGGCCGCAGTCGAAGCAGATGGTGACGAGGTCGGGAAGCGGTCGGTCGAGCGCCCTCGCCGCGAGGAAGCCCCAGAGGTAACCGGAGACCGCGAACACGAGGATGAACGCCGCCGCGCCCACGAGTTCGGGCGTGAGGTGGCGCATGGAGTCGGCCATGCCGGTGGAGTTGGACGTGATGATGACGATGAGGAGGAGCTTGCTCGCAGGTGAGAGCGCAGGCGAGAGCTTGGAGCGGCCCCATCCGTGGGTGAGGTCGTTCACCACCATGCCCGCCAGCGCCGGCAGCGCGATCATGAAGATCATGTTCACCATCATGCTCACGACGTCGACGTGGACGGTGGCGCCCAAAAGCGTCTGCAGCGTGATGGGGATGGAGAAGGGCGCGAGCACCGTCGACACGAGGATCGCGGCCAGACCCAGCGAGCCATTGCCGCCGTACATCCCCACCCACATGAAGCTCACGACGCCCACCGGCACGCTGTACTCGAGCACGATGCCCGTGACCAGGTTCATGTCGTCGGCGAAGAGGATGCCGGCGAGGAGTCGGGCAAGCACGGGCATGCCCACCATGACCACGACGAGGATGACGATGAGCTCGGTCGGGTGGCGGAACACCTCGAGGACCTGGCGCATGGTGTTGTTGAGCGACCCCTGGAACGTCATGCAGGCGAACAGGAACGGGACGATGGTCTCGAGTGGGGAGAAGACCTCGGGAAACGCCACTCCCACGGCCACGCATGCGATGGCGATGACGGCCATGTGCGCGCCGATCGCGTCCCCGAACCTGGTCCAGCGCTCCATGCGACTCCCCCATACGGACGATGTGGACATGCCCCCGTCGCGGGGGCTCAGACCACACTAGACGACTGGGATGCGACATGGGAGGCGAGACCCGCACTCGCCACGCCAAGGAAACAAACGACGTCGCATGGGTCCGGCGGCCCATGAGGGGTTGGCGTGACGGTCCCGTGGTCGCTGGACTTCAATTCCTACTCCGCTAGTATGATTCTAGTCGGAACGGGAACCATGAGATTCGATGAAGGATGTGCGGACGGGCCTCAGGGCACGTGCGCGGCAGAAGGGAACCAGCATGGACGAGAGGGACGCGAGCGTCTGTACGAGCACGAGGCCGAAGCCGACGGAGGGAGGCGACGCGCCCCTGCTCGAGGTGAGCGGCCTCGACGCATCCGCGGGTGACAAGCCCATCCTCCACGGGATAGACCTCGACGTGGGCGAAGGCGAGTGCCACGTGCTCATGGGCCCCAACGGCGCCGGCAAGTCCACGCTGGGCCATGTCATCATGGGCGACCCCACCTACCAGGTGACCTCGGGCTCCATCTCGTTCGGGGGCAGCGACGTCACGGACGAGTCGCCCGACAAGCGCTCGCTCGCAGGCATCTTCCTGTCGTTCCAGGCTCCCGTGGAGGTGCCGGGGGTGTCGCTCTACGGCTTCCTGCGCACCATCTGCCAGAAGCGTCCCGAGCTCAAGATGACGTCGCGCAGGTTCCGCGAGCGCGTGAGCGACGTCTGCGCCAAGCTCGACGTGGACGAGGGGTGGCTCACCCGCGAGCTCAACGTGGGCTTCTCCGGGGGCGAGAAGAAGAAGGTCGAGATGCTGCAGCTCCTGCTGCTCAGACCCAGGCTCGCCATCCTGGACGAGACCGACTCCGGGCTCGACGTGGACGCACTCGCGGTGGTCTCCGCGGGCATCGAGGCATACCGCACCGACGTGGGCGGCTCGCTTCTGGTCATCACGCACAACACGCGCATCCTCGAGCGAATCGACGTCGACCGCACGCACGTCATGGTGGCGGGCTCGCTCGTGGCCGAGGGAGGTCCCGAGCTGGTGGGCCAGATCGACCGCGAGGGATTCGAGCGCTTCGAGGACGTGGCCTCCGAGAAGGGCGGCATCGCATGAGCACACCCGAGGCGACGACGGTCGCCGCGCGAGACATAGGCGAGGTGGACCGCAGCCTCTATGACTTCAGGAAGTCGGAGGAGGGCTACGAGCGCTTCGCCGACGGCCTCACGCCGCGGATCGTGGAGGACATCTCGCGCCGCAAGGACGAGCCGTCATGGATGCTCGACCTGCGCCTGCGCTCCCTCGACATCTACCAGACGCTCTCCATGCCCTCGAACTGGGGGCCCTCCATCGAGGGCCTCGACATGGACCACATCTCCACCTACGTCACGCCCAAGGTCAAGCAGGCCGACGACTGGGACGAGGTACCCGCGGACATCAAGGACACGTTCGAGCGCCTGGGCATCCCCGAGGCCGAGCGGACGAGCCTGGCCGGCGTGGGCGCCCAGTACGACTCCGAGCTCGTCTACCACAACATGCGCGACGAGGTGGCCGAGCAGGGCGTGGTCTACTCGGGGATCGAGGAGGCGCTGCACGGCCCCTACGAGGACCTCATCCGCGAGCGCTTCATGCACCTCGTGCCGCCCACCGACCACAAGTTCGCGGCGCTGCACGGTGCGGTGTGGAGCGGAGGCTCGTTCGTCTACGTGCCCGCCGGCGTGAGCCTCGACTTCCCGCTCCAGAGCTACTTCCGCCTGAACGCCGCCGGCGCGGGCCAGTTCGAGCACACGCTCATCATCGTGGAGCCCGGTGCGAACCTGCACTTCATCGAGGGCTGCTCGGCGCCCAAGTACAACGTGGCCAACCTCCATGCCGGCTGCGTGGAGCTCTACGTGGGACGCGGCGCCCGGCTGCGCTACTCCACGATAGAGAACTGGTCCAAGAACATGTACAACCTCAACACCAAGCGGGCGCGCGTGGAGGAGGGCGGCTCCATGGAGTGGGTCTCGGGCAGCTTCGGCAGCCACGTCTCCTACCTCTATCCCACCACCATCCTCGCCGGCGCCAAGTCGACCTGCGAGTTCACCTCCATCACCTTCGCCGGCCACGGGCAGGACCTCGACACCGGCTGCAAGGTGGTGCTCGCCGCGCCCGACACGCACGCGTCCGTGAGCACGAAGTCGCTGTCCAAGGACGGCGGCGTCTCGACGTTCAGGAGCTCGGTCGTGGTCACGAAGACGGCCGAGCGCGCCAAGGCGTCCGTGAGCTGCCAGTCCCTCATGCTGGACGACCGCTCCCGCTCGGACACCATCCCCGCCATGGACGTGCGCCGCCGCGACGCCGACGTGGGCCACGAGGCCACCATCGGCCGCATCTCCGACGACACGCTGCTCTACCTCATGAGTCGCGGCATGTCCGAGCAGGAGGCCCGTACGTGCGTGGTGAACGGATTCGCCAACCCGATCTCGAAGGAGCTCCCGCTGGAGTACGCCGTCGAGATGAACAACCTCATCAAGCTCGAGATGGAAGGGGCGATAGGATGACGGCCGAGAAAGACGCCGTGCCCACGACCGGCACGGTCACGCTCGAGGGCGTGGACGCCACGCCCGCCCAGACGTGGAACCGCCTCTCCGTGAACGACCGCACGCTCGTCGTGCCCACGGTCACGGAGACCCCTGCGGCCGACGAGGGTCCCTCCGCACGTCCGGCCACGACCGCGCAGGCCGACGACCTGGTCGCGGACATCGAGTGCGGCGGCGGGCACGCGGCCACCACCTGGCTCGACGCCGCCGCGACCAAGGGCCGCACGGTCCGCGTCGCGGCAGGCCAGACGGCCGACGTGGACGTCGACCTCACGACCGCCGATCTCACGGGCGACGGCACCTCCGTCGCCCGGACCGTCATCGTCCTCGGCGAGGGCGCACGCGCACATGTCTCCGTCATCGCCCGAGACGCCGATGCCGCCACCACGACACCCGTCGGTGCCCTGCTCGGCCACGTGCTCCGCATCGAGGCCGGCAGGGACGCCCACGCGTTCGTCTCGCTCGTCGTCGCGCTCGAGGGACAGGCCCGCATGCTCGAGAGCGTGGGAGCCCGCCTCGGCGACGGGGCCACGGTCGACGTGACGCATCACGTGCTGTCCTGCCCAGACTGCTCGCTGGGACTCGCCTGCGAGCTCGCGGGCGACGGTTCGACCGCCACGATCGACTCACGCTACCTCGTCGGGGACGGCCAGAGGCTCGACATGGGCTACCTCATCCGTCAGGAGGGGCACGACACCACGGGCCTCATGGACGTGTCCGGCGTGCTCGCGGATCACGCCGAGAAGGCCCTGCGCGCCACCATCGACCTGCGGCACGGCTGCAAGGGGTCACACGGTCGGGAGACGGAGACGGTCACCCTCGCCGGCGACGACGTGGTCAACAAGACGCTTCCCACGATCCTGTGCGACGAGGACGACGTCGCCGCCGACCACGGTGCCACCATCGGCTCGATCGGCCCCGACCAGCTCGCCTACCTCGCCTCCCGCGGACTCGACACCACGGACGTGGAGTCGCTGGTCTCGCGCGGCGTGGTCGCCCATGCGGCTCGCACGACCACGGGCACGGCGCACGAGGCCGTCCTCGCCTGGACGCGTCATGTCCTCGGCGACCGGGTCGCCGACGACATCGAGCAGGAGGAGGCCCTCTCATGAGCATCGACTGCAATCCCTACAAGGCGGACTTCCCCCTGCTCGTGGGAAACCCCGGCCTCGCCTACCTCGACAGCGCGGCCACGGCACAGCGTCCGACCTGCGTGCTCGACGCCCAGCGACGCTTCTACGAGACCATGAACGCGAACCCACTCCGAGGCCTCTACTCCCTCTCGGTCGCCGCGACCGACGCCATCGCCGACGCGCGCGCCCACGTGGCCCGCTTCATCGGCGCGCCCTCGGCCGACGAGGTCGTCTTCTGCCGCAACGCCAGCGAGGCGCTGAACATCGCCGCCCGCTGCCTGGGCGACACGCTCCTCTCCGAAGGCGACGAGGTCGCCATCACGGTCATGGAGCACCACTCCAACCTCATCCCCTGGCAGCAGGCCTGCAGGAGGGCCGGCGCCAAGCTGGTCTACCTGCGTCCCGACGAGCACGGCCACATCACCTCGGCCGAGATCGCCGAGAAGGTCGGGCCACGCACGAAGGTCGTCTCGTGCTGCCACGTCTCGAACGTGCTCGGCTCCGTCCAGCCGATCCGCGAGCTCGCCCGCGCGGCCCACGCCAACGGCGCGACCTTCGTGGTGGACGCCGCGCAGTCGGCCCCGCATATGGCGATCGACGTCTCCGAGCTCGGCTGCGACCTGCTCGCCCTGTCGGCCCACAAGCTCATGGGACCCATGGGCGTGGGCGTGCTCTGGGGACGCCGCGACCTGCTCGACTCCCTCCCGCCGTTCCTCACGGGTGGCGAGATGATCGACTCCGTCACCGAGACCGATGCGACCTGGGCCCCCGTCCCCGAGAAGTTCGAGGCGGGGACACAGGACGCGGCAGGCATCTACGCGTTCGGCGCGGCCCTCGACTACCTCGAGGGCGTGGGTCTCGACGCGGTGGAGGCACGCGAGCGCGAGCTCGTCGACCTGCTCATGGACGGACTCGCCACCCTGCCCTTCGTGGACATCGTGGGCTCGCCCGACGCTTCGGACCACGTGGGGGTCGTCTCGTTCAACGTGGAGGGGATCCATCCTCACGACGTGGCCAGCATCCTCGACGCCGACCACGTGGCGATACGTGCCGGCCACCACTGCGCGCAGCCCCTGCTCACATGGATGGGCATCCAGAGCTGCTGCCGCGCGTCGGTGGCCTTCTACAACGACGCGAACGACGTGGACGCGCTGATACGCGGCCTCGCACACGTCTGGGAGGTGTTCCATGGCAACGACTAGCGGCGGCGGGGTCTACTCCCCCGCCCTCCTCGAGCATGTCTCCAACCCCGACTACCACGTCCACCTCGACGACGCCACGTGCACGCACGAGGGCGTGAACCCCTCCTGCGGAGACGACCTCACCATCTCCTACTCCCTCGCGCCCGACGGCACCATCGCCGATGCGGCCTGGGAGGGAACGGGCTGCGCGGTGAGCCAGGGGTCGGCCGACATGATGTGCGACCTCGTGATAGGCCGGACGCCGGCCGAGGCGGCACGTCTCGCCCGCCTCTTCGGCAGGATGGTACGGGGCGAGGAGACCGACGCGGACGCGCTCGCGGAGCTGGATGAGGCGAGCTGCCTCGAGTCCATCTCGCACATGCCGGCACGCGTGAAGTGCGCCGAGCTCGCATGGCGCACCCTCGCCGAGATGGCGGGGACGCCCACGGACGATGACGGCGCGCCCACGGCCGGCGAGGGCACGCTCGCGGACGAGAAGGGCACGAATGGCGGGAGCCCCGCGGCACCACGCGGATAACGTACACTGGGGGTCGCGCGCCACTTCACGATGGTCGCGGAGTCCGCTTCTCACGAGGGAGGTCACATGGCAGGCATGTTCTCCACGAGGGGGCGCTACGCCCTGCGCGTCATGGCCGACCTCGCCGTCCATGACGGATGGGTCTCGCTGGGCGACATCTCCGAGCGGCAGTCGATCTCGCGCAAGTACCTCGAGCAGGTGACGGGGCTCCTCCACAAGGCGGGACTCGTCGACAGCCAGCGCGGCAAGGGCGGCGGCTATCGCCTCTCCCGTGCCCCCGAGGACTACACCCTGGGCGAGATCCTCCGTGCGGCCGAGGGAGGCTCGCTCGCGCCCGTCGCATGTCTCGACTGCTCGCGTGGCGAGATCTGCCCCAGGGCCGACACCTGCCCCACCCTCCCGGTCTGGCGTGAGCTCGGGTCACTCGCCTCCGGGTATCTCGACTCGAAGACCCTGGCCGACATCTCCACCGAGGCGGACGGCGGCCTCGTCGAGTAGGCGTCTCGCGAGGACGGCGTAGCACGATCCATCGCTCGACAGGCACGGGGACCATGGCAAAGGAAAAGGGGCGACGTCCAAGGACGTCGCCCCTTCGCATGTCAGTCACGCTTCCGACATCCGTCGGAAGAAGACGGGCAGGACCTAGTTCCAGCCCTTGCCGGTCGAGCCGAACTCCTCCATGAGCTCCTTGGTCTTGGCCGTGATGGCCTCGGCGCCGGGCTTGAGCTCCTTGCGGGGGTCGAAGCCCTTCTCGGCCTTGTCCTTGCCGGCCTCGACGTAGCCGCGCGTGGCCTCGGCGAAGACGACCTGGAGGTCGGTGTTGACGTTGACCTTGGAGACACCCATGGAGATGGCCTTCTTGACCTGGTCCGCGGGAATGCCGGTGCCGCCGTGGAGGACGAGCGGAAGGTCGCCGACCTCCTTCTTGATGTTGGCCAGGACGTCGAACTGCAGTCCCTTCCAGTCGGCCGGGTACAGGCCGTGGATGTTGCCGATGCCGCAGGCGAGGAAGTCGATGCCGCAGTCGGCGATGATCTTGCACTCCTTGGGGTCGGCGCACTCGCCCATGCCGGTGATGCCGTCCTCGGTGCCGCCGATGGAGCCGACCTCGCACTCGAGGGAGACGCCCTTGTTGTGGGCGATCTTCACGAGCTTCTTGGTGTTGGCGAGGTTGGTCTCGAAGTCGGCCTCCTGCGAGCCGTCATACATGACGGAGGTGAAGCCGGCGTCGATGCACTCGAGGCAGGCGTCATAGGAGCCGTGATCGAGGTGAAGGGCGACGGGGACGGTGATGTTCAGGGCCTCGACCATGGCGTGCACCATGGCGGAGACGGTCTTGTAGCCGGTCTGGTACTTGCCAGCGCCCATGGAGCACTGCATGATGAGCGGCGACTGGGCCTCCTCGGCGGCGGTGAGGATGGCGTGGGCCCACTCGAGGTTGTTCTCGTTGAAGGCTCCGACGCCGTAGTGACCGGCCTCGGCCTTCTGTAGCATTGCGGTTGCGTTGACGAGCATGTGCGTACCTCCGTTGTCCCTGAAGAACATGGATGACAGTTCACGTGTCAATGATACAGCTTGTTGACACGGCATGGCCCATTGCAACTGGTATATGAGTTGGGGCATGACCTGCGGCGTAAGCCGGACGAACATGAACGCCGTCGGGACGTGGCCACGGCTCAGAGCTGCTCCATCGAGACGAGCCTGACCGCCCTCCTCATCTCGTGCCTGTCGAGCCCATGACCGTCGACGCTCATCTCGCCCAGCTGGTTGTCATACGGGTCATCGCGCACCGCGGTGTCGACGGGCGTGAGAGGCGAGAAGAACTCGGAGTTCGACACCATGCGCCACGGGTCGAGACTACCGAAGTAATGGTCGCGGAGCCACTCGTTGCCATCCGCTCTCGCATGGCTCCCGAACGAGCAGTCCGCCCAGAGCCAGCCCATCGGCGCGACGTAGAACATGGCCCAGTCATGTGGCCCGACGTGGTCGGGGCTCACGTACAGGCCGCTCTCCCACCTGGCGGGGATTCCCGCGATGCGGCAGAGGGTGATGAAGAGGACCGCCATGCACCCGCAGTCGCCGCGAAGGCTCTTCGCCGTGGTGTCGGCGATGGCGTCGAGGTGCATGTAGGGAGGCTGGAACCGGTAGTCCACATGGCCGGTCACGTAGTCGTAGATCGCGCGGGCACGTTCGACCGGGGTGTATGTGTCAGTGATGATCTCGTGGGCGAGCTGCCGCAGGTAGGGTGTGAACACGATGTGGGGCTGGACCTCGTCGAGGTCGAAGTCCGGTTGGCCCGGATCTGGTCGACCGAGATGTCTGATGCCGGCCGTCGACACGTAGGAGTAGGTGATCTCGAACGAGCTCGAGTCGCTCGTCTTCCAGAAGGCGGTGCGCTGCGGCGCATCCGGCGGGGCGAGGCGGACGCCCGGCGTGGCATCCAGCACGCGGACCTCGGTCTGCCTCGGACCCTCCTGCGGGAAGGGCAGCCAGGCACGGACGAACCTGCCGGCGACGCCCTCGGCTGATATGCTCGCCCGAAGCGTGACCCGACACGATGCGCTCCCCCGTCTCTCCATGGAGCGGATCATGTCATCGCGGGTGCGGGTGTCCCGAGCGGCAGGAGGCTCGAGGCCCGGACACTCATCCGGATAGAGCCTGAGCGAGTCGATGAAGCCGGGCATGTAGCGTGGCTTGCCGCCCACGTAGCGCCAGTCGATGCGGCGGTCCCGGACGAGGCGATCGAACGTGGGACCCTTGAGGTCGGGCACCTCCTCGCGGAGGAGGGCGATGGCCTGCTTGCGCGAGAGGGTGAACTCGGAGGCGAGCCGGCCCATGCGGAGCCGCTCCGCCCTGAGGACCGGCGCGAGGGCCGGCTGGGAACCATCCGCCAGGATCTGGTCGGCGAGGGTGATGGCACGGTCGAGACGGCCGGCGGCCTTGAGGCGCGCGATCTCGGGAGGCAGGCCGTCGTTCAGATGGGCGAAGTCCTGGTTCCCGCAGCGCACGTCCTGCATGTGGCCGTTCCCTTCATCGGATGCGATGGCCCTGACGGCCACTCCCACGATGATACGACGGCCCTGCCTCCACACGACGCCGCGCCACCCGGACGGGCCACCGTCGGCCCTGACCGGACGGGGGCTGACATGTCATCGGGACATGTGACATCTCATGCGAGAAAGAGGGGCCGGAACCTGGATAGGGAGTCCAGGTGCCGGCCCGAGGGAGATGGAGGCGGAATGGAAGGTGTCAGAGCGATCCGGCCGCCGCCAAGGGGATGGTGACGAGACCGGCCTCAGCCTTCCATCGCCTGGTCGATCTGCTCCACGGTCATGTCGCCCAGACCCATCTTCTCGAGGGTCCTGCCGGTGGTGAAGTAGTCCTCGTCGTTATATGCGCTGGCGATGTGGATGCAGGACTCGACGACGGGGACCTTCAGCCCCGCGAGCGTGGCCAGCTCATAGCAGGGGACCATGAGGTAGGGGACGTCCTCGGTGATGTAGCGATGCTTCGAGGAACTTGGGGCGGAGTCTATCTTGCCGTGCGTGACCGATCCTCGGTTTAGCTCGTAGACCGACTTGCTGTCCATCGCGTAGAGGGCGTTCATGGCCTCGAGCTCCGTACGGAGCTTGAACCCATAGGCGGCGCCCACGGAGAGGCGCTCCTTGTCCATATGGGCGCATGCGTTCGCCGTGGCGGTCGAGCAGCAGTCGCGGTAATAGGTGAACTTGCCGCCGAAGTTCTCGAGCAGGCCCATGTTGAGCGTGGTGAGCAGAGGGTGACCTCCGAAGTTGATGTTCTCGAGCCCGGCCTGGATGGGATTGTCCAGGAACTCGACGGGGATGGGCAGCGTGCCCTCGATCAGGTCCTTCACCTCGGCCGTGGCCTTCACCCTCGGGTAGATGGAGAGCGGCAGGAACTCCTTGATCCCCATGATGGTGAGGACGCCTGGCTCGTGGATGCGAGTGGCCCATGGGATGGAGATGGCGTCGGCGAAGGTGAGGTCAAGCTCGGGACGGACCTCCCTGCGGACGCGGTCCAGCACGAGCCCACCATAGTTTCCGGGCATGAGCAAGAGGACCTGGCCATCATGCAGATGAGGGAGGAGCTGGCGGAACAGGATCTCCTGGGCGAAAGAGGGACAGACCATGACCAGGATCTCAGCGGCCGAAGCCGCGACCCCGGCATCCGTCGTGGCAACGATGTCATCCTCGAAGCCCTCGAGGATCATGGAGCAGCCATGCACCTCGCCTAGGGCCTTGATCCCGCCGTTGTTCTGGACAGCCTCGATCTGGGCCGGAAAGTCCGGGGAGTCGTAGAGGACGACGTCATGTCCCTGCTTCGCGAAATGATAGGCGGCCGTCATGCCACCATTGCCTGCACCGACCACCGTGACCTTGTTGCTCATGTCATCTTCCTTTCCTGTGTTTGGTTACTTCACACGTGCCTTCGAACGAGAGCCATTGATCAGAGGATTCCGGCCGCCAGAACCAGGACGCAAGCCGCGATCGCGACGACGCCGAGGAGGAAGGGCCAGATGGCCTTCAGCCAACGCGCATAGGGGACGCCGGTGATCGCGAGGGCGCCGACGAGCACGCATTGGGTCGGGGAGAAGAAGTTCATGGTCTCGGCGCCCGCCTGGAACGCCATGACGACCACGGCTCTACTCACGCCGGCGAAGTCGGCGAGAGGAGCCATGATGGGCATGGAGGCCGTGGCCAGCCCCGAGGTGGATGGGATGAGGAACGTGAGCGGGATGTACATGATGTAGGCGACCACCGCGAAGACGCCGGAGGACAGGGTGGAGAGCGTGGTCTCGCCGAAGTGGAGGATGGTGCCGATGATCATGCCGTCATTGAGGATGACGGAGATACCGCGGGCCACGCCGAGGACGAGGGCAACGCTGAGGAGGTCCTTCGCACCAGCCATGAACAGGCTGACCGTCTTCGCCTCGTCGAAGCGATAGATGAGGGCGCATACGATCGCGGATATGAAGAACAGGACCGTCATCTCGGTGAAGTACCAGTCCCCGAGAGGAAGCATGTGCCCCATGATGATGCTCATGCCCGGTATGGAGAGGAGCGCGGAGTGGATGTCGGCGAACACGGTGATCCCGAACTTCGCCTCCCAGGGGATGATCGAGATGATCATGATCACGAAGGTCGCGGCGAAGGCGGCGAGGATGGCCTTTCGCTTGCCGGTGAGCTCGACGAACTCGTCATCACCGATGTTGTACTTGGCCACGAGACCCTTGTTCATGTCGGCCGTGATCGAGCGACTGGGGTCCTTGCGTACGCGCTCCGCGTACCTCATCACGAAGATGATCGCGAACGTGAGCTGGAGGACGAGCATCAGCGCACGGAACTCCATGCCGTCGCCGATCGATATTCCCGCGAGGCCAGACGCGATGCCCACCGCGAAGGGATCGACGAGACCACCGAGGACTCCGCAACCTGATCCGAGGAAGATCACCATGATGGTGGTGGCCATGTCATAGCCCGCAGTGAGCATCACGGGGATGAGGAGCGGATAGAACGCGATGGTCTCCTCGGCCATGCCATAGGTGGTCCCGCCGATGGCGAACAGGACCATGAGGATGGGGATGAGGCTCTTCTCCTTCCCCTTGTGCTTCTTGACCGTGTTGTGTATGAGCGCATCGATGGACTTGGTCTCGAACACGACGCCGAGGAAGCCTCCGAGGACGAGGATGAACAACGCCACATCGAAGGCGTCAGCAAAGCCGGTGATCGGTGCCTGGAAGACGTCCCAGAGACCTTGGGGCTCCGCATCGACAGTGTGGTAGGTCCCCGCTATGGGCACCTTCCCATCGTAGTCATAGGTCCCCGCAGGGATGACATAGGTCATGATCGCCGCAACGACCGTGAGGATCAGAAGGATGCCGAACGCCGTCGGCATCTTGAGATGCCTCTTCCGCTTCCCTTCCACGATCTCCTCTGCCTGGTCCATACCCTCTCCCTTCGTCGCCGTGTGGCGTCCCTTCTCCCCCCGGCGGCAATCGCCGGAAACAGGGGACTCCGTCTTCGCGGCTAGCGTATGCTATGGCCCAACAGCCAAGATGTAGACTCCCATCGCACTTGATGGACGAAGAAGTCCGAATGTCACGGATTGTCGTGGGGCCCTGACTGGAGGCACATATGACGAAGGTCTGCCTGGTCGAGGATGAGGAGGACCTCAATGCCATCCTCACCATCTACCTCAGGAAGCAGGGCTGGGACGTGAGGTCCTTCAAGGACCTCGGAGACGCCCGGCAACAGGTGGATGAGGGGGCCGATGCCTGGGTGCTCGATCTCATGCTCCCAGACGGGAACGGCTTCGAGCTGATGAAACTGATCAAGGCGAGGGATGCCTCGACCCCGGTCGTCCTCATCTCGGCCCGAGGGGACAGCATCGACAGGGTCCTGGGCTTCGAGATGGGATGCGACGACTACATCGCCAAGCCGTTCATGCCCCAGGAGCTCATCTACCGGGTGAAGAACGCGCTCCAGGATGACGTCCGGAAGACCGGTTCCACGATGACGTTCGGCGACTGGGTGGTCGACACGGAAAGGCACTCGGTGACGTGCGCATCACGTCCGATTCAGCTCACCACCAAGGAGTACGACCTGCTCGCATATCTGCTCGAGAACCAGCGCGAGGTGCTCTCACGTGACAAGATCATGCGAGACGCCTGGGGGGCCGACGATGCGGACTCGCCCCGAAGCGTGGACAACTTCGTGAAGCGGCTCAGGGTCAAGTTGCCGTTCCTCCATATCGAGACGATCTATGGAGTGGGATATAGATGCGTCCAATAGCACGGGGTCGGCGGGCTGGCCGCGACCTCTACGGACGGATGGCGACCGTCATCGCCCTCATGCTCGGGGTCCTCACCTTCGCCATCGGCGGGATCCTCTACTACTGGTGCTTCTACACGTACGACACCACGTTCGAGGACTACCGCATCGACGAGGCGACCGACCAGGACATGCTGAACCACGGAATAAAGAACGAATGGGTGCTTGGGGTGTCGGCCCATAGCATCGACCTCGTCGAAGCCGTCCACGGCGATGCGGTGGCGGAGCACATCCTCGAGCAGGCCGAGAGCCAGGTCGAGGCCGCCAAGACATACCGCGAGCAGATTGATGGCAAGTACATGCTGTACCGAATCGAGGTGGATACCTCAGGAGGCGAGAGAATCTACCGATACTCGGTCATCAAGGACATATATCTCGAGCACTTCCCCGGCATGGTGACCTCGATGGCTTGCATCGCCGTGGGAGTCTTCCTCATCACGCTCCTCATCGTGAGAAGGGTGACCCATCGGATGAGCGAGACGATCGGGCAGACGAGCAGAAGCATCAAACGCATGGCACGCGGCGACTCGATCGAGGAGATGGACACATCGACCATCGAGGACAGGGATCTCGCGGAACTCGTCGACTCGTATCAGCTCACAAGACGTCAGCTCGACGAGCAGCGAGAGGTCCAGCAGCGCACGCTTCAGTACATCTCCCACGAGATCAGGACGCCGGTCATGATCATCAAGACGTATGCCGACTCCGCTCGAAGCAGGATCTACCCTCGCGGCGACCTCGACTCCTCCCTCGTCATCATCGAGAACCAGACCGACCGCATCCAGTCGGCCGTCTCCGAGCTGTTGCTCGTGACCAAGGTCGAGGCCGAGTACACCAACGAGGAGCCGACCGTCATCGATCTGTCCGAGCTCGTGTCCAAGCAGGTCGGGGCCTTCTCGAGGATCAACCCCTCGGTGGAGGTCGAGTTGTCGTTGCCCGGGAAGATCGAGGTTGCCGGATTCGCCTCGCAGCTGTCGATGCTCGTCGAGAATCTCGTCGCGGACCAGTTCGGACATTGCGCGGGATCGGTCTCCATAAGGGTCTCCAGGAAGGGCGACATCGCGAACATGGGGTTCGGCAATGATGGCGACCCCCTCTCCGCCCAGGAGAGGGAACACGTCTTCGACCCATTCGTGAAGGACCCCGGCGGAGGCAGCAGCCTCGGCCTCTCGCTCTGCAAGAGGATCGTCACGCTGCACGGCGGATCGATCAGGGTCCGGCAGGACGGCGACCTCAACGGCTTCGAGGTGGAACTGCCGGTGGCATACATGGGGTGACGTCACCAGCGATGAGGCGGCCTTCTCCGCCGCCGAGGTTCGACAGCCCCTACCAGATACCGAGGACGTGCTGCATGAGCAGACTCACCACGGTGATGCCCACCCAGCAGCAGAAGCCCATGAAGATGGGCTTGCCGCCGGTACGCACCAGCTTGACGAGATCGGTGTTGAGGCCGATGGCCGCCATGGCCAGCACGATCATGAACTTCGAGAGCTCCTTCAGCGGGTCGAAGGCGGCCACGGGGACGCCCAGGAGGCTCGTGGCGACGGTCGTGATGACGGAGGCCGCGACGAACCACAGGATGAAGAAGGGGAACACCTGACGCAGGGTCACCTTGGTGCCCGACTCCGCGTCGGCCTTCTCCTCCTTGCGCGTGCGCACGAAGGCGAGGACGAGCGTGATGGGGATGATGGCCAGCGTGCGCGTGAGCTTCACGGTGACGGCCTTGTCGAGCGTGGCCGAGCCCAGGCCGTACATGCTGTCCCACGTGGAGGCCGCGGCGGTGACGGAGCTCGTGTCGTTAACCGCGGTGCCGGCGAAGATGCCGAAGGCGTCGCCCGAGGTGGTCGAGAAGCCCAGGATCGAGCCGAACGTGGGGAACAGGATGGCGGCGATCACGTTGAACAGGAAGATGACCGAGATCGCCTGCGCGACCTCCTCGTCATCGGCGTCGATCACGGGGGCGGTGGCGGCGATGGCCGAACCGCCGCAGATGGAGCTGCCCACGCCCACCAGCGTCGAGATCTTGGACGGGATGTGCATGACGCGGCAGAGCGTGTAGGAGATCACGAGCGACGTGGTGATGGTGGCCACGATGATGGGCAGCGACTGGACGCCGGTGCTCGCGATGACGGTGAGGTTCAGCCCGAAGCCGAGCAGGACGACGGCCCACTGGAGGACCTTCTTCGAGGTGAACGTGATGCCAGCGGCGCAGGCGCCGTGGTCCTTCCAGAAGAGCGCGACCACCATGCCGATGAGGATCGCGATGACGGGCCCGCCGATGATGGGGAAGGCATGGCCGAGGAACCACGACGGGATGGCGATGACGAGGCACGCCGCCACACCCCTCCAGGAGGAGCTCGCGGTCGCTGCGAACCTCGCGGGCAGGCTGGGCTTGGCAGTTGCTGTGTTGGTCTCGTTCGACACTGGTGGTTCCTCTCGGCTGGTCATGGTACCTGTCGGTCTCGATGGCGGGCAACGGGTCACATCAAACGATGGATGAGCCCCACCCACGGCTCGTGACAGTATGGGCCAATCGGCGCGAAAATGCGAGCGCGACGACCACAGTTCGGTCGCCGCGCTCGGGCCACGCGATTCCGTCTCCCCCGCCACGCCGGCTCCTCACAGGCCGAGGAGGTCGGCCGCCTCGGTGGCGCAGGCGAGGCCGTCGGCCATGGCCGTGACCACGAGGGTGCTGCCGTTGCGGGCATCGCCCGCCGAGAAGATCGGCGTGGAGGGGTCATTCGACCTCGTGAGGTGGGCGCCCTGCTCGCGCATCACCGGGAGGACCCTGCGGCCGTCGGCCATCTCGACGCCGAGCGCATCGAACACGGAACGCTCGGGGCCGGTGAACCCGCAGGCCACGAGCACGAGCTGCGCGGGGATCGTGCGCTCGGAGCCCTCGATGCGCTCCGGCTTGCCGTCCGACCAGTCGAGGGCGACCACGTGCAGCCCGCTCACGTGCCCCTCCTCGCTCAGGACCTCGAGCGTGTCGGTCGCCCAGGTGCGGGGGTCGGCACCCTGGAGTGCCGTGGCCTCCACCTGGCCGTAGTCGCACTTCCTCACGGAGGGCCACTCGGGCCAAGGGTTGTCCGCGGCGCGCTCGTCGGGAGGCGCCGGCAGGAACTCGAGCTGTGCCACGCTCCTGGCACCCTGACGGATGGCGGTCGCCACGCAGTCGGTGCCGGTGTCGCCACCGCCCACCACCACGACGTCCTTGCCCGCGGCGGTGATGGAGGGCTGCTCGTCCGAGAGGACCGACCTCGTGGACGCGGTGAGGTAGTCCACCGCGAAATGGACGCCCTCGGTCTCCACGCCCTTCGCCGCGAGCACGCGGGGCGTGCCCGCACCCACCGCGACGACCACGGCGTCATGGCTGCGGAGAAGGTCGCGCACGACGTCGGCGTCGCACGCATCGACCCCGCACCTCACGTCGATGCCGCTCTCCCGCATGAGGTCGAGACGACGCTCGACCACGCCCTTGGGCAGCTTCATGTTGGGGATGCCGTACATGAGCAGACCGCCCGCGCGGTCGTGGCGCTCGAGCACCTCGACGCTCGCCCCGCGACGGGCGAGCTCCCAGGCCGCGGCCAGACCCGCCGGTCCCGAGCCCACCACGGCCACCTTCGGAGCATCCGGAGCGGCCGGTGCGAGCGGCGCGGGTCCGCCGTCCGCCCACTGATGGTCGGAGATGGCGCGCTCGTCGTCCTTGATCGTGGTCGCGCCCTCGTCTCGGCCGAGGTTGCAGGCCGCCTCGCACAGGGCGGGACACACGCGGCCCGTGAACTCCGGGAACGGGTTGGTGATGGAGAGGCGCGCGGCGGCCTCGTCCCACAGGCCACGCCAGACCAGGTCGTTCCACTCGGGGATGAGGTTGTGCAGCGGGCAGCCCGAGGTGCGTCCGGCAGGTCCGAACGGCATGCCGGACTGGCAGAACGCCACGCCGCACATCATGCAGCGGCTCGCCTGCGTGCGCTGGTCGGTCTCGCCGAGGGGCACGGCGAACTCGTCGAAGTCGTGGATCGTCTCGTCCACGGGTCTCTCGGTGTGGGCCGCACGCTCGTGCTCGAGATAGGCTCCTGGCTTTCCCATGGCTACATCCCCCTCCTCATGGACTCGAAGGCGATCGTCTCCGCCTCGTCGTGCGTGTGTCCGGCCCTCTCCGCCTCGGCCACCAGTCGCAGCACGCGGCCGTACTCGATGGGCAGGACCTTCACGAAGTCGTGCTTGATCGCCTCGAAGCGATAGAGCATCTTGATGCCGCGCGGGCTCTGCGTGCGCTGGACGTGCTCGCGGATGAGCGAGTTCACCTGGCGCAGCTCCGCGGCGCTGGGGGCCACGAGGTCGACCATCTCCTGGTTGCAGTGGCTCGCGAGCGTGCCGAACTCGTCGTAGACGTAGGCGACGCCGCCGCTCATGCCCGCCGCGAAGTTGTATCCCACCTCGCCCAGCACCAGGGCCACGCCTCCGGTCATGTACTCGCAGCCGTGGTTGCCACAGCCCTCGACCACCACCGTGGCGCCGGAGTTCCTCACGGCGAAGCGCTGGCCTGCCAGGCCGTTCACGAACCCCTTGCCCGACGTGGCGCCGTAGAAGGCGACGTTTCCGATGATGATGTTCTCGTCGAACTTGAAGGACGCCGTCTCGGGAGGCCTCACCGTGAGCACGCCGCCCGACAGGCCCTTGCCGAAGTAGTCGTTCGCGTCACCGGAGATGTTGATGGTGATGCCCGCCGGCATGAACGCGCCGAGGCTCTGACCACCCGAGCCGTCGCAGTCGATGATGACCGACCCCTCGGGCAGGCCCTCCGGATGGGCCTTGGTGACGGCCGAGCCGAGCATGGTGCCCACGCAGCGGTTCACGTTGGCGATGTCGGCATGGAAGCGGATGGGTTCGAGGTGCTCGCGGGCGCTCGCCGTGTAGGGCACGAAGAGGGTCGAGTCGAGCGTGCGGTCGAGCTCCGGGTCGGCGGCCATGGACGGCAGGAAGTGGGTGCCGTCGGCGCCGGGGATGTCGTGGCCGAACTCGTTCGAGCCCTTCGCGAGCACGCAGGACAGGTCGATGGCGGACGCCTTCCAGTTGTCCTCGCATCCCACCTGACGCAGGCACTCGGGGTGCCCCACCATGTCGTCGATGGTGGCAAATCCCAGGCTCGCCATGACCTCGCGCAGCTCCTCGGCCACGTAGGTCATGAAGTTGACCACGTACTCGGGCTTGCCCGCGAAGTGGCCGCGCAGGTGGCAGTTCTGGGTGGCGATGCCGGCCGGGCAGGTGTCCTGCTGGCAGTCGCGCTGCATGAGGCAGCCGAGCGCGATGAGCGGCATCGTGGCGAAGCCGAACTCCTCGGCGCCCAGCAGGCACGCGATGGCGACGTCACGGCCGTCGAGCAGCTTGCCGTCGGCCTCGAGCACCACGCGGGAGCGCAGGCCGTTCATGAGCAGGGTCTGCTGCGTCTCGGCGAGTCCCAGCTCGAGCGGCAGGCCGGCGTGGTAGATGGAGTCGCGGGGCGCCGCGCCCGACCCGCCGTTGTGACCGGACACGAGGATCTTGTCGGCCCCGCCCTTGGCCACGCCCGTGGCGATGGTGCCCACGCCGGCCTCGCTCACGAGTTTCACGGAGACGCGCGCGTCGGGGTTGGCGTTCCTCAGGTCGAAGATCAGCTCGGCGAGGTCCTCGATGGAATAGATGTCGTGGTGGGGCGGCGGGCTGATGAGACCCACGCCCGGCGTGGAGCGGCGCACCTCGGCGACCCACGGATAGACCTTCTTGCCGGGCAGGTGCCCGCCCTCCCCGGGCTTGGCACCCTGGGCCATCTTGATCTGGATCTCGGTCGCGCTCGACAGGAAGCGGCTGGTCACGCCGAAGCGTCCGCTCGCCACCTGCTTGATGGCGGAGTTCCTGGAGTCCCCGTTGGGAAGGGGCGTCTCGCGCGCCGGGTCCTCGCCGCCCTCGCCGGTGTTGGAGCGGCCCCCCAGACGGTTCATCGCGATGGCGAGGCACTCGTGGGCCTCCTTCGAGATGGACCCGAAGCTCATGGCGCCGGTGTTGAAGCGTCGCACGATCCTCTCGGCAGGCTCGACGTCGGCGAGGTCGATGGGCTCGCGATCGGACGTGAAGTCGAGAAGGTCGCGCAGGAGTATGGCGCGGCCGGGTCGGTGGACCCAGGCGGAGTACTCCTTGAACGTGTCGTAGTCGCCCTTCTGGCAGGCGTGCTGGAGAAGGTAGATGGTGCGCGGGTCGATCAGGTGCTCCTCGCCGCCGAGGGGCCGCCACTTGGTGATGCCCGAGCTGGAGAGCTCGTCGGGGGCGGGGCTCTTGGCAAGCGCCATGGCCTCGTCGTAGCGCTGGTCTTCCTCGCGCTGGACCCCGTCGAGGCCCATGCCGCCCACGCGGCTGGTCGTGGATGTGAAGCAGCGGTCCACGAGGTCTGCGGAGAAGCCCACGATCTCGAAGATCTGGGCGGAGTGGTAGCCCTGGATGGTCGAGATGCCCATCTTGGACATGATGGAGACGATGCCCGCGGTGACCGCCTTGTCGTAGTTGGCGACGGCCTCCTCCGCGGGGATGTCGATCTCTCCGGTCTCGGCCATGTGTTCTATGCACTCGTGGGCCATGTAGGGATAGATCCCCGAGGCCGAATAGCCCACCAGGCAGGCGAAGTCATGCGCGGAGACCGCGTCGCCGCACTCGACGACGAGGTCGGCGAACATGCGGGTACCGGTGCGGATGAGGTGGTTGTGGACCGAGCCCACGGCCAGAAGCGACGGGATGGGGACCTCGCCTGCCGCCGCACGGTCGGAGATGACGATGATGTTCGCACCCCCACGCACGGCCTTCTCGACCTTCTCGTCCAGCTCGTCCAAGGCGCGCTCGAGGGCACCCTCGCCGGCGTCGCGCGGGTAGGTGGCGCTCACGCGGACGCACTTGAAGCCCACGCGGTCGATGGCGCAGATGCGCTCGAAGGCGTCGCGGGACAGCAGAGGCCCCTGGAGACGCACGAGGCGGCAGGTGTCGCGGCAGTCCTCGAGGAGGTTGCCGTGGTTGCCCAGGTAGAGCACGGAGCTGGTGACGAAGCTCTCGCGCAGGGCGTCGATGGGCGGGTTCGTGACCTGGGCGAACAGCTCGTTGAAGTAGTCGTAGAAGCTGCGCGGGCGCTTGGATAGGCAGGCCAGGGGCACGTCGACGCCCATGCTGGCCAGGGGCACCTTGCCGGTGGTCGCCATGGGACGCACGACCTCGTCCACGTCATCGTAGTGGTAGCCCAGCTTGGCCATGCGCTGCGTGAGGGGGACGGCCGCATCGCGGGGGGTCTGCTCGCCGGTCGCCTCGGCGAGGTCGTGGACGTCCAGGGTCTCCTCGTCCAGCCAGTCGCGATAGGGCTTCTCGGCCGCGAACGAGTCCCTGATCTCGTCGTTCCAGATGACGCGGCCCTGCGCGGGGTCCACCTCGAGCATCTCGCCGGGGCCCAGGCAGCCGGAGCGCAGGACGTTTGCCGGATCGACGTCGATGGTGCCCACCTCGGACGAGAGGATCAGACGGTCGTCTCGCGTGACGTAGTAGCGGGCGGGCCTGAGGCCGTTGCGGTCGAGGGCGGCGCCCATGACGCGACCGTCGGTGAAGGCGATGGCCGCGGGTCCGTCCCACGGCTCCATGAGCATGGACTGGTAGGAGTCGTAGGCGCGGCGCCTCTCGGACAGGCCCGTGGCGTGGTCCCACGGCTCGGGCATCATCAGCGTGACGGCACGCGCCAGCGGCCGCCCGTTCATGGTGAGGAACTCGAGGACGTTGTCGAGGATTGCCGAGTCGGACCCCTCGCGGTTGATGATGGGCATGACGCGCTCGAGGTCGGCGCCGAGGCGCGGCGAGTAGAGGTTCGGCTCGCGCGCGCGGATCCAGTTGACGTTGCCCTTGAGGGTGTTTATCTCGCCGTTGTGGATGATGTAGCGGTTGGGGTGCGCGCGCTCCCACGAGGGCGTGGTGTTGGTGGAGTAGCGCGAGTGGACCAGGGCGAGCGAGGTCTCGACCGCGGCGTCGTTGAGGTCGATGAAGAAGCGGCGCATCTGCGTGGCCACGAGCATGCCCTTGTAGACGATGGTGCGCGAGCTCATCGAGCAGACGTAGAATATCTTGTCCGAGAGGGCCGAGGTCGCGTCCGCGCGTCGCTCGATGGTACGGCGGCAGACGTAGAGGGCCCGCTCGAAGTCGTCGCCGGCCGCGGTGCCGTCGGGCCTGCCGAGGAAGGCCTGCTGGATGGTGGGCATGCAGGCACGTGCCGTGTTGCCCAGGTCATGCGGGTCGATGGGCACCTCGCGCCAGAAGAGGACGGGGACGTGGCACTCCGCACAGCCCTCCTCGAACACGCGACGGGCGCACGCCACGCCGTCGGCGTCCTGGGGCAGGAAGAGCATGGCCACGCCGTAGTCGCCCTCGTCGGGGAGGAGCTGGCCGCACTTCTGGGCCTCCTTGCGGAAGAAGCGGTGCGGGACCTGGAAGAGGATGCCGGCGCCGTCACCGGTGTTGCGCTCGAGGCCCTTGCCGCCACGGTGCTCGAGGTTGACCAGCACCGAGAGGGCGTCATCGAGCATCTGGTGGGAGCGGTTCCCCTTGAGGTGAGCGAGCGCTCCGATGCCGCAGGCGTCGTGCTCGAACTCCTGGCGGTACAGGCCACGCGGCCGGCCCTCGCTCTGCTCGCCCGACTCGCGGCGGTCACTCTTCTCGTTCGCGTCCAAGGGATGCCTCCTCGGCTGATGCGGTCCTGTGCGTGGCCGACAAGTCTAGGACCGAAACATGAACGGGAGGTTTCGCGCAACACTCTCGTAACGCGAGAGCCGGGACTCGTTCGCGCGAACCACGTCGACGTCGGCGATGCCGGGCGCGGCGGGGTCCGATGGCGAACGACCGCTCCCCGTTCCCACGCCATCGGACCGTCGGGATGTGAGAAGCTGGGAGACAGAAGAATGCAGGCGAGAGGGCCGCGAACGCGGCCCGACGCCGCGACGGGAGGCGACCGGACGAAGGCGCGCCCGCCGTCTCAGACGAAAGGCGGACCGACATGCTCGCACTCACCCACGCGACCCTCCTCGACGGCACCGAGGACATGGCACCCAAGACGAACCAGGTCGTACTCGTCGACGACGACGGGAAGATCAAGAACATCGGCGCCGACGACGAGGTCGTCATCCCCGTCGGCGCCCGTGTGGTCGACCTCGACGGGAAGTACCTCATGCCCGGTCTGGTGAACATGCACGTCCACTTCTGCGGCAGCGGCAAGCCCAGGAGCGCGTCCGGCGCGGCCGACCTCATCGGCAAGGTGACCGGCAGCGGCATCGGCCGCATGTGGCTTCGCAGCGAGGTCAAGAAGAGCGCCATCAACGAGCTCATGAGCGGCGTGACCACTGTGCGCGGCGTCGGCGACCCGGTGTGGGCGGACGTCGCCATCCGCGAGCGGGTGAAGGCCGGCAAGGTCACGGGTCCACGCATGCTCTGCTCGGGATGGGGCGTCACTCCCCCGCACGGCCACGGCGTCGGGCTGATCGCGCAGGTGTGCGAGACCCCCGACGATGCCCGCGCGCTCGTGCGTGAGATCTTCGCCCATGGCTGCGACCTCGTGAAGCTCTTCATCACCGGCGGCGTTTTCGACGCCACGGTGAAGGGCGAGCCGGGCGTGGTGCGCATGGACCTCGACATGGCCAAGGCTACCGTCGACGAGGCGCACAAGCTCAACCTCCCGTGCGCCACGCACGTGGAGAGCGCCGACGGCGTCCTGCTCGCCCTCAAGGCGGGTGTCGACACCATCGAACACGGCGCCCCCATGACCGACGAGATCCGCGAGCTGTTCCTCGAGAACGGCGTCGGGCGAGCATCGAGCCTCACCACGACCATCTCCCCCGCCATCCCGCTCGCACGCATGGATCCCGAGAAGACCCACTCCACCGACATCGTGAAGTTCAACGCCGACATGGTGTTCAACGGCATCGTCGAGTGCTCCAAGCAGGCACTCGAGGCCGGCATCCCCGTGGGCCTGGGCACGGACTCGGGCTGCCCCTACGTCACCCACTACGACATGTGGCGCGAGGTGGTCTACTTCCACGAGCTGGTCGGCGTCTCGAACGCGTTCGCGCTGCACACGGCCACGTTGGGCAACGCGCGGCTCCTGCACGTGGATGACGTGACCGGTTCCGTCGAGGTGGGCAAGTCGGCCGACCTCATCGTCACGGCCGAGAACCCCCTGGACGACCTCGAGGCGCTCCGCCACGTGGAGACGGTCGTCATGGCAGGCAAGCTCATCGAGCACCCGCGGCCCAAGCACCTCTCCGAGCTCGATCCCGAGCTGGACGAGATCCTGCACGCCAAGACGACGCCCGAGGCCGAGGCCTAGGCAAGCGAGCGCCACCACTTATGCCCCATAGGGAGCCGCGGAAGACGTGAGTCTACGGCCACTGGTGACCTGCCTGCCGTTTTTGACGCCACATACGTCAAAAACGGCAGGCAGGTTCAATAACGGCAGACAAGTCACCTCACATAGCCAGAATGCCGCGGCCGCCAAGGCCACGTCCACCGGCGACCATCGCCTTGCGACGCCGGTCTCAGCAGGCCTCTATCTGCTTGATGGTCATGTCCCGCCCGTAGAGCAGGTGCGTGTCGCCGCTGCCGCAATAGGGGCAGGTGCGCCCATGTTCCACGGTGCCGTAGGTACGGCCGCAGGCATCGCAGAGGGTCACGGCAGGCGTGGACTCGCAGACCAGCTCGCTCCCACGCAGCAGGTCGCTCCTGTCGGCCGCCCAGCGCCAGGCATCCTGGAGGAGGGACGGCACGACGCCGGACACCTCACCCAGCTCGAGCGTGACGGACGAGACGCGCGAGAGGTCGTTCTCGCGACCCAGCGTCTCGATGTCGTCGATCACATGGAAGACGATGCCCAGCTCGTGCATGCCTATCTGCCCGTGAGCTTCCTCTTGATGATCTTGACCTGGCGCTTGGCGGCGTAGGGAAGGATCGCGGCCATCTTGTCCTCGGTGCGCACCATGGTGGAGGCCTCGGGATGCTCGCGCGTGAGGTGGATGGCGTCGAACTTGCAGCGCGTGGTGCAGACGCCGCAGCCTATGCACTTGTTCGGGTCGACCACCGAGGCACCGCAGCCCAGGCAGCGCGCCGTCTCGGCCGCGACCTGCTCGGCGGTGAAGGGCTCCGCGGTCTCCTCGAAGGTGAGGCGAGGGCGAGCCACCTTGCGCGTGCCGGGCACCTGACGTGGACCCCTGTCATAGGAGCCGATGGGAAGGGTGGCCGAGTCCTTGTCCAGCTCGACGTAGTTGCGCTTGTTGCGGCCGATGGTGAGGGAGCTGCCCGGCTGGACGAAGCGGTGGATGGAGATGGCGGCCTCATGGCCCGCGGCGATGGCGTCGATGGCGAAGCGCGGGCCCGTATAGACGTCGCCGCCCACGAACACGTCGGGCTGGGCGGTCTGGTAGGTGGCGGCATCGGCGACGGGACCGTTCCCACGGCCCAGCTCGACCGCGCTGCCGGCGAGAAGGTCGCCCCACTCGATCGACTGTCCGATGCTCATGAGAACGTGGGAGCAACGGACCTCCTTGGTATCGGACTCGTCGTAGACGGGCGAGAAGCGACCGTCGGCATCGAACACGCTGGTGCAGCGCTTGAGGCGGATGCCCACCACATGACCGTCCTGCGTGAGGACCTCGGCCGGGCCCCAGCCGCAGTCGAGCTCGACGCCGTCCTCCAGCGCCTCGGCGATCTCCTCCTCCGTGGCGGGCATCTCGTCGCGTCCCTCGAGGCAGCACATGGTGACGGCGGCGGCGCCCTGATGGACGGAGACGCGCGCGCAGTCGATGGCGACGTTGCCGCCGCCGATGACCACCACGTCGCCCTCCACGGGGGCGTCCTGCCCGGCGGCGTGGTCGCGAAGGAAGTCGACGGCATGCTCGACGCCCGCGGCGTCCTCGCCCGCCACGCCGGCATCCCTGCTCCCCTGGCAACCTATGGCCAGGTAGAAGGCAGCGTATCCCTCGTCACGCAGCTGGTCGAGCGTGATGTCGCGACCCACCTCGACGCCGCAACGGATGTCCACGCCCATGTCGCGCACGGCATCGACCTCGGCCGCGACGACGTCCTTTGCGAGCTTGTAGGCGGGGATGCCGTACTGCATCATCCCGCCGGGGATCTCGGACTTCTCGAAGACCGTGGGCGAGTAGCCCTTCTGCGCGAGGTAGAAGGCACACGAGAGGCCCGCGGGGCCAGCGCCCACGATGGCGATCCTCTGGGGGAAGGGGCCCTTGTTGGAGGGGATCACCTTCGGCAGGAGGCAGCGCGTCTCCGGGTCGAGGTCGCGCTGGGCTATGAACTTCTTGACCTCGTCGATGGCGACGGGGGCGTCCACGCTGCCGCGGGTACAGGCGTCCTCGCAGGGACGGTTGCACACGCGACCGCACACGGCCGGGAAGGGGTTCTCCCACTTGATGAGGGTGAGCGCCTCGTCGAAGCGGCCCTGGGCGGCCATCTTGAGATAGCCCTGGACGGGGAGGTGGGCCGGGCAGGCGACCTTGCAGGGGGCGGTGCCGGTGTCATAGCACTCGTTCCTGGCCGTGTCGCGGTAGTCCTCGTCCCACTTGTCGGGACCCCAATCCGTGTCGTCAGGGAGCTCATGGACGGGATAGGTCATGGGCCCGTCCTTGGTGCAGAGCTTCTGGCCCAGCTTCACGGCACCGGCCGGGCACACCTCGACGCAGCCGGCGCATGCCACGCAGGCCTCGGGGTCCACCTTGGCGACGTAGGCCGAGCGCGAGAGGTTGGGCGTGTTGAACAGCTGGGACGTGCGCAGGGCGTTGCAGATGTTCACGTTGCAGTTGCAGATGGCGAAGATCTTGTCCTCGCCGTCGATGTTCGTGATCTGGTGGACGAAGCCGTTCTCCTCCGCGCGACGCAGGATGTCCATGACCTCGTCGTACGTGACGTAGCGGCCCTTGCCCGTCTCCACGCAGTAGTCGGCCATGTCGCCCACGCCGATGCACCACTCGTCGGGGTCGTCGCCCGAGCCCTCCCCCATGAGGGCGCGCCCCTTGCGGCAGCTGCAGAAGCCAGCCGAGTAGCGCCCGTCGTACTTCTTGAGCCAGTAGGAGAGGTGCTCGATGTCGGCCGAATGGCTCTCGGCGTCGATGGCCTGCTCGACGGGGATGACGTGCATTCCGATGCCCGCGCCTCCCGGCGGGACCATGGGCACGACCTTCTCCAGGGGAAGGAAGGTCATGCGCTCGAAGAAGCGCGCGAGCTCGGGATGGGCCTCGAGCTGGGCGGCGTTCATGTTGGTGAACTCGGCCGAGCCGGGCACGAACATGGGCAGCACCCACTGCTTGTCATGGGCGGGGTTCTCCCAGTTGTACTCGAGCAGGCCCACCTTGCACATGTCGAACAGGAGCGGCTCGAGGTAGGCCTCGTCATGACCGGTGCGAGCGACGAGCTGCTCCATGGTGAGCGGATGGCGGACCTGCATCTTGTTGGCGACCTCGGCCATCTCGTCGGTGACGACGCAGGCGAGACCCCAGTACTCGGGGTCGTCGACGCACACCTTGTGGCCGATGCGGTCGGTGATCTTCTGGCCGAGGTCGAGGATGCACTGACGGGGCGCGCCCTGGTCCTTGAGCGGGAACGAGAGGGCGGGGTCGACGGTCTGGGGCGAGCCCTGGGTCCCCGCGACGTATGCCTCACGGCTGCCCACATGGCCGCCGCTGCCGATGCCGAAGGACAGGTCGCGCTCGGCGAGGACGCGCTCGTGAGCCGTGGCCGTGGCGGGCGCGCCGGCGGTCTCGATGGCGGGCGCGGCGGACGCAGCGGCGGTTCCGGTGGCGGCGTCGGAAGCGGCGGCATCCGTGGGTACGGCGGTCTTCTCGTCAGTGGGGTCGTCCTGCATGGCGGCGGTCCTCTCGGAAGGCGGACATGGATGCGTCCGCGTCGTGTGTGACCTCATTCTACAGGTCACAGCGGCAGGGGCGACCCGTCCGTCCGCAGACGCGATGCGGGAGGGGTCGGACGAGAGGCGACGGGACGCCGCCGAGGTCAGCCGCGGACGAGCGAGCGCAGCCAGTCGTACCAGGCGTCCATGCCCTCGCCGGTCTTGGCGCAGATGGGGATGACCGTGGCCTTGGGATTGCGCGAGCGGACGTTGTCCTCGAAGCGGGCGAGGTCGAAGTCGAAGTAGGGCGCCACGTCCATCTTGTTGACCAGCACGAGGTCGCACACCTCGAACATGAGCGGGTACTTGAGCGGCTTGTCGTCGCCCTCGGGCACGGAGAGGATCGCCACGTTCGCGGTGGCACCGGTGTCGAACTCGGCCGGGCACACGAGGTTCCCGACGTTCTCGAGGAAGACGAGGTCGCGATGTGGGTCCTTGCCGGAATGGGTGAGTTGGTCGGCCAGCTCGTCGAGGCCCTGCCGGCACATGTCGGCGTCGAGATGGCACATGCCACCGGTGTGCAGCTGGATCGCATCGGCTCCCGTGGCGGCGATGGTGCGCGCGTCGACGTCGGAGTCGATGTCGGCCTCCATCACGGCGATGGACATCTCCCGGGCCAGAGCGCCGATGGTGCGGCCGAGGGTGGTGGTCTTGCCCGAGCCGGGGCTGCTCATGAGGTTCACGAGCGTGGTTCCCTCATGGGCGAGGGCGGCTCGGAGCTCGTCGGCCTCGGCGTCGTTCGACGCCATGACGTTCTGCTTGACCTCGATGACCCTGAACTCGTCCATGGCACGCATCCTCCGTCGGCGCCTGGGACCACACGGGGCGGTCCGCTCCACGATCAAGCTCATTCTACCGTCCGACGAGAGGGGATGCGACAAGCCGACCGCTCACTCCCCCGCCAGCGCGCGCCTTCCCAGCTCGACGCAGCCCATGATGCCCTGACGCTCGTGCAGGCTGTTCGGCACGATGTAGGTGTCCATGTCCTCGAGCTCGGGGGCCGAGATGTAGCCGGCGAGGTCGGCCGTGACCTTGGAGCGCACCAGGTCGAGTAGCTGCATCTGCTTCATGACGCCACCACCCAGGATGATGCGCTGGGGCGAGTAGCACAGCACGTAGGTGGAGAGGGCCTGCGCGATGTAGTCGCTCTCGAGCTCCCACACCTCCGGACGGTCCGCGAGCTCGACGGCAGGCTTACCCCAACGGCGCTCGATGGACGGGCCGGCGGCAAGCCCCTCGAAGCAGTCCTCGTGATAGGGACACACGCTGTGGCCGGGGTCGGCCGGACGACGGCCCAGCAGGATGTGGCCGGCCTCAGGATGGAGCATGCCGTGGAGCAGGTGCCCGTCGATCATGACGCCCGCTCCGATTCCCGTGCCGATGGTGAGGTAGACCACGACGTCAAGGCCGCGGGCGCATCCGTAGGTGGCCTCCCCGAGACAGGCGACGTTGACGTCCGTGTCATAGCCCGTGGGCACGCCGAGCCTCGACGTCATGGAGCCGAGGAAGTCGAACCCGCGCCAGCCGGATTTGGGGGTCTCGAGCACGTAGCCGTACTTGGGCGAGCGCGGGTTCACGCCCGTGGGCCCGAACGCACCGATCCCCAGAGCATCGACGTCATGGGAGGAGAACCACTCGGCGAGCTTGGGGATGACCTTCTCCGGGACGTCCGTGGGCATGGACTCCTGCTCGAGAATGGTGCCGTCGGCGAGACCCACCGCACACACCATCTTCGTGCCTCCGGCCTCGAGCGCCCCGATCCGGACCTGACCCATGCTCTTCTCGCCCATGTCCCGTCCTCCCTTTCATGACAACCTGACATGTCTGATTTTATATGCAGGTCGTTCTTCTTTGTCCGAGAGATGCCGTGAACGGGACGGACGGCGGGGCGGACGGCGGAAATGAGAGCGCTCGGCGGCATGCGGATGACGGTAATTCGTAGCGATGATGCCGTCGTCCGTGTGCATCACCGCGGACGCGGGCACGAAACTGGTATGTTATGCGAACATCAAGTTTGTTTTCAGCAGCTCATGACGGAAGGAGCCTCATGGCTTCAGATTCCAAGCCCACCCCTCCGGAGGGTATGCCCATACCCCCCTCCTCCGAAAAGCCCGTCGCACCTGCGGCACCCGTCGCACCTGCCGAGGTCACGGGCCAGACCACCGCACCCACGACCCCCGTCGCGCCTGCCGAGGTCACCGGGCAGCCCGCCGCGCCCACGACTCCCGCCGCCCCCGCCGCCAAGAAGCCGATGGCCAAGAGGACGAAGACGATCATCATCATCGCCGTGGCGCTCCTGGCGATCGGCGCGGGCGTCCTCATCTATCGCAACATCGGCGCGAGCAATGCCCGTACGGCCTTCACCAACGCCGCCAACGAGGTCGTCTCCGCGGATGTCTCCCTCACCGAGATCGATGACGTCGTCGGTTCGAGCTCGTCACTCGCCTACTCCACCGCCGACGCGGTCGACTCCGCCAAGAACGCGCTGTCCAGCGCGAGCGGATCGCTCGACGCCGCGACGGAGGACCTCGCGACGGCGCAGGCCAACGAGCAGTTCCTCGACGAGTCCGGCAGGTCCGCCGTCGACGCGCTCGCGAGCTCCATCCAGTCCCGCAAGGAGATGCTCGACTCCGCCACCAAGATCCTGGACACCGCCTCCGGGGCCGCGGACGCGTCGACCGACGTGCTCGCCGCGGAAGGCTACGCGAGCGACGCCCGCTCGTCGCTGGGTTCGGCGGTCTCCTCGGCGAACGCCAATGATTATTCCTCGTCCAGCAGCTCCGCGAGCGATGCCGTGAACTCGGCCCAGACCGCCGTCGACAAGATCGCGGCGGCGAAGGAGGCCTACTCGGGTCCCGACTACAGCTCATACGAGACGTATTATGCGAAGCTCCTCGAGGCGGCCCAGATTGCCGGCAAGATCGACGACGCGCTGCTCTCGGGTGACTACAGCACGGGGAACAGCTACATCGACCAGTACAACGATCTCAGGACCGAGCTCAACGACCTGAGCGGGAGCCTTCCCTACGGCGTCCTGTTCATATCAAACTATCTCGACGATGCCTGCTCGGACGACATAGATGCCTACAACTCCTCGCTCGACGCCATGAACAAGACCGACATCGTCGTGAACGCCTACATCGCCTCGAGCGGCATCACGCTCGACACGACCGACGCATCGGGCTCGAATGGCTACAGCTCGAGCACGGGCTCCGCCAGCACGGGGGTAAGCGTCTAGGGACCGACCTCGGACCGGGCCGGAAGGCCTCGGCCACCAATCACCCGCATGTGTCCTCGGGAGGGATGAGACGGTGTTCTCGTCCCTCCCGTTCCTTCTCCTCCTGCGATCTCTGGAGGTCGGACACGGCGCTCGCGGCCCTCGCGCCCACATGATGGATGGCAGTGGTCGCGGACGCCTTCGCTGACACCCACGTCGCATCGGCCACGGAGCCGGCCGCGGCCTGCAGGAGCTTCGCCGCGACGTCACGCGAACGCTCGCTGGTGGATGCCATGGCCGAGAGGACCTGTTGCAGGCCGGAGATCCCGCCGCTGAGGACCTCATCCAGGGTGGTGGCTCCCCCGGCCGCGAGCGAGTCGAAGAGGTCCTGGGTGAAGGTCGCGCGGTCCTCGAGGTCCACGCTCGCGAGCCACGTGGAGAAGGTCTGGTTCACCGTCTTGCAATCGGGCAACAGGTCATCGGCCGCGTCGACGCCGGCGGCCAGGGTCTGCCAGGTGAGCGGGTCGTGCTGGAGGGCACCCTCCGCACTCGACCTCACGATCGTCTTGGGCGTGCCAGGCCGCTCGAAGAGCATGCCGACCACGCTGTACTGCGGGACGATGCGCACGTACCTCTCACCCAACACGTCATGCGCGCCCTGGGGAAGCACCTCAGTCGCCATGCCGGGACCATCATCGCTGTAGACCCGCACGAGCTGGTCACGCTGGGACTCGGGACACATCACGGCGGCATAGGCGGCGAGGTTGCCCCCTTTGGAATGACCGCCCACGCGATAGCGCATGCCGGGGCGCATGGTCTCGGCCAGGTATCTCGCGGCGGCGCTCTGGGCCCCGGTCACCTGGAAGCTCGTCATGAAGTCCTCGCGCCATCCGAGAAGGGTCTGGTCGGTGCCGCGGAACGACACGTACGTGGTGCCGTCGGAAAGGCCCACGTGGATGGCCGCGAACTGCATCAGGCGGTCCTCGTCGGCGACGTCGACGTACTCGCCCAGCTCAGCTCCCCCGAAGCGGACGGAAGAGGCGAGCAGCCGCAGGAAGTCGGCGTCGATCGCCGCGAGCGAGCGGATCTTGCCGCTCACGTCGTCGCCCGTGGAGTCGAGCAGCGCCCCCACCGCGTCCGACAGGCGGACGGTCGTGCCCGACCCCGCCTTGGGCACGATGCCCGTCAGGTCGACGTAGGACAGGGTCGCGAGCACGATGTTGTCGCAGTCGTTGAATGGCCTCTCCTCGAAGGTGAGGTCGCCGCGGAGCTTGAGGTAGTCGCGAAGGTCGGCCATGGGCTCCCCTATCCCTTGTCGGTCTGCTCGGAGGCCTGGGGCTGGCCATGGCGCACGATGGGGTCGCGCTCGAGGGCGGAGGCGGAGGCCTGGGGCAGGTAGACACTCACACGGCCGGCACCAGCGTCGAAGCAGGCGTTGCCGTCGTCGCCGATGGTGACGCTGGCCTCGTCGCCGAGCACGCACGTCCAGGTCTCCCCCGCGTGCGACGTGCCGACGTACATGGTCTTGTCTCCCTCGCCCCTGTCCGAGAGGATCACCGCGCAACCGCTCCCCTCATGCTCCCCCACGCCCTCACGCGTCCAGCCTATGAGGTCGGCGTCGTCGAGGTAGTCGTGTTGCTCGCCATACGCGAAGCGACGGCGGACCTCCATGAGCAGGGGCAGCTCGGCCACGGCCGGGATGCCGCCGTCGTTGGGCATGCCGTACAGGTCGCCATAGAACACGCAGGGATATCCCGCCTCGCGCAGCAGGATGAGGGCATAGGCGCTGGGTTTGAACCAGGTCTCGACGGTGCTCGCGAGTGCCTGGTTGGGCTGGGTGTCGTGGTTGTCCACGAACGTGACCGCATGCGTGGGGTCCGAGCCCACCAGCGTGCCGTCGAAGATGTGGGCCAGGTCCTGGTTGCCCATGGAGTTGGACGCCGAGAAGAGCCTGTAGTGCAGGGGGACGTCGAACAGGCTCATGGCCCGCTCGTCCCCGAGGTAGCCTTGGAGGTCCGAGAGGTCGCCCGACCAGTACTCGCCCACGGTGTAGAGCTCGCGGCCCGTGGCCTGGCGCAGGTCGGAGAGCCATCGCAGATAGAAGTTCCTCTCCATGTGCTTCAGGGCGTCGAGGCGGAATCCGTCCACGCCCGTGAGGTCGAGGTACCATTTCCCCCAGCGGAGGAGCTCGTCGTAGACGTGGTCGTACATGAGGTCGACGTCGGCGCCCATGAGGTAGTCGAAGTTGCCGTTCTCCTTGTGGGTGACGTCCTCGTCCCAGTGCTTGCCGTCGAACAGCCACACGCTCTTGCGGTGGGTGGTCTCATCCCAATCGGTGCCGTGGAAGCACGTCCAGTCCCAGCAGAAGTCGTCGTAGGCGCCGGCGCGCCCCGGGAACGTGAACTTGGTCCAGGCCTGGATCGTCTCGTCTCCCGAGGTGGTCTCTTCGCGGTTCGCCTGGTCCACCTCCGTGGCATGGACCTCCTCCGTCGCGTCGGCTCCCATGCGATGGTTGAGGACGATGTCGGCGAGCACCTGCATACCCTGGCCGCGGATGGCCGCCACGGCGGCGACGTACTCGTCCTTCGTGCCGTATTTCGTGGGGATGCTCCCCTTCTGGTCGAACTCGCCCAGGTCATAGGTGTCGTATACGCCGTAGCCATCGTCGTTGGCACCACCCTCGCCCTTGTAGGCAGGCGGCATCCACACCGCCGTGATGCCCTCGTGGGCGAACGTGGGGGCGGCGTCGCGCAGCCTGTTCCAATGCTGCGAGTCGGCTGGCAGATACCAGGAGAACGCCTGGAGCATGGTCCCGTTCGTCATATGTCATGGCTCCTCTCGGGCCACATCCCGAAGCGGCCCACGTGGACAACTCTACCCGAGGGGTGCGGACATGAGTCCGGAGGGGACGGAAGGGAATGGTACGGGGATGGCGTCATGCCGGCATTCGACGGGAGGACCTGAGGTCACAGACGAGGTCCAGGACGGCGGCCACGCCGTCCGACGTGTTCGCGGGAGCCACCCCGTCCGCGCTGGCCCGCACCACCTCGGGTGCGTTTGCCATGGCGATGCCGCACGAGGCGCTCGTGAGCATGGCGACGTCATTCGTCCCGTCCCCCATGGCGAGCACGTGGGAGGCATCCCTTCCCGTGTGGGCGGCCAGCCAGGAGATGCCATCCCACTTCGATACACCGACCTCGTTTATCTCTATGTTCGTGTCCAGCGAGTTGGAGAGCTCCAGACCACCACGATGGCAGAGCCAGTCGTGGACGCGTCCCCATTCCCCCTCGTCATGGGCATAGAGGTTGACCCGCTCGACCGGACCGGGGAGCGAGGCGACGAAGCGGAGGAAGTCCGGGGTCTCGACGCGCGTGCGCATCACGAAACCGGCCTGGAACGGGGACATATCGAACTCGGCCGCACGCGCCGTCATTCCGACGGGCGCGTAGATGGTTCCTGCACACGTCACGTCCACGTATATGTCGAAGCGGCGGAGCAGATCGGACACGAGGTCCGCGGCGCCACGCGGGTCGAGGCCCCTCTCCCGAAGCAGGGCCACGCCATCATCCCCGACCTTCATGACGGACGAGCCGTTCGCCCCGACGACGTAGTCGATGCCGTCGATGCCGGTGACGGACTCGGGCAGCACCGCCCTCACGCGCCCGGTCGCGGGGACCACGAGCACGCCGGCGGACACCGTACGGCGGATGGCGCGGCGATTCTCGGCCGAGACTTCCTTCTCGTCATCGAAGAGGGTGCCATCGAGGTCAAGCGCCACAGTCTCCACCTTGGAAAGACACTCGAGGAGAGCGGCCCGCCTGTCAGCATCACACGATATCGGTCCGATCGATTCCATCCGCGCCCCTCGTCCCCTCTCGCCTGCCAGGTCCTCGCCCCACCATGATGGACCATCCGTCCGTGGGCGCGGGCCCCGATCGGATGACGCCCCGCCACGCCCCGGGCTGGAACCGCCCGTCGTGGACGGCGGCAGCGTGACGGTGAGCGGCACCACCATCGCACGTCGGCTTCCATACCTTCGAACAAAGTTTCATGTATGCGACCCCCTCCCATGCGCGGGGATACCTTTCGTGACATGGGGCGATGGCATGGGATGTCCCGGCCGAGCACGACCCGACTATTCTCGTAGGTGTCATCAGGCAGAGAGGGAGGTCAGGCGATGGATACCAAAGGAATCATGCTCAGGGTCGGGGAGTACCGCAAGACCGCGGCAGGAGCGGAGAAGAACATCGTCGACTTCATCGTCGGGCATCCCGACGAGGTGGTCGGCATGAGCATCCGCGACCTCGCGGAGGCGACGTTCACGTCGCCGGCCACGGTGGTGAGGTTCAGCCAGCACATGGGCTGCAGCGGCTACAAGGAATTCCAGCGCTGCTTCGTCTACGAGCTCGCCATCAACCAGCGGAGCACCGGCTCTGCCTTCGCCGACATCACGCCCGAGGACTCCACGACCGACGTCATGCGCAAGGTCACGAGGAAGAACATAACCTCCCTCGAGACCACCAGGCAGATCCTGGATGCCGAGAACGTCGATGCATGCGTCGACCTCATGATGTCTGCCGGCACCATCGACCTGTTCGGCATCGGTGCCTCGCTGCTCGTGGCCAAGGACCTCCAGCTCAAGCTCCTCCGCGTCGACAAGCACTGCAATCTCTGCGACGACTGGAACGCGCAGCTCCTCTACGCCAGGAACATGGAGCCGAGCGACCTCGCCATCGTCATGAGCTACTCGGGTCTCACGCAGGAGATGGTCACGTGCGCGAGCGTGGCCAGGGACAACGGCGCAAAGGTCATCGCGGTGACGAGAGGCGACACGGACTCGAAGCTCGCGGCCGAGGCGGACTTCGTCCTCGGAGTGGCGGCGAGCGAATCGGCCATAAGGAGCGGAGCTGGTGCGTCGAGGATATGCCAGCTCGATGTGGTCGACATCCTCTACGCCACCTACGTGAACAGGGACTACGAGCGCTGCATGGAAGGGTTCAGGAAGAACTTCATAAGCAAAGAAGAGAACAGCGAGCAGTGACATGGCGGAGACGATAGATCTGACAAGACTCACCACGGAGGCGAGGAACCCCCTCACCCAAGACCTCGACCAGATGAGCCCGCTTGAGCTTGCGACGGTCATGAACGATGAGGACGAGAAGGTGGTCGCGGCCGTGAGGTCCGTGCTGCCCAAGGTGGCCGAGGCCATCTCCTGGGCCACCGAGAGCCTGGAGCGCGGCGGCCGGATCGTCTACTTCGGGGCCGGCACCAGCGGTAGGCTCGGCGTCCTGGACGCAGTGGAGTGCCCTCCCACCTTCGGGGTGTCCCCCGACGTGGTGGTGGGCCTCATCGCCGGCGGAGACGGCGCCTTCCTGAAAGCCGTCGAGGGCGCCGAAGACAGTCTCACGCTCTGCGGGGAGGACATGCGTCGCATCGCCCTGTGCGAGAGGGACCTCGCCGTAGGCCTCGCCGCGAGCGGTCGCACGCCTTACGTCATGGGCGGCCTCGACTACGCGCGTAAGGTCGGTTGTAGGACCGTGGCCATAGCCTGCAACGAGGGATCGGAGGTAGGTGCCCGCGCCGACCTCGCCATCGAGCCCACGCCAGGACCCGAGGTCCTCACGGGCTCCACCAGACTCAAGGCCGGCACCTGCCAGAAGATGATCCTCAACATGATCTCGACCGGAGCCATGGTGGGCGTGGGCAAGGCCTACGAGAACCTCATGGTGGACGTCCAGCAGACCAACGAGAAGCTCGTGGCGCGCGCGCAGGGCATCACCATGTCGGCCACCGGCTGCACGCGCGAGGAGGCGATCTCCGCGCTGGACAAGGCTGACGGACACGTCAAGAGGGCATGCGTGATGATCCTCGCGGGCGTGGGCGCGGATGAGGCGAAGACCCGTCTCGATGCGGCGCAGGGACATGTGCGCGAGGCGATCAAGTAGGTATCACCGTCGCGATCCGCGACGTAAAGAGGGAGGTTCGGACCCTGCGGGGCCCGACGGGAGAAGGGAATGACTCATGGACTACGAGAAGACGGCGGCCGACGTCCTGGCCGCACTAGGCGGGAAGGACAACGTCCTCAGCAACATGGCCTGCATGACGCGTCTCCGCGTCAAACTCGCCGACATCACCAAGGTCGACCAAGACGCGCTCAAGGCCGTGGAAGGCGTGCTGAACGTCGGCGGTGAGGGCGACAGGCTCGAGATCGTGTTCGGGCCCGGCGTCGTGAACAAGGTCCTCGACTGCTTCTCCGCCCTCACCGGCATCAAGGCGGGGGACGTGGAGTCCGTCGACCTCGACTCCGTGAAGCAGACCGCGGCCGACAACAAGGCGGCCCAGAAGCAGCGCCATGACAAGCCGGTCCAGAGGTTCCTCAAGAAGATCGGCAACATCTTCGTGCCGCTGCTTCCCGGCATTATCGCCGCCGGCCTCATCAATGGCATCACGAACGTCATCAACGTCTCCACGAGCAACGCCTTCGCCACCCAGTGGTGGTACGCCTGCATCACCACTATGGGCTGGGCCCTCTTCCTGTACCTGCCCATCCTCGTGGGCATCAACGCCTGCAAGGAGTGGGGCGGCTCAGGCGTGCTCGGAGCCATGGCTGGCGCCCTGTCCATCTCCAACGTCGCCATGCCGCTCCTCAAGAAGACGGCCGACGGCGTCGCGGCCGTGGCCCTGCCCTTCGCAGTACCCACACCCGCGTTCGATGCGACGTCGGGCAGCATAGCGATCACCTTCTCCACTACCTACAACCCCGCAGCCGGCGGTCTTCTCGGCGCCCTCATCTGCGGCATCTTCTTCGCTTTCCTGGAGAAGAGGTTCCACAAGATCATGCCCAACATGCTTGACACGTTCCTGACCCCGCTCTGCACCGTCATCGTGGGTGCCATCGCGGCCGTCCTGGTGCTCCAGCCCGCAGGCGCCTTCCTCACGCAGGGCATCTTCTTCGTGCTCCAGTTCGTGTACGGCACGCTCGGACTCGTGGGCGGCTACATCCTCTCGGCTACGTTCCTGCCACTCGTCTCGGTCGGTCTGCACCAGGCCCTCACCCCCATCCATGCCATGCTCAACGACCCCAACGGCCCCACGCAGGGTATCAACTACCTACTGCCCATCCTCATGATGGCCGGCGGCGGCCAGGTGGGTGCCGGGTTCGCCCTCTTCTTCAAGACCAAGAACAAGAAGGCCAAGAAGTACATCTCCGAGTCCCTGCCCGTCGGCATCCTCGGGATCGGCGAGCCCCTCATGTACGCCGTGACCCTGCCCCTGGGTAAGCCCTTCGTGACCGCATGCCTGGGCGCCGGCGTGGGCGGCGTGCTCGCCTCGCTGTTCCACCTCGGCACCGTGAGCCAAGGCGTCTCCGGCCTCTTCGGCCTGCTCATCGTGGTCCCCGGCACGCAGGTCTACTACGTGATCGCCATGCTCGCGGCCTATGCGGCTGGCTTCGTCCTCACGTGGTTCTTCGGCGTGGACGAGGACCGCATCAACGACGTGTTCGGCGAATAAGCGACATACTTGATCCGACAGGAGCCAAGCCGCCGACGGGTCTCGGGCACATGCCTGGGGCCCGTCGGCATGACGGCAGTCGAAAGGCCCGGCTCGAGCCGGGCGAGAGGAGCGTCCCATGAAGACCGGCATCTCCCTCTACCTATCCTCCGGATATGACGCGAACACGGAAGTGGTGGAGAAGGCCAGGCGCGCAGGCGTCTCCTTCGCGTTCACTTCCCTGCAGATCCCGGAGGAGACGGGAATCGATCATGGCCTCGAGTGCCGCCGCTTGGTCGGGCTCTGCCATGAGGCAGGCATCGAGCTCATAGCCGACGTCTCCCCTCGTACGCTCGACCTTCTCGGCTGCTCGAGCCTCTCGGACCTCACGGAGGCAGGCATAGGCTACGTACGCCTCGACTTCGGCTTCGACGCGGCCCAGACCATCGAGGCCTCCAAGTCCCTCCATGTCGTGTTCAACGCCTCCACCATGGGTGACGATGACATCGCCTCCTGGCGCGCGGCCGGAGCCGACCTCACACGGTTCACCGCGTGCCACAACTACTACCCCAAGCCGCTCACGGGGCTCTCCCTCGCATCTGTCGCCCGCACGAACGCCCGCCTCAAGGCGGCAGGTTTCCAGACGATGGCCTTCGTGCCAGGAGACGCCTCCCTGAGGGGGCCCCTCCACGAGGGGCTCCCCACCGTGGAGGCCCATCGCGGATGCGCTGGTGACGGGGTCGCCCTCGCCATGCTCGAACTCGCGGAGGCTTCCACGGATGTCGTTCTCGTGGGAGACCCGGACGTGGGCGAGGGAACATGGGAGAGGATCTGCGATCTGGACCGCGGGATCGTTAGGCTGCGCGCGAGGGTCGACGATGCCTACGGATTCGTGAGGGAGGGGACGCACCACGACCGACCCGACTCCTCCGACTACGTCATACGCTCCCAGGAGTCGCGAGGATACGCCCAGCTCCCCAAGAGGACGTTTGAGGCGACGCCCTACGGGGACCGGCCTCGAGGCTCCATCAGCGTGGGCAACGAGGGGTTCCTTCGCTACGCGGGTGAACTCGAGATAGCCCGTCAGGACCTCCCGCACGAGGACCGCGTCAACATCATCGGTCAGGTGGCCGATGAGGACCTGGCCTTCCTCGACCACATCCGATCCGGCATGGGCTTCATGTTGGTCTAGGGAGAGGCCCTCCGACCCACCTCACGCGACATGAAGCCTACCGTCCGACTGAAACCATTCGAACTCAGATTCTGTCGTTGGCGCATGGGTACGAGTTGTATAGCCGAAAGTAGCACGGATCGATGTCTATCTATGCTACGTTTCGTGGGTCGCGTCGGTGGGGGTCCAAGAGCGGGACTGACGGGACCAATAGGCGCTCGTGAGGGAAGAGGACACCATGGACAACGTATTCAGGCCTGAGTCCCATAACAACTTCACGTGGGACAAACTCGGAGACATCGCGGAGGGCCGCGAGGAGCTCGGCGAGAGCATGCCGGTGCTGGTATACCGCCTGCTCGAATACTCTATGAATGACATCCTCACCCATGAGTTCGGTGCCGACAAGGGCAACGAGCTGTTCCGCAAGTCCGGATTCCTGGCAGGCAGCGAGTACGCCAAGAACGCGCTCGACCTCAAGGCACCGTTCGGCGAGTTCGTCGCCGCGCTCCAGAAGAGCCTGAAGGACCTCAAGGTCGGCATCCTGCGCATCGAGTCCTTCGACGAGGAGAAGGGCACCTTCGTCCTCACCGTCGGCGAGGACCTCGACTGCTCCGGCCTGCCTCCCACCAACGAGGTGGTCTGCAACTACGACGAGGGCTTCCTCGCGGGCATCCTCGAGGCCTACACCGGCAAGCACTATCACGTCCGCGAGATCGACTGCTGGGCCAACGGAGCTCGCGTCTGCCGCTTCCGCGGCGAGGTGGTGCTCGAACCCGACATCACCCTCGAGTAGTCGCCTATGGCGCCCGACCCCGACAAGACCATGACCGACGAGCAGATCGCATCGGCCCTGTTCGAGTACATGAGGCAACTCATCTACAACCCGGACAAGGCCGACATCGACGCCTCCCGCTTCCCCGACGGCTTCTCCGACGTGGCCAAGGGTCTGACCTTCATCCGCGACTGCGCCCTCGAGCAGCGTGAGTTCGCCCACGAGATAATCGTCGGCAAGCTCGACGCGACGCCCCCCACCATAGAGAACGGGTTGGCCTCGGGCCTCAAGGAGGTCCAGTCGGCTCTTCTCCACGCGGCATGGCAGGCCGGCGAGGTGGCCAAGGGCGACTACGAGCAGTCCATGGACTACATGGGCGATTTCGGCAGCGCGTTCAACACCATGGTGAGCCAGCTCAAGGATCGCGAGGAGGCCCTCGAGCGCGACAAGCGGCTCCTCGAGCAGGCCAACGCAGACCTCGAGAGCACCTATGAGCTCACGTTGGACGTCTCCCTCGGTTCGGAGCGTTCGCTCATCTTCCTTGACGCAGAGACGCAGGAGGTCCTCTGGAAGTCCGACACCGTGAAGAAGCTCGAGGCCAGCAGCCCACGCACCATGGAGTCGGTCCTCGAGGCGCTGCGCTACTGCCCCTCCGAGGTGGCGGACCAGACCGTCAAGTGGGAGCACGACTTCCAGGTGCTGGACGAGAAGGACTCCCGTGACATCGTCCACCTGGCCATCACCTCGCGTATGGTGCGCTGGAACGGCCATCGTGCGGTGTCCCACGTCATGAGCGACAACACCACCGAGTACCGCGAGCGTCTGCGCATGAACGACCTCGCGAACAAGGACATGCTCACCGGCCTGTACAACCGCCGCTACGGCATGCTGAGGGCGACGTCGCTCATGGAGGATGGTAGGGCCTTCTGCCTCGCCTTCATCGACATCGACCACCTCAAGTACTGCAACGACTCCTTCGGCCACTCGGCAGGTGACGACTACATCCTCTCGATCTCGAGAAGGCTCGGCGTCTTCGGGGACACCGCCATCGCCTGCCGCGTGGGCGGCGACGAGTTCATGCTCATCGTCCCCGATGCCGACAAGGACGAGGTCGAGGGCCGCCTCGCCGCCATGCGCGAGGGCATGCGCGACGACGAGCTGCCGGAGGGCTACCGTTACTTCCACTCGTTCAGCTTCGGCGTGGTGGACGTGCCGGCGGGATGCACGACCAAGCTCGCCGACCTTCTGAGCCAGGCGGACTCCCTGATGTATCGCTACAAGTTCAAGAACAAGCATCTGCTCGCGATCGACGGCTCGACCGACGAGGCCCCGGACTCCAGGCTGTAGGGACTCACGACCAGACCATCCGTGGCAGTCCGCCTCCCCTACTCGGTGGCGAGGAACGTCTCGGGCTCCTTGCGGCCGGAGTTGAGCTTCGCGAAGCCCACGGCCGCAGCCTTGTAGGGCAGTCCGGCGAACCCGCGGACCCCCTTCGGGCAGACGGCGATGCAGGCCGTGCAGGCTATGCAGGCATCCGCATCGGTCTTCCAGGGCTCGTCCATGGGGATGGCTCCCACGGGACAGATCGAGGCACAGGCCCCACAGGAGATGCAGCCCGAGGAGGCGACGGGCGAGAGGGGCACGGCCTTCGGATCCTGGTAGGGACGACCTCCCGGCACCTCGGCCGTCCCCTTGGCCATGGGCGTGCCGTCGACGAGACCCGCGAGGGGCGCCGCCGCGTGGGCGAACGCCTCGACCGCAGCCAGGTCGGCCTCATCGGGACGACCGTGGGCCACGGCGGGGAATATCGAGTGCTGGGCCACGAAGGCGGCGGCCGCGACCACGTGGAATCCCTGCTCGGCAAGGACGTCCGCAAGCTCGATGAGGGCATCGTCATAGGCACGGTTGCCATAGACGACGACCGCCACGGCGGCGGCGCCGTCGGAGCGGAAGCGGCGCAGCGCGTCCATCGCCGGCGCGGGCACCCTCCCGGCGAAGACCGGCACCGCGAAGAGGGCGACGACGTCCGCCGACACCTCGACCTCCTGCGTGGGAGAATCGCGGAGGAGGTCATGCTCGTCCCACTCGAGGGTGCGGGAGGCGCAGGCTCCGAGGTCGGACGAGAGGGCCCGGGCGACCGCACGCGTGGTGCCTGAGGGGCTGAGGTACGCGAGGACGTCTCCGGCCATGGGATCTCCGCTCCGGGTGGCCGTCCTTGGTGTGTCGGTCGCCCTTACAATGGGTATCTGAACTCAGTCGGCAAGGATGCTAGCAGACCCCACGAGGGAGAGCACATGGGCAAGTCGAAGGTCGCAAGGAAGGGCCAACAGGCATACGAACACGACGCAGGGCGTGAGCCCACTGGGACCTGCGAGGTATGCGGCAGGCCCACCGATGACGTCGCGACGGTCTACATATGCACGGACTCCCGCGGCGACGGGGCCCGTCTCATCACCTCCTACGAGCGGCTCTCGGTGAGCATGTGCGCCGGGTGCGCCCAGGCACATCATGACTCGGACCACAAACGGATCGTCTTCTACCTCCTGCTCCAGCTCTGCTGGTCCATGCCCATCCGCCACGGCATCTCGCTCGTGGGGATCCTCGGGGCGGCATTCGGCATCTATGGCCTGGTCATGCTCGTACGCGTGATCGCCGACAACTGGTGGCGCCGCCATCGCACCGACAAGCCCGAGCCCGCCTGGCTCTCGGACGGCGAGACGGATGAGGACCTCGCGAGCACCTGCCTGCGCGACCGTGTGGCCAAGGAGTACAAGCGCAGGGGCAAGCGCGTCGAGACGCTCCGCGAGTACCATCGCGGTCACGGTGAGGAAGCCTAGGCGCTCGGACGGTCGCCATGTTTCTCCCAAGAATCCAGAAGGTCGTTGAAAAGAAACGGCCCCCTCGTTCGTATCCATGTCAGAGGCGACGCATCGGGCGCGCCACGGACGACTCCCTGACGGCCCATGGGTGCAGTGGCGAATCCCTCCGCGACGGCGAGGGACATGCCAACGGGAATGGGAACGGAGCCGGGAACGGGGCCGGCGGTCACCACGACGAGGCCGAGTAGGGCGCCCGCCTCAGCCGAACTTGACCTCGCTTATGGCGAGGTCGCTGCCGGCGTTGCCCGCATACGAGCTCTTGACGGTGATGACGACGCTGGTGGTCGTGACCGACTTCGAGAGCTTGATCACCTGCCAAGTGTCGAACGAGTCGCTCAGGGTGTAGTCGACCGACTCGCCATCGGAGAAGCTGATCGTGATGTCCTTGGGCCTGGCGTTTCGCTCGTAGTTGTTCTGGTTGTTGCAGTAGCCGGCCAGGATCTTCACCTGGGAGACCGTCTGCTCCTGCGCAGCGGAGAACGTGACGGTGACGCCAGACGTCTGACCCGAGGAGTTCCAAGCCGTCGACGTGTCGTTGTCCAACATGTTCGTCGCATAGAAGGTATAGCTCTTCCCACCGTCCACCTCGTCCGCGAGCGTGGACGAGGCCGAGACGGTCGGGAAGCTCGGGGTCGTTGAGGAGGTCTGGGTCGTGGACGCCGAGGTGGAGGCGTTGGTGTCGGCCTCCGTCGAAGCGGCTGCGGTCACGGGCGACTCGACCTTGGACTGGCCGGTCATGTCGAACGGCCCCACGTGCGTGAACCACATCCCGACCACCACGCAGACGGCCACGAGCACCACCACGAGGATGACGATGAGCGGCGCGTTGTTCCTCGTGACGGGCGTCTGCGGCTCGTCCAGCGACGACCTGCGCGAGCGCGAGGGGTCGACGACGCGAGGGTCTGAGCTGAGTGCGGGCCGGACCTGGGTGGGTTGCGTTGCCTGTTCGGCTCCCGGATAGGGAGTCTCCTGCGTGTAGGGAGTCTCCTGTGTGTAGGGGCTCTCCTGCTGGTACACGTCCCCTTGCTGATAGGGAGCCTGCACAGGCTGCCTGCCGGGACGGGTCCTGCGGGCCTGACGAGAGGCCTGACCAGGACGGACGGCCTCGGGTCGTGTGGCCGTCGTGCCTTCCGGGGAGCCCATCGGCGCACCGCACTCCGTGCAGAACTTGGTCCCCTCGGGCATCTCGGCACCACAGTTTGTGCAGAACATACGCTCCCCCATCACCGGTCAACCCGCTCGCCCGCACCAAGTGCACCTCATACGTCGTTCAATCATACCCGCCCACCTGTCATGATGCTATTCTCGTCATGTCCTCGGAAACGAGGTGTCTGACCTCGGACGGACCTATGCCATCATGCGGGACGGGAGTGGACATGGAGCGGTCGCTCGACCAGATCAAGGCGTTCGTCTCCTCAAGCCCCGGGATCTGCATCGTCTGTGCCCTGGCCGCCGACGGGCGTCTCCTCGAGATCGCACGTGACCCGCGGCTCCCCCGCCGAGAGCCGGGATGCGCAGAGGGGTCGGACGAGAGGGACCTGTTCGACGACGTGCTTCCGGCGGACCAGGACGCAGCCCATAGGTACTACCGCAAGCTGGCCGAGTCCGACGACGACGTCTCCGCCGCCTGGACCCGCGACTGCTACCTGCGCGTCGCACTCGACCGTCCCGCCCCCCGCAAGAACGCCGACTACGTCTGGCTCCACGTGAGCTCCCTGCGCATCGGGACCTACCGGGGGATGCCCCTCATGAGCTCCGAGCTTCACAGCCTCGACTCCGAGATGAGCGTGTTCCACCAGCTGATGGGCATCGAGGACGACCTCACCTACATCGTCGACGCCCGAACCCACGAGCTCCTCTACGCCAACGAGGCGGCCACGAGGAGCTGGGGTTCCGATGACTACGCGGGGCAGACCTGCCACCACTTCATCAAGGGGCTCGACGCACCCTGTTCGTTCTGTTTCATTGACAGGATGGGAGAAGACGAACGCATCAACTCCGAGGAATACGATCCCATCCTCAAGAGGTGGTTCCACATCCGCTGCGAGCGCATCGACGCGTTCGGCCGCAAGGCCTACCTCACGTATGCGAGGGACATCTCCTCCGTGCGGGGACTGCGCTCGCAGCTCGCCGAGGATGACGAGCTCATCCGCACCATCACCTCGACCGTCTTCGAGTACATCGCCCTCATAGACGTGGGCAACCGCACGATAGAGTTCAGGAACGTCAACGAGAACCTCGATGACGCGGTGCCCGCCGCCGCGCGCGACTATGACGAGAACCGCAGACAGGCGATCCACAGGCTCGTCGTCCCCGAGGAGCGCGAGGAGGTCTCCAGACACGCCTCTCTGGAGAACCTCGTGGAACAGCTCGGCCATGCCGAGACGTACTCGTTCGAGTGGACCCAGCCTGCCAGGGACGGCGGTCTTCTCCGCAAGCAACTAGAGTTCTGCTGGCTCGACCGGCGTCAGGGTCGGATCATCGCCATGAAGTCCGACGTGACGGACGCCTGGCACGTGCGACGGGAGCAGATCAGGCGTCTCGCCCAGGCGACCGAGGAGGCCGAGAGGGCCAACCGTGCCAAGACCGACTTCCTCTCGCGCGTGAGCCATGACATGCGCACCCCCCTGAACGGGATCATGGGGCTCTCCGCCCTCATGCGAGGCGAGACGGACCCCGCCAGACTCGACGCCGACCTCGACCAGCTCGATGTCTCAGGCTCCTATCTGATGCGACTCATCAACGACACCCTCGACCTCGACAGGATCGAGCGTGGCAAGATGCGGCTCGACCCCACCGTCCGCGACGCGAGGCAGGCATTCTCCGAGGTCCAAGAGCTCATGGCCCCCAGCGCGAAGGAGCGCGGGATCGACCTCACGTGGCACGTCTGCGAACTCACGCATGACCCCGTCTACATCGACCTCGGCGCCGTCGAACAGGTCATCGTGAACGTGGTGGGCAACGCCGTCAAGTTCACGCCCCGGGGCGGCTCCGTCGACGTGACGGTAGAGAGGGTGTCGGATGACGGCGACTCCCTTCTCGACCGCGTGACCGTGCGTGACGACGGCATCGGGATATCGGCCGAGTTCCTGCCGCATGTCTTCGAACCGTTCGCCCAGGAGCGCGACGACATCGCGGGCAGGGGCCAGAGCTCGGGCCTGGGGATGGCGATCACGAAGCAGATGTGCGAGCTCATGGGAGGTTGCATCTCCGTGGAGAGCACGGAGGGCGAGGGCACCACGGTGACGTTGACCCTGAGGATCCCGAGGGCCACGGCGGAGCAGTTGGCCGAGAAAAGGGCCGCCGACGAGAAGGCCGACGTGGACGCGCTCCAAGGCAAGGGCGTCCTGCTCTGCGAGGACAACGACCTGAACGCGGAGATCGCGCGGCGTCTGCTCGAGAAGGCCGGGTGTGTCGTGACCCGCGTCGCGGATGGCCAGCAGGGCGTGGACCGCGTCAGCGCGGACCCGGCCGCCTACGACATCGTGCTCATGGACATGCGCATGCCGAGGATGAACGGTCTGAAGGCGACCCAGACCATCCGGTCTCTGGCCGACCCCATCGCCGCGACCGTGCCCATCATCGCGATGACGGCGAACACCTACGACGAGGACGTGGAGCTCTGCAGGCTGGCGGGGATGGACGGTCACCTCGCCAAACCCATCGAGCCCGACCGGATGTACCGCATGCTCGCGAGCCATCTGCGCGACCGCACGGACGCCGCCCCCTTGACCTGAGCCACACCCTGAAGAGGGGTTGAAAGACGGCCTTCTCGGAGAATAGAATCGGACCCGTCGAAGAACCAGACCCCTCAAGGACCCGGACCCTGTGAACCAGGTCCCATCCGGCTGCGCGATTGCCGCCGGCCCCGCGAGAGGCCACGTCATACGAGGATCACCCATGATGAAGAAGAGAATAGCCGCGGCACTGGCATCGTTCGTGCTCACCCTTGCCATGATCCCGGGAGGCCTTGCCTTCGCGGCGGACTTCGCCATCGACAAGACCGCGACCTGGACCGATCAGGACGCACGTCAGGGCGAGGTCACACTCGACATCCCCTCCGGTCAGTCCAGCGGGTCCGTCGACGTGGTCTTCGTCATCGACAGCTCGGCGGTCGAGCCCGACTCCCAGTTCCCCGCGAAGGTAAAGGCCATGCTCTCCGACCTCTCCAAGAGGTCGGACCTCAAGGTGAACGTGGGAATCGTGAGCTTCGACGGCATGGCGCACGACTCCGTGAGCCTGGCCGCGGGGTCTGACGTCATGGGAGGCCTCACCGAGCTCAACGAGGAGGGCCTCACCAAGCTCAACGCCGGTCTCGGCTTCGACCTCCACGGCAGCTCCTACCACGTGAGCGGTTCGAACCTCGAGGACGGCGTCAAGAAGGGCGACGAGATGCTCTCCGGCGGAACCGGGGATGCCAAGTACATGTTCGTCCTCTCCGACCTGCTGCTCCGCACATATGACGGGACCGTCTCCTATGACGGTCAGGACTACGACGTGCCCTGTGGCAAGAGCACCAACAGCGGCTGCTTCCTCAGCCAGTACGACATGTCATTGACGAGCGACATGACCGTGGGGGGCGACCAGGACACGAACGCCAAGTACGCCACGTTCGCGGACATGCTCGCCGCATCCACCCTCGACGCGGCGACCGGCACCCGGTCGCTTGGCGACAACGGCTGGGACACGGACGCCCTCATCGAGTTCTCCCATGCACCCGCCAAGAGCCTGATCCCGACGCTCACGGCAGCTGACTACGACACGCTGGTCTCCCCCGGAGGTGCATGGTGCGAGGCCACGGGCCTCACGCTTCCCGCCAACGTCCACACCACCACCTCCTTCGAGAAGGCGACCATGCGCGCCTATGACGCCATGCTCAGGACCATCGCAAGCGGCACCAACCTGACCGTGGTCCAGCAGACGTCCAGCCAAAGAGGTGCTGACGAGCAATACATGCAGGGAATAGCCACCGGGATGGTGGATGACCTCGCCACCAACCATGGTGCCAAGGGCTTCGAGGTCTCCGGCTATACCGATCCTGACGAGATGCAGCAGCTCGTCGACAACATCGCCGGCAAGATCACCAACGTCATCGCAAGCGGCAAGGTCACGGATACGATAGGCAGCGCCTGGGACGTCTCGATCCCGTCCGACGGCTCCTCGCCGTTCGCCCTCAAGGTGGGAGACACCGAGGCCTCGGGCACCTGGGATGCAGCCACGGACACCTGCACGTTCGATGGCGGGAACTACGTGCTTCACTACACGTCCGGCGACTCCGAGCAGATCGCGCTCGACGTGAAGGTCCCCGTCGCAAGGCGCACCCCCATCCACCTCTCCTACGGCGTGACGCTCACCGACGAGCTCAAGGCACAGGAGACGGACGGCACGTACACGCATGACACCAACGAGAGCGCCTCTCTCGAGTACTGGTCCGACGGGGATGACACCGACCAGCCCGGCGAGGTCGTCGACTTCCCGGTGCCCTCGCTCACCTTCACGGCGACGAAGCCGGCCCCGGTCAGCCCCGAGACCCCAACGACGCCCGCAGCTCCGACGACGCCGGCGATCCCTGACGAGCCCACGATGACGCCCGTGAGCGACACGAGTGATGAGAGCGCGACGCCCAAGACCGGCGACACCACCTCCCCCATGGCGGCGCTCATGATCGCGGGCGTCGGCACGGCGCTGGTCGGTCTTCTCGCCAGGCGCAGGTCGCAGACGAGGTAGTCCCCGACCGACAGACATCATCCCCGAGGGGCTCCGTGGAAGCGGGGCCCCTCGCATGTCGGGAGACCCTCGCCCGTCGCCTGCCGCTCGTCATGCCCATCGGGACATCCCGAGGCGTGTGCCTATCTCCTGGCAGAGGGGGTGCGGAAGCTGTTCTTCACGGCATCGTCCCCCATGTCGGAGGAGAACGTCTCCACCCGGTTCTTGCCGTCGTCCTTCGCCTCATAGAGGGCCACGTCGGCCTCATGGAGGAGGCGCTCATAGCCCTCTCGCTCGGGACTGAACCTCACCGGCCTGCGCGTGAGCCCGATCGACAGTGACACCGCGGGCTCATCGACCCCGGGCAGCTCGATCGCATGGGCAGCGTCTATGAGCCTGTTGCAGATCCCCTCCATGTCGGAGATGGTGCCGCCGTAGAACAGGGCGACGAACTCCTCGCCACCATACCGATAGAAGGAGACCTCACCGTCGGCCCCCAGCTCGAGCATCGACTTGCCAAGTCCCTGCAGGCAGATGTCGCCCGCCTGATGACCGTACGTGTCGTTGAGCAGCTTGAAGTCATCCACGTCGATCATGGCCACGCCCGAGTAGCGCATGGGTTCATCGGGTGACTCCTGGGCGATGAGCGCGTCGAAGAGGGCACGCCTGCTGCCCAGCCCCGTGAGGAAGTCGATTCCCTCCCGCTCGACGAGCACGCGTTTGAGGTCGATGTTCTCGAGACGGACCGCACGCATGTAGGTCCCGATGGTGAATCCGATGAGCGAGAACATCACCACGTTCCAGAACTCGTCCCAGAAGAAGTACTGGGCCTTCGGGACCCAGATGATCGCCAGGTAGAGCAGATCGAGGCCTAGCTCCACGCCAGCGACCACCCTGCTTCTCACGAGCACCGTGGTGCTGAACAGGAAGATCGTGCCCAGCATGAGCACGGTGGTGTCGTTCGGCCAGAACCAACCCGAGTTGATCGCGCAGTACACGGTCAGGACGACGAATCCCCCCACATACAGGCCCTTCGACGAGACCATGCGCTTGCGAGTGACGGTGAGCGCGATGAGGACGGCAAGGGCGGCGATGATTGGCAGGTAATTGACCAGATGGAGCAACGGAGAGAAGAGCGAACCCAGGGAGAGGATGAGGAACGCACCCATGACGATCACGTAGGTGGCCGTGAGCGTGGAGCGGTTCGTGGCCTCCACGTCCGGAGCGTTGTCCGCGAGAAGACGCTGCTCATCGTGGAAGTAGTCGATGGCTTTCCTTATCGGTTTGGGAACCCGCACGTGAACTCTCCTCCTGGTCGGGCCGATGGCCCGTGACGTTTTCGATTCTAACCGTTAACCCATTCAGGTAAAACGTTTTTTGAATAGAAGGACGACCTTAGGACGCCAGGCGTCACGATCCCGTTGCGCTATGCTCCACAAAAGGCGCCTGAAAGGGCGCCACGGCCGACTGATAGGGGGATCAGAAGGATGTTCTGTCCAGAATGTGGTTCCAAGCAGGAGGACGGGGTGGCGTTCTGCGGCAACTGCGGAGCAGACCTACGTGCCTTCGCCAACCAAGGGCAGGCTGCACCAGCAGCGACGGCCACGGCAGTGCCCATGTCCAGCGCACGTCCCACGACGAGCCACATACCGCCCCAGCGCAGCATGATGCCGACCGGGATGGCCACCACGAGCGCAGTGTTCGTCGATGACAAGAGGCCCAAGCTGGTCATGACGATCATCGCCGTCATCCTGATCTGCATGCTGCCCCTTGGGTGGCTCCAGTGCACCGCCCAGGGCGATGCAGACCTCATTCCCATATCGGTCCCCGCCGCCTCGCAGGCCTACGATAGCCTGGGATCCTTCTATTCCTGGGGCAAGGACTCAATCGGGAAGATGGTCGATCTGCTCAATACCGATACCGCACAAGCGGCCGGCGTGACATCGAGCTCATATACCACGGTTCTAAGCTCGTCTGAGTCGTTTATTGATTCATCTCTCTCGACACTCGGAGGTCAGTCGTTCGTGGTGGGGCTCATGAGCCTGCTGTGGTATCTCTCGCTTCTCGCCCTGCCTGTGGCCATCGTCACGACCAGGACCAGCATGGTCGACCCGAGGAAGCGCCTCGTGGTCGGAATCTGCTTCGCCCTCCCCGCACTCGCCTCGCTTCTGTGCCTCGTCAACGCTGGCGGCATCGTCACCACCTTCGGCCTGGCCCTTCCCAACTCCCTCTACGGGATCACGAGCGGCGGCGTCACGCCCTTCTGTTGGATCACGTTCATCCTGGCCACGCTGGCCTGCGCCTGGAACCTCGCGTTCTTCGCGCAGGCGCGTCATCAGGCCCAGGCAAGGTAGACGAGAAGACCGAATCCCAAGGAGGGACCCCCTCATGTTCTGTCCAAAGTGCGGCGCCCAGCTCCCCGATGGCGCCCGGTTCTGTTCCAAGTGCGGCACGACCCTGGGGACCTCCCAGCCCGTGGCGAAGGCTCCGGCCACTCGACGCACCATCGATGCCTCCGCCATCCTGGCTCAGATAGTGCCCAACCTCCCCGCCATCGCCCTGGCGGTGCTCATCATCTGCCTGCCCTTGGGCTGGATCACGTTCGATGCATCCAGGTTCGGAAGCACCCTCGCAAGCTTCAAGGCGCCTCTTCTTTCCGACTTCTCCTCCTCAAATGCAGCGGACCGGGCTTTCTACTCGAGCGACCTCGACACGCTGTTCTCCATCATCGGAAGCGCATCGGTCGGGTCGTTCTCCCTCCCCGCTCTGCTGGGAATGGGGATCTCGCTACTCCAGACGCTCATTGGCCACCTCAACGACATGACGCCATATCTCAAGGACTACATCCCACAGGTCTGCGCGTTCTTCGCAGCGATCGCGCTCTGCGTGCTCTGGGTGGTGGCCGTCATCTCGACGGTGCTCACGCTCCTCGACTGGTTCCGGATGAGGGCGGATGCCACCGCACGTCAGTCGAGCAGACTCTCCCGCCCGCTCGTGGCCCCCGTGTTGGACGGGCTCACCGCCCTGCTCACGATCGCCGCCATCATGGTGGCGAACTCCGCCATCGCCTCAGCCTTGACCGCTGGCATCGACCTGAACTCCGCACAACCCATCGATCTTGGCGACTCCTTCTACATTGACGTCGCCGGCAACCAGTACTGTGCCTTGATGTCGCACATCCTGACGGTCACGCCGGCCTGTTGGATCGTGCTCATCGTCTCGGTCGCCCTCATCGTCTGGCATGTCATGCAGCACAGGAAGGAGAACGTCACACCTTCGCCCATCGCAAGGTAGGAAACGCGCGGCAGAGGGATCCATGGCGACAGGAAGAAGGGCGGGAGCCACCACATGGCAGCTCCCGCCCTTTCGCTCATGACTCACATTGAGCCGCTCACATGGTGGATTCGGGGCTACATCCCCGCGCGGGTCTCGTCGATGACCTTCCTGATGGCCGCTGCGTTCTTGGCGATGTCGGCAGACGATCCCTTGGTGAGAAGGCCGCCGAACCCGCAGCAGTCCACCCCGCGGCTCACGTAGTCGGCGAGGTTCTCCAGGTTGATGCCACCGGAGGCGAGGATGGGCATGAACGGCGTGGGCGTCTTGAAGACGCTCACGAGCTTCGGCCCGTAGAAGTCGGAGATCGGGAAGCACTTGATGAACGCCGCGCCGATCTCCATGCCATGGACGGCCTCGGTGATGGTGGTGCAGCCGGGAGCATAGGGGGTCTGATAGCGGTTGCAGGTGGTGGCCACCTCCTCGGACAGGCAGTTCGCCACCATGAACTGCGCGCCGGCCATGATGGCGAGACGAGCCGTGGTGGCGTCCATCACGGTTCCGGCACCGATCACGACATCGTCGCCGAACTCCGCCTTGATGCCGGAGATGACGTCGCCGGCGTTCGGGAGCGTGTAGCTGATCTCGAGGACGTCAACGCCTCCGTCGATGCAGCCGCGGGCGATCTCGATGCCGCGCTCCACGGTGGGGACGCGCACGACCGCCATCGCTCCGCAATCGGCGATCCTCTGGGTGACCTCGGCCTTCTGCATTCTCATGCTTCCTCCTCCTTGCGAGGCACGCGGCCCCGCGGATGATGTCTCGTATGCGCAGGTGCCCCTCGGGCTATGCCTGCTTCCTCAGCTTCACGTGATTGGCCTTGAGCACGTCACGCAGCTCGGCCTCCAACCCGTCGAGGAGCTCGGGCTGGAACGGATAGGCGATCCCCACGTAATAGACCCCCGCAGGGTGGGTGACCCACTCCCCCGTGAGCAGGAGGCGTATGGCCTTGGGCTCGCGGACGATCTGCGCGTCCCGTATCCGCCCGTAGGGGATGACGTCGTCCTTCTTCGAGGTGACGTGGACCACGAGCTCGTCGGCGCAGAAGTCGCACACGCCGACGTGACGCATGAGCTTGCCCACGAACTTGAAGCAGGGACGGAACGTGAACCAGCATGCGGCGAGGGCGAGCAGGCTCACCAGGTATGCCCATATGATGCCCTGCGACCCGAAGGCCAGCCCGAGCCACATGAGGATGAGCAGGCCGATGACGGCGAACACGTCCAGTGCGGCGTAGAGGGCGAGCCTCCGACGGTCCTCCGGGATCGTAAGCTGGACGCCGTCGAGGTCGACGCGCGAGTCCTCGATCTGGTCGTCATCTGACGTGACGCGGACCTCGCCGTCCTCCGTCTCCGTCGCCTCGTCCTTGCTCGCGCCGCGTGCCTTGTCTTCGCTCGCCATGTCCGCAGACCTACCTATCCCCTCACGGGAATGCCGTAGTAGCCCAGCATCCCCTTGATCTTCTCGTCCTTCTCGGGCGTCGAATCGGACGCCGGGAAGCGCGCCGGGCCGACCGCGATACCCGAGAGCTCGACCGAGCGCTTGAGCATCGATGGTACCGTCCCGAGATGGAGGACGTCACGCAGCGGCTCGAGCGCGGCCTGGAGCTCCGTGGTGTCGCGGCCCTCGGCCGCGGCATCGTACAGGCTCACGACCTGCTCCGTGATGAGGTTCGACGTCCCGGCGATGGCCGCCGTGGCGCCCATGCCCACCGCCTTGGCGATCTTGGAGTCCGATCCCACGAGGACCTCCATGTCGTGCCCGTCGGCCGCGTCGAGGTAGTCGGCGAGGTTGTCCATGTCTCCCGAGCTGTCCTTGATGCCGGCGACGTTGTCCAGCGTGGCCAGCTTGGAGACGACCTCCTTCGAGAGGTTCTTGCCCGTGGTCTTGGGGATGTTGTAGAGCATGACGGGGATGCGGACGCTGCCGGCGACGGCGGTGTAGTGGTCCACGATCTCGTCATCGGTTGGCTGGATGAAGTAGGGGTTGATGACGGAGAGGCAGTCGGCGCCGAGGGCCTCCATCTCCTGCGAGAGACGGATCGTCTCACGCGTCGAGCAGCAGCCCGTGCCCACGTAGACGGGGACGCGATGGGCGACCTTGGCGATGACGAACTCGGCGAAGTCAAGCTTCTCGGCCTCGGTGACGACGTGGAACTCACCGTTTGATCCGAAGATGAAGATGCCCGACACGCCACCGGCGATGAGCTTCTCGATGAGCTCGTCGGCGGCATCGTAGTTGATGGTCTGGTCGGCGTCGCGGTTGAACGGCGTGACCATGGGGGTGATGATTCCGGAGAAGCGCGACATCGGCATCTACCTTCCCTCGCGGATGGACGCGCCCAGGCTTCCGCCCGGGTGCCACGTGACGTACTTCTCGGGCGTGAGGCCATACTCCTCCTGGAGGAGTATCGACAGGCACTGGAGCTCGAGGACCTCCACGATGATGGAGGCACGGGGCGGCTTGTTCATGGGGTCGCCCTCCTCCTTGACACCTGCGATGAGGGCGACGTCGCCCTCGGACGCGAGCCAGCTGTCGGGGTTGCCCGTGACCGATATGATCTTGGCCCCGTTCCTCTTGAGCGTCGTGACGGTCGCCTTGAGCTCGGCGGTCTCGCCGCTGTTGGAGATGGCGATCACCACGTCGCCGGGGAGCACCTGGCCCGAGGAGCCATGGACGGCCTCGGTGCCGTGAAGCTCGTAGGTGGGGGTGCCCGTGCTCGAGAGCAGCGATGCGACATAGCCGGCCACATGGCCCGGCTTGCCGATCCCCGTCACGTGGACGCGGCCGCCCTTCGCCTCGGAGTCGAGGATGATCTGCTTCGCCTTCGAGATGGCGTCGTGGTCGATGTCGGCACCGTAGGTCTCCACCTGGTCCTTCATGATGGAGAGGAACTCGTCGACCCTCTGTGCGTCAGTGCTCATGTCATTCACTCCAAGCTCGTGTGATGGTATTCATTCGATATGTCAGCGTGCGTCCGCCCTGATCGAGTCGTAGTCGGCCTCGGATGTCGCCAGCGCGCCCCGCAGGAGATGGGTGTCGATGGCCGAGACCATGAGGTCGACCTCGTCGGCGTGGCGGGCGAGCATGGCGTTCCCGCCGATGATGCCGAAGAGGCAGCCATGCGCATGCGCGGCCTTGGCCACCTGGTCTATGAGCTCGGCCTCGCGCTCGGTGTCCACGTCATCGGGGGTACCGAGCGAGATGGCGAGGTCACAGGGACCCACGATCACGGCGTCGATGCCCTCGACGGAGCAGATCGCCTCCGCGTTGGCACAGCCCTCGACCGTCTCGATCTGCGCGATCGCCATGACGAGGTCATTGGCCGCGGCCATGTTGGTCGAGTGGCCGCCGGAAGGCCCGTAGGCCGTCGATCCCCCGCCCGAGTAGCTCCGACGTCCCAGGGGCGGGTACTTCGACCACGCCACGAGGAGCTCGGCCTGCTCGGCCGTCTCCATCATGGGGACCATGACGCCCGCGGCGCCGAAGTCGAGGATGCGGGAGACGTCGACCCGAGCGAGCTGCCCCGCACGGACCAGGGAGGGAATGCCCATCTCGTTTCCCATGAGCATGAGGTCATGGAGATGGTCATAGGGAATCACGCCGTGCTCGCAGTCGAAGAAGACGAAGTCGAGGTCCGCGTCGCGGGCCATGAGCATGATCGCGGGCGTGTCGCAGACCTGGACGAGAAGGCCTCCCTGTGCGCGGCCCACGGCCTGATGCTTGAGATCGGGAACGGGCATGTGCACTCCCCTCCTCGCGACGGAGCCCGGGACGTTCGGGTCCCGGGCTCCGCGATGGGACCCTTCGGAGCCTAGGTGGCCCCGCAGGTCGGTGACTCAGGACCTACAGACCGAACAGGTGACCGACCCCGTAGATGATCGAACCGACGATGTTGTAGTCGATGTTCGGGAACGAGGCTCCCTCGATGCCCAGTGCGGAGAACGCAGGGTACAGGACGAGGGGCAGGGCGCACAGCAGGATGCCCATCAGGAACGAGGCGAGCAGGGCTCCACGCCATCCGCCGTAGGCATGACCGAAGACGCCGCAGGTGCCGCCGGAGAAGAAGCAGATGCCGGCTGCGGGGATCATGATGACGGGGCTGCCGAGCAGGACCATGGCCGCCATGGCGACGAGGCCGCCGGCGAAGGAGCCGATGAAGCCGATCATGACGGCGTTAGGGGCGAACGGGAAGACGGCGGGGCAGTCCACTGCGGGCTTGGAGTCGGGGATGTACTTCTCCGAGATGGCCACGAAGGCAGCGGTGATCTCTGCGATGAACTGACGGACGCCGTAGATGAGGACGCTCATGCCAGCCGCGAACTGCAGGCCCTCGATGAGGGGCCAGATGAACCAGACGTCGTTGGTGGAGGCCGACTTGCTGATGACGGTGGTCACCGCATCCATGTTGCCGGTGGCGACGCAGGCGATCGTGGCGACGTAGAACAGCACGACCATGAACAGGGCCACGGAGAAGACGAAGTCACGGAAGAGCTCGAAGAACTTGGGGAGGTTCTTGACGTCCTCACCCTTCTCCTCGTCACGCTTGGCCTGCTTCTGGAAGAGCTTGCCGATGTAGCCGGAGGCCGCATAGCCGATGCAGTTGAAGTGGCCCATTGCGATGTTGTCGGCGCCGGTGATCTTGTTCATGAACGGCTGGCACAGCGTGGGGAGGGCGGCGCCGCAGAAGCCGAGGATGATGCCGCCGAGGATCATGACGACCATAGTGGGCAGGCCCAGGGCGATGAGGACGAGGGCGAGCACGCAGGAGAAGTACAGGAAGTGCTGGCCGGTGAGGAAGATGGCCTTGAACTTGGTGAACTTGGCGAAGAGCAGGTTGAAGATGAAGCCGAGCACCATCACCACGGCGACCTCGGTGCCGTAGGTGTTGAGCGCGAGGCCCGTGGCGACCTCGACCTGGGTGGTGACGCCCTGGATGCCGAAGCCCGTGTTGAAGAGCGTGGTGAACTCGGTGACGCGGGCGCTCATCCAAGCGGAGCCCACGTTGAAGATCATGAAGCCGATGACGGTCTTCACGGTGCCGCTGATGACGTCGGTGGCCGACTTCTTCTGGAGAAGCAGACCGATGAGCGCGATCAGGCCCATGATGAGCGCCGTGTTGCGACACTCCTGCAATACTGCGTCTAGCATGATGTTCTCGCCTTCCTTTGCTGTTGTTCCCTCTCTTCACGGAGCGCGGACCTCGCGCGCACCCCGCCTTGACACCTGACTTGGGACCCCGTCGGGGGCCCGCCGACCCATGGGAGCCGGTTACTCCTCGTTGGCCTTGGTGGCCAGGAACTCGTCGAGCTTCTGCTTGATCTCGACCTTGTCGACGATGTTGGTGATGCCCAGCGCGTACGGGACGCGGGGGTCACGGGAGAGCTCGTCGGTGAGGTCGGACATGGTGATCACGAGGTCACCGGTGAAGCCGTTGAGCGAGTCGAGGTTGCCGTGCTCGGTCTTGATGGGCATGTCGTTCTCGGAGATGACCTGGTCCGCCTTGATCTTGAGCATCATCGAGGAGCCCATGCCGGCGCGGCAGCACACCAGAGCCTTGTATTCCTTAGCCATTATTCGGTCCCTTCCTCAGCGTTACGGATGAACTCGAGGACGTCCTCCGCGGAGGTCGCCTCGTCTAGCACCTTGAAGAACTCGGGGTTGCCCAGAAGCTCCACCAGAGACTGGAGGGCGGCGATGTGGTCGTCGTCATCCTTGGCGGAGAGGCAGAACAGGTACTTGACCGGGTCGTTGGCAGGGCTGCCGAAGTCGACTGGGGTCTTGAGCGTGGTGATGCCGATGGCTGAGTCGAGCGCTCCGCACTCGGGGCGCGCATGGGGCATCGCGACGTGCTCGGTCAGGACGAAGTACGGTCCGTGCTCCTTGGCGCCGACGATGATGTCGTCGACGTAGGCGGGGGTCACCTTTCCGTTCTCCACGAGCGGGGCGGCGGCCACGCGAACGGCTTCCTCCCAGTCGGCGGCGGTCATCCCGAGCTGAATCAGAGGAGCCTCCACTAGGTCCTTGAGCATCCTCTCTCCCTTCCCTCTGGGCCGATTCTTGTTGTTAAAGCGGTTTAACAACCTCGGGATGGGACTATACGGGAAAGCGGATGGGTTATCTAGGACTTTATTTTGGAGGTTCCGCGAGCGGTCGGAATCATGCCTCAGACGCAAGAGGGGCGAGGGGCCTCAGGAACGGAAGGCGTTCCTCTCGTGGACCGGGCAGGCGCTTCCGCCGACCACCAGTCGAGGCCTCAGGATCTCGTGTGCGCAGGGTGCCTTCGCGTCCGCGCGGCGCTTCTCGAGCAACGCATAGGCGATGTGCACCATGCCATCGACGTCGCGCGAGGCCACCGTGAGCGGAGGCTCGAAGAGGCTGTCCGAATAGCCCCCGCCGTAGGCCACCACCGAGTAGTCCAGGGGCACGCGGAGGTTCTGCTCGTGCAGGCATTTCAGCACCCCGAGCGAGATCTCGTCGCTGCCCGCGAAGACGGCCGTGATCCCCGACGAGAGGAGCCCCTTCATGGATGAGTAGCCGTGCTCGACCGTGTCCTCGCCCTCGAGGATGCAGTTGGCCGGCAGGGTGTGGTTGGTCTCGAGCATCGCGCGCATGTAGCCGCGATACCGGTCGCGACCGTTCTTGGTGTCACGCGAGTTGATGATGCAGGCGATCGAGCGATGGCCGCGGTCGAGGAGGTGCTTGGTGGCGAGGTAGCCGCCCAGCTCGTTGTCGAAGCTCACGATGTCGCATTCGAAGTTGTCATAGAAACGGTCGAGCATGACATAGGGCACGTCGGCGTCGACCAGCTCCGAGGTGAGCTCGGGATCGGGAGTGCGGTCATCCTTCATGACGAGGAAGATCCCGTCCACTCCCCTGCTCGCGAGCATCTTCACGAGACGGGCCTCATGCGTCCCGCCCGAGTTGGCGATGAGCAGGACCTTGCCATCGGCACGGCAGGTCTCCTCCAACCTCCTCGCGAGCGAGGCATGGTAGCGGCTCTCGATGTTGGGGACGATGAGCCCGTACATGCCGGACTCCTGCGTGGCGAGGCTCCTCGCGATGGGGTTGGGGACATAGCCCAGCTCCTCGGCCGTGCGCTTGACGCGCTCGCGCGTCTCCTTCGACAGACGGCACGGTCGGTCGTTCAGGGCGAGGGAGACGGTGGCCTGCGACATGCCGCAGGCGTTCGCCACGTCCTTGAGTGTGACCCGCGCCATCGACCGTCCTCCGCCTACCGCGCCCTTTGGGGACGCACCCGCATTCCGCCCGCTAGTATGCACGAAAACGCCCTCGGATGCTGACGTCCGCGGGTCACTCTACAGGAAAGATGAAACTCAGATGAACGACAGATACGACGTGACCCGGACGCGCATCCCCCCATGCGTCGTCCGGGTCACGTCGCGCCCCACGATCGAGGCCTTGCTGTCTACAGGCCGACCTGCGTCACGCCATACTCGGCCTCGTCGGGGGTGAACTTGTCGTACTCGAGCTGGTCCACCAGACCGTCATGCGAGAAGGACGAGAAGTTGAGATAGCTCTCGGCCTTCTTGGCCGCTTGCTCGTTCCAATCCGCACCACAGTTGTCGGCGGCCCATGTCGCGTCCTCCTCGGAGAACTTGTCGTACTCGAGCTGATCGATGAGACCATCATGGGAGAAGGCCATGACGTTGAGATAGGTCTGCGCCTTGTTGAGGGCGTTGCTCTGGGCCTTGGTGGGCGTGGAGCCCGTGCTCTCGGGCGAGGCCGCGGCAGCCGGCGCCGAGGCGGCAGGAGCCGCTTCACTGGTGGCCGCAGGGCTTGACGCGGCAGGGCTGGATGCCGCGGGACTCGAGGCGGCGGCGCTCGTGGCAGCCGTCGTGGTGGCTGCCGACGTCGACGTTGACGACGGCTTGGTGAGCTGGCCGATGACGCCGATCGCGATGAACACCGCGAACGCTATGGCCACGATCTTGCCCACCGACCTCTTCGGCTTCTTGGGGCTCATGTGGTTGATGGAGCCGTTGGTCTCCGGTGCGACCGGCATGCCCTCCGCATGCTCCGCTACCTGAGTCTTAGAAGCATCATCCTCTGCCATGGTGTTCTCCATTCGTCTGGCCTGTCTTGGCATCATGCCGACTTCCCTTGGTCGGGCCCGAGGCATCGTCCGTGTGGGACCCGCCCTCTTAGGCTCCGGGAAACATCATATGCGTCTTGCCTGACATAAATTCAGGAATCTCTCAGAATCACCCTTCATGGCCCCGGATGCATCCCTCATCTGATTTCACCGTCGACGGGATAGGATGGATGGATACGGCCGCAGACGAACGGAATCGAGGGGAGGCGCGTGACGACGCCGCATCGGCCAGATGGCGCCACGGACGAGGGACATGTGCCCCTCGGTCCCGTCGCCCGTCTCGTCCAGATCGAGCTCCTCGTCGGCATCTGCTCATGGCTCGCCTATGCCGCCACCACGACGGGTCCCGACTTCGCCTACGACCTCCGTGCCGCCTCCATCCTCTTCACCCTCGCGAGCTCGGGTGTCTGCATCTGGCTCATTCAACTTCGCATGCGTGCCGCGAGGCAGACCGTGGTCGTGACCATGCTCGTGAGCGCGGCCCTCTCCGTGGCCGAGATCATCCAGACCGCGTGGGCGCGTGGAGTGGGGACGGGGCCCACCGCGGTGGCGGTCGCGCTGGCGGTCGCCATCCCCCTGGCCACGGCGGCCTACTTCTGCCTATCGGGGAGGATGCGCTCCGCCCTCTCAGGCTCGCTCGCCGAGACGGACGCGGACCGGGCCGCACACCTCCGCGCCGCCCGTGCCGCCGACTCCCATGGCAGCGGCCGCGCCGCACGCCCGTGGCGCACGTGGGCGTGGTGGCGCAACCTCCTGATCTGCTATTGCGCGTTCACTCTCTTGGGACACTGGGCCGAGATGGCCTTCTGCCAGCTCATAAGGCTCGGCGTGGTGGCCGGCTCATATGACCCCACCAACCACATGCTCTGGGACGAGTGGCTCTATCCCTTCCCTGCGGAGGGGATCGCCTACGTGCTCATCGTCCTGCTCCTCCACCCCCTGAAGGAGCGCCTGCTCGACCGTTGCGGCGGACACGCGGCTCCGGCGCTCGTGATGAGCACGATGGCCAACGCCGTGGTCTGCACCGGCATCGACCTCATCACGGGCCTCACCTGCAACGCCGACTACCACCTGTGGGACTACTCCGACCTGCCGTTCAACTTCATGGGGCAGATCTGCCTGCAGAACTCCGTGGCCTACACGCTGGCGGCCACGTTCATCGTGTGGGTGCTCTATCCCGCGTTGGACAGGCTCATGCACAGGCCCTCGGAGGCCATGATGAACGCCGTGTTCGCGGGGCTGCTCCCCCTCTATGCCTTCCTGGAGCTTCTCTACTTCGTCTACCTGGGTCCTGCGGGCCTGGTCCTGGGATAGGCGAGAGGCTCACACCAGGGAGGGGTAGCCCTCGGAGGCATGAAAGATGTGATAGATCTGCACGAGTCCCTCCCTGCCGCATATCGTCCCATGGTCCAGGACCTCACCGTCCTCGATGACGGCACAGTGCTCATCCACTCGATAGAGGATTACGTAATCACCTGCCATGGCGCGGCGAAACCTCCGATGACGCAGGAGGTTGTCGCTCGAATGGGGAAACGATTCAGGTAAGGATTCGAGGACCCCGAGCATCTCGAAGGACCTCTCCTGGAATTCTCTTGCTGCCGAAGGAGCTTGGGCGACATGAAGCAGATGGGAGACGATGCTCTCGTATTCGTCCCTCACATCGTCAGCAAAGGCGACCTCATAGGCCATATCTAGCCCTGATCTGCTCCATGGCGTCCCTAGCATCGCAGACCCTGCCGTGGGAGATGTCATCCTCGGAACAGGCAATGGCATCGTATATTCCTTGCTTGATGCGGGCCTTCTCGAGATCCCGATATTCCTCTGGCTTCATCATCACCATCGCCGCATAGCCATTGCGCGTCACTACGATGGGCTCCTCGCATCGCTGATTCGCTGCGAAGCGATACAGATCGTGGCCATATTGTACCACGGCTGAAACCTGGCTCGAACGGCCGAGGTGGACGCGTCTGTGAGAGAATCGGCTCACGACAAGACCGTGACCTGGCCCGCCACACCCCTTGCGGCCGGAGACGCAGGCCAGGAGGAGACGCCGTGGGCTTCCGTCAGGCGAGGATGGATGACATCGAACGGATCGTTGACGTCATCGCCGACGGGCGCAGGGCCATGGCCGACCTCGGCATCGACCAGTGGCAGGACGGCTACCCGCGCCGATCCGACGTCATATCCGACATGGACCGCGGCGTGGCGTACGTCATCGCCGACGAGGCCCACGACTCCCCCATCGCCTATGCCGCGATCATCCTGGATGGCGAGCCCGACTACGACGTCATCGCCGACGGGGACTGGCTCACAACCGGCACCTCGGCAGACCCCACCTACACCGTCGTGCATCGCCTGTCCGTGGCGACGTCGGCCAGGAGGCGAGGCGTCGCCTCGAGGGTCTTCTCCGAGGCATGCGCGCTCGCGGTCACGGGCGGTCGCGTGAGCGTGCGCGTGGACACCCATCCGGGCAACACGTCGATGCAGCACGCGCTGGAGGCGAACGGCTTCGTGCGCCGCGGGACCATCCTGCTCTCCGACACGGCCGCGGGCACGCGCGAGAGGTTCGCCTACGAGCGCCTGGTTGGGGGGCCGGGGTCGAGTCGCTAGAAGTGGACGGTGAACCTGCTCTTGTCCTCGCGGATGAGGGTGTCCGAGCACTCGACCACGCGGTCGGAGTCGTCGTAGACCTCGCACGAGAAGAGCATGGCGGGAGACCCCGGCTCCACCCCGAGGTAGCGCGCGTCCTTCGCCTCGAGGGTCACGATGTCGAGCGTCTCGCTGTCGCGCGCGAGCGTGATGCCGCTGAACCCGTAGACGTCGTAGAGGCTGAAGACGGACAGGTCGGTGTCATCGAGATGGGGCACGCGCGCGACGGGGATCATCACGCGTTCGAGCTCGTAGGGGACGTCGTCGATGAGGTTGAGGCGCTTGATCTGGAACAGCTCGTCGCCGGCGTCTATCCCCAGCCGTCTCGCGATGGAGCTCCCCGCCGACCTGCGCGCTCGCGCCAGTATCCGCACGCTCGCCCCGGCGTTGATCTCCTGGGCGCGACCCCTGAACCCGCCGAAGGTGTCGAGGTCGATGTCGAGCTTGCCTCCCATGACGAAGACGCCCCTGCCCTGGACCCTCTTGAGCAGGCCCTCGCTCACCAGCGCGTCGATGCCGTTGCGCACGGTGAGCCGGTTGATGCCGTAGGTCTCGGCCAGTTCGTTCTCCGAGGGGATGGCATGGCCCGGGGCATAGACCCCGTCCTCGATCTTCGAGCGGATCACCTCGCGCAGCTGCAGGTACAGCGGGGAGGCTCCGTCAAGTCCGCCTTCGCTACGCATGGTCGGCCTCGTGTCTCCAACGGCGCTCGCTCGAGAAGCTGATCCTTCGCGGCAGGGCGACGGCGCGGAAGTACTCCACCGGCACGCCGTCCGCGTCCATCATCACCGCGGACTGGCGGAAGGCGGGCTTGCCCGCCTCGGTGTCGAGGCACGCGGCCTCGGCGGCGCTCACGAAGGTGATGGTGAGCCGCTCGCTGCCGTGCAGCGGCACGACCCCGTACTCCTCGCGAAGCACCGTGTAGAAGGACTCCACGGAGAAGTCATGTCGCTCGATGCCCGAGCACTGCTCGGCCTTGATGAAGGTGGTCTCGATCGAGGAAGGGACGTCGTCGATGAGACGGACCCTGCACATCGTGAAGACGGGCGTGCCCAGGGCGACGGAGAGCCTGCCGGCCACGTGGCCGTCAGCGGGCTCCACCTGCGCGTACTGCACCTTGGCCCCGGGGACGTGTCCCTTCCCGCGGACGGAGTCGATGAAGCTCGTCGCCCCGTGCAGGTTGATGGTGGGCCGAGGGGATGCCACGAAGGTGCCCGCGCCCACCCGACTCGTGACGACGCCCTCGTCCACGAGACGGCCGATGGCTGAGTGCAAGGTGGCACGGCTGCACCCGAGGGTCGCGCACATGTCCCTCTCCGAGGGAAGGCGGCTGCCGGCCGTCAGGCCCTCGTCGATGATGAGGTCACGCACGGCCTCCGTCGCGAGGTCACGAGGTCTTATCCCCGTATTGTCAGCCACGCCCGCCCCTCCCCTCCCGAACGACATGCGCGAGTCGCGCCGAGGCGACCGCGATCATGAGAAACTCTCGACTTTTATCAACTGTATCCCTCTGCCTTATCTTTTTCAGACCAATTCCACAGACGGTCACCGATTCGTCGAACGCCGGACACCCATCAGTCATAGACAAGTAATTCTTAAAGTCATACCATTCCATTCGGATGACATCGGGGCCCGCGCCCTTCCGGACGAGGCGGGACCGACCAGGAGACTCGAGGTGGACATGGCCGAGAAGAGCAAAGCCGAGCAGGACCTGCACCAGCGGATCGGTGGCCATGACCTCACCCGTGACGGCAGCGGACGCATCGTCTACACCAACCGTCTCCTCAAGAGGAGCTTCTTCCTGCCCGAGAACCGCCTGCAGGGCTACTCGAACATCTCGGCACGTTATGGAGTGGCGCTGGCCGTGGGCATCCTGCTGTGGGTCTTCACCCAGAACGTCCCCTTCGCCATCATCTCCGGCGTCGTGATCGGGGTGGCGCTCACCGCCTGGTTCTACTACGGCTTCCTCACCTCACTCGACGTGGCGCCCGACGCCCCCGTCGACAGGCGCCAGAGCCCCTTCTCGTTCGTGATGGGCTCCCAGCCGGTCGCGAGCAGGGTCCTGAGGGGCGTCCTCTGCATCGCCCTCGGACTGCTCCTCCTTCTCAACATGCAACAGCAGCAGTTCGCGGGGACCGAGCACGCGATCAACCTCGTCCTCGTGGTGGCAGCCCTCGTGTACGGGGCATTCGAGCTCGTCACGTTGGTGATCGGCCTCGCCCTCTCCCGCAGGGACAGGTAGGCGAGTCGCAGGCTCCCGCCCCGCGGACGCGGGAGCGGGTCGTCAATCGTGGACCCGGAGGAAGACATGGGAAGATACGACGGCATGCTCGACTACATCAAGGAATCCGCGGCCCAGGTGGCGCTCGACGTGGACAGGCGCGAGGAGCTCACCCACAGCCTGGTCGAGACGTACGCGCGTCTCTCGCCCCGCTCCATCTGGCTCATCGCATGTGGCTCGAGCTCGAACGCGAGCCGCTGTGCCGTGCCGTTCATGAGAAGGACCCTCGGCTGTGACGTCGAGGTGGTGAACCCGGCGAGCTTCCTGTTCTCGGACCACGTCCCCTCGGATGACACCCTCTGCATGGTGATATCCCAGAGCGGCTGCTCCACCAACTCCATCAAGGCGCTCGACAGGCTCCGCGAGCTCGGTCGCGTGGCAATAGGCCTCACCGGCAACCTCGACGGCGACTTCCGCGACCACTCCGACCTGCTCGTCGACTACGGCGTGGGCGAGGAGACGGTCGGCTACGTCACCAAGGGAGTCACGACGCTCGCCGAGTACCTCATGCTCTTCTCGCTCGAGGCGGCACGCGCCACCGGTGCCATCGACGAGGCGGCATACGACGGGTCCGTGGCCCAATTCGAGGCCATCCCCGCCGCTCACGAGGAGGTCTACCGGCTCACGGAGGAGTTCTACCAGACGAACCGCAAGGGCCTCACCTCGATCCTGACGAACTACGTCTGCGGGTTCGACCAGGCCTACGGCATCGCATGCGAGGCGGCGCTCAAGTTCGGCGAGACCATGAAGATCCCGAGCTTCGCCTACGAGGCCGAGGAATACAACCACGGCCCCAACCTCCAGCTCACGCCCAACTACACGGTCTTCTTCGTGGATGACATGAACAGGGGCCACGACCGTCTGCTCCAGCTGTGGCATGCGACCAGCCTGGTGACCGACCACGCCTATCTGCTGACGGACGCCGACGAGCAGGGCGACACGGTCTTCCACATCCCCGCCGACCATCCCGCGGACCCGCTCCTCGAGCCACTCTACCTGCTGCCCTTCTTCCAGACGATCGCCTTCCGCGCGACCGACGAGCTGGGACGTTGGACGGACCATCCACTCATGCACCAGTACAAGGCCGCGGCACCCAGCAAGACCGAGACCATCGAGAAGGTCATGCCCAACCTGTAGGGATGGACACGCTCGTAAGATGAGGTGCCCGCAGCCGCCTCGAACATGGCGGCCGCGGGCACGGTCCTTTCTGGGCGAGGTGGCCTTCCGGTCTTGCCTAGATCCCGCCGTCCTCGTCGGACTCGTCCTGGGCGGGAGCCGCCATCTGGAAGAGGGTGACCTGCTTTTTGGCCGTCTCGACCGCACGGTCCGCGAGCTCGTCCACGTTCGCCGCGGAGTCGCGGGTCATGTACGTCTCGATGAGCGTGCCGAGGTTGGTGCCGGCCATGACGCGCACGCCCTCGCGAGCGACGCCGAGCGTGACCGCCGTCTTGAACGGCGAGCCTCCCACGAGGTCGCAGAAGACGAGCGTCCCGTCACAGCCGGAAAGCGCGTCGAGCGCCGCGGTGAGGTCGCGCTCGAGGTCATCGGTGCCTTCGAGGGAGTCGAAGTCGACCGACTCATATCCCTCCACATCGCCCACGATGAGCTTCAACGCCGAGGTCATGCCCGTGGCGAAGCTGCCGTGTCCCGTTACGATGATTCCTATCATGTGGTGTCGCCATCGATGGTGCGATGGCTCCTCCCCTCTCCTCGATCCATCTCTCGATTGCATGGCCGGCCCTGCGACCGACTCTCTCACTCCCCCGCCGCGAGCAGTGTGTCCACGGTGACGGACACCTCGTCGAAGTCACGGCATACGGCGATGACGTCGGGCGAGACGGGAGGCTGGCCGTCATGGGCGAACTGGATGACGCCCATGCCCGCCTCGTGTGCGGAGCTATAGCCGTAGGACGAGTCGTCGACCGCGACCACGCGTGCGGGCTCCATGCCGAGAAGCTCGGCGGCGCGCAGGTATATGGCGGGATCGGGTTTGGCCCTCTCCACGTGGTCACCGGTCACCACGACGTCGAAGGAATCGGCGAGTCCCGTCTCGGAGAGCATCCTCGCCACGTCCACGGCGAGGCTCGAGGAGGCGAGTGCCACCTTGAGGCCGACCTCGTGACAGTGCGCGATCGCCTCGCGGCCGCCTTCGATCACGACCCTGCCGTAGTCGACGGGATGCCTCTCGCAGTAGTCGTTCTTGCTTGCGGCCATCTCCTCGATCGTGACCCCGGCGGCACGGGAGAGCACCTCGTTCTCGTGTTCGTCGGAGCAGCCGTAGAGATCCGCCCGGTCGGCGTCCGTGAGCTCGAGGCCGTACTCCGCGAGCACGCCGCGGAACACGCGCTCCCACTCGCGCTCGCTGGCCACGAGCACGCCGTCCATGTCGAAGGCGATCGCGCCCAGGTCCTTCGGCATCAGGCACTCGTCGTCCATGTCCCTCTCGTCCATCCAGGTACCTCCCGCGTCCTCGCATGGAGCGAGGCCCCGACCCCGCGAAGGGGACCGAGGCCTCGCCTGGCAGAGCCTTCGAGCCTACATCCAGCCGAGGAACGACATCAGGATGCTGATGAGGATGATCCCCAGGATGATGTACATGACGTTGGCGTGCTTCTTCTTGAAGAGCGCGTAGATCGCGAACACCACGGCCAGGGGCAGGATGTTCGGCATGATCTGGTTGAACACCGACTGCACGGTGGACGAGCCGTCCACGCCGAACACCAGCGTGTCCGCGAAGGCCACGGTGACGTAGGACGGGATCAGCGCGCCGATGACGGTGGTGCCGAGGATGCCGGCGGCCTTCGTCAGGTACTTGGTGTTCTCGCCGATCGAGGTGAGCGCCTTGTTGCCGATGCCATAGCCGAGATGCGCGAAGAAGATGCGCGACAGCCCGACGACCAGGTAGACGGCGATGAAGATGATCGGGCCGAGGATCGAGCCGCTCTGGGCGAGCGAGCAGGAGATGGCGGCCGTGATGGGCAGGATGGTGAACCAGAAGATGGAGTCGCCGAGGCCCGCGAGAGGTCCGAAGAGGCCGTTGCGGACGCCCTTGATGAGCTCACGATCCTCGTGCTTCTCCTCCATGGAGAGGACCACGCCCTGGAGCAGGGTCGCCATGTGAGGCTCGGTGTTCATGAACTCCATGTTGTAGGTCATGAACTCCTTGAGGTCCTCGTCGGAGTCCCCATAGATCTTCTTGAACGCGGGAAGCATGTTCGAGGTGAAGCCAGGAGCCTGCATGCGCTCGAAGGAGAAGGCGATCTGCTCGAAGATCGACAGGAGTCCGAGCTTGGTGATGTCCTGAGACGTCAGCTTGCCCAGCTTCTCGCCGTTGGCTGCGGTCGGGGTGACCTCGTCGTTCTCGTCATTAGATGCCATCAGAATCGCCCCCATTCGAGACGGAGGAGATCTTGGCGGCGGTCTCGTCTATCTTCTTCTCGTATGCGTAGTTGATCGCGGCCAGCGCCGTGCCGAGGACGGCGACGGGCAGGACGTTGGCGAACACCGCGGTGCCATCGGAGGTGACGATGTTGGCCAGGACGCACTCGACTATGAAGCCGATGAACAGGTACGGGTAGGTCTCAGGCTTGAGCGTGGTGAGCAGCAGCATGGCGAGGCCGACCGCAGGCAGCACGCCGCCGGCGATCTCGAAGCCGTGCGTGACCCACGTGGGGAACGCGTTGACGAAGGCCTGGATGGGTGCCTGCAGCGCGTAGACGCACAGGAAGATGACCACGCCGAAGACCAGCGACTGGAGCACCGTGACGGCGACGATGAGGCCGTTGAACGACTTCACGTTGCCCTCGGCGGCGTACGCGTCGAGCTTGTGAGGCACGAACGAGTAGAGCGTCTTGAACAGGATGCCCAGCGCCTGGGCGAGGAGCGCGAACGGGTAGGACAGGCCAAGCGCGGCCTCGGGGGTCTGACCGGTGGTGTATGCGAGCACCACGGTCATGATGCCGGCGAACAGCGGGTCGGGCGGTACGGTGCCTCCCACGTTCGTCATGCCGAGGTAGGCGAGCTCCGCCACGGCGCCACACTGGACGCCGAGCTGGACGTCGCCCAGCACGATGCCCGTGAAGAACGAGGCGACCATAGGCCGGAACCAATAGAACGCCTCCGTCTGCTGGTCGATGGAGCATATGAAGCCCACCAGCAGCATGAGGAGACCCTGAACTAGCGTTATCTGCATTTCAAACCCTCCCTCTCTCTTTCCTAGGGACGGCGGACGGAGAGGACCCATCCCCCTCCTGATCACGTCGGTGCCACTTCGTGCCGAACGGTGTTACTCCGTGCTGAAATCCAGGTTCTCGAACTTCTTGTTCGTGGGGGCGATCTGGATGAACACGTTGACGCCCTTGGCCTTCATGGCCGCGAAGGCCTTGAGGTCGGCGTCGTCGACGTAGACGTGCTGCTCGTGGAACACGCGCTTGTCCCCACTGGCGTGCATGTTCCCGATGTTCACTTCCTTGATGGGGACACCTCCCTCTATGAGGGACAGCATGTTCTGAGGCGTACGCGCGACGATGAACATGTGCTGCGACGCGCTTGCCTTGTGGATGACGTCGATGGTCTTCTGGAGGGTGAAGAAGCGGATGCCGACGTCGTTGGCGTCGGCCGTCATCTTCATGAGCGACTGTTGCACCTGGTCGTTCGCGGCCTCGTCATCGGCGACGATGATGAGGTTCGCCCTCACGGCCCCCACCCAGGAGGCTCCGACCTGACCGTGGACAAGACGGTTGTCCACCCTTGCGAAGACTATGTCGGGTTCTGCCATAGACGTATCCCTTCCACTCGGCTTCGAAGCAGACGTACAGGAATCCCTGACCAAGGCGCCTTGGTCGCCCACAATATAGAGCATGTCTTTTGGCCGTCCCGGACGCATCGCCGAACGGTCTAAAATAGTTGTTGAGTTGTACACATGCCTGTAACAGGGGCACGTCAGATGAGACCCGGGGGCACCGTTCACGGAAGGGATGCCGAGGCTCAGAGGTGACCCTTCTTCCACATCCCTCCCCTCCCGCCGACAAGTACAATCGACCTGAAACACATGTCATGTGTGATAGGGGGAATCATCATGCCGTTCTGTCCCAACTGCGGGAAGCAGCTTCCCGAGGGTTCCAAGTTCTGCGACGTGTGCGGAGCGAAGGTGGAGAAGACCGCTCCAGACGCCGGTCCCTCCCCCGCGAGCGATGCCGCAGCCGCCGGTCCGCAAGCCAAGGGCGCCGATGCCGAGAAGACCGCCAGCCCCTCTCCCGCACGCAAGCCACCTCGCGGGAAGGTCCCCATGGTGCTGGTCGTGGTGCTGGTGGTACTCGCCGTGGTCTCCCTCGTCCTCGCGATCTACGTGACGTTCACCCCCAGCCGGCAGGGCCAGGCACCGGAGCAGAGCCAGACGCAGGAGCAGCCCGCGACCACTGAGGCGCAGACCACCGAGTTCGGCATGACCGCCGACCAGGTCGCGGCCATGAGCACGACGCAGGTCTCCGGCACGGTCCAGGAGTACCAGGGCAAGACCTACACCTGCCTCGACGTGTCCAGCTCGGACGGCATGACCGCCCTGCCCGTCTCCGCGGACTCCTTCATCATCGTGGGCGACAAGATCGTCTACACGCCCAAGTCCTCCCCGGACGTCGCGACGCCTTCCAGGCTCCCGGTCATCGACTCCATCCCCTTCCGCGGGATCCACATGGCCAACCTCGACGGGAGCGACGACCGCACCCTGTGCGAGGACGCCGCCTTCGAGGCCTATGCCGTCAGGAGCAGCGTCACGTACGAGCCCTGCCTGTTCTGCGTGGTGGGAGGCCGCCTCTACTACACGTCCAGCTCCCAGTACGTGGCAGGCGGGACACAGCAGACCGGAGCGGCGGACATCAGCGCGACCGACGACATCGGCACCGCATATAACAAGGTCACGCAGGCGGCACTCGAGCTGGCCGAGAAGATCCAGGTCAAGTCCGTCGACCTGTCATCCGGCGCGGTCGCGAGCCTCGTCGAGGGAAGCAGGCTCCTCGGGGTGGGGACGTCCGAGGTGGTGTATGCCACCAACTCCCCCGAGTACGACTGCGGCACCGACAGCGACGACTACTACTCCGACAAGGACCTCTCGGCATGGTCGTGCTCCCTCGACCTCACCTCTCCCACGGACATCACGAGCACCGTCTACCCGCGCGAGACCAGCGGCGTCATCATCTCCTCCACGGTGAGGTGTGCGGGCGACCGTCTGCTGGTCAGCCGCGCCGATGGTAGCCAGGGCGGCTCCACGAGCATCTACACGATGGACGGGGGCACCCCCACCCTCCAGGAGAAGGTCACGGGATACGGCGAGCTGCTCACCCTCGACGGCTCCTCGGACTTCGTCATCGCGGGGCCCTATGGGAACTCATACGTCTACGACATGGAGGGTTCGGCCGTGGGGTCGTTCGCGAACTCCGTGGGAGGCCGTCCCGTGGCCCTCACGAGCGGAGGCGTCGTCTGCTCCGAGGCGGCCTCCCTGACGGGCGCCAACGGGGCCATGGTCAGGATGGATGGGTCCTCGTTCGGCCTCACGCTCGTCTCGTATCAGGGGACGCTGCAGGGCGACCTCGCCGATGTCCAGGGGGCGTCTCCGGCCACGAACACCGGGGCGGGCATTCGCCTCTGACCTGGTGACGTGCACCGACCACGCACGAAAGGCCGAGCGAATCCGGCATAGCATGTCATGGTGAGGGCAAGGCAGACCAAGGAGGCCCCATGTTCGGCGTACCGGACTTCAACGGAGATGGCTCGTCCAACTTCCTCGACCTCGAGTCCTGGAGGATGGTGGATGAGTCCGCGCGGAAGATGGCAGCACAACCGACGCAGGCGGCTCCGACGGCCACGCCGGAGCACAAGGCGGCCACACCCACACCGCCGCTGTCCCGCGACATCAAGCTCTATCCCGACAAGCACGTCGCCAAGGACAGCGTCCCCTCGTCCATCCTGGCCATGGCTCCCGGTCATGAGAGGGACGTCGCCAAGAAGGCCTGGCTCACCTACAACAACGCGTCGTGGACGATGCTCTCCGGTGATGAGCTGACCGTCGCGCAATGCCAGCGGCTCAATGATATCCACCTCCCGGCCGAGACGGACCCCACCTCCCGTGAGTACATGATGTGCACGGACTCCCAGGTCATGTACGGGATCGCCAAGTTCGAAGCCGAGAAGACCGGCGCCTGGGTCACGCCCGACATCACGGACGAGCAGGTCGCGGAGCTGCTCGCGGCCCATACCTCCGACGACGGGTGGACCGAGGAGGTCCAGGCCGCCCGCGAGCTCGCCTTCAGGAGGTATCGGGCGTTTCCCGCCTCGATCCGCATGGGCGACAGGACCCACCATGTCCTCGCGGGTCTCGGCATCTGGCCGCAGGGGCTCACGCCCAGGGGCAGGTACCGCTACGGGGTGCCCATGGACCCGCGCCTCATCATGGACGACGACCTCCCCGAGAGCGTCTGGTCGATGGAGCCTGGACCCGAGAGGGACCGCCTGTTCTCGGCGTTCCTGATGTACTGCGATCGGCAGTGGCTGATCTTCCCCGACAGCGACGAGCAGTCGGCGCTGCGCGAGATGGGAATCGATCCCCTCCTCCCCTGCATCATAGGGGGAGAGGGTACCTACCGACGCACCCTCACGATGAAGGGGCGGCGCAGGATGGAGGCCGTCATCGCCGAGGCCAAGAGGGTGGGCGCATGGCTCACGCCCGACCTCGACTACGCGTGCGAGACGGGCATCCTCGCACGCTTCAAGAAGTACCCGGACTCCACGCCCGAGCTCGAGGAGGCCCGCAGCAGGGCACTCTTCCTGTATAGGACCCATCCGGAGCAGATCCACAGAGGCGACGCCACCCACCGCATCATCGCGGACATGGGCTTCTGGCCGCAGGGTCTGGCCGTGTAGCGAGGACAAGGGCCGGCCGATAGGACCTTCCACGCGAGACCGAGCTCGACCTCATCGGTCGGCGCAGCCCTTCTTGGCCACGAACCAGCGGCCCGCCTCCCAGAACACGACGCGCCTGCGGCGTCCGATGGTCACCACCCAGGAGCGGACGAGGTTGCCCATGTCGATGCGGCCGCAGGGCCTGCGTTCGTTCGAGGAGGTCACGGCGAGGTCTCGGGGAATCGGCCCGGGCCAGTGGATGGTCTGGATGACCACGCAGCCATCGGGGTCCACCATGGAGGTGATCCCCACGTAGGCACGTTCGCGCTCGAGCGGTATCCCGCACGTACCCGCAAGCGAGCGCGCCATGGCTTCCTCCCCTCCGACGACAGTCGAACGTATCGAACGTACGTTCGTAGTATGCGTCAGGAGGCGGACAGCATGTGAGAGGGAAGGCTCAGCCTCGCGTCACGCCAGGCGTCTAGGCGTTGGAGGCCTGCTGCTTGATGTTGTAGGAGAGGCCCAGGCAGATGGCAGGCCAGACGCAGTCCACGATGTTCTGGACGAGGGTCGACTGGTCGGATCCCTGTACCATGCCTGCGATGACACCGATGACGCAGATCACGAGGTCGATGGCGCAAAGCACGAAGAAGACGCCGATCTTCCTGGGATCGTTGGCACCGCGCAGGCCGAAGATGCCCACGATGAGGTCGACGATTCCGATGATGATGGTCGCGACGCCCATGACCAGCAGGAGGGTCCCGCCGGTGGTGACCGACGCGGCATCGGCGCCGGTTATCTCGCCCGAGCTGACCCCGAACATCCCGACGCCGCCGAGGGCGGTGACGCCGATGGCCAGGATGAGGCCGATGACCGTGAACACGATCCAGATGATGCAGATGACCTTGAGGATCTTCTGGGACGTTGACTTCTCCATGGCTCTTCCCCTCGTCGGGACGAACCGCCGCCGACAAGGCGGACGTCGTCTTCTGTCGCTGTGGGGAGGGTCTCGCCCGCCCCGCACCTGAAAGCATCATACCCGCCATGCGGAGGGGATTGACGCAGGAGGGCCACGTGGACGCGAGCGGTGACGAGACGACGAGGGACCCACCTCCCGGCAGGTCCCTCGCATCCGACTCTTCGATTCCGCTCGCTCGATCGGCCGACCATGCGGAAGACGATGGCTACATCGTGACGGTCATGACCTTCTCGCCAGTCGTGACCTCGCCCGGCTCGACCGGGACGACGTCCTGGACCTTGTCGAAGTTTGAGACCACGATGGGCGTGTCCATGCAGATGCCCTTGCTTGCGAAGAAGTCGAGGTCGAGCTTCATGAGCGGCTGGCCGGCCTTCACGACGTCGCCCTGCTCGACCAGGGCCTCGAAGCCCTCGCCGTCGAGGTTCACGGTGTCGATGCCGATGTGGATCATGAGCTCGACCCCCTCGGGAGTGGTGATGCCCAGGGCGTGCTTCGTCTTGAAGAGCATGGTCAGCGTGCCGTCGCAAGGGGCGCAGAGGGTGTCGCCCTCGGGAACGATGGCCACGCCGCGGCCCACCGAGCCGCTGGCGAAGACGTCGTCATGCACGTCGGCGAGCGGGATGAGCTTGCCGTTCACGGGTGCCTTCACCTCGAGCTCGACAGGTTGGTCGCTGCCACCCGTCACGATGGCGGGAGCAGCTCCGACCTGCGCGGCCGTTCCGTCCGTCATGGGCAGGAAGTCGGCCTTCTCGTCATCAGTGATGCCCCAGAAGTAGGTCAGCGCCGCGGAGACGCCGCAGGAGATGGCGATGCCTATGAGGAACATCGGCATGGGCGAGTAGCACATGGTGGCCACGGAGAAGATGTTGTGGAACACGTACGAGTCCATCGTGACGCCGAAGGTCGCGTTCCAGGCACCGCCGCAGGCGCCGGCGATGGCGACGACGGCCATGAGGCGCTTGTAGTTCATGACGAGGCCGTAGAGGATGGGCTCGGTGACGCCGGCGAAGAAGCCGGTGATGAGCGTCGGCATGGCGAGGTCACGCGCCTTGGAGCCCTTCCTGGCCTTGAGCACCACGCCGAGGGCGATGCCGATCTGGGCCCACACCGCGCATACCGCCACGCCCTCGATGTAGTCGCCACCGAGGAGGTCAAGGTTCTGCAGCGTGATGGGGGTGAATCCCCAGTGCAGGCCGAGGATGGTGAGGTAGGGGTAGACGGCTCCGAGGATGAGGCCGGCGAGGAACTTGCTGTTCTCGAACAGCCACGAGACACCCATCGCGACGACGTTGCCGATGTTGTTGCCGAAGGGTCCGAAGACCAGAGCCGTGAAGGGGACCATCACGATGAGCGAGACCATGGGGAGCACGAAGTACTGGAGGTCACGCTGCACCACCTTGTGCAACCCCTTGTACAGGAAGCTGTAGATGATGATCGCGATGAAGATGGGGAACACCGTCGAGCCGTAGTCGACGGCCTGCAGCCCCAGTCCGAGGAACGTGGAGTCCTCGGCACCGATGAGGCTCGTGAAGTTGGGCTCGAGCAGCGCCGCGCCGATGGCGGCACCCACGAACGGGTCGGCACCGAGCTGCTTGGAGATGGTGTAGCCGAGGAACACCGGCAGGAAGTAGAAGCAGGCGTTGCCGGCGGCTGAGAGCACCAGGTAGGTCGAGCTGGCATCGGACAGCCAACCCAGGGTCACCAGGAGCGTGAGCACGGCCTTGATCATGCCGGAGCCGGCCATGAGCGGGATGATGGGCGAGAAGGAGCCGGAGATCACCTTGAGGATCACGTCCGTGGGCTTCTGCTTGGCCTTCTTCCCATCGGCAGGCTCGCCGGCGTCGGTACCGTCCTCGGTCATGCCCGCGGCATCCATGACGGCGACGTAGTAGTCATGCACCGCCGGCCCGATCACGACCTGGAACTGGCCGCCGCTCTCGATGACCTTGAGGACATAGGGCAGCGCCTCGATCTTGTCCTTGTCGGCCTTGGCGGCGTCGTTGAGCTCGAAGCGCAGGCGCGTCGCACAGTGGACGACGCTGTGGATGTTGCCGCGCCCTCCCACCAGCTCGAGGATCTGGCTTCCCTCTGACTCGTGACTCATGGTCTCTCCCTCTCCTTCTGCCTCGGAACTAGCCGAGGTCCTCTCCGTTGGTCTCGATGACGTGCCTGTACCAGTCGAAGCTCCTCTTCCTGATGCGCCTTCCCGTGCCGGAACCGTCATCGTTCCTGTCCACGTAGATGAAGCCGTATCGCTTGCGAAGCTCGCCGGTGGTGAACGAGACGAGGTCTATGCAGCCCCACGGAAGGAATCCCATGAGGTCCACGCCGTCCTCGTCCACGGCCTTCTCCATCTGGGTGATGTGGGCGCGGAAGAACTCGATGCGCTCCTCGTCATCGATGCCGCCATCGGCATCCGGACGCTCGATGATGCCGATGCCGTTCTCCACGATGAACTGGGGGAGTTGATAGCGCTCGTCGAACGTCTTGAGGACCCAACGAAGACCCTCGGGGTCGATCTGCCAGCCCCACTCGGTCGCCGTGAGGTTGGGGTTGGCCACCATGTGCTCGTTCGAGCAGGACGTCGAGGTGCTCACGTCGGCCGTGGCATCATGCCGCACGGTGTTGCTCATGTAGTAGCTGAACCCGATGTAGTCCACGGTCCCCTGCTCGAGCACGGCGAGGTCGTCATCCGTGATGTCGAGGTCCCAGCCGCGACGTGCGAAGTGGGCGAGCGCGTAATGGGGATAGGTGCCGCGGGCCTGCACGTCGGTGAAGAAGAACGTGGAGTGCATCGCATCGTTGGCGAGCAGGACGTCTGCCGGGTCGCACCCATACGGGTAGACGGCGTCGGCGGCCACCATGCAGCCCACCGACATGTCGGGATCGATCGCATGGGCCGCCATGACCGCCTTCGCGGAGGCCACGAACTGGTAGTGGGACATCTGGTACATGGCACGCTCGGGATCGTCCGTCCGCGAGAAGAGGACGCCCGAGCAGGTCCAGCCGAACATGTCGTTGGTATAGCTGTACTGGTTGTTGATCTCGTTGAAGGTCATCCAGTGGGCGACCTTGTCGTGATAGCGCTCGAAGCACGTGGTGGCGAACCGCACGAACAAGTCGATGAGCTCGCGGTTCTCCCAACCTCCGTAGGTCTGGGCCAGGTGGAGGGGCATCTCGAAGTGGGACAGCGTCACCACCGGCTTGATGCCATGGGCGAGCATCGTGTCGAAGAGGTCATCATAGAACGCGAGGCCCTCCTCGTTCGGCTCGGTCTCATCCCCTTCGGGGAAGATCCGCGACCACGCGATGGAGGTGCGCAGGCACTTGAACCCCATCTCGCCGAACAGCTCGATGTCGCCCTTGTAGGTGTGATAGAAGTCGATCGCGTCGTGGTTGGGGTAGCTCTCCCCCGCCTCGATGTCATCGGTCACCCTACGCGGGACGTCGACCGTGCCCGCCGTCATGACGTCCGCCACCGAGAGGCCCTTGCCCCCGGCGCGATAGGCGCCCTCGACCTGATGCGCCGCGATGGCGCCACCCCATAGAAAGTCATTCCTCAACATGTCACCGCCTCCTTCTGCCTTGCATCCTACGGGAGAAAGAGGGGACACCCGCGCCTTGGGAGCCGCTTCGGACGGTCGTTACGTGACGCCTCGCGAAAGGCATGGATCGGCACGTGACATTGCGCCGCGCGAGGATCGCAGGGTCGGGAGGGACATGGCGCAGGCCAGCTAGACGGGGTTCACCGGATAGGGGCCGGTCGAGGCCCCCAGCTCGTGCCCACGGTCGAGGCGCGAGAAGTAGATCTGGTCGTAGATGCGGTTCAGCTGACCTATCTCGGTCGAGTCCGCCGAGTAGAGCATGGCGCAGAGCACGTCGAACAGATAGGTGACGGCGGTGGCGAAGATGATGTCGCCGAACCGCTCGAACTCGTTGTAGTAGAAGACCTCGAGGACGTAGTCGCATGTGGTCGCAAGGGGCGAGGAGGCGTTCGCCACCATGGCGACCGTGGCTATGCCGCGCTCGCGGAGGTTCTTGGCGGCCTCGACCAAGGTGGTGTCCGTGCCCGTCCTGCTGATGAGGAAGACGACGTGGCCGGCCGGCATGGAAAGCGAGCAGTACACGATCTTGTCCATCTCGGAGAGGACCGTGGCGAGCTTGCCCTCACGGGCGAACAGATGCGTGGCCGTGCCAGCGACGGTCGCGTTCAGGTCCCTCGCGACGATGTCTACGTAGGAGACCTCGCCGAGGAGGGAGGCGATCTCCTGGAGCGCCTCGGGCGAGACGATCCTCTTGGTCTCGGATATGACATGCTCGGTGAGGGCGGCCATCTTGTTGCAGATCGAGACGGCGTTGTCGCCCTCCGTGATGCTGGTGTCCCCGAGGTCGGCCCGCTTGAGGTCGGAGACGATGTTGACCTTGAACTCGTTGTAGTTGTCGAACCCGAGGCGCTTGCAGAAGCGCAGCACGGCCGTGGCGCTGGTGTAAGTGCGCCTCGCGAGCTCGCGGGACGAGATGCGCGAGGTCTCCTCGGGATGGTCGAGCACGTAGCCGGCGATGGCCCGGTCGTTCTCGCTCAACTCACGCGAGGAGCGCAGCCTGTCGAACGCATCCATCCGAACGCCCTCCCCGGTCGTGCCGACGCGACGAGACCAGTCTAACGGAGGCGGCAGGCCACCGTCAGCGATTCGGTTGACGGTCCTGGGCGGAGCCTTCGCCCGTGCCCTCGCCGGGACCGTTGTCGGCGTCCCCACCGGTCTGGGAGATGACCACGGCGACACCGATGAGGACGAAGCCGGCGACCATCGTCTGCGTGAGAAGCTCCCCCGTGAGGGCGACGGAGAACGCCACGCCCGCGGGTGACTCGAGGGACGAGAGCAGCGCGCCGACGGAGGGCTCGACCCTCGTGAGGCCCTTGTTCATGAGCGCGAAGTAGGCGAACGAACACACCACGCCGAGGAAGGCGAGGGTCGCGATCGAGCCGGCATCGAAGGACGCCGGATCCGGCCACTGCCCGAGCACCACCATGGAAGCGATCGAGAGGACCGCCATGACGATGAGCTGCCAGCAGGTGAGCACCCAGACGTCGCAGCGTGAGCCCTCGCGTGCGACCGTCACCATCTGGAAGGCGAAGAACACCGCACCGCCCAAGGTGAGCACGTCTCCCAGGATGGAGCCCCCGGCCCCATCGAGCGACACCAGGCCGAGGCCGGCGAGACACACGAGAGCCGAGACCACGGCCCTTCCCCTGGGCCTGCCCGCGCCCACGGCCCATGCGCAGAACGGGACGAGCACGCAGTAGCACCCCGTGAGAAACGCACTCCGCCCAGGGGTCGTCATGGTGATGCCGAACGTCTGGAGCATGAACCCGGCCCATTGGAGCACGCCGATCAGGATGGCGGCTCTCACGTGGGAACGCTCGAGCAGGAGAGAGATCTTGCGCCTGATGACGACGAGCATGAGGATGGCGCCGATGCTGAACCGGCAGGCCATGAGGAAGCAGGGTGGGAACGTGTCCACGGCATCTTTGAGCACGACGAACGAGAATCCATAGACGATGGCGCAGACCGCGAGAAGTGCCTCGTTGAAACGCTTGGACTCGAGCATCGAGTCAGAGCCGACCTGCACCATAAGCGACACCTCACGCCCTCCGCTGCCATGGGAATCCCTCATGACAGCATCTCCCGACGGCCGGGGCGCAACGGGTCGCACGCGTTAAGTCGGCGCATTGGAACGCGAGGGATGTCACCGCTCGCACCAGAACAGGTTACGGTGCGCCAACGCAGACCATTGGGATACCAATGGAAAGCGACGGACGGCAACCTCTTCGATTTGTGCGTCTGACTATCCGATAGACTGAAGCCGTTGCTCGACCATCCTGATAGGGGTCACATGAAAAGCCAGCGTTTCTCCGATCGGCAAGACCATGTCCCATCCTTGGATGAGACCGTCGAGAACGACAGGCCGGCATGCCTCCATGAAGTTGAGGTCGTGGAATCCAAGCTCGATGCCGCAGACGTGCAAGCCATGTCCATGGCCACGCGCTATGGACATGACCAGGTGTTCGGCTCGATCAGAGAAGACCTGCATGGCGCAGGTGGCACACTCCGATAGCCCCGCTACCTCAGCCCCATGCCCATCGAGATGAGCGAGAAGACCCTGTCGGCGGCGAGTCGGTAGAGCTCGGCGGCCCGCGCGATCGACTCCCCCACGTCCATGGGGCCCGTGGGCAGGGGCATCACGGCGTCGACGCCACAGGTGGCGATCGCGTCGGCATCGGCACCTCCCACGATGGCCACGCACGGCACGCCCCTCCTCGCGCATGCCGCGGCCACGCCGCTCACCACCTTGCCGCGCGCGGACTGCGAGTCGAGGTGTCCCTCCCCCGTGACGCAGACGTCCGCATGGGTGAGGAGCCGGTCGAACCCCACGAGCTCGAGGACCTTGTCCACCCCCCTCACCATGTCCGCGCCGAGAAGCGCCATGCACGCGGCCCCGGCGCCACCTGCCGCACCTGCCCCGGCACGGTCGCGCACGTCCGTGCCACACGCCCGCGAGAGCGCGTCGGCGTACGCGCACATGCCTTGGTCGAGCAGGGACACGACCTCGGGAGTCGCCCCCTTCTGCGGGGCGAACACCGCGGCGGCGCCGTCGGGTCCCACGAGGGGGTTGTCCACGTCGCACATGACGTGGAAGCTCGCGGCGCGCACGTCTGCGCGGAGTCGCGAGAGGTCGACCGTCGCGACATGAGCCAAGTCCTGGCCGCATCCCTCAAGCTCGCAGCCCTTCTCGTCAAGGAAACATGCGCCGAGCGCCCGCATCATCCCCATGCCACCGTCGTTCGTGGCGCTGCCGCCCAGCGCGATGGAGACGTCCGTGCAGCCGTGGCCCAGCGCGTCGGCGATGAGCTCGCCCGTGCCGTAGGTGCTGGTCTCCAGGGGGTCTCGCTCGCCCATGGCGAGGAGCGGCAGACCGCTTGCCGCCGCCAGCTCCACCACCGCACGCCCGTCTCCGAGAAGACCGTAGGACGCGGCAACCGTTCGGCCGAGGGGATCATGCACCCCCAGCTCGCGAGTCTGTCCGTGACATGCAGCCACAAGCGCATCCACGGTGCCCTCGCCACCATCCGCCATGGGGACGGACGTGCAGGAGCAGCCTGGGAAGTGCGCCTCCGCCGACGCCGCGAGGATACGTGCGGTGTCGGCGGAGGTCAACGATCCCTTGAGGGAATCGGACGCGAAGAGGAACGAGGGCATCAGCCGTTGCGCCTACGACGAACGATGACGCCGGCCGCGATGGCCATGCCCGCGAGGGCGAGCGTCATGGGAAGCGCGGAGCCGGTGGTGTCACCCGTCTTGGGGATGACGTCGGACACGGATGAGGTGGGCTGGTCGGTGGGCTGACCATTGGGCTCGGTGGGTTGGATCGGTTCGACAGGCGGGGCGGTGTAGACGTTGGTGAAGTCCATGGACGAGACGGCCTTCCCGTCCCCGTCGGCGTAGGTGACCTCCTTCTGGAGCTGGCCGTCCACGTTGGTCACCACCACGGTCATGGTGTAGACGGTCGTGTCGTAGGCGTAGCCCTCCTGCGCGAGGTTCGTCTCGGCGAGCGTATAGGTGTAGGTACCGGGCTTGACGAAGGTGATCTCACCGAACTCCACCGCGCCGGTTCCGTGAATCGTAGTCGTCATGGCCGTACCCGTGTCAGCACCTGCAGGCATGGGATCGGTTGCAGTCCCTGGAGTCATCGTGAAGGTGAAGGTACCAGCCGTGTCGGGCGTATCGCCAGTCACGGTCTTGGCCACAGGCGGGTCTTGGGAAACTGAACCCGCCTCGCTGGTGACGGTGCTCTTCACGGGATTGGTCAAGAAGCTGTTCTTGCCCATGACAACACTCGCTTGGTTGGATATCTCCTGGCCTACCACAGCATCATCGGACACCCTTACCTGGAAGGAGAGCTTCACTGGTATATACGCAGTCAGGTTGTTAAATGACCAGGTAATGCTGCCGTTTGCATAGGTAGCGCCCAGTGAAGCGCTGCCCTCGACGTACTCTGTACCAGCAGGAATGGCGTCGGTAACGGAAGCGGTTGCCGAAGAGTCGGGGGCCATCACGAAGATGGTATAGGTGAGAACCTCACCAGGTCTCAATGTAGACTCATTGGGCTGCGCCACATCCTTCGCAACGACGACCCACATCGCATACAGAGTGACATCATCAGACATCTCGATGGTATCACCAGCGTCGTAGTGAGTTCCGCTGCCGTCTGCCTCGGTGTTCCAGCCAGCAAACTGTGCTCCCCCATTGGTGAGAGGTGTGGTTCCAACGTTGCCGAGAACGGTCGCGGATTCGGTAGGGAGATAATACTTGGCATCCGTAGGCACATCACCCGTGGCCCAGTTGGGCTCATAGGTAACCGTGTGGGTCTCCTCCACCGTGTTCCTGACGGTTTCGGTGTAGTAGGTACTACCGTTCACGTTGATCCCAGCCTGGTTCGAAATCTCAGTTCCAGCTGCTAGAGGAGCGAGCAACTTCACCTTGAAAGTACAGGCATACTGTGCGCCCGCTTCTGCGTCAGAATAAGACCAGGTGATCTTCCCATTATCGAAGGTGCCTGGCTCACTGGCGCTGTTCGCGACATACGCAGTGCCTTCGGGAATAGCATCGGTCACGACAACGCTACTAGACGCTTCAGGCACGGTCACGTCGATGGTATAGGTGATCTCGTCTCCCGGGCGCAGGGAATCAGCGTCCTGTTGGACTGCCGTCTTCACACCGCCGACCCACATTGCGTACAGGTCGACATCCTCTGTCATCGAGATCTCGTCACCAGCGTCGTAATGCGTACCGCTTCCATCCGCCTTGGTGTTCCAGCCGGCGAAGGAGGAACCGTCCTTGGCGAGTTGCGAAACGGCAACATTGCCTAGTACCGTAGCTTTCTCGTCCGTGCCATAGAGGTTCCGATCGTTGGGGACGTTACCAAAGGTCTCACCGTTGCCGTGATACACAACGTGGTAGAAATCGCCAACGGTAGAGGTTGCTGTGGTGGTGTCGTAGGAGGTCCCGCCGATAGCGATGGACGCCTTGTTGGAGATGACAGTGCCGGCCAGCGTATCCGTGTCAACCGTCACCATAAAGGTGCGCGTGTAGGTCGTTCTCGCCGTTGCATTTGTAATCGTCCAAGTAAGCGTGCTGTTGGACCAATTGAAACTACCGTTATCGCTCGATGATCCCGAGATATAAGAGACGTGCTCAGGCATGGTATCGGTCACGATCACCGTATCGGCCGCTTCAGGAACGGTGACCTTAATGGTATAGGTAAGTATCTGACCTGGCTTGAGCAGGCCGGGATTGCGCTGTGCCACGGTCTTGACGCCACTCACCCACATGGCATACAGGTCGACGTCCTCCGTCATCTGGATCTCGTCGCCGGCATCGTAGTGGGTGCCCGTGCCATCGGCCTTGGTGTTCCAACCGGCGAAGGTGCCGTCCGTCTTGGCGAGTGGATCGTCGCCGACGTTGCCCAGCACCGTGGCCTTCTCGTCCACGCCATAGTGGTTCTGGTCTACGGGAGCGGTTCCCGAAGTGCTGTTGCCGCCGTGATAGGTGACGGTGTGGACCTCACCCACCGTGGAGGTGGCCGTGGTGGTGTCGTACGAGTTGCCGCCGATGGCGATGGCGGCCTTGTTGGAGATGGCGGTGTCCGCAGGCGCATCGGCGTCGACCGTGGCCTTGAAGCTGACCGAGAAGGTCTGCCCGGCGGTGGCCGCACCGAGGTCCCACGTCACCGTGTTCGTGCCCTCGTCGAACGTGCCTCCCTTGTCAGCGGAGTCGCCGACGTAGGTCACGTGCGCAGGCAGGGTGTCCGTCACGGTGGCTGCGGAGGTCGCCTCGGGAACGGTGACCTCGATGGTGTAGGTGAGCTCCTGGCCCGGCTTGAGCAGGTCGGGGTCGGGCTGCGCCACGGTCTTGGTGCCACCGACCCACATGGCCGTAAGCGTCACGTCGGAGGTCATGGCGATCTCGTCGCCGGCATCGTAGTGCGTGCCCGTGCCGTCGGCCTTGGTGTTCCAGCCGGCGAAGGTGGCGCCGTCCTTGGCGAGCGGCGTGGCGCCGACGTTGCCGAGGACCGTGGCGGACTCACTGGTGAGGTAGTGCGTGGCGTCCGTGGGCACGTCGCCCGTGGCGTCGTTGGCGGCGTAGGTCACCGTGTGGGTCTCGCTCACGGTGTCGCTGGTCTCGGTGGAGTCATAGGTGTGCCCGTCCGCCCCGATCGAGGCGACGTTGGTGACCTTCGTGCCCGCGGAGACCGTGTCCGAGACCGTCACCTTGAAGGTGAGCGTCTTGGAGACGCCCTTGGCCATGTCGCCCAGCGACCAGGTGACATGTCCGTCCACGAGGGAGCCACCGTCGGAGGCGCTTCCCTCCACGTAGGTGGTGTTGGTGGGGATGGGGTCGTTCACCGTAACGCCGGTGACGTCGGTGGGCATGGAGACCACGATGGAGTACGTGATGACCTGGCCGGGACGCAGCACGCCGTCCTCGGGAGTGGTCGAGGTCTTCTCGGCCTGCATCCACATGGCGTACAGATGGACGTCGGAGTCCATGGTGATGGTGTCTCCCACGGCGTACTGGGTGCCGGTGCCGTCCGCCTTGGTGTTCCAGCCCATGAGGGTGCAGCCGGCCTTGGCGAGAGGTGTGGTGGCGACGTTGCCCAGCACGGTCGCGGTGGCGCCCGGCAGATACGAGTTGGACGGATCGGTGGGGGCGTCGCCGGAGTCGGCGCCGTTGCCGTCATAGGTCACGTCGTAGTTCTGGAGCTCGATGGTGTCGGCCTCGGTGGCCGAGGCGACCTTGCCCAGCGTGGAGGGGACGGTCGAGCCAAGCGTGTACCTGACGGACTCGCTCATGACCGTGGGACCGGCGAAGGCCGCGGACGTGCCGTACGTGACCACGTCGCGACCGCGGACCGCATGGTCCATGTCGACGGTGAGAGAGTAGTCCACAGCGTCCTTGAGGGACGTGTCCTGCATGACGATCTTGTGGTCGGTGCCCCAGACGGGATCGGCCTCGGTGCCGGTGTTGTCGGTGGCGAGGTAGACCCCCTGGTCTCCCATGCCGGTGGTGCCGCTCATGAAGGTGAGCGTGCCAGCCTGGTAGATGCCTGATCCCTTGGCCGCGGAGCAGCCGGAGACGGTGGCCCCGTCGAAGTCGGTGATGCCCTCGTTGTCCACCGCGCCGCCCAGGCCGCTCGTGCCCGAGGCGGTGTTGTCGTTGTCGCGCAGGAGGCAGCCGTCACCCAGGGTGAGCGTGCCCACGCCGGACGTGTGGATGAGGGCGGCCGAGGACTTGGTGGCCGAGCTCACGCGCTCGTAGGCGGGGTAGGTGTCGCCCGTGGTGGGCTGGCTGTGGCCGTCCATCACGAGGTCGGTGATGGCAAGCGAGGTCCCGGCGCCCACGCCGAGAAGGGCGTTGCCGTTGGTGGCATGGGCGTAGCCCGCAAGCACGAGGTGCGTGTCAGGCTGCGCGTAGCGCTGGATGGTGGCTCCGGGCCCGGACAGCTCGACCTTGGTGGTGCCGTCGTCGTAGGTGGAGTTCGTGAGGGTCACGTCACCGGACGGCAGCGTGACGGTGTCCACCACGAGGATGGTGCCGTAGCCGTAGGTCTTGAGCAGCTTGTACGCCTTGGCGAGCGTGGCCACGGAGGTGTCGGGCGTGGTGCCGTCGTTGGAGTCTGAGCCCGCGGTCCCGTCCACGTAGACGCACGGACGATAGGTGAGCTCGAGCTTGTTCGAGTCGGACGCGACGTTGGTGCGGGCGTCACGGTTCCAGACGAGATAGGAGTCGGTCACGTCGGTCTGCATGGCGAACCAGCTGCGATAGTCGCCCGAGGCGATCCCGTCGGGGAACTGGGCGACCTCGCGCGTGTAGTACGGGTCCTCAAGGACCACGTCGATGCTGCCGGTGGTGGCCTTGTTGGGAGCCTCTCCCACGGCATCCACGACGATGTACCTGGAGCTGGCGGCGCTGCCGCTGCCGGCGAGGTACACCTGACCCTCGACGACGGGCTGGTTGCTGATCACATACGTGCCATTGTCGTAGACGGCCGAGCCCTTCTCCGCGGAGGTCGAGACGATCGAGGCACCGTGCTGCTGGAAGGTACCGCTCTCGATGTCGACCGCACCGCCCTTGCCGTCCGTCGCCGCGTTGTCATTGCTCGTGAGCTTGGCGTTCTTGGTCCCCTCGAACGTGCCTCCGGAGACCTTGACCAAAGCCGACTGCGCCTGGACCGCGGGGGCCGCGAACTGCTCCACGCCCGTGACGTCGTTGGAGTGTCCGTCGATGGTGACGCCGGCGGTGCCGTCCAGGACGAGGCTGCCGCCGCCCGTCACGTCGAAGAGGCTTCCCGTGCAACTGGCGTGCGTGTACCCGTCGAGGTCGGCATGGGCCGTGGGCTGGCTGTAGCGGCGGATGTAGACGGCGTCGCCGGCGTCCACGGTGCCGGCGTCATCGGTGTAGGTGGCCTTGCTGACGGAGCCGCTGCTCGAGTTGTCCAGCGTGATCTTGCCGGTGGAGCCGTCGATGGTGACGGTGTCCACGATGGTGATGAGACCGCCCCTGTCGGACTCGGCCAGTATCTCGTAGGCCCGCTTGAGGGTCTTGACCGATGCGTCGGGGGTGTGGCCGGCGTTCGTGTCGGAGCCGTTGACGCCGTCGACGTAGACGTAGCCCTTCTGCTGGAGCTCGAGCATGTCGTTGTCGGAAGCGCGGTTGGTGAGCTCATAGACTGCCGTGACGTCGGTGGACAGCGAGTACAGGCCGATCTGGTCGGTCGTGGGGTCGGCGCCCGCTGGATACTTCACCACGGGACGCTTGGAGTAGGGATTGGCCATGTCGATGGAGCACGTGGTGCCCGTCGCCGGTGCGTAGGAGGCGTCCGCGTCCACGTAGGCGCAGGCGTCATCGGTGGCGGCGAGTCCGTTCAGATAGATGTCGCCGGTGATGTCAGGCGTGCCCGAGAGGGAGAGCTTGCCCTTGGCGTACGTGTCGGAATCACCCTTGGTCACATCAACGTAGACCGCGCTGCCCTTGGTGGCCTCACCACCGAAGAGCGTGCCCCCGCTGATGTTGGCGGTGCCGCCGGCGGCCACGTCGATGAGGGCGCCCGTCCCGTTCACCTGGTTGCGGGCGATGGTCGCATTCGTCACGTTCAGCGTGGCGCCGTCCCCCACCTTGAAGACGGAGTCGCCGACGATGGTGTCGATGTCCCGACGACCATAGATGGCACAGCCCGTGGTCGCGTCTCCCAGGGTCACGGTGTCGCCGGAGTCCATGACGATCATCGGCCCGTCATAGGAGTCGAAGTACGTCTCGGAGACGGAGAAGCCCACGTAGCGGATCATCGAGCAGGAGTCGGGCAGGGTCCAGGTCTCGGACCCGGTGGGATAGACGGGGCCGGACACGCAGATGATGTAGTTCGCGTCACCGTTCTTGCCGGTGAGCTGACCCAGGGCCTTGGCCCTCGCGAACGTGGCCACAGCCTCCTCGGGGGTGGCGCCGTTGTTGGTGTCGCTGCCGTGCTCGGAGTCGATGAAGATGCAGGCCTTGAGCACCAGGTCGGGCGATTCCTTGGCGAGCAGGTAACCGGACTTCTGGGCCGTGAAGTACTTGAGGTACTGGCTCGCGTCGGTGATGACGTTGCCGTCGGGCCTCACCACGGTGCTGCCCTTGGTGAACGACGGCCCCATGTCGACGTTGTAGTTGCGACCGGACTGGTAGATGGAGCCGGACAGCGTGATGGGGTTGGACGTGTCGGTCAGGTATATGTAGTCGTTGATGACGCAACCGCCACCCTTGAGCTGCAGTCCGTCGCCGTTGCAGTAGATTCCCGACTGAGTGCCGCGGCTCGGCGCGGTGACGCCGGCGGGCGTGTTGTCGGAGATGAGACCGCCGCGCAGGATGAGGTCGGGGCCGTCGTCGTTCAGATAGATGGCCGCGCCGGAGGTGGCGACGTTGCCGGTGATGGTGGCACCGCTCACGGTCACGGTTCCGCCGCGACTGAGGAACATGGCGCCGCCGTAGGTGCCTCCCACGTTGCCGGAGATGGTGGCCGCGCCGATCGAGACGTTGCCCGTGGCGGTGTCCGAGAAGATGCCGGCGGAGCGCACGTTGTTGGCATTGGGGGCCGTGGCCGTGTTGTCGCAGATGCGCACTCCCGCTCCGATGGTGGTGTCGCCCGTGGTGGTACTGGCGATGGTCAGGACGCCGCCGGCGAGGGAGTTCCCGGTAGTCACCACGGAGTTGTCGGAGATGGAGGTGGAGCCCGTGATGGAGGTGGTGCAGGCCCCCTGGACGAACACCAGGCCATAGTCATGCGACGACGCGGAAGCGACGTTGTTCGAGATGTCGGTGTCGTTGGTGGAGAGGCTGCCGCCGACGCCACGGATGAGGGAGCCGCTTATCCTCACGTTGCTGGTGACCGTGGTCTCGTTGCCGGTGAACGAGCATCCGTCGATGCTGACGTTGGCGCCGTTGCTGTAGATGGCCGATGCGGTGCCACCATCGTTGCCGGTATATCCATACGTGGCCCCGTTGCCGGTCACGGTGCAGCCGGTCATCTCTAGCGTGCCGCCGGCCTTCCAGCACAGGATGGAGGTGGCATACCCGCCCATGTCGGCCTTGTTGCCGCCGCCGTTGCATCCGTTGCCGGTGGTGTAGGCGTTCTGGAACGTGCAGTTGGTGGTCGTGAGCCTGGTGGCATAGTTCTGGAACACCAGAGGCCCGTTGGTGGTGGCCGTGGTGGCGCCGCTGTTGCCGTCGAACGTGAGGTTCTCGAACGTGACGTCCTGGTTGCCCTGCGTCACCAGGGCACCGGTGTAGTCCTTGTAGCGGACTATCTCGGGCTGCCACGTCTCGCCCGAGGCGTTGGTGAAGTCGCCACCCTCGTCGAGCGACCAGGTGGTGTCACCGTCCTTGGGCGTCACCGTGTAGTTGCAGATGATGATGTTGGCACCCGGCTCCAGCGTGGCCAGGATCTCCTTGGCACGAGCGAAGGTGCGGACGGGGGTGCCGACGGAGGCTCCGTTGTTGGCGTCGTCACCCGCGACGGAGGTGCCGCCGCTGATGAAGTCACCCGCCAGGTAGACGTTGTTCTCGCCCAGGATCCAGATCTTGCCATCCGCCTTCTTGACCTCGTCATGGCCCTCCGGGTTATGCGCCGGCGGGTTGAAGTCGTCGTAGTAGGTGGTGGCATCGGTGACGGAAGTCCCATCCGGCTCCACGAAGACGGCGCCGATGAGGGCCTCGCCGTAGCCGACCTTGAGGCCACTGGCCTTGAGGGTGCCCGCACCCACGCCGGTGGTGTCGGTGAGGGTGATGTGGTTCGCGGCGGTGGTGAAGTACATCTCGTCGTCCACGACGGCGGCCGCATCGAGCGTGACCGCGCCCGCGGCGTAGACGGCCTTGCCATACTCCTCGGTGCTCTTGTTGCCTGTTATGGAGGTGCCGGCACCCAGTGACAGCGTGCCGTTCCGCACGAGGACGACGCCGCGCTGGGCGTTGTCATGGATGCTGGCGGCATCCGTGAGGTTGATGGCGGCGTCCTGGTAGTAGCTTGCGACGCCGTCCTTGGTGACGATACCGTTGCCCCCGTTGTGGTCGACGCTACTCGCGCCTGACATGTTCACCGTCACGATGCCCTTGTAATACCTGCCCTGGCCATCATCCGAGCGATCGATGTAGATGCCGTCGGCGGTGTTGCCCGCGACGCGGGAAGAACCCGTCATGTTGATGGTGCTGCCGCTGCCCGACTCGACGATGCCATAGAGGTTGGCCGCCTTGGCGGTCGTGTCGGCGGAGCCGATGAGGGCGTCGTCGTTGAGGTTCACCGTGTGCAGACCGACGGCGGTGCCGGCGTCATAGGTGTTCCTCAGGCTGATGCCCGCGGTGGGACAGTCGTAGATCTGCGCGGAACCGTTCAGGGTGATGGTCGCGGCGGTGACCCTGTCCCGCACGTAGATGCCACAGCCGGCGGCATCAAAGTAGTTGTTCGCGTAGGGGCCGGTCCCATGGATCGAGGCGTTGTCGTTCAGCGTGGTCGAGTTGCCCTTGCCCTCCCAGACGAGGATGCCGCACTCGACGCCATAGATGGACGATGAGTCGTTCATCTCGACCTTGCACGCGCTGCAGTACTCCATGATGCCCCAGTCGTTCACCCTGGTACCTGCCGGGATGGACGAGGAGGTTATGTAGGACGAGCCGTTCATGGTGAACTTCGAATTCGTCCCTTCGAGCTGGACGAAGCCACCGTTGCCTGTGTAGTCGGACAGGACGTGTGCCGTGTCGTTCATGGTGGCTGAGGCACCACCGTTGATGTAGATGCCGCGCCGACCGTCATAAGTGGTGGAGGAGGTGTCGAGACGAGTGCCGACGATGCTCGAGTCGTCGTTGAGGACGACGATGCTCGAGGTCCCCCTCACGTTGATGCCGTACGCGTCCGCCGAGTTGATCGTCCCCTTGAACGGGGTCATGTCGATCGTGGGGCTCACGCCCGAGGCGTCCGCCCTCATGACGAACTTCCCGCTGTCGCCATAGACCGCATGGCCGTGTTGCCTGGTGATGAGGGCGTCCCCGCTCATGGTGGTGACACCGGACGAGGAGCCCATGTACACCGCATAGCCCCAGCAGTTCTGCAGGGTGGTGCCACCGGTGATGTTGAGCGTGCCGCCGGTGTTCGAGAGGATGCGGTTGGCCCCGCTGTTGGTGACACTGGTGTCGATGCCATACATGTTGTCGTCGAAGAGGATCTTCTCGGTGGTGAGGGTCCCACCCGTGGCCACCTCGACCAGCGAGCGACGCTCGCCTCCGGCCGTTCCGTTGTAGCTCGCGAAGCGCTTGACCTGCGGGGTGGTGGTGTTCTTGTCGGACTGCTGCAGGTCAGGGGAGGCGGGATCGAGGCTCCAGGTCTCCTCGCCCGTGATTCTCACCAAACCGCAGACGTAGATGTAGGGCTCGAAGCCATCGGTGTCCGCGGCATCGGCCTCAGCCTCCGAGACGTACTTCCCCAGCAGGAGACGCGCCTGGGCATATGTCTTGACCGCCGTGCCGGGTGTGGTGCCGTCTTTGGCGTCGTCTCCGTTGGTGCCGTCGAGATAGACGCCCTCGCCCACCAGCACGATGTTCTTGTCGTAGCCGGTGAGCTGGGTGCCCGCGGGGATGGTGCCGCCCTTGAAGTACTTGTAGAAGGTGGAGATGTCGGCGTTGTTGTAGGTGGTTCCGTCGATGACGATGTTGCCATAGGTGTTGGTGAGCACCACGCTGCCGTTGGTGAAGCCCTCCTCGGGATCGTCGTTGACGTTGATGGGAAGGGTGCCGGTGTCGGTGGTCGACACGGGGCTAAGCAAGGTGAGCTTGCTGGCGGGCGTGTTCAGGTAGATGCGCGTGGAGAGCGTGCAGGAGGCGGGGTCGATGCAGTTGGCCCCGGCGTAGTTGTTCCTGCTGCCGCTGGTGGTGTTGTAGTACAGGCCGTAGCCGGTGGCATCCGCGTCGGTGATGGTCGAGTCGGTGATGGAACTGTACTTGCAGGAGTAGATGGAGTCGCCCAGACCGCTCGCGGCCGTGTTGCCCGTGAACGTGGACCCACCCTTGACGATGAGGTTGCCGTTGTAGGGGTTGTAGACGTATGCACCGCCACCGCCCGAGGTGGTGCCTGTGGCCGTGGTGCCGGTGCCGTTGGCCGTGTTGTCGGACACCGTGACGCCGTCGAGGATCGCGGATCCGTCCCGCACGAAGACACCACCGCCATTGGGGGCGGTGTTACCTGAGATGGTCACGCCCGTGCAACGCAGGGTCATCGAGCCATCGAACTGGTACAGGCCTCCGGCGGCTCCGCTGGTGGCGGTGTTGCCCGAGACCTCTCCCCCGGTCATGTTGGTGAAGCCGCGGGACATGACTCCGCCGGCATCCACCGCGGCGGTGTTGTCGGAGATGGTGGCGTCGTCGATGACGGAGGTCAGGTTGGCGACGGCCTGCGTGGCGATGCCACCGCCAATCCGCGCCGCGTTCGCCGTGATGGTCCCCCCGGTGACGTTGAGCCCCACCGTAGAGCCGAAGGCACCTGAAGTATTCGCCTCATAGGCGGCGATGCCACCGCCGCATCCCGAAGCCGTGTTGCCAGAGATGGTACCGGCGCTCATGTTGACGGCGGCATTGTAAGCGGCGATGCCACCACCTGAGGGGTTGTTGTTCAGGTTATAGTTGTCCCAGTCGTGGCCAGCGTAGTTCGAGTCGATGGTGCCGCCGGTCATGTTCAGGCAGCTTCCGTCATAGAGCCAGATGCCGCCGCCGCAGCCCCTGAGCGCGCTGTTGCTCGAGATGGTTGCCGTGCCGGAAAGGTTGATGGTGGTGCCGCCCTTGGCGTAGATGCCGCCGCCATGGCTGGCGCGGTCCCAGTTGGTGCCATTCCACCCGTAGGCGGTGTTGTTCGAGATGGAACCGCCGCTGATGTCAAGCGTCGAACCCACGGCATAGATTCCGCCGCCGCCGGTGAGCGCCGAGTTGGAGGTCCCGTACTTGCCGGAGGCGAACTGCTTGGTGTAGTTGGAGTCGATGTTGCCACCGGTCATGGTGAGGGTGGCACTGACCACGCTCATGCCGCCACCGTTGATGCTGGTGGAGAAGTAGTTCTCCTGGCTGTTGCCGGTCACGGCCGCGCCGCTCATGTCGACGACCGTGGAGCCCTCCTCGCCCGCGACGCCGGTGACGTTCAGGCCCTGGCTCCTGTTGGTGACCTTGGTGGTGGAGGCAGCACCCTCGAGGCTCACCTTGGTGGTCTTGCCGGAGGCGCCGACCACCTTGATGCCGGTGCCCTGCTTGACCGCGTCACCACCGGTGAGGACGGTCCCCTCGTCGAGCGTGTAGGTGCCGCCAGCCTCGACGGAGACGTTCACGCTGGCCGCGGCCGACTCGTCATGCTCGATGGTCATGCCCTTCGTGGTGAGGCTGCCGCCGTCCTTGACGCAGACCATGGTGTCCACGACGTCATGCTTGTCGTCGGGGTTCGGGCAGCTCAACATCTTCGTCCCGTATGTGGCGCAATCCGACAGGTCCCAGCTCTCCGTACCTGAAACGTCGATGGTGTCGCAGACGTAGATGTCGCGCTCGGTGACGGTGTCGAGCCACGTCTCGTCCTGCACGATCTGCTTGGCCCGGTCGAAGGTCTTGACGGGGTACGAGCAGTTCCCGCCGAAGTTGTCATCCGAACCCGTCTGGCCGTTCACGTAGACGGCCGTGTACTTGTACACGCGATAGAGCTGGAGCGCGTTGGTGGTGGTCGAGTCGTCGTTCAGGTGCTGGCGGACGGACCACTCGGCATCGGTGTTCAGGGAGGAGAGCGAGAAGTAGTCGACGAGATGCTCGTCACCCGTGTCGGTGGTGGGCACGACCACGTCGGCCCGGTCATAGACCTGGCTGTCGTTGATGTCGCTGCAGTACAGACTCACCTTGCTCGTGGGCGGGTTCGCACGGAAGGCATCGGTGACAACGATGTGAGCCATGTTGGTCTGGCTCTTGGCGTTGGTCTCTATCTGCACGTTGCCCGTGATCGAGACGTTCTGGTCGAGCGCGAGGATGCCCGACGTGGTGGGATCGGACTCGAGGGACTGGGCCAGGCGGATCATGGTGGAGCTCTCATAGCCGGCGGCGGCGCGGAGGTCGATGTCCTTCAACGTGAGCTGGCAGCCAGGGGCGACCAGGAACATCTCCTCGGGACTGCCCTCGTACTGCTCGAGGGTGATGGCGGCGTTGCCCAGGCTGTCGGCGCCATCCATGGTGAAGGTGCTGGTGATGCCGGCCGAGTTGTCGGTCATGTTGACGGTGGACATGATGATGACGGTGCCGGAGCCGCCCAGGGCCAGGCTCTTGGCCTTCGCCCACGTGAGCACGGGATAGGCGGCCGAGGAGCCGTCGTAGGAGTCGCTTCCGCCCTTGGTCTTGATCGAGCCGTCAGGATTGGTCTGGGTGACGGAGTCGGGGTTCCAGTACACGTCGCCCACGGCGGCCGCGGAGATACCCGTATCGCCCTGGTAGGCGGCGAGGGCCGCGGTGAGCGCGTCGAGGCGGGTCTCGTCCAGCCTGGACTCGTCCCCGCCGGCGTCCACGAAGGAGGACACGGCCTGGGAGGCGGCGTTCGCCTTCTGGGTGAGGGCGTCATGGTTGTCGGAGGTGACCTCGAAGCCGTCGGCCGACGCGTCGGGGAGCGCGTCGATGACGGACTGGGTCGCGGCAGGGTCGGGTGTGGTGGCCGCGGACGAGCCCTCGTCGGAGGAGGCGGGCGTCGAGCTCGCATCGGCGGCGGTCGTCTCAGGGGCCGAGGCGTCGGAGTCGGCGGCGGACGTGGCGTCCACTGCGGAAGCGGAGCCGGGATCGGCCGTGTCGCCATCGGCCTGGGCCGAGACCGCCGAGGTCTCCTGGCTCATGGCATCGCTCACCAGAGGCGCCGCCCAGGACTCGACGTTGAGCTGGTTGAACACCATCAGGAAGCTCAGGACGAACGACAGCACCTTGTAGACGCCGTTCCTGTGCTTCCGCCAGACCCCGCTCATGCGACCGTTCATGCGACCCACCAATCCCCGAAGGCGTGGGGGACTCCCCTCGCCACCTACGACAGAAGAATGCAATCAGATTACATTCATATAGCTGCCACTCTAGCTTAGATTGTGCTGAAAATGGGTGTTGACCTGCAAATTATTATGCAGACGCATGCGTTGGGCCGGCGGACGCCGACGTGCGAGGCCCGACTAGGCGACAAGTCGTTGACGGACCTGCTCCCGGACCTGCTCCCTCAGACCTCGCCCTTGGCGAGATAGAGGGTGTCCACACCCGGCCCTCTGTCGTCGATGACCCTCTCCACCAGCACGAATCCAAGCCTGCCGAGAAGGCAGACCTGGCCCTCGTTGGTGGACCAGGTCCTGATCAGGAGGGTGTGGGGCCTGGTCAGCTCCTCGAGCCGTCCGTAGAGGGCGGTCGCGATGCCCTCGCCACGTCGCTCGGGAAGCGTGCAGACGGTCGTCACGTAGTCGCCGCGGACCTCGCCGTGGAGGCTGTAGCCAGGTATGAAGGAGAGGAAGCCGATGACGTGGTCTCCATCGAGTGCGAGGACGAATGGCTGACCCCTGAGCTCGTCGAAGTAGCCTTGAACTCCCCCGGACGCGGTCAGCCCCGTGAGCGCCGTCTGATGGGTGGACGACCTTGCCGAGAGGGGCGGGACGAAGTCGGCATCGCACCTCTCGAGGATGCGCAGCACCTCGGGGGCGAGCGCGTCGTCGAGACGCTCCTGGAACACCATCCGCATGGGACCGACCCTCCGACAAGTCACGCAGCCTGCATCGCGTCAGAGGATAACGCGATGCAGGCCGGAATCACCCGCGATCTCGTGTTCGTCCCTGCGAGGAGGCGCCAAGACCGGGCGGCCTACTCCCCGATGACCTCCACATGCACCTTCCGGGCCTGCGGACCATCGAACTCCGCGAGGTAGACGTCCTGGGCGCCTCCGCGGACCACCTCGCCGTCGGCGATGGGGAACATGCAGGAGTTCCCAACGAGCATGCTCTTGATGTGCCCGCAGGAGTTGTTCCCCGTGGCGCCGTAGCTCGGCAGGAAGTGGGCATGGGCATAGGGCTCGTCCAGGGGGACGAGTCTGTCCAAGGTCGAGCCGAGGTCCTTCTCCACGCAGGGCAGCCCCTCGTTCACCACTATCCCCGTGGTGGTGTGGGCGCTTATGACCGCCACCAACCCGTCGCGGACGCCGCTCTCCCGCGCCACCCGCAACACGTCATCGGTGATCTTGATGAACTGGTCGGTCTCGGTGGAGAGATATCTCAGCGTCTCGAGCTTCACCATCACAGATCACACTCCCTCACGCCGAGGAACCTCAGGGCGTTGCCACCCATGATCGCCTCGCGCGTCGAATCGGACATCTCGACCTGATCGAGAGCGCGCCGTATCTTGAAGGCACGGAACCGCGGCGTGTTGCTCGCGAACATCACCTGACTCGACAGGCTTCGCTCGACCCAGAGCGGTCCCATGTCCACGGTGAACAACCTCCTGATCGACTCCTCGGGCGAGTCGAGGTAGAGCACGGAGGTGTCCGTGTAGACGTTCGGGTACTTGAGCATGAGCATGACCATCTCACGCACCCATGGCCAGGCGAAGTGGGCGAGGCACATGCGGACGCTCGGGTGGGCGGCGATGGCACGCTCGAAGAGGAGCGGATGGGAGTCGACGGCAAGCGCCCCGGGCTCCCATGACATGCCCGCATGGAACATGATGGGTCGGTCGAAACGCTCGCAGAGCTCGAAGATGGGGTCCATGCAAGCCTCGTCCACGGAGAAACCCTGCTTGGCGGGGTTGAGCGCGAGACCAGCGGCGCACCCTTCAGAGAAGGCCCCCTCCACCACGGCGGCGGCGTCCTCACGATGCGGGTCCACGCTCGCGAAGCCGACGAAGCGGTCGGGATGGTCGGACACGATGGAGCGCACCTGCTCGTTCGAGGCGACGGTGATGCCGGCCGTCGTCGTGAGGTCGAGGGGCAGGAGGACCGAACGGTCTATTCCGCCCACGTCCATCTCCACGAGGACCTCGTCATAGCCCATGGGCCCCATGAGCCCCATGCCGAACTCCCGCTCCCAGGACGAGAACCCGTCCTCGTCGTAGATGGCGTCATAGAGCAGGGGATGGACGTGCATGTCGATGATCATGCGGCTCCTCCTAGTACGGCTCGAACTTCTGGATGACCTGGGAGGACACCTCGGAGCCCTTGCGCATGCAGGCCGGTATGTCCCACCCGTTGAGAAGACCGTAGGTGAAGCCGGCGATGTAGGAGTCACCCGCGCCCACGGTGTTCACGACCTCGGCGGGCACGATCCCGCATTCGTAGGTCCTCTCCCCGTCGTAGCAGAGGCTGCCAAGCTCCCCGAGTGTCGCGCAGACCGTCTTGGGACCGAACCCCTGCACGTGGCGGATCCAGTCACGGATGTGCTGGTCATCCTTGTCGTATGACATGAAGACGTGGTCCACGTCGGGGAAGATGTCCTCGCAGTGGTAGTCGGGGTCCTCGCTGAAGGTGGAGAAGTCCATCACCACCTCCATGCCCGCCTCATGCCAGCCATGGAGATGGTCGAGCACGTTGCCGAACAGGTCCGTGTGGAGCATGTCGTGCGTGCGCACGAAGGCGTCCTCCTCGGGGGTGAGGGCGTAGTCGGCCATGACGCCCTCCACCTCCTCGAGGTGCACCCTGTCCGTGCCGTTCCTGAGGTCCATCAGCATGACGCAGGTGTCCCCTGGCTCCTGGCGGAGGTGGCTCACGTCGATGCCCTCGGCCGAGAGGGCCTCACGCATCCTCCTGCCGTACTCGTCGGTACCGACCACGCTCACCGCCGAGACGTCCACTCCCATTCGGGAGAGGTGCACGCCCCAGTCGATGCCGTTTCCCGTGGGATAGAAGACGCCGAGCTTCTCATACACGTCAGCGCAGCAGAAGCCGACCGCCACGACCTTCTCGTCCATGCGACTCTCCTCTCGTGGATGGGTCTACTCGTAGCGCTTCCCATGTCCCCAGGCGCCCTCGAGCCCGCAGACCTGCGAGGCGAACCCGGCCGCGAAGTCGAGCGCCGCCTCGATGGCCTCGGATCCGTGTTGGCCATCCTTGCCCAGGGCGATGTGCCGCACCAGGAAGCTCGTGAGGAAGGAGTCTCCCGCGCCCATGGTGTCCTTCATGACCGGGACGGGCTTGGAGGGCTGGCGATAGAAACGCTCGCCGTCGTAGGCGATGCAGCCCCAGGCCCCGCGCGTGGCGCTCGCGAAGCTCGGCCCCAGCGCGACGACCTTCTGCAGGCGCTCCTTCGTCTCGTCCTCCGTAAGCTCGCTCGCCGACATGAACGCGTAGTCGACGGACGGGGCGACTTGCTCGTAGTACTCCCAGGGGGAGTCATCCGAGAAGTCGAACGAGACGGGGATGCCCGCGGCCTTGATCTTGGGGAGCTCGCGCTCCGTGAAGCAGTAGTTGCCCGAGTGCACGAGGTCGAACTGACGCAGGTACTCGAGATCGAAGCGATCGAGCACGTAGCGGGAGTCCCCGCGGATGCCGCCTTCGTTCGACTCGAGGAAGATGCGGTCGCCCGTCTCGTCCACGGTGTTGCAGGACGCACCGTTGGGACCTATGAGCTGCTCGCACTTCACGGTCTCCACGCCCTCCTCGGCGAGGGAGGCGATGACGTGCTCGGCGGGGTCATCGTTGCCGAAGATCCCCATGTAGGCGGTACGCGCCGCACCGCACATCTTCGCGTAGACCGCGAAGTTCACGGCGTTCCCGCCGGGATACATGGTCTTGATGTCCACGTACCTGTCCACGACGTTGTCGCCGAACCCGCATACGCTGACGTCCATCCGCTCCATGACGCTCTCCTCTCGCCCCGGAGTCCCGGGGATGCCTTCGATCCGAAAAGTGCCCTGACACATGCTCGCGAAGCTCTAGTACTCGACCTTGCCCATGTAGCGACGGACGTCGGGATCGTGGTCGAACAGCTTGCCACGCTCCGCACGGAGCTCGCAGTTGATGGCGTAGGTCACGACGGGATCGAGGTAGTCGCGGACGGACTCGGCCACGTCGCTCATCCCGTAGTCGAGGAGGTCGAGGACCATGAGGGAGTCGGTGTGGGTCTTGAGGAAGTCGAGCGCGCGCTCGTCCATGGGACGGAAGCGTCCGGAGCCCATCTGCAGGAAGTAGAACACGCCGTCCTCGGTGCACTCGAACGGACCATGGAAGTACTCACCCGAGTGGAGATAGCAGCAGTTCTGCCACTGCATCTCCATGAGCGAGCAGATCGCGAAACCGTAGGTCTGGCTGAAGTTGGGGCCCGACCCCAGGATGTAGAGGAAGTCATGCTCCTTGCACATGTGGGCGAAGCGATCGCCCATGTCCGCGACCGACTTGGTGCGGGCGGCGGCGACGATCCCGTCGATCTGGCCGATGGCGGCCATCAGCGTGTCGAGGTCCTCATAGCCATCCTGCTCATTGACGAGCTCCGCCGCGAGCGAGAGGGACATGCCGGAGGGGATCTGGGCGGTGGGCACGTCGTTGCCCCACTCGTACACCCAGCAGGGCCACTCGCCGTTGTCGATGCGGGAGCCGGCATTGTTGGTCATGGCGATGACGGCGGCACCACGGTCTCGGGCGAGCTCGGCGGCCTCGTAGTTCTCGAGCGTGCCTCCCGAGTGCGAGCAGGTGATGACCAGCGAATTGCTTCCCAGCTTCCTGGGGGCCATGATCTTGAACTCGCGGGCCGTGTACACCTCCGAGTCGATGGAGGTCGACTCGGCGTTGATCAGGCAGTGCGCGGGATACAGGTCGATGACCGACCCGCCGCAGGCCACCCAGTAGACCGTCTTGATGGTGCCCTTCTCCTTGATGACGTCCTTGATGAGGTCATGTGCGTTCATGTGATGCTCCAGTCGTCTCGTCTCGGTCGATGTGTCGGCCGCTTTTCCCTTTTGTCGTCCGACGCGCCTAGATGGGCTCGTCGAAGTAGCGCTCGTAGTTGTGGACGTTCCTCGCGTCGGCCTTCGCGGGGTCCTCGTAATACCGGCCGTCGGTGATCTCCTGGCCGAGATACCCCTCGTAATGGTGCCTGTTGAGGGAGGAGATGAAGTCGGAGAGGCTATGGGTCCCGTCGCCCCAGATGAGGTGGCCGTACGGCGTGCCGTCGATGAAGTGCATGTGCCTGATGTCGCTGCCGAACTCGTCGAACCACTGGTCGAGGGTCTCGCCTGCGACGCCCATGGCGCACGTGTCCACCATGACCTTGAGATTGGGGTGGCCCACCTCGTCGAACATGCGGCGGGCGCTGGGGATGTCGGTCACGAGCTGGCTCTCCTCGGGACGCACGGCCTCCATGACCAGCACGATCCCCTGGGTCTGGGCGAACTCCGCCAGGCGACGCAGCATGTCCCTGCTGCGCTTCCAGGCCTCCTCGCGATCCTCGTCCCAATAGCCCCAGCCGCTGTTGACCTCCATGAGGTCGCATCCCAGCTCCGCGGCGAGGCGGATGCCGTTGGTGAAGTAGCCATAGGCATGTTCCACCGCCATGGGCTCCTTGGCCGCGAACTGATAGGGATACGTGCAGTTCTCCGGCGTGAGCACATGGGCGGCAAGCCCACAGGACTCGATCTTGTGCCTGATCCGCGTGGCGTCGTAGTAGGCCATGTGGTCGAGCCAGACATGGGGCACGGCGCACCACAGCTCTATGCTCTCGAGCCCGAGCCGCTGCTGGCAGTCGAGGAAGGCATCGAGGGGATAGTTCACCCAATGGATGTTCATGCCGCACACCTGCTCGCGGCGGATGGACGGGCAGCTCATGCGATCGCCTCCTCGTCATCGACGATGAACGGACGGAACGCGTCGAAGTTTCGCCTGTCGGCGGCGTTCGGGTCATCGAAGTAGCGGCCGTCGGTGATCTCCTGCCCGAGGTAGCCCTCGTAGCCGTACTCGTTGAGGACGTCGAGGTACTTCTCCAGCGGGAAGAGGCCATCGCCCCACACGAGGTGGGCATAGGGCCTGCCGTCTATGAAGTGGCAATGCACGATGTCATCGCCCAGGGCCTCGAACCACTGGCGCGGGGTCTCTCCCGCGACCCCCATCGCCACCGTGTCGAGCCCGGCCTTGACGTTGTCGCATCCCACGTCGGAGAGGATGCCCACCATCTCGGGAAGTGTGGTGGCCACACGGCTCTCCTCGGGTCGGACGCTCTCCACGGCGATGGTGACGCCGTGGTCGGCGGCCGCGGGGGCAAGCTCCCGGAGGCTGGAGACGGCACGGTCATAGACGCGTCCGTACTCCTCGTCGAAGGTGCCGCCTATGCAGTTGGTGAGGAGGGTGCGCGCGCCCAGCTCCTCGGCCGCCTCGAACCCGCGCTTGAAGTACTCCATGCTGCGTGCATGGAAGGCGGGGTCGGGCGAGCACATGAGGTAGTGGTAGACCGCGCACTCGGGGGTGAAGACGGCGATGCGCATGCCCCTGTCCTCGACCTTCCTCCTCACCTCTCCGGCATCCTGATAGCCCTCGTGGTCCATGAGGAAATGAGGGGCCATGCCGAGGAGCTCGATCGTCTTGTATCCCGCCTCGGCCTGCGAGTCGAGCATCGAGTCGAGCGAGTGGTACAGATGGTGGATCCCTATGGCCGCGAGCTGTTCACGCCTGATGTGTGCCATGTCCCCTCCCTACCGAAGCGCATCGTGGACGATGCGACCGTCGGATATGGTGAGCGCCGCGCCGATGCCACGCACGTTGGCGGGGTCGGTGTGGAAGACGTCCCCGTCGAGGACGACGACATCGGCGGTCTTGCCCTCCTCGAGCGTGCCGAGACGGTCCTCCGAGTAGCAGTCGTATGCGCCGTTCGCGGTCCACGCCTGGAGAAGCTCCCCCACGGAGAGCATGTTGGCCTGGTTCACCGCGACGCCGTCATCGAAGTAGCCTCCGCATCCCGCATAGATGGACTCGCCGATGTGGGGGACGAGGAGGGGAAGGTCGGTCCCGCAGCACACGCGGGCGCCGGCGTCCCACATCCTCCTGCGGTTCCAGAACCTGGAGAAGCGCTCGGGCCCGACCTGGCGGATCGCCATGGACTCTATGTCGGCCTCCGCGTCGAGCGTCTGGATCTGGGGATAGACCTCGCAGATTCCGCCGATGCTCCCGAACAGGTCGAGGTCGGACGGACATGAGCACTCGAGGTCGGTGATGGCGTGACGGTTCACGAGCCGGCCCGCGGCGTCCTTGGCGCACGAGTCCAGGAGCCTCACCGTGTGGCGAACGGCACCGTCGCCCTGGCAGTGGAGCGAGTAGCGGAAGCCCGCGGCGTCGACCTCATGCGTCTCGCGCTCGATAAGGTCCCACTCGACCGGCACGGCCACCCGCATGCCCGGCTTGGAGTCATAGGGGTCGACGTACTCGGCGAGGCCTCCCGCGACCCCACGGTCCGTCATGCGGTTGTATCCCGAGAAGGTCACGAACGGACCATGGAAGCGGTCGCGCATCCTCTTGCCGTGCTCGATGTCCGCGCCGCGACCGACCGGCTGGCTCATCATGGACACGCGCAGCGTCATCTGGCCGGCATCCTCCATGCGGGCCATGACGTCGGCGAATCCGTAGTAGTCGTCGAACGTCATCTCCTTGATGGATGTCACTCCCCGGCCGTTGAGCATGGCCATGTAGTCGACGTATCTCGCCTGGACCTCCGGCATCGCGAGGTAATCGGGCATCATGCGCCAGATCATCTCCGCCCAGCAGGCGTCAGGGCCGAACTGGTACCTCTCGCGCGCGGCGGCGTTCATCCAGCACGTCCCCCTGTCCGAGGTGAACACCACCACCGGGCGGGACGGGAACGCCTCGTCGAGCCTGAGCTCTGACCCGGACGGGAACGCGCCTGCGTCCCAGGCATGGCCGAACAGCGGCTCGTCGGACGGACGATCGCATGCATAGTCCCGAAGGGCCGCGATGCCCTCGCCGGGCGAGGAGATGCCGGTGAAGTCACAGCCGATTCCCTCGAGCACCCAGCCGGTGAAGAAGGTGTGCACGTCACAGAGGCCGGGCATGACCACCTTGCTGCCGACGTCGAGCACGCGGCCGGCGTTGGCGGTGAACGGTCGGGCGGCCTCCCTCGGACCCACCGCCTTGATCTCGTTGCCCTCGATCGCGACGAAGCCGTCGAATGGCTCGGCGCCGGTCGAGTCGAACACGTTCTCGGAGAGCAGGACGATTCCCTCTCGCATCTTCGCACCTGTCTTTCCACTCGGTTCTTACCTGGTAGGACGCCGTGGAATCGTGGCGAGGGCGGGTTCGCCACGGTCCGACGGCAAGGTCATTATTACATGTTATGACGTTATATGACGTATTGTCCCGTGAGCGGGCGTTTTGCTCCGCGGACGGACATCAGGCGAGGGGTGCGTCATGGGGGTCGTAGCCGAGGAGGAACTGGATCGAGCGCTGTATGGCCACGTCCCAGAACGTCCAGTTGTGGGCACCCGACCACTCCATGTAGGTGTGCTCGTAGCCCACCGCCTCCGTCTCGGTCGAGAACGCCCTGTTCATCTCGATGAGGAAGTCCTCGGTACCGCAGAGCTGTATGAAGCGAGGGCGATCCGCGTCGTCGGCCCTGGACCTCACGAGCTTGCTCAGGTCATCGGCCTGGGACACGCCGGGGCCCTCGCCGAACAGGGATGTCATCTCGTCAGGACGCATCGCATCCCACGTGCCGTCCTCGACCCAGCCCCTCATCTCGGCGACGTCCATGACGCCGGAGAGGGATGCGAACCCCGCGTAGAGGTCGGGCCTGGTGAGGGCGGCCTTGACGGCGCCATAGCCACCCATGCTCTCCCCCGCGATGAAGGTCCGGTCCCGTGCCGTCGGGACACGGAACCAGTCATGCACGAACGCAGGCAGGTCTCGCGTGACGTAGGAGAGGAAGGAGGGCCCCGTCGCCATGTCGGTATAGAAGCCGCGACCCACCTCCGGCATCACCACCACGAGGTTGTAGAGCTTCGCGAAGTACTCGATGCGCGAGAACCTCGGCCACTCGTCGGCATTCGACCCCAGACCATGCAGGAGGTAGAGGATCCGCGGCTCCCCCTCCTCGAGGGGCCACACGTCCTCCGATTCCTCGGGGAGTATGACGTTCAGATGCGTCGTCGCCGCGAGGCTCGGCGCGTAGATGTCACCGGAGAAGAGTCCCATGTCCAACCATCGCCTTCCCTTGTCGTCCGTCCATACGAGAGCATGCGGCCCCATGGGCGGACGCCCCCGGCCGAGGCCGAGGGCGTCCGAGGGAGCCTTCTGTCGTGGGGTCCCTACACGGGGAGCATTCCGGAGATGGCGGTGAACACGAGTCCGAGCGCCACCATCAGGATCACGAACTTCCAGCACGTCTTCCACCACTGGCCGAACGAGATCTTGCACACCGCGAGACCGGCCACCGTCATGCCAGCCGTGGGGCTGATCGTGTTGACGGTCTGGTTCGCGAACTGCAGTGCCGTGACGGCGGCCTCCGGGTTCACGCCCATGAGCTCCGTGAGGGGCCCGAGAACGGGCATGGTGAGGGCGGCGAGGCCCGAGGAGGAGGGGACGAGGAAGCTGAGCAGGCCGAGCACCACGTAGAGCAGCGAGGTGTAGATGGCGGTGGGCAGGCCGGCGAGCATGTTGGCGAGGAAGTTGAGGATCGTGTCGATGATCATGCCGTTCTCGGCGATGACGAGGATCGAGCGGGCGAGGCCGATGATGACGGCCGCGTATGCGAAGTCGGCGAGACCCTTGACGAACTCGTCGGCCATCTCACGCTCGGTGAGGCCGCCCACGATGCCGGACAGCACGCCCATGCCGAAGAACACGGCCGAGATCTCGTCCATGTACCAGCCCTGGGTGATGAGGCCCCAGACGATTAGACCCATGCCGCAGGCGAACACGCAGATGACGCCACGCTGACGACCGGTGAAGGGGACCTCGGTGTCGTCGTCCTGGACGGAGAACTCGATGCGCTTGGCAGGGTCATCGAGGAAGGTGATCGAGGAGGAGGGGTTCTTCTTCACGCGACGGGCGTAGCGCATGACCCAGATGATGCCCATGACGGTGAAGATGATCCAGGTGATGAAGCGGAACCAGAGCTGGGGATTGCCCTCGATGCCCACGATGCCCTGCGCGATGAGGACGTTGAACGGGTTCAGGGTCGAGGCGCAGTAGCCCAGCTGGGGGCCCATGAAGCAGATGAGGAACGCGGTCATGGAGTCATAGCCCATGGCCATCATGATGGGCATGAAGATCGCGTAGAACGGCAGGCACTCCTCGGACATGCCGAACGTCGTGCCACCGATGGAGAACAGGATCATCGTGATGGGGATGATCAGGATCTCCTTCTTCTTGAGCTTCTTGATCACATGGCTCATGCCCGCGTTGATGGCGTTCGTCTTGGTGATGATGGCGAACGAGCCTCCGATGAGCAGGACGAACGCGACCACGTCCGCGGCCGCCTGGATGCCCTGCGTGGGGGCCTCGAGGACCTCGAAGATGCCCTGACGCAGGTCGGTGCCATCCTCCTGGACCTTGTCGGTGGGCGTGTAGGTGCCGGCCACGGCGACGTCACGCTCGCCGGCTGCCGTCTCGATGGTCTGACGCTCGTAGGAACCGGATGGGATGATCCACGTGAGCACGGCGAACAGGATCATGAGCAGGAAGACGATCGTGTAGACGTGCGGAAGCTGGAACTTCCGCTTCTTCTTCCCTGTTGTGGCCACTTCTTCTGTCATGGCAGTACCTCCCAGACTCAACTCCATGGACTGATGTCCCGCCCGTAACGTAGCAATACGTCATAGAACGTATTACTACGTCATGTGCAGATTATCAGGATTCAGGAATCGCGCAGTCAGAAAGGTCATGGATTTCCGCAAAGGTCATCCGACCGAGACGAGATGGAAATGGTTTCCGCAGGAAGAGGGGCCTCCCATGGCCCATGGCGCAAACCACGGGTCTCGGCGGACGGTCGAAATGGAGGGCCATACGGTTTGTCGGGAGGGCCGTCCCGGAGGGCTCGCTCAGAGGTTGAACATATACCTGGTGCCCACCATGTACTGCTGGCCGATGAGCAGTGGCCCTCCGCTGGCATCGAGGAAGTGGACGTTCTCGTAGAACAGGGGCTCCCCCACCGAGACGCCGAGGGGCTCGGCCGTGTCCTTCGATGCGAGCACGATCTCGAGCGTAGACTTCTCGGTCGAGGTGGGCAGGACGCCGGCCCTCTCGTGGATGAGCTCGAATATCGAGTTGTCCTTGAGGTCCTCGTCCAGGAGGAACGCGAAGCGGTCGAGTGGGAAGAGGTTGTTCTCGAGCATGACGGGCTCGCCATCGGCGGTCCTCACGCGCTGGATGTAGACGAGCTGGTCATCGGCCCCGATGTTGAGGAAGCGACGCTCCTCCGGCTGCGGCGTGACCTTCCTGCGTTGGAGCAGCGTCGCCCCGGGCGTGCGGCCCTCGTTCTTGCAGGCGTCGGTGAAGCTCTGGACCGCGCCGGCCTGCTCGAGCTTGCGGAGGAGCTTCCTGTGGTTGACGTAGGTGCCCTTACCTTGGCGCTTGGTGAGGTAGCCCTCGCCCACCAGCTCCTCCACGGCACGCCTGATCGTGATCCTGCTCACCGTGTACATCTCGGACAGCTCGATCTCCGACGGGATCTTGTCGCCGGTCACGTAGCGACCGCCCTCGATACCGCCCTTGATGTCCTCCATGACCTGCTGGTACAAGGGGGTGAGTGACTCCTCGTTGAGCTTCATCCGTCCCTCTCCCGCCTCGATGGCTCGTCATACGTCCTCATGTCGGTGAGAAGCTTACCCCTTGCCGCGCACGAGATAACACCGACCGCATATCGAACGGCACGGTATTCACGCATGAGCTCCCCCCGGATGCGTCCATAGTACATGACGTTGTAAGACGTCTTGTCATAGGGAGGGGACCATGTCCGTCCTAGAGGACCTGTTCGGAACCGAGAAGCCCATCATCGGACTTGTGCATCTCAAGCCGCTGCCAGGAGATCCCTTCTGGCCTGCCGATGGCTCGATCTCAGACGTCATCGACGCTGCCGCCGCCGACCTCGTCGCGCTTCAGTCCGGCGGGATCGACGGGGTCCTCTTCACCAACGAGTTCAGCGTCCCCTACCAGAAGCACGTCTCCCCCGTCACGGTGGCGTCCATGTCATGCGTCATCGGCGCCCTGTTGGATGAGATCCTCGTGCCGTTCGGTGCGGAGGCGATCTACGACGGGGACGCCTCGATGGACGTCTGCGCGGCCACGGGGGCGTCCTTCACGCGCTGCGTGTTCACGGGGGTGTGGTCGGGAGACCTCGGGCTCGTGGACCGTGACGTGGCGACCACCTTGAGGCACCGCCACGACCTCAGGCTCGACGACCTCCTGCTCCTCTACTTCGTCACGAGCGAGGGGGAGGCCAACGTCGGCGGCCGCAGCGCCTTCGACCAGATGGACTCCCTGGGGTTCAACTGCAGGCCCGACGCCTATGTGCTGGGCGGCAGCTCGGCTGGCGCGGCCACGGAACCGGCGACGTTCGCCGAGGCCCGAAGGCATGCGGGAGACGTGCCCGTCATCTGCGGGACGGGATGCAGGGCGGACAGCATCGCGGGCATCCTCGCCGACGCGGACGGCGCCTTCGTGGGCACCTCCCTCAAGCAGGGCGGCATCATTGAGAACCCCGTGGACGAGACCCGCGTGCACGCGCTCATGGACGCGGCGCGTGCGGCGAGGGAGGGCAGATGACCATGGGACGACTCTTCCTCGGGATAGACGTGGGGACGAACGAGAGCAAGGGGGTCCTCATAGACGAGGGCTGCGACATCGTGGCCCAGCGCTCCGTCCCCCACTCCCCCGACAACCCCCGGCCCGGCTGGTTCGAGATGGACGCCGACAAAACCTGGTGGGGTGACTTCTGCGAGCTGTCGAGGGGGCTCGTCGCGGACGCCGGCTGTGATGCCGGGCAGGTCGCATGCGTGGGGCTGTCCGCCCTGGGCTGCGACTGCGTTCCCGTGGACGAGGACTGCCACGCGCTCGCCCCTGCCGTGCTCTATGGCGTCGACTCACGCGCCTCGGCCGAGGTGGCTGAGCTCCAGGCGCGCTACGGGTCGCGCGAGACCGACCTGGTGGGACACCGTCTCTGCTCGAGCGACATCGCCCCGAAGATCCTCTGGTTCCGCCATGCGATGCCCGAGGTATGGGAGAAGGCCAGATGCTTCCTCACCGCGTCGAGCTATCTGTCGGCACGCCTCACCGGGCGGTTCACCATAGACCGGTACCTCGCCGAGGACTTCATGCCCCTCTACGACCTCGACTCAGGGGAGGTGGCCGGAAGCATGTGCGAGGGCATCTGCAGGCCCGACCAGCTGGCCACCTTGGCCGCCGCCACGGACGTGGCAGGCAAGGTCAGTGCCCGCGCCGCGGCCGAGACGGGTCTCGCCGAAGGCACGCCCGTGCTCGTGGGAACCGGCGACTCGGGCGCGGAGGCCGTCTCCACGGGAGTGTTCCGCCCCGGCGACCTCATGGTCCAGATGGGCTCCACGTGCTACTTCGTCTACCTCTCGGACCACCTCGCCCAGGAGGAGCGACTCTGGCCGGGCACCTTCATCATCCCGGGGACGTACTCCGTGTGCGCCGGCACCAATACCGCGGGCGCCCTCACCAAGTGGATGGTGGGCGAGCTCTACCCGGACGCCGTGGCCGCGGAGGCCGAGGGTGGGCCGAACGCGTTCTCCGTCATGGCCGCCGAGGCCGCCTCGGTCGGGGCGGGGGCGGACGGCCTCGTGTGCCTGCCCTACTTCGCCGGCGAGCGCACCCCCATCAACGACCCCGAGGCCCGAGGGACCTTCTTCGGCCTCACGACGAACCACACCAGGGCCCATCTGGCGCGAGCCGCGATAGAGGGCATCTCCTGTACCATCGCCCAGCACGTGGAGATACTCGAGGCCGACGGCCTCCCCGTGGAGAAGGTCATGTGCGTTGGAGGCGGCACCAAGAACGACGTGTGGCTCCAGTGCGTGGCCGACATGCTGGAGAGGCCCGTCTGCACGGCCTCCGTCACCATCGGGGCCTGCTACGGCGACGCCATCATGGCTGCCCTGGCCGGCGGCGCCTACCCCGACTGGGACGAGCTCTCGAAGGTGATCAGGCCCGGCGAGGTGATCGAGCCCCAGCCGGAGAACTACGAAACGTATCGAAGGCTTCGTGCCACCTTCTCCGCTCTCTACGAGTCGACCAAGGACATCATGCATGCGATCGCACGACAGGAGGACCTGATATGAGCGACAAGAAGAAGACCAAGAGGCCGAGCGGGACATGCACCGTCTGCGGGGGGCATACCGACGAGGTGGCGACCGTCTACATCGGGACCGACGGCAGGACCGAGGGCGGGCGCGTGCTCACGAGCTACGAGACCCTCACCAAGAGCCTCTGTGATGACTGCGCGAGGGAGCACCACGACTCCGACCACATCCGCTTCCTCCTCTACATCGGGCTGCAGATATGCTGGCTGTCCCCCATCCAGCACGGGTTCACGCCACTCGGCATATTCGGAGCCGCGTTCGGTGCCTATGGGCTGGTCATGCTCGTGCGTGCGCTCTGCGACCTGTGGTGGCACCGCTTCAGGGCAAGCGAGCCCGAGCCCAAGTGGATGGCAGACCAGGAGACCGCCGAGGAGCTGCGCAGCGATTGTCTGCGAGACCTCGTTAAGAAGAAGTACAAGGAGCAGGGCAAGCACGTGGAGACCATCCGCGACTATCGCCGGCGCCATCCAGAGAAGGTCGAGGAGTAGAGGACAGGCCGGCTAGGGGCATTGCACGGAGCGCCCCCCATCGCCCTCCGCATACGCGCCGGCCCACGCACCAGGGGAGAAGGGCGTGGGCCGACCTGAAGGGGAAAGGGCTGTTCAATCCGCTATGCAGCAAGCATGGGAGCCACATATCGTGGCCTATGGAACGACCGTCCAAGGTTTTCGCTGAAGTAGGAGCTGACCTTTGATAGCTCGGACTCGTTCATCACGTCCTTCGGCAGGACGACCATCAGATCAGAATCCCGGTAGATGATGAACCTATCGGGGAGTTCATATACGGCCATGATGTTGTGCCAGCCGATCTTCTCGGAGTCGGGGCTTCCGCTCACGCGAAACTTCACCCACTCCTCGCTGATCGAGACCGTGCGCTCCTTCTCGCTTAGATCGGAGTTGCGGTAATTCCTGTAGCCATGCTCACAGGAGAAGATGAGAAGGGGCATGGTGGCGAGGATGACCATGTAGCAGAGCTGCATGACGCTCGACATCTCGATTCCACCCACGAGGTTCAGGAGCATGAGCACCAACCCTGCCGCCCAGGCAAGGGCCACGAGGGCGAACTGCCCACGATGGCGCGAGAAGGTGTTGAAGTAGAGCGCCTGCCTGAACGTCTTGGGATCGATCTTGAACTTGAACGTGTATACGCCAGTCATCTCAAGTCCTCCTTGACACTGGTTCTTAGTACTGACCGTACTTCGTCTTCACGAACTCCTGCATGGCGGCCACGTTCTCTCCGCTGATTGGGATGTAGTCCCCACCGGTCGCACGGATACGCCAGAGAATCTCGGCGACCATCTCGACCACGGTCGACACCTTGAAGGCAGCGTCGAGGTCAGCACCTATGCAGACCAGCCCATGAGAGCGAAGCATGCATGCGTTGGCCTTGTCGCCTATCGCGCGCTGGGCGTTCAAAGCCAGCTCCTTCGTTCCGGGGAGTGCATAGTCCGCGCACCTCACGGAGTCGCCTAGGGCCTGGGCTGCCTCATCATGGACGTCTATGGGGATGTCCTGCCCCATCGAGGAGAAGACCGTGGAGAATATCGGGTGCGTGTGGATGCAGGCGCCGATCTCCGGACGTGCGTTGAACATGCCCAGATGGAGCTCGAGCTCGATGGAAGGCCTCCTGTGCCCCTCGATGAGCTCGCCGTCAAGGTTATAGACGTTGATGTCGTCCTCGACGATTTCGTGATAGTTCATACCACTCGGCGTGATGTAGACAAGGCCCGCATCGCGATCGCAGACGCTGATGTTTCCCCACGTCGCGACGGTAAGTCCGCTATCCAGCATACGGACGCCAGCATCCACCACGAGCTTCCTGCATCCTGCGTTCACTGTCTTGTCGCTTGTCATTCTTCTTGTCCCTCCGTTCCTAGGGCTGCCGTCGACGGATGTACCGCCGACGGCAGCCGGAGCGAGTTCAGCCTTTACTCGGCCGCGACGGCCGCAGGCTTCTTGATCGTATGGTTGATGGCGCTGTTCTCGATGAAGTCATGGATGGCATCCATGTTCTTGTGCACGAGGATGTAGCAGACCACGTACACGACGATGACGGCACCGATGACGACTGGGTTCTGCGTGAGGAACGCGAGGAATATGATCGCGCCCACAGGCTGACCCATGATGACCAGGGAGGTGATCATGGTCGCACCCTGAAGGTCGATGCCGGTGGAGACGGCGACCTGGGTGAACGAGTCACCCGTGAGAGTGCAGAAGTAAAGGTTCGCGATCATGAACAGCAGACCACCGATGAACGACTTGATGATGTTGCCGTTCGAGCAGGCGACGAAGGGCTGGATGATATAGGGAATTGCGACGAGGTCCAGCATCGGCAGCACGAGGTTGCCAGGCAGGATGAAGGACACGAGCAAGGTCGTGGGCATGAGGAGAATGCCGGTGATCAGCGTAGCGGCCTCACCGTAGCCAGTGGCGTCGTTGACGGCCAGGTACCACTCGCGTCCCTCGCTACCAGCGGCCTTCATCTTCTTCTTGCTCGCCTCAGTGATTGCGGAGAAGGAACCGGCGAAGATACCGGAGACCTTCGGGAAGACGGCCATGACCGCGGCGGTGGCGATGCCGCAGGTGGTTATCTCGCCCCAGGTGGCGATATCGCCGAGCTTGTCGAAGTCGCCGATGACGCCGATGAACAGGCCGAGGAACAGGCCGAGCGTCATGGGCTCGCCGATGAAGCCGAGCTTCTTGCGAAGGGTGTCAGGATCGGCATTGATCTTATAGAGGCCAAGCTTATCGAGAAGGATGTTCAGAGGCACGGCGAAGACCCCGACCGTCGCCGTGTGCAGAGACGCGATGGTGCAGTTCGGATAGCCGTAGTACGTCGACCAACGCTTCGCGATGACCTCGGTGCAGAGGAGCGTGTAGAGCTGCTGGACCACCATGCAGGCCATGGCAAGCCAGAAGTTACCCGTCAGCACGAAGAGGCAGGAGCCCCAAGCGAAGTAGGAGTAGTTGTTCCAGAGGTCACCGGCCTGGAAGACCGTCGTGTACTTGATGAGGTACAGGACGATCTGGAGGATGATTGCCACGGCGATGTAGATCATGCCCACCTGATAGGAATAGGCCACGATGGAAGTGGTCTGCCATCCCATGTCGACGATGGGCAGGTTGATTCCCACACTGTTGATCATGTTGTCGATGATCGGCGAGAGGATCGGGCTATAGCTGCCGATGACGAGGGAGAAGCCCTCGAGGCCGACGCCAGCGGAGAGCGCCGAGAAGAACGCCTTCTTGGGCTTGACGCCCATGAATAGCGCGATGACGAAGATGAACACGGGAACGAACACGGCTGCCTTGAACGTCGTGAAGAACAGGTTCAAGGCATTCAGAAACGTATCCATTCTTTCCTCCCTGTTTCCTTTTCACGCCCGGTGATGCGGGCTGTTGGTCTACTTGCCCGCAGCGTGGAGGCTGTCGAGCGCATCCTGCATGAACTCGTCCTCGCCAAGCCCGGTGATGAGACCCATGGCGCTGAACGCTGGGGTACCGTGCGCGTCACCGATAGGGCTCGAGTAGGCGATGAAGTCATAGGATCCACGGGAGAGATAGCCATCGAGCTCGGAGGGATTGCACTCATCCGTATCGACGTCGTATCCCTCGTCGGCGAACATATCCACGATCTTGTTCGCCACCATATGGGAAGTGACTACGCCAGAACCGCAAACGGACAATACCTTGATTCTTGTGGACATCTCATTTCCTCTCTCTTGCTGCTGATTCCTTGTCTTCCACTACACGTCGAGATAGGGCTTGAGCGCGTCGTAGACCTCTTCGGGGCTCGATGCCGCATGCACCTCCTCGAGCAGCCCCTCGTTCTGCAGAACGCCCATGAGCTTCTGAAGCGTCGATATCTGTGAGTCGGGATCCTTGATGGCCAGCATGAAGATGATCTTCACGTGCATCGCGGTGCCGTCGCCGCCCATCATCTGGAAGTCGATGGGATTGACGAGCGTGCAGACGCCTATCGCGGGTTCGATCACATGCTCGCTGTCACAATGGGAGAGCGCGATGTCGAAGGATCCTGCGGGAAGGCCGGTCGGATAGATCTTCTCGCGGTCGACGATCGCCTGCGGATAGCTCGGCTTGGCCACGCCGCGCTCAACGAAGAGCTCGGCAAACGAGTGGAGCGCCGTCTCTCGATCCGGATAGTCCTGACCCACCTTTATGAGGTCTTTCCTAAGAAGCATCCTTCCTCACTCTCCCTGGAACGCGGTCGTCTTGGGCAATACGTCGGTGTCGTTCGTTATGGTGTCCGCACCGGCCGGCATGAGCACATCAGCCAGCCCCATGTCCTTGCGGAGGTCGGAGAGGCCCTTGACCTGCTCCGAGCTCAAGGCCCTACCGCCGCCGAGCGAACGGACGACGAAGCTCACGTGGGCATAGTTCTCAGTAACCTCCATACGCGAGAAGGCCTCATCGAGTGTGGATCCCCACGTGAGGGCACCGTGGTTCGAAAGGAGGACTCCTCCATAGCCATTGACGAAAGGCGCGATGCTGTCAGGCACGTCATAGGTCCCAGGCTTGGCGTAGTGGGCGACGGGAAGCGTCCCCACCTGAAGCATCGCCTCGGAAAGTATGGGCTGGTCGAGGGCAATCCCCGCAATCGAGTACGAGGTGGCGAAGATCGGATGCGCATGCACGACCGCCCCGATGGAGGGGTTCTCCTCGAATACCCGGATGTGCATCTTCACCTCGCTGCTGGGACCGCGATCGCCCTGGCTCAAGATGTCACCATCGAGGTTCATGACCACCATCATCTCCGGGGTCATGAATCCCTTCGAGATGCCGGTGGGAGTGACCACGATGGTGTCAGGCGAGATTCTGACGCTGATGTTCCCATCGTTCGTGACCACGTACTCGTGGTCGTACATCCTGCGTCCGACATGAACGATGGCCTCACGCGCCTCTGCCTCTGTCGGGTATCCTGTCTTGACTTCCATATTGACCTCTCCTGTTGAAATCAACATGATTCAACTCTATGCAACAACTTCTAGGCCATAGTATTAGTGAATTTGCTTCTGGTTTTGCGTTGGTTTCTGTTGGTTTTGCCCGATTGTGCATGTTTTGTCGGTGAACGGAGTGGAATTGGTGGGAATTCCTGACCGCATGCGTCATCATCTGTAATGAAAGTGGCCGTTCAAGCACGAAATACGACACATCGGGTAGGAGCTGCGATGATCGCCGGAGTCCGCAGGCAGAAGATCAGGGACATCGTCCTCGAAAAGAAGAGCGCCACCGTGACGGATCTTGCCCGTCAGTTCTCCGTGACTGACGAGACCATACGGCGCGATCTCAAGGCTCTTGAGGCCGACGGCATCCTCAACCGCTCATATGGCGGTGCCTTCATAGCCTCCGGCGTGGAGAACCTCGTGGATGCCAACATAAGGACCGGTACCTACGTCGACAGCAAGACCACGATTGCCCAGCTCTGCCGGCCCCTGGTGCAGAATGGCGACACCCTCTTCCTGGATAACTCGACGACGAACTACTACGTCGCCAAGGAGATCCAAGATATGCGCGTCACCATCCTCACCAACAACATGATGATCATGAGCCTGTGCGCGAAGCACGACAACATCCACCTCGTGGCCATGGGTGGAGATTACTCATCCACCGAGAAGGCCTATTACGGCAGTATCACGGTGAACAACCTCGAGACCCACTTCGTGGACAAGGCCTTCATCTCATGCAGGTCGCTCTCGCTGGAAAACGGAATCACCGACAGCACCGATCGCTGGACTCTCGTTCGCAAGTCGGCCCTAAGCCATGCGCAGAAGACGTATGTGGTGGCCGACTTCTCGAAGTTCGACATGACCTCCTATGTGAGGCTGTGCGACTTCGATCAGATAGATGGAGTCATCACCGATAAGCCCCTACGCAAGGAGTGGCACGAGTCGCTCCGTCCGTACGGATGCGTGGTCATTGATGGCAGCGAGGCTTAGACGACGGTCAGCTGTGATTGAAAAGCAACAGCAGCGCGACTATGAAACGCACCTAGAGATCTAGAAGCTGCTTCTTCTTCGCATCATATTCCTGCTGGGTGATGGCACCCATATCCAACAGGTTCTTGTACTTTAGAATCTCATCCGCCGGCGAGAACACCGCAGTAGGCTCGACCTCGGCACGGCTGTTCTCGTCGATGATCAGCTTGATCTTCGAAAGACTCTCCTGGACGTTGTTCATGATCTGTCTGAACTGGTCGTTGTCCCTCTTCAGGGGTCGGTCGATGAAGCAGGCCTGGAGAGCCGGCTGCTTCGTGTCTCTGACGGTGATCACTATGTCAAGCTGATCGCACTTGCCTTTTCCCGTACTAGAGGCAACGATCGCCCCAGCCCCTCCGAACAGAAGGCCACCCGCGAACGCACGGCCGATGCTCGTCGATCGTCCGTTCTCGACCAGCTTCGCGTCGATGACCTCGTCATAGTTCACGGCCTTGTATGCATATCCCGTCCGCACCGGGGGAAGCTTGACAAAGACGAGCCCCATCTCATCGGAGAAGACCATCGCTCCAGCCTTGATGGTGGGCTTGATGTCGTCCATGAGGAAGGTGAATCCTTCGCCGTGATACTCATAACGAGGAAAAGCCATCGGACTCCAATCAGCGATTGCCACTGAACTTACCAAGTCACTCCGAACACAGCCACGCCTGAATACTAACCAGTAGAACTATGTCCGGATAATCGCAAGCGACCGACTCCGCGAGAGGCACCTGACGGATGGAGGTCCTTGCCGAGAGGTGCGAGACAGGGTCAACGTCGCACCTCTCGAGGATACCCAAGACCTCAAGAGCAAACGCATCGTCGAGACACTCCTGGAAAGCCATCCGCACGGGACTGGCCCCCCCGAACATCTCGCAGTCTGCATCGTGCTGGAGAATAGCACGACCTGATCCATGGTGACCATACAAATAAGTTCGCGGAGATCTGCCAGAATACTACTTAATGAGCACTCGCAGCTGGCTAAGGAATCTCGTGAATCCTAGGAAGATCCCATCGAGAGCTGACACATGGATATTTCCATAATCAATCGAATCTCCGTCGTCTTCGAACCCCAGACTTTCGTCTCGCATCAACAGAATTCGTCACCGCTCGACAGTACAATTGGAAGGGAGCAGAGAATGGGAAGGTGAGGTATGAATGGATGAGTATTCGCGTAAGGTTGAATTGTACTGTCCGACGTGCGGATGCACTCAATTCTCATGTGAAACCCCGTCCCCTGGACGGGATTGTACGGATGATTGGGAATTCACCTGTGTTCACTGCGGACGCCTGTTTACAAGAGAACAGCTAAAAGAGGCCAATACCGAATCCATCAATGCACATATCGAAGACATGGGCGACGAAATCATGGTCGCCTTTGAGCAGGAGCTCAAGAAGCAACTCAAGAAGAGTGGATGGGATACATAATGACGGACTTAACCTTCGAGTCCACGGTGGTCCCCATAGTCCTATCCTTCCTGAGTCTTGTCCTCGCTCTCATCAGCTTCGTGATGAACTACCGGCTGAGAAAGCGCGAGGACAAGCAGTCCCAGGAGCTTGCCCAGGTGCAGATTGAGCTACAGGAGCTGCTGCTCCGCAGGGAGGAGGCAGAAGCCGAGAAGTTGAAGACATCGAAAGTAGAGGCCCATCACATTCCTATAGGTCCCGGGCGTCACAAACTGAGAATCGCCAACACAGGTGGCGTCACGGTTACAGATATTACTTGCACGTTCGATAAGGACAATGGGCCTTACGCCCTCATACGGGACAAGGAGCCTTTCGAAAGACTTGATCCTGGAGAGAGCTTTGACGAGTCGATCACTCTTACAGCGGAATCGCCCTCGAAATTTATTGTTGTCACCCACTGGAAAGACCCCGAAGGCAAGCAACGGAGCAGGGATAATATAGTGACCTGGTAAGAGACCAAGCTATCCCGCGGTAAACAACGACAGTTCGGCTTTGCGACTGCGCCAGAGACGTCACTTGCGAGGAAGCGAGATGCGGACGGCTTTTTCTTTGAACCGACCATGACGTCCGAATCCCGCTTCGCGGATGGCTCGGTTGCTTATGCATCCCCAGCCTCCCCTGAAATGATAATCTTATATAAGTCTTATATCTCCTCTTCCGTCATCGAGAGGGCGTCGGCCATGGACGACAAAAAACAGAGACAGGATCTCCTCAACGGCAAGAAGACCGAGAGGATCATCTTTGCCGTCACTCCAAAGCTGAAGAATGCGGTGGCTAGCTTGTCCAAGGAGGACTGCGTGTCTATGAGCTCCCTCATCTCCTGTCTGCTTGCCGACGAGGTTGTCAGGAGGACGAGATGAACGAGTCAGACACACGCCTCAAGCTCATCGATCCCGCACTGAAGAAGGCTTGGAACCCAGAAAAGCAAATCTATACGGAGTTCTATTTCACCGCCGGAGAAATTGTGGTTCGTGGTAACGCGACGGCTCGAAAGAAGCCAAAGAAGGCTGACTACCTCCTCATGTATGCACGTGATGTGCCTCTGGCTATCGTCGAGGCGAAGGATACCAATCACACGGTCGGGGCGGGGCTACAGCAGGCCATAAGCTATTCTCAGGCGCTTCACGTCCCCTTCGCCTACAGCTCAAACGGATATGGATTCATCGAGCATGACTTCTACACCGGTAAGGAGCGCTCTCTGTCGATGGATGACTTCCCCTCTCCCGAGGAGCTCTGGAATCGCTACAAGGAAGGCGAAGGCCTGCCCTCCGAAGCCGACAGTCTCGTCACCGCGCCCTACTACTACGAGCACGAGAGTAAAATCCCACGCTACTTCCAACGCATCGCTGTGAACAAGTGCGTCGAAGCCATCGCAAAGGGAGAGAGGCGACTCCTCCTCGTGATGGCGACCGGGACGGGCAAGACGTTCACGGCCTTCCAGATTGTCCACCGCCTGCGGGAGACTGGCAGGGTCAAGAAGGTGCTTTACCTGGCAGACCGCAACGTGCTGGTCGACCAGACCATCGAAGGCGACTTCAAGCCATTGAAGAAGGTGGTCACCAAGATTGAGCATCGCAAGATGGACCCTGCCTATGAGGTCTACTTCGCCCTATACCAACAGCTCGTCGGCGAGGACGGCGAGGAGGTATTCCGTGCCTTTGACCCTGGGTTCTTCGACCTCATAATCGTGGACGAATGTCATCGCGGCAGCGCTGCCGAAGACTCGGCATGGCGCAAGATCCTCGAGTACTTCGAGTCAGCCATACAGATAGGTATGACGGCAACACCCAAGGAGACCAAGGACGTCTCGAACATCGACTACTTTGGTGAGCCGATATACACCTATTCACTCAAACAGGGAATAGAAGACGGATTCCTCGCGCCATACAAGGTTATTCGCCCCAAGATGAACATCGACATCTACGGCTTCCGTCCGAAGGAAGGTGCAGTAGATGACAGAGGGCAGACGATCGAGGACAAGGTCTATGAGCAGTATGACTTCGACCGCGACCTCGTCATCCGCGAGCGCACCGAGGAGGTCGCCAAGAAGGTGACGCAATTCCTCAAGGAGACCGACCGCCTCTCCAAGACGATTGTGTTCTGCGTGGACATCGACCATGCAGAACGTATGCGAGAGGCGCTAGTCAACGAGAACAGCGACATGGTCGCTGAGCATCCCGACTACGTCATACGAATCACCGGGGACGAACTAGAAGGCAAGGCACGCCTGGATGATTTCATGGACCCTGACGAGAAGTTCCCGTCAATTGTCACGACCTCGAAGCTACTGACCACCGGTGTGAACTGCCCCACCTGCAAGGTAATCGTCCTCGACAACGTATTCGGCGACCAGGGGATGACCGAGTTCAAACAGATCATCGGACGCGGGACACGGGTAAGCGAACCCTATGGCAAGCTGTATTTCACAATCATTGACTTCAGAGATGCATCGCGCCTGTTCGCAGACCCCTCCTTCGACGGCGAGCCAACGCAGATATTCGAGCCGCCCGATGACGGCTCGATGAACCCTCCTGACGACAAGCCGGACTCCCCGCCCGACGTGACACCCCCGTTGGACTTTCCCGACTGGCCTGGCGACAATGACCCAGCATACGGACATGCCAAGTACTACATCCACGGCGTGAAGGTCAACGTAATCTCGGAGCGCGTCGAGTACTACTCAACCGACGGGAACCTTGTCACGGAGAGCTTGAGGGACTACACCCGCAAGAACATCCTCGGACAGTACGACACCCTCGACCATTTCCTCGTGGCCTGGAACGCGGAGGACAGGAAGCAGGCCATTGTCGACGCGCTCGAGGAGCATGGGGCGTTGCTGGAGGAGCTGAGAAGGGAGTCGGGACAGGATCAGATGAGCGACTTCGACCTCATCTGCCACATCGCCTACGACCAGAAGCCCCTGACACGTTCCGAGCGAGCCGACAATGTGCGTAAGAAGGGTTACCTCTACGAATACTCCGGACTGGCACGGGACGTCCTGGAGACGCTGCTTGATAAGTACGCCACCTCCAACCTGATTGACCTGGACGATACCCGCGTGCTCGACCTGGAGGAGTTCCGCAGGTACGGCAGCCCGATGAAAATCGTCAGGGCATTCGGAGGCAAGAGTGAGTACGTGGACGCAGCACATTCAATCGAGGACGCACTCTATACCGCTTAGACGAAAGGTAGACTCACATGGCATTGGGATCGTTGGTCAAGAGTCTCCAGAACATCATGCGCAACGACGCAGGAATCAACGGCGACGCGCAGCGCATAGAGCAGATGACGTGGCTCTTCTTCCTCAAGATCTACGACGCAAAGGAGGAAGAGTGGGAGTTCCACGACGAATCGTATGAGTCCATCATCCCGGAGGAGCTGCGTTGGCACAGTTGGGCCGTCGACAACTCCGACGGCAAAGCCCTGACGGGCGACAGTCTGCTCGACTTCGTCAACAACAGGCTATTCCCGACCCTCAGCGGGCTCGACCTCGGACCCGATGCCCCCCTCTGCCAAATTGTAGTCAAGGCGGCCTTCACCGATGCTAACAACTACATGAAGGACGGCATACTACTCCGCCAGGTCGTGAATGCAATCGACGGCGCCGTCGACTTCACCGAATACAAGGAACGCCATGCGTTCGGCGAGATATATGAGACGATCCTCAAGGACCTCCAGTCAGCTGGCAACGCTGGCGAGTTCTACACCCCGAGGGCGGTCACAGATTTCATGGCCGAGATGCTCGCTCCCAAGCTTGGGGAAAAGGTGGCCGACTTCGCCTGCGGGACGGGGGGGTTCCTCACAAGTGCGCTGAAGATTCTCTCCTCGCAAGTGGAGACTCCCGCCGACGAGGAGCTCTACTCGAGCGCGGTGTACGGCATGGAGAAGAAACAGCTCCCCTACCTCCTCTGTGTGACCAACATGCTCCTGCACGACATTGATAACCCAAACATCTTCCACGGCAACTCGCTGGAAAAGGACATCCGCGAGTACCGTCACAAGGATGGCGCGCAGTTTGACGTAGTGCTGATGAACCCGCCGTATGGTGGTTCGGAGAAAGCCTCTATACAGAACAATTTCCCGACCTCGCTGCGAAGTTCGGAGACGGCGGACTTGTTCCTGGCGCTCATCCTCTATCGTCTCAAGCCGGGAGGCCGTGCAGCCGTCATCGTCCCCGACGGATTTCTGTTCGGATCCGACTCCGCCAAACTCGAGATCAAGAGACGGTTGCTCGAGGAATTCAACCTGCATACCGTGGTTCGCATGCCGCAGAGCGTGTTCGCCCCCTACACCTCCATCACCACAAACATCCTGTTCTTCGACAACACCCACAGGAGCGAGGGCGTGTGGTTCTACCGTATTGATATGCCCGAGGGATACAAACACTTCTCGAAGACGAAGCCCATGCGTAAGGAGCACTTCGACCAGGTGATTGCTTGGTGGGACGACCGCAAGCCCCTGAGCGTGGACGGAAAGCCGAAGTCCCAGCACTTCTCGGTGGATGAGCTCAAGGACATGCAGCTTAACTTCGACCAGTGCGGGTATCCGCACGATGAAGAAATTGTCCTCGAACCAGAAGAACTGATAAGGCAATACAGGGTTAAGCGCACAGCTCTCGATAACGAAATCGACGAGAAGCTCGGACAGATTTGCGGAATCCTTGGGATTGGTGCGTAGATGAAAGCAAAGGATCTCAGGAACTCAATCCTGCAGCAGGCCGTTCAGGGCGAGCTCGTCCCCCAGGACCCCACCGACGAGCCGGCGTCGGTCCTCCTCGACCGCATCCGCGAGGAGCGCAAGGCGCTCGTCAAGGAGGGCAAGGCGAAGGCCCCCAAGGGCGGAGAGTCGGTCATCTACCGTGGTGCGGACGGCTCGTACTACGAGAGGCGCGGCAAGGCCAAGCCGATCTGCATCGACGACGAGATCCCATTCGAGATACCTGAAAGCTGGGAATGGACACGTATGTTTACCATATGCGTAGGCATTGTTGACTGTCCGCACTCAACTCCAGGCTACCTTACGGAAACAACAGGATATTTCGCTATCGACACGAACTGCATCGACGATGGCTGGCATCAAACGCAACTAAGACCACTCTCAAAAGAATCGTATCAAGAACGTATTGTTCGGCTGAGACCAGAACCCGGAGATGTCGTTTTTACAAGAGAGGGTTCTATCGGGCGCTCTGCAATACTTCAAGGAGAGAACATCTGCCTTGGTCAGCGGGTGATGCTGCTACGCTGCAGCCAGTCATTTCACAATAGGTTTCTTCAAATTGTATTGTCTTCGCCATCGTCATGGAATTTGTATCGTGCTGCTAATGTTGGGACCGGCGTTAAACATATAAACGTCTCAACGATAGTCAACATGCTGACACCATTGCCCCCTCTGGCTGAACAATCGCGAATCTCTGCTAGGGTCGACAAGCTCACACCCCTCGTCGAGCAGTTTGGTGCTCTCGAAGATGAGCGTGAGGCTCTCGATAGTGCCCTTCCCGATCAAATGAAGAAGTCCATCCTGCAGCAGGCCGTTCAGGGCGAGCTCGCCCCCCAGGACCCCGCCGACGGGCCGGCGTCGGTCCTCCTCGACCGCATCCGCGAGGAGCGCAAGGCGCTCGTCAAGGAGGGCAAGGCGAAGGCCCCCAAGGGCGGAGAGTCGGTCATCTACCGTGGTGCGGACGGCTCGTACTACGAGAGACGCGGCAAGGCCGAGCCGACCTGCATCGACGACGAGATTCCGTTCGAGATTCCCGAGGGCTGGGAGTGGGCCAGACTGGCAACACTAGGAGTTTTGGAGAGAGGATCGGGAATAAAACGCTCACAGGTGACAAAGGATGGACTGCCCTGCGTTCGATACGGAGAGCTCTATACGACTTATTCCCTTGAAATTGCTGAATGCAATACCAAGATTCCAGCATCATTGTTTAGCTCATCTCACACTGTAGCGTGTGGCGAAATCCTGATGACGCTTACGGGAGAGAACGACATCGACATTGGACGTGCTGTAGTAAACAACTCGGGTAGCGAGATTGCATTTGGCGGAGATTTGCTCGCGCTAAAACACCATATGCAAAATGGGAAGTACTTAGCTTACTGCATCAATTCAGCTTACGTCGGCACGCAGCGAACAGCACTTGCAACGGGTAATATTATTGTCCATCTGTCGGCTGGAAAGATTGGGTCTTTCTTAGTAGCGATACCGCCGCAAAACGAACAGGCGCGCATCGTTGCAAGGCTCGATGAACTTACTCCGCTTATCGAGAATTGCAACGCAATCGAGGACGAGCACAAAAATAAGGACGCTGCTGATTTATTCAACTAGTATCGCTTGTCGAATAATTCAGACACGACATATCAATTATCATCTTTGCGTAATGCCAGTCTGTAAGAAAACTAATCCCGTAGGAGAACGATGGCCTCGAAGAAAACTCGGACAAACGGTGGCGATTTGCTACCGAATGCCCATCTAGATAGCATCTTCAACTCGATGATTCCCACGTCTAGTTTATCCACCAGCTTCTCTTCTGTTGACCCCCTTCACTTGCAAAATATCGACCCCACGGCATATGCGATGCCTGACATGCGTCCCGGCTGGCATCAGCTCATAATCATTGGGAACGGCTTCGATCTGGAGTGTGGCCTCCCCTCGAGTTTTGCGAGCTTCATAGAAATGCGCAAAGCCGCGCTCGGCGGCAGCATAGAAGATGACACGCGAGCATGCACGAAGACCATTTGGGATGTAATCCTCCATGGAATGGATGATGCAAGCTGGTGCGACATTGAGGGCGCGATAACCAATTGGATTTCCCCCGAGAATGGCTCCAACCAACCAGGGGGTACCGCATTCAAGCGAACGCTGACGAGACTGAAGGAGTCGCGCGAGAGTAGCAGCTTCATGTTCGACGAAAGTATATTGGGGGATAAGGTCGCCGCCTATCTTCGCGATCGGTTTCCAGAAGAATCCGACGGTTGGAGCCTGGAAAGGCTTGCCCGAATGTCCCGTGATGATTTGACCATACTAGAAAACGATTTTTCAACCTATCTGACCAGGGCCATCGAAGAAACGGCTGGATACAAAGAGGCAGTAAAGAAGCTCATGTGTGAGATTCTCCTCTGGAAGCGTCCGAACGAGGAGGACTTTGATGTCGAGGAGAGCGTACTCAGCTTTAATTACACACGTGCTGTAAGCGTCTTCCGCTCAGACGAGCACGCGACTAGCTATGTAAACATCCATGGCAGGCTTGGCAGCGAGATCGTCTTCGGCATTGACGGTACTGATCTGATGGATGACCCCATCGCCATGCCGTTCACAAAGACCTATCGTCTTATGGCCCTCGATCCGTCGGATACGAGTTCACTTGTTCGCTTACCATCAAGTGGTCTCTCTCTGGACCATGGCACGCGCATGATCAAATTCTACGGGCACTCCCTCGGCAAGGCAGATTACTCGTATTTTCAAGCAATTTTCGATGCGGTAAGGCTTTACGAGGGAGATACCAAGTTAGTTTTCTTCTTCAGACCGTTTCGAACGGCAAGCGGCCACGTGTGTAACGAAGATGACGCTCGAACGCAAATGATGGGAAGAGTCATCAAGCTCCTCATCGCGTACGGTAATACGATCGATAATAGAGACCATGGTAAGAACCTAATTCATAAGCTATTGCTTGAAGGCCGTCTTTCTGTCACACCCCTACCGTCTGAGGATTAGCGAAACAGATCAGCACCGCGGCGGCAATTCCGAGCTCCAGAGACCTGTCGGCAAGATGAGACCGGCATTGTAATCGAGTCGGGACTCAAAATAAGGGCAAACGTCTCAATGACTTGACCATCACGCAGATGTCCCTGGCAGACATCAATTGAAGCTTGAAGGGGTCTACCCCACCAGCTCCACCGCGGAGCGAAGGCGCCAGAGGCAAGCGACTGTCCACTCGTAAATCCCCTGCCAGTCATCCTGCTCGAAGTCGGCCGCTTTCCTGATGGTGAGGGTACGGTTCTTCTTGCTGCTATCGACCGCATCCCACCTGACCTCACCGCCGACGCCTTCGAACAGCCTCTCCACCTCGTCGCGCCGCGCGATCAGACGCAAGTCCGGCCCTTCCGGATAGCAGTAGATGTCCGCAGCAACCGTCCCACTCCTCGTAGCCACGGTCGCGTCGAGATGACACCCTCTGACACCTATACCGAACTATATCCATGACTTGGTGTTCTCAGCCCTCTCGGAGATATCACCAAATGCCTCCACGAAGTCGGGCAGCGTGGAGCAGTATTCGTAGAGACCGTCCCAGAAGGCGCCACGGAATCACACGAGCCCGTCAGGCGAGGAGCTAGCGGACCTGCCAACGAGACCACTCCTCAATTCGTCCAGCAGAGGTCCATCCTCGCCGACCCTCCAGAAGACCCATCCATTCCTGCTACGGCTCCCGGTCTTTCCAGACAGTCCAATCGCCTTCGCGGCCGCAGCAGATGGGCTCGCGAACTCCTCACCGTTCGAGAGACGAATCGCCCCCGCATCGGTTACCGTCGCTGTCACCGGACAGCCAGAGCTCGCACTCGTGAGAACATCGCCAGGCTTGAGCCTCCCCGAAGCGAATACCTCTTGAAAGCTCGCTGTGCGTAGCTTGCCCGCCTTCGGCTGCTCGACCGCGTACCTCGCCCGCACCTCATCGGAGACCATGGGAGCAGGCCACACGCCTAAAGCCCTCTCCACGAGGCGTACTCCGCGATTTCTGATCGAGGTCTCATCCCAGCGGCTCGCGTCGCGAAGGTCCGAGGAGATGGTGATGAACTCGTTGTCGTAGCCGCCTTCGGTACGGGCCTTCTTCTCGGCAAAGGTGCCGTCCGAGAGCTCGGAGTTATAGGCGGTGAGCGTGAGGTTGCCTAGGTTGTTCACGCAACGTCCGAACGTCTCCTCGCAGTCCTCGCCGAGCATCTGCCGCCACTCCGCATGAGCAAGCGCGTTCTGCGGAAGGATGTGCTCGATGGTGTAGCTCCCCTTTGCGAAGTCCCTCTCGTCCTTGGGGTGATAGCTGTTCTCAAGACGGGACAGCAGATAGAAGGACTTCTTGAAGTGGTAGGAGTCCCGTGTCCCCAACGCCTGGCGGAACTCCGCATCGCTCGGAAAGCGACTGCTGCTGTTGACGGACTCGGCCATGAGATATGCCTCAAAGGCCTTGCGGCAGTCACCGCCCTCCTCGCGGACGTGATCAAGACGTGCGATAAGGGATGGGAGGTACTTGTTGAGACCCGCCGTCCTGATGTCGCAGACCGCGCGCCTCATGAGATACGACTCGAGCGTCGAGAGCATGCCGAGCAGGTCGTCGCGTGTGATGGCACCCAAGTCCCGGTCGTGGCAGAGAGAGAGCAGGAGGGGGTTCACCACGGAGGCGTCAAGACGGGCGATGCGAGCGAAGGCGACACGCAGGTCGGAGTCGCTCTCGTCGCCGCCCGTGATAGCCGCATAGTAGCGGGCGTACGTCTCCATCTCACGCAACAGCCCCACGATGCGATCGTCCTTGTCATAGCCATTGGCCACCACATGGCGCTTGAAGGTGGAATAGACGTCCCGCTTGACCAAGGACTCGGGAGCATAGAGGACAGTGAGGTAGTTGCGGATGAAGTCATCGAAGACCGTGTCGTAGCTATCGGCGCCGAGGGCCTCCTCGATCTTGCGCCAATGGTTCGCATAGACCCGCTCCTGCTGGTCCATGGGTAGACCCATGAGCACGAAGTTGCGGATGAGGTCGGCACTGGAGAGGTCCTTGCCGGTCGAGTTCATGGACTCGAAGATGAGCTGTGGGTTGTCCTGACCCTGCGCGAGCGAGACCGAGACGACCTCGAGGCGATGGATGCCCATCCATATTGAGCTGGGGTCCGAGAGGTCCTCCAGACGGTCGCGAAACGTAGCGAGGTTCTCGACCAGGCGGGACGAACCGTCGTCCACAGGGACGTCTGGGTCGACGAGGTTGTCGATGAGCGAGCAGAGCGTGGGTCGATCCCCATGGGAGAGGATGAGCTTGTAGCGGTCATCCCCCTTGCCGCTCATCTTGAGGAGAAGACCATCGCTGATGATTCCGTCATACGAGAAGTCGAGGTCCTCGGCAGTGTGATCGCGGGCATAGCCAGCAAGTGCGATGAGGAGCAGCGTGAGGGTGGCCATACGCTGCTGGCCATCGATGAGGAGCGTCGGCGTGACGCCAGCCGCAGACATGACGCCTTCTTGAATCCACACCACCGAGCCGGTGAAGTGCTGGCCCTCCTTCCGGCGGCCGATGGAAAGGACGTCATCCCAGAGTTGGAGGCACTGTTCCTCCTCCCAGGAATAGGGCCGCTGATAGACGGGCACCACGAAGCGGCCGTCCGCGCGGGACATGAGGGAGACAAACGAGGTGGAGGCTGCATTCATGAGAGGCCCTTGTGAGTCGCAGGAGGTTCTGAAAAGAGTATAGGCCGCAAGACGGACAGCACATCCCGCCTCATGCCAGGCCTCAGGTCCAGCTTTGGATCCCGCCTCACCTCAGGCCCACTCCTTCTCCAGAAACCGCTCCGCCAGATCCGCGTAGCGGCTGTTCACTCCTTGCCATCGAAGAGGGAGAGAGCGTCCTCGAGGGCCCTCTCGGCGGTGGCGCGAAGGTCACGCGCGTCCTCGACGGCCTTGCGGTACCTCTTGCCCAAGCCCCGCTGCTCGTCCATGGGTCGGTCGGGAACGGGAAGGGTCCTGAGGGCCGAGATGGGAAGCATGGGGACGTTCGTCCCCGAGCTCACGCGGGAGAGGAGGTTCTGTCCGACGTGACCGGAGAGGTATGCCGCCACGAAGTACGGGTCGGCCTTGGCGGGATCGAGCCTCACCACGAACACGTTACCCACCGCAAGGACCGTCTCGCCCGCAGGGACCTCTGCCACCGCCACCTTGAACGGCAGCCCCAGCTTGGAGATGACCAGGTCGCCATCGACCAGTCGGTAGCGGTCGAGCTTGAGGTCATCGACCTTGAGGCAGGGAAGGTCCTCGGCCACCAAGCCGCCCATGATGTTGGAGGCCATGAGGTAACGGACGTGGGTGTCCGGCTCCGCCGAGAGCGTGTCGAGGTCGGCGGCGGAGAGGGCTGCGCCTCGGCCGATCGAGACGACGATGGACGAGAACGGGACCGCGTCGTCAAGGATCTCGCCGAGGAAGCGCCTGGGATCGAGCACGTAGCGAGCATCGCCCAGCACACATGAATCGACCAGCTTGCTATGGTCACCGTCCCGCGACAGACGATCGATGACGCAGGCTATGGCCTTCTCGTCCAGAGTGCTCTGGCGCCTGCCCTCATGGCCGAGGTCACTCGCGTCGACCATCCTGACCGGCCCGGCATCGTGGCCCAGGACGACCAGGCTCACGTCGGACTTCCCGAGGATATGGGCCGGGAGCGCTATGACGGCCTCGACGAGACCATGATCGAGGAAGTAGCGGCGTATCCTCGCGTCGCTACCGTTCGCGAGGGCCCCGTTCGTCATGACCACGACGCCACGACCGCCCCTCGCGACGGTATCCGCCACGAGTCGGGCATAGGCCCAGTCCGCCGACGCCGGACGACCGTACTCCGGCATGCCCTGACGCGCCCTCGCCATGTAGTCGCTGCCAGACGCGATTGACGCGAACTGCATACCCAGGGGGAAGTTGGAGAAGATCTTGTCCGCGGTCGCCGGATATACCTCGAACATGTCACCCGTGACCACATCCACGTCACCGGCGACCTCGGCACGCAGCCTCGCGACGGCGGCCTGCTCGGCATCGACCTCGACGCCCTCGCAGACGGCCTCTGGCATGGAGGCGCGGGCGGCCATGAGGAAGTCGCCGCGGCCGCAGCCGTAGTCGACCACCCTCTCGCCAGGCTTGACGTCCAGGATGGCGAGGGCGAGCTCGCAGATGGAGGCAGGCGTGCTGCATGCCTCGTCCTGGCGTCCGACGTTTCGTGATGGGGCGAGGATGGCGGAGGAGAGTGCTTCCGCTCCGAAGTCCTCGGCGAGAACCCTCACCTCGTCGTATCCACCGTCCGCGAAGGTCCGCGAGAGGAGGTCGCGACAGTCCGCGTCTCCCATGGTTCCCACGACCTTCTCCGGTGCGAGCATCCCGTTCGAGCTCGCCACCCTGTAGGCCACATATGCGACGGCGACGATGCTCCCATCCGTACGGTCCCCGCAGATGCGCCTGGCGACCGTACCGCACCTCTTCCATGCGTTCTGAGCTCTCATCATCTTGTACGATCCTCCCCTTCTTGCGTTTGCGATGTGACCCGCGTCGGTCTCGGCCGTCTCGTCGTTCCGGTTCTTCTTCTCGTCCATGTTACCTCTTTTGGTTGTTGCTAACCGTTACATGGTTGAGTATTGCCGTCCACGATGAGTCTATACATGAGAATTTGGTTTTTCTTAACCTATTTTCTTGGAGCCGAGGCCATCTGGGAACGCCATATCCATCTGCACGGCGCTGAGCTGCGGAAACACAAAGAGGCAGGAGCGGGACGGATGCGCCCTCCCCCTGTCCTGGTCTTCATGCCCTAGCATGGGTGGGACCGATGGCCGACCCAGGGGGTATGGATGCAGGAGAGCGGAACAGGCACGAGCACGGACGAGAAGACCGCCGACGCAGTCGAAGGTGGGTTCGAGCGCAGGCTCGACGCCCGTCTCGTCATGGCGGTGGTGGCGGCAGGCATCATGAGCTTCTCGGGCGTGGTGGTGGAGACGGCCATGAACGTGGCCTTCCCCTCGCTCATGGCCGAGTTCGACGTGTCCACGTCCACGGTGCAGTGGATGACCACCGGCTACCTCGTGGTGCTCGCGGTCATCATCCCCACGTCCGCCTACCTCAAGCGTCGCTTCCCCATGAGGCGCATCTTCGTGGCGGCGGTGGCGCTGTTCCTGACAGGCATCCTGATAGACGCCACGGCCCCGAGCTTCGCCGTACTGCTCGCCGGGCGCCTGATCCAGGGAGTGGGCACGGGCATCGCGCTGCCCCTCATGTTCAACATCATCCTCGACCAGTCCCCCATGGAGCACATGGGCCTCATGATCGGGATCGGCTCGCTCGTCACGGCCATCGCCCCGGCGGTGGGCCCGTCGGTGGGCGGCGTCATCATCCAGGCGTTCAGCTGGCGCATGGTCTTCGTCCTGCTCGTCCCGCTGCTGGTTGTCTCGCTCGTGATGGGGCTGGCCTCCATCCGGCAGGCCACGCCGGTGGGACCCGTGAGGCTCGACTGGCCCGGGGAGGCCCTCCTCGCCTGCTGCTTCGCGTGCCTCATCGTGGCACTCTCGACCGGGGTGAGCCAGGGGGTCACGATCGCCGTCGCGGCCTTCTCCGCGGTGGGGGTCACCTCGGGCGTGGCCTTCGTGTGGCACACGCGCCGCTGCGACCATCCCCTCATCGACCTCGCCGTGCTCGGGCGGCGCGGGTTCGCGCTCACCCTGTCGGCGATCATGCTGTTCCAGCTGGTGATCCTGGCCCTGGGCTACATCATCCCCAACTACTCCCAGCTGGTCTGCGGCGAGGGCTCGGCCGTGGCCGGCTCGCTCATGCTGCCCGGCTGCCTGGTGGGGGCGTGTCTGGCGCCGGTGTCGGGACGCATCCTCGACGCCCTGGGGGCGAGGCGCCCCATCCTGGCGGGAAACCTCCTCGCCCTGGCATCGTGCGTCCTGTTCTGCGTCTTCTCGAGCCGCCTCGACACCCCGCTCTTCATAGGCTTCTACCTCATGTTCACCCTGGGGCAGGGGCTGTGCTACGGCTGCATGACCACCAACGGCCTGTCGTTTCTGCCGGCCGGCCTCAAGGCTGACGGCAACGCCGCCATCAACACCGGACAGCAGCTTGCGGGAGCCGTGGGCACGAGCCTGGCCACCGGGTTCGTCGCCGCGGCCCAGGCGGGTGCCGCGGACGTCGCGCAGGGCACGATGGCGGGAGCCTCCAACGCCTTCGTGGCCCTCGTGGTCTGCTCGGTGGGCGTGGTGGTCTTCTCGCTCGCGGCGCTGAGATGCCCGAAGAGGGACGCGGACGCGGAGGATGCGGGCGTCGCGGACGCGGAGGATGCGGAGTAGGACGCGGGCGTATGACCGTCTACGGGCGGCCGGGTGGGGTATGGTACTTCCTCGGTAACGAATGGCCACGCCTGACGACGCGGCGGACCGAAGGGATTCCCATGAAGCGCACATTCGGCATCGTCGAGGCCGTCTTCGACGTCGCCTATCTCATAGCCGGTGCCGTGATCGGCATCCTCCTCGTGGCCACCGCAGGCCCCTCGCACCCGCGTCTGCTCGCGGGCATCATGTGCCTGGTGCTGGCCGGCGGCGACTCGTTCCATCTCGTCCCGCGCGTCCGCTCCATCGTGGGCGGCGACGCCGAGGCGCTCCGCTGCGCGCTGGGTCGCGGCAAGCAGGTCACGTCCATCACGATGACCCTCTTCTACCTGCTGCTCTGGCAGATCGGCTGCGAGCTCGTCCCCCTCGCCAACGAGGTCACCTGGACGGTGGTCCTCCTGGTCCTGGCATGCATGCGTGTGGTGCTGTGCCTCATGCCGCAGAACGAGTGGACCGCCGAGAAGCCTCCCGTGAGCTGGGGCATCATCCGGAACGTGCCCTTCGCGGCCATGGGCGTGATCGTGGCCGTGCGCTATTTCGTCACAGGCGCGGCCATCCCGTCGATGTCGCTCGCGGGGGTCGCCATAATCGTGAGCTTCGCCTGCTACCTGCCCGTGGTGATCTGGAGCGAGAGGTACCCGCAGGTGGGAGCCCTCATGCTGCCCAAGACCTGCGCCTACGTGTGGCTGATGGCGATGTGCCTCGGGATCTAGCGAACACGAGGGGGACGCGGGATCGCGCCCGCCGCGCGGAGGGGAGATCGGGGCCTCCCAAGCCTACTGGCATCCATATGTCATATGGCAATCTGTAGATTCTTTGGCTATATGTTGAGATTCTCGCGTTTCAGTCCCCTAATTAAGTGGAGAATATGTTCGCGAGTGACTGGGTCACGCATCCAGTTACAATCGTGAGGAGTCGGTCCCCTTGGGCAGGACCGGGTGGAAATCTTCCCCCAGATTCCCATCCGGTCTTGCCCAGGGGGGCCGTCCTTTCCACAGGAACGACCCCCTTCTCGAGGGCGCGGAATCGAGGACATGGGAATCCCACCCTCGCCATCCCTCTCGAATCACCACATGGATCGTCAGCGGCCGATGAAGGCCACGAATGCCCTCGCCTGGGCGTCGAGCCTCTTGGCTCCGTCCCCGAGGTCGAGTATGCCGTCCTTTACCAGCGAGAAGCCGCTGGGGATGGTGAGACGCGGCTTGTTCATGACATGGCAGTCGAGAAACGACAGCAGGGTCACGAGATGGTCCTGCGCGATCGCCGTCCCGTCCATGCCCGGCGTGATGCCGGAGATGGCGATGGGCTTTCCGGCGAGCACCTGCGGCGCGCCGCCCTCCTGCGGACGGGAGAGCCAGTCGACGAGATTCTTCTCGACCCCCGGGAAGAAGTGGTTGTACTCGGGGGTGAAGAACCAGACGCCATCGGCCGCGGCCACCTCGGCGCGCACGCGTGTGACGGCCTCCGGCGCGGGATGCTCGATGTCCTCGGAGAGCGGCGGCACGTCCGACCAGTCCAGGACCTCGAAGTCGATGGACGGGTCGAGACGGGCGAGGCTCTCCCCTGCCAGGCCCGCGAGCTGACGGTTGAGACTTCCCTCGCGCAGGGACCCTGCGATCGCGACGATCCTCATGTTGCCTCCCCTTCCCGGCAAGGCACCCTCGGGACCTGCCGGACATGCCATGGTGGGACGGTCTTCTCGGCAGATATGTTCCCTATTGCATAGCATTTATGCGGAGGGGTCAGGAGGCGGCTCGCAGCGGCCTGTCAGACCCTCGTACGCCAGTCATCGCCAGCTCGGCCAACGACTCGACGAGCCTCCGCGCGGAGCCAATACCGACGTACTCGAGCCTGTAGCTGACCGCCAGCTCGAATCGAGCATCGAACGTTGGGGTGGTGAGAACCTCAGAGGCCATGGTCGGACCTCATCCTATCGATGAGATCGTTCGCAGGCGCGGCCTCCCCCGCAGCGTATTGCTCGTCGGAGTTCTGGACCCGGGCCCAGAACTCCTCCTTCGTCCCTAGCGAGAGCGGCTCATCGGGAACCGCCCTTATCTCCACGCGGCTGCCATCGCTGAGCAGCTCGACCTGGTCACGCACTCCGACGCCGAGAATCTCGCGGAACTCCTTGGGCAAGGTGATCTGCCCCGTCTGGGTGATACGGCTCACTGCGACCGGCATGGCTGCTCCTCTCGTCCCCATAGATTATGAATATTCATAGTCTCCGCAGCAAGGAGAGAAGCCAAGGACTCCGGCGGACGGCCTACTCGCCGAAGATGGCGGTCGCCTCGCGCATGCGTCCGATGACGCCGACGCCGAACGGGCAGCGGCCCTCGCATGCCCCGCAGCCCACGCACTCGCCGGCGTGATGGGACAGCGCCAGGTAGTGCTCGCGCACCGTCTCGGGGACCTCCTCATGGGCTTCCAGCTGCGCCTTCGCGAGGTCGAGGTACTTGCCCACGTTGGCCACGGAGATGCCGCGAGGGCACGGGGCGCAGTGGCCGCAGTAGACGCAGTGGCCCTCCATGGTGCCGGCGGCGGCATGGGCCAGGGCCTGCGAGTAGTCCCTCTCGGCGGCGGAGGCGTCCGCATAGGAGGCGTCGACGGCGACCTCCTCGGGGGTGTGGGCGCCCAGCATGACGGCGGCCACGGCGGGGCGATCGAGCGCGTAGGCGATCGCCTGGGCCGGCGTGAGCGCGACCCCCAGCGGAGAGGCGGACTCGCGCAGGAGCATGCCGCCGGCGAAGCACTTCATCACCGTGATGGCCACGCCCGCGCGCTCGCAGGCCTGGTAGAACGCCTGGCGCTCCGGCTGGACCTGCCAGGTGCGGCCCTCGAACGTCTCATGCTCGAAGAGGATGTTCACGTCCTCCGAGGGCGGCATCATGTCATAGCCCGGGTTCACGGAGAACAGGATCACGTCGACCAGACCCGTCTCGACCGCGGCGAGGCCCACCTCGGGATTGTGCGTGGACATGCCGATGTGGTGGATGCGGCCCTGTCGCCTGAGCTCGAGGGCGTAGTCGATCACGGGACCCTCGAACACGGCGTCGAAGTCGGCGCGCTCGTCGACGTAGTGGATCATGCCCACGTCCACGTGGTCCGTCCCCAGCCGGGCGAGCAGGTCGTCGAACGCCTCGCGCACCTCCTCGGGTCTGCGGGTGCGGCGGTATTGTCCGTGGTCCCAGTAGGAGCACAGATGCCCCTCGATGACGTACGAGTCACGCGGGCGGCCGGCCAGCGCGTGCCCCATGAGGCTGCGGGCGCGGGGGTTGGCGGTGTAGACGTCGAGCATGTTCACGCCGGCGTCGAGCGCCGCGGCCATGAGGCGGTCGGCCTCGGACTGGTCGGTCTTGTCCTCGAATCCCTCGCAGCCCAGCGCGATGGGGCTCACCTCGATGCCCGTGCGTCCCAGGACGCGCCTCTCGATTGCCATGGCCCTCTCCTCCCGTGTCCGGTCGCCGGCGGTGGCGCGGCGGCGGTGCGGCCGCAGCGGTGCCTCGACACAAGTAGACCACCTGGAGCTGGCTTCATGTCAAGGGAGAGGGACGGGAGCGGAGGCGGGGACGGGTCCTCTCCCCTGCTTTGTTAAATCACGTCGCCCATCTCGCCCGAAGCATCGGATGAGGAGCGGCAACACTGCCGAAACATGCGAGAATCGCATCATTTGGCAACACGCAGGCGCACAGGCACGTGGACGCACGAGTCGCAGGCACGTCGGCGCACAGGCACGTGGACCGGAAGGGGACGGGGCGGCGCATGGTTGAGATACGTCCGTACTCGGACGAGTACGAGGAGTACATCCGTGACGAGTCGCGCACGCAGGGGCGCGCCGACTCCATCTCGTTCCCCGAGAGCGAGGCCGACGTCCGAGACGTGCTGGCCCGTCTCGGCGGCCATGTGGGCGTGACCGTCCAGGGCGCGCGCACGGGACTCGCGGCCGGCGCCGTACCCGAGGGCGGCCACGTGATGAGCATGACCCACATGAATCACTACCTGGGGCTTCGCAGGGAGGAGGACGCGGACGGCACGCCTCGCTACCTGATCCGCGTGGAGCCGGGTCTGGTGCTCTCCGAGCTCAGGAAGGCCCTCGCCAACGACTCCGTGCCCACGGACGGCTGGGACGAGGAGAGCCTCGCCGCCCTCACCCAGATGCGCCAGGGTCCCGAGCGCTTCTTCCCCACCGACCCCACCGAGGCCTCCGCCATGATCGGCGGCATCGTGGCCTGCAACGCGTCGGGTGCCAGGAGCTACCGCTACGGCCCGGCCCGCCCGCACGTGACCGCGCTGCGCGTGGTGCTCGCGGAAGGCGACGTGCTCGCGCTGCGCCGGGGCGAGACGTTCGCGCACGGTCGCGAGCTCGACCTCACCTGCGAGGGCGGCAGGCACGTGCACGTGGACCTGCCCGGCTACGTGATGCCGCACACCAAGAACGCCTCCGGCTACCACGCCGCTGACAACATGGACGCGATCGACCTGTTCATAGGCTCGGACGGCACGCTGGGGATCGTCACCCAGGTGGAGCTCGAGCTGCTCGCCGTACCCGCGGTGACCTGGGGCGTGAGCTGCTTCCTCCCCAGCGAGGACGCGGCCCTGGACCTCGTGGACGCGGCACGTCCCGCGCTTGCCCATGTCTCCGCGATGGAGTACTTCGACGAAGGCGCGCTCGAGATCCTGCGGCGCCAGCGCGAGACCAGCGCGGCCTTCTCGGCATTGCCCGAGGTACCGGATGGGGCACGTGCCTGCGTGTTCGTGGAGCTCGAGACGGACGACGCGCAGCAGGCCCTGGCCGAGACCTACGAGCTGGGTCGCCTGCTCACCTCCGTGGGTGCGAGCGAGGACGACACGTGGGTGGCCCGCACGCAGGTCGACCGCGACGCGCAGACCTTCTTCCGCCACGCCGTGCCCGAGAGCGTGAACATGCTCATCGACGAGCGCCGCCGCACGGACCCCACCATAACCAAGCTGGGAAGCGACATGTCCGTGCCCGACGAGCGCCTCCACGACGTGGTCGCGATGTATCGCCGGACGCTCGCCGCCGCCGGGCTCGAGTCGGCCGCATGGGGCCACATCGGCAACAACCACCTGCACGTGAACGTGCTGCCCCGCGACGCGGCGGACTTCTCGGCAGGCAAGGCACTCTTCCGCGACTGGGCACGCGAGGTCACGGCGATGGGCGGCGCGGTGTCGGCCGAGCACGGCGTGGGCAAGCTCAAGCGCGACTTCCTCCTCGCCATGTACGGCCCCGACCACATACGCGAGATGGCGGCGTGCAAGCGTCAGCTCGACCCCGCGGGGATCCTGGGCCGCGGCAACCTGTTCGACGAGGCACTCCTGCCCGGTACGGAGGCCGCGACCGAGAAGACCACCGATACCGAGAGGACCACGGACACGGATGAGGGGGCACGCGCATGAGGATCGTCGTATGCATGAAGGCGGTGCCGTCCACCACGGAGGTCCGCATGGACCCCGTGACCCACACGATCGTGCGCGACGGGCGTCAGGCCGTGGTGAACCCCTTCGACGCGAGCGGGCTCGAGGTGGCGCTCGAGATCCGCGAGCGGCTGGGCGGACATGTGAGCGCGCTGTCCATGGGCATCCCCGACACCGTGCGCCTGCTCCGTGACGCCATCAGCCGCGGGGCCGACGACGGTCTGCTCCTCTCCGACCGCGCCTTCGCGGGTGCCGACACCCTGGCCACCTCCTACGCGCTGTCCCGTGCCATCGCGCGCGGCGGCATGCCCGACCTCGTGGTCTGCGGCAAGATGGCCGTCGACGGCGACACCGCCCAGATCGGGCCCGAGCTCGCGGGGGCGCTGGGCATGAGCTGCGTGACCGACGTGCGCGAGATCGAGCACGTGGACGAGGGCCACATCACGGCGCGGCGCAGACGCGACGGCGCCCTCGAGCTCGTGGAGGCGGCGCTGCCCTGCGTGATCACCGTGGCCAAGGACGCGGCCACGCCCCGCATGCCCTCCATCGCCGGCGTGCGCCGCGGCGAGGCCGGCACGGTGGAGGTGCTCGACGCCGAGGCCGCCGGATGCGACCCCGCGCGTTGCGGCCTGGACGGCTCGCCCACCCAGGTGGTGCGCTCGTTCGTGCCTGAGCGGTCGGCCACGGCCGAGCGCGTCGAGGGGACGAGCGCGGAGCAGGCCGAGCGTATCGAGCAGATCGTCGAGGGGATGGCGCTATGAGCGGGCTTTCCGTCAACGCCGACAAGTGCGTGGGCTGCGGCATCTGCGTACGCACCTGCGCGAGCGAGGGCATCGAGGTCGCAGGTCGGAAGGCCCACGTCACCGACTCCTGCATCTCGTGCGGCATGTGCGTGGACGCCTGCCCCGTGGGCGCCCTCTCGATCGAGAAGGACGCAGGCGCGGGCGCGGACCTCTCCGCATACCACGACCTGTGGGTGTTCTGCGAGGTGGACGACGGTGCGCTCGCGCCGGTCGCCCTCGAGCTCATGGCCAAGGGACGCGAGCTCGCCGACGCGCGCGGCTGCCGCCTCATGGGCGTGATGGGCCAGGCCGATGCCACGGACGCGGACGCGAACGCGCAGGCGCTCCTCTCCTCCGGAGCCGACGGCGTCATCCGCTGCGTGGACGGTCGTCTCCGCACGAACGACGCCGAGCTGTTCGCGCGTTGGGTGTGCGACCTCGCCGAGACGCGCCGTCCGGAGACGATCCTCTACGGCGCCACCGACTTCGGACGTGAGCTCGCGCCGCAGGTCGCCGTGCGTCTGGGCACCGGCCTCACCGCCGACTGCACCGTGCTGGAGATGGACGTCGAGCAGGGCCTGCTCCAGCAGACCAGGCCGGCATTCGGCGGCAACCTCATGGCCACCATCGTCTGCCCGACGCACCGCCCGCAGATGGCCACCGTACGCCCCGGCGTCTTCCAGGCGAACCCCGACGCGGCCGAGAAGACCGCAGCGTGCGGAGGCGCCACGGACGTATCGCCACATGGGGCCGTGGAGGACGTGGCCCTCGAGGCCGGGCTCGAGCCGTCCCTGCGCGTGCTGGGACGCGAGGATGCGACGGGTGGCGACTCCATCACGAGCGCCGACGTGCTGGTCGTGGTGGGTCGCGGCATCGGGTCGAAGAAGAACCTGCCGCTCATGCGCGAGCTGGCAGAGCTCCTCGGCGGCAGGCTCGGGTGCACACGCCCGCTGGTCGAGGCCGGCTGGTGCGACTACTCGTGCCAGGTGGGCCAGACCGGCGTCTCCGTGGCTCCCAAGCTGCTGGTGAGCGTGGGCGTCTCCGGCGCCATCCAGCACCTGGCGGGCATCGGCGGGGCCGAGCGCGTCATCGCCGTGAACGAGGACCCCGCGGCCCCCATCTTCGGGGTGGCCGACCACGCCGTGGTGGGGGATGCCGTGGAGGTGGTGGGCGCGCTGGTGGAGCGCCTGAGGGCGAGGGTCTAGACCGCGCCCGGTCTAGACCGGCCCCGCACCGGCCTCGCGACGGGCCCGGACGACCTCGCGCCTCAGCGGTCCTTCCGCCTGCGACGGAGGTCGAACACGAGCCAGGCGACGGTCGCGACGACGGCGATCGGGATCCACCATGAGTCGCTGCCTAGGCTGATGCCGGTGGCAGCGGGCGAGGTGTAGGTGTTGGTGTAGTCGACCTCGGTCGTGCCGTAGGCCACCGTGCCGGAAACCGTGAGGTTGCCGTCCCCGTCCGTGCTCTCGGTGGCCGACCCGCCTGCGGGCACCGTGTGCTCCTCGCTCACGGCGTAGTCGGCATCCTTCGTCTCGGTCACGGAGTACGTGGTGCCCTGTGCCGCGTCCGTCACGGTGAACGAGTCACCATCCGCGAGCGTGTGGGTCTCGGTCGCCTGTGTCGTGGTCTTGTCCTCATTCAGCTTCATGTACGTGAGGGAGAACGAGAAGCCCCTGGTCTTGTCGGCATAGTCGCCTGACGTGGTCTTGGTCACCTTGATCGTGGCAGGACGGGCATCGGCAGACCACCTGGCGTAGACGGTGAGGTCGTGATCGGGCATGAGGGTGTCGTCCGGCACCTTCGTGACGAACTCGGGCTCGTAGTACCAGCCCACGAAGGTGTATCCGGCCTTGGCAGGGGTGTTCTCGGCCAAGGAGAGGCCGAGCGCCTCGCCATATGAACGGCCCTGCGGGGTGGTGAGGCCGGCCACGTCCGTGGTGCCGTCGGCCTCCTTTAGGGAGAGCTTGTAGGGACCGTTGCGCTTGTAGTACAGGCGCAGGGTGAGGATGGGTTCGGTGGTCACCTTGCCCGAGTCGTTGGAGATCGTGGAGTTGTACTCGTAGCCCACGAGCGTGGGATGTGCCTCGGTCACCGTCCCGCCCGCGGAGTAGATCGAGATGCTCGTGGCCGAGTCGAGCGTGTACTGGGTCTTGTCGTCCGCGTCGGTGCTGCCCACGTCCTGCGTGTAGATCTCGACGTCGTAGATGTAGGACTTCGTGCCGATCTCCTGCCACAGCGCGTAGTAGGTCTGGTCGGCACCGTCGATGAGCTTGCCGGGGTCGTAGTCCGGACGCGCACCGGAGTCGGGGTCGGGATTCGTGGGATCCGAGGTCCAGCCCATGAAGTTGTAGCCCGCACGTGTGGGCACGCCGGTGGGCGCATTGCCTATCGCCTCGCCGTCGTAGAGGCCGCTGTGGGTGTAGAAGGGGGTCGTCGTGGAGCCGTCGTAGCTGTAGAACCGCACGGAGTAGGTGGGATCGGCCTCGTAGTCCACCACCACGGACGCGGCCTGCGGCAGACCCTCTATGGCGAGGGTCCCGTAGGTGGAACCCGTGGACGTGCCGCTGAGCGAGAGTTTGGCCGTCGCGCCCGCTGTGACGTCAGGCGCGAGGACCTGCGCCGTGGCCGTGTTCGTGAGGTCGATCGTGGTGGAGTTGTCGCCCGTCTCCGCCGGCCTGATCACCGTGATCGACTTGATGTGGTGGTGCGCGTCGGCACGCATCGCGATCGTGGCCCCATAGGTTTCGGCCGTGCCCTTCGGCCACTCCACCGAGTCCGAAAGCGTGCCGTCCACGACGTCGGGCACGGCGGCGTCCTTGTCCACAGCCACCGAGCCACCGCCGTCCGTCATGACGCTCACGAAGGGCTGCTTGGCGAACATGGCCGTGAAGGTGGTGGCGCCCTCGATGGTCACGGTGGTGTAGTCGTAGGCATAGCCCGAGGTCGTACCTCCGCCCGTCGCCATCACATAGTGCCAGCCGATGAAGAACCAGTCAGTCGCGGTTGACGTGCCCACGCCCGCGGCGGCCTTGCCACCCGTGGGGACGGACTGGTCCGCCCCGTTCGTGACCTCGCCCCCGCCCGTCTCATCGCTCTTGAACGAGACCTTGTTGATGATCCGGTCGTACTTCACCCGGATGCGGTACTGGTCGTTCGTGGTGGTGGAGGGCAGGGTGGCACCCGCCTCGAGCGCATTCCAGGTCCCGCCGTCGTCCACGCTGTACTCGATGGCGAGGGTGCCGGCGAGAGCGTAGCCGTAGAAGGTACGCGACTCCATGCTCGCTATGTCGTCTGCCGAGAAGACCGTGCCGGTGGGGTCGATCTTCTGCTTGCGCTCGGAGGTTCTCTCCACGTAGTTCGTCCCGTCGCCAAACCAGTACTCGATGCGGTAGGGCGAGCCTCCCAGCACATAGGTTCCGGTTCCGGTGGCAGGGCTCGAGCCGGGACTCCACACGAGCATGAGCGCGGAGTCGTCCCCACGGGTGAGGTTGTCATGCTTGAAATAGGACAGCTGGTTGGTGTCGGTGAGGATGTAGCTGCTCCCCGTGGCCGAGCTTCCCGCCACGGCAAGCGAACCCGTCACGTTGTTGGTGCACAGGCCTATGGAGCTATTGGCGGTGAGTCCGCTCCCTTCGACGTAGACCTTGTAGTTGGTGAGCGCGCCCGCGGTGTTGGGGATACCCACGTTCGCGGTCTTTCCCGTGGAGGTGTGGTTGTCCGAGATGACGATCTCCCCGCTCACGTAGAGCATGCCGTTCGCGGTGGACTCGGCTATGGCGCCACCATAGCCGTTCGCGCCGCACTGGTTGTACATCATGGTGGTGGCGCCCGATAGATGCACGGTGGGCTTGTTGCCGACATAGCTGCGCATGGAGATGGCCCCGCCGTCGCCGTTCGCGGCCAGGGCCTTGTTGTACTTCAGGGAGCAGCCCTTCAGGGTCACGCCGGTCCCCGAGGTCCTGTTGACGTCGATCGCGCCGCCGTTCACGGCGGTGTTCCCCGTGAACGAGCAGCCATCGAACAGGGTCTGCATGCCGTTCGTCTCGAATGCGCCGCCGCAATAGTTCGTGGAGGAGTTGTCCGCGAACGTGCACTTCGTCCACGTCCCGCCGAACGCATACGCACCGCCGCCATAGCTCAACGCGGAGTTTCCCTCGAACGTCACGTTCGAGGCGACGAGTTGGTCGGCACCCTCGGTCGTCTTGTAGGAGTACAGACCACCGCCTCTGCCTTCGCCGGACGTGGCCGCACACCCCTTCACGAGGAGGTCGGTGAGCTTGATGCTCGTGGTCGAAAGGTAGAGGCCGCCGCCGCTGCTCGCCGCCGAGCAGTCGGTGATGACGACGTCGGGCGTGCTCTTGCCGTTCTCGGCCCCCAGGACGAGGGTGGACGAGGCGTTGATGGCACCACCGTTTCGCGTGGCCGCGCATGAGTCGAACGAACAGCCCTCGGTGACGGAAAGCGATGCCCCTCCGCCGAAGATGCCGCCGCCGTCCTTGGAGGAGCAATCGGAGAAGGTCGAGCCGGTGACCGTCATCACGTTGCCCGAGCTGGCGCAGATGCCGCCGCCCCAATTGGCCGAGGAGCAGGAGGAGAAGGCCGAGTCCGAGACGGTGAGCGTGCGGTCGTCGGCGCCCTCCATGCAGATCGCCCCGCCACCGGCGGACGGTGCGGTGCAGCCGTCGAACGTCGTGGAGTCCACCGACAGGCTCCCGTACGTCGCCGAGGAGGGCTCGCCCGCCCAGATCGCGCCGCCACCGCCGTTGACGGCCGAAGTCGTGGCCGTGCAGCCCTTGAACTTGCAACCCTTCACGGAGACGTTGCCATAGCTGAACACCGCGCCACCGAACGGGGCGGCGCAGCCGTCGAACGTGCATCCGTCAAGGGATATGGTCGAATACTTGCCGGACCCGTACGCACCGATGGCACCACCGAAGCGGGCGGTGCCGCTGGAGGCGGAGACGTAGAAGTCCTTGAAGTCGCAGCCCGTGGCGGACAACGTGGTCCCCGAGGCCTCGATGCCGATGCCGCCGTCCGAGCTCACGTCGGAGGCGGAGCTGGCCCCATCCCACGTGAGGCCCGACATCGTGAGCGTGGAGTCCGCCCCTGCCATGGTCACCATCTGTCCGCGATAGTCCGCGACACCGCCCGCGTCCGTGCTGGCGCGCGCGATGGTGACCTTCTGCCCTTCATTGGCCAACCACGTCGCGGACTTTGTCAGCGTGACCTTGCCGGCGACGTAGATGGTGCCATCCGCCCCTTTCAGCGCCGTGAGCGCGCTCTCCATGTTGTTGAAGGGATCGGCCGCCGTACCCGTGCCGTTATCCTTCTTCGTCCCGTCCACGAAATAGACGGATGACGACTGGGGGGAGAGTCCCTCATCCGTGAGGGAGGTCTCAGCCTGGGCGGAGAGTCCCTCGTCGGTCGCGGCTTCGGCGGTCGCGGAGGCGTCGGTGACCGCGGCATCCTCGGTCATGGGGCTCGAGGCCGTTGCGGCATCCTCGGTCAGGGGGCTCGAGGCCGTTGCGGCATCATCCGCTGTCGCATCGGTTGTCGCCGCGGCAGCGGATGCACCCATGAAGATGACGGAAAGCGAGACGATGAGCATGAGGCAGGCGGGAAGGATGAGTCGCCATGGGCGATGGTTCACGGCCAAGGTCCGACGGAACCCCCTCTGTCCCTGTCCTATCCTCACAAGCGCGACATCGCCTCTCGCCAACAAAGGTACAGATACTCCATTTAAAAACTATGATTAGTCTAGCATCCTGACGTAAATGGTACCCCGACGATGCCCAATAGCCGCTGTCCACGCCCCTCCCCGCGGCACCATTTGGAGGGCAGAGGCATGCTGGCAGCCGAGAGCATGGTGAAAGAAGCCCCAGATGGGGAGAATGAGCGATAGACTCTCTATAACTATGTCCCGCGCATATAGCAGTTAATCGAAGGAGGGGGAATGGCCGGTCGCGCACGCAAGCTCGCCTCGGCATGGACGCATCGCGTCTGCGTCGCCATGAGCGTGGCATGCGTGCTCGTTCTGACGTTCTCCCTGCTGCCTGCATTCGCCGACGATGCCGCCAGCCCCACCAGCGCGGAGGCGGTCACCACCACGGAGTCCGTTGCCACCACTGAGGCGGCCGTTTCGACGGCTGAGGCCGCGACGGAGCCTGCCTCCACGGAGGCCGCCACGTCCTCGGAAGCCGCCGGATCCGACGAGCCGGTGGCATCCGTCGCATCCACCCAGGATGATTCCGGCATGACCGCGCAGGCCACCAGCGGCGCGAACGTCTACATGATTGATGGCACCACCGGTGTCGAGACCGACACCAGCTATCCAGCATCCAGCATCGCCATCTCAGCCAGCGCTTGGAGCAACACCGCGTACGAGTCTGTTTTCGGCGGTCTGGCCATATCCGAGTCCACGGAGCTGAGCGGCATCACGCTCAATGCGGGCACCCTCCGCAAGTACCTCTACACGCACGGTGGCTCCACCTCGACCCCGCAGACGCTCACGTTCTCGGCAAGCTCGAAGATCTCCTCGGGCACCGCGACCACCTCCTTCGAGAACCTCGACCTCCATCTCTCGGCAAGCTCCATCACCGCGGACGCCGGCGGCACCGTGAGCTTCAAGGACTGCACGATCACCCTCGACTCGTCGAGCTCGCTCGTGAACAACGGGACGATGACGTTCGAGAACTGCAAGATCGTCTACGCGGATGGTTCTAGCGCGATCTCCTCGTCAGGCACGCTCTCCCTCACCGGCTGCACCGTGGATGGCGGCTCTGCAAAGACCACATCCGTGACCCGCGCCTCCGCCGCCATCACCATCACGAACGGATCCTGCGTCGTCACCGACACCGACATCTCGAACGTGAGCAACACCAACAGCAGCAGCGGTGGCGGCGCGTTCCGTGTCGATGGCGGGACCCTCACGCTGGTGAGCGGCACCATCTCGAAATGCCTCTCGGCATCGTCCAACTTCGCCGGCGGTGGCGCAGTCGCGTATGTGAAGGGCGGGGAGGTCCACCTCGCGGGCGCCACCATCACCGGGTGCGGCGTCACCGATCCCCCCCAGTACAGCGCCGGTCCGTTCCACCTGGACGGTGGCAGCATGACCATGTCAGGCGGCACCATCACGAACTGCAAGAGCTCGCATGGAGGTGCCGTCTGCATCACGTCGTCCACGTCGAAGCTCACCATGACCGGAGGCACCATCTCCAACAACTCCGTCTACTACGACGGAGGCGGGATCTTCGTCTATGCAAGCGGCACGGTCGAGGTCAGCGGCGGCTCCATAACAGGTAACGTCGCGGGCAGGAACGGGGCGGCCATCGGCACACGAGGCGGGACGAAGGTTGTCATAAGCGGGGGCAGCATAACCGGGAACAACACGACCGGCGAAACGCAGCCCACATACGCGACGCCCGGTGCCGTGAGCGGCTTCGGGGCAGGGGACCGTGCCGCCTCCATCACCCTGAGCGGGAACCCCACCATAAGCGGCAACACCTACGGCACCGGCACCTCCGCCGTCGCGGCCGACCTCGCCGTCTACGACACCACCTCCCTCATCGTCGGCAACCTCGCCTCGACCGCCTCCGTGGGCATCACCTCCCCCACCACGTCCCTTCTCGCCCAGGGCGCCCAGTTCGCCACGGCGAGCTCGGCCGGCGTCATGGGAAGCTACACCCTCTTCAACGATGCGGACTCCACCCTCATCGGGTCGATGGGCACGGGCACTGCGGTGAAGTGGGCGAAGAACTCCTACGTCTGCAAGATCGTCGACACGTCCACCGGCGTGGCGACGGGCTACGACACCCTCCAGGCCGCGATCGACGCGATACCCACGAACGGCACGGCCACCATCCAGATGCTCGTGGAGAACTATGAGTTCTCATCCGTGAACACCGTGGCGGCAGGCAAGGACGTGACCATAACCAAGGCCGCGGAGGATGCCACGGATGGTCTGCCCTACCGCGGGACGACAGGGTCGACCCCCACCCTCTCGAGGACGGTCGCCACCGTCCGTGGCTTCGCCGTGACCGATGGCGCCACCCTCACGCTCGACGGCCTGACCCTCACCGGCAACGGCAAGGTCAACGGCGGAGGGTCGAACGGAGAGTCGGCCCTGGTCTACGTGAACGGAGCCACCGCGAACCTCCAGGACACGACCGTGACGGGCGCCAACAGCAAGCAGGGATCGGCAGTCTGCCTCAAGGGCGGGGCGTCGATGACCATGAAGGGCACGAGCGCCATAACGAACAGCGTCGGCACCGACGCCGGCGTGGTCGACATCGCCGACAACTCGACCCTCACCATGTGTGACCACTCGTCCATCTCGGGCAACGTGGGAACGAACACGTCCAGCGCGATCTTCTTCCGCAGCGCCGGCGCCGCAGGTTCCAAGCTCGTGATGCAGGACCATGCCTCGATCACGAACAACACCTGCACGGCCACTGGCGCGGAGTCCGCCACGATCTGCTCGCACTCCAACATGGGCAGCATCTACATGAGCGGCGACTCCTCCATCGCCGGCAACACCTCCACCACCGCCTCGGGAGGGGCAGGCGCGATCCGTCTCGTCGGGAGCAAGGACGTGTTGTCCATGACGGGCAACGCCTCCATCTCCGACAACTCCGTCTCCGACACGAGAGCGCTCGCGGGAGGCGTTCACCTCCTCGGCGGCGCGAGCCTCACCATGGACGGCAGCTCATCCATCACGGGGAACACCTGCACCGGCACCAGTGGGGCGGGCGTGTACCTTGAGAATGCTGGCACCGTGACCGTCTCCGGCGACGCACGGGTCACCGGGAACACGAACGGCTCCGGCTCGAGGAACCTGTGGGTTCCCACCACAACCAGCCTCGTCGTGGGAGGAGACCTCACGTCGAACGCCGACGTGGGCGTCTACTGCACCGACCACATGAAGCAGACCAACCCCTTCGCCATCACGCAGGCCACCACGGCCACCAGCGTGAGCGGGCTGTATCACCTGACGAACGATGACGACGCCGCCCTCTACGGCATGGCCCGCGACACCTCCACGAACGTCGTGGTCTGGGGCAAGGGCACCTGCCAGATCATCCGCGCCGGCGCCTTCGTGGACACCTACGACTCCCTCGCCGACGCCTGCGCCGCCGCCCAGACAGGTGACGTCATCCAGGTGTTCCGAAGCCATGAGCTCACCGAGTGCGCCACGCTCCCCTCGGGCGTGACCGACGTCACCATCGAGACCGCACCCCTCACCCAGACCGTGACCGGTGCCTTCTCCTTCCTCCCCTCGGGGGACGAGACCACCTCCGCCACCATCACCCGCGCGTCCACGTATACGGATGGCGCACTGCTCGACATCACCACCACTGGCGACACCGTGAGCGGCCTCACGTTCGACGGCGGCTCCGTGAGCGCGACGGCACCCGCGGTGCGTCTCTCGCAGGATGCCACCATGACCGACGTAACGGTCAGGAACTGCGTCGACACGGCCGACTCGGGCGCGGTCGAGGTCGCGGACGGGCATCAGCTCGCCGTCTCCGGGAAGGTCGTCGTGACCGGCAACCTCGATGGGTCGGGCAACCCCTCCAACATCGTGCTCAGAACGGCCAACACCACCTCGAAGGCGGGCGTCATCAAGGTGGTCGGGTCGCTCGACGACGCGTCACGGATGGGCGTCACCGTCATCGCGGCCGAGCACGTCTCCTACGTGCCGTTCGCTCGCGGCTACGAGGCCGACGGCACCACCGAGTCGACCTCGGTCGCCGAGGCCGCGAGGACCCACTTCTACGATGACCGCCAGCCTGGTCTGAACATCGGCGCGAACGCCCTCGACGGCCATGCCGACCTCAGCACCTACATCTACTTCAAGCCGCCCACGGCGTTCAGCTTCTACAAGACGTCGGACAACCTCGAGCTCGATCCCATCTCAGGCGTGAGGTTCCGCATGTACCAGTGGACGGGCACGGAGGCGGAGTACGAGAGCTGGGAGAGCTTCTCGACCTACCTGGACGACGACGCCCTCGCGGCTGACACCCAGCACTGGAAGGTGGTCGCCGTCGACGCCGCCGGCGACACCATCGCCACGAGCGATGCCAACGGCCTGGTGGACTTCGGCGACCCGCTCGCCGGGGGAGGTGTCCCCGACGGCGTCCTCCGTCTGGTCGAGCTCGATCAGCCCGCCAATCACGTCGACATCCGTGAGGTGGGAGGCTGGCACTTCGTGTTCGACTCGACGGCGGCCGACCCGAACAAGGCGAGCATCCCCACGAACTGGACGGAGCCGCTCTACGCCACGGGTCAGAGCAGCGGCGTCTACGCGCCCGAGCATATCCAGGCTGCCGACGGCACATGGTCGTGGAGGATCCGCAACGCCTACGACACCGGAGATGGCCAGCTCAAGGTCTACAAGAACGTGACCGGGGCATACGGCGACAAGACCCAGCCCTTCACGTTCACCATACGTCTCTCGGTCAGCGCGACGGCACAGGTGCATGCCGCGGACGGCACCACCGTGGGGGGGCCGATCTCCCTGACGGCGTACAGCGACGCTTCCTTCACGCTCTCGGACGGACAGTACCTGCAGGTCGACGGGCTCGCCATAGGGACCACCTACAAGGTGAGCGAGACCGCCTTCGATGGCTACACCACCTCGGTGACCACCACGGTGCAGGGGTCCGACCCAACCACGGCCACGTCCCTCTCCGCCACCGGCACGACCGTTCAGGGCGAGACCCGCGTGGACTTCACGAACGACAAGGTCGCGCCCGTCACGAGTGGCGTGGACGGGATGGGCACAGGCTGGGTCATCGTCATGATCGCCCTCGTGGCCCTGGGCGTCATGGCCTGCCTGGCACGTCGCCGCATGGGACGCGCCGAGCACCGCAGGTAACGGCTCACCCTTATCGTCCGGGACCCTCCCTGCCTCCGCACATGCCATCGTCATAATTGCTATGTATTAGGTAGCATATTTGCACGAGCAGGGATAGGATGGCCGAGAGAGACAAGCGACGACAGACCTGACAACGGAGGCACCCATGAGCACCATCTATGACTTCACCATCCAGGACCGCGACGGACACGACGTCAGCCTCGCCGACTACCGCGGCAAGGTCCTCCTCGTCGTGAACACCGCCACCGAATGCGGCTTCACCCCCACCTACGCCGACCTCCAGAGGCTCTATGAGGACGAGCATGACCGCGGCCTCGAGATCATCGATCTGCCCTGCAACCAGTTCGGACAGCAGGCCCCCGGCACCGCCGACGAGATCCACTCGTTCTGCACCGGCCGCTTCGGGGTGACCTTCCCCCAGTTCGGGAAGATCGAGGTCAACGGCACCAACGAGAGCCCGCTCTACACCTGGCTCAAGGGACAGAGGGGCTTCGCCGGCTTCGACCCCGACCACAAGATCACGCCCATCCTCGTGGACATCCTCTCCAAGGCCGACGCCGACTGGGAGGCGTCTCCCGACATCAAGTGGAACTTCACCAAGTTCCTCATCGACCGCGACGGCGACGTGGTGTCACGCTTCGAGCCCACCGCCGACGTGGAAGACGTGGTCAAGCCCGCCGTGGAGGCACTGCTCTAGAGCTGCTCGGCCACGACGGAGATGCGCTCGCCCACATGGCCACCGGAGACGACCGAACCCTCAGTGGCCGCGGTGCCTCGCCTTCGCCTTGGCGCGACGCTGCTCGTAGGCGGCCTTCTCGCGAGCCTCGCACTGGGCCTTCGACTCGGCGGCGCGCTCGGCCTTGTTGGCCTCGCGATCCTCGGCGATGGCCTGCTGTGCCTTCGTGCCGCGGCGCGCGTTCGCCGCGACCTCGCGCTCGATGATGCGCCGCATGCGCTTGGGGTTGATCTTGTGGCCGCCGCGCTTCTCCACCATGAGGTCGGCCGTGAAGCGCAGGTCGTTCCAATGCTGCGCCACGAACTCCTCCACCTCGGGCTGCGTGGGCTCCGCACCGAAGACGTGACGCGCGACGTTGTAGGTGCCGTCGTCCTCCGTCTCCACGAGCCCCACCCAGAACGGGTCCTCGAAGCAGATGGTCAGCTTGCACATGCTCATGCGGGTTCAGACACCTCCACGCTGGGGTGACGCTCGAGACGGACGTCTCGGACGAACATAGGCTACCCAGCAGATGATACGCCTGGGGGCCGAGCTGATTCGAGGCCCCACGGCCGAAGACGGCGTCCAGACGCCTCGAGAGGTGCAAAAGAAGACGAATCGACCGTCGTTTCGGGCCCCATTCATCTTCTTTTGCACCTCTCGGCGCGGAAGTCGGCCAAGGCACCGCCGCAGACGCTCCGCAGCGGGCCGCAACGGACGCGGACCCGCCCCGTGACCGGCCCCGCGCCCACGCGGCGGGTCCCGTTGCAATAGAATCCGAACCATATACGCACCTGAAGACGAGATGCGCGTGACGACGGACACGATCGAGGGGGACCCATGGCGTATTGCAGGAACTGCGGGAGCAAGCTGCCGGACGGAGCGAGGTTCTGCACGAGCTGCGGGGCCGAGGTCGACGCGACCGCACCCGAGGAGCCGTCGCCCGCCGCCGCCCCTGCCGAGAAGACCGTCGCACCGGCAGAGTCCCCCGCCGCGGAGAGGACCGCCGCGCCGACAGAGGCCCCCGCCAAGAGGCCTCGCCCGCACAAGACCATCCCCGCGGCCGCGGTCGTGGTCCTGGTCGTCGTCGCCGTGACCGCTGTCGTCTTCGCGGCGTACATGGTCTACACGAACGTGATCGAGCCCCAGCGCGAGCAGCAGTCCCAGCCGGCCGAGCAGGGCCAGGGCGAGGCCGCGGCCACCCCCGAGCAGACCGTCTCGACCTCACATCACATGTCCGCCTCGTTCCAGGACTACGAGGGCACCCTCTACACCTGCGTCCCCCTCTCGGGCACGAACGCGACGGCGATCGAGCTGCCCGTCGCCGCCGACAGCTTCTGCATCGTGGACGACAAGATCTACTACACGCCCCGCTCGACCTCCTCGACCCGCCAGGAGGGATACATCGCCACCGTCCAGGGCACGGGGATATCCGTGTGCGACCTGGACGGCTCGAACGCGCGCCAGCTGGCCGATGACTCCTGCTACGAAGTCACGAGCGACGGTCTCGACTTCCGGCCCCGCACCTTCTGCGTGTCTGACGACCATCTCTGGTTCACCGCGAGCGACTCCTGCCGCGGCACCTCCACGGCATCCGTCATCAACTCCTCGGCGTCGAGCGTCTGCTCCATCGACCTCGGGACGGGCGAGAGGACCACGCTGTTCGAGGGCACGGGCTTGCTCGCGGGCGACTCCGACCATCTCGTGACGAGGACGGGGACGTACGGGAGCTGGCATTACCAGGTGGTGGGCATCACCGGCGGCAAGGTGGGCGAGCAGACGGACATCACGTCGAGCCTCGACACGTCGACGGACCTCATCCTGCGCCTCTACAAGGGAGACCTCATCGTCATCCCCAACCGCGAGGGCAACAACGTGGACAACGTCGCGTCGTTCGACATCACGCGCTACTCCATCGGCCAGGGCCTCACGAAGGTCTCGACGGCCACGGTCCTCTCGCAGGGGCAGAACTCCGTCATCAACGGCGCCGCCTTCACGAACGAGGACGCAGGCCTCGTCCTCATCCAGCAGGTCGGCGACAACAACGAGAGCATCGTCTACACGATCGTCTCGCTCGACGACATGACGGCCACGGGATACTCCTCGTCCGTGCTCGGGGAGCCTCACAGCTACGAGGTCGTCTGGCCCCTGGCGGACGGCAGCGGCGCACTCGCGCTCAACTGGGCCGGGACGACGGGAATCGCGAAGTCGTACGGCACGCACCTCGTCTCCACGACCAACCCCGACGCGAGCGGGAAGGTCGACGTCACCGACCTCGGCATGGTCGTCCAGGGAACCGGCTGGTACAACTCCACCGTCAGCCTCCCTCAGTAGCGACGAAGGCCCAAGCCGAGCAGGTCCTGGGTGAGCACACCCGAGCAGACCCGGGCGACGCCGGCAGCGCACACCTCATGCCCACACGGCCCGGCCATACCCACACGGCCCGCGCCCCGCTCTGGTAGGGTTGTCCACATGATGACTATGAGCAGAAGAGGGTTCCTGGCCGGCGTCGGCCTCGGCGCGGCGGGTCTGTGCTGCGGCGGGCTCCTCTCGGCCTGCGCGAGCCCCGACACGACGGACGACACGGCCGCGAGCACGCCCGCGTACGTGAGCCCCTACGACCTCTCGGGCATCACGTTCGACGACGCCGGACGCGCCACCTACGTCGAGGGCGGGAAGGTCTGCTCCAAGACGTGCGTCGACGTGTCCGACCACCAGGGAGCGATCGACTGGCTCTCCGTGGCCGAGGACGGGATCGACATCGCGATCGTGCGCATCGGGTATCGCGGCACGTCGGAGGGGTCGGTCCATGCCGACAAGCGCTTCAAGCTGAACCTCGCCGGCGCCAAGGCCGTGGGCCTCCAGGTGGGCGCCTACATGTTCAGCCAGGCCATAAGCGATTCCGAGGCGGACGAGGAGGCCGGCTTCGCCCTCGACGCGTTGGGAGGCGACTCCCTGGACCTCCCCCTCGTCTACGACCTCGAGCCCGCAGGCACCCCCGGCACCAGGGCGGCCGACCTCACCGTCGACCAGGCGACGAGCAACGCGAGCGTCTTCTGCAAGCGCGTCGCGGACGCGGGATACAAGCCGATGATCTACGGCAACGGCGGAGACATCGCCCGCGTGGACCTCACGCGGCTCTCCTCCTACCCCGTCTGGTACGCCGAGTACGAGACCACCGTTCCTGCCGGGCAGTTCGACTTCTGCATGTGGCAGTACTCGGAGAGCGGCAGCGTGTCGGGCATATCCGGCGGCGCTGACCTGAGCCTCTACTTCACGGACGACTGCGCGGACCGCCCTTGGAAGGATGCGGTCTAGGGAAGGGCAAGACCTGGTCGAGACGGGCGAGAGGGCCTCGGCGACGTCGTCGCTTCGGCCCTCTCGCCCGTCAGAGTGGGAGTGGTTCCTGTATCAGACGCCGATCTGGCCGGTGGCGAGAAGCACGATCGACACCACGGCGCAGATGACGACGAGGGCGACGATGGGATAGTCGGACCTCTCGAAGGTCTTCTCGTCATGTTCCTTGCGGCCCCTCGCGTAGAAGAAGATGCCGGGGACGTAGCCGAGGCAGCACAGGAGCAGGTACTGCCAACCGCTGAGGATGGTCCCCACGACGAGGAACGCCGTGGCCACGACGCCGATCGCGATCTGGGCCCCCTCATGCAGCTGGACCGAGAGCTTGAGCTGATAGGCGGCGGCGAGCGCCCAGGTGATCGCGATGGAGACGGTGCACAGGGAGAGCGCGAAGTTGTACGCGTCCTCCGTGAGCAGCAGCGTGAGCATGAAGAGCTGCGTGCAGACGCCCACGGCGATGAGGGAGTTCACGGGCGCACCGTGGCCGTTGAGCTTGGACCACCAGGAACCGAGGAGATGGTCGTTGGCCATGTCCTTGGTTATCTCGGCGGGAAGCAGCGTGAACGAGAGCCAGCAGCCGAAGCCTGAGATGAGCATCGAGATCGCGATGAAGGCGCCGCCCCATCCGGGTGCCATCTTCTCGAAGACGTAGAGGACGGCGGGGTAGTCGAGCTGCGCCACCTCCGTGTACGACATGAAGCCGTAGGGAAGCAGGGATGCGCCCAGGTAGATGGCCACGACCATGACAAGGCCGATGACGGTGGCCGTGCCGGCCTGCGAGCGCTTCCTCGCACGGGAGGTGACGACGCTGGCGCCCTCGATGCCGATGAAGACCCACATCATGGTGATGAGACAGCTCTTGACCTGCGTGGCGAGGTCACCCAGAGGCACGGCGTCCGTCCCCAGGGTGCCCGCCGCGACGGCTGCGTCGTGGACGTTGCCCCAGAAGTCGGCGGTGAAGATGCCAGCCTTGAACATGAACAGGCCGAAGATGATGAAGATGCCGAGTGCGGCCACCTTGACCACCATGATGAGGGCGTTGAGCAGGGAGGCGCTCTCCACTCCCCTGATGACGAGCAGCACGAGCACCCAGTTGATGACGGAGCCCATGATGATCGAGCCTATGTTGTTGCCGGGGAGGAAGTAGGGGAAGAAGTAGCCCAGCGTGGAGGCGATGATCGTCGCGAAGGCGACGTTGCCGAGCCACGCGGAGAGCCAGTATCCCCAGCCTGACACGAAGCCCGAGAACGACCCGAAGCCGTCCCTCGCGTAGGCGTAGATGCTGCTTGCCTCGGGCCTCTTGGACACGAGGTTGTTGAGGGACAGGGCGAGGGCGAGGAACCCGCACCCCACGACGAGCCACGACACGAGGACGCCGCCGGGCGAGGCGACGGATGCCAGCTGGCCGGTGAGGGCGAACACGCCCGTACCGATGCAGGAGCTGACGACGAGCCCGATGAGACCGAAGAGGCCGATTCCCTTCTTGTTCTCGACCTCGGCAGTGCTGTCTGCCATGAGTGCCCCTTCCATGGGACGCTCCCGGGGGCCGCGCGCACGCGGCCCCCGGGGACACGGTTTTCTAGAAGCGAAGCGAGAGGCAGGTGATGCTGCCGTCGATCTTGCGGAACTCGCTCATCTCGACCTCGATGATGTCGTAGCCCCACTTCTCGAGCTGGCCCTTCACGGTCGGGTATCCCGCCGCCATGATCACCTTGTCGTTCATGCGGACGCAGTCGGCGCCGTAGGCCTCCTCGTCGGGGACCTCGAAGACGTCGGAGAACTGGCCGCGACGGTACTGGGGGGCGGCCTTGAACTCGCCGCTCACGAGGAGGTGTCCGTCCTCGACGTAGGTGCCGCCGGTCTTGAGGTGGAGGATGTTGGTCACGGGGACCTGCTCGGAGGTGTAGCCCCACTCGGTGAGGAAGCCGGCGAACTGCCTGTAGCCCTCGTCGTTGGTGCGCTTGGAGTGGCCCACGTAGTAGTGGTCGCCCACCATCATGACGTCGCCACCCTCGAGCGTGCCGGGCTCCGTGATCTGCTTGATCTTCTCGTCAGGGAAGAACTCGCGGATCGTGGGGAGCATGAGGCCGGCCTCGGCGGTACGGGTGGGGTCGGCGGGACGGTCCATGATCGCACCGCTCGGCGTGATGACCGCGGTGTCCTCGACGAAGACGCAGTCGGGATGGTCCTCGAGCGCGGGCAGGACCGTGACCTCGACGCCAGCCTGCTTGAGGGCCTCGATGTAGTCGTCATGCTGCTTGAGCGCGAGCTCGTAGTCGGGCTTGCCCAGGTCTGACGTGGTGAGGCCATCGCAGACCGAGTGGGACGGGCGGCGGACGATCGCATGCGTGAAGTTGCTTGCCATGGACGGACCTTCCTTCCTCTGACGCCCCTCTTCTCGGGACGTCTTCCAACGGGTTGTATTCTGTATACAATCTGGAATGAGGGGATGAGCGGACATCGTTGCGAACGGTAGAATCTTCGTCGTAAATGGTGCTAGACATGTGATGCATGTCGTCTCGTACTCTGTGGACTTGATGTATGCTATGTATACATAAGAGCAATCAAGGCATCGTCGAGACGTTCGGGGAGGCACCTTCCATGGTCGACTTCAAGCCGCTCAAGGCGCAGGTCTACGACTACGTGGTCGCACGGATAATGTCGGGCGAGCTCGCCCAGGGAGACCACGTGGTCGAGCTCCAGGTCTGCTCCGCGCTCGACGTGAGCCGCACCCCCGTGCGCGAGGCGCTGAGCCAGCTGGAGAGCGACGGGTACCTCGAGAGCGTCCCCAGACGTGGCTATCGCGTGAGCGGGTTCGACGAGACGCAGGCACGCGAGGTGTTCGAGATACTCGGACCGCTCGACGGACGCGCCGCCCTGCTCTCCCTCCCACGGATGGACGCGGAGGTCCTGAGACAGATGAGGTTCCTCTGCGAGTCGATGGACCTGGCACTCGACAGTGGCCTCACCGAGAGGTACTACGACCTCCAACACGAGTTCCACGACACGTACGTGGCGAGGTGCGGAAACGAGAGGCTCAAAGGCGAGCTCGTCTCCCTCGGCCAGGTGTTGTCCAAGCGCTCGTACCTGCACGCGGATGACGAGTCCATCGCCAACATGCGCCTCGCCAACGAGGAGCACAGGAAGATCGTAGCCCTGTTCGAGCAGGGCGACGGAGCCGCGCTCCAGGACTACATCCGCGACGTCCACTGGTCGCTCGACAACGTCAAGTACGCCGCCTGGTAAGGCACCCCGGCATCGTGAGACCCACGCCCACGCGCCCTGACGTAGGATGGGAGGCCACTGTCGGCCCACGACGAAAGCGATTCCCATGGCGATCCGCATCATCACGGACTCCGCGTCCGACATCCTCCCTCATGAGATCGAGGGCGTCACCGTGCTGCCCCTCTCCATAACGTTCGGCACCACGACCTACCTCGACGGCGTCGAGCTCACGCACGAGCGCTTCTACGAGATGCTCGTGGAGGGGGACGACCTGCCCAAGACCAGCCAGGTCACCCCCTATCAGTTCGAGCAGGCGCTGGAGGAGTGCCGCGACGCCGGCGACGAGGCCCTGGTCATCACCGTGGCGGCGGACCTGTCGGGCACCAACCAGAGCGCGGAGGCCGCGATGTCGCAGGTCGACGTCACCTGCCGTCTGGTGGACAGCGGGAGCGCCAGCATAGGCGAGAGGATCCTGGTCGAGCTGGCCGCGCGGATGGTGGACGGGGGCTCCACGCTCGACGAGGTCGCGGACGCGCTCGAGAGCCAGCGGCATGACATCCGCGTGCTCGCGTGTCTCGACACGCTCGAGTACCTGCGTCGAGGCGGCCGCATCTCCGCGGCGGCAGGCATGGTGGGCTCGGTCCTCTCGATCAAGCCCGTGGTGTCGATCAGTGAGGGGGCGGTGGGCGTGCTGGGCAAGGCCCGCGGCTCGAAGAACGCCCGCAACTTGCTGAGCCAGGAGGTCGAGAAGGCCGGCGGGATCGACTTCTCCCTCCCCTACGCCGTGGGCTACAGCGGCACGGCCGAGCGTATGCTCGCCAAGTACGTCGACGACAGCCGTCACCTCTGGGAGAAGGGCACGGACGAGGTCCCGTCCTACTCGGTTGGCTCGACCATCGGCACGCACGTGGGGCCGGGCGCCATAGGCGTGGCCTTCTTCGGTCGCAAGGACGCGTAACCTCTCCCGGAAGGCGAGGTCCCGAGAGAGCGGACGCGGCCCCGCAGGCTTGACGACCTGCGGGACCGCGTGGGTTTCCGGGAGACGTGGGGCTCGCCCTACGCCAGGAAGTCCTCCACCTGGCGGGCGATGCCCGCGCCGTCGAGCCCGTAGTGCTCGAGCAGGACGTCCGCCGGG